>NZ_JBIRVV010000002.1:0-1307184 GCF_044387305.1 Lentzea sp. NPDC020367 | reverse complement strand
ACCATCTGCCGTGGCCGGAACGGTTTGGTGATGTAGTCGTCCGCTCCCAGGTCGAACCCGAGCAGCACGTCGTCCTCAGTGGAGCGCGCGGTGAGCAGCACGATCGGCACGTCCGACTCGGTCCGGATCGCGCGCATCACGTCGATTCCGTCGACCAGCGGCATCATCACGTCCAGCACCAGCAGGTCGGGGTTGCGCCGCCGCGTCTCGTCGATCGCCGCCCGTCCGTCGTGGACGACCACCACGGAATGCCCGTCGTGCTCGAGGTACCGGCGGACGAGTTCAGCCTGGTGAACGTTGTCCTCGGCGACGAGAATGTGGGCACACACAGTGCGAAGTATGCAGGCCTTCACGACAGTCAAGCGGGACGTAAACAGGTTCTTCATCAGTTCCGGCGAGCGTTGCCGTCATGAAGGTCCACCTGACTCTGACAGCGGTCGGCTTGACGGCGCTGCTGCTGACGACGGTCCAGTTGGCTGGCAAAATCTCTCCTGCCGCAGCACCGATCACCACGCCGGTGCCGGTTTCGGTGCCGTCGCCGAACACGCCTGACTCGGTTCCGTCCGCCCGGCAGCGCCATCGCCACCGCCTCCGCCTCCGCCTCGTGTGTACGCGTCGAGCTCGGACCTGCCCGATGGACCTGAGTTCCCGGTCGCTGGCAGCGGCACGTTCCACGTAGTCCCCGGCACCGGTGACGTAGTGGGCACGGGCCCGGTGCGCACCTACGCCGTTGAGATCGAGGACGGCATCACGATCGACGAACATGCCTTTTCGGTGTTCGTGGACCGCACTCTGACGGACCCGCGCGGCTGGACGGCCCGTGGCGCGCTTTCAGTGCGTCGTGTAATCGGTGTCGCGTCTGTGCGTGTGCGTCTCACGTCACAACAGACCGCACGGAACGTGTGTGGGTTCGAAATCCCGATCGACGTCTCGTGCCGTGACGGCAATTTCGTGTACCTGAGCGCGGCCCGCTGGACGCGCGGCGCCGTAGCGTTCCTGCCGGACCTCAACGAGTACCGGACGTACATGGTCAACCACGAGGTTGGGCACGCGTTCGGGCAGGGACACCGCCCGTGCGACGTGAACGGCGGACTGGCGCCGGTGATGATGCAGCAGACGTTCAGCGTGTCCAACGACGAGATCGTCCGCATCACCAATGGCGTCTCCCAGGGCGCGTTCATCCCGCGGGACGGGAAGGCGTGCAAGGCGAATGGGTGGCCGTATCCATGACCTTCGTGGCCATGACCGTGGTCGTGGTCTCGCCCTCGGCCGTGAACACCGGCTCGACGCGTAGCAACCGTTCGGCCACCTCAGCTCCAGCGGGCGCGTACTGACCGGTGAGTTCCGGCAGGCGCGTGAACAACTGGTCCGCCGCTGCCGGCGTTTCCTCACGGGTGGCCGGGCGTAGCTGGCGAACCACGATCGTGCGGTCGGATTGGTCCAGGCCTTTAGGCGCACTTCCAGCGGGCGCAGGGCTGACAGCAACCGCCAGGCGAGCGCGTTGGTCGCCGTCGAGTCGATGTGCTCGAGCCGAGCGCAGACAGGTTGGCTGGCCTCGCCAAGTTCTGCAACCTTGGCACGAAACGATGGCTGCTGTCGGGGCCTGGGTGATTACACACAGGGCACGGAGTTGTCGGACTGCAAGGTTGGGGCTGGCTACGACAAGGGCCAGACGCCATCGCCCCGCGGCCACCTCCTCCTAATGCGTAGTCACCACTCGCAGGTGGGACGCGAACAAGTGCTCGTACGGCGCCTCGCTCGCCACGAAAGCCGGTGTCCGACGGACATCCGTCGGATCTCACCATCCGGCGCACGGCCTTCGAGGAAGAGGTCATCCACAAGGCCGACCGCGCTGGCATGGAACCGCACCAAGTTCGGTCTGGCGTCATCGCCAAGCCCCGGCGCGGAATCACGGGTCAACAGACGGCCAGAACCGTGGCGGCATACCGGCGCTCGGAGACCTCCCACCGCCAACCGGCGGCACAGCGCCAACCACGGACTGGCCCCGATTCCGTTCGAGCATTAGACGGTACAAGCACAGGCAGTATCGGCGGTGCAGGTCAGGGTCGCTGCGGCATAACACCGTCTCCACGATTCGAGACGATTGACAGTCGACGGATCTGATGACGGTGCCGTTGTTACGCCTGCCTAAAGCCATAGGTCCAGCAGGTCTTCTACCTCGACCGGGGTGCCTCGCACTTCGGCCATCACCTGCTTGTGCTCCTGGTCGATCGGATGCGTGGACTTTGCGAACGCGGCCGTGGCCGCATCGAAGTCCTCGCACTCGACCGCGTAGATCAGTAGTGGCCCGTCCGAGGTGTCCACCAGCATCGCTCGCTCGTGCCGCACACCCTCATCGACGAACGTGGCCCGCACTTCGTCTGCGCGTAGCCGTGCCGTCGCCAACCACGTTCGGAGTTGGTCCACCTTGCTTGGTTCTACGCGGGTAACCCGGATGGTCATCACATCGCAGTCTAGCCCCAATGTCGTGTAGTTAGGGCTTGGATCTGGCTGTCAAGATCGCACAGGACCGCTGATCCCGAGACCGTTGGTGTGAGATTTCCGTGGCAGCTAGACGACATTCATGCATGGTCCGATAGGGCCTGAAGGGAGCCCTCCGTAGCAGCACCGAGGTACCCCGACGAGTTGGGATCTCGAGCGGTCCGGTTGTGTCGAGAGCCGGATCTGAAGTCGGCGATTCGGCTGCTGGCCGAGCAACTCGGGGTACATCGCGAGCACTGCGCGACTGGATCCGGCAGGACGAGGCCGAACGCGACGACAGCGCTCCCTCGTGTGGAACGGCGAGATCGTCAAGGTGCCGAGAGTCAATTCGCCTGACGTCCGGGTGCAGGCTGCCCTGCCCGATGGCACCGACGGAAGTACCGCCCTCGGCGTCGACGGTCTGGTCCGCCAGATCAGGGTGGTGTTCACCGACCTGTGGTTCAATCGGGAGGTCGGCCTGCTGATCGGCGCCCGCTACGCGGCGCTCTCCCGCAGCTTGATCGGCAGTCGTGATCGGGCACTGTTCGGCGTCGCCGATCCGGACGCGACGACAGAGGCTGGGCAACCTTTGCCGCATCCAGAGCTCATCGAGCACGACGCGCAGGTGTTGTTCGTGCCGACCTGGTAGCGATCGTGGACCGGTAGTCGTCGAGGCGCTGGTCGATGTTCGTGCCAGTGAGGATGTTGCCGACGGTGAATTCGGGTGTCGGCGTGCTGAGAGGCCGGAGTTCTCGCTGCGAACACCAGATAGGGACACACCGCGATCCCGCCGGGCGTGAACATGCAGATGATCGTTCCAGCTTCGCAGCCGGACAGTGGCTTGCCCGCGGCGTTGGGGAACCGGAAGTGTGTGATGTCGAGGTCTGAGCTGCCGAACAGCTCGGTCAGGGCGTGGATCTCCTGCATGTGCATGGTCGTTTTCGCGAGCTGACCTTGGGACTTGATGCCGCGACCCATGCTGCCGAGCGGGTTGAGCAGCACTGAACGCGCGCCGTGAGCGCGGGCGAACTCGCACAGATCGACGTACTCCTCGTTCTGTGCCAACGAGTTCGGAGTGCACAGCGAGCCCTGCAGGATCCCTGCCGCCCCGAGCTTCTGCGCCGTAGCGACGGTGAGGTCGAAGCTGGCCCGGTCACCGCGGAACTTGCCGTGCGAGTCCGCGGCGAACCCGCCGAGCGAAACGTTGCAGTGCGCCTCAAGACTCGCGAGCTCGGCGATCTGCTGGTCGCTCAGTGCTGTCGCGTTCGTGCACACCCCGACGGCCATGCCAGCCGCGCGGAACTTTCGCACGACGGCCATGAAGTCGGGATGGATTGAGGGCTCCCCGCTGGTCAAGGTGATCCTCCGAACCCGCGCGTCACGAAGCTGTGGGATCACCTTGCCTACGACGTCGGCCAGGGACATCTGCCTGCCCGCTCGAGTCGCCGAAACGAAGCAGTCGGCGCAGCGCAGGTTGCAGTCCTCGTTGATCTGGACGAGAACCTTGCGACACGGACTGTCCACTGTGGTGCGGAAGAAACTGCACATCGCGAGTGCCTCCTCGGTGATGCGAGCGAGTCCTCGTGGAGCGGCGCAATGCGCACGTGATCACCACCAAGGTGATCAGCGCGAACGCAGGGTAGGCCCACCCGATCGCGGACAGCCAGCCGGGTCGGCTGATCGTCCAGATGGTTGGCTGCCGGTGCAGCTGAAACGCGATGACGTCCGAGAACATGGCCGGCACCCACAGCCCTAGCAACGTGATCCGCGCCCATGGAGAGATCTGGGCGTGCACCAGCCAGATCAGTAGCGGCACGACCCACACCCAGTGGTGGTCCCAGGAAATGGGTGACAACAACAGCCCGAGAAACTGTACGGATAGCACACCAATCAGTGTGTCGTTCGCCTGGATCGCAGCTCGCAACGCGAACAGGGCCAGCACCATCGACACGAGCGCCGCGATCACCCACGGCCAGGACAGGCCTACGTCATAGCCGAAGGTCCGAGACAACGCTCCGCGCAGCGACTGGTTGTGCGCGGTCGCGATCGGACCCACCCGGTCAGCGTCGGCCAGCAACTCGAACCAGTACTTCTTGGTCTGGTCGAAGTCCACCAGGAAGCCGAGGCCGACGCTCGCGGCGAACGCGGCAACCGACCACCCCGCGGCTGCCCATCGGCGCGTGGCCAGGAAGTACAAGCCCGAGATCGCCGGTACGAGCTTCACACCGGATGTCAGACCGAGCCCGGCACCGGCCACCCGATCGTCATGGGCGACCATCGCGGCCAGCACGATCGCAGCCAGTACCAGGTTGATCTGACCGAACTCGAAGGTGTGGAAGACCGGCATCATCCACAGCAGCACCGCAGTCCACAGGATCGCGCGCTGACGCCACAACCGGGCGTTAGTCGTCCAGGACTCGCCCGCGACCAGCCGTAGCGCAACTCGCACCATCCAGTACAGGCACAGCACCGACAGCAGACGAAAGCTCCACTGTGCGAGGCTCCAGAACATCCACGTCATCGGCAGGAACACCAGCGCGCCGAATGGCGGATAGGTGAACGGCAGCGGGAAGTCCGGCGGCGAGTGCGGGGAGAACACCTGATACAGGTCGCCGTCGAGCACGTGCGGGGCGAGCGACCAGTATACGTAGAGGTCGATGGACTCGTTGCCGAAGCCGGTGACGATGATCCAGGTGCGCACGGCCAGAGAGATCGCGAGCAGCCATGGCGCGACGGTCAGCAGCCGTTGTTCGAGCCTCACAGTGCGACCTCCGAGCGTTGTGCCGCCACGCGCAGTAGACGAGGCGTCGTCGCAAGGGTGACTAGGCCGAGCGCCGGGTACACCCAGGCGAGTGCGGAGAGCGGCCATGGCCTCGGAATCTCCCAGATGGACGGTTGTTGGTTGATCAGAAACGTGATCACGTCTGTGGTGGTGACGAGCACCCAGGCTCCGGCGAGCCCAAGGCGCATGGGATGTCCTGCGCTGTAAACCATCCAGAGAACGGCCGGGATGATCCACAGCCAGTGGTGACTCCACGAGATCGGTGAGACCAGCAACCCGAGCATCTGCACCGTGACCACGACCGAAAGCTGGTCCCCTGCCCGCACCGCAGCACGCAGGGCGAACCACGTCAAGGCAGCCGACACCGCGACTGCTACCAGCCAGGGCCACGACATCTCGACGTCGTAACCGAACGAACGGGACAATGCGCCACGCAACGATTGGTTGATCGCCGACCCCACCGGTCCCACCCTGTCCGCGGCACCGAGCAACTCGAACCAGTAGCGCCAGGAGTCTTGGGCCGACACGACAAACCCGAGCGCCACGGTGATCACAAAGCCCACGGCCGACCACCCAGCGGCAGTGAATCTGCGCATTGCGAGGAAGTACAAGACCGAGATCCCCGGAGTCAGCTTCGTCCCGATGCCAGCACCAACGCCCAGTCCTGCCAGCGCTTGACGTGTCGCCACCATCGCAGCGAAGATCCCGGCAACCAGGAGCAGGTTGATCTGTCCGAAGTCGAAGGTCTTGCGCACTGGTTCGAACCAAAGTACGACGGCGGTCCACAGCAATGTTCGGCGCTGCCACGTGACGTCATACGGCTTCTCTGCCTTTGCGGCCACCAGCTTCAGCGCCGTCCGCACCAGCCACCACAGGCTGAACAGTGAAAGAACCTGCCACAGGATGCGCGCGGCGATCCACGGCAACGCGGACACTGGCAGGAATACCACCGCCGCGAACGGTGGATAGGTGAACGGCAGTTGGAAGTCTGCCGTGAACGGCATGTTGATCTCGTAGAGTTGGTCCGACAGCACGTTCGGCGCGAGGCTCCAGTACACCTTGAGGTCGATCATCCCCCAGTTCGCCGGGTTTCCCAGCGTCCAGGCGTAGATGCCTAGCGACAGGCACAGCAGCAGCGGTGCGAACCTCAGCACGCGGTTCTCGAGCTCAGCCACGGTTACCTCCCACCAACTGCGGTGCGTTGACCGGTTGTGGCTGCAGGAGGGACCGGCCGACCCACACGCCGGCCACGACGGTGGCGGCCAGGTACGGCCACCACACCCAGGGGTTCATGTTGTCGTAGGTCCAGCGCCAGACGATCGTGCCGTCGGGCAAGGTGACCAGCACCATCCACACCGAAATGCCGGCCAGCACGGCGATTCCGCGCTTCTTCCAGGCGAAGGCGGCGGCCAGTGCCAGCGTCCACGTGAAGTACCAAGGAAGAACAGACGGCGCGAGCAGGGACGCGGCGAGCAGGGCGATGGCCGCGCGCCTGATCGCGTCCACACCACCTTCCCTGGCCAGCCACCACAGGCGAACGAGCACTCCCGCGAGCACGACCACCCCGGACGCGCGGAAGAAGCTGAGGAAGCCTTCGCGGGTCCATCCGGGAATGTGTGTGCCGATCGAGTAGAAGAGGACCTCCGCCGCCGCGCAGGGCAACGACATCCAAGTCAGCAGGGGGCTCTGGGACTTCAGTACACCAATCCAGCCGAGACCAACGCCAGCGATCATGCTGGCCGCAGAGAAGACGACTACGAAGACCGCTCCTCCAGTCCCGGCGGCCATCAGAAAGCGATGCCGTGCCGACCCGCTCAGCCGAGCCGCCCACACCCACACGAGGAACGGCGCCACCAGCAGCGCCGTCGCCTTCACCGCTACGGCCAGTGCTATGAAAGCGAACCCGCGGAGGTGTTTCCGATCGAGGACGTACAGCACGCCGACCACCATGAACCCAACCATCAGAATGTCGTTGTGCGCCCCGCCGATGCCCAGCGCCAAGATCAGCGGATTGGCGACCGTGAGCCACAACGCGACGTTGGCGCGCCCGCCCAGATGCCTTGTCAGGCGAGGAATCGCCCACGTGAGCAGCGCCAGTCCGGCGAGCGCGACGACGCGCATGAAGATCGCGCCAAGGATGACATTGTCCCCGGTCAGGAAGACCGTCACCTTGCCCAGCAACAGGAATAGCGGCCCGTATGGCGACGGCGTCTCCTGCCACAGGTCCGCTACGTTGCCCCGTAGCGGTAGGTCCAGTACGGACGCTCCACGGCTGTACGGATCGAAACCGCGCATCGCGACCGCACCCTGCGCCAGATAGCTGTAGACGTCCCGGCTGTACAGCGGGGGCGCGATGGTCAGCGGCGCGGCCCACACGGCGGTGGCCATCGCGACCATGCGGCCACCGGCCTGATCCGCAAGCACCAGCTGGCCGAGCCGCACCCACGACAGCACCATAAGTCCCAGACCAGCGAACAGGACCATGAATGCGAGGTCGTGGCCATGGCCGTACCTGACCGCGTTCAGGGGCGTGTCGCTCAGCAGCGGGTCCCTGCGGACGATCGCGCCAGCCCCCAGCCCACCGACTGCGAGGAGCATGGCGCCAACAGCGCCAGGCAACAGGCTTCGTCTCGGAATTCGCCGGAGCAGTCCCAGCCATCCGTTCACGACCAGATCCACCTTCTTGAAAATGTTTCTTGATGCCTCGCGGCGAGCGCGATTGCGACACCGATCTCACGGGTCAATGCAATCGGGTCCGAACCGGAACTGGCTCTTGCTGGCAGGCGATCAGAAGACCGCGACGCGGCCGACAGGTGCTGCAGTTGCTTCTGCCGATCGGATCAAGACGGCGTTAACCCGCGGAGAATGGCGTTGGGCGCCCTCGTCGAGCAGCTGACAAACCCCGGTCGCGCAGCCGGTAGCCGATTGGGGGCCATCGCCGAGGAAGCGCGGAAAGACGTGCAGGTGGGAGTAGAAGATCTTCTGGAACGGCTCCGTGCTGTTGGCCAGGAATAAGGTCGCACCGTCGTAGCGCAGTTCAGAGTGCCACAAAGCACTGCCGATCCGGTGCCTGATCTGTCAGACGGAAGTACCCAGGTCATCGTCCAGATCTTCAAGTGCAACAGCATGTGCGTCCGCAGCTCATGTCCCAGCGTCCCCGCTATCACTCCCATAAATGCAACGCTGGTGTCGTCAGTGTGCGCCACGCTCGGTTCTGCCTCGGATGCGACGATCATGCGGAGAACGCGACCCCGTGTTGATCCACACTGGAATGATAGATTCTTCCGATGACTCCTTTGGTCATATAGACCGACCGGGCGCCAAGAGGTCATAATACGTAGCACCTTCGGGCAGTTTATGTGGCCATTGGGCTGCAGTCTGACGTCGTTGAGCTGAACCAGTCGCGCCTTCAGGCCCCTCCTGCCTGGCGTTCGGCACGGGTGTCCTGGTCCACGACACAGGGCATCCCCGCCAGCAGGAACGGCAGCCTCTCGGGTAGTCGTTGTGCAACACGAACGACGACTCGCCACGGTTGTCGACGATGAACCCGCGCGACCTGCCCTGGATCTCCGCGTCGACACCCGTTCTCTTGTTCCGGCTGTGAGGGTGCGTCACCGCGACGCGACCGGGGCCGGCGGACACGTGCACTCTCCATTGAGGCGACGTTGCTCGGCGACGTTGTTGCGGAGTTCGACAGCGGTCATCGAGGCCCGGCGGCGCCGACCGAGTGGCGGGATTTTCAGTGGCGGCTGCAGCGGCGACTACCCGTAGTTCGCTGACGAGGGCGAAGTCGCGAACCTTGATGGCGGTGTCTCGAAGGTCTGCTGATGAGCTGTCCGCGGCTGTGACAGGGTGCGGTGATGCCTCCGTTGGGTAAACGAGGCGCGGAGACGTTGGTGTGTCTTGTGTGGACAAACGGCTGACCGCGATGGACCTGGTGTCTGGTGGATTGGGGCGCGGTTGTCGCGAATCAGCCTCCCATGTGGTTCGGTCAGGCACCCATGCATGTATTGGGGTGTCAGAAGGTCCTTGTTCGTCGACCGGCTCTGATCGTGTCGGCGCTGATGTCGACGCGGTGTTGGGGTCGTTGGCCTGGTTGCGGCGAACCGTTGGGGGCGAACGGGTCGCGTACTGTGCCCGTTGTGTCATTTCGGCCTGCTGGTCGAGGCTGGTGAGATGAGGTTCTGGTGAGGTGTTGTTGGTGTCGTTGCCGGTTCGATGCTCGTCCCGCTCGTCGTGGTGGGTCCGCCGGGCCGGAACGGTACGGGTCCCGCAGGCCGCGTATTTCCGCCAGGACACGGTAAGTGGGGCCTCGGTGGTGGGTGTTCCAGGTGGAACACCCACCACCGACTGTCCCTCCTGTGACCACTAACAGGTGGACCTGGACGGCTGAGGCGCAGGTCTATGGCTGGGCACACACCTGTGGCGGGTATGGCGACGAGTGCGCGTCATACCGTCGCAAGTCGCTTCCGAAGACGCCGTCGTCGCCATCCCGATGCGCGGGTTCGCGTCCTGCCGTCTGCTCACTGGTGTGCCAGACCCAGCATTGGCCGTGAGAAGTTGGCGATCATGACGACCAATGAGGTCGAACTCACCGTTCTGCTTGACCAGACTTGATAGCAAGCTGGTCGTGGTGCCGGATGTCGCCGGCTTCCGGCACAACGGGAACGTTGCTTCACTCGGCCCCATCAGATGAAGGAACGGTGTGAGGCCGAGCTGTCCATCGATGTCGATGGGCAACGGCACGCGATCTCACCGCAGCGGTGCGCGGCCAACCGATACACGATGGCAGCGAACGCATCACCCGAGACCTGCTCGACCTGGTCCCCGTCGACTTCGCCGCCGAACGCTCCACTTCCACTCCGGCTCGGCGGCCGCAAAACCGGGCGACGACCAAGCAGGCCAGCGTCTGACGGTCTCCCTGCTGCCGATCCGCCTGCGGCCCGCGCACAACGAGCTCACGACCTCCTGCCTCGCCAGACTGGCCACCCCGCACGGCATCGACTACACCGAGCTGTGGTCGCAGGTCAGCACCAACCGCCGTCACTGCGGCGTCATCGTGACGCTTGACGGCGACCTGCTGGTCGAGGTCACCGGTCAGACCCGCGAACGGCCCTCCCGGACCTGCGGTCGTGCAAGACGCCCATGCGCAGAGCCTTTTAGGCCTGTGTCAACCCGGAGGCGGGCTAGGGAACGCGGCGTTCACCAAGGCAGCCGTGAGCCAGGCACTGGCCACCGGACCCGGCCGTGATGAGCGCGCGGTCCTCACCGAACTGCTCGGAACCGGTGTGCCGCTGCGGATCGCGGTCGACACCCCCGCAGGGGTGGTCGAGCAGAACGCGGTCCTGACGGCATCGCTTGAACCCGGAGCATTCAAGGGCTCTGCTGGCGGCGAGGATCGCTTCGGACACGGTCTGCGCATTGAACGTGTCGGTTGAATCGGGTGACTGGCAGCGGAACGTGGTGGTTCCCGACGCGGTCCAGTCCACAGTGCCTCGCGTTGAAACCCACGCGGACGAACAGATTTGGAGTGTCCCGCGCGACCGGGTCATCGGGTCGTTGCGCCACACGTGGGAACTCACCGGGCAGCAGGGCATTCGGCAACAATCCACATTGGAGGCCCGGCCGTTCGTCGCCGTGGCCTTGCACGCCACACTGCAGCGCGCGGTCGCGCGTGAAGACCTCTCGTCAGTGACGACGGCAACCGCCGGACGCACACTGGCGAACAATCTGCTGAAGGCGTTGTCCTCGCAGGGATACCGGATTGAGGTCGGCGGACCACCGCTGGTACTCAAGGCCGACCTGCACGACCGGGAACTGCTGGACGTAGTGGGTGACCGCTACCTCGTGCGGGCCACACCGTCGTGGGTGGTGGTGCCGGCAGGAGCGGTACCGCTGCTGAGTGGCCGAGACGAATCCGTGCTCCTCGACGTAGACCAGCAGGGCCTCGCCGATCTCGGCCTCGACGCGGCCCGATCAACGCCCCGCGCCGGACCGATACGATGTCCCGCGGGCCGACGGCGACCTTCTCCGGGATGGAGACCGCTTCTAGCGACCTGACGACCGCCGCTGGTGGGCTGGCGACCATCCAGGAGGAGAGGCTACCGAGGTTGCTCGAGCGAACGCGCCGGGCGATGCCGGATTACGTGACCGAAAGTCTGGGTTTCGGGAAATCCATACAGCACACCCATGTCGGGGCATCGGCATCCGCACTGTCGTCACCGAAATGCTCTCCACGCCGCCATCGGTGCCGGTAGCCGACGAGTCGCCTGCCCGCAGGCAGCAGCCGCTACACGGAATCGACCGCGTGGAACGGGATCTGCGCAACGGGGTCGGCACGCTGGTGGGCGACGTGCGCCGGTACCCGATCCAGCGGGACGGAAAGCACTACGAACTATTGGTGCGCACCAAACTCGATTGGGACGCGACCGAGGAACTGCCCGGCAAGACCGGCAGGACGTTCGTGCCGAAGACCAAGACGCGGCGGTTTGCCACCACGCATACCGGAACGTCCTCGACTCCCGCACTGGCAGTACCGATCACGGTCGCGGTGGTGGCACCGTTGACCGCGACCGTCACGCCGTCGTTCACGACCAACGTCAACGAGACCCGCGACCAGGACGTGCAGCACGAGTTCAAGCGAGCCTCCAACGCCGTGGACACCGAGACCGGACTCGAAAACCCATGTGTCATAAGCGATCGAGCTGCTCGCCGCGGACGAGAAGCTAATCAAAAAGATCGACTACGGCGAGGACGACCGGCTCACCGGGACGTTCACGATGGGCAGTCCCACCCGTGACCGCTCGGACAACGGGACCGGGTTCAAGCCGCTGGCGACCCCGCCGCCGACCGCGTTTGCGCTGGAGGACGTGATCGTCAAGGGCGCGTTCTTCGACCAGGTGGTGCGACTGCTGCCGAAGCACCTGACCGGGATCGGCTCGCCGGGGCGCCAAGTACTGGCGGAATTCCTGCATCGGTCGAACATCGCCGCGCAGTTGCCAGGCATGGTGGTGCACGACCCGGACAGGCACCCGGAGACGGGGTGGCGGCGATCCCACCGCTAGCCGGAGCCTTGTTGCACAGCGGTAATGCGGTCGAGATGCGGGTCGTAGCACGACAGATCGAAGTGCTCGACGACTTGCACGGCATGGAGTTCAACGATTGGAGCACGGGCAAGGCCGCGCGCGTCAGCACCCGAACCGCGAAGCGGAAGTTCGGGATCAGCGGAACGGCCGCCGCGGTCCACCACGCCGAGCCGGTGATGTTCTCGCTCGGGCCAGGGGCCGATTTCAGCCACGAGCGATCACGTGGCGTCGCACTCAAGCGGGAGACCGGATTCCGCTACAACCAGGAGTACAAGGGCAGGCTGGTGCGTTACCGAACCGTGCACGAGCTGCAGGTCCGCGCACTGGGCCAACCGGCGCGCACGTTGGAAGGCGACGTCACCGCCTACCAGTGGACGACGCGAGAACGGGCGCTGGCAACCGGGATCGTCGATCCGGCCGGCGAGCAGGACCAGGTCTCGGGGTATCGCACGGGCGACAAGCGCACGCACTTCGGCCCTGACTTCCTCGAGTCCGGGCTGACGCTGACCGGTGCGAAGGTAGAGTCAGTGCGCACCCATGACCGCCTGTACTCGGCGATCGCCGACGCGCTGCGACGCGTACCGGACCACCGCTGGTACCACTTCAGCTCATCAGCGTTCATCAAGGAGTTCGGCGACCCCGCGTTGGCAGCCGGGCACAAAGCGACAGTCAACGACATCATCAAACGGCAGGAGGCAGTAAAGCACCGGCTCTCAGACGAGCAACTGGTGCAGTTGGTGGACCAACTGATCGGCCCCGGCTTGGTGATCACGTTGGTGAAGCAGAGGTTCTTCCACGACAACGTAGTCACGATCCGGCTGAAGGCCGAGCTGGACGGGCTCGCCGACGGCGATCTCCAGATCGGCGCGGACCAGTCCTCGACCGAGTCCAGGGTGAAGCAGCGCGACACTCGGACGTTCACCACGGCCAACGCGACGACTGTCAGCGGCAGCGTCCAAGGTCGCGTCACGGTGTTCCTGCACCAGGCCACCGACGCGATCAACTCGACGTTCAAACTCGGCCGCACGTGGACGCGCACCCACGCCGTAGGTGCCGAGTCAGGCGAAGTGGTGCTGCACAAGCACGGCACGAAGCTCACTGGCTCGACCGTGGCCGAGCTGCGGCTCAGGCATTTCAGCGGTGTCCTGAAGATAACGCCGACGATCACCGCGTATCGCCGGGCGAGCAACGAGGCCCGCCTGATCACGTTCGGACGGCCCGGACGGCACGTCCCCAACGTCAAGCGGGTCCCGGTGGCCCCTCTGACCGTGCCGGTGGAGTTCTTGCTCCCGGAACACATGGTGAGCAAGAAGAGACCCGCGCCAGTGGCCGTCGCACCGCAGGACCGCAAGCCGCTGGCCGAAGGCACGCGCATCCTGGACCTCAAGCCCGACACCAGGATCCTGGACAGCACGAACATCCTGTCGATCGCGGGCACCGAACACCTCATCAGCTCGGCGCACGCATTGCTCGCTCAGGCTTCCGGCGACACCGCGCTCGCGATAGCCGATGGCACGAACGCTGAACTCATCGCTGAACGCCTGTCCCCGGATCACCTCCGCAAGGAGCCCCGCCTGTTCGGCAAGCACGTCGTGGAGGGCCTGGTCTATCCACGACGCCGCGCCGACGTGCACGGACAGGTCGCCGTGGTGCTCAGCCCGGTCGCGCCACAGCGACTGGATCCTGTGGAGTGCCAGTGGCTCAAGCAGACCGCGGTCGGCAGTACCTGGGCGGACTGGTCGAACGGCGCCACCACATCGGCCGACGCCGACCTCTCCACCACTTTCACGCCCAGGGGTGTCATCTCGTCCCGCAACGAGCACTCCGACGGCGCCCACTTCGGTGTGATCGGCGCGACGTTGTCGCTGTGGTCCGCGAAGTGGGGCCGCAAGCACGCGCGGAAGATGCAGGGCACTGAGAAGACCTACTTCATGTCCGGCGTCGGCAAGCGCGTGCTAGTACGAGTCGGTGTGCGGGCCAACGTCGTGGCCGAGACACAGACGCGCGGCAACATCGACCGGCTGGAAATGATCTCACGCAGCCCGGTCCGCACAGCGGGCGAGCAGTTCGTACTGCCCGGATCGGTGCTGGTGTGGATGGCCGAAGAGCAACTGGCCGAGCTGGAACGCAGGCAAGCTGTTCCTCCCGAACCTGTCACCACGCGCACATTGCCCGCCCCGGAGTCGCTGTCCCGCGACGTCGGATCGCTGGGCATCGGTGCGGTCGATGGAGTCGTCGACATCAGCGATGTGCTGCCGGACCTGCGCGCCCAGTCGGGGGACGAACTGGCGGACGCGTTGCTGCCCCAGTCATCGCTGACGGGCATCCACAACAACACGCGGATCGCCGAGGAGCAGCTGGGCGGAGTCGACAAGATGTTCGGCATCGTTGTCAACGGTGGCGTGAGCACCCCGCTCCGGAGCGAGCACCGGTTCAGCGGTGAGACCTATGTGCTGGCGATCGACGCGGAGTGGGACCGGCCACCAGGAGAGGGTTCCATCGAACTCGTGCGCAGGCTTGCGGCCCGCACGGTGTTCTCATCGGTCGACGCCGAGGAATCCTCGCACGCGAAGAGCGCGGGCGGTGTGACTTTCACGGCCTACATGCACGGCCGCGTCCGCGACGTAGACGCCGGCAAGGACGGAAAGCTCCGCGCGGGCACGATCGGCGGCGGCGTGCAGGCCCGATACGCGCCGATGTCGCATACCCAGACGAAGACGCGCACGGCGACCGTGCCCGGCTGGCCGACGGCCGCAACGCCGCCCCGTCGGCGGCGATCATCGACTCCACAGTCCGTGCGCGCGGCGCCTACCGTTGCCGCCTCGACCCCGCGGCTACGCCGCGGGCAAGAAGGTACAGGGACGCAAGCACCACATCGCCGTGGACACCCTGGGACTGCTGATCGCGGTACTGGTGACCCCGGCATCCACATCGGACAGAGTCGCCGCCCGCTCTCTGTTGCGATCCCTGCGATCCGTCGCGGGGCCGCGAGTCCAGCTGGCCTGGGCGGACGGCGGCTACACCGGAACCCTGCTCGACTGGGCACGCAGGCCCCTTGCTCTGACCGTCGAGATAGTGAAACGGCCCGACCTGCCGCACTTCACGGTGCTACCACGGCGGTGGGTGGTGGAACGGACCCTGGCAAGGATCACCAGCCACCGCCACTGCGTCCGCGACTACGAACGACTACGCCACCACCACGAGGCAATGGTGCGATGGTCGATGATCCGCATCACCGCCCGACGACTCACGCGGTCTCAGTAGCTCGGAAACAAGCACTTAGGTGGCCTGCTTAACTAATCCGAATACGGCCGCGCGTTCTTGGTGTTGGCGGCCTTTCTTGGCGTGTCGGCGGTTCGGGTTCGCGCGCTCAGGGCAATACTGCTGAGATATCTCGTCGATGGGTCATCTGGCAATTGGATCGGAGCAGTTCCGTCATCGTGCTGATTCAGCCATGACTGAGGGTGTATCAGGCAAGCTGATTGACATGAGCACTCGGGCTGTGCTCTGAAAATAGACTCGCAGAAAAAGCTTGATCGATTGGCGGGGAAATGTTCTTGAATTGCTTTCAGGTTGCTTTGGTTGAGCGTTGCGGCCGTGCGCCCTCTGTGGCTTGCGGGGTTGAATGGGGTCATGCAACCAATCGTGCAGACCACGCATGGCGCCGTGTGCGGAGCCGTGGACGAGGACATCAGCGTCTTCAGGGGCATTCCCTACGCCGCTCCGCTGGACGGCGTCCGTCGCTTCCAGGCGCCTCAGCCGCCACGGCCGTGGGACGGCGTTCGTGACGCCACTGCCTTCAGCGCCTCGCCTCCTCAGGCTCAGATGCAGCCGCTGCCTCCGTTGTGGCTACCGGGCGACGACACTGAAAGCCTTACCGTCAGTGTGTGGACGCCCGATCCCCTCGCGGTTGGGCTTCCTGTGATGGTCTGGTTCTACGGTGGTGCCTTCATCTTCGGCAGCGCGAGCCAGCCCGAGTACAACGGCGCAACCCTCGCCAGCGAGGGTGTCGTGCTGGTGACCGTGAACTATCGAACGGGCTTCGAAGGCTTGGGCTGGCTGTCTGACGCGCCACACAACAGAGCCCTCCTCGACCAGCTCTCGGCGCTGCGCTGGGTACAAGAGAACATCGGGAACTTCGGCGGCGACGCGGGCAACGTAACAATCTTCGGCCAGTCCGCGGGCGCCAGCGCCGTGGCGGCATTGACTGCCGCCGAGGCAGGCAAGGGACTGTTCCGCCGCGCCATCGGGCAAAGCGTCACCGCTGCGTTTCTGCCCGAGGACCAGGCACGCGGCACAGCCGAGCGGATTGGGGCAGCACTCGGCGTGCCGCTCACGTCCGATGCTTTCGCGGCAGTGCCGCCTGAGGCTATCCATGCCGTGCAGTCGATCCCGGGGAGGTCACTCCGTACGGACTGGTGGTGGACGGTGACCTTGTGCGTGACCAGCCGTGGCTCGGTCTGCGGGCGGAGGTCGACCTCATGACGGGCTTCACCCGCGACGAGTACAGTTTCTTCGCGATGGCGATGAACGAGGACATGTCCACCGTGGATGTCGCCGCAGTCGCGAAGATGCACGGCGTGGAGCTCGACTCGTATCGCGCTGTGTACCCGGACGCCTCCGACACCGATCTGTACCTGCTGATCCAGTCGGACGGCTTCTTCCGCATCCCATCGCTGTGGTGTGCCCAGGAACATCCCGGTCGGAGTTGGAGCTACGAGTTGACGTGGCCGACCCCTGTGTTCGGTGGTGCACTTGGTGCCTGTCATCTCCTGGACGTGCCTCTGACGTTCGGCAACTTCCAAGGGCCCATGGCAGGGATGCTCTTCGGTGGTGCCGTTCCTCGGGAGGCCGTCGAGCTCGGGGAGAAGATTCGCAGGTCGTTGACCTCCTTCGCTGCTACCGGAGATCCGGGATGGCCGGAGTACCAGCGCGGTGACGCGCTCACTCGGATCTGGGACACGCAGCCGTCGGTCGCCGCCGACCCCGAGTCGGCATCGCGTCGGATCTGGAGCGACAAGATGTGAACCTTGCAAGCCCGAGCGCGGACTGCCGTGCTCGGGCCGACCACGGTATGTACGGAAGGGCCGTCTGCGGTGTCCAAAGTGTCCTATCGAATCGCGTTGTTCGCGGCCGTTCGGCATTGTCCAAGCCCTGCTTGCACCCTTGTTTTCTTTTGTCTACTTCAAGACGCCCGCTCAGGATCGGCGTCGAGTTACGCGCACTTATATTTGAGTTGCACGCGCGGCGGCTTGACTGCAAGAGGGTCTTTCGGCGTTGTGTATCGCGCGCTGGAATATGTGGTGTGACAGCGCGCGTCGGTGTAGTAATCCGAAACGTTGGCATTGATTTCTGTCGTGCCGCAGCAATTGCTTAGCCCCATCGCACGTGATGGTCCCGGGATACCCCGAACTGCAGTGATCAACGCGTTGAGAACTTGTCGAGCACTCTGAATAAAGCGTTCGCCTAAAGGTTGTCCTGTAGTGCTGTCTCGGTGTGTTCGATGATCTTGGTGGAGCGGGTGATCGGTGCGGGGCGGTTGGAGTGGGTGGCGGTGTTGACGGGCTTGTCGGTGCGGGGTGTTCTGTCGGCTTGTGCGGGTCGTGGCCCGTTGGGGTGGTGAGCAGACCGGCGGCAGCCGGTGGTGGGGTTTGCCGCGGCGGATCGGGTGTTGCTGGTGGCGGTGTACTGCCGGATGAACCTGACGTTGCGGCAGGTCGCGCTGCTGTTCGGGATCTCGGAGTCCGCGGCGGGCCGGGTGGTGGATCACCTGGCGCCGCTGCCGGCGCTCGCGCCGGTGACCCGCAAGCACAGCCCGGACACCGTGCTGATCGTGGACGGCACCTTGGTGCCCGCCCACGACCGGAGCATCCCCGCGTCGTCGAAGAACTACCGGCACCCGGTGAACATGCGGGTCGTCATCGACGCCAACACCCGTCTGGCCGCCGCGGTCGGCGACCCCGCACCCGGCAACCGCAACGACTGCCGCGCCTGCACCGACTCGCGCATCGATCAGCAGTGCCGGGGCGCGAACATGATGGCCGACGGTGGTTACCAGGGCAACCCCGCCGTGATCATGCCCTGCCGCACCCCGGAAGGGCAACCACCGCTGCCGCAATGGAAAGGAGAAGACGGGTCTGCTGCACGAGTAGGTGACAGTGTGACCTGCCCTACTGGATGGGTTCCAGAGTTGGTGGCTAACTGGCGGCCTGTTCGAGAGGCTGTGCACTGTGCCCGTCCGTACCCCGCCGAGTTCCGAGCGCGTGCCGTCGCGTTGGTCCGAGCTGGCAAAGAGCAGAAGCAGACCGCGGTGGACCTGGGTATCCATCCGGTGACGTTGTCGAAATGGGTCAAGCAGGACCGGGTCGATCGGGGTGAGATTCCCGGCACCCCGAGCAGCGAGTCCGTCGAGCTGCGCAACGCTCGACGGCGGATCCAGGAGCTCGAGACCGAGTTGTTGATCGTGCGTCAGGCAGCGACGTTCCTGGGGAACGAGCGTCCCCGCCCAAAGGTTCTACCCGGTGATCGACAGGCTCACCGACGCCGGGATTCCGGTCGATCGTTCCTGTCGCGTCCTCGGAGTCGCGCGCCAGAACTACTACAAGGCCAAACGAACACCGACCACACCGACGGAGCTGCGACGCCGCTGGCTGACCGGCGTGATCCGCGAGGTACACGTCGCCTCACGCGGTACCTACGGCCATCGACGGGTGCACGCCGAACTCACTCTCGGCATGGGCATCACCGTCTGCGAGCGAACCGTATGGCTACTGATGAACCAAGCCGGCATCCACGGACTTCCTGGTCCAGCACGAGTGAAACAGCTCCGCGGCGTCGCCACCGCCGGCGACCTGGTGAACCGCAAGTTCCATCGACTGAAACCGAACGAACTATGGGTCACCGACATCACCCAACACAGGACAAGAGAAGGATGGCTCTACTGCGCGGCCGTTCTGGACGCGTTCAGCCGTCGAATCATGGGCTGGTCGATTGACTCCACACAGGACTCAACCCTGGTCGTCAACGCACTCGACATGGCCATCCGCAACCGGCGCCCCGAGCCCAGCGGCATCGTCCACGCCGATCACGGAACCCAGTTCACCTCCTGGGTCTTCGGCGAGAAGATCCGCTCAGCCGGTCTGCTGCCATCCTTCGGAACAGTCGGCGACGGCCTCGACAACGCGATGATGGAATCCTTCTGGTCATCGATGCAGATCGAGCTACTGAACCGTCAACGATGGAAGACCCGCGTGGAGTTGGCCAACGCGATCTTCGACTACATCGAGATCTTCCACAACCGCCGCCGACGGCACTCCGCCCTCGGCTACCTCACCCCGATCGAGTACGAACTACGCTCCGACCACGACACCACCACCGCTGCCAGTTAGCCACAACGACTGGAACCCTTCCGGTGGGGCAGGTCAAAATGTCACCTAACGGTGCAGCAGACCCGACCTCAACACCGTCCACAAGAGCGTCCGCGCACGAGCCGAGCACACCCCGGCACACATGAAGTCCTGGAACATCCCGCGCAACTGCCACCGCAAACGCGACGGCGTCAGCCACGCCACCCGAAGCACCGCCCAGCTGTGCAACCTGACCATGACCGCTGAACGACCACCGACAGCGGACGACGCCGTCATCACCCCGGACGACAGCGCCATCACCCCTGCCAGCCAACACTCTTGATCATTACAGGACAACCCTGAGCCGCATCCCACGTTCAGTTGTTGTGTTCTGCCAGTGGAGGAGCATGCGAAACCTGCCGACACTATGAAGGTGACGCCGGTGAAGGCAAGGAGGCGCAAACCGCGAGTGCCGACGCACTCAGCCTCAACCTCGTCCTAGACCTTCAATCAGTACAGCTAGCCCGCGAGCAAGACTGCAGCCAGCGCCAAGAAGCCAGGAACCACCTGCGCGAACAGAGTCGTTCGGGACACCGTGATGGCGCCGTACACCCCAGCGACGATCACGAAAGTCGTAAATAGCACTGCGGTACCGAAGTCGTCGAGAAGCAGGGAGTAGATCAGACCAGCTGCCAGGAATCCGTTGTACAGCCCCTGGTTCGCACCCAGCGCCTTCGACTCCTCGGCGAGTTTCGGCGTCAGGCCGAATGCCCTCAGCGCCCTGGGAGTGGTCCACAGGAACATCTCCAACACAAGAATATAGAGATGGATGCACGCAACCAGGATTATCAGAACGCCAGCAACTGCGCGCACCATTCCTCCTTACAGAAAGATCATGACCTGTCGCAATGCTAGGCGGGACTGGGATTCAACGCCACAGCAGAGGGCACTCAGGCAAAATTACCGACACTTACGGGCAAAGTACCTTGCTGCTTTCAGCATGCGGTGACGACGCAGCTGGCAGCAAGGGGGTTCCATTCCTCCACGCGACCTGACAAAGAAGATCGCCCACGTGATCAGCACCGCCGCCTCGAGGGTGACCGGTCCGCGGTCCGCGAGCCTCGACGAGCCGGCCTCCTAACGCGTTGGTCTGCCGGTCAGCATGTCGATCTTGTACCTGCTGAAGACGCAGGCGTGACCAGACTCGCCGCACCGGTCCCAACAGATCATCGGACGTCCTGCAGCCCAACGGCGTGCAACGGCAGTCAGCGGCTCTGGATTTCCTCGACGATCGCGATGAACCAGGATCGTCGTTCGTCAACGGTGATCGTGTCTCCTCGCTTGTGGGCGAATTTCTGCAGCTCGACGAGGTCCAGACATGTCGCGAGTGCCTGCCTCATGTCTTGGGAGTCAGGCTGGTGCTCGTGATCACGTGACCAGTGCATCAGCATCGGGTCCGATGTACCACTCGGAGGCAGGCTCCCCACACGTGTGTGCTCGAAACCGACCGCACTGAGCAACGTCGCACACTCCTCGATCGGCAGATAGGAGAGGAGCGGCCATGGTGCCAGCCGTGTGGCGACATCCAAACCAATACGCATCTCCAAGGCGCAGCCGATGTCGTCCGCACCGTGGGACACGCTGAGCGGTATCCAAGGAGCTGCCTGCAGCTCGGTGAGCCAGGTGGCAGTGATGTCGGAGCGGTGTGGCAAGTGCTTGTCCAGGAATCGGTTGAGAGTGCTGGACGGATCTCTGGACTGACGCTCGATCGGCACCTAACCACCTTGGCCGATCCCTCTCAGTCAGCCAACCTTCGCCTGGAGGCGGTGGCGCTCGGCTGATGGGCGAGTGGCTCGACGGCGCGCGTTCAGGCGGCGTTGCCGGCGTGCGCAGGTTCGAATCCTCGGCAGGGCACCACACAGATCTGCTCACCACTTCGGCCAGGCGCCTGACCGGCAAGTTGGTGCTTGAGAGCAGCTTCGTCGTGGACGAACCGCGAGGTGGGCGATGAACGGCTTGGCGGAACGAGGCACAGGAGGACTCGTGGTCCGCGCGGTCACGGTGATCATGGCCTCGGTCGTGGGGCTGACCTTCTTGTTCGGGTTCGGCAACGTGCTGAGCCTGGGGCTTCGCCTGGGCGTGCCGATGTGGGTGGCCCCGCTCGTCGCGCCCGCGGTGGACCTCTCGATTCTTGGTCTGTTGCTGGGAATTCGGCATCTCGCCCTCGCCGGTGCTTCTGCTGAGGTGCTGCGTCCCGCTCGTCGGTTGCTGATGTTCGCGAGCGCGGTCACGTTGGCGCTGAACGTTGCTGAACCGGTGGTGGCCGGTGAGTACGGCAAGGCGGCGTTCGACGCCGTCGGTCCGCTGCTGCTGATCGGCTGGGCCGAGGTGGGGCCCGGTCTTCTGCAGGCCATCGGTGCGAATCGTGGGCCGCAGTCAGTCGAGGCGGCCAACACCGAGTCCGAGGGACTTACAGCTGGCGGCTGGGAACCTGCATCGCCTCGACCTGAAGCCGATGCGAACTCGGTGGTGGCTGATCGGCCGCTCGGATACGAGCTCCCACACGAAGATCTTCTTGTTCGGGCGCGACACGAGGATGCGGTTCACCGGACGGTTCGTCAGAAGCCCATTTCGGCCGAGACGCTGCGCGTCAAGCTGGGATCGGCTTTGCGTCGGCCCGGCGGCTGGTCAAGATCGTTCGCGCTGAGTTTCAGGAGATCCGCCTGTCCGGCCTGGGGGAGCTCGCGCAGCCGTCCCGAACGGACGTCGTGAATGCGGCGGCCTGAGGTTCTGAGCTGAGCTGCCGCAGATCCGCGCTCGCGTAGTCGCCCCTGCGGCAGCGCCCCGTCTGTCAGCTGGTATCGACGTCGATGCGCAGGTCAAGGCGCCGGACGAGTGCTCTGTCCAGGCGTGCTAGATGGCCTCGGGAATCGCCCGCGAATCAGTGTGGAATGAAAAATGGCGGATTTGATACACTTCCTGGAGATGTAGGTCTCAGTGGAGGTGATGTGATGGCTGACGCGGGTGCGTCTGGGCAGATGGTCGCCCTGGCTCGCGAGGCCAAGGGGTGGACGCAGCTGGACCTGGCGAAGAAGTCGGGCATGGCTCAGGGGTCGGTCTCGAAGGTCGAACGCGGGCACATGTCGCTGGACGAGGAGGGCCTGGAACGCGTGGCAAGCGCGTTGGAGGTTCCGCCAGCCTTGTTGTGCATGGGTGAAGCTCCGCTCGCGCTGGAGGCGACGTGCCTTCATCACCGTCGGCGGGCCAGTCGGATGGCCGTGGTGACGGCGAAGAAGATCGAGGGCCTTACACAGCTCGTCGGGATGTCAGCGCAACGGCTCATGGAGGAGTCGGAGAGCGGGCTGGTGCTGCCGTTGCACAGGCGGCCGCTGGGGCCGGACGTGACGCCGCAGGACATCGCGGCCAAACTGCGGGCCGACTGGGGGATGACTCCCGGCCCGGTGGCCAACATGACCGACCTGCTGGAACGCGCCGGCGTCACGGTCATCGTCCGGCAGCTGGGTTCAGACGCGCAGGACGCGGTCAGCGGATGGCCGCCGGGAGGGCACCCCATCGTCCTGGTCAACATGGGCTTGCCGCCGGACCGGTTCCGGTTCACCTTGGCGCACGAGCTCGGGCATCTCCTCATGCACGAGCTGCCCGATGACGAGCAGGAGAACCAGGCGAACGCGTTCGCGGCGGAGTTTCTGCTGCCGGCGGACCTGATCCGGATCGAGCTCGACGGTCTCACGGTGCGGCAGTTCGGCCGGCTCGCCGAGCTGAAGGCGCGGTGGAAGGTGTCGATCGCGGCCCTGATCCAGCGCGCGGCGCAGTTGGAGTGCATCAGTCCCACGCAGTTCAAGTCGTTCCGAATAAGGCTCAACCAGTACGGCTGGAACCGCAGAGAGCCCGGCGACCTCGTGCCCGAGGCACCTACGAGGTTGCGCACCGCCATCGACCGGCACCTGCAAACCGGTCGCACAGAAAAGGAACTCGCTGAGATCGCGCTGATGCTGCCGGAGCAGTTCAGACGCCACTACCTCGAGACCACAGCATCGCCGCGGCCCGCGGCCACGAGCAGTAACGAGGAACCATGACCGCGACTGACCTGCATCAGGCCCTGCTGGTGCACACCGATGCCGACCGTGCCGAGCTGGCCCTGGAACTCGCTGACCGCGACGGCGGAGGTCTTGTCCTGCACGGCAAGGGCAAGGCGCTCATGGCGGCACGTCACCTCAAGGACACCAAGAAGTTTCAGCGGCCTCTCATCGTTGAAGCCGACGCGTACACGGGCAAGCACCGCAAGCTCGCCCCGGACGCGTTCGACGCCAACTGGATCAGCCAGCAACGCCGGCTGGGGCTGCCCGTGGTCTTGCCGGACGGCGGCTACGTCGACGAGGGCGACGAGAGCGGCCTGCTCAGCATCCTCACCCGAGTTCACGACGACGGTCGGCCTGATCTCGCGGCGCCTCTGGCTCTGCACAGGAGCTGGCTGGATGCCAAGGCCGGGCTTCCGACGCTTCTCCGTCACGCCGGCGATGCGGGTGTGCCCATCGCCTTGACCATCGAGCACGCCAAGGACCCGTACGCGACCAGGAGTCTGCTGCACGGCCTTGTCGAGGTGCTGCAACTCGGAGTCAAGGTCTACCTGTTGCGGTGCGACGTGGCTGCGGTCGGAGCGTTGTGCTTCGGTGCCGAGGCGGCGGCCGTCGGTACAAGGACGGGCTTGCGTCACCTCTTCCCGCGGAAGGAGAACGGCGGCGGTGGTGGCGCGATGCCGTCGGTCGCAGCCCTCGTGCGCGGCATGCTGTCCTACATCAGCCTCGACAAGATCGAGCCGGAGATCCAGCAGAACCCCGACAACGACCTCTGGAAGTGTGGTTGCGTGGTCTGCGGCGGGCAGAGCCTCAGCTGGATCAAGTCTGCGCCCAAGCCTGAAGACGCGGCCTACCTGCACTCCGTGGAGGTCCTGTACCAGATCCGTGCCGAGCTCTTCGACAATTTCGCCACCTCGGCAGAGCGGCGTCTTGCCTGGATCGGGCTGTGCGACTCGGCGATCTTCCAGCATGAAGACACCGCCGCAGAGTGGAGCCCGCAGCCCGTTCTCGGCAACTGGGCATCGCTCCGCGGCGCCCAGTCGATCAGCTAGACGCGTCGGCGTGCGCCGGGATCTTCCCGGTCTTCAGCGCGCATTCGTACACGACTTCCTCGAACCACCGTGAGATGTCCGTTGGTCGCGCGGTCGGCACCGGTCCCACCCTGCCTGGGCTCGCCAGCGCCATGGCTCCATCGCGCTGAGCCCAGACCACTCCGACGCCGCGGTACTGGGCGTGGAGCAGGCAATTCTGGGGCGGCCTTCGCGTGCTCTCGGTGATCAGCGCGGTGGAGCCGAAACCGCCATACCTGGCCGCGAGCTTGACGCTCCGTTGCCAACGAGCACCGGAAGCCAGCACTCCGACGACGCGCATCGCGGCGGCGGGCCTGGTGTCTGCGTGTTCCGGCCAGGACCACATTGCGATGGTCGTCCGGTCGGTCACCGGTGGCCAGCCGGACCGCACTCGATCGGCGTGCACCTCGTCGTCGAGTTCAGCCACGACCGTGATCACGTCACCGAATGCCTGCACTCGCGGGAGCACGACGCCACGCCACCCGAGAGTGTGAGCCGCGGCCGCGAGGTGAGCATCATGCCAGCTCTCGGCAGGCGCGGGCATGGGCAGCGGCTGCTGGTCCGCGGTGATCACGATGCTGATTCCCCTTGCGCGGCGATATGCCCGTCGCGGTTGTGCTGTTCGACTGCTCGACCGGGCACGATACGCACCTCCGGTTCGTCGTTGGCAGCAGCCTCGAAGTAGACGCTGTATTGAGGTGTGAGGTCAAGCATCGTCACCCGCCGCACAAGTATGGGCAGGCCGCAGTTCGTCCGTACTCTCGCTGGGGGCCACACCGGCTTCTCATGATCCAACAGTACGGCGGTTCACGCGTTCCACAACCCGAGGGAATTTGGCGGCTATGGAGCGTTTCGAGTTCGAATCGCGGCAGCTGGCAAGTCGCCAGGGTCGTCTCAAATGGACACAGAGGTGCGTCTAACTCATCGGTCGTCGGTCGTCTGTCCATAATAGACAATGGGCGCCGTTGTTTTGGTGTGAGTGGGCCCAGCTCTTGGTGGCGATCTGGAGCGCACGTTCCCACAACAGAAGCTGACGCTGCGGTCGTTGGTGATCGGTGAGGAAGTCTCTCAAGTTCATCTGAGCCATGTTCGACCGCATGTGAGCATCGAGGATCTCGATCAGCTCGCGGCCGCCCTTCGTGACGGCGTACTCCAGTAGTTCGAGCTCGTGTATGCCAAGGATGTGGAGCGGCCGGAACTCTGGCGCCTGCAGTACTCCTGCTTCCTGGAGTCGGTAGTCGATCACCGCGCGGGTGATGGGACCCAGCGGGAAGCCTTCACCGATCACCAGGATCGGGACGAACCTCCGCCGGTGCTCCGCAGGACGTCCGGTCAGGTTGGATTCGTTCTGCTTCAACCGGTTCAACGTGGCTTCGAGTTGCCGGGCCTTCTCCACGATGCCGAACATGACGTCGTCAAGCAGCGCTTCGGGCGATGCGGAGGAGGCCAGTCTTCGCTGGACAACCCGAGAGCTGACCTCGAAGGCGACCCATGAGCCGTGGCCCTCCATGACCGCGTCGCAGACCTGACCGCGCTTCTTGCCTGGATAGGCGGCCTTCAGCTCGTCCTCATCCCAAAGCCGCTTGAACATTCCGTGCCGAGGCGCGAACTGTTCGAGTACCTCCAGGACGTACCGCTCGGTATTGCCACGCAAGTAGTTCACGACTGTGTTCATCTGCTTGGAAGCTGCAGAGCGTGACTCTTCGTCGGGGGCTGAGGTCACCATGGCATCGCCGACGTCGTAGATCGGCAACCACCCGTAGACCCGGTTGATAAGGAAGTCCGGGTCGAGTACGACGACGCGCCCCGATTCCACGAAGAGCGGGAAGCGCTCGAAGGCGTTGAACGACCAGGGGCCGGGGAACTCCTCCGCGTCCAACTCCGCGACGAACCCCTCACGGTCCCTGGCGAGCATGCCCAGAGCCCTGTCCATCCGTTCGGGTTCCCAGGACAGCTTGTCGCCCAAGTCTGCAATTTGGAGCGCAGGGTCTTCCTTCGTGCACAACGGCCAGAGCATCGTCGCCAGGGTGACGAGGTCCTCGAACAGTACTCCGACGGTTGTGTTGTAGAGCTCGTCGAGGTTGAAGCCACGACCACGGGACACGTCTTCAGCCGGCATTCCTCGCCACCGACGTTGAAACTGCGCGATGAGGGAGACGACGTCACGAGACGCGTTGAAGTACTGGTTCGCCGTCATCTCCGCGGCCAGCGCGGAGGCGTGTGAGACTGGTTCGTCGTCGATGCGCAGTCCGAGGTCCGGCGCGCTTTCTGGTTCATCCCTCATATGCGAATGTTCGTTTACAGCGAGCATCATCCAGACAAGTGACTCCAGCTCGACCTGCTCCTCGGAGTCCGCATAGCAATGGCGGAACGCGAACTCCATGAGCTTCAGGAGGTTGTACTCCGTGACCAGGTACCCGCCCTGTTCGATGCGGGACAACAGTTCTCCGAGAACGGGTTCGGTGAACACCTCACCGGCGACTACGCGGTCCACAGCCTTGCGATCGGTCGGTCTGTCGCGCAACCGGGCCAGCAAACCGGCCAGCACCTCTACCGTGCTCGTCAGCGGACACCGCTCCATTTCCGCGGCGATGTCGCTGAACTGCGTTGGCGTCAGGCCCACGTCCTCGGTAGTGATGAGGACGGCGACCAGGTCGATGGGAAACCGTTCGGGAGCCCCGGAGTCCGGTGCGATCAGACCCGACGGCCTCCGCGTTGCCAGCCTCGCTCCGAGAAAGGGCAAGGTCGAACCTTCGTGGGCGATCTCCGAGCGAGCTACGGCGAGGTAGGTGCCTGGAAGGCCAGCGGGTTCGCCGCCCGTCAACGCGCGGACGGTTCTCCTCAGAACCTCGTCTGGATCGTCGGGTTGTTGCCCCATCTAGTAAGGCTACGACTGGCGCAACGGATTTCTTGGCAGGCAAAGTCCGACATGCCCTTGAAGTACCGCGTGGCGAAGCTGAATCAATGCGGAGTCACGTTAGGCGGTGTCACGTGCGAGGCGCGGAACGAGCCGGACGTACGTGACCATGCCGATGACCTCGAGAAGGGTCTGGGCCACGATCACGATCCCCGCGACGGCCAGCGTGTCCGGCAGGGCAAGGGCGAGCGGGAGCACGACGAGCGAGTTGCGGGCGGCTCCACTGAAGATGATGGCGCGGGTCTCCGGCGGGCCGAGCCGGAACAGGCGGGCGACGGCGAGGCCGAGCACGGTCATCGCGATCAGGAACACGACGTAGAACGGGATCACGCCGAGTACCGCTGACGCGTCGTCGCCGATTTTGGGGACCTGGGAGGCGACGACGGTGAGCAGGGTGGCGACCATGAGCGGGACCATGGCCGCGCTTGTCTTGTCGGAGAAGGTGACGCCGGACTGGTGGCGCGCTGCCCAGGCCTGGGGTGGCCCAGGCCAGCGCAAGCGGGATCACGATCAGGATCAGGAACGCTTCGAGGGCCGCTGAACACGATCACGTAGTCCACGCATGGGGTGAGCAGCACTAGGAGCACGCCGACGCGTACGCCGTCGTCGGCGGGCAGGAAGCCGAACATCGCGGCGACGACGAGCGGTACGACGACGAAGTTGACCACCAGCATGGCGGCGAGAAATCTGCCTGCGCGCAATGACCGCACGAGCTCTCGTGCCGGGACTTGCAGTAACGTCACGTAGAGCAGGACGGCCAGGATCGGGTTGATCGCGGCTTCGAGACCGGGGCCGGCGGCGGGGACCAGCAGGCCGACGAGGACACCGGCGAGGATGCCGCCGATGTAGATCGGGACCTGGTGCTGTTCCATCTGTGCGACCAGACCGTTGGTGCCCTGCGTCAACGTGCGCTCCGTCCTTCACGAGCTGTCCGTTGCGCATTGTTCCTGAGGGTCAGCAGGCGCAGTCGTCGGCGCAGGTCTTGGCCTTCTGCTGGGACCGGCGGTGGTGGAGGAACCAGAGCAGCCCGGCGAGTCCGAACAGGACTGCGGAGACGACGAGCAGGCCAGTGGTGGCCGCGGCGACTCCGGCCGTGCCGAGAACTCCCAGCGGCACCAGCAGCGGTAGCGCGCAGCAACCGATGCACGCCAGGGCGGCGAGGAACGCGACCGCCTTGCTCCGCTTCGGCGGGCCCGGCTGTTCGGCCTCAACGCTGAGGGATGGACTGGATGCGGGCTTGCTCATGTGGCGCCTTCCGTGAGGGAGGTGAGCGAGAAGAACGGGAGTGGGCAGTCCGAGCAGGTGCAGTTGGTCAGGCTGTCGCAGCGGGCGTCGATGACCCGGACGAGCCCTTTACGGATCTTGGTGAGGTCCTCGATGCGGCTGTCGACCTCGTCGAGCTTGGTGCGGGCGCGGGCTTGCAGGTCCGGCGTGGGGTGGCGTTGCCGGCCGGTGTCGATGAGGTCGGCGACCTCGTCGAGGGTGAATCCGAGGCGCTGGGCCGCCTTCACCACGCGCAGGAGTGCGACCGCGTCCTCGTCGTACTCGCGGTACCCGCCCAGTGATCGAGGCGGTTCGGGTAGCAGGCCGCGTCGCTCGTAGTAGCGCAGCGTCTGCACGTTCACCCCGGCCGCAGCGGCCAGTTCTCCAGACCTCATCTTCGGCTTCTCCTCACACCTGGGCGGCCAGAGCCGCCTCGGCCTGCGTGGTCAGACCGTCGAGCACCAGTTCCTTGTCCTCGGGCACACGCACATCGACGAGAACCTGATCGCCGTCGCGCCCGACGGTGAAGTCGAAGAAGCTGCAGCACTCGGCCTCGCGCGCGGTCAGGTCGCGCGCACGGTCCTCGGCATCGGCGCTCAGGCTCAGCCGCAACCACCCTGGTGCGTGGCGGTGCACCTCGTGCAGCGACGTCGTGAACAGCGCGTCGAACTCGGCGAGGCGTGCCGGCTGGTCTGCGGTCGGCAACATGCACGCCCCGGCTGGCACCCAGCTGGGCGCCGTCCCGGACGGAGCTCTTGAACCGCAGGACGGCCCGCACCCGCATCCCGTTCCAGGCGCGGTGACGGTGAGGCTGGGAGCGGCGTCGAACACGGCGCGCAGAACCGCGGTCGGCTGGGCGCCGATCGCCGAGGCCACCTGACGGCCGTCTGACAGCGCGAACAGCGTTGGCGTCGAGGTGACCCCGAACTCGGACACCAGGTGCGGGTTCTCGTCCACGTTGATCCTCACGAACTGCACGCGCGGCGCGAACTCGGCGGCCAGCTCGTCGAGGACCGGCGCGATCCTGCGGCAGTTGCCGCACCAGGTCGTGTAGAACTCGACCACCACAAGCAGTCGGGCCTGTCCGACCTCCTGCTCGAACGTCGCGTCGGTGCCTTCCACCGCCATGCCGCACCTCCGAAGTGCTCCACCAGGGCTGACACCACAACGCTAAGCCTGTACCTGGGTACAGTCCTCAACGAGACGTGCGTCACATCGCTTGCGGTCAGCCGGTCGGGAGCCTGATGACGTTTGTGCTGGCAAGGAGCACACTGAGACCGTGGACAAGCAGGCAGTTCACGATGACTTCGAGCATGCGCGGCTGGCATTTCACGCGCTGCTCAACGGCGCTGCGCGAGATGACCTGCGACGCCGCTCGAACGGAACCTGGTGGACCAACCGGCAGCTGTTGTTCCACATGCTGCTCGGCTTCCTGATCATGCGGGCGTTGTTGGCGCTGGCCAAGATCATGGCGCGGCTGCCGGACTGGGCAGGTCGTGGCTGGGCCAGGTTGCTCAACGCCGGTACGAGGCCGTTCGACGTCGTCAACTTCGTGGGCTCGTGGCTTGGTGGCAGCGTGATGCCCACGAGGGCGATGGCCGCTCTGTGCGATCGCACCGTCGCGGCACTGGGCCGGCGTCTTGACCGGGAAACCGAGATCGGCCTCGGGAAGGGGATGCCCTATCCGACGAGGTGGGATCCATGTTTCCGCGAGTTCATGACCGTGGAAGACCTGTACCGGTTTCCGGTGCAGCACTTCGACTTCCACCGCGCGCAGCTCTCGCTCAGCTGAGCGCCCGTCAGTCCCACGTCGAGAGAAGTTCGTACGCGAGTTCGGGACTCTCCAGCGCACTGCACAACGCTGATACCGCCTGCACGATCGCCACGACGGCGGTTCTGGTGGACATGCCGGCCAGAACGGACTGAGCCTCGTTCTCTGGCTCAGTCACCAACTTGAGCAGATCAGCTCCCGGATCTGGGCACGTGAGGGCAGCCATGTCGAGGCTCTCGTCGAGCTGAAGTCGTTGTACGACTTTGAGGGTGTCTCCCCACCACTTGAGGGCTTCCGCGCGGAGTGCCGGTTCGTCGCGCGGGTCCGTGCCTTCCAGCGCACGGAGTTCTCCGGCGAGCCGGCCGACGACGGTCACGTCGATCGCTGCTGCTGCGGCCAAGGCGCGCACCTGGAGCGCTCGGACGACATTGTCGTCGTCGTCGCTGTACACGATCGCGCACGCCATCTCGACGGGATGGCGGAACAGTTCGCGCGCCACTTCATCGGTGCGGGTCGGACCTGCTTCGGCCGCGATGGCGGTCAGGAAGCGCAACGTCGCCGTCGTCTTTCGCCTGCACTCGTCGGGCATCGCTCCTGGCTGTGGGAGGAGTTCGTTCACGACGCCGTAGAGCCCGTCGAGGGCGTCGCCTTCCTCGGCGTCGATCGCTTGCAGCACGGGTAGGAGGAGCTGCGCGGCCTCATCGTTGGGCGATGCCGCGACGGCCTGAACCGGGGCGGCTCCGAAAGCCATGAACGCGTAGAACACGACGTGGTGGAGCGGGCCCGTCGTCATCTCGGTGTCACCGAGTGTTGAGTGGAGCTCGGGATGCTGTTGTTCGAGCAATTCGGGGTGGAGCAACGCCAAGCGCACGAGGAGGAGTGCGTCGGCGGCGGTGGCGAGTTCGGTTTCCGTTTCCTCGTCGGACTCTTCGAGATTGTCGCTGTCTCGTTCCGCCAGTTCGTTCACCAACGGGTCGACCGCATCGCTGTCGAGAGCGGAGAGCCACAGCCACGGTGAGCGGGCGTGCTCCAGCGTGTCTTTGCCGAACGTGGCCAGCACCCGGAAGCCTGCCCACAACAGTGCGCGGCGTTGGTCACGCCACCGTTCCTCGGACGGTTCGGCGTCGGTCGACTCGTCGTCCCGGAGACCGTGGCTTGACCTGAACTCCTCGATGAGGACGTGCCCGCGCATCCGGTCGTCGTCGTAATCGGTCGACGGCGAGTCGAAGTCGTTCCGGACGGTGAGCAGGAGCGCTTCTGCCAGTTCGGGATCGCCTTCGCCGCGGGCGATCAGTTGGTGTCGCGTGCCTGTTGCCGCTTCGCGTCGGCATGCGGCGACCAGGAGCGCGCCGAGTGTGCCGACGATTTCGCGATCCCACGGGTGTTCGCGGACGGCACCGGAGATGAGGTCGGCGGCGTCTGCGGCTCGTTCGGTCTTGCCGGTCGGGTCGGTGATGTGGCGGACCGCCGCGGCGATCAGGTATTGCGCCGACATCTCCTGGAACTCGCGGGGAAGGTAAGTGGCGACCGGCCAACGTGGTGTGTCGTCGTTCAGTTCGGGCAGCCAACTGCCGGACGGTTGCGGTGCTTCGAGCTTTTCCACGCGCAGGGAGTCGAGGGTCCAGCCGAAGAGGGCCGGTGTGCTCGCCATGTGGTGAGCGAGGCTTGTTCCGCACTCGGTTGCCACCTCGAACCGGTCCACGGCGACGGCAAGGCAAATGAAGGCGCCGGCGGGGTGTGTGAGAACGCGGACATCGAGAATGTCGCGGACTTCGTCGTCGGCGTGGTCGGTGGGAATCTCCCAGCCCGCTTCGATGATCTCCATGATCAGCTCGGGGCGTTGGGCCTGGGTGACTTCGTCGGAGGTTCCGGGATCCGGGTCGGAAATCTCGACCCACACTGCGTACGGCACCCGCGACCCCTCTTCCTGTACCCGACCCGGCGCTGAAGCTATCTCCCGATTCGCCTTGTTGAGAACCCCTTGAGAAGTGCAATCACTTCATCGGTGGACGTTCATCCGCTGTCACAAATCGTTCATTTCAGCAGGCGGCGGACGACGTACGCCGCGTCGCGGCTGACGCCGCGCAGAGTGGCGGAGGAGAGGCTGCGTTGCCATTCGAGGCCGACGAACCCGAGTCTGCGGTGGCGGCGGGAGAGGCCGCGGTCGTGGTCGGTACCGAGGTCGCTCAGGTACGGCAGGTCGGGGCGGTAGCCGGTGGCCAAGATGATCGCGTCCACGTGCTCGCCCGACGTGTTGTTCGTCTGCGTCCGCAACGCGGGCCGCTCTCAGATGGCCGCCTTGCTCGGCCACCACGCTCAGGGCCGCGTCAGCCCCGACCGACGAGCTCAATCCCGCTGTCGTGGAGGTGATGGCTGAGCTCAACCTGGACCTGGCTCGGGAGTTCCCCAAGCCGCTCACTGTCGAAGCCATCACCGCCGCCGACGTGGTTGTCACCATGGGCTGCGGCGACTTCTGTCCGGTCCATCCCGGCAAGCGTTACTTCAACTGGGAGCTCGACGACCCCGCCGATCAGAACATCGACGCTGTCCGCTCCATCCGCAATGACATCGAGACCCGCGTCAAGGTTCTGCTCCGTGAACTCCTGCCCGCGGACCACTGGGGCTGAACAGCGTGACCACGTTGCTGTGGGCTGTCGGTACCGCGTGACCAAGGACGTGTCACCCTGTGTATTGCCTGCTCACCGGGAATCTGACGGCAACCCGAACGGCCTGGCTCCGGCTGTCAGCGCGGCTTCGTCTCGCCGAGTGGCCGCAGCACGTGGAACGGCACCAGTTGGTCGACCAGGTACACCTTCTGGGGGCGGCCGTCGGCATAGCCGATCTCGTAGTTCACGACGCCGTACCAGCCGCCATCGATGCTGGGGAAGCGACCGTGCAGTCTGCCGCGCACCTCGCCGGTCATGTCCAACCCGGTCTCGATCACATGTCGGGGTGTCCCGGCGACGCGGGCGAACAGACGGTCCAGCCTGACCCCGACGCCGGTGAGGACGACTCTCCGGCCGTGGACATCATCGCCTTCCCAGTTGGTGTACGGGCTTCTAAGCGTCACGTACACCTGCCGTGGACAACATTCGGTTCGCGCGGTGTAGGGCGAGCTCGAAGTAGCGTTCCTCGGACAGTTCGGCACTGGCGGGGGCGGGCGATGAGGCCACGAGCCGCCAGAGATCGTCAGCGCCACTGGTCGCGCAGGCGAGGCAGCTGATGTGAGCCTCGCCGTCGCGCACGACCGCCCGGAACTGGGAGTGGCTGAGTGTGTGCCGTCCGAGTTTGCACCTCGCCGGCAAAAGGGCCACTGGCCGTCCAGTCGAGTCGTACCTGTAGGTGAGCGTACCGTCCATTTGGGACGGTTCGAGCAGCTGTCGATCCATGACGCGAGAACCTATCACCGGATTCGCACATATGTTCGGTTGGACGCGTGTGGCGATGTTCCTCTGTTGTCGGACCGGCTTCCACCACGAAAGTGTCAGGCGGAACGCGCTTCCAAGTCGCGGAGCCGGGCGATGACGTCGTCGGCAGGGTCGTCTGTGCTCGTGATGCCTTCGTGGGTGAGATCGCTGAGTCGGAGCACGACCGTCTGGGCGTTGGCGTTCCTTCGCACCTGCGCCTCCGCGAAGTCGTGTATCCGGGCGAGAGCAGTGGTGGGCGATCCCCGGCCGAGAACGACGGGCGCCCTGCGGCCGCCGGTGTCCGTTGCCGGAAGGGCGTCCATGACCGCGGTCTCCGCCATGCTCGCGCGTTCGGCGGCGCGGCCGCTGCATTCCGCCAGGGCCTCGCTGAGCATGCGCGGCACGAACCGGTTGAGGAAGCCGTGTGCGTCGAGGAGCGGCTGCACCGCGGCCTGCGAAGGCAACAACCCGTGCTCGATGAGCGCCGAGAGCTGTCCGGTCGAGTCGTCGATGTGGGCGGCTTCGAGGTCGGGGCCGTACCGAGCGAGCAGGAACGCGCGCAGGTAGACCGAGACCCACCTGGTCACGGCTCGGTACTTGGGCTGAGGAGGGGCGGTGAGGATCCGCGGCACCTGGGCGTCGGGGTACCTGTGGACGTTCAGCTTGCGCACGTCGGTGGTGAACTCGTCGTGCGTCAGGTTGTAGGTGTCCATCCATGCGCTGAGCACCGCTACGTAGTTCGCCGAACGAGTCCCAGCTCGTTCGAGGTCGAAGATCCGCCTGCTCGAACGGGCCCGCAGCTCGTGCATCGCCAGCTGGAGGGTGCTGACCGCCGTCTCGATCTCGGCGGTCTTGTGCTGCAACGCCTGCCGCTCGCGTCCTGCGGACAGCGAGTCGACCTGACCCCGAAGACTCCGCACCAGTTCGGTCGTCTCGTCGATGAACTGGTTCTTGCGTTCGAGCTCCAGTGCGAGCAGCCGGGCCTTCGTCCGGATGTCCGGTGCGTCGTCCACGGTCATGGACTCGTATCCCGGCAGCGGCCTGTCCGGGTTGACGTAGCCCTCCGGGTAGCGGCCGGTGAGCTTCAAGTACCTGTGAGCCAGGGAGAACTCGACCTCTTCGCGGTCGTCGCTGCCTTCGAGTGACGACGCCAGGATCCACTCGAACGCCGGCCACGGCAGCAGCTTCTTCGACGAGCAGCCGAGGGCGCTGTAGAGCGTGTTCTTCAGGCTGGTCGGCGAGTTCCTGACCCAGTCGGGCCGATCGGGATGCTTCTCGGCCCACAGGATGAACTTGCGCATGGTTCCGCGCTCGGAGTGCGAGCAGAGGATCTTGACGACGTCGACGACGAACTCCTTCTCGGCGTCGCTCAGCGTCGACCTCGGGCCGAAGTCCTCCACGCAGTGGGGCAGCTGGCGCCCAGGCACGTTGGGGTTCTTCGGCTCGTCCGGCGTATCCATCGGTGGTCCCAGGTTCCTTAGCTCCCCGACGAGCTGACAGAAGGCCTGCGAGCGGGCCGATGGTGGCTGGCGACGCGCTCGCAGGCGGACCGACAGCATGCCTCATCCAGAGACCAGGTTGGTGCACCCTCCGCGTTCGTGTGTCGCAGGCACTACCCCAAACGAGTGACGAAGAACACAGCGATGTGTCGGAGCGTGTTTGTCGCTCCTGCTGCCGACGCGGTGTCGGTCGCGGGGAAGTTTGTTGCGACTCCTTGGGGTCGCTGGGTCTGACGTGCCGTTATTTTGTTGGCGCATCCGAAGTGGACAGAGGGGCTTGTCCAGTTATCCAGCAAATCTCTGTGGAAAGTGACGCCCGCAGGTTTGCAGCCAAGGCGCGACTTTCTTGGTCTTTCGGCGCCTGCCCTGAACCTTGAGGAGCGGCGCGTCGAGAGTTTCTGTATTTCAGACATTACCTGGTTCGAGCGAGTTTCTGCATCGCAGACATTCCACTGCTTGGTGGGCGCATGGCAAGCGGTGTAGCCCGATTGGGCGCATGGTGGGGTGCTTGACCTGCGGTTATGTGATCAGAGTGGAGGGGCTGGCGGCATACCGGATGGTCGTATTGTTATTCGTGTTGCTGGTGGTCGGCTGCTCCTGGCTGTGGATGTCGAGTGGAATCACCGTTGGTCAGGCGGTCGTCCACTTCTTGATCTTCGATTGCTGGATGATGGACCTGCGAGCGAACTGCTGCTGAGATGGGTGATACTGATGCATCCGATCGGAAGCTCCGGCGCTTGCAGCCACCGGATGACTATCGGTCGGAATGGGTCCGCCCTGAACCGCACATGCAAGAAATCGAGGAGCCCGGCAGAATGTTTCGTGACTTGTGTCACACTGGCGCCCGCGTAGGTGCAGTTGGCCTGTCTACGCGACGAGTCGCCACGATCGGAGGAACGCGATGACCGTGCTCGCGAACCCCTCGACGGTCTTGCCCGGGCTCTTCGATGCCGTGCACTTAGCAGCTCGGACGCGCAGCTGCACTCGGCGGAGAACCGTCGTGTACCGGCCGCTGCCGAACTGATCAGCGAAAGGCAGAGCCGGACCTCCGCGCACGCCACCGATTACCGGTGAGCGGCAGGTCAGGGTTCCGCCGGACGATCAGCACCCCACCTTGTCTTGCCGGCTTCTGTCGCGATGGCGACTGCCGGTAGGAGTCCGGGGACCGCACAGCAATGCGGCCCCCGGACGGGGAGACGAACCTCCTGTTGGAGCAGGTGGTCCGTCGTACTTCCCCGCTGACACATCCCGTTTCACAGAGGCATCTCAACAGGGAGGCAACCATGAGCGTACGGCGAACTCCGGGTTCCCGAACGCCGAAGCAGCTTCATTCCATCCGAAGGACACGAGGACGTTCCCCTGGGGACACTGCCCGCGACCAGAACAACGACGGGGCCGGCGCTTCGGTGACGGTCCGGGCGTTGCGGCTCGTCATCGGAAGCAGGAAGGCAGTCGTCCACACGATCATCCTCGTCGGGTTCACGATCGGGGCGATCGCGCTTTCGGGCGTGCACGTCAAGTTCCTGGGGATCGAAATCGGTCGTCCTCCAGTGGAAACGTGCAGCAACCCCGAAGTGGTTCACGCGCCTGCGCCGATGAACGAGCACGCCCCGTACCCGGCCACGGTTCCAGACTCGAGCATCTGAGGTCGGTCGTCGTGCATCGGTGGTGGGCAGCGCTTGTGCAGGCTGCCCGCCACCGGCGGACCTGCGGCCGGTTGTCCAGAGTCAACGAAGAGCCGCTGCAACCTCAGCAATCAGTTCCATCGACTCACCCTCGTCGAGGGTCATGCGCTGCAGCGTGTCGAACCGGTCTCGCACTTGTTCGATCTTGTGTGCACCCTCCACGTACTCGGAGCGCAGGAACATCTCGGTGTACACGACGTCGTCGTACTGAAGGTGGGGGAAGCTCAGCCACGTGAACGAGCATCCCGTCGCGGGATACGCCTCCGCGTCCAGAGGTATGACTCGAACGCACACCTCTGGACGCTCGCTCATCTCCATGAGCCGGAGCAGCTGAGCCTTCATGATGCGCGGACCACCGATGACCTGGCGCAGCACCGCCTCGGGGACCACTGCTTCGATTGCGAGCGGGTCCTTGGCGTGGGATCGCTCCTGCCACACCTCGTGAACGCGGGCCACGTGTGCGGCTTTCTGAGGGTCACCGTTCCGTGTCACCGCGGCCGAGTAGCCGGCGAGCTGGAACACGCTCGGAACCGCTTCGCCGGCGAAAGCACGGAGCTGGATCGCGTCACCGAACAGGAGCGGGAAGTCCTCCGTCGGATCGAAGATCGCAGGAGCGGCCTGAAGTCCCGTTCGAAGCGCTACGGCGAGCTGAGCCCTGGCAGAGGTCGCCTGCCACTCGTCAACGGGTACTTTGTAGACGTAGCCCAGCGCCATGATGTCCATCGACGTGGAGGGCTGGATCGCGTTCTCCATCGTGGACAGTTTGGCGCTGCTGAACCCCACTCGTTTGCCGGCTTCGGTCAGGCTCAGTTCGCGTTCATCCCGCCACCCGCGCAGCTCCCGGCCCACAGCCCGTTCCAGCGCAGTGGCCCGGAAATCCTTCGGCATGATCGTGCATTCGTCCTACGCGGAAGCCTTGCGGCTCTTGGCGTCGAGGTACAGGCCGACCTTGAGCGCCGTGTCGCGCCGCTGCATCAGCCGCACCTGGTCGAGCAGGAAGACTCCGAGGGTCGTGAGCACTCCGAAAAGCACGCACAACCACCAGCTTCGCGCCGACGCAGCCGTCAGGAACCCGCCGAATCCGCTGATCAGGAGTACGGCGAGAACCACCAGCGAGAAGGGGAGCGAGAGGTACGGCGGTCCGAAGCCGACGTTGGAGTCGACTTCGCGCTGGACCGCTCGGCGGAGCTTGGGGTCTTCGCGAAACCCCCGCTCGATCGCGTTCTTCAGTTGCGTCGCCACGGCTTCGGCGGATGCTTCGGTCAGCTCGTGTGTTCCAACTGCTGTCACTGCTTGCTCGCTTCCGTGCTGGGAGAACGGCGAGGGACTTCCTCGCCTATGACGATGGAAAGGGATCGCCTAGACGCTCTTTGAGGCGTGCGGTGCAGACGCTGATCAAGGCCCTCGACTCGGCTTCGTCCAGGCTGGTCTTGCTGAGCGCTTCAATGACCGACTCGTAGCCCGCAACCGCTTCCGGCTGCTCGATGAAGATGCTGGAGTTCTCGGGCTCCAGGAGCACCAGCGACTCGTACTTCGTGAAGGACAGGTGTGTGAACGGCCCGGCCACGCCGGCGTGTGCTCCCGCGGATGTCGGCACCACGTGGATCTTGATCCGCTTGCGGTTGGACAGAACCAGGAGATGCAGCAACTGATCGACATGTACTTCGAGCTCGCCGACCTGAAGATCGAGCGCGAGCTCGTGGATGTAGAACGTGCAGTCGAGACCTCTGACAGGCAACTGCTGCAGCTCCTGCATCGCGCCGAGCCGATCCTTGAACTCTTCTGACTGCACGGTGGCGGACGAGGTCAACAGTGCGCACATGTACGCAGTCGTACGGAGGAAGGTCGGTATCACGTGCGGCTGCCAACCGACCAATGATTTGGCTGCCGCAAGGTTGCTGCACACGGTGTGAGGCCGTATCGGCGTGCACTTGCCGTGCTCCTGCAACCAGCCTTCACGATGAGTTTCGGGGTAGAGCGCAAGCAAGTGCTCGCGCTCATCTGCCGGGCTCTGGCAGAAGCCGAGCAGCAACGTGATGTCGAGGAGGCTGACTCCACCCTTGCCGTTCACCATGTCCGAGACCTTGGCCTCTTGCCACTTCAGCTTCTCGGCGACCTCGCGCGACGTCATCGCCGTACGCCCGATCGCCGCTCGAACGCCAGCGCCGAACTCCCGTCCACGCGCGGTGGAGTACCTCTTTGGCATGCGCATTCCTTGTGCTGGTGCGAAAAGATCAAACTTGGTCAGTTCCTTGAGGGCTCCGGCAGCCGGTGTCGCCTGCGGGCGCTCCACAACACGCGGTCTCGCGTTGTGGCTTCGGCCGCGCCAACAGCGAGATGGACCGTCAGCAGCATTCGGCATGGTGCAGGCGTTCTGCGCCAGAACGGTCCGCTGCGGCACTTCCTGCAGTCGCCGTTCTCATCGGCGGTGTGCTCGTCCACAAACGCGTGAAGTGCTGCCACGAGCCGGGGAACCTCCCGTTGCATCATCGGGACGACGGATGCGGCGTCACCCTCGACCGCGACCCTCGACACGAGATCAAGGTGATCGGTGAGGCGCTGCCGCAACTCCCTGAACAGGACCTGGTTGCTCATCGTTGGTCACCTTCGGCCGATCAGCTCGCGCGCTTGTGAGGCTGACCGAGCGACTGCAGCTGCTTCGGCGACTCGCACGTCCGGTCTCGATCAAGGGCTCTGGCGACGGCTCCGCGAAACACGAGCAGCCCCTGTTCCGCGGCGTTGACCTCCCTGCAGTCCAAAGCGGATGTGACCACGACAGCCGCCCTCGCGAGGACTTTGGCCTGTGACAGCTTCAATTCGACGACGACTGCCACCACCTTGTCTTCTCCGCTGGGTGCCTCTCGCGCCGCCTTGGCGACGTTCGGTGACGCCTTTCGCTTGGTCACGTTCACCACCTGCCCTCACGTGGGTCACCGGCAGATCGACGAGAGTTCATCCGCTGCCAGGTGTGTTTTTCCAGGAAAGTGGGAGCGACGTCATTCGAACAGAGCATTCAGTGCGCAAAGTGGTCGCAGTTCGTACGCATTTCATATGCATGTGGGTGTTGACCTGCAAGAACGCGTATCCGCTACCGTAGGTTGGGGGATGACGGGAGGTGGGCCGATGAGCGCTAAGCGAGAGAAGTTCATCAAGGCGTGCGAAGACGCCGGCTACACGATCGACTCGTTGGCGGCGAAGGTCCGCGTCGACCGGTCGACGGTCTCGCGCTGGCGGGGCACGGACATGCCGCAAGCCGACCACCGCATCGCCCTCGCCGCTGCTCTGGAGATCTCCCTCAGCGAGCTGAACAGCTTGCTCGCCTCGTCTGAAGAGCTGCCTACCGCCGAAGTCTCGATCGTCTGGCCCGCACGTCCGGCATCCCACGGCGACCTCTTTGCACGGATCGACCGCACGCGTGAACGTGTTGACCGAACGCTGTCGAAAGGGCTCGGTTCAATGGAACGCCTGGCGCAGATCGAGGAACGGGTTGCGGACCGGATCGAGAGCTACACCCATACGCCGCCCGCTGAGATGCTCGACGAGCTGATGCCCGAGCTGCTTGAGGTGGATCAGCTCGCAGACGATCGGCAGTCAGCCCGCGTGCAGGCACGGTTGTCCACGGCGACGGCCGTGCTGGCGCTGTTGAGCGCCGACGCCCTGATGAAGCTCGGAGACACCAATCGAGCGCGCTACTGGTACGGCACCGCTCGTCTTGCTGCTGACGACACCACGGATGGTCAGCTGCGTGCTCAGGTCCGGGCACAGGAGGCGATGCTGCCGTACTACTACGGACGTCTCGATCGCACGGTGTCCTTGGCGAGGGAAGCCCAGGCGCTCTCTACCGGAATTGTGTGCAGCGCCAACGCTCTTGCTGCTGCAGCTGAAGGTCGTGCCCTTGCCCGACTCGGCGATGCCGAGGGCGCAGAGCGCGCCATGGCCACCGCTCAGCGGATAGTCGACCAACTCGACTTCCGCTCCACGGATGCCGCCTTCGAGTTCAACGACAAGCGCCTGCTGCTGTACTTGTCCGGCACGCTCACCTACATGGGTGAATTCTCGCGGGCACGCCACGTGCAGCAAGAAGCGCTGGAGCGCTACCGCAGCGATCCGACGCTCGTGATCGACCCCGCCCTAATCAGGCTCGACCAAGCGGTCGGCGAGGCTGTTGACGGCGACATCGACGACGCGTGCTCGCTGGCAGTCGAGACCCTGTGCAGCCTGCCGGACGAGCACCGCACTCGCATCGTGCTCAGGCGCGCCACCGACGTCGTACAGGCGATCCCGACGCAGAGGTGGGAACGTCCGACGGTCACCGAACTCCGCCAGCTCGTAGGAGCGACGAAGGGCGATGGTTGACGCCGGTGGCAATCAGCAACCTGCCGAACCTCACCGAATCCACGTTCACCCCGGACCGCACAAGACCCGTCGCGATCGAGGCATGCCGTCGTGCAGGCCTCGATCCCGCAGGCATGACGTTGTTGAGACACCAGACGAACGCGGTGTACCTGCTGGCCACAGCGCCGGTGGTCATCAAGGTCGTTCGTCCGGGCATCCTGCACACCGAAGACGTGGTCAAGTTGGTGCGCTGGCTGACAGCGTCCCGGGTTCCCACGGCCACGCTTCTCGACATTGAACTGCCGCTTCAGATCGCTGGTTGTGCGGTCACCCTGTGGCGGTTTCTTCCGCAAGACCGAGCGATCACCGCCTGGGAAATCGCGGAACCGCTGTTGTCCTTGCACGGCTTGGAGAATGTGCCGTTCGAGCTGCCGCGGCTCGACGCTCCAGGTGCGATCCGGCGCTCGATCGAGACCAGCGCGCTGCTCTCGGATGGCGAACGGGCGCTGCTGGAAGAGCGGCTCGAAGCTCTTCGCCTCCGGCTCAAGCACGTTGATGCGACTCGGGATCACCTCATCCACGGCGATCCGCAGCACCGAAACACGTTATGGGACAACGATGTTCAGGTGGCGGTCCTCATCGACTGGGAGAGTGCAGTGTTCGGCCCCGTGGAGTGGGATCTCGTGACGATCGAGGTCCACTGCCGCAGGTTCGGGTTCGCGCACACCGAGTACGACGAGTTCTGCGAGCGCTACGGACGTGACGTCCGCGAATGGTCCGGCTACAGCACGTTCAGGGACCTGCGTGAGCTGAGGATGATCACGACGAACGCTCGGAAGTCGGCCGTGGGGAGTCCGCAGGCCGAGGAGGTGCATCGGCGCATCGCGCAGCTGGACGACGACCCGAGCTCCAGGTGGTTCATTCTCTGAGGGTCAGTCGGACAGGCTGAGCGGCGATGCGCTGAAGGTGCCCGCCAAGAGGTCGTCCACCAGAACGGAGAGCGTGGCCGGAAGCAGCTTGGCGGTGGAGGCGCGCAGGTCGGCGGCAGACCACCAGCGCCGCTCGATCAGGCCGGCCTTTTCGTTCTCGGTGGGCTTGAGCGCGACCTTCGGCGCCGTGTCCGTGATGCGACAGAAGAACACGTGGTCGACACGGTGATGGTCGCGGCCCTTGTAGTGGAAGCGGGACTCCCGGACCCACAGCTTGCGTCCCAGCGTCGGAAGTACGAGTCCGGTCTCCTCCGCTACCTCTCGGCGAGCGGCATCTTCAGGCTTCTCGCCCTCGTCGATGCCGCCGCCCGGAAGCTCCCACCAGTCGTGGCCGCGGTCCTGCGGGTCGCAGGCGTGGATGAGTAGCACGCGGTCGTCGGCGTCGAGCAGCAGCACCCGTGCGCCGATTCGTGGGGTGGTGACGGTGGCGGACATCCGGCAGGCATTCCTCGCGGTCGGCTGGCGGGCGGCAGCCTGCGCGAGTGGGTACCGGAGATCAGAAGAGCGTCGGCTCCGGTTCGGTGAGCGCGTCGACCGCCTTGGCGGGGTCAGACGTTAGCGTTCGGTTTGCGCTCAGCCCAAACCGGACGGCGAGTCCCGAGTGATCGGTGAGGCGGGTGCCGTCGTCGGTGTTTTCTCTGGTCTCGTGGACGTATTCGCACGTCACGAGCTGGTCGACGAGGGCTGGCGACCCGTGGGCGTGGTCGTAGCGGTAGCCGAGTTCGGGGCGGCGGGCCCAGCTGTGTTCGACCTGGTCAGGGTGCAGTTGTCGGAACAGGTCGGCGAGGCCGTGCCGTTCGGTGAGGTCCGTGTAGAAGTCGTACTCGAATGGTGCGAACTGGCCGCGGTGGGCGGGCTGGTGATCGGGTTCGAGCACGTTGAGGTCGCCGATTAGCAACACCGGTGTGTTCGACGCCGTCCGGTTCAGCGCTTCGTGGAACCGGACGATCCAGGTCTTCTTGCGCTCGGTCTTCTCCTCGGTGGCGTCTCGGGACGGCACGTAGGCGCCGATGACGCGGAGTTGGCCCTGATCGGTGTCGATGACGACGCCGGCGGCGCGGGCGGGCAGGTAGTCCAGCGCTGCGCCAAGTGGATCGAGCGTTGTACTGATCTTGCTGATGATCATCACGCCGAGCTCGCCTGGGGCGTGCTCGGGGAAGGTCACCGAGTACCCGGCGTTCGCGAAGGTCTTCGCTAGGAACTCACTGCCTGCGGTGGCTTTGGTCTCGGTCAGGACCAGGACGTCCTCGGGACGTGCTGCGAGCCACCGCAGTTGCCGTTGAGCGCGCTCGACGGACGGGGCCCCGACGTTGACGGTGAGCAGGCTCAGGGACATACCGCGATCTTCTCCTCAAGCACGTGGTGAACGAGGGACAGGATCCTCGCCGCGATCGTGGCCGCATCGTCGGAGGTGCAGTCCAACACTTCGACGGGCCACCCTTTGTCCTGCAGGTCCACGACCGCGTGAGCGTAGAGCCCGGACTCCATGTCGCTGTTGTCTTCGGCGCGTTCGAAGCGGCTGTGTCCGCCGCGTGCCCGGAGTCGATGGTCGATCACGGCGGGGTCGCCGTTAAGGACGACGGAGAGGTCCGGTCGGTAGATCCCGCGGTTGAGCTGCCACACGGTCTCGGCGGACAGGCCGTCGAGCCCCTGCAGGACGATGGAGGAGGCGACGTAGCGATCGCAGACGACCACCTGTCCCTCCCGCAGCGCGGGCTTGATCTCAGCATCGAGCTGCTGGTGGCGGTCAGCCGCGCACAGGCAGGCCAGAGCCATTCCCTGATAGGTATCCGTGCCGTACCGCGCGAGTTCGCCCAGCGGAGCGCGCGAAGGCTGCGCGGTGAGGTGTACCGGGAGACCTTGGGCGGCCAAAGCGTCGGCGATCAGCTTCGCTGCGGTGGACTTACCCGCACCGCCAGGGCCGTCCAGCGTGATCAGCGTTCCCGGCAATCGCCGAGGCTCGTCCAGGAGGGTGGTCATGCCGGCATCAGCGGCAGCAGCCGACGTTCCGCCGAAACCTGACCAGTCGTCGTGACCGGGCACTGCTCCGCATCGACATCGCCGATTCGTCCGCCGGACGCGACGACCGCGGCAGGGCAGCCCTTTCCGCAGCCGGACGCCATTGAGCACGAGCCGCAGGTGCTGTTGGTGCCGACCTGATAGCGGTCGTGGAATCGGTAGTTGTCCAGACGGCGAGCGATGTCCGTGTCGGTGAAGACGTTCCCGACGATGAACTCGGTGTCGGCGTGCTGGGACGCTGGTGTTCTGGCAGCGAACACCAGGTACGGGCACACCGTTACCTCCCCTGGCGTGAACACGTAGATGATCGTTCCAGCCTCGCAGCCCGAGAGCGGCTTGCCGGCGGTGTTCGGGAAGCGGATGTGCGCGATGTCGAGATCCGGACCGGCGAACGGCTCGGTCAACGCATGTATCTCCTGCATGTGCATCGTCGTCTTCGCGAGCCGCTCCTGTGACTTGACGCCCCGGCCCATGCTGCCCAGCGGGTTGAGCAGGACGTAGCGCGCTCCGTTGGCGCGGGCGAACTCGCACAGAGCGGCGTACTCCTCGTTCTGTGCCAAGGAGTTCGGCGTGCACAGCAGGCCTTGGAGGATCCCGGCCTCACCCAGCTTCTTCACGGTGGCGACCGTGACGTCGAAGCTGCCTCGATCGCCGCGAAACTTCCCGTGCGAGCTGGCGGCGAATCCGTCGAGAGAGACGTTGCAGTGCACGTCGAGTTCGGCGAGCTCGGTGATCTGTTCGTCAGCGAGGGTGGTGGCGTTCGTGCAGATCCCGACGTCCATGCCAGCCGAGCGAAAGGCGCGCACGATCGCCATGAAGTCAGGGTGGATCGTCGGTTCGCCGCCGGTGAGCGTGACCCTTTCGACTCGGGCTTCTGCCAGCTGAGGGATCACATTGGCCACGATCTTGTCCAGCGGCATCTGTTTGCCGACGCGGGTCGCAGACACGAAGCAATGGGCGCAGCGCAGGTTGCAGTCCTCGTTGATCTGCACCAGAGCCTTGCGGTTCGGACTGTCCACTGTGGTCCGGAAGTAACAGGAGCTGGCAAGCGCGGCCTCGGCGATGCTTCGGGTCCCGGTCATGGTGAACCTCCTCGTCCGCAGCAGGCGACACGCCAATGCTGCTGATGATCGAGTGCTGGATCGAGCACCCCGAATAGATGTTCGGAAGTACAGTAGAGCGACTTTAGATGTCCGAGTGGACATCTTTTGGATAGTTCGAGTACAACTGCGAACAGCAACAACTCAATTGTTTGACCGGACAACACGCACGTCAGGCCGTGTTCCTCGGTCCGCTGAAACCCGGAGGTGACGGTGCCCGACACCGGAGACGAAGTCGATGTTGAGGAACTGCTGGCGACGTTGCTGATGTGCCCGCCAGAGATGCTCGACGTCAGTCTCGATCAGCTCCGCACCCTCGCCGTCGTGCACACGACCGGCACGGCTCAGCGCGCGGCGCGCGTTCTGGGACGCGAGCAATCCAGCGTGCAGAAGCAGATCGACAACCTCAACCGCGCGGCGACCCGTCTCGTCGGCGAGGCGCTCGTGGTGAAACAGGGGCGGGGTAAGGACTTCCTCTTCACGCAGTCAGGCGAGGAGGTGGTCGAGCTGGCGATTCAGACTCTGGCCTCGTGGACGGACAGCCTGCACCGCAGCCGACGACGGCTTGGTTCCACCGTCACCTTCGGCACCACCGAGTTCACCGTCGAGTTCCTCGGAGCTGTGTGGCCAGGGCTGCGAGAGGACTTCGAGCGCCGCGGAATCCAGCTCAACATCGAGCACGTCCGCACCCGCGATCTATGGCGCAAGCTCGACGCGAAGAAGGTCGACATGGTCTGCGGCAGCTTCTCGGCCCTCGTGGGACAGCCGCCCCAGCTCGACTACGACTTCCTCGAATGGCACCGAGAAGGAGTCGCGCTGCTCACCAACCTCACCACGCGCGAGCTGCCGGACACCCCGGTGTCCGTTGGCAAACTGCCCAGCCTGCCGTTGCTCGCCCCGACGGCGGGCCTTCTGGCTCAGTTCCTCGGCCGCTGGTACGGCCCCGACTACCGCGGCAAACTCGACGTCATCGCCGACATCGACTCCCTCAACTACGGTCTGAACCTGCTCAACGCCGAGCTGCTGCACGGCTGCATGATCACGACCGAACGAGTTGCTGACGCGGTCCTCGAAGGTCGGCTGCCTGGCCGTGGCCTTCGCAAGATCGAGCTGGCAGACGACTACGAACCCGCTCTTGAAATCGTCACCGGGATCTTCGCGCGCAAGGGCGAGCGCGTTCGCTACGCCGCGGACCACCCACTCAACCTCCTGTGGAGGGCCTTCGCCGAAGCCAGCCCCGCTGGGTCAGTGTCGACAGCCCTGCCTGGGTAGAAGTTGGATGCTCCCAACTAAGTGATTCACTCAACTGAATGAACTGAGAGTCGCAGCGTCAGCTTCTTGGAGAAGCTCCAAGCGAAGCCCGGTTGGCGGAGTTAGCCTGCCTGAGCAGGCCAATCTTCGACCGGGGGGACGGAGCGATGGCGGCTGACTGGCTGTTGGTCGAGACATTTGGCGGGGTTCGGCAGGAGCCGACGGTGCTCGCGGTCGGGAACAACCCGAAGAACATGGTGTCGGTTCACTCAGTGCTCGGACGGGGGCCATTTCTCCCAGACGTGCTAGGCGCGATCGCACGAGTGGTCATAGGGCGCGAGCGGGTCGAGGCGCGATCAACGACGGGCAAACGTCGAGTGATCGCCTACCCGCTGCTCGCTTATGGCGGTGAGGCTGTCCACGGCGTCCAGCTGTGGGTGGGGCCGCTGGGCGAAGATCCGCCGCCGCGGCCTGCCGCCGGCGCCTGGCACATCAACCTCGCGCGACACGTCAGCAGCAGGTCCGACGACTTGCTGCGGCTCTACGGGACGCGGGCGGACAGGTGGCGAAACGAGCATGACCTGGCTGAGCTCTTCGCCTACCAGCGGCTCCAGACCAACTCGGACGAGTCGAAGGCGCTGGCGCTCATAGTCAACGCGACCGCGGGTGCGGAGCACCTGGCCACCTGGACCGTGAACCGGGATGACGGGGTCAGGCGCGCGGTGCGCTTCGCGTGCCGGTGTGTGGAGGCGCAGACTCCAGGTGGCCGGGTCGAGCTCGTCGTTCGCGGGATCACCTACGACATCGGGCCTGCCGAGGCCGTGCCGGCTGCGCCGCCACCCATGCCGGTCCTGCTCGCTCAGCAGGTCCTCGCGGCCGAGGCCAGACCGGGGCGTTGGCGGGCGATCGTCGACCTCCGCACGATGCGACTCCTGAAGTGGGTCGACAACCCCATGCCCGGCGTCGCGTGGACCCTTGGCACGTCGCATCGCCCCGGCATCCACCGCGAGGACCTGCGCACCGCGCTCGGGCTCTCCGACGAGCTGGCTTCGAGTGGCCGGGCCAAGGGGGTGCTGCGGCTTCGAGCGGAGGACGGCGGCTGGATGACGACGAACGTCTCCGCAGCGCTCATGGCGTTGGACCAGCACACCACCGCCGCGCTCGTCACCCTGACCCTGTCCGAACGTGGGAAGGTCGGCTGAGTTGCCGGCCACGGGGAAGGTGCTGGATCTTGAGCTGTTTCGAGGACAAGGTCTCGGTGATCACCGGCGCTGGTGCGGGAATCGGTCGCGCACTTGCCGTTGAGCTCGCCCGACGTGGAGCTCGACTCTCGCTGCTCGATCGCGATGCCGCTGGACTGGAGGAGACGGCCCGCCGTTGCGAGGCGATCGGGGCGCGAGCGCTTGCGCAGGTCGTTGACGTGACGGACTGGGAAGGGCTGCGGGCCGCGGCGGAGGTGGCCGAGTCCGAGTTGGGCGGGGTCGACTCGGTGTTCGCGGCAGCCGGAGTCATCCACCGGGGCAGCCTGCTCGACTCCGACGTCGCCGACATCGAGCGCGTCATGGCGGTGAACTGGCAGGGGCTGATGTACACCGTCAAGGCACACCTCCCGTTCATCCTCAGGTCGACGGGCGGCCGGGTCGTCACGTTTTCGAGCGCGTTCGGCCTCGTGGCGACCTCGAAGTACACCGCGTACAACTCGTCGAAGTTCGCGGTCCGCGGCTTCAGCGAGGCGTTGCGCCAGGAGCTCGCCGATGCCGGCAGCGGGATCTCGGTGACATGCGTGTTCCCTGGCGGTGTGCGGACCTCGATCGTCAGCAACGGAACCTTCGCGGCCGCAGAGAACCGGGACGCCGTTGTCAGGGGCTTCGAGAAGAAGGTCGCCCGCACCGAACCGGAGGAGGCGGCGCTGATCGTCCTAAGTGGAGCTGAACGTCGCCGTGCGCGAGTCTTCGTGGGGGCCGACGCGCGCATGGTGGCTGTCCTCGCTCGTCTTGCCGGCGGCCACTACCAAGATCTGATGCCATTTGCGGAACGGTTGCTCGGGCGCCGCCGCGGTCAGTGACGAGCAGGTTCGGCGATACCGGTTGACGTGATCGCCGTCACTGCTTACGCTAGGCCAATCGGACTATTCCGATTGGGTTGGCTTTGTCGCTATCGAGCTGATCCCTGAAACGCAGACGTGAGGCAGTCCTGGGCTGGCCTCGAACGCGATCGGGGATCACGATGTCTCGGCGACCATCCGCTACCAGCAACCATCTTCTGCTGCTCCGCAACGTGTTGTTGCACCTGCCGGCGTTGATCACCCCCTTCGGACTTTCAACTGGAGGGCGTGATGCTCGCGTTGTCCTACAGTCTGCTCGGCTTGGCCTCGGGGCCGCTGGTGGTGCTCACCGCCTGCTCGATCACGCGGTGCGAGCCGGTGTCCTGGCCGTGGGGCAGCTGGCCCGCGAAGACCACTTCCCTTGCTGCGAGCCTGTTTCTGGGTTCCTCGCTGACCTATGTAGCGCTGGTGGCACCGCGGCCTGCGGAGCCAATGGCGTGGCTGCTGATCGTGGGAACTGTGCTCGCCTTGGTCGATTGGATCCGTCATCTCCTGCCGCACAAGGTCGTCGGCGCGTTGTTCTTCGGCGGCCTGGTGTTGATCAGTGCCGAGGCTTTGTCGCAGCGCGACTTCGCGCCGCTGCTTCGAGCGGGAGTTGCCAGCGTCGTCGTGTTCATGGCCGGATTGGCTCTCTACCAGAGGTTTGCTGCCGAGCTCGGGTTCGGCGACGTCACGCTTACCGCGGCCTTGGCGCTGTACCTGGGTTGGTGCGGCTGGATGTGTGTCGTTTTAGGACTCGCCGTGGGCTTGCTGCTGGTCTGGATCGTCATGCGAATGCTGCTCGTGGCGAAGCGGGTTGGTCGTCACGATCCAGTAGCGCTCGGGCCGGCACTCCTCAGCGGAGCCGTCTACGTGATGTTGCAGGCCTGACGGAGGCTGCGTGATGTGCCTGCCGTTCGCGGAAACCGATCCCGTCATCGCCTACGAAGCGCCAAGAGCGCTTCACCGTGCCTGCGCGACTTTCGTGTTCATCGTGCTGCTCGCGCACGCCGAAGAACTCCGCCCGGAAGTCACATTTACTCCGGGCGTCCGAGTCGAGGTGGTCTCCGTGCCCCCAAACGAGGCCACCTCGACGCCAACTTCCACTGTGCCGACATGGAGGCCGCGATGAAGAAGACCACGACGTTGTTCGCGCTTGGCGGCGTGCTGGTAGCGGCGAGCGCATGCGACCGAGGACCTGCGCCGTCCACCTCGCCGACCGAGACGACCTCCGTAGCGAAGCCGGCCGAGCTGGCGCGTACGAACGCGGGCAGCGCCTACCGAGGGATGTGGGAGGGCTTCGCCGATGCGGGAACCACTGCGGACCCGGACTCACAGCTGCTCGGGCAGCACGCGGCTGGCGCTGCATTGGACAAGCTGAAACGAAGTCTGCGGTCGGATCGGGAGAAAGGCCTGGTGAGCAAGGGAAAACCGATCCTCGACCCGAAGGTGTCGGACGCGCAGCCGGCGGACGTCCCGACGAGGGTCGTGATCACCGACTGCGGAGACTCGACGAACTGGCTCAAGTACCGCAAGGACAGCGACCTGCTCGCCGACGACGTACCGGGCGGACGGCGGCTCATCAAGGCCGCGGTCGACAAGCAGCCGGACGGCACGTGGAAGGTCTCGGACTACGCCGTCCACGAGATCGGGAGTTGTTGAGCGATGCGACGAACAATCGTTCCCGTGGCACTCGCGGTAGCGCTTCTTCTTGTCGCTTCACCACCTGTGGTTGCGGATGATGCCTGGGGCGTAACCACTTGCGCTCAGGAGTCGTCGCCTTGGTGCCAGGTCTCGGCTGGAGGACGCCCGGACGGTTCGACGAGTCACGGTCAGCGCCCGGTGGGCGGCCAGGAACAGAACGGCGACGACAAACTGCTCGGCTGCCGGTACGTGCCCGCTGGACCAGGACCCGGTCAGGAGACGCCGAAGGAGCCCGGCGGGTGGTTCATGCTGCTGTGCTCCCCGGACGGGAAGGACCCGGACTCCCGCGGTCCGATCTGGGTTCCAGCAGGTGCTGACGCTCCGCCGCCCAGCCCGGAGCAGGTCGCGGAGATGGCACGCAAGCGGTTGCGGCTGCCCATGCCGAAGATCCGCGCGAACCCGGCTGGAGAGCAGCTGGTCAACCTGCCCACCTGGATGTGGCTGGACCGGGACAGCTGGGGCGACATCTCGGCCAGGGCGTCTGTGCCAGGTGTGTCGGTCACGGCCACCGCGAAGCCTCAGTCCGCCACCTGGTCGATGGGCGACGGCAGCTCGGTGACGTGCACCAGCTCGGGAACGCCGTTCTCTGCCGGAGGTGACCCGAAGAGCGCCTCACCCGACTGCGGGCACACGTACAGGTCCTCCTCAGCTGGGCGGCCGGCGCAAGCCTTCCTGGTGAGCGTGAAGGTGCAGTGGACCGTGACCTGGTCCGGCGCGGGACAGAGCGGGACGTTCCCGAACCTGTCGACCACCGCCTCGGCTTCGTTCCGCGTGGCCGAGAGCCAGGGGATCACGACCGGCTGATCCCTTCGCTTTTCAGCTCGTCAAAAACATCCGCTAGTTCAAGGCACGTCGAACTGCTCAACCGACGTGTCTCGATGGAGCCATGCCAAAAAGGGGGCCCGAAAATGACCGCGACCAACACCAAAACGCCGTCCCAGACCTCGACGTGGGTCGCACGCGACGGCAAGACACGTAAGCGATGGACCGGCCGCCGCCGTCGGATTCCACATCTGCTGCTGGGACTCGTGCTGATTCCTGCCTGTGGCTTCGGAGGAGCGGTGCTCGCAACCGAGCTGGGAGACAGGGAGAGCGTTCTCGCCCTGTCACGGCCTGTCACGGCAGGCCAAGTCCTGGCCGCGCAGGACCTTCGCCCAATCGCCGTCGCGGTCGACGTCGGGATGGACGTGATCGTTGCTTCGGCCGCACCGACGACCGTCGGGCAGCCTCTCGCCTACAGCCTGCCCGAGGGGACCCTGGTGACGCGGTCGATGCTCGGCGCTCCGCAGATTCCCGAGCAGGGCAAAGCGATCGCCGCGGTCGGGCTCAAGCCTGGGCAGTTTCCTCCCGACCTGTCGGCAGGCACGACCGTGGCCGTTCTGCTGGCGACAGGACAAGGAACACCGGACGTGGCCGCGAAGTCTTGGACCGCGGTGGTGCTCGGCGTCTCGGGACGCGAGAACGAGCAGACCACCGTCGTCTCGCTGCGAATGTCCGAAACAGACGGTCGGGCGCTGCTGCTGGCGCCGGCTGGCCAGGTGAGTCTGCTCGCGATCGCAGGAGGGAACCGCTGATGCTCATCGCCGTCAGCTCCTTGAAAGCCTCTCCGGGCGTAACCACGCTCGCCGTGGCGCTCGGCGCCCGCTGGCCTGGTCCTGAGGTCCCGGTCGTCGTCGAGGCCGACCCTGCCGGAGGTGACCTGCTCACCAGATTCCGGCTGAGCCCCGAGCCGACCTTGGTCGGCTTGGCCGCCTCGACCCGGACCCGTGGCAACCTCGACCCGGACCAGCTCGTCCAGCACGCTCAGTTCCTCCCCGGCGGACTTCGAGTGGTCCCTGGACCTGTCGGAGCTGAGCAAGCTCGCGCAGCACTGAGCCTGCTGGCGACAGGCCCGCCATCGCCATTGCGGCGCACTGGTGATCGGCCGGACACCGTCGTGATCGCCGACTGCGGGCGAGTAGACCCGGCTTCTCCGTCGCTGTCGGTCATCCGCAGCGCTGACGCGATGCTGCTTGTCGTCCGTCCGCGGGAGGAGGAACTCGCCCGTGTCGCGCTGAAGCTCCAGGCCGCTCAGCAGTGGTCGCCACGGCCTTGCCTGGTGTTGGTCGGGGGAGGCCTCAGCTTGAACCAGGTGTGCCAGGAGCTGCGCGTCCCGGTGATGGCACACATCCCGCACGACGTGAAGGGTGCGGAAGCTCTGTGCGGTCAGGGAGACGGCAGGAACGGACCGAAGAAGTCCGCTCTCGGCAGAGCCGCTTTCAAGCTCGCACTGAGTCTGCACGCGCGTTTGAACGCCACCGTGCCACAGCCGCGAGAACCCGCCCGCCACTTGGCGCCGTTTGCCGCGCTGCAGCCCGTTGTGGCCCACCGAGACGGAGCTTCGTCATGACCTCGCCGAATCTCAACGGCACCAGCCTGGCCGGGCCGTCCGACCTGCCTCACCACGTCGCCGGAGAGGCGGCAGCGGTGCAGCGGCTGCGCGATCACCTGCGCAGCGCGCTCACTGAGCAGCTCGGCCAGCGCATCAATGGCGATGAAGCCGCTGGACGACCGCCGATGACTGCGCAGGACCGTCGGCGTTTCGCGGAAGCGATCCTCACCGACGCTGCTGAGGCACACGCTCGCGCGGAACTCCACAACACCGCGGCCGGCGGCATGCTGGTCACGCCCGACGTGGAGCTGCGCCTGATCAAACAGGTGCTGGACGAAGTCTTCGGGCTGGCGGGTCTGGAGCCGCTGCTGGCCGACCACGAGATCGAGAACATCAACATCAACGGCGAGCGCGTCTTCGTCAGGTGCGCCGATGGCAGCCGCAAGCGCTTGCCGCCGGTGGTCGGGTCAGACACCGAGCTGATCGAGCTCATCCGAGACCTGGCTACCCGGTCTGGTGTGGAGGAACGCAGGTTCGACCGCGGCTCGCCGATCGTGAACTTCCAGCTACCCGGCGGCGAACGGGTCTCCGCGGTCATGGCCGTCACCGCGCGCCCGTCGGTCTCGATCCGCCGCCATCGCTTCTCCACGGTGGATCTCGCGGAGCTGCGCGAGCTCGGAACCATTGATCTGGCGCTGGAGAGCTTCCTGTCCGCTCTCGTGCGTGCCCGTCGCAACGTTCTGGTCACCGGCGGCACGTCGATCGGCAAGACCACGATGCTGCGCGGCCTGGCCTCGGCCATCCCGTCGTGGGAGCGGCTCGTCACCGTCGAGGATGTCTTCGAACTCGGCTTGGGCGGGGACCCAGATCTCCATCCGGACGTCGTGGCGCTGCAAGCCCGCGAGCCGAACATCGAGGGCCAGGGCGGGATCTCGATGTCGGACCTGGTGTGGCAGTCGCTGCGGATGAGCCCGGACCGCGTGATCGTCGGAGAGGTTCGCGGCCCCGAGGTCATCCCGCTGACCAACGCGATGTCCATGGGCAACGACGGCTCGATGGGCACCCTGCACTCCAGCTCCAGCCAGGGCGCGTTCGCCAAGCTCGCCGCCTACGCCGTCCAAGGGCTCGAGCGGCTGCCGATCGAGGCGACCAACCTGCTCGTCGCCTCGGCGCTTCACTTCGTCGTGCACCTGGACAAGCCGCGTGGCGACGACGGCAAGCGCGTCGTGTCGTCAGTACGGGAGGTGGTCGGGGCCGAAGGGGCGCAGATCATCAGCAACGAGTGCTGGCGCCCAGGCCCGGACCGACGCGCGGTCCCAGCCGCGCCGTTGCGAACCGACACCGTCGAACTGCTCGTCGAGGCGGGCTACGACCCCGAGCTGTGCGACCGGCGTGACGGCTGGTGGACGCCATGACCACGACCACGCTGCTGTTCGCCCTGCTCGGTGCCGGCGCCGCTACCGGCGTCCTGCTCGTCGTCATCGGCCTGCGCGGCCAGCCCGAAGGCGAGGCACGACCGGCCGCTCTTGCAATGCACCTCGACCGGAAGGTCGTCGGTCGTCTCGCCGTCGTGCTGCTCGTCGGCATCGGGGTGGGGATGTTCACCGGCTGGGTGGTGGGCGCCGCCCTGTGTGCAGCCGCGGTGCTCGGTCTTCCGCGGATTCTGGCGTCGAACGTCGACCACCAACGGCAGCTCGAACGCATTGAGGCGATCGCCGGCTGGACGGAGATGCTCCGCGACACGCTCATGGCCGCGGCTGGTCTGGAACAGGCGATCATCGCCACCGCGTCCACCTGCCCGGAGCCGATCCGGGACGAGATCACGGCCCTCGCGATGAGGCTGGAACGCGGCGAGCGCCTGGCACCGGGACTTCGTGAACTCGCCGAGCAACTGCGCGACCCGACTGCGGACCTGGTCATCTCCGCACTCGTGCTGGCTTCCGACCACCAGGCCCGCCAGCTCGCGGACCTGCTCGGCGAGCTCGCTGTCGAGGCACGGGAGCAGGCGACGATGCGGATGCGCGTGGATGCCGGGCGCGCTCGCAGCCGGACCAGCGTGCGGCTCATCGTCGTCACGACGCTCGTGTTCGCAGCCGGCCTTGTGCTGTTCAACCGCGACTACCTCCGCCCGTTCGACTCCCCGGTCGGCCAGTTCGCGCTCTTGCTCGTCGGCGCGCTGTTCGCCACGGCGTTCGCGTGGATGACGAAGATCTCGCGGTTCCGCGAGTCGGACCGGTTCCTCACCGAACTGCGCTCGATCCGCACGCCTGAGTCCGTTGTGGACGAAGCGGCCACCAGCAAGGGAGCGACGACATGATCAGCATGGCGCTCTGGGGAGCCGGAATCGGGATCGGGCTGTGGATGCTCGCGGCATACGTCTTCCCTCCACGGCCGTCGCTACGCGCGCTGGTCGACCAGCTGCAGGCTGAACCCGCACCTGCGCCGATCCTCTCTGACGGTTCCAACGGCTGGGCCTCGGCTGTCGGCAAGCCGTTCGTGAACACCCTGTCCTCGCTCGGACTGCCCAGCAAGGCGCTTCGAGGTGACCTCGCAGTCGTCGGCAAAGCCGTTGACGACCACCTGGCCGAGAAAGCTGCCCTCGCGGTGACCGGAAGCCTCCTGCCCCCGCTCGTGCAGCTGGTGCTGTTGGTCGCCGACGCAGGGCTCGGCTGGCAGATCCCCTTCCTGGCAAGCGTTTCGCTCGCATCCGGGGGCTTCTTCCTGCCCGACGTCCACGTTCGTCGGGAAGCCGAACGACGCCGTTCGACGTTCCGGTACGCCTTGTCGGCCTATCTCAACCTGATCCGGGTCCTGTTGGCGGGAGGAGCAGGTGTCGACGGAGCGCTGAACGTGGCAGTCGGAGTCGGCAAAGGCTGGGCGTTCGAACAGCTCCGTCGAGCCCTCATGACCGCCAAGCTCACCCGGAGCACTCCTTGGGCCGCCCTGCGCCAGCTCGGCACCGAGCTTGGCGTGCGACCGCTCACAGAGCTCGCCGCCTCGGTGAGCCTCGCCGGCACCGAAGGCGCTCGTGTCCGCGCCAGCCTGGCAGCGAAAGCCGGAGCTCTCCGCACGAGGGAACTAGCCCTCACCGAAGCCGAGGCACAGGCGGCCACCGAACGAATGAGCGTGCCGGTAGTCGTGCTTTGCGCCGGGTTCCTGATCTTCATCGGCTTCCCGGCAGTCCTGAACGTCTTGGAAGGGCTCTAAAGGGCCCGATCAGCCACTTAACGCAGCTAGGAGAGGTTCATGTCCATCGAGATCCAGATTCTCGTCCTCTACTTCGAAGCCGGTCTGGAGAGGGCCCGCCGCGACGACCGGGGCTACTCGACCGAGTTTGTCGTGACCACCGCGCTAGTGGTGGCCGCGGCGATCGCGATCGTGGCGGTCATCGTGGCCAAGGCCATCCAGAAGGCCAACAGCATCGAGTTGTAGGCGATGACCATGCTCAAGCTCATCCAGCGCGCTCGCCTCGATCAACGAGGAAGCGGTACAGCCGAGCTCGCGATCACCGCACCGCTGCTGTTCCTGCTGTTCCTGTTGATCGCGCAGTTCGCGCTGTACATGCACGCGGCCCACATCGCACAAACCGCAGCAGCGCAGGGCTTGTCCTCCACCCGTGTCCTGGGCGGGAGCGCTGGTGCCGGTACAGCAGCAGGGGAGCTGATCCTCGAACAGCTCGGTAACCGAACGCTGCGTGGCGCAACGGTTTCCGCACAACGCAGTCCAACACAGGCTTCCGTCCAGGTGCGCGGGAAGGCGGTCAGCGTGGTTCCGTTCCTGTCTCTCGCGGTGCACGCCGAGGCCGTCGGCCCGGTCGAGAGGTTCACCCCGGCGGTGTCGCCATGAATCCCGCTGTAGAAGCGCGACTGCGAGACGAACGAGGCTCCGCCGCAGCCGAGCTCGCTCTGGGAGCGCCGCTCTTGGTTCTCCTGCTGTTGTTCGTGGTGTTCTGCGGCCGGCTGGCCACCACCCAGGTACGAATCAGCGACGTCGCACACCAGGCCGTTCGAGCGGCAACATCAGCTCGAACGGCGGCCCAAGCCACCGCTGCCGCCCACGAGACCGCTGCCTCGGCGCTCGCGGCAGCGGGCGTCACCTGCCGGTCCTTGGCCGTCGCGATCGACACAGCCGGACTCCGGGCTGGTTCCACGGTGACCGCGACGGTCTCGTGCACCGTCGACCTCGGTGACCTGTCAGGGCTTGGAGTGCCCGGAAGCCGCACTCTCAACTGCACCTTCTCCTCGGTCGTCGACACCTGGCGCGGGACGTCGGGAGCTGCGCCATGAAGAGGTTCGAACGACTACGTGCTGACCAACGCGGCCAGGTCACTGCCTACGTGGTCACCATCGCGGTAGCTGCGTTCGCGTTCGGTGGCCTCGTGCTCGACGGCGGACTTGGGCTCGCTGCGAAGGTCCGCGCGATGGGGCAGGCACAAGAAGCCGCACGTGCTGGAGCGCAGGAGATCGACGTGGCCGCCTACCGAGCTGACGGCACCCTGCGACTCCTACCGGCCCGAGCCACCGCCGCGGCCCAGAACCACCTTGCCGCGTCACACCACACCGGATCGGTCTCGGTCACTGACAACACCGTCACCGTGACCGTGACGATCCACCAACGCTCCCAGCTTCTCAGCCTCTTCGCCGTGGACACGATCACGGTCACCGGCCGCGGGGAAGCACAACCGCAACGCGGAATCTCATAGCAGGAAGGAAAACGGAGATGGCAACGACTGACGACATCGCCCGCCGTGTTGAGGAAGCCGACTCCGCCCGCAGTGCGCGACGAACGAAAGCGGCCCTGCTCGTCGGCGAGCTCACGCACGAGCGCACCGCGGTGCTCCAGCGGCTCAGCGAGATCGACCAGCAGATCGGTGACGCGATCATGGACAACAACGACGTGATCGCTATCGACGAACTGGCTGCCTTCACTGAAACCCCTTCCGCAGACCTCGAACAGATCGTCAGCGCCCGCAAGCCGAACCGAGGAAGGCGCAAGCGGCGAACAGTGATTCCGTCCGCGGCGCCCGCAATCGCAGCTGATTCCGTTGCGCCGCAGGAAATCGATACGCCATGACCCACGAGTCGACGATGGTGAGCAGGTCCGTCATGCTCGCTATCGCCCGTGTGGTGCGAGGACTGCTTGCGCTAGTCGCGTTGTCCGCGCTCGTAGTCGGCCTGCCTTGGGCGCTGGCACACTTCGTCGGCTGGCCACTGCCCGACCACATGCCGACGTGGGGCGAGACTCAGACCACGTTGCTCAACCCCATGAGCGGCCAACTCTTCATCAACCTGCTCGCGATCATCTGCTGGATCTCCTGGCTCGGCTTCGCCTTGGCCGTCCTCCGCTCCATCTTCGATGTTCTCCGCGGCATGACCTGGGAAGCATCTCGGGCACGAGGACCGTTGCAAGCACTCGCCGGCACCCTTATTGGTGCCGTTGTGCTGACCCTCCTGACCAACCGCGCGCTGGCAACCACACCTGTTACTGGGCCAGATGTGCGCTTCCACGAGCCGATGTCCATCGCGGCGGTCGCACCCGCGGTGCCGGGCCCAGTGCTGCCCGCGGCGACTGGGGTGGTGGTCGATCGTGCGGAGCCTGCTCCGCCCGGTCTCGTGCGTGTCGTCGATGAGATCCGGCTTCCGCACAACGGGATCTACGACAGCTTGTGGAGGGTCGCCGAACGCGTCTACGGGCCAGGTGGTGGCGATCGCTGGCCTGAGCTCTTCCAGCTCAACTGCGGGGTCGAACAGGCGGACGGGCGTTCCCTCACCAGTCCCGACCTGGTGCGGCCAGGCTGGAAGATCGCCGCATACGTGCCGGAACCGGCAGGAGCTCAGCCACCGCAACTCCCACCGCCGACCAACGCGGCACCAAGCACATCCGTTGCACCCGCTCCGGTGGAGCGGGCCGACGAGCCACGTGATGATCAGGCGGTGCAGGGCATCGACCTGATGCCTGCCGTGTACGTGAGCGCTGGCTTGGCGGGGGCGATCTCGGCCGTGCTGGCGACGACGCAGATGCGCCGGCGACGTCGGTACCGGCTCGGCAGCGGGGACCGTGCGGACCTTCGTCGGCCAGCAGCGCCCGCAGTCCGCGCGCTGCAAGTCCTCCACCGGAACGATCAGGGGCAGCACGGCCACGAGATGGAACTCGTCGACTTCGATCCGCCCCAGCGGGAGCTTGGTGTGGCCGAAGTCGACGAGGTGGAGTCGTTCGGCGGTCCTGTGCCCGTGCCCGCAGCGGTTGGTTCGAGGCCAGAAGGCGAGTTCGCAGTGAACCTCGCCAGCACGCGCGGCATCGGGTTGGCCGGCCCAGGAGCGACCGCGGCAGTCCGAGCGCTCCTCCTGCACATCCTGGCGAAGCAGCAGGGTCACGAGAACCTTCGTGTGCTCGTGCCCGCCCAAGACCTCCATCTGCTCCTCGAAGGACTTGGTGCTGAATGCCTCCCGAAGTCCGTGGAAGTCGTTACCTCGCTGGACGCCGCACTCGATGAGATGGAGGCCTCCCTGCTCACTCGCGCACGTCGAGCAAGCGGAGCACCTCGGACTCCCACGCCCGCCGTCGTCCTGGTCGCCTGCCCCGTCGCACACGCCGAACGCCGGCTTCAGGCAGTGCTGGACAACGGATCCACCCTCGGCCTCGCCGGGATCCTCCTCGGCCAATGGCGGCCAGGCGCGACGGTGGCGGTTCGAGCTGACGGGACGGTGAGCGCCACCAGTTCTGGCCTCGGTGACGAGTTCGCCGGCGCGCGGCTGTTCCACCTGCCGGCCAAGGACGCCGCGGACCTGCTGACCGCTCTTCGGGAGGTTGAAGTCGACATAGGAATTCCGGAAGGGCTGAGTTCCGTCGATCAAGCCGACCTTGATCCGGGGTTCTCTGTTCCCGAACCTCGTGCGTGCGTGGTTGCGGACCGCATCACCGACGCCGCGCGACCACGGCTGTCGGTGAAGGTGTTCGGCCGCTTCCAGCTCGTGTTCGTGCAGACGGACTCCGAGGCTCGTGAGCTCAACGGCCTGCTCACCCCGAAGCACCGTGAAGTCCTTGTCCACCTGGCACTGCATCCGCAGGGCGTGCGACGCGAAGCCCTGAACGAGGCGGTGTGGCCGGATAGCAGGCCGCCGCGTCCGTACAACTCGTTCCACAACGCGTTGTCCGTGCTTCGCCGCGTGCTCGCGGACGCTACGGACGGCGTAGTGACCGACCTCGTGCTGAACGACGGCGGCCGCTACAGGCTGAATGATGAGCTCGCGGATGTAGACCTATGGCAGTTCCGCCGAGTACTCCAGGGATCGCAGCTGCAGGCCGCGGTTGACCTCTATGCGGGCGACCTCGCTGAAGACCTGTCGTCTCCATGGCTCGAACCGCTTCGAGAGTCCGCGCGCCGTGATGTGCTGGACGCTCTTGGCGCCTTGATCAGCGAGCACAACGGCGCAGACCCCAAGACCGAACTTCTCCTGCTTGAGCGGGCGCGAGAGCTCGATCAGTACAACGAAGGCGTCTATCGCGACATCATGCGCGTCCAGGCCCGGCTGGGGCAGCACAGCGCGGTGCCCCGAACGCTCGCCTTGCTGACCGCCACGCTCAGCGAGATCGACGCAGAGCCCAGCGTCGACACGTGCACTCTCGCCGAACTTCTCGGGCGGCAGACCGTCTCAGTCGATCACGCAGCCGTGTCCTGAACCGCTGCGGCCCTCCGCTTTCCAGCTCTACCAACCAGTTTCCAGATTGGAGCCAGTCCGATGAACCGTCGACTCGCCAGCGTGCTCAGTGCCGCAGCCATGTTCGCCGCGGCCGCTATCGCTGATCCCCAGGAGGCCGATGCTTCCGCCAGAATCATGCCGTCGCCCGGATGCGGCTTCGTTCCGTTGCCCCAACCGGTCGGAGAACTCACGGCGCGCTATTTCCACTGCGCTGACAGCTTCATCCTCATCAAGTTCCACTGGAGCGGAGGAAACACCGGGACGGCGTGTGAACCGCCTTGGGCCCAACACCCTTTCTTCCGCTCTGGCGGGCAAGTGGTCGTCAATGCCTACTACGTCTCAACGCCGCCCAACCTCATTGGCCCGCCTGGCAAACAGATGTGCTCGGTATCGCAACCTCGTGTCTAAGGGTAATCCCGCGTAGGATATGGGTCGTACGACAAATGCAATCCTGCCTGTCTGGTTATTCTCTGTTCTGAATGCTCGTGATCTTGTCTTTGTTTTTCTGTTTGTCGAACTTAAAATACGTGGCGCCTTCGTGACCCAGGTCGCGGAGGCGCCACGCTCATGAGTGGGCCCTGCTGGGCTTCCTGAGTACGGTCCTCTGTGGCTTCCCTCTAGGTGGAAGCCCTTGATGCAGACGACTCCGCTGGTCAAGGGTGGTTCTGGGGCTGCCCGTGTAGCACCCGACTCGGTGGCCGACAGGCGTTGGAACAGTCGACTTGGCTGGTGGTCGGCCCTCGTAACCCTCTGACCCCTTGGTTGCCTTGCGTGCGATGGTCTCCGCTTCCTTGTTCTCCCGTTTCCGCCGCCCAAGAATCGCTTAATATGCGCGTTCGAATTGGTCGTTGGCCGGTGCGCTCCGCATGATCGAAAGCGAGTAGGCGGCGAGAGAGAAGCGTGCCGGCGGATGAATGACCATTTCGGGTGAGGCGAGAAATTGGGGCTTGTGAAGTGTTGACTATGGATGTGTACTTCTACATGTCGACTCAACGACCAGAGGTCAACACTCTGGTTCGAGAGGGTGAGGACCAGGGCACGGCGTCCCTGTGAGCCCTTTCGAATCGGTCAGCGCCTCCCTTGTTGGTGTCGGTGGCAGCGATCAGTTCTTGGAAGCGCGAGCGACGGCTCTTGAACGTCTATTTGCGCTGGACTGAATCGCTACGTCATTCAGCCAATCTCTCTCGTCAAGCGGAGTGCTGCCATGACTATGACTCTGATCGATTGGTCTGCCCGTATTAGTGCGATGGCGGACGCTCTGTCGGTCCTGGACGGCGGATTCTCTGTAGATCCCAGCAGCGGTTCGGACGTTCGTTGCGGTTACGCGGTGGCGGTGCATCCGGAACTTGAGCGTGTCTACGAACGTCGCGTGACCAGCGGTGACATTCACGAGTATGTGTCGCGGTCGAAGGGTGCCCTCTCGCTGCCGGGCCGTGTCCTCGGCGGCTGGTGCGACCCCGTGACCGGTCGGGTCTACCTGGACGTCTCGGTCGTGACGGCGGAGCTGTCCGATGCGATGGCGCTCGCTGCGGAAACCGGTCAACTCGCGATCTTCGATTTCGCTGCCATGACGTCGATTCCGGTTCCTGCCCCGTCCGTGGCGTGAATCCTGAGGACTCCGGGGGCTGAGCTGCCATGCCTGAAACCCATGCGCACCCGTGGTTCCGGGTGCATCCGGTAGGCCACCAGAACATCGTCTGGCACTGGAACCAGGCCACGCGTGACGAGATCGCACAGGGGATGCGCTGGTACTCCGACGCGCACCACGTGGCAGCCGTGATCGCGGGCGGCAACGCCCATCTCGGCGCCGGAATGCTCGCGATCTACTCGCCGCAACAGGGGTGGATCGGCAACGTCCTGAACGCGGCCCGTGTCCTACGTGATGGCAAGGGGATCGGTGGCCCCGGCTGCGGGATGTTCGCCACTGCCGGACAGAAACGCGCGGCGGACCGGCTGCTCAACGGGGAGCGGTACGAGGACATCCTCAATGGACCGAAGATCCGCGACTTCGCCCACCTGATCGAGTTCGGCGGGGACCGTGATCCGGATGCACCGTGCGTGGTGATCGACCGCCACGCGCTGTCTGTGGCGCATGGTCGTGCGCTCACGTCCGAGGAGTACGAATCGGCGCCCGTGAGCGGGTCCCGCCGTAAAGACGGCTCGATCTCCCGCCGGCACTACGACCACGTGGTGAGCCTCTATCACCGCGCGGCAGAACGGATCTCCGCACTTGAAGGTGAGCACATCTCCGCCCACCAGGTGCAGGCCGTGACCTGGTTGGTCCGTCAACGGCTCAACCAGGAAGCGGAGCAACGACGCGGCCCGAACCGGTTGGACAAGGGCCGCAACAACGCTCGCGCCAACTCCGAGCGTGCGTGGAACGAGTTCAGGACCACCTACCTCCCCGACCTGGCCACGTGCCCTGGAACGGGATACCAGTCAGCCGCCTAAGTGAGGTTTCGCGATGAGTCGCAACAGTTCAGCCACCCATGACGCCCTTCGTGCGGAGCTCGAAAAGGAACGAGAGCGCGTCCGTTCCCTGGAGACGGTGAACCGCCTGCAGGCTGCCAGCCTCACGAGCTTGAGCGATCTCGCGGGGAACCTCCGCTGTCAGGTAGCCGACCTGCACGACGACACGTTGAGTTCGCAACCCATGTCGGCAAAGGGACTGCGCAACGTTACGGGACGCATGAGCGGCTTGGCAGACACACTGAGTCGCGCGGCAAGCGGCTATTCCGGAGTCCAGACCACGGACATGATCTACCCGACCGTTGACGATGATCTTCGCGCTCACAGGTGGACCCCGCGTCCGGACCGAGGACTGGACGGCACGTTGCCGCCGGTCCCGATCACTGAGCTGCTCGATCGACGCGGGTACGCGCGTGGGTGGCATCGTGGCCCACAGTGGATCACGTTGTGGTTCACCAGTCCGAGTTCGTTCGTCTTCGCTGACAGCAGTGACCACGGCCGGCTCAACGACGCTGACACGGTCCGTGCCTTGATCACTTCTCATCGGCCGTTGACCCCTGATGAGCTAGCCGATTGGGCTGCTGCGCAACAGGAGTCGCACGCGGTCCCGTTTGACGCCCCTTACGTCCGTGCGGTTCAGCACGTGGGCCTCTGCTGGGGTGGCGCACTTGAGAGCCATCGTTGCGACGAACACGGTCATCCTGCATCCGACGGGCCTGGTCGTAGGTCAGTCTGGGCCTGCCCGAGTGACCCCGATTTCCGGCTCTGTGTATGGGGCGTAGGAGATGAGCCGGCGCACGTCACCTACTGGGCTGGGCCCGTGGTCGACATGGCGCACCTCGTTCAGGTCACCGGCCACTGCCGCTGATCGAACTCGCAAGCCTTTCGCTGGCAAGAGCCCTATCTCGGCACCTTTGTGGACGGAGTACGACGTGAACGATCAGAGAAACTCCCAGACCTCGAACGAATGCCGCGTGCCGCGCCTCACGCCCGACGACACGTGGTGCATGTGGCTCGACTCAGGGGACATGCGCCACTTCTGGTCGACGGTCGCCCACGAGCGAACCGTTGCGCGAGACGGCAGTGACGCCACCGCCGACGAAGTACTCGACTGGAACGTCGAACTGATCGAAGACGAGACCGGCGACCGTTTCCCGTTGGACCACAACATGATGCTCGCGACCATGTCCCGCATCGTGTGCGAGCGCGATTCCGTCCAGCTGTCGAACGAGATCATCGGTCAGATCGTCGACGTGCTGGACGCCGACAGCCATGACGCCGCCACCGACGCGCTCTGTCAGCTCGACTGCGTTGGTTTCGACGCGATCGTCCAGCTCGCCACCCTCGGTCAAGTCGTCTACGGATGACAGAACCGACACGACACTCGTCAGGAGAGTTGATCATGTCGTCGTCCGACGTGCTTCGCGCCCGCTTGTTCCTCTCGCGCGCAGTGGAACCGCCAGCGCCTGCCGTGCACCACTTCGTCGCCGTGCACGGCCCAGTTGACGCCGTTTCTCGCATCCGAAACGGCGCTGCTCCCGCAGTGGTCCTCTCCGAGGTTGCTCGGCAGGACTTCCGGATAGAGGACGACTTGCGGGCCATCGACAACGGCACGGCCCGCTTGCTTGTCCCGGAAGACGAGGACTGGCCGCTGGGTCGGTTGTCTGCTCTGGTCGGCCCCGGCGTTCCGCTAGCCCTTTGGTTGCATGGCAAGGCTTCGCTCACCGAGCTGACCAACACCGCCGTCACGGTCACCGGAAGCCGCGCCTCTTCTGCCTACGGCAACACCATTGCCGCGCATTTCGGTGGTGGGCTGGCCGATGCCGGCGCGGTGGTTGTCAGCGGAGGGGCCCTCGGAGTGGACGAGTCCGCCCACCACGGCGCGCTTGCCGCAGACGGCCGGACGGTTGTGATCCTGCCTTGCAGCGTGGATCGAACCTTTCCACAACAGCACGTCCGCCTGTACGAGCAGGTTGTTGATCAGGGCGGTTTGTTGGTCAGCGAGTACCCGATCGGCGTGTTGCCGAGCCGAGCCCGCTTCCGCGCGCGGTGCCGCCTGCTGGCCGCCCTGACGGCGGCGACCGTGATCGTTGAAGCTGGACGACGCAGCGGCGCGCTCACGGTCGCTGGTGCCGCAAAGGAGCTGGGGCGGCGGGTGTACGGCGTTCCTGGGCCGATCCACTCCGTCACGTTGACCGGCGTGAACGAACTCCTCCGTGTCGGTGCCGCCACGGTGGCCACTTCGCTCGACCACGTCGACTACCGGGAGGGCCTGCTATGACCAGCTCAGAGCCGTTCCGCGCGGCGCTCGCGGCGGTGTCGCTCCCAGCAGACTGGCAGATCGAGGTGGTGGTCCGCCCGCGACGTCGCCGACTAGCGCTTGAAGTCGAACCAGGCGGTGCGGTCCTGGTTCTGGTCCCGCAGAACACGGATCCGCGTTTGATCACCTGGTTTGTCACCTGCAAACGGCAGTGGCTCACCGAGAAGGTGAAGATCGCTACGCGGCTCGCGCCCGCCCATCCGATCAAGGAGTTTATCGACGGCGAGGAGTTCCACCTCTACGGGGCCAGCTACCGGCTGCAGCTCGTGGACCACGTGCCCGCGGCTGTCGACCAGCTGCCCGCGTTCGCCCCGGAAGGGATCTTGTACGTGCATCGGCAGTCACCGGCCCAGATTCGCCTGGCGATCATCGGCCTCTACCGCAAGATCGGGCTGGCGTGGCTGCAACGGCACGGGCGCCAGTACGAGCTGGACGGCCAGATCTCGGACCTGACTTACGTCGTCCGCGACCTCGGTCGCCGTCACTGGGGGCTGTACTACACGCCCCCAAAGCACACCGTGGCCGCGCACTGGTCGGCGTTCAGCCTGCCTGTGCGGCTCGTTGAGTACCTGCTCGCACATGAGATGGCTCACGCCACCGGTCCGGCTGGACGCTCGCACGGCCCTGCCTGGCAGCGGCAGATGAACCAGTGGATGCCGGACTGGCGGCAACGTCAGTCCGAACTCGCCGAGACTGGCCGGCATGCCTGGCTGGGCGGCTGGAACCGACCCGCGTGAACTCGTCTCGGAGCCTGCTGGTGTCGAGTCGAGGTGTAGTGGTCCACGCCGTGATACAACAGGCTCGCCCGGCTTGTGCCTCAAGCACGGTGGGAAGGAGCGGGACGTGGACAAGGAAGAGCACTTCGGGTTGCTCAGGGAGAGCGCGGCCGAGGTGCAGGAGCTGCAGGACCACCTCCAGAAGATCCGCAAGCAAGAGGCCGAGCTTCAGGCGGACCGAGTCGCCACCCTCAGCAAGCTCAAGACGGCTCGCAAGACGCGGTTCGCGCGGATAACCGCAGCGATCGACGACAGGGTGCCGAAAGCTCAGGTTGCACGTGAGTCGAGCATGGATCGGACCAACCTGTACAAGCTGCTGGAAGGAAAAGAGGATGTTGCCGGAGCCGCGTCTGAGTGAGCCCGATCTTGGGCGAAGGGCCTGACGGTCGGAGCGGCCAGTCCTCCATCAAAGTGAATCGAGGGTCCACGCCCGCCACTTGCGACTAGCGATCCGCGCGCCGTTGAGGATAAATCCTGGGCCATCCTGGAGAATGACTCGATGCGCGTCACGCGATTGGTGATCTCGGGCTTCAGGGGCTGGGACAATTTGGATCTTCGCCCGGTTGGTCACGTTCTGCTCGCTGGCGTGCCGCGCGCGGGTCGCAGCGACGTTATCGCCGCGCTTGTTCGTGTGCTTGATCCGGACACGGCTCGTAGTCCGTCAGTAGCTGATCTTCGGCAGCATGTAGAGGCTCCAGTTCCCGGGGAGTCTCAAGTCACGACCCGTGCCGAGGTCGCCGAGATCGAAGTGACATTGAGCGATCTTGACCCTGATGCACAGCAGTTGTTCGACGGCTGTTTGGAGCCCCTCGACCTGTCTGGCGCGGCAAGCGACGATCTCGATGCGAACCCCTTCACCCCCCTGTGTGTTCGGCTTGCTTATCGACTCACTTACGACAGCGACGCCGATGTACTTGACACGGTTACGTACTATCCCGCACTCAGCAACCCGGCAATCAGCCAATACGTACGCGTGCCTGCCACGACCCGCAGGGCTCTTCCAGTCATCAATCTCAGTGTCAGCCAGCCGATGCAGTTGCGTCCTGGTGGTCGACTACGGCAGATAATCGACGGCCGTGATCCTCTGGCCGCGAAGCAGGCCTTTCAGCGGCTCTACGACGCCGTCAACGCCGCAATTGGCGCGTTGTCAACAGATCCCGCCATCACCGAGGCGGTAGACGCCGTTCTGCAGTCTGGTGGTGCCGGAGCACGCCTCGGCGATGTTCCCATCACGTCCGCCGATGTTGGGTTTCTCGCAGAAGACGGTTCTATCGCTGCTCTGCTGCGCACGTTGCAAGCAGCAATGCGTCTCGACGCGGCCGGGCTCCTGGCGTTGACGAACCAGGGCAGCACGGCTACCGCCATCCTGTCGGTAGCAGAGGCCATGCTGCTCGCTAACGTTCCGGGCGCGATCGTTTTGGCTGACGACTTCGGTGATCGGCTTGACACTGCGGCAGCGGAGCATCTGGCGTCCGTCCTTCGAGCGCGATCTGGGCAAGTTTGGCTATCGACTCGGCGTCCCGAGGTTGCCCGCGCCTTCGAGCCCAACGAACTCGTCCGCCTCGTCCGCCACGGCGGCACCCGCGCGCACCATCAACTCTCAACCATCACTGATCGCAAGGCCCTGACGGCTGTGCGGCAGCTGCACACGCAACTCTTGGCGGCGTTGACTGCGCCGACGGTTGCGATCACTGAGGGTCCCCATGACGTGGCGGTCTACGCAAAGGTCGACCGCCGATATCCTCCTGGAGCTCTGCCTCTTTCGGCTCATGGTGTGCGTCTCGTCGCCGCGGGCACTGGGCAGGACGGTGGAATTGACCAAATTCCAAGGGTGGCCTCATTGGCTCGTTCTCTGGGATTCCGCGTTGTGGCGCTAATCGATCGAGATAAGGATAGCCCTCAATCTCAGCTTCAGCTTCAAAAGATCCAAGAAACAAGCGATGTGGTTATCCGGCTGCCTGCTGGCGCTATCGAAAGAGCCATGCTTGCTGGAATAGGTATTGACAAAGTTGCTGGCGCCAGCTCCGCTCTCACTGCGTACGGAATTCCGGATCCGGTTGCTGGTCTGGCTGGTGAGGCTGCTTTTACGAAACTTTGTCAAGTAACTCACAAGCAGGGTCTTCATGAACAGCTCCTTGAAGCCTTGTATTCAGAGACCGGAGTCCATCCGCCGATGATCAAGGTTGTCCTTGATGTCCTCGGTGCAGTTGCAAGCCCTACCTATAGTGGCGCTACTTTGATCGACCTCGCCGAGATTCCGAGACCTGCGCCGGAGTCCTCATGAAATACAGGCCGAACGACGAGCAAAAATCTGTCGTCTCAAGCAACGATCCTGTTGTCGTCGTTGCCGGTGGAGCTGGTACTGGCAAAACCATCACCGCTGTTTCGGCGGCCCGTGCGCACCTTGAAGCTGCAGATAAATGGCTGCAGGCTCTTCGATGTGCTGCTGAAAAGGCTGGAGCTCGCGCGGTACTCCCGGCGCGTCAACGTGTTTTATTCCTGTCCTTCTCTCGGACGGCGATTGCGCAAATTGTCGACCGCGCCGGAGAAGTTATCGGCCCTCATGGCCCTCGGTTGGAAGTTGCAACGTTCCACGGGTTCGCATGGCGGATCATAAGCGCGTTTGGATCCAGTCATGGATTTGCTCCGCCGCTCACCGTTCTAAGCTCGGCAAATATGCGTGTTCCTGGAGCCCCTAAAGGACTCACCTACGAGCAACTCATACCCGCTGCACGAAGTCTGCTTGCAATAAGGAGGGTGAGCGACCACTATTCCAGTCGCTATGGCCTTGTGATCTGTGACGAGTTCCAGGACACCGACGCGCAAGAGTGGCAATTTCTTCAGCTGATCGCACCTCGCGCCCGGCGAATCCTGCTCGGAGATGTGAACCAGTCCATCTATGGCGGTTTCAAGCCTGGAGTCGACGCGGCGACACGCATCGCCTCAGCCTTGTCCATCCCTGGGGCCCAGCAGATCGATTTGCCGCCCGCAAGTTATCGAGATCCCAGCGGCGTCCTGCCCGCCGCAGCCGAGGCAGCTAGACGGCGACGTTTCAATGATCCTGCACTGCGGGTGGCTGCCAGTACCGGGCGCTTGACCATCACGCAAATGACGGACGATAGAGGCTACGCGCAAGTAATCGACCTCGCGCGACAAGCCCGTCATCACGGGCACAGCGTAAGCATCTTCACTCACACGAACACTGCGACTACAGAACTATCGGACGCATTGACCGCTGCGGGACTGATTCACGAGCAAGTTGGATTTGGGGAAGCTTACGGTGAAGCGCTCGCCGCTCAATTGGCGTTGGTCCAGTATGCGCTCGGCGACGACTCGGCTCCGGTTCTCCGGGCGCTGGCCGTATACATTACAGCAACGCAGCGAGGCAAAGGGCTTTCTCCGCTCGCGCGGCAGATGCTCACCCCCGCCAATAACCCCGCTTTGGAACGCGCACTTGCGCAACTTGCGACAGATCTTCGAGCCTCGGTAAATCCGCTCAACCTGGAACTCCTGGCGGATACAGTCGCCGGCGCCTACGGTCGAATTGGTACATTTCGTGGCCAAGAGACCTGGCTGCAGGCTGCCCAGCGCACGCGTAATAAACTGCAGATCCGACGTGGCGAACAGGGAATTGCGGCTATTATGGCTGACTTGCTTCAAGTTCGCGATGAATCTCTTGTTGGAAATCTTGCGAATCGGCGGCGACCGATTCAAGTTATGAACCTTCACCAGACAAAAGGGCGGGAGGCTGATACGACAATCCTCTTGCTTGGATCGGACGAGTTTTACGGGTGTGAGGACGAGCCATACCCGGAAGGTTCACGGCTTCTTTACGTTGTTATGACTCGCGCTCGTAAGCAGTCCCATCTAGTCGTTCCTGCCATTGCGCATCCGCTCTGGCAGCCACTGATTGCGGTCTGCCGGTCAGTAATTTAGCCTTCTTGTCAGGAAGATCGGTCGACGCCGAACGCGCCGTCGCGGCGATCAAGCAGCCAGCGGCAACGATCTCCGATTGCCTCGTCAACCGCGAGCCTGCAGGCCACGAACCTGGGCGGGGACGTCCTGGACGCCTGTCCGCACCATCCTCACGTGCATCGCTGCTATAACGCCGTGTAACACGCGAGTGCCCCGCCACGGTTAACGGCGGGACGGCCGGATCATGTGATCGGCGGGGAGGTTCGGGATGGGCGAGCAGATCGACTTGTTCGAGGCGTCGGCTTCGGCGGTCGGCTACCTCTATCAGCTCCGCAAGGCGCTCTACTTCTGCGTCGAACAGACAGGAGCCGGTCCCGACTGGTCCGTGGCCATCGAAGCGGGCGACGACATCGAGGTCCACGAGGACGCGGGACCGGGCCTCTACCAGCTCAAGCACCGCGCTCCGGGGACCAAGATGACTGACAAGGCCACTGACCTGTGGAAGAGCCTGCGGATCTGGGCCACCGGTTGGGCCGAGTCTGCAGCCAGCCAGGATCGCCCCACCTTTTTCCTGCTCACGACCGCCGAGGCCGCCGCGGAAGGCGCCGCCTACCACCTCCGGCCTCCGGGCCCTGGCAGCCCCCGGGACGAAGCGAAGGCGCTCGAGCTGCTAGATGAAGCCCGTCGCACCTCCAGGAACGAGACCAACAAGTCCGCGTACAAGGCCTGGGACAAGCTGACGGCAGATCAGCGTCGATCCCTGCTCGAGCGGATTCGCGTGCTCGACGCGGCGCCTGACATCGACGAGACGACCGAGCGCCTCCAGAGCCTGCTGGGCCTCGCCGTGGGCCACGAACACGCGAAGGTCTTTCTGGAACGCCTGGACGGGTGGTTCTTCCGCAGGGTCGTCGCCCAGTTGCGCGACCCTGCGTCGGGGCCGGTGACCGGCTTGGAGTTCGACGTGGTGTTCAGCGAACGCCGCAAAGGATTCGGCCCGGACAGCCTGCCCATCGACGACGACCTGCCTGAGACAGGCGGCGCGGACCCTGCCGGCGGAGAACAGGTCTACGTCCGGCAACTGCGCCTCGTGAATGTCGGCGACAACAGGATCCAGCAGGCGGTCAGCGACTACCTACGGGCGTTCACCCAGCGGTCGAGGTGGGTCAATGACAACCTGCTCCGGCCAGGTGAGCTGGGTAAGTACGAGAAGCTCCTCGTCGAGGAGTGGTCAAGCCGCTTCGAGGAGATGCGCGAGGAGTTGGGGCAAGAGGCCGCGGAGGAGGCCAAGGTCCGCGAGGCCCGCGCCATCTACCGGTGGGTCGATCGCGATGCCCGGTTCCCCATCCGGCCGGGATGCGACGAGCCGTTCGTCACCAAGGGCTCGTACCAGATCCTCGCTGACGAGCAGCGGATCGGCTGGCACCCCGAGTTCCAGGAGCGCCTCATGGCGCTGCTCGGGTCGGTGTCGAGCAAATGAGCAGCCCTGTCGAGTGGAGCAGGGAAGAGCGGGCGCTGTACAACCCGGCCTTCACCGCCCTAGTCTGCGCCCGCGTCGTCCAAGGCCACCTGGACGCGCACGAACGCCCCAGTCCGCTGCCCCTCGTGGTCGCCTCCGCTGTCATGGCGTTGCAACCTGCGGTCCGGGACCTGCTTCCGAACGCCAACGCCAACATGGCCCAGTGGGCGGAAAACAACGGGACCATCAAAGTTCACATGTCCGCCAACGCCCCCGGACTTCTCACCGTGGTGCGGCCCGGACTGCTGTTCGCACTGCAGACCCAGGTCCTCGTTCTGGATGGGGCCGCACTCACCCTGCGCGACAAGGCCATCCCGAAGGGGATCCGGAACCTGTCAGCCGAAGCCGCCGCGATCCAGAAGGCCGCCCACATGCTCGGCCGGTGGCTGCCCACCGGCGGGCCTACCGCCACCGTCCTCACCCTGCTTGGAGTACGACCGTGACCTGGCAGCTCAAGTCCCTGACCCTGTACGGCAAGCAGCCCGGTCAGGTGCGCAGCCTGGAGTTCAACCTCGGCGAACTCAACATCGTCACTGGCGACTCCCTCACGGGCAAGACCTCCCTCTGGGATGTCACCAACTACTGCATGGCCAGCAGCGGCGACAACTACCCCATCAGCGCGGGCAAGCTGCGCGAGTACGTCGACGTTTTCGCGGTGCAGATCGTCCGCGGCGACCGTCAGCTGTTCGTGGCCCGCCCGGCAGCGCGCGGAACCACCCCATCCCCCCGGCTCTGCCTGGTCTTCCAGCAGCCAGGGGATCTCCCACTGGCTGCAGAACAGATGCAGTTCACTTTCACCATCGAGGCCGCGCGCGGCCTGCTCGCCGAGTTCACGGGCATCGACCTCTCAATCCGCCTGCCAACCACCCGGGGCAACACCATGGCCCCGTCCATCCGCCATGCTCTGTACTTCTGCATTCAAGCCCAAAACGTGGTGGCGAATCCCGACCACCTGTTCCACTCGCAGGGGGAGGATCACGGCCCCAGGACGATCCGCGACATCTTCCCCTACTTCATCGGGGCTGTGGATCCCGAACAGGCCGTGCAACGTGCACAGCTGCAGCGGATGAAGTCCGAACTGCGGAACCATGAGCGAGATCTCAACCAGCAGGAATCCGCAGCGCCCGCGTCCGGACAGGCCCGTGCCCTGGTAAGGGAAGCGGTCGAGACCTCGCTGCTCGACCCTCTGAACACCGACGAACTCACGCTGGACGACGCGCTCGCGCTGCTCGGCACCGCCGCCTCGGCACCCCTGCCCGGTCTGCCCGAGATCCCCGAGGACGAAGACGATCCCCTGGCCACCCTCTCGCAGGAGAGGGATCGACTGCGCATCGCCTTCCAGCAGACGCGCGCCCGGCTCGCTGAACTCAGAAGCGCACTCCGCGACCGCAGCGAGTTCCTGACGCAAGCACTCGACCACCGCGAACGCTTGACTTCTTTGTCACTGCTCAAAGTCAGCCCTGACACCGCTCTGGAAGCATGCCCGGTCTGCAACAGCGAAGTGACCGCCCCGAGCGCCGTCGCGACCGCACTGCGGACAGACCTGGAGGAGCTCAACGCCAACGTCGTCCACGTCAGCGACGACACCCCGCAGATCCAGGCCCTCATTAACGAACAAGAAGAATTGCTCCGCGAGCACCGCCGCGCACTCGGAGCCAACCACGACGAACGCGACGCACTCGAGGCCGGCATGCGCGAGGCCGCACGGTACCGCGACACCACGCTACGCGCCGCCGCCGTCCGCGGGCGCATCAGCCTGTTCCTGGAGAACGCCGCACGTTACACAGTCGCACCCCGCATCCGCGACCAGCGCGAAAACATGCGCGCGGCCATCGAGGAACTGGAGGAGGCCCTCGGCCACGACGTGCAGGCCGACCGGGTCAACAGCAGCCTGTCACTGATCAACCAGAAGATCACCGCCAAGGCCCGCGCACTCGTCCTCGAGCACTCGGACGCCCCCATCCGGTTCGACCTGCGCCGCCTCACCGTCGTGGCCGACACCGACGACGGACCAGTCCCCCTCAAGGAGATCGGCGGCGGGCAAAACTGGCTGGGCTACCACCTGGCCGCGTTCCTGAGCCTGCACGAGTGGTTCATCGACCACAATCGGCCAGTGCCGCAGCTGCTCGTTCTCGACCAGCCTTCCCAGGTCTACTTCCCCGCCGACTACAAAGGAACAGACCTACAGCCAGCCGCAGAGTCCGACCGGACAGCTCTCCTGCGCGCGTACCAAGCCATCGCCGACACCATCACCACCGCAGACGGCAAGCTCCAGGTCATCGCCATGGAACACGCAGACCTGGAGCAACCGGTCTTCGCATCTGCGGTGATCCGGCGGTGGCGTGACGGTCAAGGCGCCCTGGTCCCGGCCGAGTGGATCACCGCAGGCTGACGCCAGGCTAGCCGGCCGCGGTGAGATCACCGAGCGAAGTCCTGCCGGGTAGAGACTCGGCGAATCACCAAGGGTTGACGGGCGCACCGGTGCCGCCAGCTCGACAAACACACGACCGAACCGCAGGTCGCTGTGTGTCTCGGCTTCCGTCGCCGCGCTCCTCCGGGTCAGTTCGATGAAGGGGTTGCGCGTGGTCAGCTGGCCGATGCGGCATGAGCGCGCGTTGCGAACGCGAACTGGTCTCGGTACCTGATCAAATGGTCATCTTGTGGTCGTCTGCGCGGAAGTGGTCAAGTGTGCGTGGAAGCTACAAGCAGACCACCCGCGGTCGGCCGGGATGCCGCGAGGTAGTCGTCCCCACGCCAGCGATACGGGCTGACTTGTACAGGCTGACCGAAGGTCGGAGCGTGCACCATCTTTCCGGCGCCGAGGTGAAGGCCGACGTGGTGGACGTTGCTCGGCGTGCCGTAGAAGACCAGGTCTCCGGGTATGAGCGGTTGGCCGCCGGGTACGAGTGGACCGGCTTCGTACTCCGGCTGCGTCGTACGAGGGATGACGATGCCGGCGGCCCTGTAGGCGGCCATGATCAGACCCGAGCAGTCCCAACCGGTTTCGCCGTTGCCACCCCAGACATAGGGCTCGCCCAGCTGGGCACAAGCGAACGCGATTGCCTTGGCTGCAACAGGGTTGGGTGCCTGGATGTTGTTGCAGTCGCCGGTGCCGGTCGTGGCGTCGCCGTACTTCTTCGCCTGTGCGAGCACGTCGTTGACGTACCAGTCCGCGTGGTTGTAGGCCCAGATCGCCTTGCGGATGTCCTTCTGGGCACCGGAATCGCAGAGGTAGTAGGCGGCGGCGTAGATCGCGTCCTGCTTGTTCCACGGGGACGGCGGCTTCTGGCCACCTGGCGGAAGCGGGCGCCGCGCGATGACCCCGTCGAACGTGGGTTGGAGAAACTGCATCGGTCCTCGTGCGCCCGCATAGTTCTCGGTTCCGTTCGCGACGCCAGCCAGTGGGCTGCGACCGTGATCACTCTCGATCTTGCCGATCGCGGCGAGGATCGACCACTCCAAGCCGGGACAGGTCGGGGCCGCTGCCTGATAGAGCGCCAGGTAGTCGCCGGGGATATCGGCTAGCGCTGCTGTGCTTAGCTGAGTGCTGCTGCCTCCGAGGAGCCCTTTGACGATTGCCTGTCCAATGCCGCCGAGTAAGAGGGGCAGGGCGACGACTACTGCTGCGACGGCGACGGCGATCTTCACGGGTCACCTCCCGAAATTGCTGGTGGGCTGTGGTGGGGGAAGTGGATCCGGCGCGCTCAGAGCCAAGGACACCTCCCGGATTGAGACCGCGGGTGAGGGCGGCGCTGCTGGTGGGGCGGCCTGAGGCCAGAGTTGCGCGAGCTCGGCGAGCCGCAGGCGGCCCGGCCGTCGCGAGGCGGCGGTGGAGATCGGCAGCCACCTGGCAGCGGCCGGGTTTCGTTCACCCGCGACGCCCGCGGTGGTGGCCACCGGCACGAGTTCAGGGCGATCGAGTTGCGCCAGCGTGGTGGTGAGTGCGCTGCGTGCACTGGTTTCGCGGCTGTTGGTCGGTAGCCACACAAGTACCGGGGTGCTGATTCCCGTTGCGGTTGCTAGCTTCTCGTAGTCGTGGAGCTTGCTGCTGAGAATGCCGAGAGCCTCGGTGCCGAAGTCGAACTCCAGGAAGAACTCGATCTCGCGGCCGTCTTCCCGCCAGCGGCCGTAGGCGTCGGGGCGGACCATGTCGCCGAACAAGCGTAGGCAGCGCAGCTCCGACCACCACGCGGTCAGGTGACCGGTGGCACAGGGTTGTTGGCTGAGCGCGACCAGGCTGGTGAAGAAGCCGTTGATCCCGACGGTGTGGGCCAGGCGCAGGGAGTATGCGATTCCCAGGGCGTCTTCGTGCCGGTAGCCGATCTTCTTGGGGTCCAGGCCGTCCTCGTAGGCGAGGGCGACCGCGCCAGCGATGTCGAGCACATAGTGCATGGGCGCGGTGCCTTTGTTGACGAACGGTTGGAAGCGGTCGACGACGCGCCACGTGAACAGGTCGCGCAGGCGGTGGTTGGCTGCGCGTTTGCTCGGGTAGCAGAGTTCGATGATCTGCTTTGAGGTCAGGACTTTGTGTTCGTAGAGCATTCTGGTCAGCCATCGGTCTCGTGGCGTGAGTCGTCGGGCCAGCTGGGCGTGGTGTTCGCCGGTGGTGGCTGCTCGTGGTGTGGGGCGTTGCGGCATGTGTCCTCGCAACGCTCGTTGAGGTGTGGGGTTCGAGATCATGGAACGCACCTCCCAGGTGTGGAGGGACTACGCGGCGCGGCGTGGATCCACAGTGGACGACTTCGGTTCGGTGGCGTCTGATGCTGGAGGGCGTGTGTTCACCCTGGCCGCCTTGCGGATGGCTTTGGCGCGTCCTGGAATGGCCGGCCTGAGCTTCTCGGTCACCGCGGTGAACGCTGGGGTCTCTTCGCCGCCGACTACGAGGCGGGCCGCGACGTGGTAGACGCCGAGATTCGAGAGGTCGTGTTCGGAGAGCCTCGGCATGGTGTGCCTCGCCAGACGCCTTGCGTCCTCTGGAGATACGTTGAAGTAGATCTTTGACCGGGCGTTGGTGCTGATGCCCTCTTCGAGTTCCTTCGTGAGCTGGTTCATGTACTGGTGTGCAAGGGCGGTCGACAGCTTGTAAGCGCGTGCCTCGGCGAGCATGTCCTCTGCCGGATACGGCAGGTTCAGGAAGTTGTGGCACTCGTCGATGTACAGCCCGCAGTGGCGTCGTTGGCGCTTGGGGATGTTGGCTCGGCGGGTGGCGGCCTGCCAGGTGCGTGCGACGACGATCGAGCCGACCAGCTGTGCGGTTTCCGTGCCCAGGGCGTCGCGGGCGATGCGGACGAGGCAGATTCCGCCGTTGTTGAGCACGTCGTCCATGTCCACGGTGGATTCGCCGCCAGCGATGGCGGCACGGACGAAGGGCCGGAGAAGGAAGCCGCGGACCTTGTTCATCAGCGGTGCGATCACCTGGGCCCGGTTGGCTTCGGAGAGGTCGTCGTACCAGGACCAGAAGCCTTTGAGCACTTCGTCGTCGATGTGGTCGCGTGCCCGTTGGCGGAAGGCCTGCACGGTGAGCAGCTTGGGGAGGTCGACCAGGGTCGGCGTGCCGGGCATCGCGGTCAGAGTCAGCAGGCTGGCGCGCAGGATGTCCTCGGTGCGCGGTCCCCACGAGGACGCGTAGATGCGGGAGAAGATGCTGACGAGGTTGTCGACCGCACGGACCTTGTCTCTGCCGTCCAGGGGATTGAGCACCGGCGGGCGGGATTTGGAGTCGGCGTCGAACAGCACGACCTTCTCGCCGAGTTCTTCTGGCAGCCGCATCAGGATGTCGGAGACGAGGTCGCCCTTGGGATCGATCACCACGACGCCCCGGCCCGCTTCGGCATCGGCCAGGATCATCTGCGCCATGAGCTCGGACTTGCCGGAACCGGTGGCCCCGAGCAGGTGCACGTGGTGCGTTGCGTCCGCGACGTGCAGGCCGACAGGGCGGGAGTGGCCGGAGTCCGAACGCCCGATCGGTTTGACGTGCTCGCCGACGTCAGCGATTCCTGGCGGAGGCGGCACGGCCTTCGCGCCGGCCCGCTGCAGACCAGGAGTGGCCTCGTCGACCGGCAGGTGCGCGAGTGCCGCAAGCTCGCGGATCGAGAGCAGGTCGCCCTTGCTGAACCGGCGATCGGCGAGAGTGGCGGCTGGTCGGCGGAGCCGGACGCGGCGGTAGTAGTTGTGCTCGGAGTAGGCGGCGAACGCCGACGCGATCGCATGCCCGCGGCCACGCAGAACCTCCCGCACAGCTTGGACTTCACCTGCGGTCGCGGTCTCCGGCATGGTCGTGGTCACCGAGTACCGGATGCGAGTCTCGAACTGGTTCGCCCGCAATTTCTCGACAACAGCGCGGTCTTGAGCGGCGTGCTCCAGGCTGACCTGCCGATCGACACCGTGGCTCCGACTCCTTGGTGACGACTTCGGCGTCTTGCCTGGCGTGACGAGGTCGAGGAGCCGACCGACCAGGTGGGGTGATCGGCCTGCGTGCACGCTGCGGGCAGCTCGACGTGCTTTGGCGACGCGGTGGCCGGCGACGGGGCGGGCAAGGACCTGTACGCACGCCCGCTCGTGCGGTCCAAGCCCGACCGGGGCACCGAGAAGTGCTCGGATCGGATCCACGGGGTGTTCGGTGCGGATGGGCAGAGCCTCGGTCCGTGCGAGCCGCAGCTCACCGCCAACGGCTTCGGCTTTCCGGCCCTCTGGGACGTCCGGGAACGACCTCGCGGGCGAGGTCCGGGTGTGGGAGCCGGGCCAGGCGGCTTCGATCGCGCGCTCGACCATGCCGGGCGGCACTAGACCAGGTATCCAGAACTGGATCTGGACGCCGTCCGCGGTGAACGTGAGCTCGAAGGCGAGGTGGGGCTGGCCGGAGAAACGGCGAAGCCACCCAGGCCTGAGTAGCCCCACCAGGTTGGACCACATCGTGAGCGCACCGGACGGATCGACCGTGGGCGGAGCGAGCACGGTGATCAGGCGGGCATCGCTGACCAGCCATTGGTGATACCGGCGCTGCCAGCGGCGTCGCGCGAGGATCACGCCGGTCGTCGCGATCGCGAGCACGGGAGCGATGACCGGGCCCCACGCCAGAGCGAGTTCACGCAGGTACGTCAGCGCGCTCTGGAACGCACCCAGCGGGTCGCGCAGATAGTCCTGGACCGGCGAGAAGCGATTGGGGGACAAGCAAAACACGAGACCTCCCCGTGGAGCAGGTGAAGGGAATCGGTCAGGCCGCATCGGCGTGGCCGGCCGGCTCGGTGTTGTCGACGACCAGCCGCAGGTGTCGACGGCGCCGCGAGGCAGTGCGTTCGGCGTCGACGTCGGCCTGCCATTCGGAGAACCGGCGCCCGGCGAGACGCTTGAGATAGGCCGGAATCCGATTGGCAGGAACCCCAACCAGGTGTGGCCCGAGCACGGCCAGCAGGTCGCTCGCTTCCTGGGAGGTCCAGCCGGCTTTCGTGATGGCGGACTCGTCCGGGAACACGTCGGCGACTCGGTCGGTGTCCGGGTTCAGCGCGGAGTCCTGGGTGCCGCCGTACGAGAAGACCCACAGGAAGTTCGGCGGCGGGCTGGGCTCGACAAGGCGGCGGAACAGGTCGACTTCCTTGGTGTAGGCGTAGAAGTTGATGTCCGGTCGTGCGTGGCAGATCCGCAGCCAGGCTTCAAGGTAGGCAGCAGAGAAGAAGTCGCCGCTGTCGTGAATCCGGACCCACGCGCCGCGGAACTTGGTGGCGCCAAGCTCCGCGAGCATGGCGGACTCCCAGCCGGGCAGGTCGTCGAGGACGAACATCAGGTTCGCCTGGTGCTTGGCGCGGACGACGGGCCATGTGTAGGTGCCGTGGCGGGCATAGCAGGCTTGCGCGCAGACGCCTGCGCTCGGGCAGGTGTTGTAGGTGCGGCCGTCCGGAAGCCGACCGGCCCAGGCCGGCAGCGACCAGTTCCAGGCGCCGATCTGGCGCATCTCGCGGTTCTGCGTGAGAAGCCGAGCCGGTCGGCGACCGGCCTCGGGCAGCGAAGCAAGCATGGGTTTCCCCTCGGTGCACTAGGCGGCGTCGAGCTCGACGAACGCGGACTCGATGTCCGCTGTGGTGCTGGGCATTTCGGCGACTTCTGTCGGGTCCGACGTGACCAGGTAGTGCTCGGCGGGGGAGGCGATCGCCTGAAAGGCCACCCGTTGCGTTCCGGTGCTGAGCAGGCCTTGGCCTTGGTCCGCGGACAGGAGGAAGTGGCGTTCGCCCAGGGAGAGGTTGAAGACGGTGCAGATCTCGTCGATCGCCTGTGGGGATTGCCGCAGCAGGATCTGCGTCGCGGCGTTTGCGACGACCGCCTTGCCCAGGTGCGACGCCAGCAGGTCCAGGGCGTCCTGCGAGATGACCAAGACCCCGGCCTTGTGCTTCCTGAACGTCTTGGAGGCACGGAACAGGAACTCGGCGCCTGCACGCTCCTTCATCAACAGCCACGCCTCGTCGACCACGACCAGCCGTCGTTTGCGGATAGCAGGGTTGGAGACCTGCCGCCACACCGCGTCGAGGGCCAGTAGGGTGCCGATCGGCTTGAGCTCATCGGACAGGTCTCGCAGCGAGAAGACCACTAGGTGTCCTTCGGGATGCGTCGTCGTCGGCCCGGAGAACATGCCGGAGAACGAGCCGGTGACGTAGGGCTTCAGCCCTGCCGCGAGCTGAGGCGCATCTGTTTCCGCGAGAGCCTCGGCGAGGTCGGCGAGCAATGGTGCTGGGCGCGTCCAGGTCCGCGGATCTGAGGTGATGCCGGCGCGTTGGTAGGTGGCGGTGATGGCCCGGTCCAGCACAGCGCGCTCGGCCAGCTCCAGTTCGCGGCCCAGCAGTACCGAGACGACGGTGTGCATGAACAGCGACCGCCGGACGAGTGCGTCGCGAGGTGTGGTTCGACGACCGTCCGCACGGGTGTGGATCGGCAGGTCCATCGGGTTGAGCCGGACCTGATCGGCACCGAGGCGGACGTGCTTGCCACCGACAGCTGCGGCCAACCGCGCGTACTCGTCCTCCGGGTCGATGACGTGGACCTCGATGCCGCAGTACAGCGAGCGCAGCAGTTCGAGCTTCACCAGGTACGACTTGCCCGCGCCCGAGCGTCCGAGGATCACCGAGTTGTGGTTGTCCAGCGCGAACCGGTCGTGGTGCACGAGGCCCTGGCTGCCGATGTTGAACCCGTAGAGCACGCCTGTCGGTGCACCGACCGAGGTCGGGCCCGGCGGTGGCAGGTCGGGGGAGGTGAACGGGAACGCCGACGCCAGCGCACTGGTGTCGAAGGTCCTGCGCATGCCGATCAAATCGAGGCCCATGGGAAGGCTGGTGATCCAGCCCTGGAGGCTTCGGTAGGTCGTCGGCTTGCAGTCCAGCAGCAACGACGCCGCGAGCGAGCGCACGGCCGACACCTCGTCGCTGAGCGCTTCCTCGGTGGGCGCGTGCACGGTCAGGTACAGCCCGAACCTGTACAACTTCCCTTCGCCGCGGGCGACGCGCGCTGACAGCTCGTAGGCGTCTTCGGTGGCCGCTTCGACGTGGGGGTCGATCAACCGGCCCTTGTCGCTGGTGTGCCGACGGCCGGATTCCAGTTTGGACAGTTGCTTCTTGAGGCGGCTGGCCGCGGTGACGGGGTCGATCGGCTCGATGTGCAGCGAGACGTCGACCCGTCCGGGGTAGGTCAGCAACGGTTGCAGCCAACCGGGATGGACCTCGCGCGGGTAACCGGTGACCGCGAAGGACGCTAGCCACTCGCCGCCGACTTCCAGAGCGCGCGGGTGGACCGAGAGGGCATCCGGGGTGAACGTGCTCATCGGTGATTCCTCTCGACGGTGTCGAAGTCATCGGGGTCTTCGGCGTCGTCGTCCCACTCGGGCTCCGGCGCGGTGGTGATGACGTCGTCCGAGCTGGCGAGACCGGCGTTCGGCGGGATCAGGCTGTCGGGGTCGCAGGCCGACGCCAGTACTCCGGTTGCCTGCCCGGCATCCAGTGGGGTGACCACGATTCCCGCGGGGGACAGCAGTTCGGCGGCCTCGCCGAGCCGTCGGGCGAGCCGGGTCTCTGCGGCTCTTCGGGCGGGATCATCGAACGCTTGGGCCTGCTTGGTGGCCTTGCGTTTGGCCATCAGCGCGGTGAGTGGGGAGGCGCCACCGAGGCCGTCGGTGGGACCTGTGGCGAACAGCGGTTCGCGCAGGATCAGCAGGACTTGGCGCCGCAGGAGTTCGGTGGCGCGGCCGAGTTGGTCGAGGTACTCGGCGTGCTCGAACGCGGCCTGTTCCAGCGCTGGGTGCGGCAGCCCGCCTGCTTGCTCGCGGAGCTCGGCGATCTGACCGGACAGGTCCAGTCGCTCGGTGCGCACGAGCACCTGAACTGGGGTGGTGAGCGAGTGCAGGTACCGGCCGAACGAGGCGACGAGCGACTCCTGTTCGGCGTGCGTGCGCAGGCTGAAGTTGACCGTGGAGCACACGGCGACGACTGCGAGGCCGTCCTTGCCGAGGTCGATCACACCGGTGTCGGCGACTCCCTCTGCAGGAAGGCGCAACGCGGCGGGCGAGGGCGTTGCGGCATCGCCCAGCCACTCCGGAACGTCGTGGATGCCTTCGGGTGCCGCGACACGGTGCCGCGGGTTCATCCGCTGCCGCAGCGCGGCGAGCACCAGCCGATCCAGCGTGACGCCGTCACGCTGACCGAGCGCGAGGAACGCGGCTGTGGCACCGATCGGAATCGCGACGACGAGGAACACCGCCAGTGGCACGAACGAGCGCGTGGCCGTGTACGTCGCGTACAGCACGATTCCGGTGACGGAGACGATGAGCAGCTGTCGCGCGGTGAGCGGGCCGAGCACTCGGTCCTCGCGGTCGACGTCCGAGGGAATCCTGACCGGCTGGCTCATTTCCCTTCACCTCCTGGTGGTTTCGGTGCTTGGAACACCGGTGGTGCAACGGAGTGGGTGCGCCGACGGGCATCGCCGATGCGGGGTGCGGGTTGCGCCTGCTGGAACACCGGCGCAGACGGTGCTGCTGTCGGCTTGGGCGTTGGCGGTGCGGGCGGCGGCTCAACTGCCGGTCGGAACTGCAACTGCGGAGGCACCGAAGCCAGGCGGACCGGCCGGGCCGCTTTGGGTGCGGCGGTGCGACGGCGAGGTCCACCGGCAACCTGGAACTGCGGGGAGCTACCGGGCTTGGGGCCTCGTCGAGGCCGAGTCATGGGCGCGTCCGGCGCGGCGGCCGAACTGAACTCCGGCTGCGTCGGCCCGAGCGTCGCCGGCATGACGGCGGGATCGTGGATCGTGTGCTGGGGTTGAGGTTGCAGGAACTTCGGATCCTGGGACGGCACACGCGACCGACGAGCAGCCCGCAGGCGTTCCGCGTCGTAGGACTCCTTGAGGCGCTTGGCGACCATCTCAGGAGTCGAGGCGAAGCGAGGCTGCGCCGGCCACGGAGGATCTGCGGCCGCGGTGCGGCCCGCCGTGTTGCTCGACCGTGTTGCGGTGCGAGCTCCTGCTGCCGCGGCTCGGCCACCCCCGACGAGTGCCATCGCTTTGCCGAACGCGAACGCGTACGCCAGGCCACCGAGGAAAGAGCGACGCCCGCCGCCGACTCGCACCTGGTTCATGACCCAGGTCGGGATCTTCACCAGGATCCAGATCAGCGCGATGAGGACGATCAGGTTGATGATGCCGTCCGCGGTCGGCATGCCGAAGAAGTTGAAGCCGCCTGGCTCCAGGAACACCTTGAGCGCCACGACCAGCGCGAGGCTCTGTCCAACTTGGATGCCGAGGACTCCGGCACCGGAGCGCCAGAACCAGTGCGCGACGCCCTCCAGCTGTGGCAGGCCGTGGCACATGAGCGCGAGTGGCGCTCCAGCGAGCAGGATGGCGGTGAGCCCGACGCGCACGACATAGCCGACCAGTAGCCCGATCAACAGGATCGTCAGCGCGAGTGACAACAGCCCGGCAAACAGGCCGCCGTCGACTATGGACCGGCTGACCAGCGCCACGAACAGTTCCGTGACCGCCTTGCCGGATGTCAGCGGATCGAGGCTGTCGCCGAGCACCGCCATCGACGCGGCGTTGGCGAACCGGATCGCCTGATCGCCCAGCATCAAGCTGAGGTTGGCGGCGATGAAGCCCACGGCTACGCGAGGCGCGATCTCGCGGATCGTGTAGCGCGTCTGGATGCTTTGGTGACCCATGACCAGGATCCCCGCGAGTAGCACCAGCAGCGAGTAGGCCGCGACGACGAACAGCCGGGACTGCTCCCAGATCTCACCGATACGCGGCAGCTGGTCGAGCGTGGGAGTCGACAGGAGAGTGCTGCCGAGCATCTGCAACAGCCAGTTCAGGGACTCGCCGACCAACAGGTTGATGAACGACGAGAAGCCCTCGTTCACGCACGCCGACAGATCGGTGATGCCGCACTCTGGGCGTTCGGTAGGAGGTTGCTGCGGATTGACGGTCGGAGGCGGTGTTGTGGTCGGCGCAGTCGAGGGCGGCGTTGAATCGGTCGGGGGCGTGGTCGGTGTGGGCGCGGTGGGCGTTGGTGCGACGGGCTGGGCGGAGACGGCCGTGGTGAGCGCGCACAGCAGGCCGATGACGATGCACACCAACAGCAAGCCCGCGCGCCACCAACGTCCCTTTGCGCTGGGCGGAGTGATGACGGCCATCGTCAGGCACCCACGATCCCTTTGAGGATCTCGACGACCAGCGGTGCAAGGGCCGCCAGGCCGTAGCCCCAACCAGCGGACCTGAACGCGGACTTGGCCTTCTCGACCTCGCCGGGGTCGTTGCCGCCCACGATCCAGCGAGCGCCGCCTATGGACAGGAACACCGTCGCCAGGCCGGCGAGGATCCCCATGATCCAGTTGCGGATGTTGTTGAGGACCTCGTCGACCGACTTGGCCAACGCGACGACCGTCGTGTCGGCGCCGGCTACCGAAGCGGACGCCAGCAGCACGAGAACGACAGCTCCCGCGACCATGGCGATGCGCGACCAGTTCGTCAGCGTTGTCGACTGTGGACCGTTGCCGACGAGAGCGTCGCGCGACCGGTTTGCGGTGGCGGAGAAACGATCGATCAGGCGCATTGGGACCCCTCCGAAGGCCGGGCTGTGCGCGGGTGTGTCCCGCATCCCTGAACTCCGGAATTCGTGTCCGTTTTGGACACGCGACCCTCAACTGTTTGCTCCGAATCGCCTTCGACGGCAGCCACGGAAAGTGACGGGTACGGCAAGTCGAGGGCTGGTCGAACTGGTCGCGCAAGGGCCACCGAGGCAGCTACCTGGTCGGTGAGCGGGTCTCCTGGATCAGCCTCGGCGACGGCCCCGCGGAGGTAGTCGACAAGTCGGAGCTCGGCGCGCTTGCGCGTCTTGTAGACCGCCCACTCGCCAACCCCGTGCTGCGCGGCCCAGTCCACGACGGACACGTTCTCCAGCCGAGTCGCACCGATCAGCGCCGCCTCGGTCTGGGTCAGGACTCCGTCCGCGACCGCGCGGGCGAGCACCAGATCGGGATGGCCCCACGGGGCGTGCGGCGGTGCCGACCGGAACCCCGGCGCGATGGGAGTCGGACTCGACAACGCCTCGGCGAGGGCGTCGTGGCCGGACCGGTAGGCGGCCCACCGCAGCCGCAAGATGATCCGCGGCGGACGCAGATCGATGGTCGACAACGCGGCGAGGAAGCCGCGCAACACCTCGGCGTGAACGTCGGCTGGGTCGCCGGCGAACCGGTCTGACAACGTGGCCGCCACCGAGGTCAAAGCGGGCAGCGCAACCCCCACGGCCGCGACGGTCCAGGTTGCTCCTTCCATCCGGGAACGAAGCACCAGGTGCGCCCACACCGAGTCCCTCGTCGACTGCGAGCAGCGGCGTGCCAACAGCCGGTCGCGAACCTCGTCGAGCGGGATGTCCCGGTCCGGCAGGCCTGTGAAGAGGCGGCCGTTCAGCGAGACCGGGTGAGGCCCGGTGACCAGCCAGTTGAATGCGTCCCGCGCGATGTCCAACGAGTTCGTGCTCATGACTTCACTCCTGCAGTGTCGATGCGAACAGCAACGACGTCAGGAAGCCACGAGCGATACCAAGTAAATACCAAGACGCTATTAGGCTGCGGGCAAAAGGTCTCGGCATGGCTACTAACTGCTGCTACGAGAGGCCCGTCTGTCGTGCCTCAGATCGGGCGCCGATGTGTGCGATGAGCTGCGGAGTTAGTGGCTTGCTAGTTGTTCGCTAGCTGGCTCGTCGGCTGCATCTTGCGGTCACCAAAAGAATCTTGACGCAGTGGCCTGGGTGAGATGCCGAGAAATTCGAGCGAACGAGTCCAAAACGAAGCAAAAAAGCGGAGTTAAGGGGTGACAGCTAGCGCGCCACTATCCCATCGGAGGAGACGCGAGATGACCGCGGGAAACGGAAACGAGTCTGCCGAAGACGACCCCGAGAACCTCAGCAAGTCCTACCACGTGCCTGCCCTGACCTCACTGCCCCCGACGCGGCGAACACGTCGGCGGCGCGGCTTGCCGTTCGCGCTCCGCCATGTCGTTTCCGGTCGTCCGAGCACCGTCTGGCCGTGTGCCCAGGACGATCTCGGCGAAGTCACCGGATTGCTCGCAAGCTGGCTGCTGACCGCGGTCGTGAAGATCGTCACCACCTACTCCCAACCCGGTCAACGAGTGCTTCTGCTCGAACCTCCGGCCCGCCTCATGCCAACCGGACTGCACACGGTGCGCGGCAGCCAAGGGCAGCCCCGGTCCGGCCCGTGCGCCGGACTGCACGAGGCTGGATGGACCGTGGTCCGACTGGGGCGAAGCGTCCAGTCTCAGACCGTCGTCACGAACCCAGACCAAGAGGACGCACACCTCGGCGCGGAGTCCGGAAGCGGACTGGCGGAGTCCGTCGGCAGTCCGACTATCGACGGTCTCGCAGGACCGTTAGCACACATCAACAGCGGACCGGAGTCAGCTCCGCGTCGCGTCAGCTCGGACGGGTACGACCTCGTCATTGCGGTGGCGGAGCCGCAGGCGCTCAGCTGGTTCCGGCTCGCAGACTGGGGCCATCTGCTCGCCCCGGCAGGCGTCCTCGCCGTCATCACCCGTGGTAACCGAGCGAGCCACCGATTCGCCGACCCGGCCAACTCGCTGGTGCGCGCTACCCACTCGGCTGGGTTGCTCTACCTCGACCGAATCGCCCTGCTGCGCACGCCGGTTCGAGACGGCGTGCTCGTGGTAACGACGTCGGCTGGCCACGTCCGTTCGCGTACTTCAACGAGGCCACCGACGACACCGGTTCGGCACGTCCAGGTGCACGACGACCTACTGGTGTTCGCCCGCCAGCCGATCAACGAAGGCGGTGTGAGTTCCCATGCTTGAACACCTAGAGCCTCCGCTGTCGGTCTGGCAGACTGGGCAACGCGACCCGTTCACACAGCTGCGCGAGGCTGGCCTCGTGCCGGATACCGAGACCGACCTGGAGCGGGTTCCGCCAGCTGTCGCGGCACGCACAATCGCGACTTACACGCGCCTCGGCGACCTCGTTCTGGATCCAGATTGCGGCGCGGGCACCGTCCTGTCGGAAGCGCTGCGCGCCGGACGACAAGCCTTCGGACTCACTGCCGATCGTCGATGGTGGACCCTCGCGCGAGCCAACGTCAGTGCCGCCAAGGTCGCAGGCGCCTTGCGGGACGGTTCGGTTCTCGACGCGCGACCGAAAGCCTTGGAGGCGGTTCGAGCTGCCGGTCTTTCAGGCCGGGTCGGACTGGTCCTGACCGCCGTGCGGACTGCGTCGGGCCGCACGGCCGACCCCGGCGATGACCCGATCAAGTCCACCATCGCCGACCTCACCACGACCTTGCGTTGCTGCGAGCCGCTGTTGTGTTCTGGCGGACACGTCGCGGTCGTCGCGCAGCCTTACCGTGGCTCGGACGATTTCCTGGTCGACCTGACCACGCGACTAATCGCGGCCAGCGCCGCAGCCGGGTTGGTGTTGGTCGACCGGTGCATCGCCCTGACCGCAGAGCTGCGTGACAGCCGCCTGGTCACCCGAGCTTCGCTCGCTGAGCGGCGCAGGGCGTCTCGCACGTCCGGTTTCCCGACTTCCCTCGTGGCCCACCACGAGGTGCTCGTGTTCCAACGCGCCCACGATGTTGAACTCGCTGCTTTGGCCGTCGAAGTCGACGCTCCTGGCTGGAGGAGAGCTGCGTGACGGCACGCATCGATCTTCATATGTGCGGCTGCCGGCCTGAGGTCGGCAGCAGGCGCAACATGGAGCTACATCGAGCTGCACGACGACGCCAGGCGGTCCGCGATGGCGCTTGAGCTGTTGCGCCTGACGGCAGGTTTGTCGCGGACGTGGGCAGGTTTTCTCCGCGACTGGGATCGAACGCTTCGGGCAGGCAACTACCCCGAGACCACCCGTTACAACTACCTGCTCGCCGCATCCCAGCTCGCCGGCTACCTCGCTAGGGAGTGCTCAGAGCCGCACGCCGCTGATGCCGGGGAGGATCCCACCGAGGTCCGCAAGGAACACGTTGAGGCGTTCCAAGCGTGGATGGTCGAGACCAGGTCGGCTGCTACCGCACTGAACAAGCACAAAGGACTGCAGCAGTTCTTCAAGTGGTTGGTGCACGACGAGGAGGAGATCGACCGTTCGCCGATGGATCGGGTGAGGCAGCCCAAGACGCAGAAGAAGCTGATCCCTGTCATTCGGGACGACGACACGAAGAAGGTCCTCGACACCTGCAAGGGGAAGACCTTCGTTCAACTGCGTGATGAGGCGATCATCCGGCTCTACTACAACACCGGTGCCCGTCTGTCCGAGGTCGGTCGGCTGGATCTCGGTGACGTGGACTTGAACTTGGACTCGGTCCACTACCGAGGCAAGGGTGGTAAAGAGCGACGGGTCCGCTTCGGTCCGAAGACTGCTCGTGCGCTCAGCCGGTACTTGAGAGCACGCGAGCGGCATGTCGGTGCGGACCTGCCGGCCTTCTGGTTGGCGGAGCGTGGTCGACGGCCGCTGGCACCGAACGGGATCAAGATAATGCTCAAGCGCCGCGGAGTTGCTGCTGGCTTGTCGGGGGTGCACGCGCACCGATGGCGTCACAACTACGCCCACGAGTGGAAGAAGGCCGGTGGTGACACCGGGGACCTGATGTTGCTTCTCGGTTGGACATCAGAGGACATGCCTCGTCACTACGGTGCCAGCGCTGCCGCCGAGCGAGCGCAGGACACGCAGCTGCGACTAGGGATCGGTGAGAATGTCTGACGACCAGAAGAAGCCGGCCCCAGGTGGCCTGACTGCTGAGCAACGAAGCTTCCGAGCAAGGATCGCCGCGCACGCCTCTTGGGCGAAGACTGTTGATCGGAGGGCCCGTACGTCGCGAGCAACAGAGGGTTTCCTTGAACGGCTGGAGCAGGAGATTGATCCGGGAAACGAGCTTCCTCCTGAGGTGCGCCGCACGATGGCTCTCCACGCGCGAACCGCCCACATGCTGAAGCTGGCTCGACGGTCGGCGGCAGCGCGTCGACGGAAATAGCTGGCGTTGATCCGCGAAGATGAGTGCATGACGAAGTACGCCCTCGACGAGGAACGTCAAGCTCTGCTCGCGACCTGGGAGACCGGTGACGGCTACTTGGCTCGCACTGTCGCAGTGTTGCCATCGTCCGTCGACCAGCAAGGCGCTCTACGGCTTGCAGCGAGTTTGACGACGATGTCGCGTATGGCGTGGTGGACGTACACCCACCCGGCCACCAGTGCGGAGAGCATCGAGCCGAACAGCGAGGGATGGCGCCGCCAAGGGGAGCGGGAGGCGTTCGCTGAGGTGCTTGACCACGTGAGAAAGCCCTACTTGCCGGACGGCCAGGGCTACCTCGTGCAGTCATATGTTCGGGTGGAAGAAGCCGCACATCGCGTTGGACGCGCTGTGCACGCCATCGGCGATCAGGAACTCACGGACTTGGTCCTCGCTGATGTCCAGCAGGAGTTGGCTGCTGTGGAACGGGCCGAACTAGGCGACTTCTCGGGCCGTGCACGGCAGGCCGTCCAGCTCAGTCGTGCCGATGCCTCGCCGCTTCAGGTGAACGCCGCCCACGACTTCCTGCACGCGCACCCGTTGTGGTCCAGCAAGCTCTTCGAAGAGGTCGACCCGACCGCAGCAGCGGTCGCCGCCGCGCACTGGTTGCAGGCGGCGGCGGAGGTCGCCAGCGAGGTATCAGGTGTCAGCCCTGCGAACGTCGTCATGGAGGCCGACAACATCGAGGCACTGACGGTGGAGACGCCGACCTTGGTCCTCGAGCGGCTGATGGCCGGCGAAAGTCCGCGGCGCGTCGTTGTCGACCTGGTGGCCGGAGCAATGACCGCCGCCGAGGGCAAGGTGCCGGATCCGGACGCTCTGGTGGAGGCGATCGAGGAGGCGAGGACGCAGGCCCAACAGTATGGACCAGGTGACGAAGAGCTTCTTGCCGGGCTGATGCCGCGGGTGACACCGCTGGATCCGGCACGTCCCTCACTAGACCTTCTCGAGGACCTTCTGGACGGGATCCGCGGATGCTGGTTGCTGTACCGGTCGCACGCTGAACTCGGCGACGAGGTGGATCCCGATGACGAAGCTGCCGATGAAGAGATCGACGAGGAGTTCTTCGCGGCCGTTCGAGCAGAGGCTGATGCCAAGCGTGATCGACTCCTTTAGGACTGGGACTGGGCATGAGATCTGAATCCGACCTGACAGCCGAGATCCTTGAGCCAGTGGACATGGCTCTCCTCGAACCCGTGTATCCGTTCAACGAGCCCGGCCAAGAGATCCGCCTGTACGCGGGTCGCTTCGCAGGGCCTGGAGTTAGCACCGTCAGCGGTGCCGTATGGATGAGTTGCGGCTCGCAGTTCAGAGTTCGGTGGAAGCTCGAAGGCGAAGTGCCCACGTCGTGGCAGTTCAGGGCGATCGGAGCGGACGAGGTCACCATCGAGTTGGCGCGTCCGGGAGGGAACGTTGAGGTCACCGGTCGCTACCGCACCCTCGACGACGGCACCCTCAACGGCTCTACTCTTGGCCGCGCTGACTCGGTGCTCAGCCATGTCATCGTGCACTGGATGAATCTGCCCGACGTCCAGAGAGGACGAGGTCGCTGGCGGTTCAGCGTTGGCGAGTGGGACGTGGTGCTCGAGCCCCGCCCAGACCACGAGACGGTGTGGGAAGCGCTGGGTTTTGATCCGCGCATCGCGATGACGCACGTCATGTCCATTACTCGAGGCGATGGCGCGTTGTTCATCGCTGAAGAGGTGCGAGTGATGTTGCGTGCGCTGCACTTCGGTGTGTCGTTCGCTTTCGGTCGTTGGGTCCCTCCTGCACTGCCGGTCGGCTTCTCGCCGGCGGGGGTCGCTGTCTGGGAGGAATGGGGGCCGTTGTTTTGCGACCCTGGGCGTAACGCCTCCATGGCATGGCTGGATCACGAACACGTCGACGATCTGCAGGCGCTGCTCGACTGCGTGTTGGCGGCTTTCGAGGACCCCCAGAGGGAGGACATCGCTCGGCACCTGCTGTCGAGAGCGGTGGAGGCCAACCACACAGGGCGCGTCGAACAGCGGATCATGACGGCCTTCCCTGCGATCGAGTGGCTGTGCTGGGTGGAGCTGAAGCTCAGCGGGAAGATGAGTGGCGCGAAGTACAAGGAGCTGTCGACTGCGAGCAGGATCGAGACCCTGCTGAGCGCCGCGAACATCCCGACAGATGTTGACCCTGGGGCACAACCGGTGCTGGCTGCTTACGCGAGTGCAAAATCCGAGACAGGAACTCCTCTGAGCGGTGCACAGGTCACGACTCGAGTGAGACATCAACTCGTTCACGCCAAGTCACCGTTCGAGGAGGTCTACACGACAGACGGCCTGCTCACTGAGGCGTGGCTTCTCACGCGCCACTACCTCGTCCTGCTGCTTCTCAAGTGGTTGGGATACGCGGGTCGGTATCAAGCAGCACTTGGCCCGAGCGGCTCGTCGGGCCATGACGGGCCCGTTCCGTGCTCAGTGCGAGCGGACCCTGACGCTTGAGCGTTGTATCAGGACGAAACGACTTGGCGATGGTGTCTACATGGTGGCGCCCGTGGAGTTCACAACGAAGGCATCGCGATGGGTCCGGCTCCGTCACGCAGGAGACGGTGACGACCCTCCCTTTGCGATGGACCCGAGTGGATTTCTGGCTGAGCCCGACGGCCAGAACGGAGGCTGGCGTCGGCCCGCCGACGCTGCTGAGTCCGGCGGCTGGGTTCTTCTGGGTGAGCCAGGTGCCGGCAAGACAACTGCGTTCGAAGATCTGATTCCGGAAGCGGATCGCGAGTCTGCGCCGCTGCCAGGAGAGCCCGGCACTCTCTGGCTGGTCGGTGACGAGCTCGACAGCCGGGAAGCGATCAACGAGCGTCTGGGTAGCTACCTCGACGCGCTCCCCACGAAGTCCGACATCAGCACTCCGGTGCCAGATGGACTACTCGTCGTGATTGACCAGCTGGACGAGTGCCTCTTCCTGAGCCAGCTCGCGAAGTGGCTGACGAGGAAGCTACGGCCCCGGGACACTCGCGGTGTGCGCATTTGGATCGCTTGCCGCACCGCCGACTACCGGGAAGCGATCACCGACGTCCTCGTCCGAGAGCTCGGCTCATGCACGGTCGGCGACTTGGCGCCACTGACGCAGAACGACGTTGCTGAGCTGATCTCGACAACGGACGTGGATGCTGGCAGGTTCCTGGAATCAGTTGTGAGGAACGGTGCCGGTGCTTTGGCCTCGCTGCCACTCACGCTCAAGGTGTTGTTGAACGCCTTCAGGTCAGACTCTGATTCGTTGCGGGGAACCCCAGCGCTCTGGCTGGAGCGCGGCGTCACACGGCTGGCAGACGAGCACGCGCCCGATCGAATCTCAGCACGTCCGGTCGACTCGACGGCAGAGCAACGGGTTGCCGTTGCTGCAAGGATAGCGGCGCATCTATTGCTCAGCGGTCGCCGCTCGGTGCACACGACCGTCCTCGGTGTGGACGTCGCCGATCATGCAATCCCCATGGGGCAGATGGTCGGCGACAACGAGGCTGCAGGAGCCGGCGAGTTTCCTGTTACCAAGGAACTGGTCATGGAAACCCTGGCCACTGCGATCTTCACGCGGACGAGTCCGGAGAAGGTGGCCTTCGCGCACTCGTCATTCGCGGCGTTCCTCGCAGCGCGGTATCTCGCAGCGCGACTCACCGCACCGATACCAATCCCTGCCAGGCAGCTCGAGGGCGTGCTGCTCGTGAGCGCGGCGGACGAGGACACAGCGGCAATTCCTGAACACCTGCGCGAAACGGCTGCATGGCTACTCGCACATGCCCCGGCGGAGGCCCGCTGGCTCGCACTCGCAGACCCAGAAGGTCTGGCAGCCCACTCGTCGGTCATCACCGCACCCGAAATCAGAGCTGACATCGTGGACGGGCTTCTTGCCCGAGCAGATCGAATCGAGCTGGCCGATCGCTCGTGGCAACGCGCACGCTGGCGACTGGAACACCCAGGCCTGTGCAGCCAACTGAGCGAGGTGCTGAGCCACGCGGACGGCTCGCCCAGCGACGACTGGCCGACGTTCGCGCGAGTGCGACTTGCCGTTCGGTTGGCTTCGGAATCGGGAGTGCCCGAGCTCGCCGAGCCTCTCTTGCGGGTCGCCGCAAGCACCGGGTGGCCGGTGCACGTACGACAAAGCGCGGCGAAGGCAGCGTTGGCGGTTGACGCAAGTCCTGCCGTTGTCGATCGCCTGCGTCATCTTCTGCAAGGCTTGGCTCCAGAAGCTGGGACCGACTCCACAAACACCCAGAAGGTTGACCGCGGACCTGACAGCGTCTCGGAACTCATCGGTACGCTCCTTGGACTTCTGTGGCCGGAACACTTGAACTTTGCAGAGGCTGCACAGCACATCGACCCTGGAGCAACTATCAGCGGCTTCATCGGGGTGTACTACTTCGAGGTTCACAGGTTTCCACAGTCCATTCCGGACGAGGCACTCGACGAGCTGGTCACCTTCGCCGAGCAGTCGCTTCAGCGCGATGGTCTGCTCCTCGCCAAGCGCGATCCTGACGTGGCGTACGAAGATTTGGATGAGGAGGAGCTTGCGGAGCTGGTGCCGCACCTCAGCAAGGGACACCTCACCCATGAGCGTGTGCGTCGTCTACGTGACTTTGTCGCCGACGTAGTGGAACGCGTGCTCCAGTCGCCGAAGGCGATGGATCTGATCGACAGAACCGCGAGAATGGTTCTCTGCTTCCTCAACAGTGCTGAGCGGATGCCTCTGCCGTCAGCGGTCGATCTGATCGACATCGTGTCGGGTGAGGAAATCGTGGCCGCCCGCGATCTGCGTCGAGCCTTTGTTGAGGGGATGTTCAAGGCGAGCGGGGCACTGGAGGCCTCGGACAGTCCATACTGGACGTACCTGATCGTCAACCGGTGGGGTCGGCTTCGTTACGACGCCGATCGCCTTGCACCGCAAGGAACCAAGCGTGGCCGACGGCGCACGCTGCTCGATCGTGCAGACGCGGAGTGGGCTTCGCTTCGAAGCCTGCATCATCATGCTGCTGGCGAAACGCGCCTGGCTGACACTCTTGCCCGCGTTGCGGAGGAGCTTGCCAAGCCAGCCGACGAACTGGTTGAGGAGCCGCAAACCGAGGTATGGAAGGACGCCGAGCTCTTCGCAGCGCAGCAACGTGAGCGACTGGACAAGGCGGCAGATGGGGACGCGATCGCGTTCGTCAACCTGGTCTACTACCTGCAGTTGAACCCAGAGACGGGAGACTACGACCCAACTGGCTCCTGGTGCAGAACAATGAGTTCGGGGGCCACGCTGTGGCCTGCGGCAGAACTACGGCAGAAGCTCCTAGCTGCTGCCGTCCACTTCCTGCAGGCTGAGCAGGACCATCACGAAGGTTGGCTTGGCCTCCGAGGTTCGCGTCGTGCGGAAGCGTGCATGGTCGCCTTCGCAACGGTGCACTCAGACCCAGCGGCCAGAGAAGTCCCCGAAGATGAACAGGGGCTGGATGTCGTACCGGCGGACCGCTGGAAGTTCTGGGTGGGCGCGATCTTCGACAACCTCGAGCGGTTCGGTAGGCAAGAGGTCGAACTGGAACGAGAGCTCCTGGCGCGTGTGGAGCAGCATGCTCACGACGAACTGGGCACAGCCCTGGCGCAGTATGTACGTACACGGGTTGTCCGCGGCGAGCAGCCCGTTCACTTGCCGGAATTGCCGCTGACGTTCGCGCCACTCTTGGCGGAGCTCGCCGATGAGGTCGGCGACGCACTGCGTACGCCTGACAGCGGCGACGTCGAGGACACAGGTGCTGAAGTCGCCGTGATTGCAGAAGGACCAGTCGTGCTCGAAGGTGAAGCCGCCAGGTCCATGGCCGTGTCCAGTTGGGCGAACTTGCTGCGTTTGCCGCTGGAAGTTGACTACCCGTCTGCTATTGATCAGGCTCGTAGCGCGATCGCCGAGGTGGGAAACGAAGGCGATCAGCCACTCCTTATCGACATGGCCGCAGCCGCTGGGTTTGCGCTGCTGACATCGAACCCAGCGGCGCATTGGCCTATCGTTCGGGAGTTTGTCGGCAAGTCGCCGGCATTCGCCAAAGACCTCGCGTTTCGTAGCGCAGACGACTCGACGCGTCAGCCCATCATCAGCGACCTTGCTGAGGAAGAGCTCGGCGAGGTGTACCGCTGGCTGAGCACCGTGTGCCCGCCTGAGACCGATGTGTTCGAACGTGCCGCCTTCGTCGGGCGCGAGCATAAAGTGCACGACTGGCGCCGGCACATCATCACCGAGCTTGCTCAAAGAGGCACGAAGGCCAGTGTGCATGTGCTTCGTGATCTTGTTGGGGTGTACCCGGACCTGTTGGGCATTCAGTCGGCTCTGCACGAGGCGCGCCGTCGTGATCAGGCAAACCGGGTTGGTCGACTTGAACCTAGCGAAATCACGGATCTTCTCAGCCATCGGGCGCGTCGCGTGGTGAACACAGCGGCTCAACTTGCAGGCGTGATCCTCGACGTCCTAGACGAGATCCAGAACGACCTGTTCACGCACGGTAATCTGCTTTGGGACTGCGAACGTGTCGATCGTCCAGTCGGGGCAAAGCCCAACAGCCCTCGCCCCTTGGCGTGGCGCCCCAAGCCCGAAGGCACTCTCGGCGCCTATCTCACGCACGAACTCAAGCAACGACTGGAGCGGCGTCGTGTGGTGGTCAATCGTGAGGTCGTGATCCGGCCAACCAACGAAGGTGATGCCGGCGAACGACCTGACATCAAGCTTGACGTTGTGGGCGACGCTAAGCACGCGATCGACGGCCAGGCCGTGACGGTGCCGATCGAGATAAAAGGTGCTTGGCATGACGACGTCCTGAAAGCACAGGCTGATCAGCTTGAGATGCGGTACCTGCGCGACCTGAACACCACGGATGGCGTCTACGTCGTTGCCTGGTACCCAATCAGCTACTGGAACGTATACGCCAAGGAAGATGCGCGTAAGTCCGCTGCCAACAGGCACGGCTCAGCGGAGGAGCTGGAAAAGTACCTGCTGCACCAGGCCGCAGAGATCATGCAGAGCACTCACCGGCGCACCCATCCGTTCGTCCTCGTTGTAGAGCGCGCGGTTGCCGCGGGCGACAGGATCATGCGGACGCCGCGCCCTTCCCGGCGGTCTGGATCCGCCGGAGCGGCTGGTTCCGGAGCATGATCGACAGGCTGAGTTCGTAGACTCCTTTACTCGGCCAGTTACACTTGGAGACGACCTGGAAGAACAGGCCGGAGCACGACGCTCAGTCGTTCCACGACTGGGGGTCAAGGGGTCGCAGGTTCAAATCCTGTCGTCCCGACGGTCGCGGAAAGCCCCTCTGACCGAGGTGAAATACCTGGTCAGAGGGGCTTTTCCATGTTTCCAGTCTGATCATGCTCGTCATCTTCTTTGGGGACCATTTGGGGACCTGGGTGACTAACTGAGTGACTAGGCCTTCGAAGGTAAGCCGGTTCCACTAGCTCGGACGGCTTGGCGCGACCGCCCCTGAGACCTTTATAGGTAGCGTGGAGGGTGCTGTGATCCTGCGAATCGCCTGCCCATGCGGCCGAAACCTCGCTGACGTCACCAAGGACGAGCACAACCCGGATTGGACGCGGGACAAGCTTCTGGTGACGCGACGGCCGAACGTGCGCCAGTCCAACTACCGACCGTGGCACGTTGCCAATCAAGGGGGCCCGATCGGGTCAACTGGCCGAGCACAGGCAACGCCGGGACGGGTTGAGGGCCGTGACTTCGATTGGCACGACAGGACGTACACGTGGCAATGCCGCTGCGGGGAGACTTGGCAGCGGCGGCATGCGTCTATCTCGCAGGTATGGGAGCGCAACTCCGGAGAAGGTCTGGTGCGGGTAGTGCTCGGTCGCGACATGTAAAATCGCCTTGAAGACCAACATCACGCGGCCGGGAGCGCCGCCGGGGACGCACTCAGGACACCCCGACCAAGCCTGAGGCAGCCTGCCGACCCTCACCGGGGCTGGTGCGGAGGAAGCTGCCCATGGCAAGTCTGCATGCCATCCCGTCCCTGGTTGGCCGTTCGGCTGTCCCGCTAGCCGCTCAAGTAGCTGGGTTTCCCCCTGGCGTGGTCATCGCGCTGCTGGTGGTGATTGTCCTGCCGGGCCTCGTTGCTGCCATCGTCCACATCGCCGCTGCGGCCGTTGCGCTGCGGACAGGTGACCAGCAGCGTGCAGAGAGGGCAATAAGGATCCTGGAAATGAACCATCGCCAGAGGCCACAAGCCCGACTGAGGGGGAAGGGCAGGCGCCGTCAGCAGTCCTGAATGAGGAGAGTCCTTTTGGCCCAGGTGAGATGCCTAGGTCAGAAGGACTCTTTGACGTCTCAGGTTTGATCACACTGGAGAAAACGCAGGTCGTTGAGGATTCGGACGATTGCTCTAGCTGGCCGCCGGGAAGATGTCGTCCATCGTGATAGCGGCGTGCTGCATCACGGGTGCGATTTGGTGGCGGTAAACCGTCTCCGTCACCACCGTGCTGCTGTGACCGACCAGGCGCGCGATGTCCTCGACCCGCACGCCGGCCGCAGAGAGTACAGAGACAAAGCTGTGGCGCATCTCCCGAGGCGTCCAGTCCTTTGCGACGAGCCCGGCCGCCTTCACGACCCTCCGGAACGCTCGGCGGACGTTGTGGGAGTCGAGCTGCGTTCCCACCTCGGACGCGAACACCAGGCCGTGTTCCTGCCAACGCTTGCCCGCGAGCTTGCGCCTGGCGTCCTGGTGGATGCGGTGCGCCTTCAACGCTTCGATACATCGCGTCGGCATTGCGAGCGTCCGCCGGGACTTCCGCGTCTTGGTGTCGCCACCCTCCCGCACAGACCGCCACACGGAGATCGCCGGCAGTACGACCGGCACGGCGTCTGGCTTACCCGCTAGGTCGACGTGGTCCCACGTCAACGCGCGCAGTTCCTCCGTGCGTGCGCCGATCAGCAGTGACAGCACGATGTAGGCGTACATCGGCGTGTTCTCCGCTGCCTTCAACACCGCTTCCACCTGCTCGAAGGTGAGCGACTTTGAAGGACGGCCGTCCTGCCCGATCGGTGCTTCGCACAACTGCACGACGTTGCGTTTCACCTTGTCGCGCTTCTGTGCCATGCGCACCGAGCGGTTGAGAATCGAGTGCACCAACCGCAGGGTGCGCGTGGACAGCGTCAGCGAGAGTTCTTCCAACCAGTCATCCACCTCGTCGGCGGACAACTCGCGGAGGTTGCGCTCACCCAGGCACGAGATGATGTGGCCGTCTGCGAGGTAGGTGTAGTTCTTCACCGTCTCCTTGCCGCACTTACGCAAGCCGTACTTGAGAAACGCCTGGACCGCTTCCTTGACCTTGTACGTGTGAGGCGTGGCGGGCAGCCCGTCGTCCAGGTCGCGCTGGATCTCCTTGAGCTTCTCCTTGGCCTCTGTGTACGTCTTGCCGCTGGCCTTCTTGGTCTTGCGCTTTCCACGGGCGTCGAAACCGAGGTCCACCGTGGCGATGTACCGCTGACGCGCCTCGTCCCAGTGAATGCCGCCGTCTCCGCGGCTACGCCGCTTCGGGCCGTCGTCACTTCTACGCGGTTTCGCCATAGAGCACCTCCGCTTCCTGCTCCAACAGCGCCACGTAGTCCCGAATGGCCGACGCCGGAACGAGCGTTGCCCTGCCCTGCTTCACGAACCGCAGTCGTCCCGCGCGAATCTGCTCGTAGATGACCGAGCGGCTAAGGGAGAGCAGCAACATCGCTTCCGGGATCTTGTAAAGGAACTTCGTCAGTTCGATGACGTCATCGGTGGTGCTCATTTCTCCCCCTCGATCTTCGGAGCGGTGAGGTAGCGCGCCCAGGCGTCGGAGAGTCCGACCTGGTGGTCGTTGGTGAAGGTGACGTAGCCCTTGATGCGTCGTGTTGTCCGATCGCGCCGCAGTTCCCGGACAGCGGCTTCGAGGGGCTGGAGACGGGGGAGAGTTGTTGTGCCCATCTTCTCAGGTCCGTAACTGCCGTAACCTTCCTGGTCAGGCGGTTACGGATAGTCGATTCGATCCGTATCCAGGTTCGGCTGTCCCTTGATGGTTACGGATGCGCGGGTCTATCCGTAACCGCCTGACCTGCATGGTTACGGCAGTTACGGACTTTGAGAGTAAGGAGGGGTCGGCGGTACGGCTGACCTCGCACGCGTAACGTCCGGCGGGGGCACCCGTATCTACCTAATGAAATCTGCCGTCGGCACGAGGAGTGCGATGAGTCGCGAACCAGCCCTGACCTTCGACGGCGCGATTCGGATCCTGGGAGCGGAAGAGCCCAAAGCCGTGGAGCGACTTAGCAAGGCGCTCGGCGGCGGGATTCTGCTTGCGGGTGTAGCCGCCGGGGTGGCGACGATCGGCCCGGCCGCGCTTGCGCCGCTGGCTCTGTTCGAGCCGATCTGGGGCTGGGTGGACCAGAAGAACGAAGCGATCGGCTTGCTCAGGTCGTTGATGGGCAAGTTCGGATCACGGATGAAGAACGTGCCCACGAGATCCCGGCGTCAACTCGTGATCGCGGCGCACACGACGATCGTGGTGGCTGCCTACTTCGACGCGCTGCGGGGCGTGCTCGGCAACGAGATCAGTTTGCGGGTGGACTTGTCCACCAAGGAGAAGTTGCGCCTGGCCGGGCTGCACGAGGACGAGAACTCCGACTTCTTTCAGCAGATCTACCGTTCGCCCGTGCCGTATCCCTCGCCGGCAAAGGGCTACCAGGAGAACCTCGCGGAGGTCCATGCGTGGTTGGGCCGACTCTCGACGAACGTCGAGCGGTTCCTGGACGGGCTGGCCGGCTCACCAGGGCAGTGGGTCCAGGTCTCCGACGTGGTGGAGGACGCGTTGGACCGGTACGAGAACTACTACGTCAAGTTGGCCCACTCGGCACCGGAGATGCTCATCGGGATCTACCTCGACGAACACGCCGCGACCAGGGAGTCGATCGCCGAGTCCACCCACCAGATCGTCGAGTTGTTCTCGCGCCAAGAAGCGAATTTCGGGCGGGTCACATCGCTGCTGTCTCTTGTGCTGAACAACCGGTCCGACTCTGGACGATCCACTCCGGTTCGCGCGGCTCTGAGCAATGCGAACGACGGCAGACTCACGCGATCGATCCTGACGTCCACCGAGGCCGCCGGATATGGGCACCTCCAGCTGCCGTCGGTCGGCGAGTCGTTCGTGCCACCGGACTACAAGGTGGTCTGCACGACCGCCGCATCCCGAATCGCGGATGAGCACTGGTGGTCCAAGCTGGCTCGGCAGGAGAACCTCGACCTGTGGTTTCCCGCGTTCGTCACGTCGGCAGACGCGGCCCGTCCACTGCTTCTGCTGGGGCATCCGGGAGCGGGCAAGTCGATGCTCATGAAGATCCTGGCCGCCAAGCTTCCTGCGGTCGACTACACCTGCATTCTAGTGCCGTTGCGCGGTGTCAGCGCGAACGCACCGGTGCTGGCGCAGGTCGAGCAGGCGCTCGCGCAGTCGACGAACGGCCGCGTGTCGTGGCCGGGGCTGGTGGACGAACCGGCGGACACCGTCCAGGTGGTGATTCTCGACGGGCTGGACGAGCTGCTGCAGGCGTCTAACACCGATCGGAGCGGTTATCTGCAGGAGGTCGCCGAGTTTCAGCGCGTTGAACAGGAGCAAGGCCGCCCGCTCGTCGTCATCGTCACCTCGCGCACGGTGGTGGCGGATCGAGTTGAGGTCGCGCCCAAGACCACCGTGCTCAAACTGGAGGACTTCCGCGAAAAGCAGACCGCCGAGTGGCTGAGAGTGTGGAACCACGCCAACGCGGACGAGATAACGAACGGCCGCGTTCGGGAGGTCACACTGGACGTCGCGCTGAGCCAACCGGTGCTAGCGAGGCAACCGCTCCTGCTGCTCATGCTGGCCATCTACTCGTCCGACCAGGCCGCGCCCGTCATCGACGAGGGTGTCTCGGCGACGACCCTGTACCGGATGTTGTTCCAGACGTTCGCCCGGCGCGAGGTGACGAAGTCTGATTCGCTTTCGGCCGATCAAGTGGACGCGGCCTCCCGAGACCAGATCGAACGACTGTCGGTCGTGGCGCTGGGCATGTTTAACCGCGGCGGCCAGGCCATCTCTGAGAAGGAACTGGACGCGGACTTGTCCGTGTTGCTGCTCAGATCCCAGCCGCCGGGCGGTGCCGAGGAGCCGGGGCAGCGAGTGCTTGCCGAATTCTTCTTCATGCACACCGCCGAGGCGGTGCTCGTGGGGTCGAAGATCGCGGGCCAGGTCAAGGCCAGCCGCACGTACGAGTTCATGCATGCGACCTTCGGCGAGTTCCTCGTCGCGCAGCGGACGCTGGAGGAACTGCGAGAGATCGCGGACCAATCCTTCGGTGGGAAGCGTCGCCGAGAGCCCGACGACTCGCTGCTGTTTGCGTTGTTGTCCCATCAGGTTCTGGCGGTACGCACCTCGACGCTCATCTTCCTCCGCGAGCTGATGGAAGAGCTGGATCCGGCGGAAAGAGCGCAGATCCTGACCCTTCTAGAGGAGCTCGTGCAGAGATTCCGCTCCCGCTCGGAGGGGGACGGCACGTACGACAGATACCGCCCGATCCCGCTCGACCGCGTCCGCCAGTTGAGCTGTTACTCGGCGAACTTGGTGTCCATCCGGCTGAGCGCGTCATCGGACGAGCAAGTCGCTCTCACCACGCTGTTCGGTGACTGCGAGTCGCCATTTAGTGAGTGGCAGTCGGTGGTCGACCTCTGGCGTGCAGGCGTCGATGCGGATGGCTGGTTGGCGCTGGTCGGGCCCCTCTCGGTGGATCCGGAAGAGTACGCGGTCACGTGGTCGCGAGTCTCCGCTGTCGACGTGCTGCCGTCCCACGGTGACTACCTCCGCGCTCACCTCGTGCGCGATGTCGACAACTTCCGGCGGCTTCGCTACGGCTTCGCGCTGCACGACGCCCTCGAAATGGAGGAGCCGGAGGACTGGATCGGCGGCGCGCTCGCCACCATCTATCTGACGCTTTTCGGTCGTGACACCATGCGGCTGGATCGGTACTCAGTGGACGACGTTCCTGACGATCTGGAGCCCGGTGACGAGGACAACCTGGTACAGGCGATCTGCCAGCTTCTGCATACGAGACAGGCGAACTTGGAGCTAACCGAGAAGCTCATCAAGACCCTCGTGAAACTTGGCCGGCTGGACGAGGCTGACCCCTTCGGCCTGTTTGTTAGCGTCTGTCGCCTTCCTGAACTGCTCCTGTCGGTTCCCGAGCTGGCAGACCAGGCACTTTACGAAGGTTCTAGGGCGACCCTCGCGTTGTTGGGCAGCACGGTGAAACCTATCGCCATCAGGCATGTGGGTAACGAGCTCGATGAGCGAAACGCGGATCTTCGCAAACGGGGCAGCGATGCCCTTTTGTCGCTGACGCGGGAGTTCTCCCTCGAGGTGGGACTTGATGGATGGATCGCTAACGCACCTGCTGAAGTTCTGGAGATGGTCGGAGACGCCGTCATCGTTGTGCGGGATGACAAATGGGATCGAGTGGACAGAAGGTCCATGGACAGAAAATCCAGGGACAGGCGGTGACGCGTCAAGCGGTATGGGTCGCAGATTGGTCCACCCCATCCGGATACAGCGCCAAGGTTCGGCAGCTCGACGACGACGTCCAGTCCATCTACGAGCTGCTGACCGCGATCGACGCCACGCAGAAATGGCATCGCAACCAGCTGAGCGAGATCGCGATGGCCCAGGTGGAGCGCGGGGGAGAAGCTGGAGGCCATCTCGGAGCTGTTGCGTGGCAACCAGCCTGCGTGGTTTTGAGGTTGGGGAGATCGGTGCACAAGATGCCCTGAGACGGCCGTAGGTGCGCTGGCATGCAACGGCCCTTGTTTCAGTACCCATGGAGTCTGCTGAGTGCCACTCGGTGTTTGTCTATAATGGACGATGAAGGCGTGTGGTTGAGCGACTATCTGAGCGACAATCCCTGTGCGCCACGCCGGATGTTCACGGACGTCAATGCACTGTTGATGCTCGTCATCCGCACTGTCCATGCTGGACAATTGGCCCTGTAAAGTGCCTGGGGGCCAAGGGGTCGCAGGTTCAAATCCTGCCGTCCCGACGGTCTGAATCAGCCCGCTGATTCTGGATGGAAGCCCAGTTCAGCGGGCTTTTCATGTCTACGGGGTGATCTTCGTCTGATCATCATTTCATGATCAACAGGCAGATGAGGCGTGAAGAAGGAGCCACTGGCTCTTTCGTTTTGACTAACGACAAGTGGGGTCGCTCGCGAGCGGGTGAACTTACCGAAGGGTGCCGAAACGCCGTGAACTGACGTGATCGTTCGTCAACGAGGGCTGATCGGTAAGCTTGCTGTTATGGCTTTGGCGCAGTTCGCACCGGTTTCCTGAGTCGCGATACGGGTGTTGGTCGCGGGTGGTTCTAGGGTCATCTCCAATTTCAGGTGAAGTGCCCGCCTTGGCAGCGGCTCTTGTCGGCGGATGACTCCGCTGTGATGTGCTGTCGAAGTTGTTGCAAACCAGACTGGAAGTGTGAGGGTCAGGGGTTTGAGTCCCCTCAGCTCCATGGCGCGAAAGTGGCCGTCCACTTTGAGTGGATGGCCACTTTCTTTGCCGGCGCAGCAGCAAAGTGCAGCAGCATCACTGATCAAGGCTCTCGCCGAGCCGCTTGAGTGCGTCCCGAGTCTTCTGCGAGGACGCTTGCGCGTAGACCTCAATCGTCACGGAGAACTCGGCATGTCGCAGGATTGCCGCACCGTCGCTGATCATCAGGTTCTGAACGTGTGCGTCTCCGTGCGTCGCAGTTGGTCCCAGCGGGAACTCAAGATCCTGGATCTCGTCTCTCAGCTTGGAGACAAGTTGCAGCAGGAAGTGCTTGTCATCGTCCGGAACGCGAGCTGTCTCAATCCGGGGCGCGATGTGAGTCCGGTAGACGGAAACGTGGCGAGGGAGCCGTCCGATGTGGATGTAGGAGAGCTCGCCGAGCGCGCCTATATCTTCAGGCGCGCCGTTGCGGCCCTAGATATAGCGCCAGAACGTCGCCGGGTAGCCGGAGATCGAGATTGGCTGTGCGGCGTCGTAGACACGAGCGGCCGGCATGTCGTTCTCCGCAAGCTGGTTCGCGACGGTCCCGGACCCGCCGCGGCCCATCCCTGACCCGCTTCCCGCCTTGAGGTAGAGCAGGTCAGGGTGGCTGTCGACGATCCGCAGAGCCGGGCCCAAACCTTCTGGAGAGGTCAAGCGGTCAGTTGGCGGAGCATCTCGGCCGAGTCGTGCAGATTGGTCATGTGGATGAACCTGCCGTCACGGACCTTGTAGATCGCATACTCGACGATCTTGAACGAGGCCCCGGACGGCTGGACGCCGAGCCATTCCTTCGCGGGCGTGCCGGTGTTGGTCAGGCGGACGGCGATGCCGTCGCGGTCGAGCAGGATCTCCTGGATCTCCCAGTGGATGTCCGGTACGGCGTCGACGATCCCCTCCAGGACTTCGACGACGTCGTCCCGTGTGCCGGGCTCGCCGCCTAGCAGAACTTCCTTGGAGATGAACTCATCCATGCCGCCGAATTCGTGGGCGTTGAGTGCCGCGATGTATCGCAGATACAAGTCGTGCAGGCTGTTCTCGGTCATCAACACTGATCCTTCCGTGCGAGATCTGCTTGTTTGAGGTGATCGTGAATGCAGTGGTGCCGTGATCGCCGGAGGTGAAGCCGTCCGGCGGAATACGGGGAATTCCTTGTCAGAGTTCCGCGAGAGACACGCGTCGTCCCTCGGCGGCCGATCGGACGACTGCGTCCAGGAGTCGGTGACGTCTCACGGCGTGGGCGAAATCCGGGGCGGTCGCGGTGCCGTCGATGAGATCGTTCCGGATCGCCGCATATGTGTGCGCCAGGTTGTGAACTGGTTCTCCGGCCAGGTGGGGGTAGTCGTCGTGGCCATCGGGCAGTGTCAGCCGAGACAGAGGGGCGCGACCTCGTGCGCCGCGCACCGCAACAGGCCCGAGGTGTGGATACCCGCTCGTGGAAGTGATTTCCAGAGTTCCCTCGGTGCCGTCGATGAGCAGGGAGAACCCGGGTCCGGACACCGTTGCTCCACGGTGATGGACGGAGAGGATCGCTCCGCCGTGCAGTGCGCCGGAGACTGCGATCTGGTCCTCGGCGGTCATCCGGACCGTCTGTCCGGTGTGGCCGAGCGGAACGATCGGGCGCCGGGTCGTCGTCGAGGCGACCACGTCCTGCAGCTCACCGACGATCATCGACACCACGTCGATGGCGTTGCCGAAGGCAATGGTGAGCATCGTGGCGCCGAGTGTGCGGTCGAGGGTGTATCGCATCCGCTCGGAGACCGGGGTTCCCCACTCGATCGATGACGCGAGCACCGTCGCGGACAGCACGTCCCCGACGTACCCGTCGGCGACGAGGTGGGCCAGCCAGCGGATGGTGGGCGAGGAGCGTCCATGAAGCCCGATGAAGTTACGCGTTTCACCGGCGGCGCTTTGCATCTCCACGGCCTCGGCCAGGTCGGTGGCGAAGGGCCATTCGCTGAGCACCGGCACTCCCTCCCGTAGCGCGGGCAGCACCAGTTCGCGGTGCTGGGGCACCTTGACCGCGACGACCACGAGGTCGATGTTCTGGTCGCCCACTAGCTGTTCGACCGAGGCGTAGCCGGGCACCCCGAACGCGGCGCCGGCAGCGGCGGCCGACGCCTGGGAACTCGTTGCCAGGGCGGTGAGTTCCATGCCGTCGACTGCTGACAACGCGGGCAGGTGGGCCCTGGCCGCCCATCCGCCCGACGCGCTCAGCCCCACGATCCCGACGCCGATCGGGCGTCTCCTGCGTGGTCGCTCGGTCGAGTTCCTGGGTGTTTTCATGACGTGTCTTCGCCTTTCGAGTGCTTGGGCCCGTGCGCCGTGGTCACGTCGGCCAGGACAGCAGTGCCGTGTCGACGATCTCGTCGAGCGTGTCAGGACCGAGGCCGTTCGCGGCCTGGACGGCGATGCCGAATGCCGTCGTCATGATGAAACGGGCGAGGCGTCCCGGGTCGGCGTCACCCGAGAGGTCGCCCTCCTCGACGGCGCGCCGGAAGCGCGCCTCGAGCTGGTCACCCGCATCGATGCGCCAGTCGACCAGCACGTCGTGCGCCGGCCGGCCCTGCTCACTCAGCGCCAGTGCTCCCTGAACGGACAGGCACCCGGCGGGGGCGTTGGGCGACGTCGTCGTCTGGACGGCTCCCCGGAGGAATGCCTCGGCCACCTCCCGCGCCGTGGGCTCTCGCAGGGCGCGTGTCGCGTAGGAGGCCGGCCCCTCGGCGTAGCGCTGCACGGCCTTGCGGAAAAGCTGCTCCTTGTTGCCGAAGGCGGCGTACATGCTCGACTTGGTGATCCCCATCGCGTCGGTCAGGTCCGTGAGGCTGGTGCCGTCGTACCCCCGCGCCCAGAACACCTGCATGGCCCGCTCCAGTGCCTCGTCGATGTCGAACTCCCTGGGGCGGCCGAACACTGTGCGCTGGGATCCACTCATGACGCCGACTTTACTACCGATCGGTCCAGATGTGTTAGCGTTCTGTACCGATCGGAACTTAAAGCGTCGGGCTCACCACAGGAAGAGGATCACCACGATGACAACCACCTCGCTCGGCGGGCTGAAGACCTCCCGCATCGGCCTGGGTGCCATGGGCATGTCGGCCTTCTACACCGGCGCCGGCCAGCGCGACGACCAGTCGATCCGCACCATCCAGCGGGCCCTGGACCTCGGCGTCACTCACATCGACACCGCCGAGGCGTACGGCCCTTACGTCAACGAGGAACTGGTCGGCCGCGCCGTCAAGGGACGCCGGGACGAGGTGGTGCTCGCGACCAAGTTCGGTCACATCTCCCACACCGGCCGCCCGGGCAACGACAGCAGCCCGGCCAACGTCCGGCTCGCAGTGGAGGGATCGCTGCGCCGCCTCGGCACTGACCACCTGGACCTCGTCTACCAGCATCGGGGCGACCAGGACACGCCGATCGAGGAGACCGTCGGGGCGCTGGCGGAGCTGGTGGCCGAGGGCAAGGTCCGTCACATCGGACTGTCGGAGGCGGGGCCCGCGACGATCCGGCGGGCGCATGCTGTTCATCCGATCGCCGCGGTGCAGTCCGAGTACTCGTTGTGGGTCCGTGACCCCGAGGCCGAGGTGCTGCCGGCCCTGCGGGAGTTGGGCGTGGGCCTCGTTCCGTACTCCCCGCTGGGCCGCGGGTTCCTCACCGGCGGCATCCGCACGCTGGACGACCTCGACGCCGACGACTGGCGCCGTACCAACCCGCGATTCGCCGGCGGCAACCTCGAACGCAACATGCGCATCGTCGACGAGGTGCGCGCCGTCGCCGCCGAGGCCGAGGCCACGCCCGCGCAGGTCGCTCTGGCCTGGTTGCTCGCCCAGGGCGACGACATCGTCCCCATCCCCGGCACCACGCGCATCGACCGGCTGGAGGAGAACGCCGCCGCCGACCGCGTCAGCCTCACCGACGGCCAGATCGCCCGGTTGGACAACCTGACGCCGGCCACCGGCGACCGCTACGACGAAGCCAACATGGCCGCCCTCGACCACTGAGCGGATTGCCACCTGGGAGTCACCTCTGGAGGCGGCGCGCACATTCATGAAGCCGCTACGTGGCGCACCGCCTCGACCGCCGCAGGCCCGCCGTGGCCCTCGGCACGGTCGTCGCGGTTCCCCTTAGCGCCTGGCTCGGCGAAGTCTGGGGCTGGCGTGGCACCTTCATCATGGGGGCCGGCATCGCCGGGATCGCGCTGGCCGCCCAGGCCATGACGCTGCCGCACGTGACGCCACCGGCCGCGGGCGGCCTCCGGGCACTCGGAGGAGTCCTGCGTTCCGGCACGATCGTTGCGGGACTGTTCGCCGGGCTGCCTGATCCTCTTCGGCGCCATCAATTTCCTCGGCACGCTGCTGGCCGGGCCGTTCGCAGACCGGTCACTGCGCGCAGGACTGTTCCTCTTTCCTGCCACTCTCGCAGCCGGAACGTTCGTCATGTACACCATCGGCGGACACGGCCTCGCGCTCGTGCTCGTGCTCGCGTTGCAGGTTCGTCGATCACCTGGACGAGTTCACCGTGGCGTTCGCCGTGTACTGCCGCGACTTCGCGCCCGGTCGTCCACGTGCCGCCGAACGGGAGCAGCACCAGCGACTCTGGGGACCGGACACGGGATCTCAGCTCTCCTCGTGCGACGAGGTCAACGCTTGTCGCCATCGGCGCCGTGGGAGAAGGCGGCTGAGGCTTCGGTGTGACGAGGTTGTTGCTGCGCCTGCAGGGTGGGCAGGCAGCGAATTAGGTCGTCGACGAGGAGGTCGGCGAGGTCGTGGGTGAAGCCGTTGCGGACGACGACGCGGAGCACGGCGAGGTCTTCGCGGTTGGCCGGGAAGGTGTAGGCGGGGAGGAGCCAGCCGCGTTCGCGCAGGGCGGCGGAGACGTCGAACACGGAGAAGCGGTCGTCGGTGACCGTGAAGGCGAAGACGGGGAGCTGGTCGCCGCGGGTGAGGAGGCGGAACGGGCCGAGGCCTTCGATTCGGGCGGCGAGGCTGGTGGCGACGTCGCGGCTGTAGTTCTGGACGCGGGTGTAGCCCTCCACGCCCAGTCGTAGGAACGAGTAGTACTGGGCGGCCACCTGGGCGCCGGGGCGGGAGAAGTTGAGGGCGAAGGTGGGCATGTCGCCGCCGAGGTAGTTGACGTGGAACACGAGGTCCTCCGGCAGTGCGGCGGCGTCGCGCCAGAGCACCCAGCCGACGCCGGGGTAGACCAGTCCGTACTTGTGGCCGGAGGTGTTGATCGAGGCGACCCTGGACAGCCGGAAGTCCCACTCCAGACCGGGATCGCAGAACGGGGCGATCATCGCGCCGGACGCGCCGTCCACGTGCACCGGGATGTCCCAGCCCCTGTCTGCCTGCAGCGCGTCCAGGGCAGCGCAGATCTCGGCGACAGGTTCGTAGCTGCCGTCGAACGTGGAGCCGAGCACGGCGACCAAACCGATGGTGTTCTCGTCGCAGTGCTCGGCGACCTGGTCGGCGGTGAGGTGGAAGCGATCGCCTTCCATCGGCACCAGCCGGCAGTCGACGTCCCAGTAGTTGGCGAACTTCTCCCAGCACACCTGGACGTTGACGCCCATGACGATGTTCGGCCGGTCGACCGGCAGGGATGCCGCGCGGCGCCGGTGCTGCCAGCGGCGTTTCAACGCGAGTCCCGCAAGCATGCACGCTTCGCTGGAACCGGTGGTGGAGCAGCCGGTCGGCTGGTCCGCGTCGGGGGCGTGCCACAGCGCGGCGAGCATTCGAACACAGCGCTGCTCGAGTTCGGCGGTGCGCGGGTACTCGTCCTTGTCGATCATGTTCTTGTCGACGCACTCGGCCATCAGCGTCGCCGCCTGCGGTTCCATCCAGGTGGTCACGAAGGTGGCCAGGTTGAGCCGGGAGTTGCCGTCGAGCATCAGCTCGTCGTGCACCACCTGATAGGCGGTGTCCGCGTCGAGTTCGCCCTCCGGCATGCGGTCCCTGGGGATGCGGCCGGGCTCACGGGTGAACACGGGGTTGGCCTCCACGTGAGGGCGAGCCTGGTGGCGGGGGTCGGACGGATGAATGAGCGGCACGACGACTGCCTTCCGCGAAGGGGGTCCGGTCTCGGACCGAGCAGCTCCGGCCCAGGACCATTCTCTCGGCGTTGGGTGATCCCGCCACCTGACGTGCCCGCCGCGATCTGGAGAGCTTCCGCCGGAAGCGACGGGTGGGATCGGCGGCGTGAGTCCCACTCGATCGCCGGATTGATGTTGCTTCGTTTGCGGACAAAGCTTGTTCACTCGTCTCAACTGGTGAAGGGCTGCGGACCCGCGTGGAACAGCTACTCCTGAGACTCGCCTCGACGGTCGCCGCCAGGTTGGCGACCTCGTGGCTCCTGGAGCGCGGAACGACGGTGCGGCGCGGCATGCCGCTGGCCGAGTTGATCGCCCACCGGTTCCCCGCCCTGCGCCAGCAGCGGCAGTTCAAGCGGAAGCTCGAAGAGATCGAGGACCAGATCGTCGAGCGGCTCACGCCGCTGTGCGACATCGAGTTCACCGGGCTCGAGGACAACGAGCGGTCGGCCGCGCTGCTCGAGGTGATCGAGTCGATCACCCAGGCCGACCTGTCCGACCGTGTGCTGCTGGACAGCGATCTCGAGCCGAGGAAGCTCGCGACCACGGTCCGCCGGCAGATGAGCGAGGTAGAGCGTCAGGCGGGGTTGTCCGAGCCGGGCGAGGCGTTCTACCAGCTGGTGCTGACCCAGGCCTGTTACTGCCTTTCCTATCTGGTGCTGGAACTGCCCGAGTTCCACGCGCGCGCGGCCGCCGAGACGCTCGCGCGGCTCTCCACACTCGCCGCGCAGATCGAACTGGTGCTCGACCGGTTGCCCGCCGCGCGGCCGGAGAACGTGATGGCGGCCGACCAGGACGACGAGTTCCGCGGCAACTACCTGAAACGCGTCATCGAGGCGTACGACCGGCTCGACCTGCTAGGCATCACGACGATCTACTACGAGCCGCGCATGACCCTCTCGGTCGCGTACCTCAGCCTGTCCGCGTCGATCGAGACCGCACCGGAGCGCGGCACTCGGCGGATCGACGAGTTCTCCCAGTTCGACCAGGCCGGGACGAACAAACGCCTGCTGCGGGTCGAGGAAGCGCTGGGCACCCGATGTCGTGTGGTGATCCAGGGGGACGCGGGTGCCGGCAAGACGACCTTGCTGCAGTGGCTCGCGATCACGGCTGCGCGGCAGCGGTTCACCGGTGCGATGGCCGGGTGGAACGGGCTGGTGCCGTTCCTGGTCAAACTGCGCGACTTCGCCGGCAGTCGTCTGCCGGTCGGAGACCAGATCCTCACGCATGCCAACGCGTTGTCGTGGGGCCAGGTGCCCGACGGGTGGGTCGACCGGACAGCGACCGCGAACGGCGCGCTGTTCATGGTCGACGGTGTGGACGAACTGGTCGAGGCCGAGCGGCAGAAGGTCCGTGAGTGGATCCAGGACCTCGTTCGCACCTACCCCAGGGCGCGGGTGGTGCTGACGTCGCGACCCTCCGCGGTGGGGAACAAGTGGCTGGCCCACGAGAGCTTCGACACCGTGATGCTGGACAGGATGACACCCGAGGACGTGCGGGTGTTCGTCAGCCGTTGGCACCAGGCGCTGCTCGATGCGACGCACGGCCGGGACGAACTGTTGCCGTGCAGGCGAGAAGACGTGGCTAGCCACGAGCGGTCGTTGCTCGCCAACCTGGAGTCGCGGTCACATCTGAGCTCATTGGCGCGCAGTCCGTTGCTGTGCGCCATGATCGCCGCGTTGAACCTGGACCGGCAGGCGAACCTGCCGCGAGACCGGATGGCGTTGTACGACGCCGCACTGGAGATGCTGCTCGAACGTCGCGACGCCGACTACGGCGTGCCATCGGCACGGGAGCAGCAGCTGAGCCTGTCGGAGAAACGGTCGCTGCTGCGGTCGCTGGCGTGGTGGCTGAACGAGAACGGCCGCGCGGAGATGTCCATGGACGAGGCGTTGCACCAGGTGCGCCGCCAGATCGACATGATGCCGAACGTCCTGCTGTCACCGCACGAGGTGCTGAAGTTCCTGTCCGTGCGCAGCGGTGTGATCCGGCAACCGGCGCTGGGACGGATCGACTTCGTGCACCGCACGTTCCAGGAGTTCCTGGCGGCGCGGGAAGCCGTCGACCGCAACAGCATCGACTTGCTGATCAACGTCGCGCACTCGGACCTGTGGCGGGAAACGCTGCTGATGGCCTGTGCGCACGCGTCACCGCAGCAGCGCGGCTGGTTGTTGCGCGGCATCTTGAACCGCGCTTACGACCCGTCGGAAAGCGACCTGCGGCGTCAGTTGATCCTGCTGTGCGTGGCGTGCCTGGAGATGGCGGTCGAGGTGCCCGCGGACGTCATCCAGGCGGTGGACGTCGCGGCCCGCGAGGTGATCCCACCTCAGGATCTGGGTGAGGTGAGCGTGCTCGCGACGCTGGGGAGCCAGCTGCTGAGCCGGCTGCCCGACACCTTGAACGGTCTGACGGACAACTCGGCCCGGGCGGTGATCCGCTCGGTCGCGCTGTCGACGCAGAACGACGCACTGGAGTTGCTGCGTTGCTACGCGGGAGATCCGCGCTCGGACGTGCAGTTCGAGCTGATCGACTGCTGGCGGTACTTCGACCCGGCGCGGTACGCGGACATCGTGCTGGGGGATGCGCCGTTGTTGCAGGGGCACATCGACGTGCAGGACGTGGCCTGGCTGCCCCATCTGCGGCGGCTGCGCAAACTCGTGAGCGCACATGTGCAGATCTACCCGGATCGGCTCGACGACCTGTCGGTGCTGTACGGGTTGCGCGGTCTCACCAGGTTGCTGGCGCGGGTGAACGGGCGGTGCTCGATCTCGCCGCTGCACGCCTCGTTGTCGTTGGAGTACCTGAACCTCACAGCGGACGGCTTTGCCGACACGCACGACTTGATGCTGCTGCAGTCGTTGCGCGAGTTGGTGCTCAAAAGCAGCGAACCCTTGACAGACCTGGGTTTCGCGGCGGGACTCACCGAGCTGCGCAGGCTCGAGGTCGACCGCGTCGGCGACTCCGCCGATCTGACCCCGGTGCTGGAGCACCCGTCGGTGAGGTCACTCGGTCTGCGCAACTGTGCCGCGCTGGTGGACGTGGCCGCGCTGGCGAGACTGCCCGCGTTGAACAGGCTCGACCTGCGGGGGTACTCACACCCGCTCGACGTCAGCATGTTCGAGGACCGGCCGATCCAGCTGATGCTCAACCGCGACCAGCCGGTCACCGGGCTCGATCGGCTCAGCTCCAAGGCCCAGGTACAGATCTTTTAGGAGGCACTGGTGCCCCGCCGGAAGAAGAAGCTCGACCATTCGCCGCTCTCGGACGAGGTGAGCAAGCTCAAGGCGGTGCTCGTGTCCATGGGCGTCGACCTCGACCTGCCGTACCCGGACGAGTGGCACCAGCACACGCCGGACGACGCTTCTCCGGAATTCGTGGCGGGCGCGGCCTTCGCCGTCAGGTTCCTGCAGGAACGTTTGGCGCTGGAGCAGAAGAGGTTCGAGCTCTCGCAGCCACGCCCGAAGGCGTACCTGCGAGAGGATCCGTTCCAGAGCGACCTCAAAGCCACGCGGCCGATCATCGGACTGTGAGCGCCTCTTGGGTGAACACGAGGTGCCGGTAGGGACTACCGGCACCTCGAGGTGATCACTGGCCGGTCAGAAGTGGAGCATCCACTGGAAGTCGGCCTGGGCGTTGCTCACGTGGACGTTCTTGCGGGTGCCGTAGGCGAGCGGGTTGTTCCAGTTGTATTCCTCGACGTCGAACGAGCCGTCGGAGTGGACCGCGTTGACGTAGGCGACGTGACCGACCCTGTGCACGTCGTTGACGGCGATGGCGCCGACCTTCGGGGTCTTGTTGACCGTGACGCCGACGCGGCGGGCGGCGTCGTCCCAGGTGCCGGCGTTGCCCCAGGTGGTGCCGCCGTAGGAGTTGCTGAAGCTGGGGACGCCGAGCCTGCTGGCGATCCGGTAGGCCGCGAAGGCGGTGCAGTTGTTCTGGGCGAACCCGCGAGGGCGGCCGTCGTAGTCGTTGGTGGGGCTTTCTGAACCGCCGCCTCCGGTGAGGAACTTGTGGCTGGCGTTGTTGTTTTTGAGCGTGGCGTTGAGGTTGCCGGACGCGCCGGGTGCGAAGTCCTGGCTGGCGCCGCCGTAGCCGCTGTTGAAGTAGACCCGCACCGTGTGGCTGGTGCGGTTGCGCACTGATGCCGCGTTGTTCTTCACGCACACGCCTTGGCCGGCGCCGGCGCCCTTGAACTCGTAGCAGGACGGCTGAGTGGCGCCGAGGTCGCTGATCGAGCCGGTGAAGTCGGAGATCGAGCCGGCCTGGTTGCTGTTGTAGTAGTAACAGAACTCTCCGCTGTCGCAGTCCCCGTCGCGGCTCGCGGCGAACGCGGGCGAGGCGGCCATGAGAGGTGCGACCAGGGCCAGTGCGGTCCCGGCGACGGCGAGCATCGCGCGTGCGATTTTCACGGGTTCACCTTTTCGAGAAGTGTCGATGATCTGGATGGCTTCTGGTCAGTTCGCGCGCTGGTAGTCCTCCCAGGTCTTGATCGGGATCCGGGGGCCGTCGTCGGGGCGGTGGTTGGCGAGGCCGTTGAAGCCGAGGTAGTAGTCACCGACCTGGTTCTGGGCCTGGGTGGCCTGGTCGGTGTCGTTGATCGCCACGGCGTGGATGTGCCACGGCCAGTCGCCCTGGGACGGGCTGCGGACCCAGGCGGCGAAGCCGACCTGGCGCAGCGCGCGGGCGACCGCGGTGCGGGTGGCGGCCGACATGCCGTCGACGTTGATGTCCACGACGCCGCCGCCGTCGTGGGTGCCGGCGGAGGTCGGGTCGCCGCCGGGGTTGTAGGAGCCCTGGTCCAGCACGAGGCGACGTCCCAGCAGACGTTCGGTCTCGGTGAGCATCGCCTGGGTGCGGGTGTTGACGACGTAGCCGTCACGCTGAACCTTCGAACCTGGCTTGATCACGTGGGAGACGGTGAACCGGCTCTGCCCGAGCGTGGCCAGTGAACTCGGGCCGGGCAGCCCGTTCGCGGCCAGTCCGGTGTATCCGAGCGAACGCTGGTAGGCCGCGTACGCCTTGATGGTCGTGGTTCCGAAGTAGCCGTCGACCCACTGGGCGTCCAGCAGATTGCGTGCCTGGAGGGCCCGCTCGACGGCCAGCACGGAATCCTTGGCGCCTGGGGTCAGCGTGTCGTCGGCGCGCCGGGGATCGATCTGGGCGGCCAGGACGGTGGCTTCCATGTTGACGACGGGCAGCGCGGCGGCGGAAGCCTGCGTCGCGCTCAACGTCAGGCAGCCCAGGACAGCGAAGGTCGCCAGCGCCGCCGTGGCGCCCTGGGTCTTCATCTTTGTCTTCATGCGGTGGTTTCTTCCGTTCGGTCAAAGCCTGGCCACGGCCTCGGTCCAGCGCCGGGAATCGTGTGCGTGCGGCTTGTCTTGGGGACAGCGCGAGCGCAGTGCCTCTGGGCAAGGCTGGGACATGGCGCTGACAAAGCTCTGACACGGCGATGAGCACGTCCCTGTCCGCGATAGCCCGTCTCAGGGGTGTACCGGACGCCCGACACGGTCCGTTACTCTCTGGTCGCGTTGAGCTAGAAGCAAAGGTCAGGCGAAGGAGGAGGGATGAACGTTCTCCGGCGCGTCCTCGTCGCCCTGATCATCCCGTTGCTCGGCTACCTGCTCGGCGCCACGATCTTCAACCACTTCTGGAACGAGGTCGAACCCGGCGACCTGGCGAAGGCCGGCCTGGTGGCCACGGCGAAGTCCTGCGAACGCCGCGGCCCGGTGGCGTGGCGGGGCTTCGGCTTCCACCACGAGTGCCTGGTCGACGTCCGGGTCCGGTCGTCTGGAGAGACGTACACGTCGACCGTGACGGGATGGCTCGCGCCTGAGGACATCGGTAGGCACTACGCCGTTCACACCGTGCGGCACGGTAGGCCGTTGCAGCCGGACGTGCGGTCGCAGAGCGCGGTGTTCCTCGGTTGGTCGTGCACGTTCGTCTTCGCGATCGCCTTCCTCTTCTTGAACGTCTGGATCGCTCGTCACGTGTGGCCCGATGCTCCTCGTCGCAAGCGCCGGATGCCGATCCGGTACGAGCCTCCGCGGCCGTGAGTGTCCAAAAAGGACACTCCGGGTGCATTGGGCCCCTATGGACTGTCCGGTCGGGAGGAGGGAGCGACTTGCGTCACAGTCCGGAGTGGTTGTTGAAGTTTCGTACAGCCTTGGTGCTTCGGCGAATTCGCTGATCGAGGCCGTGTGGTCCGGCGGCTTTCGTGCGGGCGGCGGGGACGTGTCCGGCTCGTGCTGACTAGTGGGCCGGGCGGTGTCAGCGGCGTGTCAGCGGGGCTGGTGAGGATCGCCGCCATGATGAGCTCCGCCGCCGTCGTTGTCGTTGTGTCCGTATCGCTGGTGTTCCTGGTCAATCTGCTGATCATGTGGAGGACCGAGACCGTTCCCGCTGTGGAAGCGGCGTTGCCCGAGGCTGACGACCGTGCGTTCGGCTCGGACTGAGTTGCCGATGACAGTCGACCACAACGTCGCCCCCAGATCGCTTGCCGCGCACGTGCGGAGCAGGTCGGACGGGCGTGCGCCCGTGCTGGCCATTCCGGCGTTCGCGGATCTGAAGTACCGGTTGCTCGGGCCGGTCACCGTTGTCGGTGCTGACGGGCCTGCTCGGCTTGGCGGGCCCAAGCAGCGGACTGTGTTGGCCGCCTTGTTGCTCAACGCCAACCAGGTGGTGTCCGAGGACCAGCTCATCGACCTGCTTTGGGAGGATCGGCCGCCGGCCAGTGCGCGGGGGCAGTTGCAGGTTCGGGTCTGGGAGTTGCGGAAGCTGCTCGGGCGTGAGGTGATCGTGCGCCGGGAGCCCGGGTACCTGATCGAGGTCGGGCCCGGTGAGCTGGACGTCGAGGTCTTCGACGACATCACCAAGGACGCCCGCCGGCTCATCGACTGTGGTGAGCCGCGTCGTGGTGTCGACCGGCTGCGTGCTGTGCTCGAGTTGTGGCAGGGGCCGCCGTTGGGTGGTACCACGGACATGCTGGTGCGGCGCAGCGGGCAGGTGCTGGCCGAGCAGCGGATGGCCGCGCTGGAAACGCTTTTTGACGCTGAGCTCGCAATTGGGCGGCACACGCATGTGCTGCAGGAGTTGCGCCGGTTCGTCAACGAGTACCCCTTCGGCGAACGCCTGCAGGAGCAGCTGATGCTGGCTCTGCAACGGTCCGGGCGGACGCCCGAGGCGCTGGAGGTCTACAACGAGACGCGCGAACGGCTTGACGCCGAGCTGGGGGTCGAGCCCGGGAAGCGGTTGCGCGCCATGCACGTGCAGGTGCTTCAGGGAGAAGAGGACGAGCCCGAGCAGGTCGTGACGCCGGCGGTGGAGGTCGTGGCGCCGTCGAGGCCTGCGGAGTTGCCGCGGGACGTGCGCGGGTTCGCCGGGCGGGCCGAGCAGTTGGCGCGGCTGGATCGGCAGCTCGGCGCGCGGGCGGGGGACTCGGACGTCTGGATCGTGCACGGCATTCCCGGGGTCGGGAAGACGGCGCTGGCGCTGCACTGGTCTCACCGCGTGCGCGACCAGTTTCCTGACGGGCAGCTTTACGTGAACCTGCGCGGCTTCGACGCCGACCGCGAGCCGATGGAGCCTACGGTGGCGTTGGCTCAGTTGTTGCGGGCGCTGGGTGTTGAGCCGCAACGGATTCCCGAGGAGGTCGACGCGCAGGCCGGGCTGTACCGGTCGTTGCTCGCTGATCGGCGGGTGTTGCTGGTGCTCGACAACGCGCGGGACGCCGAGCAGGTGTTGCCGTTGTTGCCGCCCACCGGGACCGTGCTGGTCACCAGCCGCAACCGGCTCGGGCGGCTGGTCGCCGAGCTCGGGGCCTTCTCGCTCGGCCTCGGGCCGCTCACCGGCGAGGACTCGCGGGTGCTGCTCGACGGGCTGCTCGGGCAGGACCGGATGGTGGCCGAGGCGGAGGCGGCGGGCGAGCTCGCCCGGTTGTGCGGGCATCTTCCGCTGGCGTTGCGCATTGCCGCGGCGAACATCGTGACCTGCCCGGACAGCAGTGTCGCCGCGATGGCGGCCGGGCTCGCCAAGGGCGACCGGCTGGGACAGCTGATCCTCGACGACGCCGACGAGAGCGCTGTGACGCGGGCGTTCACCGTCTCCTACGAGGCGCTCGCTCCTGAACTGCGGCGGCTGTTCCGCTTGCTGGGCCTGGCTTCCTGCCCCGACTTCACCGCCTGCGGTGCGGCGGCGCTCACCGGGGACGCGGTCGCGACAGTGGAGCGCCAGCTGCGGCAGCTCGCCGCCGCGCACCTGGTCGAACAGCACGTGGCCGGTCGCTACCGGCTGCACGACCTGCTGCGCGCTTACGCGTTGCGGCAGGCACTCGCGGACGAACCGGCGCAGTCGCGGGCCCTGGCCTGGCAGCGGTTCCTCGAGCGGTACCTGTCCGGCGCCGACGCGGCCGAGCGCACCTTCGGGCGCCGCCACGACCAGCGGCTGCCGCGGGAACCCGTTGCCGTGCCGGAGAACCCGATCTCCTTCGCCGACTCGGCGGAGGCGGCGGCCTGGCTGGACGCCGAGCACGAGAACCTGTCCGCCGTCGTCACGCAGGCGGTGACCGAAGGGCCGTACCCGATCGCCTGGTACCTCGCGGACGCGGTGCGCACGTCGTTCTACCACCGCGGCCGGCGGGTCGAGTGGGTCGAGCTCGCGACCACCGTCCTCGCCGCCGCGCGCCGGCAGCACGTGCCCGCCGTGGAAGCCGTTACCGCGCAGAGCATCGGGCTCGCGTTCGTCCACAGGGAACGGCACGAGCAGGCGGTCGAGTGGATGACCGAGGCACTGCGCGTGTTCGAGAAGGTGAACTGGCCGGAGGGGAAGGCCTCCGCGCTCAACGCGTCGGCGATCGCGCTGCGGGTGGCCGGCCGCTTCGACCTGGCCGCCGAGCAGTTCGAGGGTGCGCTGGAGCTGCACCGGGAACACGGTCACCGGCTCGGTCAGATGATCGCGCTCAACAATCTCGCCTCTGTGCACCGGCAGCGCAGCGCGCTCGACGCGGCCCGTGCGTGCCTGGACGAGGCTCTGGAGCTCGCCGCCGCGGAGAGGTACCAGCTCGGCACCGCCGCGGTGCTCGTCGGGATCGGTCTCGTGCAACGGTTGCAGGACGACCTCGCCGGCTCACGGCGTTCGCTGACCAGGGCGTTCGAGCTGCACAAGGCGCTTTCCCACCCGTACGGCCAGGCTTCGGCGTTGTGCGGGCTGAGCCTCGTGTCGATCGACCTCGGCGACTACGAGCAGGGCCGCGCACAGGCGTTGCAGGGACTGGAGATCGCGCGGCACGAACAGAACCGCGAAACGGAGGTCGGCGCGCTCAACGCACTGGCCTGCGCGGAGGCGGTGCTCGGTGAGTCCGCGTCGGCGGTGCGCCACCAGCAGGAGGCCGTCGTGGTGGCGCGGCACTGGGGTTCGCCCTGGCACGTGGCGGAAGCGTTGTGCGGGATGGCGACGGTGCTCGGCACCTGCGGCGACCACGACGAGGCGTTGCTGGTCGGCACCGAAGCCCTGCAACTGGCCAGGAAGGACCGGCTGCGGCAGATCGAGGTGCACTGCCTGCTGGCACTGGCGCAGGCACAGGTGGGCCTGGGCCACCGCGAGGCCGCGCGGAACCTGTGCGCGGAGGGCCTGACGCTCGCGGCGGGGCTGCCGGCGCTGGAACGACGTGCCAAGGAGGCGCTCGCCCAGTTCTGAGGCGGCGCAAGGCAGTGAGGGGCGGTCCGCGAGGGCCGCCCCTTTTCGTCTGCCCGTAGATCACGGATCGCAGCGCTTTCGTTGCGATCCGTGACTTTCAGGGGCGGAGAAGTCGGTGGAAGTGAGCGGCAAGCCGTTCTTTCTAGTTTTTGCGGGCAATGCGGGCGACCAGGCGAGGAGGGCTCATGCCGCAGGGGATTGCGATCATCGGCCTGTCCTGCCGGTTGCCCGCGGCGGATGACCCGGCCGGGTTCTGGGCACTCCTGCGCGACGGCCGATGTGCGATCGGTGCGCCGCCCACCGGCCGGGTCACCGACCCCGCCGCGCCGCCCGCCGCCTACCTCGACCGGGTCGCGGACTTCGACCCCGCGTTCTTCGGCATCTCACCGCGCGAAGCCGCCGCGATCGACCCGCAGCAGCGGCTGATGCTCGAACTCGCCTGGGAGGCCGTGGAGAACGCCGGCACGGTGCCGGGCGCGCGGACCGGCGTGTTCGTCGGTGCCGCTTCCGACGACTACGCCACCCTGCTCGACCGCGCGGGCGCCGACGCCGTCACCCGGCACTCGATGGCGGGCGTCCGCCGCGGCCTCATCGCCAACCGCGTCTCCTACGCGCTCGGCCTGCGCGGGCCCAGCTTCGTCGTCGACTCCGGCCAGTCGTCCTCGCTGGTCGCGGTGCACCAGGCCGTGGAAAGCCTGCGCCGCGGGGAATGCGCGGTCGCGATCGCCGGTGGCGTGCACCTCAACCTCGTGCCGGAGGGCGCCGTCCTCGCCGACCGCTTCGGCGGCCTGTCACCGGACGGCACCGCTCGGGTCTTCGACCTGCACGCCAACGGGTTCGTGCGCGGTGAGGGCGGCGCGGCCGTCGTCCTCAAGCCCCTCGACCAGGCTCTGGCCGACGGCGACCTCGTGCACGCGGTGATCGCCGGCAGCGCGATCGGCAACGACGGTGGCGGGGCAGGGCTCACCGCTCCGGACGCCGACGCCCAGGCCGAAGTGCTGCGACTGGCCTACGACCGCGCCGGAATCGCGCCGAGCGCCGTGCAGTACGTCGAACTCCACGGCACGGGCACCAAGGCCGGTGACCCGGTCGAGGCCTCGGCTCTCGGCCAGGTGTTCGGGCGCGAACTGGCCGTCGGGTCGGTGAAGACGAACGTCGGCCACACCGAGGCGGCCGCCGGAGTCACCGGGCTGGTCAAGGTCGTTCTCGCGCTGCGCACCAGGAAGCTGCCGCCGAGCCTCGGGTTCGAGAGCCCCAACCCGGTGGTGCGGGAACTCGACCTGCGGGTGCAGACCGCGGTGACGGACTGGCCCGAACCCGGTGCGCCGCTGGTCGCCGGGGTCTCGTCGTTCGGCATGGGCGGTACGAACTGTCACGTCGTCGTACGGGAGGCGCCGCCACGGAACCGCACTGCTCCGAGCACGCCGTCCGCGCTGCCCTGGCTGCTGTCGGCTCGCACGCCGGCCGCTTTGCGCGACCAGGCGGCCAGAATGCAGGACGCTCTGTCCTCAGTGGACGCCGTTGACGCCGGACTCTCCCTTGCGACCACCCGAAAGCACCACGAGCACCGCGCGGTCGTCGTCGGTCGCGACCAGGAGGCGTTGCTGCGCGGCCTGGACACCCTGGCAGGTGGCGGGCGCGCGCACGAGATCGTCCGCGGTCGTGTCTCCCCGCGCGGGTCGCTCGCGTTCCTGTTCAGCGGTCAGGGCAGCCAGCGCGCCGGGATGGGCGTGGAACTGGCGTCGGCGTTCCCGGTGTTCGCGGAGGCGTTCGAGACCGCCTGTGCCGCGTTCGACGGCCTGCTCGACCGGCCGCTCGCCGACGTCGTGCGCGAGGACGGTGACGACCTCCACCGCACCGAGTACACCCAGCCCGGTCTGTTCGCCTTCGAGCTGGCTCTCTTCGAGTTGTTCGCCAGCGCGGGGATCCGGCCGGACCTCGTCGCCGGGCACTCGGTCGGCGAACTCGTCGCGGCGCACGTCGCCGGGGTGTTCTCCCTGGCGGACGCCGCCAGGCTGGTCGCCGCCCGAGGCGCGCTCATGCAGGCGCTGCCGGTCGGCGGCGCGATGGTCGCGGTGGAGGCCGCGGAGGACGACGTCCGTCCGCTTCTGAACGATCAGGTTTCCCTTGCCGCGGTGAACGGGCCCGCGGCGGTGGTGTTGTCCGGTGACGAGGACGCGGTTCTCGCTGCCGCGGAGGTGCTGGCCGCACGCGGGCACCGGACCAAGCAGCTCACCGTCAGCCACGCCTTCCACTCCGCCCGGATCGAGCCGATGCTGGCGGAGTTCGGCCGGATCGCGGCGGAAGTGTCCTATTCGGACCCGCGGCTGGCCGTGGTGTCGACGGTGACCGGGCTGCTCGCGACCGAGCTGAACACCGCCGGGTATTGGGTGCGCCAGGCCCGTGACGCCGTCCGCTTCGCCGACGCCGTGCAGACCCTGGAAGCTTCTGGGGTCACGGACTTCGTGGAGATCGGCCCGGCCGGAGTGCTCACCGAGCAGGCCCGTGCGACCGTCACCGGCGCCGAGGTCGTTGCGGCACAACGTGGTGCCCGGTCCGAGACCGCCGCTCTGCTGCGGGCACTGGCCGCGTTGCACGTGACCGGTCGGGACGTCGAGTGGGGCGCGGTCTTCGCGGCGTGGCAGGGCAACCGGGTCGAGCTGCCGACCTATCCGTTCCAGCGCGAGACCTACTGGTTGTCCGGGGAGCCGCAGGAACGACGAGACGTCCCCGCGGTGGAACGAGCACCTGCTTCGGCCACTCCGCTGGACCTCGTCCGCGCTGAGGTCGCGGCCGTCCTGGAACACCGGTCGCCGGACGACGTGGACGTCTCCCGGACCTTCCGAGACCTGGGCGTCGACTCGCTGACCGGCCTCGAACTGCGCGACCGGCTGGCGGAGGCGACCGGCCGCACGCTGCCGGCGACACTGCTGTTCGACCACCCCACGCCCGCGGCCGTGGCCGCGCACCTGGCGGGTGAGACCGGGCCCGAGGCTCCCGAGACGTCCGGGCACGCGGACGAACCCATCGCGATCGTCGCCATGGCCTGCCGCTTCCCCGGTGGCGTCGAATCCCCGGAGGACCTCTGGCGGCTGGTCGACGACGGAACGGACGCGGTCGGCCCGCCACCCGCTGACCGGGGCTGGGACAGCGGTGCGGTGCGCGACGGCGGGTTCCTCGCCGGTGCGGCCGAGTTCGACCCGGTGTTCTTCGGCATCAGTCCGCGTGAGGCCCTCGCGATGGACCCGCAGCAACGACTCGTGCTGCAGGCCGTCTGGGAGGCCTATGAACGCGCCGGCATCCGGCCGGAGACCGTGCGCGGCCACCGCGACGGCGTCTTCCTCGGCGCCACCTCACACGAGTACGGACCGCGGCTGCACGAGGCCGCCGAGGAGTCCGAAGGGCACCTGCTCACCGGCACGACGACCAGCCTGATCTCCGGCCGCGTCGCGCACGTCTTCGGGCTCGAAGGCCCGGCGGTCACCGTGGACACCGCGTGCTCGTCTTCGCTGGTGGCGCTGCACATGGCCGTGCGGTCGCTTCGGGCGGGCGAGTGCGGGCTCGCGTTCGCCGGCGGTGTGGCCGTGATGTCCGGGCCGGGGATGTTCGTCGAGTTCGCCAAGCAGGGCGGGCTGTCGGACGACGGCCGCTGCCGCGCCTTCTCCGCCGACGCGTCCGGCACCGGGTGGGCCGAGGGCGTGGGCGTCGTCCTGCTGGAACGGCTGTCCGACGCACGTCGCCACGGGCACCCCGTGCTCGCGCTGGTCCGCGGTTCGGCGGTCAACTCCGACGGCGCGTCCAACGGGCTCACCGCGCCGAGCGGTCCCGCCCAGGGCAAGGTGATCCGCCAGGCCCTCGCCGACGCCGGTCTGTCCACTTCGGACGTCGACGTGGTCGAGGCGCACGGCACCGGCACCGTGCTGGGCGACCCGATCGAGGCGCATGCGCTGCTGGCCACCTACGGCCAGGGCCGGGAGACCCCGTTGTGGCTGGGGTCGCTGAAGTCGAACATCGGGCACGCCCAGGCCGCCGCCGGGATCGGTGGCCTGATGAAGCTCGTGCTCGCTCTTCGGCACGGTGTCGTGCCGAAGACGCTGCACGCCGAGGTGCCTTCCCCACACGTGGACTGGTCCTCCGGCGAGATCCGGCTGCTGACCGAACCCGTCGCGTGGCCGGCGGGCGACCGGGTCCGCCGGGCCGCCGTGTCGTCGTTCGGGATCAGCGGCACCAACGCACACGCGGTGCTGGAGGAGGCACCCGCCATCGATCAGGGCCGGGCGAGTGACTCCCCGGCGCCGTGGCTGCTCAGCGCGAAGACGAAGGACGCGCTCCTCGTTCAGGCCAAGCGCTTGCGCGACCACCTGATCGCCCACCCCGACCTGCCGCTCGCCGGGGTGGCCGCCACGCTGGCCGCTCGCACCCGGTTCGAGCACCGAGCCGGTCTCGTCGCCGCCGACCGCGAAGGGTACCTGGCCGCGCTGGACGCCTTGGGGGACAAGGCAATCGGTCGGACGTCTGAGGGTGCGCTCGCGTTCCTCTGCACGGGCCAGGGTTCGCAGCGGGCCCGGATGGCACAGGACCTGTACGAGTCCTGCCCGCCGTTCGCCCAGGCGCTCGACGACGTGTTCGCCGCGCTCGACCCGCACCTGGACCGTCCACTGCGGACTGTCGTGTTCGTGACCGGCCCGGAACTGCTCGACCGGACCTCCTACACCCAGCCCGCGCTCTTCGCCGTCGAGGTGGCGCTGTTCCGGCTGTTCGAACATTGGGGCGTCCGGCCGGGGTTCCTCGCCGGCCACTCGATCGGTGAGCTCGCCGCCGCGCACCTCGCCGGGATCCTCGATCTCGCCGACGCGGCCCGGCTCGTCGCGGCCAGGGGCGCGCTGATGGCGGCGTTGCCGGCCGGCGGCGCGATGGTCGCGGTGGAGGCGGCCGAGGACGAGGTCCTCCCGCTGCTCGGCGACGAGGTGTCGCTCGCCGCGGTGAACGGACCTGCCGCTGTCGTCGTTGCGGGCGAAGAGAACGCCGCAACAGCGATCGCGCAGCACTTCGCGGAACTCGGTCGACGGACCCGGCGGCTCAACGTCAGCCACGCCTTCCACTCCCCGTTGATGGACGGGATGCTCGACGCGTTCCGCGAGGTCGCCGAGTCGGTCACCTACCACCCGGCGCGGATTCCGCTGGTGGTCGACGGCGACCCCGGCACCGCCGACTACTGGGTGCGGCACGTCCGCGACACCGTCCGCTTCGCCGCCACGATCGACCGCCTGGTCGACGCCGGCGCCACCACCTTCGTCGAACTCGGGCCAGAGGCCGTGCTGAGCACGATGACCAGGGACTGCCTGCCGGAGGGCGACTTCGCGGTCCTGCCCACCCTGCGGGCCGAACGGAACGATCTTCAGGCCGTGCTCACCGCGCTGGCCGGACTGGTCGTGCGCGGTGTGGAGGCCGACTGGCCCGCCGTCACGTCCGGAGCCTCTCCGGTGGACCTGCCGACCTACGCGTTCGAACGGCACCGGTTCTGGCTGTCGCCGCGCTCGCTGCCCGCCGACGCCGCGGCTGCCGGCCTCACCCCGACCGGGCACCCGCTGCTCGGCGGTGGCGCCGAGATCGCGGGCACCGACGGCGTCCTGTTCACCGGCGTGCTGTCCACGCGCACGCAGCCGTGGCTGGCCGATCACGTCGTGCTGAACGCGAACCTGTTGCCCGGCAGCGCCTTCGTGGAACTGGCGCTGCTCGCGGCCGGGCAGGCGGGCTGTGATCGACTCGACGAACTGGTTCAGGAGACACCGCTGGTCCTGCCTGCCGACGGCCGCGTCCAGCTCCAGGTCGCCCTCGGCGCACCCGAACAGAGCGGCCGGCGCACGATCACCGTCTCGTCGCGGCCAGGCCAGTCCTCGATGACGGCGGGCTGGGTTCGCCACGCCGCCGGGTTCATCTCGGCGGGAGGTGACGTGTCGTCGTCCGAACCGGTGTGGCCGCCCGCGGACGCTGAGCAGGTCGACCTCGACGGCCGGTACGCGCGGCTCGCCGAGGCCGGTTTCGGCTACGGGCCTGAGTTCCAGTGCCTCCGCGCGGTGTGGCGGCGCGGCGACGAGCTGTTCGCCGAGGTCGCGTTGCCGGAGCACCGCATGGCGGAAGCGGCGGCGTACGGCCTACACCCGGCGTTGCTCGACGGTGCGTTGCACGCCGTCGCGTTCGGCGACCCGGCAGGGGTCGGCGCGGGCCGGATCCCGTTCTCCTGGAACGACGTCCGCCTGCACGCCACCGGCGCGAGCGCGATCCGCGTCCGGTACACCCCGGCCCGCGACGGCGTCAAAATGTCCATTGTGGACCTCACGGGCACGCCGGTCGCCTCGGTCGGCGCGCTGGTGCTGCGGCCGGTCACCTCCGACCAGCTGTCGGCCACGGTCGCCCGCGACGACCTGTACCGCGTCACCTGGGTGCCGGTGCCCTCGGCGGAGACCTCGTCGACCTGCGTGGTCACCGCCGACCTCGACGCACTGGCCGAGGTGCCCGAGTTCGTTGCCGTGCTGCCGGAAACCGGTTCCGGCACGGTGCCGGTGCGGGCACATGCCGCCGCGGCGCACGCGTTGGGCCTTGTCCGCGCGTGGCTCGCCGACCCTCGCTTCGACGGCGCCCGGCTCGTCTTCGTGATCAACGAGCTCGCGCAGGCCACTGTGCGGGGACTTGTCCGTTCGGCGCAGACCGAACATCCGGGCCGGTTCGTGCTGCTGGAAACCGAAGGTGAGCTGACTCCGGACGAGATCGCGGCCGCGGCGGCCACCGGTGAACCTGAGCTCGCGCACCGCGATGGTGCCGTGCTCGTGCCGCGGCTCGTCCGGGCCACGGTCCCGGACACAGCGCCGCCCGCCGACCCGGACGGCACCGTGCTCATCACCGGCGCGACCGGCGGGCTCGGCCGTGAACTGGCTCGGCGGCTCGTCGGCCAGGGGTACCGCCACCTGCTGCTCGTGAGCCGTCGCGGCCGCGACGACGGTCTGGTCTCGGAACTGGAGGGGCTGGGTGCGAGCGTCACCCTGGCCGCCTGCGACGTCGCCGACCGCGATGCGCTGAAGGCACTGCTGGCAGGCGTTTCGCGGCCGCTGACGGCTGTGGTGCACATGGCCGGCGTTCTTGCCGATGGTCCGGTGGAAGCACTGGCCGCCGAGCAGTTCGACGACGTTCTGCGGGCGAAGGTGGACGCTGCCTGGTACCTGCACGAGCTGACGTCCGGCCTCGCCGAGTTCGTGCTGTTCTCCTCGGTCGCGGGCACCCTGGGCACCGCAGGTCAGGCGAACTACGCCGCTGCCAACACCTTCCTCGACGCGCTCGCCTCGCATCGGCGGGCCGCAGGCCTTCCGGGCACCGCTCTGGCGTGGGGTCTGTGGGAGACGACCGAGGGCATGGGTGGAGGGCTGGCCGCCCAGGACAAGATCCGGATGTCCCGCACCGGTGTCGGGGCGTTGTCCACTTCGGACGGTCTGGACCTGTTCGACGGGTGCCGTGGTGCCGAGGACGCCGTCCTGGTGCCGTTGCGGCTCGACGAGGCCGGGGTGAGAGCCGCGGGAGCGGTGCCGTCGATGCTGCGGAGCCTGGTTCGGCTGCGTGCGGGCAGCGCGAACGTCCGGACGAGCGGCGCGATGTCCAGGGAGGCGCTGACCGAACTGGTGCGCGGTGAGATCGCGGCTGTGCTCGGGCTGGCGAACCCGGCCGCCACGGCACCGGACCGCGCGTTCAAGGAGATCGGGTTCGACTCGCTGACCTCGGTCGAGTTCCGCAACCGCCTCGCTGCCGCCACTGGGCTGCGGTTGCCCGTCACCCTGCTGTTCGACCATCCGACCCCCGCCGCGGTGGTGGACCGCCTGCACGCCGAACTGGCCGGTCCCGACGAGAGCGCGGAGTCGGCGGCGCCGACGCAGGTGTCCGGCGACCCGATCGCGATCGTCGCCATGGCCTGCCGCTTCCCCGGCGGCGTGACGAGCCCCGACGAGCTGTGGCGGCTGGTCGCCGACGGCCGCGACGCCATCACCGGGTTCCCCGACGACCGCGGCTGGGACGTCGAGGCGCTCTACGACGCCGACCCCGACCGCTCCGGCCGCACGTACACGACGCGCGGCGGGTTCCTGCACGACGCCGGTCTGTTCGACGCGGAGTTCTTCGGCATCAGCCCTCGTGAGGCGACCGCCATGGACCCGCAGCAGCGCCTGCTCCTCGAAACCTCCTGGGAGGCCGTCGAGAACGCGGGCATTGACCCGGTGTCCCTGCGCGGCAGCCGGACCGGCGTGTTCGCGGGCGCCATGTACCACGACTACACCGCGCGGCTGGCCCCGTTGCCGGAGGAGGCCGAGGGGTACTCGTTCACCGGTGGTTCCGGCAGCGTCGTGTCCGGCCGCGTCGCCTACACCTTCGGCTTTGAAGGCCCCGCTGTCACCGTCGACACCGCATGCTCGTCGTCGCTGGTGGCGCTGCACCTGGCCGCCCAGGCACTGCGGCAGGGCGAGTGCGGGCTCGCACTGGCGGGCGGCGTCGCCGTGATGGCCACGCCGGGGTCGTTCGTCGAGTTCAGCCGCCAGCGCGCGCTGGCACCGGACGGCCGGTGCAAGCCGTTCGCGGCGGCGGCCGACGGCACCGCCTGGGCCGAGGGCGCCGGGATGGTCCTGCTGGAACGCCTGTCCGACGCGCGCCGCAACGGGCACCCGGTGCTCGCGGTGCTGCGCGGCTCCGCGATCAACTCCGACGGCGCCTCCAACGGCCTCACCGCCCCCAACGGGCCTTCCCAGCAACGCGTGATCAGCCAGGCGCTCGCCGCCGCCGGACTGTCCACTTCGGACGTCGACGCGGTCGAGGCGCACGGAACGGGCACGCCGCTCGGTGACCCGATCGAAGCGCAGGCCCTGCTGGCGACCTACGGTCAGGACCGGGACGAGCCGTTGTGGCTGGGATCGCTGAAGTCGAACATCGGGCACGCCCAGGCCGCGGCCGGTGTCGGTGCGGTCATCAAGATGGTGCAGGCCATGCGCCACGGCGTGCTGCCGAAGACGCTGCACGTCGACGAGCCCTCGCCGCACGTCGACTGGGAGTCCGGCGCGGTCGAGCTGCTGACCGAGTCCCGCGACTGGCCGTCGGTGACGCGGCCGCGACGGGCGGCGGTGTCCTCGTTCGGGATCAGTGGCACCAACGCTCACGTTGTCCTGGAAGGCGTTCCGGCGCCGGAGACCACCCTCTCCACGGCACAGGTTCCGTGGGTGCTGTCCGCGCGGACCGAACCTGCTCTGCGGGAACGGGCGCGTCAGCTTCTGCCACTGGTCGGAGGTGACGAGGCCGGGGTTGCTCGTGCACTCGCGGCGCGGTCGCGGTTCGAGCACCGCGCCGTCGTTGCCGGTGATCTGCAGGCGGGGCTGACCGCGTTGGCCGAGCAGGGCAGTGGTGCGGGTGTGGCTCGCGCGGCTCGCCGGGTCGTGTTCGTGTTCCCCGGCCAGGGTGCGCAATGGGCGGGCATGGGTCGTGAGCTTCTCCAAGCCTCACCGGTGTTCGCTGAGCGGATGTCCGAGTGCGCTGCGGCGCTGTCGTCCTTTGTGGATTGGGACCTGTTGGAGGTGCTGGACGACGCCGAGGCGTTGACCCGCGTGGACGTGGTGCAGCCGGCGCTGTGGGCGATGATGGTGTCGCTCGCCGCGGTCTGGCGTGCGCACGGCGTCGAACCCGCTGCCGTCGTCGGGCACTCCCAGGGTGAGATCGCCGCCGCCGTCGTCGCCGGTGGACTGTCCGTTGAGGATGGTGCTCGGGTGGTCGCTTTGCGCAGCAAGGCGTTGCTCGCGGTCGCTGGGCGCGGTGGCATGGTGTCCGTGGCCGCGCCGGTGGAACGCGCGAAGGAGTTGATCGCCCCGTGGGGTGGGCGGCTCTCGGTCGCCGCGGCCAACGGCGCGTCCTCCACGGTGGTGTCCGGCGATGCCGACGCCGTCGAGGAGTTGCTGGCCACTGTTGAAGAAGTCCGGGTGCGCCGGATCGCCGTCGACTACGCGTCGCACTCGGCGCACGTGGAGCTGATCGAGGACGAACTGGCTCGCGTCCTGGCGCCGGTGCGGCCGGAATCGGGACAGATCCCGTTCTACTCCACGGTGACCGCCGCGCTCACGGACACCGCGGACCTAGAAGCCGGGTACTGGTACCAGAACCTGCGGCAACCGGTCGAGTTCGCCCGTACCACCGAGGCTCTGCTGGCCACCGGTCACGACGTGTTCGTCGAGTGCAGCCCGCACCCCGTGCTGGTCACCGCGCTCGCTGAGTCGTTCGACGACGTGAGCGACACGGCCGTCGCGATCGGCACCCTGAAGCGCAACGACGGCTCTCTCGTTCGTGTCCTGAACGCACTCGGCGAGGCGCACGTCCACGGCGTGCCGGTCGACTGGACGTTGCCCGCGGGGGCGCACGCCGCGCTCCCCGCATACCCGTTCCAGCGCGAACGGTTCTGGCTCGACGCCCCGCAGGTGCTGCCCGGTGTCACCGGACTGGGCCTCGACGCCGCCGGGCACCCGCTGCTGACCGCGTCGACCCGGCTCGCCGAGCAGGACATCCGGCTGTTCACCGGCAGGGTGTCGCTGCGGACGCAGCCGTGGCTCGCCGACCACGCCGTGCTCGACACGCCACTGCTGCCCGGCACCGCGTTCCTCGACCTGGCCCTGCACGCGGCCCGGGAGACGGGTGCCGCGGTCGAGGACCTGACCGTCGAGGCACCGCTCGTGCTGCCTCGCCAGGGCGCGATCCTCGTCCAGGTCACCGTTTCCGAAGGACGTGAGCTGCGGATCCACGCCCGTCTCGAGGACGGCGACATGCCGTGGACCCGGCACGCGTCGGGCACGCTCGCGGCTCTGGAGAACACCCGGCCCGCGCTGCCCTGGCCGCCGAAGGGCGCGGTCGAGGTGGACGTCGAGAAGTTCTACGTCGCCGCGGCCGAGGACGGCTTCGACTACGGGCCAGCGTTCCAGGGTCTGACGCGTGCGTGGAAGGCGGGGGACGAGGTCTTCGCGGAGGTCGCGATCGACGCCGAGCCCGGCACGTTCGTCGTTCACCCGGCACTGCTCGACGCCGCCGCCCAGGCCGTGCGGCTCGGCGACTTCTTCGCTGACGACGCGCCGCGGCTGCCGTTCACCTGGTCCGGTGTCACCTCCCACGCTTCGGGTGCTCAACGTTTGCGCGTCAGGCTTTCGTCCGCGGGCCTGGACACGGTGTCGCTCGCGGTCGACGACGACAGCGGCCGTCCGGTGCTCACCGCGGATGCCTTGACGCTGCGCCCGTTCTCACCCGCGCAGCTCGCGGCCGGTTCGAACTCGTTGTACCGGCTCGCGTGGCAGCCGATCGAGGTCACCACACCCGCGGGGACCGACGTGATCTCGCCCGTGGGCACCGGCGACGTCCGCGAGGTGCTCCTCCAGCAGCTCGCCCTCGTGCGTGAGTGGCTGGACCGCCCGGGCGACGAACGGCTGGTCGTGCTGACCCGGTCGGCCACCGGGGACGACGTCACCGACCTCGCGGGCGCGGCGGTGTGGGGCCTGCTGCGCTCGGCGCAGGCCGAGCACCCCGGCCGGATCGTGCTGGCCGACGTGGACGACGACCCGCGGTCGTTGAGCGCGTTGCCCGCCGCACTTGGTACCGGCGAAGGACAACTCGCGTTGCGCGCCGGCATCGCCCACGTCCCGGCGTTGGCACGCGCGGAAGTTCGCGCCGCCACCGAACCGTTGCTCGACCCGGACGGCACCGTGCTCGTCACCGGAGCGCTCGGCACCCTCGGCCGGCTCGTCGCGAAGCACCTCGTGCTCGTCCACGGCGCGCGTCACCTGGTTCTGCTGAGCCGGCGCGGGATGGCCACCGACGGTGCGGCCGAGTTCGTCGCCGAGCTCACGGAACTGGGCGCGGCCGCCGAGGTCGTGGCCGCGGACGCCGCCGACCGGTCCCGGCTCGCGGAGGTGCTCGCCGCGATTCCGGCCGAGCACCCGCTGACCTCGGTCGTGCACGCCGCCGGTGTGCTGGACGACGCGACGTTCACCGCGCTGACGCCCGATCGGCTCGACACCGTGCTGCGCCCCAAGATCGACGCGGCCCGGCACCTGCACGAGCTCACCGCGAACCTGCGCAGCTTCGTCCTGTTCTCGTCGGTCGCGGGCACCCTCGGCACGGCGGGCCAGGCCAACTACGCGGCCGCGAACGCCTATCTCGACGCGCTCGCCCTTCAGCGCCGGGCGCGAGGACTGCCCGCGCTATCGCTGGGCTGGGGACTGTGGGCCGAGGCGAGCACGATGACGAGCGGAGCCGACGTAGGACGGCTGAGCCGCACGGGCGTGCTGCCGCTGTCGAGCCGTCAGGGCCTCGACCTGTTCGACGCGGCCTGGGCGGCCGGGGACGCGGTGCTGTTCCCGGTGCGGCTGGAGACCTCGGCGGCGCGGCTCGGCGAGATTCCGCCGCTGCTGCGCGGACTCGTGCGCACTCCGGTCACCCCGCGGCAGAGCCAGGTCCGGCTGAGCGACGTGCCCGCGGCCGAGCGGCATCAGGTGCTGCTCGACTTGGTGCGCGGTGAGGTCGCCGCGGTGCTCGGGCACCGGGGCACGGCCGCGGTCGACCCGGCCCAGCCGTTCGCCGAGATCGGGTTCGACTCGCTGACCGCGGTCGAGCTGCGCAACCGGCTCACCGCCGCGACCGGCGTGCGGCTGCCCGCGACGCTGATCTTCGACCACCCGACCCCCGCCGCCGTCGCCGCGCACCTCGAACGCGGGCTGGTCACCGAACCGGCGCGGCCGGTCGTGCTCGACCACGTCGACCGGCTGGAGGCGGCGCTGGCGGAGTCCACAGTGGACTCTTCCGTGCTGGCGGCCGTCGCGGCCCGGCTCGACGCGCTGGGGGCCCGGTTGCGACGGCCCGAGCCCGCACCGGACGACGCGGCACAGCGGCTGAGCACCGCCTCGGCCGACGAAATCCTCGACTTCATCTCCAAGGAGCTGGGCAACCATGGCTGAGCACGACCGGGTGCTGCTCGAGAACCTGCGCTGGGTCACCGTCGAACTGCACCAGGCGCGCGAGCGTCTGCGGGCGGCCGAGGAACCGATCGCCATCGTCGGCGCCGGCTGCCGTTACCCCGGCGGCGTCACGACGCCGGAGGACCTGTGGCGGCTGCTCGCCGACGGGACCGACGCGATCACGGAGTTCCCCGGCGACCGCGGCTGGGACGTCGACGACCTGCACCGGCCGGACGAGCCGGGGCACTCCACCACTCGGCACGGCGGTTTCCTCGCCGAACCGGGCGCGTTCGACGCCGGGTTCTTCGGCATCTCGCCGGCCGCCGCCGAGGTCACCGACCCCCAGCACCGCCTGCTGCTCGAAGTCTCCTGGGAGGCGGTCGAACGCGCGGGAATCGACCCGATGTCGTTGCGCGGCAGCAAGACGGGCGTGTTCACGGGAACCATGTACCAGGACTACGGCACTGGCGCGTCCGACGCCGACCTCGCCGGCCGGGTGCTGATGGGGACGTCCGGGTCGCTCGCCTCCGGCCGGGTCGCGTACTCCTTCGGCTTCGAGGGCCCGGCGCTGACGCTCGACACCGCCTGCTCGTCTTCGCTGGTCGCCGTGCACCTCGCGGTGCAGTCGCTGCGCCGCGGCGAGTGCACGCTCGCTCTCGCGGGCGGTTCGACGGTGCTGGCCACGCCGTCGGTGTTCGTCGAGTTCTCGCGCCAGGGCGGGCTTTCCGCCGACGGGCGCTGCAAGGCGTTCGGGGCGGGGGCGGACGGCACCGGCTTCGCCGAGGGCGCGGGAGTCCTGCTGCTGGAACGGCTTTCGGACGCGGTCCGGCACGGGCATCCCGTGCTGGCCGTGGTGCGCGGCTCGGCGGTGAACTCGGACGGCGCGTCCAACGGGCTCACCGCGCCGAACGGCCCGGCGCAGCAACGGGTCATCGCCGCGGCACTGGCCGACGCGCGGCTGTCCGCGTCCGATGTGGACGCTGTGGAGGCGCACGGCACCGGCACCGCGCTGGGGGATCCGATCGAGGCCCAGGCGTTGCTCGCGGCCTACGGGCAGGACCGGCCGGAACCGCTCTGGCTCGGTTCGGTCAAGTCGAACCTCGGCCACACCCAGGCCGCCGCCGGGGTGGCCGGGCTGCTGAAGATGATCCTCGCGCTGCGCCACGGCGTTCTGCCGAAGACGCTGCACGCCGACTCGCCGTCGCCGCACGTCGACTGGACTTCGGGGGCTGTCTCGCTGTTGACCGAGGCGCGGCCGTGGCCCGCGGGGGAACGACCGCGCCGCGCCGGGGTGTCCTCGTTCGGCGTCAGCGGCACCAACGCGCACGTGATCCTCGAAGAAGCGCCGGCTGTGGTGGAGGAGCCGTCTGGGCTGGACGATCCCTCGGTGCCGTGGGTGTTCTCGGCTCGCAGTGCCGCCGCGTTGCGCGGACAGGCCGCCCGGTTGCTGTCCTGTGTGGATGATCGCGCGGTCGATGTCGCGCACTCGTTGCTGACCTCGCGCAGCTCGTTCGAGCATCGCGCGGTCGTGTTCGGCCCGGACGCGGAGACGCGTCGCCGCGGACTTGCTGCTCTGGCCGCCGGTGAGGAGACCTCCACCGCGGTGACCGGGCTCGCCGACGCGGACTCGGCGGCGGTGTTCGTCTTCCCCGGTCAGGGATCGCAGTGGGCCGGCATGGGCAGGGAGCTGCTCGACACGTCCCCGGTGTTCGCCGCGCGGCTGGTCGAGTGCGCCGCCGCGCTCGCGCCGTTCACCGACTTCGACCTGCTGCGGGTGCTGCGCCGCGGGGACGAGCTCGACCGCGTCGACGTGGTCCAGCCCGCGCTGTGGGCGGTGATGGTGTCGCTGGCCGCGTTGTGGCAGTCGCACGGCGTTCGTCCGGCGGCCGTGCTCGGGCACAGTCAGGGCGAGATCGCCGCCGCGTGCGTCGCGGGCGCACTGTCCCTTTCGGACGGTGCGCGGGTGGTGGCGCTGCGCAGCCGGGCGTTGGCCGAGCTGTCCGGTCGCGGCGGGATGGTGTCGCTGCGGCTGCCGGTGGCTGAGGTCGAAACCCTGCTGGCACAGCGGCCAGGGTTGTCGATCGCCGCGGTCAACGGGGCCGAGTCCGTCGTCGTCTCCGGCGCGCCCGAGGGCTTGGACGAACTGGTCGAGCACTGCGGCGACCGCGTGAAGCGGATCCCGGTGGACTACGCGTCGCACTCCGCGCAGGTCGACTCGTTGCGGGAGCGACTGCTGGCCGACCTCGCCCCGATCCGGCCGCGCCAGGCGGAGATCCCGTTCGTGTCGGCGGTGACCGCCTCGTTCTTCGACACCACCGGCCTGGACGCGCGGTACTGGTTCACCAACCTGCGCGAGCCGGTGCTGTTCGACCCGGCGATGCGGCTGCTGACGGGTGAGGGCCGGACGGCGTTCGTCGAGCTGAGCCCGCATCCCGTGCTGACGATGGGCATGCAGCAGACCGCACCGGATGCTGTAGTCGCCGGTGCGTTGCGCCGTGGTGACGGTGGCCTCGCACGGGTCCGGCTGTCGCTGGCCGAACTGGCGGTGCGCGGCGTCGGTGTCGACTGGCTGCTCCCCGCGGGGCGGCGGGTCGACCTGCCCACGTACGCGTTCGACCACCGCGACTACTGGCTGACCACGTCCGGCCCGGTGGCAGGAGCGGTGGTGGGTGTCACCGAGAGGTGGACCGGTTACCTGGAGGGGCAGACCGGCCAGGAGCGGCGGCGGACGCTGGTGAAGCTGGTCCGTTCCGCCGCGGCCGCCGTGCTCGGGCACGCGTCGCCGGAGGAGGTCGAGCTCACCGGGTCGTTCCGCGAACTGGGCCTCGACTCCGCGGCGGGCGTCCAGCTGCGCAACCGGCTGGCCTCCGTCACCGGGCTCGACCTGCCGGTGACGGTCGTGTTCGACCACCCGACGGTGTCCTCGCTCGCCGCACATCTGGACGCGGAGGTGTCGGGTTCGGACACCGGCCTGCACCGCCACCTCGACGCCATCGAGTCAGGTCTGCGCGATCTCGACGGTGCGGCCCGCGCCCAGGTGCTGACCAGGTTGCGCGCGCTGATCGCGCCGGGACCCGACGCCACGGCGGATCTGGACGCCGCCAGCGCCGACGAGATGTTCGCCTTGCTCGACCAGGAACTGGGTGCCGCGTCGTGACGAACGAAGAGAAGCTCCTGGACTACCTCAAGCGCGCCACCGGTGATCTGCGCGAGGCGCGGGGCCGGGTCCGCGAGCTGGAGGACCAGGCGCACGAACCCGTCGCCGTCGTCGGCATGAGCTGCCGGTATCCCGGCGGGGTGCGGACGCCGGAGGACCTCTGGACGCTGGTCGCCGAGGGACGGGACGCCGTCACCGAGTTCCCCGCCGACCGGGGCTGGGACCTGGACCGGTTGCACTCCAGCGAGGCGCCCGGTTCCAGTTACGTCCTGCACGGCGGGTTCCTGGACGACGTCGCGGGGTTCGACGCCGAGCTGTTCGGCCTCAGCCCGCGCGAGGCCCTCGCGATGGACCCCCAGCAGCGGCTGCTGCTCGAAGCCGCGTGGGAGGGGTTCGAACGGGCAGGCATCGCCCCGGACTCCGTGCGCGGCAACAGGATCGGCGTCTTCGTCGGCACCAACGGCCAGGACTACGGGCCGCGGCTGCACGAGGCACCCGCTGAGGTCGAGGGTCATCTGCTGACGGGACTGGCCGCCAGCGTCCTTTCCGGACGGATCGCGTACGCGTTCGGTCTGGAAGGCCCGGCGCTCACCGTCGACACCGCGTGCTCGGCGTCGCTCGTCGCGGTACACCTCGCGATCAGGTCGTTGCGCGCGGGGGAGAGCACCCTGGCCCTCGCCGCGGGGGTGTCGGTGATGAGCACGCCCGGCGGGTTCGTCGAGTTCAGCCGTCAGCGCGGTCTCGCCCCGGACGGGCGCTGCAAGTCCTTCGGCGCCGGTGCGGACGGCACCGGCTGGGCGGAGGGCGTCGGCGTCCTGGTGCTGGAACGGCTGTCCGACGCGCGGCGCAACGGCCACCGCGTGCTCGCCGTGCTGGCCGGGTCGGCGGTCAACTCCGACGGCGCCTCCAACGGTCTCACCGCGCCCAGCGGCCTCGCTCAGCAGCGGGTGATCCGGGCGGCGCTGGCCGACGCCCGGCTCGTTCCGTCCGATGTGGACGCTGTCGAGGCGCACGGCACCGGTACGGTTCTCGGCGACCCGATCGAGGCGGAGGCGATCCTCGCCACCTACGGTCAGGACCGGGAGACCCCGCTGTGGCTGGGGTCGCTCAAGTCCAACCTCGGGCACGCCCAGGCCGCGGCCGGCGTAGGCGGGATCATCAAGACTGTTCTGGCCCTGCGCGCCGGAACGTTGCCGCGCACGCTGCACGCCGACGAGCCCTCGCCCCACGTCGACTGGTCCGCCGGAGCCGTTGAGCTGCTCTCCGAGCCGCGGCCGTGGCCTGCCGGGGAACGTCCGCGCCGTGCCGGGGTCTCGTCGTTCGGGGTCAGCGGGACCAACGCGCACGTGATCGTCGAGGAAGCGCCCGTTACGGCCGGCTCGGTTGCTGTTGCGGCGCCGGCGGTTCTGCCTCTGCTGTTGTCCGCCAAGTCTCCGGCCGCACTTCGCGCACAGGCCGCCAGGCTGTCCGAGACTTCCCTCGACGCCGCCTACTCGCTGGCGACGACCCGTGCGCTGCTCGAACACAGGGCTGTCGTCGTCTCCGGCCCGGCCGGCCTGAAGGCTCTTGCCGGCGGCCTTCCCACCGACGGCCTCGTGCAGGACAAGGCTCGCGCGGACACCAAGCTCGCGTTCCTGTTCACCGGCCAGGGATCCCAGCGCGCCGGGATGGGACGGGACCTCTACGAGGCGTTCCCCGTGTTCGCGGCCGCGTTCGACGAGGTGTGCGCGAAGATCGGCCTGGCGTCGCTCAAGGACGTCGTGTTCCTCGACGCCGACGGCCTGCTCGATCGCACCGACTACGCGCAGGCGGGCCTGTTCGCGGTCGAGGTGGCCCTCGCCCGGCTCGTCGAGTCGTGGGGCATCAGGCCCGACGTCGTCGCCGGGCACTCGCTCGGCGAGATCACCGCCGCCCACGTGGCGGGTGTGCTGAGCCTGGCCGACGCGGCGGCGCTGGTGGCCGCGCGAGGCCGGTTGATGGCCTCGTTGCCTGCGGGTGGGGCCATGGCCGCGGTCGAGGCGAGCGAAGCCGAGATCGTCGCGACGGTGTCGGACGGGGTGGACCTCGCCGCCGTGAACGGGCCGTCCTCGGTCGTCGTCTCCGGCCCGCGGGACGCTGTCGCGGACGTCGTTTCCCACTGGGCGGCACAAGGCCGTCGCACCCGGCGGCTGACGACGAGTCACGCGTTCCACTCCGCCGCCATGGACCCTGTGCTGGCGCCGTTGGCGGAAGTCGTGCGAGAGCTGGACTTCCATCCGTCGGCCGTGCCGTTCGTGTCGACTCGCACCGGACGGGTCGAGGCCGATCTGTCCACTGTGGAGTACTGGACCGGTCAGGTCAGGGACGCGGTGCGCTTCGCGGACGCCGTCGCGTCGTTGGAGGACCAGGGCGTCACGGCCTTCCTGGAACTGGGACCCGACGGTGTGCTGACCGCGTTGGCCCGCGGGCTCGCCGACGCCGTGACCGCCGTCGCGCTGCGTCCGGACCGGGACGAGGCGACCACGCTGCTGACCGCCGTCGCGACCCTGCACACCCACGGCGTACCGGTCGACTGGTCCGCCTACTTCGCCGGGACCGGTGCGCGGGCGACCGACCTGCCCACGTACGCCTTCCAGCACGAGCGCTACTGGCTCACGACGGCGAGCGGTGCCCCGGTTTCCGGGCGTCCTGCCGTTCCTTCGCGAGGGGATCAGGTCGAGCTGATCGACCTGGTGCGCGCGCAGGCCGCCGCCGTGCTCGGGTATCCGGAGGCGCTCGACGGTGACCGCGCGTTCGCCGACCTGGGGTTCGACTCGCTCACCGCGGTGGAGCTCAGCTCGCGGCTGGGCAAGGCGACCGGGCTGACGTTGCCGCCCACGCTGGTCTTCGACTACCCGACGCCCGCCGCGCTGGCCGCGTGGCTGGTGGGAGAGGCCGAGACCGGCGAGGCGCCCGTCGCGCACGCGGGGTCGGACGACCCGATCGTCGTCGTGGGCATGGGATGCCGCTATCCGGGCGGTGTCACGTCCCCGGCGCGGTTGTGGGACGTCGTGCTCGCCGGCACCGACGCGATCACGCCGTTCCCGCCGGACCGCGGCTGGGATCTCGAGGGGCTGCACGACCCGGAACCGGGCCGGCCGGGGAAGACCTACGTGGCCCACGGTGGTTTTCTGGCGGACGCGGCCGGGTTCGACGCCGCCTTCTTCGGCATCAGCCCGCGCGAGGCGCTGGCGATGGACCCCCAGCAACGGCTGCTGCTGGAGGTCACCTGGGAGACGTTCGAACACGCGGGCATCGACCCGCGGGCGGTACGCGGGGACGCCGTCGGTGTGTTCGCCGGCGTCGCCTCGCAGGACTACGGCCCGCCGCTGCACGAGGCGCCCGAGCACGTCGGCGGAAACCTCGGCACCGGCACCGCGGCCAGCGTGCTGTCCGGCCGGATCGCGTACACCTTCGGGTTCGAGGGGCCGGCGCTGACCGTCGACACCGCGTGCTCGTCGTCGTTGGTGGCGCTGCACCTCGCCGCGCAGGCATTGCGTGCCGGTGAGTGCACGCTGGCACTGGCGGGCGGGGTGACGGTGATGTCGAGTCCCGGAGCGTTCGTCGAGTTCAGCCGCCAACGCGGGCTCGCGCCGGACGGGCGGATCAAGTCGTTCTCCGACGACGCCGACGGCACGGCGTGGGCCGAGGGCGCGGGAATGCTGCTGCTGGAACGACTTTCGGACGCCCGTCGGCACGGCCACCCGGTGCTCGCCGTGGTCGCCGGATCGGCGGTGAACTCCGACGGCGCGTCCAACGGGCTCACCGCCCCGAACGGTCCGTCGCAGCAGCGGGTGATCCGGCAGGCGCTGGCCAACGCCGGTCTGTCCACTTCGGACGTCGACGTGGTCGAGGCGCACGGGACCGGCACCGTGCTGGGCGATCCGATCGAGGCCCAGGCCGTGCTCGCGACCTACGGCCAGGACCGGGAAGTCCCGCTGTGGCTGGGGTCGCTGAAGTCGAACATCGGGCACGCCCAGGCCGCGTCCGGGGTGGGCGGGGTCATCAAGATGATCGAGGCGATGCGGCACGGCGTGCTGCCCAGGACGCTGCACCTCGACACGCCTTCGGCCAAGGTGGACTGGACGGCGGGCGCGGTCTCGTTGCTGACCGAGACCACTCCGTGGCCGCGGACCGATGTCCGCCGGGCCGCTGTGTCGTCGTTCGGTGTCAGCGGCACCAACGCGCACGTCATCCTCGAACAGCCTGCCGAAGTTGTGGCGCAACGGGAGTTCGCCGGACCTGTGCCGTGGCTGCTGTCGGCCCGCACCGAGACCGCGCTGCGGGCCCAGGCCGAGCGGTTGCTGAGCGTTGACGCCGATGCGGTGGACGTGGCACGGACACTCGCGGCCGGACGGGCGGCGTTCGACCACCGGGCGGTGGTCGTCGCAACTGCTTCCGAGGACCGCGCGGCGGGGCTGGCCGCGATCCGGGACGGCCGTGGCGCGATCACCGGGGTCGCCAAGTCGGGCCGGACGGCGTTCCTGTTCACCGGTCAGGGTTCTCAGCGCGCGGGGATGGGGCGTGAGCTGCACGAGACGTACCCGGACTTCGCGGCGGCGTTCGAGGCCGTGTGCGCTTGTCTCGACCCGCGCGTGCGGGAGGTCGTTCTCGGCGGCGGACCGGAGCTAGACGGCACCGAGTTCGCGCAGCAGGGGATCTTCGCGGTCGAGGTCGCGCTCGTGCGGTTGCTGGAGAAGTGGGGAGTGCGTCCGGACGTCGTTCTCGGGCACTCGGTCGGCGAGATCGCCGCGGCTCACGTCGCCGGGATCCTGAGCCTGGAGGACGCGGCCGTGCTGGTCGCTGCCCGAGGCCGTTTGATGCAGGCTTTGCCGCCTGGTGGCGTGATGATCGCCGTGCAGGCTTCGGAGGACGAGGTTCTGCCGCTGCCGGAAGGGGTGTCGCTCGCGGCGGTGAACGGGTCTTCCGCTGTGGTGTTGTCCGGGGAGGCGGACGCGGTCACCGAGCTGGCGTCGAGGTTCGCCAAGACCAAGCGGCTCAACACGAGCCACGCGTTCCACTCGCCGTTGATGGCGCCGATGCTGCCGGACTTCCGTGCTGTGCTCGACGATCTGGCGTTCGGTTCGGCGACGTTGCCGATGGTGTCCACCGGCGGGACCGCCGACCCGGCGACGGCGGAGTACTGGGCCGGTCAGGTCGAGGCGACGGTCCGGTTCGCGGACGGTGTCGAGGCGCTGCGCGCTCAGGGCGTCACCACGTTCGTCGAGATCGGTCCGGACGCCGTGCTGTCCGCGCTGGTCGATGGCGCCGTGCCTTTGCTGCGCGAGGACCGGTCCGAGCCGGAGACGCTGCTCACCGCGCTGGGCCGGCTGCACGCGGTCGGCTGTGGTCCACAGTGGACCGCGCTGCTCGGATCGCCGGAGGTGCCGGTCGACCTGCCGACGTACCCGTTCGAGCGGGAGCGGTACTGGCTCGACCCCGGCACGCCCGCGGCCGCTGACCCGGCCGGGGAGCGGTTCTGGGCCGCTGTCCGCGACGGCGACGTCGTGGGTCTGGCGGACACGCTCGCGGTGGACGAGTCCACTGTGGATTCGCTGCTGCCCGCGCTGGCCCGGTGGCGTGCCGAGGCCGACGGGGGAGCCGAGCACTGGCGTTACCGCGTGGTCTGGAAGCCGGTCGAGGTCTCGGCCGCTTCGGGCACGTGGCTGGTGGTCGTGCCGGAAGGCGTTGCCGCGGAACGGTTCGTCGAGGGGCTCGACGCCACGGTGCTGGAGATGCCCGGCGGGATCGGCCGGGCGGACCTCGCCGCGTTGCTGCCGGAGACCGATGGTGTGCTGTCGTTGCTCACCGACGTCAGCCAGGTGCTTGTGCTCGTGCAGGCGCTCGGTGACGCGGGCCGTGAGGCGCCGCTGTGGTGCGTGACGCGCAACGCCGTGCAGGTCGAGCCGGGCGAGCAGGTGGACCCCGCTGCCGCCGAGATCTGGGGACTGGGCCGCGTGGTCGGCCTGGAGCACCCGCGCCGGTGGGGCGGTTGTGTCGACCTCGCGGGTGATGTGGACCCCACAGGCGTGCTCGGCGGTACCGAGGACCAGGTCGCCGTGCGGCCGTCCGGGGTGTTCGGGCGGCGTCTCGTCCGGGCGTCCGGCCGGAAGGTCCGGGAGTGGCGGCCCCGCGGCACGGTTCTGATCACCGGCGGTACCGGTGCGCTCGGCGGGCAGGTGGCTCGGAGGCTGGCGGCGGACGGTGCCGAGCACCTGGTGCTGACCAGTCGCCGCGGTCAGGCCGATTCCGGGCTCGTCGACGAGTTGATCGCACTTGGCACGCGGGTCACGGTGCGCGCGTGCGATGTCGCCGACCGGGACGCGCTCGCCGCGTTGCTGGCGGAGTTCCCGCCGTCGGCCGTCGTGCACGCGGCCGGCCTGGGCGACCCCGACTACCTGGTGGACACCGATCTTGCCGAGTTCGAACGCGTCCGGTCGGCCAAGGTCCTCGGAGCGCTGCACCTCGACGCTCTGCTCGGGGACGCGCCGCTCGACGCGTTCGTGCTGTTCTCGTCGATCGCGGCCACCTGGGGCAGCGGAGGCCAGGGTGCCTACTCGGCTGCCAACGCGGCACTCGACGCACTGGCCGAGGCCCGCCGGACTCGCGGCCTGACCGCCACGTCGATCGCCTGGGGGCCGTGGGCCGGACCCGGGATGGCCGAGGGCGAGGCCGGGGTGCAGATGGCACGGCGCGGTGTCGCCGGACTGCCGCCGCGGCGGGCGGTCGCGGAACTGGTCGCTGCCGTGGAACGGGACGAGCCGGCGGTCGTCGTCGCGGACGTCGACTGGACGCGGTTCGTGCCGGCGTTCACGGCACAGCGCCAGAGCCCGCTGCTCGGCGACCTGCCCGAGGTGCGCGAGGTGCTGGCCGCGGAGGTGACGCCCGGTGGCGCGGTCGCCGAGATCCTGAGCACTGCCAAGGGATCCGAGCTCGACCAGTTGCTGCTCGACATCGTGCGCGGCGAGATCGCCGTGGTGCTCGGGCATTCCGCGTCCGGGGCGGTGGACGTCCAGCAGCCGTTGCGCGACCTGGGCCTCGACTCGCTGGCCTCGGTCGAACTGCGCAACGGCCTGTCCAGGGCGACCGGACTCGCCTTGCCCAGCACGCTCGTCTTCGACCATCCGACGGCCGCCGCCGTCGCCGTGCACCTGAAGTCCTTGGTGGAGCCCGCGACCGACCTCCTCGCCGACGACCTGGACCGGCTCGAAGCCGGGCTGGCGGCGTCCGGCACGGAGGACCGCGGTCGCGTCCTGGCCCGCCTCGAAGTCCTGCTCGCCCAGTGGCGCGACGGAGGAGAGGACGAGTCGATCACCGATCGGCTCGACTCCGCCACCGACGACGAGATGTTCCGGCTGCTCGACACCGAGTTCGGCATCTCCTGATGCGCCCACCGACCCAAAGTTCTCCGAGGACCTCCCATGTCGAGTGAAGACAAGCTCCGCTACTTCCTCAAGCGCGTCACGGCCGACCTGCACGACGTTCGTGCCCGGCTGCGCGACGCCGAGGACAAGGCGGGCGAGCCGATCGCGATCGTCGGCATGGCCTGCCGGTACCCCGGAGGCGCGAACACCCCCGAACGCCTGTGGGACCTGGTCGCGGGCGAGACCGACGCGATCTCCGACTTCCCGGCAGACCGCGGCTGGGACGTCGCCCGGCTCTACCGCCCCGGCGCGGCGCAGCCGGGGCACAGCTACGTTCGGCAGGGCGGATTCCTGCACGAGGCAGCGGACTTCGACCCCGAGTTCTTCGGGATCTCGCCGCGCGAAGCCGTCGCCATGGATCCGCAGCAACGCCTGCTGCTGGAGGTCGCGCACGAGGCGTTCGAACGCGCGGGCCTCCCGGTCGACGGTCTGCGCGGCAGCCGCACCGGTGTGTTCGTCGGCGGCATGGCCCAGATCTCCGGCCCGTCGGAGGAACAGGTCGAGGCCCTGTCGGGCTATCTGCTCACCGGCAGCGCGGCCAGCGTGTTCTCCGGCCGGATCGCCTACACCTTCGGGCTGGAGGGCCCGGCGCTGACCGTCGACACGGCTTGCTCGTCGTCGCTGGTGGCGATGCACCTCGCCGCGCAGGCGCTGCGGGCGGAGGAGTGCACGCTGGCGCTGGCGGGCGGGGTCACCGTCATGACGACGCCGGAGGGGTTCGTCGAGTTCAGCCAGCAGGGCGGACTCGCCGCCGACGGCCGCGCGAAGGCCTTCTCCGACAACGCCGACGGCACCGCCTGGGGTGAGGGTGTCGGCCTGCTCGTGCTGGAACGGCTCTCCGACGCCCGCCGGCTCGGCCATCCGGTGCTGGCGGTGCTGCGCGGTTCGGCGGTCAACCAGGACGGCGCCTCCAACGGCCTGACCGCGCCGAACGGCCTGGCGCAGCAACGGGTCATCCGTGCGGCACTGGCCAACGCGCGTCTCGCACCGTCCGATGTGGATGTCGTGGAGGCGCACGGCACCGGTACGACGCTGGGCGATCCGATCGAGGCCGAGGCCTTGCTGGCCACCTACGGCAAGGACCGGGACCGGCCGTTGTGGCTGGGGTCGTTGAAGTCGAACATCGGGCACACGCAGGCGGCGGCCGGTGTCGGTGGCGTGATCAAGATGGTCGAGGCGATGCGCCACGGCGTGCTGCCCAGGACCTTGCACGCCGACGTTCCCTCGTCCCATGTGGACTGGACTTCCGGTCAGGTCCGGTTGCTCGCCGAAGCGGTGCGGTGGCCGGAGACCGAAACGCCTCGACGCGCCGGTGTGTCGTCGTTCGGCGTCAGCGGGACGAACGCGCACGTGATCATCGAGGCCGTTTCCGCCGAGGACCACGAGCCGTCCGCGGAACTACCGGTGGTGCCGTGGGTGCTCTCGGCCCGGACCGGACCTGCCCTGCGCGACCTCGCCCAAGCCCTCGGTGGCCTTCACGACGATCCGGTCGACGTCGGGCGCGCGCTGGTCACCACGCGGTCGGTGCGCGAACACCGGGCCGTGGTGCTCGACGCCGCCGGACTCGACGCGGTCGCCAGTGAACCGGCGAACCCCGGTGACGTCGTCTTCGTGTTCCCCGGCCAGGGTTCGCAGTGGGCCGGGATGGGTCGCGCGCTCCTCGGATCGTCGCCGGTGTTCGCCTCGCGGATGTCCGAGTGCGCTTCGGCCCTCTCGTCGTTCGTCGACTGGGACCTGCTCGACGTCCTCGACGACGAAGAGGCGTTGCAACGGGTCGACGTCGTGCAGCCCGTGCTGTGGGCGGTGATGGTGTCGCTGGCCGAGGTCTGGCGTTCGTACGGCGTCGAGCCCGCCGCCGTGGTGGGCCACTCCCAGGGTGAGATCGCGGCGGCGGTCGTCGCGGGCGGTCTGTCCCTCGAGGACGGTGCTCGGGTGGTCGCGCTGCGCAGCAAGGCGATTCTGCGGCTGTCCGGACTGGGCGGCATGGTCTCGCTGGCCGTGCCGGTCGATCACGCACGGGAGCTGATCGCGCCGTGGGACGGCAGGATCTCGGTGGCGGCGGTCAACGGTCCTTCGTCGGTCGTGGTCTCGGGTGAGGCCGGGGCGCTGGACGAGCTGCTCGCGTCGGTCGAGGTGCGGGCGCGGCGGATCGCCGTCGACTACGCCTCGCACTCGGCACAGGTCGAGCTGCTGGCCGACGAGTTGGCCTCGGTGCTGGCGGTGCGTCCTCTGCCCGGCTGGATCCCGTTCGTCTCCGCGGTGACCGGGGAGGTCCTGGACACCACCGGGCTGGACGCGGCCTACTGGTACCGCAACCTCCGCGAGCCCGTCCGGTTCGACCAGGCCGTCACGACGCTTCTCGCGAACCGGGCCACTGTCTTCGTCGAGTGCAGCCCTCACCCCGTGCTCGCCGTCGGCATCGAGGAGACGATCGAGCACGTCGGCGCGAGCGCTGCCGCTGTCGGCACTCTTCGCCGCGATGACGGAGACCTGTCCCGGCTCGTCACGTCGCTCGGCGAGGCGTTCGCCCGCGGTGCGGAGGTCGACTGGGCGGGCGTCTTCGCGGGCACCGGCACCCGCCGCGTCACCCTGCCGACCTATCCGTTCCAGCGCGAGCGCTACTGGTCGGAGCCCGGCACACCGCGGCGCCGCACGGCCGTCGACGACCTGCGGCACGAGACGACCTGGCGGCTCGTGGCCGCCGGAACCCCGGCCGTCACCGGCACCTGGGTCGTGCTCGGCGCAGATGATCTCGCCGGCCGCGTCGCGCGGAGGCTCACCCGCCACGGCGCCGAAGTGGTCCGCTCCGAACTGGGCGACCTCACGGACGTTCGCGGTGTGGTGGCCGTCGCTCCCGCCGGTCGCGTGCCGGAACATCCGTCGGTTCCGGCGGGGTTCGCGGCGACTCTGGCCGCCGTGCAAGCGCTTGCGGAGCACGAAGTTCCTTTGTGGACGATCACGCGCGGCGCGGTCTCCACCTCGGCCGCAGACCGGGTCACCGACCCGGAGCAAGCCCTCGTCTGGGGCCTCGGTCAGGTGGTGCGCCAGGAGCACCCCGCTCGCTGGGGCGGGGTCGTCGACCTGCCCGCCGACGCGGACGACACCGCCGTCGACCTGTTCCTGGGTGCCCTGAACGGCGCGGAGGACGAACTGGCCGTGCGACGGGAAGGCGTGTTCGCACGGCGGCTCGTCCGGTCTGCCGGAGCGCCTGCCCGCCGCGACTGGCGTCCGGCGGGCACGGTTCTGATCACCGGTGGCACGGGTGCGCTCGGCGCCCACGTCGCGCGCCGGATGGCCGGCCTGGGCGCTTCGCACCTGCTGCTCGTCAGCCGCAGCGGACCGGACGCTCCCGGCGCCGCCGACCTGGCCGCCGAGCTCACCGCACTCGGATCGCGGGTCACCGTGGCCGCGTGCGACGCCGCCGACCGCGACGCGCTCGGCGAGCTGATCGACGCCCTGCCGCAGGACGTCCCGCTGCGCTCGGTGATCCACACCGCCGCCGTGCTCGACGACGCCGTGCTCGACGAACTGAGCCTCGACCAGGTGGGCCGGGTGCTGCGGGTGAAGGCCGAGGCGGCGATCACCCTGCACGAGCTGACCCGTGACCTCGACCTCGACGCGTTCGTGCTGTTCTCGTCGCTCGCCGGCACGTACGGCGGGGCCGGGCAGGGGAACTACGCGCCGGGCAACGCCTTCCTGGACGCCTTCGCCCGGTACCGCCGCGGCCTGGGCCTGCCCGCGACGTCGATCGGCTGGGGACACTGGGCCGGCGGCGGCATGGCCGACGGTGGCCTGGAGACCCGGCTGCTGCAACGCGGCGTGCCGCCGATGGCGCCGGAGCTGGCCCTGGACGGCCTTCAGCGGGTCCTCGACCTCGACGACACGGCTGTCGTCGTCGCCGACGTCGACTGGACCGCTGCCGTGGCGCCGAGTCCGCTGCTCGCCGACCTTCCCGAGATGCGGCTCGTCCGCACCGATGCCGAACCCGGCCTCGCCGACCTGGCACCGGAGGAACGCGACCGGCGGTTGCTCGAGATCGTGCGCACGCAGATCGCCGCGGTGCTCGGGTTCTCCGAGCCCGGCCGCATCGATCCCGCGCGAGCCCTGCGCGATCTGGGTTTCGACTCGCTGACGGCGGTCGAGCTGCGGAACCGGCTGGGTGCCTCGGTCGGCCTGAAGCTGCCCGCGACCCTGGTCTTCGACCACCCCAGTCCTGGCGCGCTGGTCCGTCACCTCGCGGAGCGGCTCACCGGCGTGGTCACCGCGGCTGCCGAGGTCTCCGAGCGGGCGGCCGCCGACGAACCGATCGCGATCGTCGCGATGAGCTGCCGGTTCCCGGGCGGGGTCGACTCGCCGGAGGACCTGTGGGAGCTGCTGGCCGCCGGTGGGGACACGGCCACCGAGTTCCCCGACGACCGCGGCTGGGACGTCGAGGCCGTGTACGACCCGGATCCTGAGACGCCTGGCCGTTCCTACGTCCGGCACGGGTCCTTTGTGGACGACGTGACCGGGTTCGACGCGGCGTTCTTCGGGATCAGCCCGCGGGAGGCGCTGGCGATGGACCCGCAGCAGCGGTTGCTGCTGGAGACGTCGTGGGAGGTGTTCGAACGTGCCGGGCTCGACCCGGTGGCGTTGCGCGGCAGCCGGGTCGGCGTGTTCGTCGGAACGAACGGCCAGGACTACAGCACTTTGCTGATGAACGCCCGCGAGCAGGTCGAGGGCTATCTGGGCACGGGCAGTTCGGCGAGCGTGTTCTCCGGTCGCGTCGCGTACGCGTTCGGTCTGGAAGGCCCTGCCGTCACGGTGGACACGGCGTGTTCGTCGTCGTTGGTGGCGCTGCACCTCGCCGCGCAGGCGTTGCGTGCGGGGGAGTGCACGCTCGCGATCGCGGGCGGCGTGACCGTGATGTCCACGCCGATCGGGTTCGTCGAGTTCTCACGTCAGCGCGGTCTGGCCGCGGACGGCCGGTGCAAGCCGTTCGGGGACGCCGCCGACGGCACGGCCTGGGGCGAGGGTGCCGGATTGCTGCTGGTGGAGCGGTTGTCGGACGCTCGCCGTCTCGGACACCCCGTGCTCGCGGTGCTGCGCGGTTCGGCGGTCAACCAGGACGGTGCTTCCAACGGCTTGACGGCGCCCAACGGCCCGTCGCAGCAACGGGTGATCCGGCAGGCTCTCGACGCCGCCGGCCTGCGACCGTCCGATGTGGACGCTGTCGAGGCGCACGGCACCGGCACCCGGCTCGGCGACCCGATCGAGGCGCAGGCGCTGCTGGCCACCTACGGGCAGGACCGGGACGCGCCGGTGTGGCTCGGTTCGGTGAAGTCGAACCTCGGGCACACGCAGGCGGCCGCGGGTGTCGCCGGTGTGATCAAGATGGTGCAGGCGTTGCGGCACGAGGTGCTGCCGAGGACTTTGCGCGCGGACGTTCCTTCGTCCCAGGTGGACTGGTCGGCCGGGGCGGTCTCGTTGCTGACCGAGTCCGTGCCGTGGCCGGTCGGCGGTCGTGTGCGCAGGGCCGGGGTGTCGTCGTTCGGGATCAGCGGCACGAACTCCCACGTCGTTCTGGAAGAGGCACCCGCTGCTGAGCCCGTGCCTGCGGAGACGTACTCCGGCGGCGTCGTGCCGTGGCTGGTCTCGGCGAGGTCCGAGGCCGGATTGCGCGCGCAGGCTTCGCGGCTGCTGGCGTTCCTCGAAACCGAACCCGATCTGGTCGCGACCGCTAGGACTCTCGCCACGGCCAGGGCATCGCACGACCACCGGGCCGTGGTGCTCGCCGCCGACCTCGACGGCTTCCGCCGCGGGCTCACCGGGCTCGCCGAGAGCCGGTCGGTCGCCGAGGTCGTCCGTGGTTCGGCCGGTGGGAAGACCGCGTTCCTGTTCTCCGGCCAGGGTTCTCAGCGGCTGGGGATGGGGCGCGAGCTCTACCAGTCGTTTCCGGCTTACGCGTCGGCGTTCGACGCGGCGTGTGCGCTGCTGGATCCGCGGCTCGCGGAGGTTCTCGGTTCGCCAGAGCTGGATCAGACGGAGTTCGCGCAGCAGGGGATCTTCGCGCTCGAGGTCGCGTTGTTCCGGTTGCTGGAGTCGTGGGGTGTGCGACCGGACTTCGTCGCGGGACATTCGGTCGGGGAGATCGCGGCGGCGCACGTCGCCGGGATCCTGACGCTGGAGGACGCGGCGAAGCTGGTGACCGCGCGCGGCCGCCTGATGCAGGCTCTTCCGCCTGGTGGCGTGATGATCGCCGTGCAGGCGGGCGAGGACGAGGTTCTGCCGCTGCCGGACGGGGTTTCGCTGGCCGCGGTGAACGGGGCCACCTCTGTCGTGTTGTCCGGAGAGGCGGACGCGGTCACCGCGGTGGCGTCGAAGTTCGCCAAGACCAAGCGGCTCAACACGAGCCACGCGTTCCACTCGGCGCTGATGGAGCCGATGCTCGCCGAGTTCCACGCCGTTGTCGAAGGACTTCCCCACGCCGGACCCGCCATCCCGTTCGTGTCCACTGTGGAGGAAGAACCGGAAGTCTCGCCGGAGTACTGGGTGCGGCAGGTGCGCGAGCCCGTCCGGTTCGCCGACGCCGTCGCGCGGCTGCGTGCCGCGGGGGTCACCGAGTTCGTCGAGCTCGGTCCCGACGCGGTGCTCACCCCGATGGTCGAGGAGGCCGTGCCCACGCTGGTGGCCGGGCGCTCCGACTGCCTCGGTGTGCTGACCGCGCTCGCGCGCTTCGCTGACACCGCTTCGTGGGCGCGGGTGTTCGGACCTGGTCCGGTTCGTGCGGACCTGCCGACCTACGCGTTCCAGCACGAGAGGTTCTGGCTGGACGGCGCCGCGGCGGGGGACGTCAACGCGCTGGGCCACCCGTTGCTCGGTGTGGCCGTGGAGCTGCCGGAGTCCGGCGGCCGGGTGCTGACCGGCGCGCTCTCGACCCGGACCTCGCCGTGGCTCTCCGGGCACGCCGTGCACGGCACGGTCATCCTGCCCGGCACGGCGTTCGTGGAGCTGGCTCTGCGTGCGGGTGCCGAGGTGGGGTGTGCGGTGCTGGAGGAACTGACGATCGCCGCACCGCTCGTGCTGCCACCGACCGGCACGGTCCGGATCCAGGTGGCGGTCGTGCCGGTCGACGGCCGGTACGAGGTCACCGTGCACTCGCGCGGCGCCGAGACCGAGCCCTGGACGCGGCACGCGACCGGTGTGCTGACCGATGAGCCGGTGCCCGCCGAGGATCTCGGTGAGTGGCCGCCCGCCGGAGCGTCCGAAGTGGACGTCACCGACCTGTACACCGGTTTCGAGGACCGGGGTTTCACGTACGGGCGGACGTTCCAGGGACTGGGCGCGGCGTGGCTGCGGGACGGCGAGGTGTTCGCCGAGGTGGCGTTGCCCGCCGCCGACCGCGACACCGCGGCGCGGTTCGGCCTGCACCCCGCGTTGCTCGACGCCGCCCTGCACGGCCTGGGTCTCGGCGACCTGCTGCCCGACGACGGCCAGGGGCGGTTGCCGTTCACCTGGTCCGGGGTGGTGCGGCACAGCGAAGGTGCCGCCGGCCTGCGGGTCCGTCTCACGCCGATCGCGCCGGACACCGTGGCTCTGACGGTGGCCGACGGGTCGGGCAGGCCGGTGCTGTCCGTGGCGTCTCTCGTGCTGCGACCGGTTGCGGCAGACCAGTTCGGGCAGGTCCGGGACGCCCTGTTCCGAGTCGACTGGGTTGAGGCTCAAGGAGAGCCCGCTGCCGACGCCAAGACCGTCCTGATCGCTCCGGCCGACGTCCACACCACGACCGCGACGGTGCTGGCCGAGATCCAGGCCTGGCTCGCCGGCGATGGTGACGCCGAACTGGTGTTCCTCACGCGGGGAGCGGTCGCCGCGGTCGACGGTGACGCCGTTCCCGATCTCGGTGCGGCCGCGGCCTGGGGACTCGTTCGCTCCGCTCGCGCCGAGCACCCCGGCCGGTTCCGGCTGGTCGACCTCGACGGGGACACCGTTCCCGCACTTCCGGCCGGAGAGCCCGAACTGGCGGTGCGGGCGGGCCGGATTCTGGTTCCCCGCGTCGTCCGGGGGACGGCGAAGGGCCTGGAGCTTCCGGCAGGCGGCTGGCGGCTCGCGGTCACCACGCCCGGCACGGTGGACGGTGTCACGGCGGTGCCGGAGTCGGCGCAACCGCTTGCCGCGGGCGAGGTGCGGATCGCGGTCCGTGCCGCCGGCGTGAACTTCCGCGACGTTCTCAACGCTCTCGGGCAGTACCCCGGCGGGCCCGTTCCGCTGGGGCAGGAGGCGGCGGGCGTGGTGGTCGAGGTCGGCTCTGGCGTCACCGGGTTGACGTTGGGGGACAAGGTCTTCGGGCTGTTCCCCGGCACGTTCGGCACCCACGCCGTCACCGATCACCGTTTGGTGGCACCGGTTCCGGACGGCTGGACGTTCGCGCAGGCGGCGACCACGCCGGTCGCGTTCCTGACCGCCTACTACGGCCTCGTCGAGCTCGCCGAGCTGAAGCCCGGCGAGTCCGTGCTGGTGCACGCGGCCGCGGGTGGCGTCGGCATGGCCGCTGTCCAGCTCGCGCAGCACCTCGGTGCCGAGGTGCACGCGACCGCGAGTCCCGGCAAGCACGCCGTGGTGCGCGGTCTCGGCGTCGAGCACGTGGCGTCGTCGCGCACCCTCGCGTTCGCTGAGAGTTTCGGACGGATGGACGTCGTGCTGAACTCGCTCGCGGGCGAGTTCGTGGACGCGTCGCTGTCGCTGCTGGCGGACGGCGGCCGGTTCCTCGAGATGGGCAAGACCGACGTCCGTTCGGTGCCCGGCGTCGACTACCGGGCGTTCGACCTCGCCGAGGCCGGGGCCGAGCGGCTCGGGCGAATGCTCGCGGAGGTGCTGGGGCTGTTCGCTGCGGGACACCTGCGGCCGCTGCCGGTCACCGCGTGGGACGTGCGGCAGACGCCGGGCGCGTTGCGGTACCTGAGTCAGGCCAGGCACGTCGGGAAGCTCGCGCTCACCGTCCCGCACGGGATCGACCCCGAAGGCACCGTGCTGATCACCGGCGGTACCGGGGCGCTCGGCGCCGCGCTCGCCCGGCACCTCGTCGCCGGTGGTGCCGAACATGTTGTGCTCACCGGGCGCCGTGGACTGGACGCTCCGGGTGCGGCCGAGCTGGCCGCGCTGGGAGTGACGATCGCGGCCTGCGACGTCGGCGACCGGGCCGCGGTGGCCGAACTGCTGGCCGGGCTGCGTCGCCCGCTCACCGCCGTCGTGCACGCGGCGGGTGTGCTGGCGGACGCCACTGTCGACCGGCTCACCGGCGACGACCTCGCGGCCGTGCTGCGGCCGAAGGCGGACGGTGCCCGCCACCTGCACGAGCTGACCCGCGACGCCGATCTGGCCGCGTTCGTGTTGTTCTCCTCGGTCTCCGGACTTTCCGGCACTCCAGGACAAGGCGGCTACGCGGCTGCCAACGCCTACCTCGACGGCCTGGCTCACCACCGCCGGGCGGCGGGGCTTCCCGCCGTCTCGCTCGCCTGGGGTGCGTGGGAGACGGGCATGGCCGGTGGGCTCAGTGAGACGGACCGCCGTCGCATGAGCCGGTCCGGGTTGCTGCCACTGTCCGCTGAGGACGGTGTGGCGCTGTTCGACGTGGCCGTGGCGGAGGCGGCGAGCCTGCTCGTCCCGATGCGCCTCGACCCCGCGGCGCTGCGCGGTGACGACGTGCCCGCGTTGCTGGGCGGTCTGGTCCGGGCGAAGCCGCGTCGGGCGGTCGCGCCGTCCGACGCGGCCGAGCTGACTCGGCGGCTGGCCGGGCGCACCACGCCCGAGCAGGACGCGATCGTGCTGGAGCTGGTCCGCGAGGCGATGGCCGCGGTGCTCGGGCACGCCGACGCCACTGGTGTCGAGACGAGCCGCGGGTTCCTGGAGGTCGGCTTCGACTCGCTGACCGCCGTCGAACTGCGCAACCGGCTCGCCGCGGCGACCGGGTTGCGGCTGCCGTCGACGCTGGTGTTCGACCACGCGTCGCCCGCGGTCCTCGCGGCGCACCTGCGCGCCGAACTGTCCGGCACCGCGCCGGACGCCGACCGGCTTCTGTCCGAAGTGGACGGCCTGGAGACCCGGCTGCTGGCCGCCGAGCTCGACGACGCCGGTAGGGCTGCGCTGCACGGGCGGCTCCAGACGTTGCTGGCCAAGTGGTCCGGCACCGCGGGCGCCGCCGTCGCGGACAGCCTGGCCACGGCGTCCGCGGACGACCTCTTCGACTTCATCGACAACACATTGGGGAACTGACGGTGTCCAACGAGGAACGGCTGGTCGAGTACCTGCGCCGGGTGACCGCCGACCTGCAGAGGACGCGCACGCGCCTGCAGGAGATCGAGTCCGGCGAACCGGAGCCGATCGCCGTCGTCGGCATGAGCTGCCGCTACCCCGGCGGCGTGGCGTCGCCGGACGACCTGTGGGAACTGGTGCGCGAGGGCCGCGACGCCATCACGCCGTTCCCGGACGACCGCGGCTGGGACATCGCCGCCCTGACCGGCCAGGACCCCGACCAGCGCGGCGCGAGCCACACGGCGGCGGGCGGGTTCCTCGACGACGTCGCCGGGTTCGACGCCGAGTTCTTCGGCATCTCGCCGCGAGCCGCGCTGGCGATGGATCCGCAGCAACGGTTGCTGCTGGAGTCGTCGTGGGCGCTGTTCGAGGACGCCGGCATCGACCCGGCGAGCCTGCGCGGCGGACGGACCGGCGTGTTCGTCGGCGCGTCCTCGTCGGGCTACGCCAGCGGCTTCCCGGAGGCGCCGGAAGGCCTTGAGGGCCACATTCTGACCGGCAACGCGGGCAGCGTGATCTCCGGACGACTGGCGTACCAGTTCGGGCTGGAGGGGCCCGCGGTCACGGTGGACACGGCGTGCTCGTCGTCGCTGGTGGCGCTGCACCTCGCCGCGCAGGCGTTGCGTGCGGGGGAGTGTTCGCTCGCGCTCGCCGGCGGTGTCATGGTTCTCGCGTCACCGACGTTGTTCGTCGAGTTCTCGCGTCAGCGCGGACTCGCGGCGGACGGGCGCTGCAAGTCCTTCGCCGCTGCGGCGGACGGCACCGGCTGGGCGGAGGGTGTCGGGCTCGTCCTGCTGGAGAAGCTGTCCGACGCCCGGCGCAACGGCCACGAGATCCTCGCCGTGGTGCGGGGTTCCGCGGTCAACCAGGACGGCGCGAGCAGCGGGCTGACCGCGCCGAACGGGCCGTCGCAGCAACGCGTGATCCGGGACGCGCTGGCCGGCGCCCGGCTCTCTCCGTCCGATGTGGACGCGGTCGAGGCGCACGGCACGGGCACCAGGCTCGGCGACCCGATCGAGGCGCAGGCCGTGCTCGCGACGTACGGCGGCGATCGGCCCGAACCGCTGTGGCTCGGCTCGCTGAAGTCGAACATCGGGCACGCCCAGTCCGCCGCCGGGGTCGGTGGCGTGATCAAGATGATCCAGGCCATGCGGCACGGCGTGCTGCCGAAGACGCTGCACCTGGACGAGCCGACGCCGCACGTCGACTGGGCGGCGGGCAACGTCCGGCTGCTCACCGACGCGACACCGTGGCCGGAGACCGGAAGGCCGCGCCGTGCGGGCGTGTCGTCGTTCGGGATGAGCGGCACCAACGCGCACGTGATCCTGGAGCAGGCGCCGGTCGTCGATGCCGTGGAGGTGCCCGCGCTGCCGGTCACGCCGGTGCTTCTGTCCGCTCGCACGGCGACCGCACTGCGCGAGCAGGCGCACCTGCTGTCCACTGTGGATTTCGCGCTGCCCGAACTGGCGGCCGCCACGGCGACCCGGGGCGGTCTGGAGCACCGCGCCGTCGTGATCGCTTCGGACCGGGACGCGTTGCTCACCGCGCTGCGGGAGTTCGACGTCGTCCAGGGACAGCCCGGTGGGAAGACCGCGTTCCTGTTCTCGGGCCAGGGATCACAGCGCACCGGCATGGGGCGTGAGCTGTATGAGGCCTTCCCGGTCTACGCGTCTGCGTTCGACGCGGTGTGCGCCCTGCTGGACCCGCGGCTGCGCGAGGTTCTGGACGGTGCGGAGCTGGATCGCACGGAGTTCGCGCAGCAGGGGATCTTCGCGGTCGAGGTCGCGTTGTTCCGGCTGCTGGAGTCGTGGGGTGTCCGGCCGGACTTCGTGCTCGGGCACTCGGTGGGAGAGATCGCGGCGGCGCACGTCGCGGGGATTCTGTCGTTGGAGGACGCGGCCGCGCTGGTGCTGGCGCGTGGGCGGTTGATGCAGGCGTTGCCCGAGGGCGGCGCGATGATCGCCGTGCAGGCGGGTGAGGACGAGGTTCTGCCGCTGCCGGACGGGGTCTCGCTGGCCGCGGTGAACGGGCCGTCCTCGGTCGTGCTGTCCGGAGCTGAGGACGCGGTCGTCGCTGTCGCGTCCCGGTTCGCGAAGAGCAAGCGGCTCAACACGAGCCACGCCTTCCACTCGGCGCTGATGGAACCGATGCTCGCCGAGTTCCGCACCGCCCTCGCTCGGCTCACCTTCTCCGCGCCGGCGATTCCCGTCGTGTCCACAGTGGAGGAGTCGGCCGCGTGGGACGCGGACTACTGGGTCCGCCAGGTGCGGCAGCCGGTCCGGTTCCACGACGGCGTCGAACGCCTGCGCGCCCAGGGCGTCACGGTGTTCGCCGAGATCGGTCCGGCCGCGGTGCTCACCCCGCTCGCCGACGACGTGGTTCCGCTGCTGCGCAAGGACAAGCCGGAGCCGGAGACGGTGATCCGCGGGCTGAGCACCCTGCACGTCCGCGGCACGGCCGTCGACTGGCCGAGGTTCTTCGGCGGCGCCCGGCGGCTTTCGTTGCCGCACTACCCGTTCGAGCACGAGCGGTTCTGGCTGGCCGCACCCGCCGTGACCGGTGACGTCAGCGCCGCCGGACTCACCCGCCTCGACCACTCGCTGCTGGGTGCTGCTCTGGCGCTCGCCGACGGTGACGGGTTCCTCTGCACGGGTGTCCTGTCGCCGCGATCGCACCCGTGGCTCGCCGACCACGTCGTGCTCGGCACGACGTTGGTGCCCGGCACCGCTTTCGTCGAACTGGCCCTGCGCGCCGCCGAACAGGCCGGCTGCGACCGGATCGACGAGCTCACCATCGAGGCGCCGCTGACCCTGACCGACAGCGGAGCCGAGGTCCAGATCGCCGTCGGTGCTCCCGGCCCGGACGGTGTCCGAGGTCTGCGCATCCACGCGCGCCCGGCGGGTTCGGCGTTCGACGAGCCGTGGACCCGGCACGCCACCGGCACCCTGTCCACGGCAGGAAAGTCCGTCACGGGCCCCGCCGAGTGGCCGCCCGCGGGAGCCGAGGCACTGGACGTCGACGACCTCTACGCCCGGTTCGCCGACCGCGGTTTCGACTACGGGCCGGCTTTCCAGGGCCTGCGCGCTGCCTGGCGGCGTGGCGACGACGTCTTCGCCGAGGTCGCACTGCCCGACTCGGCACAGGCCGCCGGGCGGTTCGCGCTGCACCCCGCGTTGCTGGACAGCGCGTTGCACGGGCTGGCGTTCGGCGTGCTGCCGGACACCGGTGCGGGCAGGGTGCCGTTCTCCTGGACCGGCGTCACGGTGCCCGCGCGTGGTCGTTCGGCGCTGCGGGTCCGGTTGTCCGCCACCGGATCGGACACCGTCGCGCTCGTGGCCACCGACGAGACCGGGCAGCCGGTCGCCACCGTCGAGGGGCTGACGATGCGGCCGGTCGCCGTGCCCCGGCAGTCGCTGTTCGCGGTGGACTGGCCGCAACTGCCGCCTGGCGGGACGTCCGAGAACATTCGGCCGACGTTCCTGACGGTCGGCGGCGGCGTCGATCCCGCGGCCACGCTCGCCGCGACCACTCAGGTGTTGAGCGAGTTGCAGAACTGGCTCGCCGCCGAGCACGCGCCCGACGAACGCCTGGTAGTCGTCACGCGAGGTGCGGTCGCCGTGGAGGACGAGGCCGTCACCGATCTCGCCGGTGCGGCCGTGCGCGGACTGGTACTGGCGGCGCAGGCCGAGCACCCCGACCGGTTCGTGCTGGTGGACACCGACTCGGCCGACGTGACGAGGTTCCCCGCCGGGGAGCCGCAGTTCGCCGTCCGCGACGGCCGCGTGTTCGTGCCGCGACTGGTCAGGGCCGCCGCGCCCGCCGGAGACCCGCTGGACTGGGACACGGTCCTGATCACCGGAGGCACCGGCGCGCTCGGGTCGGCGCTCGCCCGGCACCTGCTCGACCGCGGCACCCGACGTGTCGTCGTCGCCACCCGCCGGGGGCAGGACGCACCCGGCGCGGCCGTGCTGACCGAGCTCGGCGTCGAGGTCGTGGCCTGCGACGTCACCGACCGGGACGCGGTCACCGCGCTGCTCGGCTCGTTGCCCGGTCTCGACGCCGTGGTGCACGCGGCCGGTGTGCTCGACGACGGTGTGCTGGACTCGCTGACGCCGGAGCGGCTCGCGGTTGTGCTGCGTCCCAAGGCGGACGCGGCCTGGTTGTTGCACGAACTGACTCTCGACGCTGGTCTGTCGGCGTTCGTCGTGTTCTCGTCGGTCGCGGGTGTTTTCGGTGCGGCCGGGCAGGCGAACTACGCCGCCGCCAACGCCTATCTCGACGCACTGGTGGCGCACCGCAGGGCCGCCGGACTGCCCGGCACCTCGCTGGCCTGGGGTGCCTGGGAGACCGGCATGGCCGCCGACGCGTCAGCGGGCGGCCTGGTTCCGCTGTCCACAAAGGATGGACTGGCGCTGTTCGATGCCGCACTGGCGGCCGGCCGGGCCGTCACGCTGCCGGTGAAGCTGGACCTGGCCGCGTTCCGCGCGGGTCAGGTGCCGGCGCTGCTGCGCGGCCTGGTGCGGCCGTCGGCCCGGCGCGCGGTGCCCGGCTCGGCGTTCGGTGAGCGGCTGGCCTCCGTCTCCGCCGCCGAGCGCGAGGCGTTGCTGCTGGAGCTGGTCCGGACCGAGGCCGCGGCCGTGCTGGGCCACGAACCCGGCGCCAGGATCGACGTGAGCAAGGCGTTCAGCGACATCGGGTTCGACTCGCTCACCGCGGTCGACCTGCGCAACCGGCTCGCGGAGGCGACCGGGCTGCGGCTGTCGTCGACGCTCGTGTTCGACCACCCCGGTGCGGCCGCGCTCGCGGCGCACCTCGGCGCCGAACTGCTGGGTACCTCGGTCGCGGCGGTGCCGGCCGCGGTCGTCGCGGCCGACGAGCCCATCGCGATCGTCGGGATGAGCTGCCGGTATCCCGGTGGCGTCACGTCGCCGGACGACCTGTGGCGGCTGGTGGCGGAAGGCAGGGACGGCGTCGGGGAGTTCCCGGACGACCGCGGCTGGGACGTCGAGTACGACCAGGACCCCGGGCGAACCGGTACCACGTACACCCGCGAGGGCGGGTTCCTCTACGACGCGGCGGAGTTCGACGCGGCGTTCTTCGGGATCAGTCCCCGTGAGGCCGTCGCGATGGACCCGCAGCAGCGGTTGCTGCTCGAGTCGTCGTGGGAGGCGTTCGAGAACGCGGGCATCGCTCCCGACTCGGTGAGGGGCAGCCGCACCGGTGTCTTCGCGGGCCTGATGTACCACGACTACGGTGCCCGGATCACGACCGCGCCGGCGGATCTCGAGGGTTTCCTCGGAATCGGCAACTCCGGCAGCGTCCTTTCCGGACGGATCGCCTACTCGTTCGGGCTGGAAGGCCCGGCGGTCACCGTCGACACGGCGTGCTCGTCGTCGTTGGTGGCACTGCACCTCGCCGCTCAGGCGCTGCGTTCGGGCGAGTGCTCGCTGGCGCTCGCCGGTGGTGTGACGGTGATGGCCACGCCGGCGACGTTCCTCGAGTTCTCGCGCCAGCGCGGGCTCGCGGCGGACGGACGCTGCAAGTCCTTTGCCGCAGCAGCCGACGGCACCGGCTGGGGTGAGGGCGTCGGAGTCCTCGTGCTGGAACGGCTATCCGACGCCCGGCGCAACGGGCACCGCGTGCTCGCCGTCGTGCGTGGATCGGCGGTCAACTCGGACGGCGCGTCCAACGGTCTGACAGCGCCGAACGGGCCGTCCCAGCAACGCGTCATCCGGGCCGCGCTGGCGACCGCGGGCCTGACTCCGTCCGATGTGGACGCGGTCGAGGCGCACGGCACCGGCACGCGGCTCGGCGATCCGATCGAGGCTCAGGCACTGCTGGCGACCTACGGCCAGGAACGCTCGGAGGGCCCGTTGTGGCTGGGGTCGATCAAGTCGAACCTCGGTCACACGCAGGCCGCCGCGGGTGTCGCGGGCGTGATCAAGATGGTGCAGGCGTTGCGGCACGGGCTGCTGCCCAGGACGTTGCACGTCGATGAGCCGACTCCGCACGTCGACTGGACCGCGGGCGAGGTCCGATTGCTGACCGAGCCCGTCGCGTGGCCCGCGGGTGAGCGCGTCCGTCGCGCCGCGGTGTCGTCGTTCGGGATCAGCGGCACCAACGCTCACGTACTGCTGGAGGAGGCGCCGGACGCACCTGTCGTCACCGCCTCCCGCGAACTGCCGGTGGTGCCGTGGGTGCTCTCGGCCAAGACCCTGGACGCTCTGCGCGAGCAGGCGCGACGGCTGCTCGCCGCGGCCCCGGACCTGCCGGTGCCCGTGGTGGCCCAGGCGCTGGCCGGTGGCCGCGCGACGCTGGACCACCGTGCGGCCGTCGTCGGCGCCGACCGTGCCGAACTGCTGCGCGGGCTTGAGGCCGTCGCTTCGGGGACGGCCGCTCCGGATGTCCACATCGGACGATCTGGTGCCGGCAAGGTCGCGTTCCTGTTCACCGGCCAGGGTTCGCAGCGCGCGGGCATGGGACGCGAGTTGTACGAGGCGTTCCCGGTCTACGCCGCTGCGTTCGACGCGGTGTGTGCGCTGCTGGACCCGCGGCTTCGCGAGGTCCTAGATTCTGCTGAGCTGGATCGCACGGAATTCGCTCAGCAGGGGATCTTCGCGCTGGAAGTGGCGTTGTTCCGGTTGCTGGAGTCGTGGGGAGTCCGGCCGGGGTTCGTCGCCGGGCACTCCGTCGGCGAGATCGCCGCTGCCCACGTCGCCGGGATCCTGACCTTGGAGGACGCGGCCGCGCTGGTCGTCGCGCGTGGGCGGTTGATGCAGGCGCTGCCCGAGGGTGGCGTGATGATCGCGGTGCAGGCGTCCGAGGAGGACGTGCTGCCGCTGCCAGAAGGAGTGTCGCTCGCCGCGGTCAACGGGCCTTCCTCGGTCGTGCTCTCCGGGGTCGAGGAAGCGGTTGTCGCGGTGGCTTCGCGGTTCGCGAAGACCAAGCGGCTCAACACGAGTCATGCCTTCCACTCGGCGCTGATGGAGCCGATGCTGGCCGAGTTCGGCGCCTCGATCGACGGCCTCGAGTGCGCTGAACCCACCGTGCCGTTCATGTCCAGTGTGGACGTTTCGGCTGAGCTGTCGGCGGACTACTGGGTGCGGCAGGTCCGTGAGCCCGTCCGGTTCGCCGACGCCGTCACGCGGTTGCGGGAGCAGGGCGTCACGGAGTTCGTCGAGATCGGTCCCGACGCCGTTCTCGCCGCGATGGTCGACGACGCCGTCCCGCTGCTCCGTGCCGGACGCGCGGAGGCCTCGTCGGTGCTCGCGGCGCTCGCCCGGCTGCACGTGCGGGGCGTCGAGCCGGACTGGGCCGAGGTGTTCGCGGGCACCGGCTCCGCGCCGGTCGACCTGCCGTCCTACGCCTTCGAACGCGACCGGTACTGGCTCGACGCGGCTCCGGTCGCCGACGTGGCCTCACTCGGTCAGTCCGCGCCCGGCCACCCGTTGCTGAGTGCCGCCGTCGACCTGCCGGACGCCGGGACGGTGTTCACCGGCACGCTGTCGGTGCGGACCGCGCCGTGGCTCGGCGAGCACGAGGTGCTGGGGGAGCCGCTGCTTCCCGGTGCGGCGTTCGCGGACCTCGCGTTGTGCGCGGGGGCCGAACTGGGGTGCCCGGCCGTCGACGAGCTCACCCTCGGCGCGCCACTGGTGCTGCGCGGCCAGGTGTCCCTGCGGGTGACCGTCGGAGCGCCTGCCGACGGGCGGCGGCCGCTGACCATCCACTCACGACAGTCCGATGAGGACTCCTGGACGGTGCACGCCACCGGTGCGGTGAGCGCTTCCGCCGGTCAGGCCGACGATCTGACGGAATGGCCGCCCGCGGGAGCGGTCGAGGTACCGGTCGGTGATCTCTACGAACGGGCTGCGGAGCAGGGCTTCGGTTACGGCCCGGCGTTCCGGGGAGTGCGGGCGGCCTGGCGGTACGACGACACGGTGTTCGCGGAGGTCGAGCTGCCGCCGGACCGCGTGGCGGAGGCCGGGGAGTACGGCCTGCACCCGGCTCTGCTCGACGCGGCACTGCACGGTGTCGGCCTCGGTGAGTTCGTGGCCGGCGGAGCGTTCCTGCCGTTCTCCTGGACGGGTGTGTCGCTGGCCGCGACGGGGGCGGCGGCGCTGCGGGTGCGGATCCGCCCCGCCGGCCAGGACGCGATCAGTCTGACCCTGGCCGACGCGACCGGACGGGGAGTGGCGAGCGTGCGCTCGCTGGCGTTGCGCCCGGTGTCGGCGAACCAGGTGACGACGAGGGTGGAGGCGTTGCACCGGCTGGAGTGGGTGCGCGCGGCGGACACCGGCGTCCGACCGGTGGTCGTGACCGGTCTCGCGGACGCCGGCTCCGTCCGCCCCGCGATCGTGACCGGTCTTGCCGCCCTCACCGACCCGGTGCCCTCCGTCGTCGCACTCGAATGGGCACCGTGCGACCTGGCCGACGCCGTCACCCGCGCCCTCGACCTCGTGCACACCTGGGTCGCGGACGAGCGGTTCGCCCAGTCCCGCCTGGTCCTGGTGACCCGCGGGGCCGTGGCCACCCGCCCCGGCGAGGACGTCACCGACCTCACCGCTGCCGCCGCCCGAGGCCTGCTGCGCACCGCCGCGCAGGAGTACCCCGGCCGGTTCGGCCTGGCCGACCTCGGTCCGGACGACGAACTCCGCGCGTTGCCCGACGAGCAGGAGGCGGCCGTCCGCGACGGCCAGGTACTGGTGCCGCGGCTGGCCAAGGCCACCGGACAGGGTGAGCCCACGACCATCGCCGACCCGCACGGGACCGTGCTGATCACCGGCGGCACCGGTGCCCTCGGCGCGGCCGTCGCCCGGCACCTCGCCGGGCAGGGGGCCGGGCACCTGCTGCTCACCTCACGCCGAGGCCTGGAGGCAGACGGCGCGAAGGCTCTCGTCGCGGAGCTGGAAGCGGCTGGATCCCTGGTGACGGTCGAGGCGTGCGACGTCGCCGATCGCGGAGAACTCGCCGCGTTGCTCGAAACCGTTCCGCAGGACCGGCCGCTCACCGCGGTGGTGCACGCGGCAGGGGTGCTCGACGACGGCCTGCTCAGCGCGCAGGACCCCGCCCGGCTCGCCGCGGTCCTCGGCCCGAAGGCCGACGCCGCAAGGCATCTGCACGAGCTGACGGCAGGTCGGGTCGAGCTCGTGCTGTTCTCCTCGGTCGCGGGCGCCTTCGGCAGCGCGGGCCAGGGCGGGTACGCGGCCGCGAACGCCTACCTCGACGCCCTCGCCTCCCACCGGGTCGCGCACGGGTTGCCGGCGCGGTCGCTGGCCTGGGGACCGTGGCTGGACGGAGGCATGGCTGCCGGGCTCGCCGACGCCGAACTCCGCCGGATCGAACGCAGCGGCCTGCGCCCGATCGACACCGCCACCGGACTGGCGCTCTTCGACGCCGCCCTGGCGCACGACGAACCCGTGCTGTGGCCGGTGAAACTGGACCACGCGGTCCTGCGCGCGCAGGGTGAGCGCCTTCCGGCGATCCTGCGCGGGCTCGTGCGAGTCCCCGTCCGCAAGGCGGCGGCGAAGCGTGCGGGCAAGGACCGCAAGGCGTTGCTCGACCTCGTGCGCGCCGAGTCCGCGGCGGTGCTCGGCCATGGCTCGGCCGCCGCGATCGAGCCGGACCAGGCGTTCTCGGAACTGGGGTTCGACTCGCTGACCGCGGTCGAGCTGCGCAACCGGCTCGACGCCGCCACCGGGCTCCGGCTCGCCGTCACCGTCGTGTTCGACCACGCGACGCCCGCCGCACTGGCGGACCACCTCGAAGCCGAGCTCACCGGCGAACGCGCCGACGTGGCCGCGCCGGTGACCCAGGTCGTCGACGAACCCATCGCGATCGTCGGGATGAGCTGCCGGTACCCCGGCGGCGTCACCTCGCCGGACGACCTCTGGCGGCTGGTCCTCGACGGGCGGGACGCCATCGGCGAGTTCCCCGCCGACCGCGGCTGGGACGTCGAGTACGACCCCGATCCCGAACGGTCCGGCACCACCTACACCCGTGAGGGCGGGTTCCTCCACGACGCGGCGGAGTTCGACGCGGCGTTCTTCGGGATCAGTCCGCGCGAGGCACTTGCGATGGATCCCCAGCAGCGGTTGCTGCTGGAAGCGTCGTGGGAGGCGTTTGAAAGTGCGGGGATCGACCCTGGTGCCATGCGCGGTAGCCGCACCGGTGTGTTCGCCGGTCAGATGTACCACGACTACGGTGCCCGGCTGACCGACGTACCGGAGGGTGTGGAGGGGTTCGTCGGCATCGGCAACTCCGGCAGTGTCCTGTCCGGACGCGTCGCCTACTCGTTCGGGCTGGAGGGCCCGGCGGTCACCGTCGACACGGCGTGTTCGTCGTCGTTGGTGACCCTGCACCTCGCCGCACAGGCGTTGCGGCAGGGCGAGTGCACGCTCGCGCTCGCCGGCGGTGTCACCGTGATGGCGACCCCGGCGACGTTCGTCGAGTTCAGCCGTCAGCGCGGACTGGCGCCGGACGGCCGTTGCAAGCCGTTCGCGGCGGCCGCCGACGGCACCGGCTGGTCCGAGGGCGTGGGCGTGCTGGTCCTGGAACGGCTGTCCGACGCGCGACGCAACGGTCATCGCGTGCTCGCCACCGTGCGTGGATCCGCGGTCAACTCCGACGGTGCCTCGAACGGCCTGACCGCGCCGAACGGGCCTTCTCAGCAACGGGTGATCCGGCAGGCGCTCGCCGCCGCCGGCCTCGGACCGTCCGATGTGGACGTCGTCGAGGCGCACGGCACCGGCACCCGGCTCGGTGACCCGATCGAGGCCCAGGCGGTTCTCGCCACCTACGGCCAGGACCGGGAAACGCCGCTGTGGCTGGGTTCGGTCAAGTCGAACCTCGGGCACACGCAGGCCGCGGCGGGGGTCGCGGGCGTGATCAAGATGGTGCAGGCGTTGCGGCACGGTGTGTTGCCGCAGTCGCTTCACGTCGACGAGCCGACTCCGCACGTCGACTGGAGTGCCGGAGAGGTCCGGTTGCTGACCGAACCCGTCGCATGGCCTGCCGATCGAGTTCGTCGTGCCGCCGTGTCGTCGTTCGGCATCAGTGGCACCAACGCTCACGTCATCCTCGAAGCGGTGCCGGAGCCGGAAGCCGTGGTGACGGCACATCCTTGCCCACCCTTCGTCCTCTCGGCCAAGTCGCCGGCCGCGCTCCGTGCGCAGGCGACGCGGTTGCGGGAACACCTGACCGCTCATCCCGGGCAGACGCCGGCGGCCGTCGCCGAGGCACTGATCGGCCGGTCCCAGCACGCCCATCGCGCGGTCGTCGTCGGTGACGTGCAGGCGGGACTGGCTGCGATCGGCAGCGGGTCCGGCGCCGTGACCGGAGCAGTGGTGCCGGACGGGCGGGTCGCGTTCCTCTTCACCGGCCAGGGTTCGCAGCGGCCGGGTATGGGCCGGGAGCTGTACGAGAGCTTCCCCGGCTACGCCGAGGCCTTCGACGCGGTCTGCGCGCACCTCGATCCGAGGCTGCGTGACGTCGTCTTCGGCGGCGGACCGGAGCTGGACACGACCGAGTTCGCGCAGCAGGCGATCTTCGCACTGCAGGTCGCGCTGTTCCGGCTGCTGGCGTCGTGGGGCGTCGAGCCGGAGGTCGTGCTGGGGCACTCGGTCGGCGAGATCGCCGCCGCGCACGTCGCCGGGGTCCTGTCTCTGGAGGACGCCGCGACGCTGGTCGTGGCACGCGGCAGGCTGATGCAGGCGCTGCCCTCGGGTGGCGTGATGATCGCCGTCCAGGCCTCCGCCGAAGACGTTCTGCCGTTGCCGGACGGTGTTTCGCTGGCCGCGGTCAACGGGCCGGACTCGGTGGTGCTGTCCGGTGACGAGGACGCCGTCACCGCGTTCGCGGCGGGCTGGGCGACGACCAAACGGCTCAACACGAGCCATGCCTTCCACTCCGCGTTGATGGAACCGGTGCTGGAGGAGTTCCGCGCGGTCGTCGAGGGACTGACCTTCGCCGAGCCGGGCGTCTCCATCGTGTCCACAGTGGAGGGAAGCGACCCGGCCACCGCCGAGCACTGGGTGCGTCAGGTGCGCGAGCCGGTGCGCTTCCACGACGGAGTGGTGGCTCTGCGCGAAGTCCACGGTGTCACGGACTTCCTGGAACTGGGGCCGGACGGTGTGCTGAGCGCGATGGTCGACGGTGAGGCCGTTCCGGCGCTGCGGGCAGGCCGTCCGGAGCCGGAGACCCTGATCACCGCGCTGGCCCGGTTGCACGTGCGGGGACGCCAGGTCGACTGGGCCGCGGGCTTCGGCCCCGGCGGCCACGTGGACCTGCCGGCCTACGCCTTCCAGCGGGAGCGGTTCTGGCTCGCCGCCAAGCCGTCCGGGGACGTCACCTCGGCCGGTCTGGTCGCGACCGGTCACCCGTTGCTCGCGGCGGTCGTCCCGCTGGCAGGCGAGGACGGAGTCCTCGGTACAGCAAGGCTATCGCCGCGGACGCATCCGTGGCTCGCCGACCACACCGTCGGCGGCACCACCGTGCTGCCGGGCACCGCGCTGCTCGAACTGGTGCTGCGGACCGCGGCCGAGACCGGCTGCGGTGTCGTCACCGAACTGACCCTCGAAGTTCCTCTCGTGGTGCCGGGCCAGGGCGTTCAGCTCCAGGTCACGGTCGGTGCGGCCGAAAACGGGGAACGCCCGGTGCGCGTGCACGCCCGCCATGACGACACGTGGACCCGACACGCCGTGGGCACTGTCGCCGAGGGCGCCAAACCGTTGGTGGCCTTGACCGAGTGGCCACCCGCGGGTGCGGAACCACTGGCGATCGACGACGTGTACCAGGGATTCGCCGAGGCGGGGCTGGGCTACGGACCGGTGTTCCAGGGTCTGCGGGCCGCCTGGTCGCGCGGCGAGGAGCTGTTCGCGGAGGTGGCTCTTCCCGAGGCCGCACCGGGATTCCTGCTGCACCCGGCGTTGTTCGACGCGGCGCTGCACACGGCCGCGCTGAAGGGCGACGGCACGGCGCAGCTGCCGTTCTCGTGGAGCGGCGTCCACCTCTCGGCCACCGGCGCCACCAGCCTGCGGGTCCGGCTCACCCCGGCACCGGAAGGTGTCGCGCTGGCACTGGCCGACGGAACGGGAGCGCCGGTCGGCGTCGTGGACTCGTTGACGCTGAGGCCTTTCTCCGCCGACGTGCTCGGCGTGCGGGACGCGCTCTTCCGCGTCGACTGGGCGCCGGTCACCGCGGCACCGTTCACCCGGTGCGAGGTGCTCGGTGACGACACCGACCTGGTCGCCGTGCTGAAGCAGGCGGGCGTCGAGATCTCCAGCGAGACCCCGGACGTCGTCTTCCTGCCCGTGCCACGGATCGCCGGCACGGTCCCGGACGCCGTGCGCGAGACCGTCTTGTCGGTGCTCGGCACCGTCCGGGAGTGGCTCGCGGGCTCCGGGGCACGGCTGGTCGTCGTGACCCGCGGCGCCGTCGCGACCTCGCCTGGCGAGGACGTGCCGGATCTGGCGGCCGCGGCCGTGTGGGGCCTGCTGCGCTCGGCTCAGGCCGAGCACCCGGACCGGTTCGCGCTCCTCGACCTCGACGACTCGGTTCCCGTGCTGACCGAGGAGCCGCAGGCGGCCGTCCGGTCCGGGCGACTGCTCGTGCCGCGGCTGGCCCGTGTCCGCGTCGGCGAGGGCGAGGTGCCGGCGACGCCCGGAACCGTGCTCGTCACCGGCGGGACCGGTGCGCTGGGCGCGGCCGTCGCCCGGCACCTGGCGGAACGGGGAGCACAGCACCTCGTGCTCGCCAGCCGTCGCGGTTCCACGGCGCCGGGAGCGTCCGAACTCGCCGCGGAACTGCGTGAGCTCGGCGCGGACGTGACGCTCGTGGCGTGCGACCTCGCCGACCGGGACGCGGTGGCGGGGCTGCTCGCCGCCCACCCGGTCACGGCGGTCGTGCACACCGCGGGCGTGCTCGCCGACGGTGTCGTGGAAACTCTGACACCGCAGCAGGTCGAGACCGTGCTGCGGGCCAAGGCCGACGCGGCCTGGCACCTGCACGAACTGGCGGGCGACCTCGACGAGTTCGTCCTGTTCTCCTCGGCCGCCGGCACGCTCGGCACGCCGGGTCAGGCGAACTACGCGGCCGCCAACGCGTTCCTCGACGCGCTGGCCGCCCACCGCCGGGCGGCCGGTCGGCCCGCGCAGTCCCTCGCCTGGGGCCTGTGGGCCGACGGCATGGGAGACGCGGCACGCCGGGGCGCGGTCACCGCACTGTCCACTGCGGACGGACTGGCGCTGTACGACGCGTCCCGTGCCGACGGTGGCGCCGCACTCGTCCCGATGCGGCTCGACCTCACGGCGCGGGGCGAGGTGCCCGCGTTGCTGCGAGGGCTCGTCCGGACTCCGGCACGGGCGGCCGCGCCGGACCAGCTGGCACAGCGACTGGCGGCGGTGCCGGAAGCCGACCGGCACGACCTGCTCGTCGGGTTCGTCCGCACCCAGGTGGCCGCCGTGCTCGGGCACTCCGACGCGGACGCCGTCCCGGCCCGGCAGTCGTTCCGGGACCTGGGTTTCGACTCGCTCACCGCGGTCGAGCTGCGCAACCGGATCGGTGCCGCGACCGGCCTGCGGCTGCCCGCGACGCTGGTGTTCAGCTACCCGGACGCGACCGCGCTCGCCACGCACCTGGAGTCCGAGCTGCACGTCGAACCGGCGGAGCCGGACCTGACCGCGGTGCTCGCCGCGATCGGGATCGACCGGCTGCGCGCGGCCGGGCTGCTCGAACCCCTGCTGCGGCTCGCCGACCCCGCGGCCGTCACCACCGCCCCCATCGAAGCCTCGATCGACGCCATGGACGTGGACGACCTCGTCGCCCTGGCCCTCGACGGCGACCCCTCCTGACCTGATCGCGGAGACCTCACCATGGCCACCACCCCGGACAAGATCGTCGAAGCCCTGCGCGCGTCGCTCAAGGAGAGCGACCGGCTGCGGGAGGTCAACCGGCAGCTCGAGGCCGCGGCGGGGGAACCCGTCGCGATCATCGGGATGAGCTGCCGCTACCCCGGTGGCGCCGGTTCGCCGGAACAGTTGTGGGACCTCGTGTCCCGCGGCGGTGACGCCATCAGCGGCTTCCCGACGCGGCGTGGCTGGGACCTCGACGGCCTGTACGACGCGGACGCCGACGAGCCGGGCAAGGTCTACACGCGGGAGGGCGGGTTCCTGCACGACGCCGACCGGTTCGACCCGGCGTTCTTCGGCATCAGCCCGCGCGACGCGCTCGCCATCGACCCGCAGCAGCGGTTGCTGCTGGAGGTGTCGTACGAGGCCTTCGAACGGGCCGGGCTGACCCTGGACGCGGTGCGGGGCAGCAGAACCGGTGTGTTCTCCGGCGTGATGTACAACGACTACGCGGGCCGCATGTACCGGGTGCCGGAGGGGTTCGAGGGCCTGCTCGGCAACGGTAGCGCGGGCAGCGTCGCCTCCGGCCGGGTGGCTTACACCTTCGGGCTGGAGGGGCCCGCGGTCACGATCGACACGGCGTGCTCGTCGTCGTTGGTGGCGTTGCACCTCGCCGCACAGGCGCTGCGTCAGGGCGACTGCACCCTCGCACTCGCCGGTGGTGTGTCGGTGATGGCGACCCCGTCCGCGCTGGTCGAGTTCAGCCGGCAGCGGGCGCTGGCACCGGACGGGCGCTGCAAGGCGTTCGCGGCCGCCGCGGACGGCACGAGCTGGGCGGAGGGCGTCGGTGTCCTTCTCCTGGAACGGCTTTCCGACGCCGAACGCCTCGGTCACCCCGTCCTGGCCGTCGTCCGCGGCACGGCGGTCAACCAGGACGGCGCGTCCAACGGCATGACCGCGCCGAACGGCTTGGCGCAGCAACGGGTGATCCGCGCGGCACTGGCCAACGCCGGGCTGACACCGTCCGATGTGGACGTTGTGGAGGCGCACGGCACGGGTACGTCGTTGGGCGACCCGATCGAGGCCGAGGCCCTGCTGGCGACGTACGGGCAGGGCAGGGAACGGCCGCTGTTGCTGGGCTCGCTGAAGTCGAACATCGGGCACACGCAGGCAGCGGCCGGTGTGGGCGGTGTGATCAAGATGGTCGAGGCTATGCGTCACGGCGTGCTGCCCAAGACGCTGCACGTCGACGCGCCCTCGCCGCACGTCGACTGGTCGGCGGGGTCGGTGGAGCTGCTGACCGATGCCGTCGCGTGGCCGGAGACCGGTGCCGCCCGCCGGGCGGGCGTGTCGTCGTTCGGTGTCAGCGGGACCAACGCCCACGTGATCCTGGAAGCCCGGCCGCGGCCGGAGATCGCCGTTTCCGAGACGGATTCGGTCGTGCCGTGGGTGCTCTCGGCCCGTTCCGAGCCGGCGTTGCGGGCCCAGGCGCGCAACCTGCTGTCCCTGGTGGACGTTCCCGCGGCCGGGGCCGCGCTGCTCAGGTGCCGCCAGCTGTTCGAGCACCGGGCCGTCGTGGCCGGGGATCTGCGGGCAGGACTGACCGCGCTGGCCGAGCAGGGCACCGGTGCCGCCGTCGCCCGAGGTGTGCGGCGGGCCGTGTTCGTGTTCCCCGGACAGGGTTCGCAGTGGGCGGGGATGGGCCGGGAGCTGCTGGAGTCGTCCCCGGTGTTCGCGGACAGGATGCGCGAATGCGCGGACGCTCTGAGGTCCTTTGTGGACTGGGATCTGTTCGGTGTGCTGTCCGACGAGATCGCGTTGCAACGGGTCGACGTCGTGCAGCCCGTGCTGTGGGCGGTGATGGTGTCGCTGGCCGAGGTCTGGCGCTCCTACGGGGTCGAACCCGCCGCCGTGATCGGCCACTCCCAGGGTGAGATCGCCGCCGCCGTCGTCGCGGGTGGTCTGTCCCTCGAGGATGGTGCTCGCGTGGTCGCGTTGCGCAGCAAGGCTTTGCTCGCGCTGTCCGGCCAGGGCGGGATGGTGTCGCTCACCACGTCCGCCGAACGTGCCGAGGAGTTGATCGCGCCGTGGGGTGAGAGCCTTTCGATCGCCGCGGTCAACGGCCCGTCCTCGGTGGTGGTCTCCGGTGACGCCGCCGCGCTCGACGAGCTGCTGGCGCAGGACCTTCCGGCCAGGCGGATCGCCGTCGACTACGCGTCGCACTCCCGGCACGTCGAAGCCGTCGAGGAGGAGCTGCTCGCCGCTCTCGCCCCGATCCGCCCGCGTGCCGGTGCCGTGCCGTTCCACTCGGCGGTCACCGGTGACCCGCTCGACACCGCGGAGCTGGACGCCGGTTACTGGTACCGGAACCTGCGCGAGACCGTGCGGTTCGACCAGGTCGTGCGGCAGTTGCTCCCAGACCGTCCGGTGTTCGTGGAATGCAGCCCGCACCCGGTCCTCACGACCGGTCTCGACGAGACCGCGGACACCGTCGGCACCCTGCGTCGCGGCGAAGGCGGCCGGGCCCGGCTGCTCACGTCGATCGGAGCGGCCTTCAGCCTCGGCGTGGCCGTGGACTTCTCCGCCGAGTTCGAGGGCGTCGACCCGGCAGGCGTGGAACTGCCGACCTATCCGTTCCAGCGCGAGACCTTCTGGCTCGACGCGCCCGCGATCACCGCGGACGCGGGCCTCGGCTCGGCAGGGCATCCGATGCTCGACCAGGTCGTCGCCCTCGCCGACGGCGACGGTCACCTCTTCACCGGGCGGCTGTCCACGAGGTCGCACCCGTGGCTCGCCGACCACGTCGTGCGCGGCACCGTCGTGCTGCCCGGCACGGCGTTGCTGGAACTCGCGGTGCGGGCGGTGCGCGAGACCGGTGGCCGGGTCGTCGAGGACCTGGTGCTGGAGGCGCCGCTGGTGCTGCCGGAGGACGGCGCCGTCGAGGTCCAGGTGTCGGTCGGGGCGGCCGACAGCGCCGGCCGGCGCGCGGTCGCCGTGCACAGCCGTGCCGCGGACGACAGCTGGACCCGGCACGCGAGCGGCGTGCTCGGCGGCACCGAGCCCGCGGCCGCGGATCTGCTGATCTGGCCTCCCGCCGGTGCCGAACCCGTCGACGTCGACGGTCTGCACGACCGTTTCGCGGCACAGGGTTTCGCCTACGGCCCGGCGTTTCGCGGCCTGCGCGCGGCCTGGCGGCTCGGCGAGGAGATCTACGCCGAGGTCGCGCTCCCGGAGGACCTCGCCCCCGAGGCGGCGCGGTTCGGTCTGCACCCGGCGTTGCTCGACGCGGCACTGCAGGCCGCGGCACTCGGCGGCGGAGATCGCGCGCTGATGCCGTTCGCGTGGTCCGGCGCGGTCCTGCGGGCGGGCGGCACCGCCGCGGCGCGCGTGCGGATCCGGCCGGCCGGGGAGGACGCGGTGGCGCTCGACGTCGCGGACGCGTCCGGGGCCGCGGTGGCCACCGTCTCGTCGCTGGTGCTCAGGCCGTTGGTGGCACAGCAACTCGTCGCCGACTCGCTGTTCGGTCTGGAGTGGACACCCGTCGAGGTTCCTGCGACTACGCACCTCGGTGACGACCTGGTGCTCGCGCCTGTCACGGGCGATCCGGCCGATGTCGGCGGCAGCGTCCGCACGGTGCTGGCTCGCGCACTCGACCTCGTCCGCGAGCACCTCGCGAAGGACGAAGGCCGTCTGGCGTTCGTCACCACGGGAGCGACGACGGGGGAGGACCCGGCCGCGGCCGCTGTCTGGGGACTGATCCGGTCGGTCCGCGCCGAGCACCCCGACCGGTTCCTGCTCGTCGACACCGACACCGCCGACGTCTCATCGCTGGTCGCCGTCCTGGCCGAGGAGCCTGAGGTCGCGCTGCGCGGTGGCGAGGTTCTCGTGCCGCGACTGGCGCGCGTCCAGCCGACCGAAGCGGCACCCGCGTTCGACGTCAGCGGCACCGTTCTGATCACCGGTGGTACCGGTGCGCTCGGTTCGTTGCTGGCGCGGCACCTCGTCGCCACCCATGGGGCCCGTCGCCTGCTGCTGACCAGCCGCACCGGCGCCGGGCACCCCGATCTGGAAGGACTCGACGCCGACGTCCGCGTCGCCCGGTGCGACGTCGCCGACCGCGACCAGCTCGCCGAACTCCTCGCGGGCGAACACGTCACTGCCGTCGTGCACGCCGCCGGCGCGCTCGCGGACGGGCTCGTCGAGTCCCTGACCGCCGACGACTTCGAGAAGGTCCTGCGGGTCAAGGTGGACGCCGCACTCGCCCTGGACGACCTGACCGACGCCGCGACGTTCGTGCTGTTCTCCTCGGCGACCGGCACGTTCGGCAGCGCCGGGCAGAGCGCCTACGCGGCCACCAACGCGGTGCTCGACGCCCTCGCGCTCCGGCGCCGCGCCCGTGGTCTCGACGCGCAGTCGCTCGCCTGGGGGCTCTGGGCCCGCAGCGGCGGGATGACCGGCGCGATGACGGACCTCGACGTGCGGCGGATGACCCGCGCCGGGTTCCCGCCGCTGTCCGACGAGCAGGGGCTCGCGCTGTTCGACACCGCTCGCGCCCTGGACGGCGCGACTTTGGTGCCGGTGAGGCTGAACGTCGCCGCCCTGCGCGACCAGCGGGTGCCGCCGATGCTGCGCAAGATCGTCCCGCCGCGTGTCGTGGCGGCGGCGGACGACGGCCTTCGGACGCGGCTGGCGGGGCTCGACGACGCCGGACGTGACCGCCTGCTCACCGAGATCGTGCGCACCCACGTCGCGACGGTGCTCGGCCACGCGGACGTGTCCGTTGTGGACACTTCGGTGGCGTTCCGCGACCTGGGTTTCGACTCGCTGACCGCGGTCGACCTCCGCAACCGCCTCCAGGCCGTCACCGGGCTGCGCCTGCCCGCCGCGCTCGTGTTCGACCACCCGACGCCGACGGCACTCGTCGCCTTCCTGAGTGCCGAACTCGGTGGTGACGCGGCACTTCAGCAGGTCGTCACCGCGGCCGCCACGACCGAACCGATCGCCATCGTCGGGATGAGCTGCCGGTTCCCCGGCGGGGTCGCCTCGCCGGAGGACCTCTGGCGGCTGCTCGCCGACGGCGGTGACGCGATCAGCGAGTTCCCGGCCGATCGCGGCTGGGACGTGGACGCGCTCTTCGACCCGCAACCGCGGCCCGGCAGGACCTACGTGCGCGCGGGCGGTTTCCTCGACGGCGCGGCCGACTTCGACCCGGCCTTCTTCGGCATCTCGCCGCGCGAGGCACTGGCCATGGACCCGCAGCACCGCCTGCTGCTCGAAGCGGCGTGGGAGGCGTTCGAACGGGCCGGCATCGACCCGGCCACCGTCCGCGGCAGCCGCACCGGAGTGTTCGCGGGCCTGATGTACCACGACTACGGCGCACGGCTGTCCGGCGGACCCGACGACGTCGAAGGTTTCCTCGGCGTCGGCAACTCCGGCAGCGTCGCCTCCGGCCGGATCGCCTACACGCTCGGACTGGAGGGCCCGGCCGTCACGGTCGACACCGCCTGCTCGTCGTCGCTGGTCTCACTGCACCTCGCCGTGCAGTCGCTGCGTTCGGGCGAGTGCACGATGGCGCTGGCGGGCGGCGCGACCGTGATGGCCACGCCGGGCACGTTCGTCGAGTTCTCCCAGCAGCGCGGCCTCGCGCGGGATGGCCGCTGCAAGGCGTTCTCCGCCGACGCCGACGGTGCCGGCTGGTCCGAGGGCGTCGGCATGCTGCTGGTGGAGCGCCTGTCCGACGCGCGGCGGCTCGGTCACCCGGTGCTCGCGGTCGTCCGCGGTACGGCGGTGAACCAGGACGGCGCGTCCAACGGCCTCACCGCCCCGAACGGCCCGTCGCAGCAGCGAGTCATCCGTGCCGCGCTGGCGAACGCCGGGCTGGCACCGTCCGATGTGGACGTTGTGGAGGCGCACGGCACCGGTACCTCCCTGGGCGACCCGATCGAGGCGGACGCACTGCTCGTCACCTACGGGCAAGGCCGGGAACGGCCGTTGCTGCTCGGCTCGGTGAAGTCCAACATCGGGCACGCCCAGGCCGCAGCCGGGGTCGCGGGTGTGGTGAAGATGGTCCTCGCGCTCGGAAACGACACCGTGCCGCGCACCTTGCACGCTTCTACGCCGACTCCGCACGTCGACTGGTCGTCCGGTGCGATCGAGTTGCTGACCGACGCTGTCGCGTGGCCGGAGACGGGACGACCGCGGCGTGCGGCGGTGTCGTCGTTCGGCATCAGCGGCACCAACGCCCACGTGATCCTGGAAGCCGCTCCCGTTGCCGTGGAGGTCTCTGCGGAACGGACCGCGCCCGCCGTGGTGCCGTGGGTGTTCTCCGCGCGGACCGAGGACGCGCTGCGGGCCCAGGCGGCGCAACTGCCTCTCGGTGAGCCGGTGGACGTCGGATTCTCCCTGGTCAGCACCCGTGCGCTGTTCGAGCACCGCGCGGTCGTCCTCGGTGACCACGCGGAAGCCTCGCGGGCGTTCGCCGACGGTGGCGCTCCCGCGGACGTGGTCTCCGGCATCGCCCGGCCCGGACGGCGGGTGGCGTTCGTGTTCCCCGGCCAGGGCTCGCAGTGGGCCGGGATGGGCCGGGAACTGCTGGCGTCGTCTCCGGTGTTCGCGACGCGGATGGCCGAGTGCGCGGCGGCCCTGTCGTCCTTTGTGGACTGGGAGTTGCTGGACGTTCTCGACGACGCCGACGCGATGCTGCGGGTCGACGTCGTGCAGCCGGCGCTGTGGGCCGTGATGGTCTCGCTCGCCGAGGTGTGGCGTTCTTCCGGTGTCGAGCCGGCCGCGGTCGTGGGCCATTCCCAGGGCGAGATCGCCGCTGCCGTGGTGGCCGGTGGGCTGTCTCTTGAGGACGGTGCTCGCGTCGTCGCGCTGCGGAGCAAGGCGATTCTCCGGTTGTCCGGTTCCGGCGGCATGGTGTCGCTGGCCGTCACGCCGGACCGCGCGCGTGAGCTGATCGCGCCGTGGGGTGAGCGGATCTCGGTGGCGGCGGTCAACGGGCCGTCGTCGGTCGTGGTCTCCGGCGAGTCCGGTGCTCTCGACGAACTCGTGGCCGCCGCACAGGACGCCCGCGCGCGACGGATCGCCGTCGACTACGCCTCCCATTCGGCCCAGGTGGAGCTGCTGGCCGAGGAACTGGCCGAGGTGCTGGCCGGCATCGAGCCCCTGGCCGGGCGGATCCCGTTCGTGTCGGCGGTGACCGGTGACGTGCTGGACACCGCGGAGCTGGACGCCGGCTACTGGTACCGCAACCTGCGCGAACCCGTGCGCTTCGACCTCGCTGTCGCCGGTCTGGTGGCGGACGGGCACACGGCGTTCGTCGAGTGCAGCGCCCACCCGGTGCTCGCCGCGGGAGTCGAGGAGACCGCCGACGCGGCGGACCGAGCGGTCGTGGTGACCGGCACCCTGCGCCGTGACGACGGTGGTGCCGACCGTCTCACCCGGTCGCTGGCGGAGGCCTTCGTGGCCGGCGTGCCGGTCGACTGGACCGTGGCCTTCCGCGGTACCGGCGCCGTGCGGGTCGAGCTGCCGACCTACCCGTTCCGGCACCGCCGGTTCTGGCCCAGCGAACCCCTTGCACCACAGCAGGGTTCGGCCGATCCGGTCGGCGCGCGGTTCTGGACCGCGGTCGAGCGCGACGACCTGGCCTCGCTGGCGGACGACCTGGGTGCCGACCGCGCGCAGTCCGAAGCGCTCGGCGCGGTGCTGCCGGTGCTCTCGTCCTGGCGCAGGCGGCAGCAGGAGAAGTCCACTGTGGAGGGATGGCGCTACCGGGTCGCGTGGCGTGCGCTCACCCCGGCGCCGGCGGCGCTGACCGGCCACTGGCTGCTGCTGGTCCCTGAGCACGGCGCCGACTGGGCGGATGTCCTGGAGAAGTCGTTGTCCGCCAATGGTGCCGAGGTCGTGCGCCTGACCGTCGACCCGTCCGCCGACCGCGCCACCCTCACCGGTCACCTGGCGGCCCACGGCGAAGCGGCGGGTGTCCTGTCGCTGCTCGCCTGCGCCCGTGGCCGGCATCCCCGGTATCCGGCGGTGCCGCTGGCCCACGCGGCGACCATCACTCTCGTCCAGGCCTTGGGGGACGCCGGGATCGACGCGCCCCTCTGGGTGGCCACCCGCGGCGCGCTGAGCACCGGCCCGTCCGACTCGGTCGACGACCCGGAGCAGTCCCTCGTCTGGGGCCTCGGCCCGGTGGTGGGGCAGGAGCACCCCGACCGCTGGGGCGGGCTGATCGACCTCGCGCCGACCCCGGACGCCGTCGCGGCCGACCGGGTGAGCGCCGTGCTGGCCGGGTCCGGTGCGGAGGACCAGCTCGCCGTCCGCTCCACCGGCGTGCTGGCCAGGAGGCTGGCCCACGCGGCGGAGGACGACGCTCCCGGCAGTTGGAAGCCTGCCGGGACCGTGCTGGTCACCGGTGGTACCGGGGCACTCGGCGCGCACGTCGCGCGATGGCTGGCCCGCGGTGGTGCCGAGCACGTCGTTCTCACCGGGCGGCGCGGGCTCGACGCGCCCGGTGCGGCCGATCTCGTCGCCGAGCTGGAGGAGCTGGGCAGCGCGGTCACCGTGTCCACAGTGGACCTGGCGGACCGGGACGCGCTCGCCGCGCTGCTCGGCGACATCGCGACCGAGTGGCCGTTGACCGCTGTCGTGCACACCGCGGCGGCGCTCGACGACGCCCTGCTCGGCGACCTGACCCTGGACCAGGTCGAGCACGTGTTGCGGGTCAAGGCCGAAGCCGCGGTCAACCTGCACGAGCTGACCCGTGGCCTCGACCTGTCCGCCTTCGTGCTGTTCTCGTCGTTCGGCGGCATGTTCGGCGCGGCGGGCCAGGGCAACTACGCCCCCGGCAACGCTTTCGTGGACGCGCTCGCACGCCGGCGCCGGGACGAGGGCCTGCCCGCGACCGCCGTCGTGTGGGGGCACTGGGCCGCGGGCGGGATGGCGACCGGCGCCGTCGAGGAGCGGATGTTCTCCCGCGGTGTCCCGGCGATGGACCCGGACCTGGCGATCTCGGCGTTGCAGCGCGTGCTCGACCGCGGTGAGACCAGCGCGGTGGTCGTCGACATCGACTGGGCCCGCGTCGTCGCCGTGTCCGGCACGCCGAGCCCGTTGTTCCGCGAGATTCCCGAGGTGCGCAGGCTCGTCGCGGAGGCGGCCCCCGCTCCTGAGCGAGCGAAGGACCTGCTCGGCGTCGTGCGCGCCCAGGTCGCGGCGGTGCTCGGCTACGACTCCGGTGCGGAGGTCGACGCCGAACGGGCGTTCCGCGACCTCGGCTTCGACTCCGTCACGGCGATCGAACTCCGCAACCGCCTTCAGGCGGCCACCGGGCTGCGGCTGCCCGCGACCCTGGTGTTCGACTACCCCAGTCCCGAGGGGCTGGCCCGTCACCTCACCGCCGAACTGGGTGGCGAGGTGACGCAGGCGGAGACCGTCACCGTCGCGAACTCGGACGAGCCGATCGCGATCGTCGGGATGAGCTGCCGGTTCCCCGGCGGCGTCCGCTCGCCGGAGGACCTGTGGCGGATGCTGGAGTCGGGCGGCGAGGGGATCAGCCGGTTCCCCGCCGACCGCGGCTGGGAGCTCGACGGGCTCTTCGACCCCGATCCGGACGCACCCGGCAAGACCTACGTCCGCGAGGGCGGTTTCCTCGACGGCGTCGGTGACTTCGACGCGGCGTTCTTCGGGATCAGCCCGCGGGAGGCGCTGGCGATGGACCCCCAGCAGCGGCTGCTGCTGGAGACGTCCTGGGAGGCGTTCGAGGCGGCCGGTATCACCCCGGCGGCGTTGCGCGGCAGTCGCACCGGTGTGTTCGTCGGCGCGAGCACGTCGTCGTACGGCGCGGGACTGGCCGAGCCGCCGGAGGGCACCGAGGGACACCTGCTCACCGGCACGTCGATGAGCGTCACCGCCGGTCGGCTGGCGTACGTCTACGGCACCGAGGGCCCGGCCGTCACGCTCGACACGGCGTGCTCGTCCTCGCTGGTCGCGTTGCACATGGCCGGGCAGTCACTGCGCACCGGTGAGTCCTCGCTGGCTCTCGCCGGCGGTGTGACGGTGATGGCGTCCCCGGCTCCGTTCGTGCTGTTCAGCCGCCAGCGCGGACTCGCGAAGGACGGGCGCTGCAAGGCGTTCTCCGCCGCCGCGGACGGGATGGGCATGGCCGAGGGCATCGGCATGGTCGTGCTGGAACGGCTGTCCGACGCCCAGCGCAACGGGCACCCGGTGCTCGCGGTGATCCGCGGCTCGGCAGTCAACTCCGACGGCGCGTCCAACGGCCTGACGGCGCCGAACGGCCCGTCGCAGCAACGGGTGGTCCGCACGGCCCTGGCGGCCGCGGGTCTTCGTCCGTCCGATGTGGACGCTGTCGAGGCGCATGGGACCGGCACGTCGCTGGGCGACCCGATCGAGGCGCAGGCGCTGCTGGCGACCTACGGGCAGGACCGGGACACCCCGCTGTGGCTGGGATCGGTCAAGTCGAACATCGGGCACACCCAGGCGGCGTCGGGGGTCGCGGGCGTGATCAAGATGGTGCAGGCCCTGCGGCACGAGGTCCTGCCGCGCACCCTGCACGCCGAGGAACGCTCGACGCACATCGACTGGACCGCGGGTGCGGTGGAGCTGCTCACCGAGCAACGGCCGTGGGCGCGCGGTGAGGAACCGCGCCGCGCCGGCGTCTCGTCCTTCGGTGTCAGCGGGACCAACGCCCACGTGATCCTGGAAGAGGCTCCCGAACCGGCACCGGTTGCCGAACCGACCGCGCCGCCCGCCGTCGCGTGGGTGCTTTCGGCCCGCACAGCCGAGGCGGTGCGGGATCAGGCCGCCTTGCTGTCCCAGGTGGACGGACTGAACCCGGTCGACGTCGGGTTCTCGCTGGCCACGACGCGATCGGAGTTCCCGCACCGCGCGGTCGTCGTCGGGCGTGATGACGCCGAACTGCGTGCCCGTCTGGAAACGTTGGCCGGGTCCGGTGTCGCGGAAGGCGTCGCCGGAACTCCTGGCAAGGTCGTGTTCGTCTTCCCCGGCCAGGGTTCCCAGTGGACGGGGATGGCGGCCGACCTGCTCGGCTCGTCGCCGGTGTTCGCCGCCAGGATGGCCGAGTGCGCGGCCGCACTCAGGTCCTATGTGGACTTCTCTGTGCTAGACGTCGTGCGGGAGCGCGAGCCGATCGAGCAGGTCGACGTCGTGCAGCCCGTGCTGTGGGCGATCCTCGTCTCGCTGGCCGCGGTCTGGGAGTCGTTCGGGATCAGGCCCGACGCGGTGCTCGGGCACAGCCAGGGCGAGATCGCCGCGGCGGTGGTCGCGGGGGCGCTGTCCCTCGACGACGGCGCCAGGGTCGTGGCCCTGCGCAGCCAGGCGATCCGCGAACTGGCCGGTCAGGGCGGGATGGTCTCCGTCGCGCTCGGCGCCGGCGCGGTGCGGGCCCGGCTGGAGGACTACGCGGAGCTGGCGGTCGCCGCGGTGAACGGCCCGGAATCGGTCGTCGTGTCCGGCGGGGCCGCCGAGCTGACCCGGTTCTACGAGGCCCTGGTCGCCGACCGGGTGCGCGCCCGCCGGATTCCGGTGGACTACGCGTCGCACTCCGCGCACGTCGAGCGCATCGAGGACCAGGTCCGCGCACTGCTGGCGCCGGTCGCACCGGTCGCCGGTCGCGTGCCGCTGTACTCGACGGTGACCGGGCAGCCGATCGACACCACCACCCTCGGCGCCGGGTACTGGTACCGGAACCTGCGCCAGACCGTGGAGTTCGAGCAGGCCACCCAGGCGCTGATCGAGTCCGGGCACGGCGTGTTCGTCGAGTGCAGCCCGCACCCGGTGCTGACCACGGCGATCAGCGAGACCGCCGACCACGCCGAACGTGCGGTCGTCACCGGCGGCACGCTGCGGCGCGACGCCGGTGGTGCCGACCGGGTCCTGCTGTCGGCGGCGGAGCTGTACGTCCTCGGCCTGCCGGTCGACTGGGCGAAGGTCTTCGCCGGTACCGGCGCCCGCAGGGTCGGCCTGCCGCGGTACCCGTTCCAGCACCAGCGCTTCTGGATCGACTTCCAGCTGCCCGCGGCGGCGTCGGAGGACGCCGGGTTCTGGGCCGCCGTCGAGAACGGCGACCTGGCCGGGATGCTCGACGCGGACCAGGAAGCCGTGGCCGCCGTGCTGCCGGCGTTGGCCCGGTGGCGAACCGATCGGGCGCAAGAGTCCGCTGTGGACTCGATGCGCTACACCGTCGAGTGGGAGACCGTCTCCGAACCCGAAGCGGGCGAACCGGGTCGTTGGCTCGTCGTCGTTCCGCAGGGCGCCGACCTGGTCGCCGGGGAACTGGTCGCGGAGTTCACGCGGCAGGGCAGCGAGGTCGTGACCGCGAGGCCGGGAACCGGCTTCGACGACACGGCGTTCGACGGCGTGGTGTCGTTGCTCGCCCTCGACCGGACCGAACTGCGGCCGGGCGTCACGGCGGGGCTCGTCGACGGCCTCGTGCTGTCGCAGGCTCTGACCGAGGCCGGGATCACCGCGCCGCTGTGGTGCGTGACGAGTGGCGCGGTGAGCGTCGGGGCGACGGACCTGCCGCCGGACCCGGTGCAGGCGCAGACCTGGGGCATGGGCCGGGTCCTCGGCCTGGAACAGCCCCGCCGCTGGGGCGGGCTGGTCGACCTGCCGGTGGAGCCGGGCGCGGAGGCGTTTCGGCGCTGTCACGCCGTGCTGACCGGTCAGGGCGGCGAGGACCAGGTCACGTTGCGGGACAACGGAACCTTCGGCAGGCGGCTCGTCCGAGCCGCCCGGCCCGCCGTCGCACCGGCCCCGTGGCGACCGCGCGGCACCGTCCTCGTCACCGGGGCGACCGGCGCGCTCGGCCCGGTGATCGCGCGGAAGCTCGCCGAGGGCGGGGCCGAGCACCTGGTGCTGACGAGCCGTCGCGGTGGCGCGGCCGCGGGGATGGCCGCACTGACCGCGGAGCTCACCGAGGCCGGGGTGGGCGTCACCGTCGCGGCCTGCGACGTCGCCGACCGCGACGCGTTGCGGGTGCTGGTCGAGAAGGTCGAGGCGGAGCACGGGCCGATCCGCTCGGTGGTGCACGCCGCCGCGCTGATCCGGCTCACCCCGCTGGCCGAGTCCACTGTGGACGAACTCGCCGACGTCCTCGCGGCCAAGGTCGCGGGAGCGGCCCACCTCGACGAGCTGTTCGCCGGCCGGGACCTCGACGCGTTCGTGCTCTTCTCCTCGATCGCCGGGGTCTGGGGCAGCGGCGATCACGGTGCCTACGCGGCGGGATCGGCCTACCTGGACGCTCTCGCCGAACGGCGCAGGGCGGGCGGCCGCACGGCGACGTCCATCGCCTGGGGCGTCTGGGACGCACTGCACGTGCTGGACGACGGCGTCGTCGTCGAGGACCTGATGGACCTCAACCCGGAGTGGCACGGGCTGTCCCCAATGGCTCCCGCCGCCGGTATGCGCGGCATGCAGCGGGCGCTCGACCTCGACGACACCTTCGTGGCGGTCGCCGACGTCGACTGGGCGCGGTTCACCGCCGCGTTCACCTCCGGCAGGCCGAGTCCGTTGCTGAACGGGATCGAGGACGTCCGCAAGCTCGCCGCGGCGGAGGCAGAGGCCGACGCGGCGGCGGTCGGCACGCTGGAGGCGTTGCGGGAACGGCTGACGGCGATGGCCACCGCGGAACGCAGGCGGACCGTGCTCGATCTCGTCCGCGGCATCGCGGCCACCGTGCTGGGACACGCCTCACCGGCCGCTCTCGATCCCGCGCAGGCGTTCCAGGACCTCGGGTTCGACTCGCTCACCGCGGTCGACCTGCGCAACCGGCTCGCCACCGCGACGGGCCTGCGGCTGCCCGCCACGCTCGTCTTCGACCACCCGAACGCCCAGGCACTCGCCGAGCACGTGCTCGCCGAGGTCCTGCCGGGCGGCCGGGCGCCGGGCCTCGCGGAGCTCGACCGGCTGGAAGCGGCGCTGGTCGACGGCATCGCCGAGGGTTCCGCCCGCGCGGAACTGGCCCTGCGACTGGAAACCCTGCTGAGCCGCCTCGCCGGTGGTCCCGCCCACGACAACGGCGGTGGCGACCTCGGCTCGGCGACCGACGACGAGCTGTTCGACGTGCTCGACGGCCTGCGCACCCCCTGACCTTCTCCCGCACCAAGGAGCACCACCATGTCCACCCCCGAAGCGCAGAACGTCGAGAAGTTGCGGGACTACCTGCGCTTCGCCACCACGGACCTGCGCGACACCCGCAAGCGGCTCGCCGACCTCGAAGACCGGGCGCACGAACCGATCGCCGTCGTCGGCACCGGGTGCCGCTATCCCGGCGGGGTCCGGTCGTCGGCCGAGCTGTGGCGGCTGGTCGCCGAGGGCGGCGACGCCGTGGGCGAGTTCCCCGCCGAGCGCGGCTGGGACGTCGAGACGCTCTACGACCCGGACCCGGACAGCCAGGGCACCACCTACGCGAGCGGCGGTGGTTTCTACCGCGACGCGGCGAAGTTCGACGCGGGCTTCTTCTCCATCAGCCCGCGCGAGGCCCTCGCGATGGACCCGCAGCAGCGGCTGTTGCTGGAGATCGCCTGGGAGGCCTTCGAGAACGCGGGCATCGACCCGCTGTCGATGCGCGGCGAGGCGGCCGGCGTGTTCGTCGGCGGCGGGTTCTCCGACTACGGCGGTCCGATGCAGTCCGCGCCCGAGGGCGTCGAGGGCCACCTCGTGACCGGCAAGGCCGGCAGTGTCCTTTCCGGACGGATCGCCTACACGCTCGGCCTGGAAGGGCCTGCCGTCACCGTCGACACCGCGTGTTCGTCGTCGCTGGTGGCCGTGCACCTCGCGGTGCAGGCGCTGCGGCGCGGCGAGTGCACGGCGGCGCTCGCGGGCGGGGTGACCGTGATGTCGACCCCGGCCGTGCTGATCGAGTTCAGCCGCCAGCGCGGGGTCGCCGCGGACGGGCGCTGCAAGGCGTTCGCGAACGCGGCCGACGGCATGGGTCTGGCCGAGGGCGCGGGAGTCGTTCTGCTGGAACGGTTGTCGGACGCGGTCGCGAAGGGCCGCAGGGTGCTCGCGGTGATCCGCGGCTCCGCCATCAACCAGGACGGCGCGTCCAACGGCCTGTCCGCGCCGAGCGGTCCCGCGCAACGACGGGTGATCCGCCGGGCGCTCGCGGACGCCCGGCTCACCCCGGCCGAGGTCGACGTCGTCGAGGCGCACGGCACCGGCACCGAGCTCGGCGACCCCATCGAGGCCCAGGCGCTGCTCGCGACCTACGGGCAGGCCAGGGCGGGCGCTCCGCTGTGGCTCGGCTCGGTCAAGTCGAACATCGGGCACGCGCAGGCGGCGTCCGGCGTCGCGGGCATCCTCAAGATGGTCGAGGCGCTTCGCCACCACGAGCTGCCCAAGACGCTGCACGTCGACGCGCCGTCGCCGCACATCGACTGGTCGTCGGGCGAGGTCGAACTGCTGACCGAGGCCCGGCCGTGGCCCGCCTCCGATCGACCGCGGCGAGCAGGCGTGTCGTCGTTCGGGGTGAGCGGCACGAACGCACACGTGATCCTGGAAGAAGCCCCGCGGCACAACGAGATCGGCACGGCGCGCGGCACCAGCGTGGTGCCGTGGGTGCTGTCCGCCAGGACCTCGTCCGCCCTGCGCGCCAGGGCCGGGCAACTGGCCGTGCTCGACGCGGACCCGGCCGACATCGGTTTCTCCCTCGCCACCACCAGGAGCGTGCTGGACCAGCGCGCGGTCGTGTTCGGTACCCAGGACGAACTGCGGCGCGGCCTCACCGCGCTGGCCGCGGGCGAGCCGGACCCGGCGGTCGTCGAGGGCGTGCCGTCCGCCACCGGTGGTGTCGTCTTCGTCTTCCCCGGCCAGGGCTCGCAGTGGACCGGGATGGGCGAGGAACTTCTCGGCTCCTCTCCGGTGTTCGCGGCCAGGATGCGCGAGTGCGCGGACGCCCTGAAGTCCTTTGTGGACTGGAACCTGCTCGACGTGCTGTCCGACGAGATCGCGTTGCGGCGCGTGGACGTCGTGCAGCCCGCGCTGTGGGCCGTGATGGTGTCGCTGGCCGCGGTGTGGCGGGCCCACGGGGTCGAACCCGCCGCGGTCATCGGCCACAGCCAGGGCGAGATCGCGGCCGCCTGCGTCGCCGGCGCGTTGTCGCTGGAGGACGCGGCACGGGTGGTCGCCATGCGCAGCCGTGAGCTGGCGAGCCTGGCCGGTGCGGGGGGCATGGTCTCCGTCGCCGCGCCGGCCTCGGTCGTGAACGAGCGCATCGCCGGCACCGGGCTGTCGCTCGCCGCCGCCAACGGTGCCGCCTCCTCGGTCGTCTCCGGCACTCCGGAGGCCCTGGACGACCTGCTCGCCGGCTGTGCGGCCGACGGCATCCGCGCCCGCCGCGTCCCGGTGGACTACGCCTCGCACTCCGGGCAGGTCGAGGCCATCGAAGAACGGCTCCTCGAGGTCCTGGAGCCAGTGCGGCCGCGAGCGGGGGAGCTGCCGTTCTACTCCACCGTCACCGGCCGTCCCGCGGACACCAGCCAGCTCGACGCCGGGTACTGGTACTGCAACCTGCGCCAGACCGTCGAGTTCGAGCAGGCGACGCGTGCCCTGCTGGCCGACGGTCACCGCGTGTTCGTCGAGTGCAGCCCGCACGCGGTGCTGACGACCGCCGTGCAGGAGACGGCGGGAGAAGTCGACGTCGTCTCCGTCGGTTCGCTGCGGCGTGACGAGGGCGGTGCGGAGCGGTTGCTGCGCTCGGTCGCCGAAGCGTTCGTGCGTGGTGTTGCCGTGGACTGGTCTGTCGCGTTCGACGGTGCGAACGTCGTGCCGCTGCCGACCTACCCGTTCGAGGGCGAGCACTACTGGCTGCCGGCGACGACCGCTGTCGCCGATCTCGGCTCCGCGGGCCTCGCCGCGGCAGGTCACCCGCTCCTCGGGGCGGCCGTCGAACTGCCGGACGACGGCGGGTTCCTGTTCACCGGAAGGCTTTCCGCGCGTTCGCACCCGTGGCTGGCCGAGCACACCGTCTACGGCACCGTGCTGCTGGTCGGCACGGCGTTCGTCGAGCTCGCGCTGCACGGCGCGGCCGAAGCCGGGTGCGCCGAGGTGGAAGAACTCGCCCTGGAAGCGCCGCTCGTGCTGCCCCGTGACGTCGCGGTGCAGATCCACCTCACCGTTGGTGCCGCGGGTGAGGACGGCCGCCGGGCCATCGCACTGCACTCGCGTCCCGAGGACGACCCGCTCGCCGAGTGGACGCGGCACGCGGCCGGGTTCGCCGCGCCCGGGGATTCCGGCCCAGCGGCCGGACTCGTCGTGTGGCCGCCGTCGGACGCCGAACCGGTGCCGCTCGACGACGTCTACGGGCGCGCGGCGGAGCGCGGATTCGGCTACGGGCCGGTGTTCCAGGGCCTGCGAGCGGTGTGGCGGCGTGGCGACGAGGTCTTCGCCGAGGTCGCGCTGCCACGGGACCAGCACGGCGAGGCCGCGCGGTACGGCGTGCATCCGGCGCTGCTCGATGCGGCATTGCACGCCATCGCACTCGGATCGCTGAACACCGAGGGCACCGGGCGGTTGCCGTTCTCGTGGACCGGGGTGCGTCTGCACGCGGCCGGAGCGACGGCGTTGCGGGTGCGGCTCGTGCGGTCGGGCGAGGAGACGCTGAGCGTCGAGGTCGCCGACTCCTCGGGTGCGCCGGTCGCGGCGGTCGACGCGCTCGTGTCGCGTCCGGTCGTACCGGGTCAGGTGCGGACGGCGAGGCGGTCCGGTCCGCTGTTCCGCGTCGACTGGGTGCCCGCCACCGGACCGGCCGAGCCGTTGGACGCCGAGTTCGTGCCGGTCGCGGCAGGTGACGTCCGCGAGGTGCTCGGCGCGGTGCTGGCAACGATTCAGGCTTCGCTGTCCGAGGACCGCCGGATCGCGTTCGTGACGTCGGGTGCGACGGGCGGCGACGTCGCCGCCGCGGCCGCCTGGGGTCTCGTGCGTTCGGCTCAGGCGGAGCACCCCGACCGGTTCGTGTTGATCGACCTGGAGCACCCGGACGACTCGATTCCCCCGCTGCCGATCAGCGAAGACCAGCTGTCCGTCCGAAGTGGACAGATCTGGGTGCCGCGCCTGGCCCCGGTGGCCGCCGAGCCCGCCGAGCCGAAGGCGTTCGACGGCAGCGTGCTGATCACCGGCGGTACTGGGACGCTCGGCCGGCTCGTCGCCGGGCACCTCGCTCGTCAGGGTGCCCGCCGGTTGGTGCTGGTGAGCCGTCGCGGATATGCCGCTCCCGGTGCCGCGGAGGTCGTGTCCGGCCTGACCGGGCTGGGTGCCGAGGTGACGGTGATGGCGTGCGACGTCGCCGACCGCGCCCGGCTCGCCGAGGTCCTCGCCGCCGTGCAGGACCTGTCCGCCGTGATCCACACGGCGGGCGCGCTCGACGACGGCGTCGTGGAAACCCTGACGCCGGAACGGATCGACGCCGTGCTGCGCGCGAAGGTCGACGCGGCACTGCACCTGGACGAGCTGACGCGCGATCGAGAGCTGTCGTCGTTCGTCCTGTTCTCCTCTGCGGCAGGCACTTTCGGTACGCCCGGCCAGGGCAACTACGCCGCCGCGAACGCCTGTCTGGACGCGCTGGCCCGTCGGCGCCGGGCCGCGGGGTTGCCCGCGCAGTCCCTCGCCTGGGGGCTGTGGGCCGACACGAGCGAGCTGACCGGCACTCTCGGCCGCGCAGGTCAGGACCGGTTGCGCCGCACCGGATCGCGGGCGTTCACCGCCGAGGACGGCCTGGCGGCGTTCGACCTCGCCGTCGCGACGGGGGAGCCGGTGCTGGTCCCGGTCCAGCTCGACCCGGCCGCGCTGCGTCCGCGTGCCGACCAGGTCGTACCGCCGTTGCTGCGCGGCCTCGTCCGCACGCCGGTCCGCAGGAGCGCGGCCGGTGGTGACGCCTCGCTGCGCCGCCAGCTGGCCGGTCTCACGCCGGACGAGCGGGACCGGGTGCTGCTGACCCTGGTGCGCGCCCAGGCCGCCGCGGTGCTCGGGCACGCGGGTCCCGGCGTGATCGAACCCGGCCGCGGCTTCCTCGACCTGGGCTTCGACTCGCTGACCGCGGTCGAGCTGCGCAACCGCCTGCAGACCGCCACCGGCCTGCGGCTGCCCGCGACGCTGGTGTTCGACCACCCGACGGCGACCGCGCTCGCGGCGTTCCTCGCCGAGCGGTTCGGCACGGACGGCACACCGGCGTTCGCCCCCGCATTGGCCGAGCTCGGCCGCCTTGAGAACCTGCTGTCGCCGTTCGCCGGCGACGACACCGCCCGCGCAGCGATCACGTTGCGCCTGAAGGACTTCTTGTCGCGGTGGAGCGACACGCCCGCAGTCGACGACATCGACACGGCCTCGGATGACGAGCTGTTCGGCGTTCTCGACGAGCTGCGGATCCCGTGACCCACCCCGACCGCGAACCCAGGAGCCACCGCATGTCGAACGAACAGAAGCTGCGCGACTACCTCAAGCAGGCCGCCAAGGACCTGCGCGAGGCTCGCGGCCGGGTGAACGAGCTGGAGGAACGCGACCACGAGCCGATCGCGATCGTCGGGATGAGCTGCCGCTATCCCGGCGGTGTCACCTCGCCCGCCGAGCTGTGGCAGCTGGTCGCCGAGGGCACCGACGCCATCTCCGACTTCCCGGACGACCGCGGCTGGACCGCCGACGACGTCTACGACCCCGACCCGGACGTGCCCGGCAGGTCGTACGTGCGGGAGGGCGGGTTCATGTCCGCTCCCGCCGACTTCGATCCCGGTTTCTTCGACATCAGCCCCCGCGAGGCCCTCGCGATGGACCCGCAGCACCGGCTGCTGCTGGAGACGTCCTGGGAGGCCTTCGAGAACGCCGGGATCGACCCCGCGACCGTGCGCGGCCACCGGATCGGTGTCTACGCGGGTGTGATGTACCAGGACTACGCCGCGCGGCTGACGTCCGTGCCGGAGATCGTCGAGGGCTACCTCGGCAGCGGCAACGCGGGCAGCGTCGCCTCCGGGCGGGTGGCCTACACCTTCGGGTTCGAGGGCCCGGCGATCACCGTCGACACGGCCTGCTCGTCCTCGCTGGTGGCGCTGCACCTGGCCGTGCAGTCGCTGCGCCGCGGCGAGACCACGATGGCGCTGGCGGGCGGCGTCACGATGATCGTGACCCCGGCCGGGTTCATCGAGTTCAGCCGTCAGCGCGGGCTCGCGCCGGACGGCCGTTGCAAGTCGTTCGCCGCCGCGGCCGACGGCACCGCGTGGGCCGAGGGCGTCGGGGTGCTGCTGGTGGAACGGCTGTCCGACGCCCAGCGCCTCGGCCATCCCGTGCTCGCGGTGGTTCGCGGCACCGCCGTCAACCAGGACGGCGCCAGCAGCGGGTTGTCCGCGCCGAACGGGCCCGCGCAGCAACGGGTGATCCGGGCGGCGCTGGAGAACGCCGGGCTCGTTCCGTCCGATGTGGACGCTGTGGAGGCGCACGGCACGGGCACGGTCCTGGGCGACCCCATCGAGGCGCAGGCGGTGCTGGCGGCGTACGGGCAGGGCCGGGAACGGCCGCTGTGGCTGGGCTCGCTGAAGTCGAACATCGGTCACACGCAGGCCGCCGCGGGAGTCGGTGGCGTGATCAAGATGGTCGAGGCGATGCGCCGCGGTCGGTTGCCGAAGACGTTGCACGTCGACTCGCCTTCGCCGCACGTGGACTGGCAGGCCGGCGCGGTCTCGCTGCTGACGGAGGCGGTGGACTGGCCTTCGACCGGTCAGCCTCGTCGCGCCGGGGTGTCGTCGTTCGGTGTCAGCGGCACCAACACGCACGTCGTCCTGGAACAGGCTCCGGACGCGGAGGTCCCGGAGCTCGGCGAACGACCCGCGGTGCTGCCGTGGGTCCTTTCTGGACGGACCGAGGCCGCGTTGCGCGCTCAGGCAGAGCGCCTGCTGGACGTCGACGCGGATCCGGTGTCACTGGCGGCGGCGCTGGCGACCGATCGCGCCGCCTTCACCGAACGGGCGGTCGTGCTCGGCGACACCCGCGACGACCTAGTCTCCGGATTGCGCGCGATCGCCGTGGGAGAACCGGCGCCGTCGGTCGTGCGGGACGCGGTCGCGGCGGGCGACATCGCCTTCCTGTTCACCGGTCAGGGTTCTCAGCGTGCCGGGATGGGACGCGAGCTGCACGCGGCGTTCCCCGTGTACGCCAAGGCTTTCGACGGGATCTGCGCGGGCTTCGACCCGCGGGTGCGGGACCTGGTCCTCAACGGTGGTGCGGACCTAGACCGCACCGAGTTCGCCCAGCCCGCGCTGTTCGCCGTCGAGGTCGCTCTGTTCCGGCTGATGGAGTCGTGGGGTCTGCGGCCGGACTTCCTGCTCGGGCACTCGATCGGGGAGATCGCCGCCGCGCACGTCGCCGGGGTGTTCTCGCTGGGAGACGCGCAGTTGCTCGTCACGGCACGCGGGCGGCTGATGCAGGCGCTGCCGGCCGGGGGCGCGATGGTCGCGGTCCGCGCGAGTGAGGAGGAGGTGCGGGCCGAACTGCGCGACGGTGTCTCGATCGCCGCCGTCAACGGCCCGCGGTCGGTCGTGCTGTCCGGTGAGGCGGACGCGGTCGCCGAGGTCGCGGCCACGTTCGGCAAGACCAAGGCGCTCACCACGAGCCACGCGTTCCACTCGGCGCTGATGGACCCGATGCTGGCCGGGTTCCGCGCGGCCGTCGAGCAGATCAGCTTCGCCGAGCCGCGGATCCCGTTGGTGTCCAACGTGACCGGCGCGCTCGCGACACCGGGTCTCGTCACCGACCCGGACTACTGGGTCCGGCACGTCCGCGAGGCGGTCCGCTTCGCCGACGGCGTCACGGCGCTGCATACCGAGGGCGTCGGGACGTTCCTCGAACTCGGACCGGACGGCGTGCTGAGCGCGCTCGCCCAGGACTGCCTGCCGGACAGCGCCGCCGCCGTCGCGGTCCTGCGCGCCGGACGGCCCGAGGTGCGGTCGGCCGTCGCCGCGCTGGCCCGCCTGCACACGCGCGGCGTCACTCCCGACTGGGCCGCCTACTTCGCCGGCAGCGGGGCCCGCCGGGTCGACCTGCCGACCTATCCCTTCCAGCGCACCCGTTTCTGGCTGGAGGCAACAGGTTCGAACAGTTTCGTCGAGCCCGCCGCGAAGCCCGAGCCGACCCGCCTGGGCGCGCGACTCGCTGGAATCCCCGCCGGCGAACGGATCCGCGTGCTGACCGACCTGGTCCGCGGGCAGGCCGCGGTCGTGCTCAACCACGAGACCGCCGACGAGGTCCGCGCGGACCGGCCGTTCAAGGAACTGGGCTTCGACTCGCTCACCGCCGTCGAACTGCGCACCCTGCTCGCCACCGCGGTCGGCCGCGAACTGCCCGCCACGCTCGTCTTCGACCACCCGACCCCGCTGGCGCTGGCGGCGTTCCTCGACGCCGAACTGTCCGGAGTGGACGCTGCAAAGCCTGTGGAAACCGTCACCGCCAGCGACGAACCCATCGCCATCATCGGCATGAGCTGCCGGTATCCGGGTGGCGTGAACTCGCCGGGCGACCTCTGGCGGCTGGTGTCCACCGGCACCGACGCCATCTCGATGTTCCCCGGCGACCGCGGCTGGGACGTCGACGCCGTGTTCGACCCCGACCTGTCGAGGCCGGGCACCACGTACTCGATCGAGGGCGGGTTCGTCACCGGCGCCACCGACTTCGACGCCGGGTTCTTCGGCATCTCGCCGCGCGAGGCGCTGGCCATGGACCCGCAGCAACGCCTGTTGCTGGAGGCGTCCTGGGAGGCGTTCGAGCACGCCGGGGTCGACCCGACGGGCCTGCGCGGGGCGAAGGTCGGCGTGTTCGCCGGGACCTCGGCGCAGGACTACAGCTCGTTGCTGGCCACCATTCCCGCCGAGGCGGAGGGGTACGTGGGCACCGGCACCGCGTCCAGCGTGATCTCCGGCCGGATCGCCTACAGCCTCGGCTTCGAGGGGCCCGCGCTCACCGTGGACACCGCGTGTTCGTCGTCGCTGGTGGCGCTGCACCTGGCCGCACAGGCGCTGCGTTCCGGCGAGTGCTCGATGGCACTGGCGGGCGGCGTGACCGTGATGTCCACCCCGGCCGGGTTCATCGAGTTCAGCCGTCAGCGCGGGCTCGCGCCGGACGGCCGCTGCAAGTCGTTCGCCGCGGCCGCCGACGGCGTCGGCTGGTCGGAGGGCGCCGGGATGCTGCTGGTGGAACGCCTGTCCGACGCCCAGCGCAACGGCCACGAGATCCTCGCCGTGGTGCGTGGTTCCGCGGTCAACTCCGACGGCGCGTCCAACGGCCTCACCGCGCCGAACGGGCCTTCGCAGCAACGGGTGATCCGCCAGGCGCTGGCGAACGCGAGCCTGGCACCGTCCGATGTGGACGTCGTCGAGGCGCACGGCACCGGCACGGTGCTGGGTGACCCGATCGAGGCCCAGGCCGTGCTCGCGACCTACGGGCAGGACAGGGAACGGCCGCTGCTGCTCGGCTCGCTGAAGTCGAACATCGGTCACACGCAGGCCGCCGCGGGGGTCGGTGGCGTGATCAAGATGGTCGAGGCGATGCGCCACGGCGTGCTGCCCAAGACCCTGCACGTCGACACGCCGAGTCCGCACGTGGACTGGGCTGCGGGCGATGTCGCGCTGCTGACCGAGACCGTGGACTGGCCCCGGGCCGATCACCCGCGCCGCGCGGGCGTGTCGTCGTTCGGCGTGAGCGGCACCAACGCGCACGTCGTCCTGGAAGAGCCACCCGTCGCCGCCGAACCGCCGCGCGAGGAACCGTTGCCGGTACTGCCGTTCGTGCTCTCCGGTCGCGACGCCGAGGGACTGCGGGCGCAGGCGGCGAAGCTCCAGGCCGGGATGGACCAGCACCTCGCCCCCGTCGACGTCGCGCACACGCTGGCCACCGGCCGGGCGGCCCTGGAACACCGGGCGGCGGTGCTCGCGGCGGATCGCGACGAGCTTCTGGACGGCCTCGGCGCGCTCGCCGAAGGCCGGCCGCACCGCTCGCTCGTGCAGGGGACGGCGGTGAGCGGTGGCGTCGCGTTCCTGTTCACCGGTCAGGGTTCCCAGCGCGCCGGGATGGGCCGGGAGCTGTACGAGACGTTCCCGGTGTACGCCAAGGCGTTCGACGAGGTCTGCGCCCACCTGGACCCGCGGGTGCGCGAGATCGTCTTCGAGGGCGCACCGGAGCTGGACGGCACCGAGTTCGCGCAGCAGGGGATCTTCGCGGTCGAGGTCGCGTTGTTCCGGCTGCTGGAGTCGTGGGGCGTGCGACCGGACCTCGTGCTCGGTCATTCGGTGGGGGAGATCGCGGCGGCGCACGTCGCCGGGATGCTCACTCTCGGCGACGCGGCCACGCTGGTGTCCGCGCGCGGACGGCTGATGCAGGCACTTCCCGAGGGCGGCGTGATGATCGCCGTGCAGGCGTCCGAAGAGGACGTTCTGCCGTTGCCCGACGGGGTTTCGCTCGCGGCGGTGAACGGGCCGAACGCCGTCGTGCTGTCCGGGGAGGAACACGCGGTCACCGAGGTCGCGGCCAGGTTCGCGAAGACCAAGCGGCTCAACACCAGCCACGCCTTCCACTCCGCGCTGATGGAACCGATGCTGGCCGAGTTCGCCGCGGCCCTCGACGGTCTCACGCCCGCCGAGCCGGTGATCCCCTTCCTGTCCACTGTGGAGGGAGGTGGCGACGGCTCGGTGGCGTACTGGGTGCGGCAGGTCCGCGAGGGCGTCCGGTTCGCCGACGCGGTCGCGGCGGCGCAGGAGCAGGGCGTGCGGACGTTCGTCGAACTCGGCCCGGACGCGGTGCTGTCGGCGCTGGTCGACGAGGCGATCCCGTTGCTGCGCAACGGTCACGACGAGGTTCGGACTGCTATCGGCGCCCTGGCTCGGCTGCACGTTCGCGGCATCACACCCGACTGGGCCACCACGGTCGCCGGCCGGCGCGTCGGGGTCCCGACGCAGGCGTTCCGGCGGGACCGGTTCTGGGTGGAGCCGTCGCAGGCGGTGGACGTGACCGCCGCCGGTCTGGCGGCGGCGGAGCACCCGTTGCTCGGCGCGGCGGTCGAACTGCCCGGCACCGGCGGCTGCGTGCTGACCGGGTCGCTCTCGGTCCGGACGCACCCCTGGCTGGCGGACCACGCCGTGCAGGACACCGTGCTGCTGCCCGGCACCGCTTTCGTGGAACTGGCACTGCGCGCCGCCGACGAGGTCGGCTGTGCGGCGATCGAGGAACTGACCCTCGCCGCACCGCTGGTCCTGCCGCCGCGGGGTGCGGCCCGCATCCAGGTCGCCGTCGGCGCGGCCGACGACGCGGGCAAGCGGCCGATCACCGTGCACTCCGCCACCGGCGACGAGGAGTCGTGGAGCCTGCACGCCACCGGCACGCTCACACCGGACGAGCCCGGCCCGATGCCGGGTCTCGCGGTCTGGCCACCGGAAGGCGCGACGGCCATCGACGTCACCGGCCTCTACGACGGCCTGCAGGACAACGGGTTCGGCTACGGCCCCGCGTTCCAGGGCCTGCGCGCGGCCTGGTCGCTCGACGGCGCCGTCTTCGCCGAGGTCGCGCTGCCGGACGGGCAACGGGATTCGGCCGGGCGGTTCGGTTTGCACCCCGCGCTGCTCGACGCCGCCCTGCACGCGGTCGGGCTCGGCGACTTCGTCTCCGCGAAGGGCCAGGGGCACCTGCCGTTCTCGTGGTCGGGGGTCGCGCTGCGCACCTCCGGCCCGGCGAGCCTGCGGGTGCGGCTGGCACCGGTCGGACCGGACACGATCAGCCTGACCGTGGCCGACGGCGCGGGCAGGCCGGTCGCCTCGGCGGACTCCCTGCTGCTGCGGGCGATCTCCGCCAGCGGCATCGAGGCCCGGCGCGAACACCACCGGTCGCTGTTCCAGGTGGACTGGGCGCCCGCCGCCACTGCTACCGCCACCCCGACCACCCGTGCGGTCATCGGCGATCCCGCACTGGCGGCCGCGGTCGGCGCCACGCCCTACGACACCCTGGCCGATCTCCCGGAGCCGACCCCGGACCTCGTGTTCCTGCCGGTCAACGGCACAGACGACGTCCACCGCGTCACCACCGGCGTGCTCGCGACCGTGCAGGACTGGCTCACCCGAACCGACGGCCGGCTGGTCGTCGTCACCCGCGGCGCCGAACGGGAGGTCACCGACGTCGCCGCCGCGGCGGTGTGGGGTCTGGTGCGCACCGCCCAGGCCGAGAACCCCGGCCGGTTCACGCTCCTCGACCTCGACGGCGAACCCGACGGCGCGCAGATCCTCGCGGCCCTCGAAGGCGGCGAACCGCAGGTGCTGCTGCACGGCGGCGAGGCTCTTGCGCCCCGGCTGGCCAGGGTCGCCGTGCGGGAGGAGACGCCGAAGGCGTGGAACCCCGACGGCACCGTGCTGATCACCGGTGGCACCGGCACGCTCGGCGGCCTGCTCGCCCGGCACCTCGCCACCACCGGTGTCCGGCACCTCGTGCTGGCCGGCCGGCGCGGTCAGAACACCCCGGGCATCGCAGACCTGGTGTCCGAACTGGACGCTCTCGGCGCGAAGACGTCGGTCGTGGCATGTGACGCGGCCGATCGCGAGGCGCTGAAGGCACTCCTGGACGGGATTCCCGCCGAGCACCCGCTGACCGCGGTCGTGCACACCGCGGGCGTGCTCGACGACGGCGTGCTGGCATCGCTGACGCCGGAACGGTTCGCGACCGTGCTGCGGCCCAAGGCGGACGCGGCGTGGCACCTGCACGAACTGACCCGGCACCTCGACCTCGCCGCGTTCGTGCTGTTCTCCTCGGCCGCGAGCACGCTCGGCAACGCCGGCCAGGCCAACTACGCCGCCGCCAACGCGTTCCTGGACGCGCTGGCCCGGCACCGGCACGCGCAGGGTCTGCCGGCGACGTCGCTGGCGTGGGGCCTGTGGGAACAGTCGAGCGGGCTGCTCGGCGAACTCACCGACGTCGACCGGAAGCGGATGAACCGCGGCGGCTTTGGCGCGCTGGCCACGAAGAACGCGCTCGCCCTGTTCGACACCGCGCTGAGCACCGCGCAGCCGGTCCTGCTCCCGATGGAGCTGGACGTCGCGGCGATGCGGACGCGGATCGGCGGCGGCACGGTGCCTCCGCTGTTCCGCGGCCTGATCCGCGCGACGAGGCGCCCGGCGGCCGTTCCCAGCGAGGACGCGCTGCTGGCCGGTGTGCCCGCCGAGGAACGGGAAACCGTGCTGCTCGACCTGGTCAGGACGCAGGTCGCGGCCGTGCTGGGCCACGCGTCGGCCGACGCGGTCGACCCCGAGCGGGCGTTCAGCGACTTCGGGTTCGACTCCCTCAGCGCGGTCGAGCTGCGCAACAACCTGGCCGCGGCCACGGAGCTCCGGCTGCCCGCGACGTTGATCTTCGACTACCCGAACCCCGTGGTTCTCACCGGCTTCCTCCTCGCGGAACTGGGCAGCGGGGACGCGGTGGAGGCCGACCCGGCGCTCACCGCGTTGGCGCAGCTCGAAGCCGGTCTGGCCGGCGCACGACCGGGCGAAACGACCCTGACGGTTCTTAGAACCCGATTGGAAGTGCTGCTTGGCAGCCTCTACCCGCAGACCGGTGACCAGGGCGGCGCGGTGACCGACGGGGGTCTCGACACCGCCACGGACGAGGAGCTGTTCGCACTGATCGACCAGGACTTCGAGGTCCACTGATCGGCCGTCCGCCGGTCCCACCGATCCACCGAGGAGAACGCCCGAGATGGCGAACGAAGACACCCTCCGCGACTACCTGAAGCGGGCCACGGCCGACCTTCAGCAGGCGCGGCAACGGCTCGGCGCGACGCGCTCGCAGCTGGCCGAACTCGAGGCCAGGGCCAGGGAACCGATCGCCATCGTCGGGATGAGCTGCCGCTACCCCGGTGGCGCCGACACCCCCGGCGGGCTGTGGGACCTCGTCGACCGCGCGGGGGAGGGCATCGCCGAGTTCCCGGACGACCGCGGCTGGGACCTCGGCAGGCTCTACGACCCGGATCCCGACCACCTGGGCACCTACTACGTGCGGGAGAGCGGCTTCCTGCGCGGGGCCGCCGACTTCGACCCGGCGTTCTTCGGCATCTCGCCCAGGGACGCGCTCGCGATGGACCCCCAGCAGCGGCTGCTGCTGGAGCTGTCGTGGGAGGCCGTCGAGTCGGCGGGCATCGCGCCGGCGTCGTTGCGCGGCAGCAGGACCGGTGTGTTCGCGGGCGTGATGTACAACGACTACGCGGCTCGGTTGCAGCCGGTGCCCGATGGTTTCGAGGGGTTCATCGGGAACGGCAGCGCCGGCAGCATCGCGTCGGGTCGCGTCGCCTACACCTTCGGCTTCGAGGGTCCGGCGCTCACGATCGACACGGCGTGCTCGTCCTCGTTGGTGGCACTGCACCTGGCGGTCGCCGCGTTGCGCCGCGGCGAGTGCTCGATGGCGCTGGCCGGTGGCGTGACGGTGATGTCCACCCCGACCGCGTTCATCGAGTTCAGCCGGGCGCGCGGGCTCGCTCCCGACGGCCGCTGCAAGTCGTTCGCCGCGTCCGCCGACGGCACCAGCTGGGGCGAGGGCGCCGGCATGCTGTTGGTGGAAAGGCTGTCCGACGCGCTGGCGCTGGGGCACCCCGTGCTCGCCGTGGTCCGCGGCACTGCGGTGAACCAGGACGGTGCGTCCAACGGGCTCACCGCGCCCAACGGCCCGGCCCAGCAACGGGTCATCCTCGAAGCGCTCGCCGCCGCCGGCCTGGAACCGTCCGATGTGGACGCTGTCGAGGCGCACGGCACCGGCACGGTGCTGGGCGACCCGATCGAGGCGCAGGCGGTGCTCGCCACCTACGGCCAGAACCGTGCACAACCGCTCTACCTCGGCTCGCTGAAGTCGAACATCGGGCACAGCCAGGCCGCGGCGGGCGTCGGCGGCGTGATCAAGATGGTGCAGGCCATGCGCCACGGCGTGCTGCCGAAGACGCTGCACGTCGACGAGCCGAACCCGCGGGTCGACTGGACCGCGGGTGCCGTCGAGCTGCTCACCGAGGCCCGTCCGTGGCCGGAGACCGGACGGCCGCGGCGTGCGGGCGTGTCGTCGTTCGGCGTCAGCGGCACCAACACCCACGTCGTCCTCGAACTGCCCGACGAAGACGCGCCAGCCGACCGGGGGAGCCCTCCGGTGCTGCCGTTGCTGATCTCGGCACGCAGCCGCGAGGCGATTCCGGCCCAGGCACAGGCACTTCTGGACCACCTGGCGGACGAATCGTCCCTTGTGGACGCCGCGTTCACCACGACGACCCGTGCCCGGCACCCGCATCGTGCGGTCGTGCTCGGCCGCGACCGAGCCGAGCTGCTGTCCGGGCTGGCCGATCTCGCGGCGGGCACGGCGATCACCGACGTGGCGGCGCCGGGCAAGACCGCGTTCCTGTTCTCCGGGCAGGGCGCCCAGTACCGGGGCATGGCCACCGAGCTGTACGAGACCTATCCGGTGTTCACCGCCGCGCTCGACGCCGCACTGGCCGCGCTCGACCACGGTGTGCGGACGGCGGTGTTCGACGGCGACCGGCTCGACGACACCGAGTTCACGCAGCCCGCGCTGTTCGCGGTCGAGGTCGCGCTGTTCCGGCTGCTCGAGGCGTGGGGCGTGCGGCCGGACCTCCTGCTGGGCCATTCGATCGGCGAGATCGCCGCCGCGCACGTCTCCGGCGTGTTGTCGCTGGCGGACGCGGCCACGCTGGTCACCGCCAGGGCGAGGCTGATGCAGGCGCTGCCCGCGGGGGGCGTGATGGTCGCCGTCGAGGCCGCGGAGGGCGAGATCAGCCCGACCCTGCCCGACGACGTCGCGATCGCCGCCGTCAACGGACCCGGCTCGGTGGTGCTGTCCGGTCCGGCCGAAGCGGTCACGGCGGTCGCCGCGGCCTGGGCGGACAAGGGCCGCAAGACGCGGGAACTCACGACCAGCCACGCGTTCCACTCGCCCCTGATGGCACCGATGACGGGCGAGTTCCTGGCCGCTGTCTCCGGTCTTTCCTTTGGCACGCCGACGATTCCGGTCGTGTCCACGGTGACCGGTGAGCAGATCACCGACGAGTTCGCTGATCCGCGCTACTGGGTCACGCACGTGCTGGCCACCGTCCGGTTCGCGGACGGCATCGCGACTTTGCACGAGTCCGGCGTGACGACCTTCGTCGAGGTCGGCCCCGGTGGCCGGCTGGCCGCGCTGGTCAGTGACTGCGCACCGGGAGAGGCGGTCGCGACGCTGCGGCCGGAGCGGCCGGAGCCCCTGACGTTCGCCGCCGCCGTCGCCCGGCTGCACACCCGCGGCCGGGAGGTGGACTGGGCCGCGCTGTTCGACGGTGCCCAGCGGATCCCGCTGCCGACGTACGCGTTCCAGCGCGAGCGCTTCTGGCTGGACGCCAAGGAGACCGACGGCGACGCGGCCTCGGTCGGTCTGGGGGCGACCGGGCACCCGCTGCTCGGTGCCGCGGTGTCCCTCGCGGCCGGTGACGGCTTCCTGTTCACCGGTGTGCTGTCCCGGCGCGCGCACCCCTGGCTCTCCGACCACGCCGTGCTCGGCACGGTGCTGCTGCCCGGCACCGCGATGCTCGAACTCGCGCTGAGGGCAGGGGAACAGGCCGGCTGCGAGCGCGTCGAGGAGCTGACGCTCGAAGCCCCGCTGGTCCTGGGCGACGACGCCGTTCAGGTGCAACTCGCGGTCGGTGCGCCCGATGCGGGTGGCCGCCGGAGCGTCGTCCTGCACTCGCGGCCGGACGGTGCCGCGTTCGACGAGCCGTGGGTCCGGCACGCCGCCGGTTTCCTGGCGCCGGGTGTGGCCGCCGCGGGACCGGACCTGACGACGTGGCCGCCCGCGGACGCCGAGCCGGTGTCCGTCGACGGGATCTACGACGCCGTCGAGGCCGCGGGTTTCCACTACGGCCCCGCTTTCCGCGGACTGCGTGCCGCCTGGCGCCGGGGTGAGGAGGTGTTCGCCGAGGTCTCGCTCGACGAGGACCACGCCGCCGCCGCGGAGCGCTTCGGCCTGCACCCCGCACTGCTCGACGCGACCCTGCACGCGGCAGGACTGGCGACGCCGGACGAGGCGCCGCAGGGACGGCTGCCGTTCACGTGGACCGACGTCTCGTTGTTCGCCGCCGGTGCTTCCAGCCTCCGAGTACGGCTGGTGCCGGCGGGAACCGGTGCCGTGTCACTGACTCTCGCCGACCCGGCCGGCAAGCCGGTCGCCACGATCGGTTCGCTGGTCTCGCGGCCGGTGTCCGCCGACGGCCTGAACGCCGGGCGGAGCCTGCGCGACGCCCTGTTCGCCCTGGAGTGGCAGCCCGCTCCCGCCGGTGACTTCGCCGGACCCGTCGAGGTCGTGCGTCTTCCGTCCGTCGAGGGAGAGGTGCCCGACCAGGTCCGCCGGACGAGCGCGATCACGTTGGAGGCGTTGCAGAACTGGCTGGGCGGAGACCATCCGGCCGACGCCCGGCTCGTGTTCGTGACGCGGGGCGCGGTGGCGGTGCGCGACGGCGAGGACGTCCCGGACCTCGCCGCGGCCGCCGCGTGGGGACTCGTGCGGGCCGCGCAGTCGGAGAACCCCGGCCGGTTCGTGCTCCTGGACACCGACGACCTGACCGATGAGGTTCTCGAGGCCGCGGCGGCCACCGGCGAACCCCAGCTGGCCTGGCGTGACGGCGAACTGCGGATGCTGCGGCTGGCTCGCGCGGCTCAGTCCGATGTGGACGCTCCGGCGTTCGACGGCACGGTGCTGATCACCGGCGGGCTGGGCAGCATCGGCGCGTTGGTCGCCCGGCATCTGGCCGGGCAGGGCGTTCGCCGGTTGGTGCTGACCGGCCGCCGCGGGCTGGACACACCGGGTGCCGCGGAACTGCTCGAGGAACTCGGTGCCGATGCCTCTGCGGTGGCCTGCGATGTGGCCGACCGGGATGCCTTGTCCGCTGTTCTCGACGGCATTCCGGACCTGACCGCCGTCGTGCACGCCGCCGGTGTGCTCGACGACGGTGTCGTGGAATCCCTGACACCGCAACGGTTCGAGGCCGTGTTCCGGCCGAAGGTGGACGCCGCCTGGGCGTTGCACGAGCTGACCCGCGACCGGCCGCTGGCCGCGTTCGTGCTGTTCTCCTCCGCCGCTGGTGTGCTCGGCGGCGCGGGACAGGGCAACTACGCCGCCGCGAACGCGTTCCTCGACGCGCTGGTGACCCACCGCCGGGCCGCCGGCCTGCCGGGCACCGCGATGGCCTGGGGCGCCTGGGCCACCGGCATGGCCGCGGAACTGGCCGACGCCGACCTGCGCCGGATGAGTCGCGGCGGCATGGTCCCGCTGTCCACAGCGGACGGTCTGGCGCTGTTCGACGCCGCCCTCTCCGGTCCCGCTCCGGTGTCCGTGCTGAGCCGCCTCGACCTGGCCGCGCTCGGCCGGCAGGCGTCCGCCGGGATGCTGCCCTGGTTGCTGCGCGGCCTGGTCCGCACGCCGATGCGCCGCGCGGGCGAAGCCGTCGACGCGGCCCTCGCGCAGCGGCTGACGGGCCTGGTGGAGGCGGAACGTCGTGAGGTGCTCGCCGACGTGGTCAGCACGCACGTCGCCGCCGTGCTCGGGCACGGTTCGGCGGCCGCGGTGGACCTCGACGGTGCGTTCAAGGACCTCGGCTTCGACTCGCTGACCGCCGTCGAGCTGCGCAACCGCCTCGGCGGGGCGACCGGGCTCCGGTTGCCCGCGACGCTGATCTTCGACTACCCGAGCCCCTCCGCCCTGGTGGAGCACCTCGTCACCGAACTCGGCGGTGCGCAGGCACCGGTCGCCCCGGCCACGACGGCGGGGCCGGTCGACGAGCCGCTGGCGATCATCGGCATGAGCTGCCGCTACCCCGGTGGCGTCAGTTCGCCGGAGGAGTTCTGGGAGCTGCTCACCGAAGGCCGCGACGGCATCTCGGGGTTCCCGTCCGACCGCGGCTGGGACGTGCCCGACACCGGCGACTTCGTGCCGGAGGGCGGGTTCCTCTACGACGCCGACCGCTTCGACCCCGAGTTCTTCGGCATCTCCCCGCGCGAGGCCATGGCCATCGACCCGCAGCACCGCCTGCTGCTGGAGACCGCCTGGGAGTCGTTCGAACACGCCGGCATCGACCCCGTGACGTTGCGCGGCAGCAAGACCGGTGTCTTCGCCGGCCTGATGTACCACGACTACGTCTCGCGGCTCACCTCCGTGCCGGACGACCTCGCGGGCTACCTCGGCAACGGCAGCGCGGGCAGCGTGGCCTCCGGCCGGGTCGCTTACACCTTCGGGCTGGAAGGGCCCGCGGTCACGATCGACACGGCGTGCTCGTCGTCGCTGGTCGCCCTGCACCTCGCCGCGCAGTCGCTGCGGTCGGGGGAGTGCTCGATGGCGCTCGTCGGCGGCGTGACGGTGATGTTCACGCCGACGGCGTTCCTCGAGTTCAGCCGCCAGGGCGGGCTGTCCGGCAACGGGCGGTGCAAGTCCTTCGCCGCGTCGGCGGACGGCACCGGCTGGGCGGAGGGGGCGGGAATGCTGCTGGTGGAACGGCTTTCCGACGCCCGCCGCCACGGTCACCGCGTGCTCGCCGTGGTGCGCGGCACCGCGGTGAACCAGGACGGCGCGTCGAACGGGCTCACCGCGCCCAACGGTCCCGCGCAGCAACGGGTGATCCGCGCCGCGCTGGCCGCCGCCAGGCTCGCACCGTCCGATGTGGACGCGGTGGAGGCGCACGGCACCGGCACCGCGCTCGGCGACCCGATCGAGGCCCAGGCCCTGCTGGCCACCTACGGACAGGACCGCGCGGACGAGCCGTTGTGGCTCGGCAGCGTCAAGTCCAACATCGGACACACCCAGGCCGCGGCCGGGGTCGCGGGCGTGATCAAGATGGTGCAGGCCATGCGGCACGGCGTGCTGCCGGCGACCCTGCACGTCGACGAGCCTTCCCCGCACGTCGACTGGCAGGCGGGCCAGGTCGAGCTGCTCATGGCGGCCAGGCCGTGGCCGGAGACCGGGCGGCCGCGCCGTGCGGCGGTCTCGTCGTTCGGTGTCAGCGGGACCAACGCCCACGCGATCCTGGAGGCGAGCCCGGACGCGCCGAACAGCACCCCGCGACGTTCGGCGGCTGTCCTCCCCTGGGTGATCTCGGCGCGTTCCGAAGCTGCTCTGCGAGGCCAGGCAAGGGCGTTGACCTCCGTGGCCGACGACCCCGCGGATGTCGGCTGGTCTCTGGCCACCACGCGGGCCACGTTCGACCATCGTGCCGTGGTGATCGGCGGTGACTTCGCCGCGGGCTTGACGGCGTTGACCGAAGACACGCCGCACGCTTCTTTGGTGCGCGGCACTGCTACCAGGCCCGGCAAGACCGTGTTCGTCTTCCCCGGGCAGGGCTCGCAGTGGCAGGGCATGGCGGCCGAACTGCTGGAGTCCTCGCCGGTGTTCGCCGGCCGGATGGCCGAATGCGCCGCCGCACTCTCGTCCTATGTGGACTTCTCCGCCGTGGAAGTGTTGCGGGAGAGCCGCGACCTGGACCGCGTCGACGTGGTCCAGCCGGTGCTGTTCGCCGTGCTGGTGTCGCTGGCCGCGGTCTGGCGCGCTCACGGCGTCGAACCCGCCGCTGTCGTCGGGCACAGCCAGGGCGAGATCGCCGCCGCCGTCGTCGCCGGCGCGTTGTCGCTCGACGACGGCGCGCGGGTGGTCGCGTTGCGCAGCAAGGAGATCCTGGCGCTGAGCGGCGCCGGCGGAATGGCCTCGGTGTCGTTGCCCGCGCAAGCCGCGGGAGAACGGCTGGAGCGGTGGAACGGGCTTTCGCTCGCCGCCGTCAACAGCCCGTCCTCGGTGGTGATCTCGGGCGACGCGGGGGCGTTGAGCGAGTTCGTCGACGCCTGCGTGGCCGATGGCGTGCGCGCCAAGCTGATCCCGGTCGACTACGCCTCGCACTCCGCGCACGTCGACCGCATCCACGACCGGCTTCTCGAGGTCCTCGCCCCGATCACGCCGCGTGCGGCGGAGATCCCGTTCTGCTCGGCGGTGACCGGGGACCTCCTCGACACCACCGGACTCGACGCGGCCTACTGGGCCAGGAACCTGCGGGACACCGTCGAGTTCGCGGCGGCCACGACGACCCTGCTGGCCAGTGGCCACGGTGTGTTCGTCGAGTGCAGCCCGCACCCGGTGCTCACCACGGCGATCGAGGAGACGGCCGAGCGGCCCGTCATCGCGGTCGGCACGCTGCGCCGTGAGGACGGAGGACCTGCCCGGCTGCTGACCTCGCTGGCCGAGGCCTACGTCCAGGGCGTGCGGATCGACTGGACCGAGGCGTTCCCCGACGCCCAGCGGGTGGACCTGCCGACCTACGCCTTCCAACGCGAGCGCTACTGGCTCGAATCGCCTGCGGGGGCGGGGGATGTGGGCTCGGCCGGGCTGGAGTCCGCCGGTCACCCGTTGCTCGGCGCGGTCGTGGCGTTGCCGGAGTCCGGCGGCTTCCTGTGCACCGGCGTGCTGTCTCTGCGCACTCATCCGTGGCTGGCGGACCACGCACTGCTCGGTAGCGCACTGGTTCCCGGCACGGCTCTGGTCGAACTCGCCCTCCAAGCCGGTGCGCACGCCGGCAGCCCGGTGCTGGAAGAGCTGACGCTGGAAGCGCCGATCACGCTCCCCGCACTCGGCGGGATCCAGGTGCAGGTCGTGGTCGGAGCCGGCCGCGAGGTGACGATCCACTCGCGCCCCGCCGGTTCGGAAGAACCGTGGACCCGCAACGCTTCTGGCCTGCTCGGCACCGGCGAACCGGCCGGAACGCCGCTGACCGAGTGGCCGCCCGCCGGTGCGACCGAGGTCGAACTGGACGGCGCCTACGCGCTGCTGGCCGAGCGAGGATTCGGCTACGGGCCGGCCTTCCAGGGCCTGCGCGCGGTGTGGCGGCGCGGTGAGGAGATCTTCGCGGACGTCGCCGTCGACGCGGACGACGCGGACCGGTTCGGCCTGCACCCCGCGTTGCTCGACGCGGCACTGCACGCGGGCATGGTCGCGGGTGCCGACAGGGGCGACGCGCGGATGCCGTTCGCGTGGACCGGCGTCAGCCTGCACGCCGTTGGTGCCGCGGCGATCCGCGTCCGGATCACCCCGGCCGGGACGGACGGTCTCCGCCTCGACGTCGCCGACAGCGCGGGCGAACCCGTGCTGACGATCGGGTCGCTGGTGACCCGTCCCGTCTCCGCCGAGGCGTTGAACACCCGGCGCGATCCGCTCTTCCGCGTGCAGTGGACCCCGGTGGCCGTGCCCGCTGACACCGCTTCGACGGGCCCGGTTCTCGTCGTGGTGGCGTCGGGCGACGTGCACGAGACCACCGCCGGAGTGCTCACGTCGTTGCAGGACTTCCTGTCCGACGAGGACTCCGCCGCGAAACGGCTCGCGGTCGTCACCCGTGGCGCCGTCGCGGCCCTGCCCGGCGAGGACGTCACGGACCTGGCCGCGGCCGCGGTGTGGGGACTCGTGCGGTCCGCGCAGACCGAGCACCCCGGCCGGTTCGCGCTGATCGACGCGGAGCCGGCGACACCGGACGAACTCCTGACGAGGCTCGCCGCGAGCGACGAGCCGCAGACCGCCGTGCGGAACGGGCACATCCATGTGCCGCGCCTCGCCCGTTCCGCCGGTTCGGAGACCGATCCGGCCGGGTTCGACCCGGCCGGATCGGTGCTCATCACCGGAGGCACCGGACTGCTGGGCGGCCTGGTGGCCCGGCACGTGGCTCGCCAGGGAGCCGGGCACGTCGTGCTGACCAGCCGCCGCGGCCGTGCCGCCGACGGCGCTGACGCCCTGGTGGCAGACCTCGAAACGGCGGGAGCGCGCGTCACCGTCGCGGAGTGCGACGCGTCCGACCGTGACGCACTGGCAGCGGTTCTCGCCTCCATCCCGGCGGAGTTCCCGTTGCGCGCTGTCGTGCACGCGGCCGGTGTTCTCGACGACGGCGTGCTCGACGGCCTCACCCCGGAGCGTCTCGCCACCGTGATGCGGCCCAAGGCCGACGCGGCGTGGCACCTGCACGAGCTGACCCGCGACGCCGGGCTGACGGACTTCATCCTGTTCTCGTCCGCCGCCGGAGTGCTGGGCAACGCCGGGCAGGCGGGGTACGCCGCGGCCAACGCCTACCTGGACGCGCTGGCGACCCACCGGCGGGTGGCGGGGCTGCCCGCCACGTCACTGGCCTGGGGCCTGTGGGACGAGGCCAGCGACCTCACCCGCAAGCTCGGTTCGTCCGGGCGGGACAAGGTGAACCGGGCCGGCCTGCGGCCGTTGTCGTCGGAGGAAGGCCTGCGCCTGTTCGACGCCGGTCGTTCGGCGGAGGACCCGGTGCTGGTGCCGATGCACCTCGACGTCGCCGCGCTGCGGACGCAGTTCGGCGCGGGTGGCGTGCCGCCGTTGCTGCGCGGGCTGATCAGGCCCGCCGCTCGCCGGGCCGCCGCGACCGCCGGCGACGTCGCGTCGCTGACGGAGCGGCTGGCCGGGCTGACCGGGGACGCACGCCAGGCCGCGCTGCGGGAGGTCGTGCTGACCCAGGTGGCCGGAGTGCTCGGCTTCGCCGGTCCAGAGGCGATTCCGGCCGGCGTCGGCTTCCCCGAACTGGGCTTTGACTCGCTCACCGCCGTCGAGCTGCGCAACCGGCTGATCGGGCTCACCGGGCTGCGGCTGCCGGCGACGCTGGTGTTCGACCACCCCACGGCGGACGCGCTCGTCGAGTTCCTCGGCGGCGAACTCGTTCCCCAGGCCGCCGCTGAAGTGTCCACTGAGGACGCGACCGTGGAGCAGCCGGAGACCGGCTCGATCCAGCTGCTGTACCGCAAGGCCTGCGACGAGGGGAAGATCGCCGAAGCCGTCGAGTTCATCAAGGCGGCGTCCCGGCTGCGCCCGTCGTTCGACAGCATCACGGAGGTCGGGCAGTTCCCGGAACCCGTCCGGCTCGCCCGCGGCGACCGGACGCCGGACCTGCTCTGCTTCGCCGCTCCCGTCGCGATCACCGGGGCCCAGCAGTACGCGCGGTTCGCCGCCGGGTTCCGCGGCGAACGCGAGGTCACCATGGTGCCCGCGCCCGGATTCCGCCCCGGCGAGCTGCTGCCGGCATCGGTGGAGGCGACCGTCGAACTGCAGGCGGAGCTGGTCTGGAACCGCGCGGGCGGCACACCGTTCGTGCTGCTCGGCCACTCGTCCGGAGGCTGGCTCGCGCACGCCGTGGCCACGCATCTGGAACAGCTCGGCTCACCGCCTGAGGGCATCGTGCTGATGGACACCTACCTGCCGCGGAGCGGGCAGATCGACCGGTTCAAGAGCACCTTCGTGACCAGTGCGCAGGACCGCGAGGAGGCCGTCGGCGGGATCGACGACCTGCGGCTGACCGGCATGGGCTGTTACTTCCGGGTGTTCGCGGACTGGGAGCCGCAGGACACGGCGGTGCCGACGTTGTTCGTGCGCGCCACCGAGTCCCTGCAGTCGGTCAGCGGTGAAGGGGAGTCCGGTGACGCCTGGCGGCCGAGCTGGACCGCGCCGCACGTCGGCGTCGACGTTCCCGGCAACCACTGGTCGATGATGGAAAGTCACGCCGCGGCCGGCGCCGACGCCGTGCGCTCATGGCTCGAACAGCTTTGATGACAAGGAAAAGGACTGAGATGACCGAGTTCGTCATGCCGGCGTTCGACCCGGCGCTGCTGCCCCCGTCCGTCCGCTTCGGACTGTCGGACACGTTGCCGTGGCTGGGCCGCATGCGCGCCGCCAACCCGGTGCTGCGCGACCCGTTCGGCATGCACCACGTCTTCACCCACGCCGAGGTGCAGAAGGCGCTGGGCGACCCCGGCACGTTCTCCAGCGACCCGTCGCACGTGATGCCGCAGGCCGCCGCGGAGCTGTCCGCGGGCATGCTCGCGGTGATGGACCCGCCCGCGCACACCAAGGTCCGCCGGATCGCGAGCGCGGCGTTCACCCCGAAGCGCGTCAAGGACCTCAACGAGCGCATCGACGCGATCGCCGGGGAACTCCTCGACGCGGCGACGGAGGACGAGTTCGACTTCGTCACGTCGTTCTCGCAGTACCTGCCCCTGGTCGTGGTGTCCGAGCTGCTCGGCATCCCGAGGGCCGACCTGCCGCAGTTCCTCGGCTGGACCGAGCAGCTGCTCCAGGTCACCGTGCCGAACCCGAACGACGCGGCCGAGATGGACGCGGCGTTGCAGGCGGCGCTGTTCGGCCCGCTCGTCCAGATGCAGCAGTACATGGCGGGGCTCTGCGCCGAGCTGCGCGCGAACCCGCGCGACGGGTTCATCAGCGACCTGCTCCAGGCCGAAGTGGACGGTGAGCGGCTCGCCGACCACGAGGCCGTCAACCTCGCCATCCAGCTGTTGCAGGCAGGGCACATCACCTCGGCGTCGGTGCTGGCCAACTCCGTGCTGAAGCTCGCGGAGAACCCCGGGATCGAGGCCAGGCTGCGCGCCGACCCCGCGCTGATCCCGGCCGCGGTCGACGAGGTCCTGCGGTTCACCCCGCCCGTGCCGCGGTTGCAGCGCTTCACCACCACCGACACCGAGCTGGGCGGCGTGCAGATCCCGGCGAAGAGCATGGTCTTCCTGTCGCTGCTCTCGGCCAACCACGACGAGGCCGAGTTCACCGACCCGGACACGTTCGACATCGACCGCGGCGCCTCCCGCAACCTCACCTTCGGCCACGGCATCCACTACTGCTTCGGCGCGGCCCTGGCCAAGACCGAGGCGAGGCTCGGCCTGGCGGCCCTGCTGCGCCGCTTCAGCTCGATCGAGGTCCTCACCGACGAGCCGGTCGAGTTCTACGAGAGCGAGCTGTTCACCCCGAAGTCCGTCCGCGTCCGGGTGAAGCGGGCGTGACCAGCTCTCTGTCCACTGAGGACATCCCTTCGGCGCGGTTCGGTCTCGCGGACCAGCTCGCGTGGCTGCGGCGGATGCGGGAGCGGGGCGAGGTGCACGTCGACGGGTTCGGCAACCACCACGTCTTCCCGTTCGCCGACGTCGAGCGGGTCACCAAGGATCCGGCGACGTTCTCCAGCAACCCGGCTCACGTGCTGCCGGCGGACGTGCCGAACATGACCGAGGGGATGATGCTCGTCACCGACCCGCCGCAGCACGGCAAGCTGCGGCGGCTCGCGGCGCAGGCGTTCACGCCCCGCAAGATGCGCGACCTCGCCCCGCGCGTCGCCGAGATCGCCGGCGACCTGCTGGACCGGGCGCCCGCAGGCGGGTTCGACGCCGTCGAGCACTTCACCGTCGAACTGCCCGCCGTCATGATCGCCGAGCTGTTCGGGATCCCGGCCGCCGACGCGGGCGCGTTCCGGACGCTGGTCGAGCAGATCATGGAGATCGAGCCGCCGAACCTGACCGACGAGGCGGCCGTGCGCGCGGCCGCGGACAACGCGCTGGGCGGCCCGTTCCTCGAACTGATGGGCTACCTGCTGCAGCTGTGCGCGCGGCGGCGGGCCGAACCGGCGCCGGGCCTGATCGGCGACCTGGTGCGCGCGGAGTTGGACGGCCAGCGCCTGACCGATCCCGAGGTCGCGAGCCTGGCCGTGCAGATCCTGCAGGCCGGCCATCTCACGACCGCCGCGGTGCTCGGCCACGCCCTCGTGCTGCTGGCTGAGCATCCCGAGGCACAGGCGGCGTTGCGGGCGGACCGGTCGCTGCTGCCGGGCGCGGTCGAGGAGGTGCTGCGCTGCCGTCCTCCCTCGACGCGGTTGCAGCGCTACACCACGGTCGACACCGAGATCGCCGGGCACCCGATCCCGGCGGGCGCGGTCGTCGTGCCGTGGATGCTCTCGGCGAACTACGACGACGCCGTGTTCGCCGACCCGGACACGTTCGACATCCGCCGCGGCTCGAACCGCCACCTGACGTTCGGCCACGGCATCCACTTCTGCCTCGGCGCGATGCTCGCGCGCGTGGAGGTGACCGGCGCGCTGGACGTGCTGTTCGACCGAATTCCTGTGTGGACGGTCGACGAGGCCGTCGAGTACCGGGAATCCCATCTGCTGTTCGCACCGAAGCGGGTCCCGCTGGTCGTCAGCACCACCACAACCGATCGGAGAGATCCGGCATGACCCTCGACACCACCACGACCGAGCTGCCCGCGTTCCCGCTTCCGCGCGGCAAGTGCCCGTACCAGCCGCCCGCCGGATACGCGGAGCTGCACCGGACAGCGCCGCTGTCGAAGGTGAAGCTGGTCGACGAGAAGACGGCCTGGGTCGTCACCGGCTACGCGGAGGCCCGCGCACTGCTGTCCGACCCGCGACTGTCGGCGGCCCGCTCGCACCCGGACTTCCCGAACAACGCCAAGATCATGCCCGGCACGGGGATGCCGCAGCCGGTCCCCGAGGGCGACGCGCTGACGTTCGCGCAGCTCGACGACCCCGAGCACAACGCCCAGCGCCGGCTGGTGATCCCGAGCTTCACCCTGCGGCAGGCCAAGATGATGCGGCCGAAGATCCAGCGGATCGTCGACGGGCTGATCGACGACATGGTGGCCGGCGGCGACACCGCGGACCTGGTGTCGCAGTTCGCCGTGCCGTTCCCGTCGCTGATGATGGCGGAGCTGTTCGGCGTGCCGGAGGAGGACCGCGGGGTCTACACCGAGCACGTCCAGTACCTGGCGACGCGGCCGGACATGATGATCCCGGCGATCTACACCCTCAGCGACTTCTACATCAAGCTGTTCGACAGCAAGCGCTCCGAGCCGGGCGAGGACCTCGCCACGCACATGGTCACGAGCTTCGACGAGCGTCCCGGCGAGATCGGCTTCCAGCAGCTGCTCAACTCGGCGATGCTCGTGACGGTGTCGGGCAACGAGTCGACGATGACGATGATCTCGCTCGGTGCCTTCGCGGTGCTCAACAACCCGGCACAGGCCGACGTCCTGCGCGAGGACCCGGCCGGCGCCGCGCCGCGCGCCGTCGAGGAGCTGCTGCGCTACATCTCCGCGGGTGACATCATCTCGCGGCTCGCGACCGAGGACATCGAGGTCGGCGGCCAGACGATCCGCGCGGGCGAGGGAGTCATCCTGGCGACGCCGGCGGTCAACCGCGACCCCGAGGCGTTCCCCGAGCCGGACGAGCTGGACCTGCGCCGCGACGACAAGACGCACCTCACGTTCGGCCACGGCCCGCACCAGTGCGTCGCGATGAACTTCGCCACGGCCGCGCTGGAGGTCGTCTTCTCGACCCTGTTCGCCCGCCTGCCGAACCTGCGCCTGGCCGTGCCCGCGGAGGACGTGCCGCCTGGTGGCCTGGGCGTGTACCGCGTGGCCGAGCTCCCGGTGACGTGGTGATGGAGGACCGCAACGCCTGGTTCCGCCGCTTCCACCCCACCGCGGCGCCCAAGGCACGCCTGGTCTGCCTGCCGCACGCGGGAGGTTCGGCGTCGTTCTTCTTCCCGGTGTCCAGGGCGCTGGCCCCGGACGTGGAGGTGCTGGCCGTCCAGTACCCGGGCAGGCAGGACCGCCGCCAGGAACCGATGATCCCGACGATCAACGCCCTGGCCGACCGGATCACCGCGCTGCTGGACTCCGACCTGCCCCTGGCGCTGTTCGGCCACAGCATGGGCGCGATGGTGGCCTACGAGGTGACGCGGCGCCTGGAAGAGCAGGGCACCGGCCCGGCGGCCCTGTTCGTCTCGGGCCGCCGCGCGCCGGACCGCTACCGCGACGACCGCGTGCACACCCGTTCCGACGAGGGCGTGATCGCCGAGATCCGCCGGCTGAGCGGCACGGAGGCGGACCTCCTCGGCGACGAGGAGGTCGTGCGCATGATCCTTCCCGTGCTGCGCAACGACTACCGCGCCGTGGAGACGTACCGGCACACGCCCGGCGCGCTGCTCTCGACGCCGGTGGTGGCGTTCACCGGCACCGAGGACCCGGTGGCTCCGCTGCCGGACGTGCGGGCGTGGGCCGAGCACACCACCGGCGGGTTCGAGCTGGTCCCGCTGCCCGGTGGGCACTTCTTCCTGACCCGTCACCAGGACGTGTTGCTGCGGATCATGGCCGAACGGCTGGTGGTGGCCGCCTGACCCGGAATCGGCGCCGCCGGTCCTAAGCTGCGTCGCATGGTCGATGACGACGCTGTCGCCGGACGCAGGTTCAAGGTCACCGCGCAGTTCGAGGTGGACGTGGCGGACCCGGCGGCGTTGGAGCGGGCGGCGCTGGCGTACATCGACGGAATGGTGTTCGCGCTGGACTCCGGGCAAACACAGGAACAACTGCGTGCCGCTGAACGAGACGACGTCGCGGGGGACTCGGCCGCCGCGCTGTCGCTGCTCCTCGACCTGGACGCCGTGGTGGACGTCGAGGGTGTCGAGGTCGGCGATGCGGAGTACTCGGTCGAGGCGAACGGTCACCTGCGGCCGTCGCCTGACTTCGCCGCGTTGTTCGAGGTGTGTGCGTGCGGGCGGCCGTCGTGCGGGCGGTGTGCCGGCTTTCAGGTGACGTCGCGCACGGCGGCCGTGTTGTGGTGCATGGCGGGGTTGCTCGCCGATCACGCCTACGACGACGTGGCCGAGTACGGCGACCACCCGGTGACAACGACCGTGCAGTGGTCGGTGTTCGACGAGTTCCCGCGGATCACGTGGCGGCAGAACGCGATCTGGCGTCGTCAGGCCGCGCGGTCGTTCGACGATCTCGCCGAGGACCTGGCGGCGGGGCGGGTGCCGCAACCTTGTTGTGCGGCGGAGGAGATGGCGCTGCACCTCATGCTGAGCTACTCGAGTGACGCGGTCGACGACGGCTGGTCGGGCCTGGAGAAAGACTTCAGCGCGCTTCCGGCGCACACCGACGATCTCGACTGGGAACTGCTGCGGGAAGTCCTCTTCCAGGACAACGACATTCTCGAGCTGTTCGATCCCAGCCGGGACGGCATCGAGGACCCCGACGACGAGCAGAACCGGGACCTGCGGATGGGCGACTACACCGCGCCCGCGTGGTTCACGCCCTTCGACGGCCTGCCGGCACGTGATCCTCGCCGGCCGTTCCGCCGCTGAGCCCTCTATTTGACCGAAGGTTCGGTAATGTGGAGGGATGGCACGACCTCCTCTGATCGGCGAAGCCGACCTGATCGACCTCCTCATGGCGGTGTTCCGCGAGAAGGGGTTCGACGGGACCTCCATCGGCGACCTGTCGACGGCCTCCGGGCTGCGGCGGGCGAGCCTCTACCACCGGTTTCCCAACGGCAAGGAGGAGATGGCGGAGGCCGTCCTGAACGAGGTCGGGCAGCGGTTCCTGTGGATCCTGCAGCCGATGCGGGAGGACGAGGACGTCGCCAGGGGGATGGGGGAGACGGCGGGCAGGCTCGCCGACTTCTACGGTGCCGGGGCGTTGTCCTGCGTGCTCGACACGATGACGCTGGCCGGGGCGCCGGAGAAGATCCGGGAGCAGGCGCGGTCGCTCGCGCGGACGTGGATCGACGTGATGGCCGAGGCGTCGCAACGGGCCGGGCGCAAGCCTGACGACGCGGTGCACGCCGCCAAGGACGCTTTCCTGCGCATCGAGGGGGCCTTGGTGCTGGGGCGGGTGATGGGGGACCACGAGGCGTTCGCCGAGAACATCGCGCTCATGCCGTCCCTCCTGTTGCCTGACCTGGAGAACTAGAGGTCGAGCACCAGTCTCGGGCACCGGGACCGCGAGACGCAGATCATCATCGTGTCCGGCGACTTCTCGTGGTCGAGGTAGTCGTCGCGGTGGTCCGGGGTTCCTTCCAGCACGCGTGTCTCGCAGGTGCCGCAGAAACCCTGCGTGCACGAGTAGTCCGCCTCGACACCCGCCTCCAGCAGGGCGTCGAGCACCGAGACCCCGTCCTCGACCCTGACGTCCACTTCGGACCGTGCGCAGTGCACGTCGAAGCCCATGGTTCCGTCGGTCGGCAGGCTTTCCGCGACGAACCGCTCGACGTGCAGCGTGCCGGGTTCCCAGGCGCCGCAGGCTTCTCGCACCGCCTCGATCATCGGCTCGGGGCCGCAGCAGTACACGGCCGTTCCGCTGGTGGGCGTCCCGAGCACTTCGGTGATCGGAACGCGGCCGCCGGGGACGAGGTGGACGCGGTCGCCGTACCCGGCCAGATCATCCACAAAGGACATGGATCCGCTTCTGCCGCTGTACCAGAGGGTCCAGGGCACGCCGGACCGGTCCGCCTCGGCGATCATCGGCAGGATCGGCGTGATGCCCACCCCGCCCGCGATGAAGACGTAGCCGTCAGCGGGGACGAGTTCGAAGAGGTTTCGAGGGGTGCCTACCGTCACTGTGGCGCCCTCTGCCGCCGGGGAGTGGAGCCACGCCGAACCGCCTCGCGACGTGCGTTCGCGCAGGACCGCGATGCGCCAGCGGGACCGGTCCGCGGGGTCGCCGCACAGCGAGTACTGGCGCGTGAGCCCGGTCGGGAGGGTCGCGTCGACGTGGGCGCCCGGTCGCCAGGGCGGCAGGTCCTGCCCGTCGGGCGCCACGAGGGTCAGCGCGATCACGTCCGCGGCCACCGCTGTCCGCGCGGAGATGGTGACGTCCATCCCGATTCCTCCTGAGTAGCAGTGCCTCGATTTGAATTACCGAACGTACGGTCAAAAACTCTGGAAGTGAAGCCGGGCGACCAGTGGGCGTGGTCACCTTGAAGTTTACCGATCGTTCGGTAACTATGGTTCGCGTTGGCCTTCCGAGCCGCGAGGAGCAAGTTCATGAGCAGCAAGACCGCCGTTGTGGTGCTGTCCGACCCGTCGACCGGCACCGAGGAGGCACTGGGCCGCGTCTTCAACGCGCTCGCCGCCGCGTGGGAGTTCGCGCAGGGCGGCGAGGCCCTGGTGCTCTTCCAGGGCGCGGGCACCCGCTGGCCGGCCGTGCTGGCGGACGCGGCGCACCCCGCGCACGAGCTGTACACGGCGGTGAAGAAGCAGGTCGCGACGGTGGCGTCCGGCGGCTGCGCGGTCGTCTTCGGTGCGACCGAGGGCGTGGAGGCCGAGGGCATCAAGCAGGTCAGCCAGAACCAGGCACCCGGTACCAACGGTGTCGGCAGCATCGGGGAACTGGTGCGGTCCGGCTACCAGGTCCTGACCTTCTGACGCCGTGACGAACCTCGTCGACCGGCTCGCCTTCCACCCCGGCGAGCTCGAAGCGCAACGGGTGGCCGGAACCTCCGAGCTGGCGGCGAGGGTCCGGCCGATCATCTCGGACGCCATCCCGCGCGGAGCGTTCGACTTCCTGACGCGCCAGCAGATGCTGGTGCTGGGTGCCCAGGACCGCGACGGACGGCCGTGGGCCACGAATCTGGCAGGCCCTGAAGGGTTTCTGTCCGCGCTCGACTCGCACACGTTGCGCGCCAACGCGACCGTCGTGCCGACCGACCCGCTGGCCGGCGTCCTGCGGGACGAGGCGGACGTGGGCACGCTCGCCATCGACCTGGTGATGCGCAAGAGGTTGCGGATCAACGGCCGGTGGCGGCCCGTGGACGGGGGCGGTGAGATCGACGTGCACCAGGCGTTCGGCAACTGCCCCAAGTACATCCAGGCCCGCGTGATGACGGAGGAGCCCGACGGTTTTCACCCCGTGGCACGGTGGAGCGAGGCACTCGACACGGCCCAGTCGGTCCTGGTGTCGTCCGCCGACACGTTCTTCATCGCGACCGCGGCCGCCGGTGGTGCCGACGTCTCACACCGCGGCGGCAACCCGGGGTTCGTGAAGGTCGTCTCGCCCACTGAGCTGACCTGGCCGGACTACGTGGGCAACGCGATGATGATGACCGCCGGCAACCTCGGCCTGAACCCCTTGGCGGGCCTGCTCTTCCCCGACTGGCGGTCCGGCGCGACCCTCCAGCTCACGGGGACCGCGGAGGTGCGCTGGTCCGCGGGCGACGAGAGCGGGCCGGCCAACGGACACGAGACGGTGTTCCGGATCGCCGAGGCGGTCTGGACCGAGAACGCCTTCCCCGCCGGCTGGACGGAACCGGTCTACTCCCGCTTCAACTGACTGGACGGTGACGATGAGCGATCGCTCCCATCTGACGACCCGTGCCGCACGAGCAGGCGTCCACGGCGAAAGCGGGCCGCTGGTCCCCGCGCTGCACCAGACGACGGTGCACAGCTACCCGGATCTGGCTTCGCTGCACCGAGTTCTCGACGGCGAGGACGGCGGGAACGCCTACTACCGCTTCGGCCACTACAACGGACACGTACTGGAACGGGCGGTGGCGGACCTGGAGGGCGCGGCCGAGGCGGTCACCACGGCGTCCGGCATGGCCGCGCTCACCGCCACGGTGCTCGCACTGGCCGAGGCGGGCGATCACGTCGTCGCCGACCGCAACGCCTACGGCGGCACCAGGAGCCTGCTCGAAACCGACCTCCCCCGGCTCGGCATCCGGACGACCTTCGTGGACGCCGCGGATCTCGACGAGGTCGGCCGCGCCCTCACCCCGCAGACCCGTCTCCTGCTCGTCGAGGCCCTGACCAACCCGACGCTGCGGGTCCCCGACCTGCCCGCGCTGGTGGCGCTCGCCGGGCGCACCGGAACCACCGTCGCCGTCGACGCCACGTTCGCCACGCCCGCCCTGTTCCGGCCGCTCGAGCACGGCGCAGACCTCGTGTGGCACAGCATCCCCAAGTACCTGGGCGGTCACTCGGCGGCGATGGGCGGCATCGTCGCGGGTTCCACCGACCTGATCAGCCGGATCCGGCAGTCCGTCGTCCACCTGGGCGCGACGCAGGCCCCGTTCGACGCCTGGATGGCCCTGCTCGGCCTGAAGACGCTGCCGCTCCGGATGCGGGCGCACACCCGTGGCGCGACGGCCGTCGCCGAGTTCCTCGCGACGCATCCGGCGGTCACGCGCGTGCACCACCCATCGCGACCCGACCACCCGCACACCGGCACCGCCGCGCGGCTCTACCCCGACGGCACCGGCGGCATGCTCTCCTTCGAACTCGCGGGCGGCCGTCCGGCCGTGGACGAGCTCATCCGCCGCCTCAGGCCGTCGATCCCGCTGTCCGGAAGCCTCGCCGACGTCGCGACGACGCTCGTCCACCCCGCCACGACCACACACCGATCCCTGCCGCCGGACGAACTCGAGGCGCTCGGCATCACGGACGGACTCGTGCGACTGTCAGTGGGCATCGAGGAGCCGTCCGACCTCATCGCCGAACTCGGCGCCGCACTGACGACAGGAGAAAGCTCATGAGCGGCAACGCTGACGTCAACTTCTACTTCGACCCGATCTGCCCGTTCGCGTGGATGACGAGCAAGTGGGTCAGGCTCGTCCAGGCGCAGCGCGGCTACACCGTCGACTGGCGGTTCATCTCACTGCGCCTGATCAACTCGCACCTCGACTACGACAGCCACTTCCCCGCGGAGTACGAGGCCCAGCACACGGCGGGCCTGCGGCTGCTGCGGGTGGCGTCGGCCGTGCGGGAGAAGCACGGCCGCGAGGCGGTCGGCCCGCTCTACGCCGCGTTCGGCGCCCGGATCCTCGAAACCGGTCCCGACGAGGCGCGAACCCCCGGCTGGCAGGGCACTCCCGCTCTCGCCGCCGCCGCGCTCACCGAGGCCGGTCTGCCGGCCTCGCTCGCCGACGCTCTCGACGACACGGACCGCGACGCCGAGATCCAGGCCGAGTCCGACGAGGCGTTGTCGTTGACGGGCAAGGACGTGGGCACGCCGATCATCCACTTCGAACCGCCGCACGGCGTCGCGTTCTTCGGACCGGTGATCAGCCGGATGCCCGACGAGCAGCAGGCCGCGCAGCTGTGGGACCACGTCGTCGGCCTCGCCCGGTTCCCCGGCTTCGCCGAGCTCAAGCGCAGCCTGCGCGAGCAGCCGCAACTGCCGTCGTTCGGCGTCACGACGCAGGAGACCGGGAAGGTCGAGGACTGGCACGCCGGGAGCCGCAGGCTGAAGAAGTGACCGCTAGTCGCCGCGCAGGTAGCGGGTGACCATGTGCACGAGCTCGTTCTCGAACGTCTCGACCGGGGTCGTCTGCGGGGACGCGGCGAACCGGTGGGTGTTGAGCTCCACGGTGAACACGATGAGGTCGACCGCGGTGTCCAGGTCGTGCACCCGCACGTCGGGGTGGCGGGCGAACAGGTCGCGGACCTGGGCGACGCGCTGGGCGCCGTGGCGGGTGATCGTGTCGCGCAGCTCCTGCGAGAACTGGCCTTCCTCCACCATGATCCGGAGCAGCTGGGGGTCGTCGCGGTGGTTGTCGATCGCGTCGCGGACCAGGGCCCGCACGACCGGTTCCAGCGTTCCCGGTGCCAGGCCGAACTGTTCGGTTCCCGTCCACGTGCCGCGGTCGACGTGGCGCACCAGCAGTTCGGCCAGGATCGCGTCCTTGTTGGGGAAGTACTGGTACAGCGAACCGATCGAGACGCGGGCCCGTTCGGCGATGCGGTTGGTGGTGCCCGCGGCGTAGCCGTGCTCGGCGAAAACGTGAGCAGCCGCGGTGAGGATGCGGTCCCTGGTGAGTTCCGCCCGGACCTGCCGTGGCTTCCGACGTGGGTCGATGTCGCGGTTCGCCGACGGCATGGCGGTCTCCTGAACGGGGCGGCAAAAGCGAGTATTCAAGACATGAGCAAAAGCTCATAATAGTGGTATGAGCTGGGAAAACAAGCTGGAAGACGGTCATCTGCTCACGACGGTGGACGAGGTCGAGTCGGTGGTCGGGCGGCCCGCGTCGCTGATCATGTTGAAGCAGCTCAAGGCACTCGACGAGGGATGTGTGGAGGTGCTGTCCCGCAGTCCCGTCGCGGGCTTCGGGTACCGGGACGCGGAGGGCGTGACCACGACGGTCGTCGGCGGCAGGCCTGGTTTCGCGCGGGTGCAGTCGCCGACGCGGATCTCCTTTCCGGTGGACGGATCCGTCGCCGACGGGCCGGCGTCGCTGGTCTTCCTGCTGCCGGGCGTGGGGGAGACGTTGCGGGTCAACGGGGTCGCGCGTGGTGGTGCCGAAGCGATCTTCGACGTCGAGGAGGTGTACGTGCACTGCGCTCAGGCCGTCCTGCGGTCCGGGCTGTGGCAACCGCCCGCACCGGCAGGATCGGCGCCTGAGATCGCCGACGGTCCGCTCGCGCAGGCCGGTGTCGCGGACTTCCTCGTGGCCGCACCGTTCCTGGTGCTGTCCACATGGGACTCGTCGGGTGGGAGTGACACCAGTCCGCGCGGTGACAAGGGATCGGTCGTGCGGATCGTGGACGGCCGCACGCTTCTGCTGGCGGACCGCAAGGGCAACAAGCGCGCCGACTCGTTGCACAACCTGCTGCAGGACGAACGGCTCTCGTTCGCCGCGCTGGTCCCGGGACGGACCGGGGTGCTGCAGGTCCGCGGCCGGGGAAGGATCACCGTCGATCCCGTGCACCTGGAACCGTTGGCGCTGCACGGAACGCCGCCGCACGCCGCGATACTCGTCGACGTCGAATCCGCCGAGTTGGTCGTGAGCGACGCCGTGGCGCGGGCCCGGTTGTGGACCGCGGACGTCGACCGCGACGTGCCGGACCTCATGGCGCTGGCGGGCCGCCATCTGGCCGCCAACACCGGCAGCAGAACGCTCCGGATCATGCGACTGATCCCGGAGAAGTGGCTGCGGGCGGTCATGAACCTGGCCTACCGCTCGGGCCTGCGCAAGGAGGGTTACGAGATCGCGAGCCTCCGGCCCCGTGCCGCCGCAGAGGACCCGTTGCGGGGGGTGCGAGTCGTCGAGGTGCGCCGCGAGACGCCGAGCGCGGTCACGGTGGTGCTGGAGGACGGGAAGCCGTTCGACTTCAGGCCCGGCCAGTTCTTCACGCTGGTGGCCGACATCGACGGCCGTCGGGTGCGCAGGCCCTACTCGGCGTCGTCGGCGCCCGGCTCGTCCCGGTTGGAGGTCACGGTCAAGCAGGTCGGGAGGTTCTCGACCCACGTCCACGGCCTCGCGGTCGGCGACCGGTTGTTCGTGCGCGGCCCGTCGGGTGCGTTCCACCTGCCCGAGGACTCCAGTGCCGGCGTGGTGCTGATCGCGGCGGGCAGCGGTGTGACGCCGATGATGAGCATGATCCGCACGCTCCTCAGCACACCCGGCACGGGGCGAATCGCGTTCCTGTACAGCAATCGCGATGTCGAGGAGACCATCTTCCACGCCGAGCTGGCCACGCTGGGAGAGCAACATCCCGGCCGTCTCTCGGTGACGCACGTGCTGACGTCCCGGGAAGGACGTCTGGACGCTGCCGGCGTGCGGGAGTGGGTCACCGCTCTTGCGTTGCCCAAGGCCAGGTTCTACCTCTGTGGCCCGGAAGCGCTGATGGACACCGTCCGGCAGGCGCTGACCGAACTGAGCGTTCCTGACGAGCACGTCCTCGCCGAGCGGTACGCCAGCGGACCGTCGGCGGCCGTTGTTTCCGATGCGCCGCAACGGATGCGGGTCGAGGACGGCGGGCAACCCGTGGGTGCCGCGGTGGTCGAGCCCGGCCAGACCCTGCTCGACGCGGGACTCGCGGCCGGTCTGCCGATGCCGTACTCATGCACCGTCGGCAGTTGCGGCGAGTGCGTGGTGAAGCTGCTGGGCGGCAGGGTCTCACAGCAGGAGCCCAACTGCCTGACCGCGGAACAGAAAGCCGCCGGACGGGTGCTCGCCTGCACCAGCACGCCGCTGTCCGAGGTCACCGTGGACGTCAAGGGCTGACCGCGGCCCTGGCGGCGCGGCGGGACAGGTCCGCGAACGCGTCACGCAGGGCGGGCGGGCCGATCACCTCGACGTCCGCGTCGAACCGGGCCAGCTTCGCGGCGAGCGCGGCCCACGACCACGCGCCGGTCAGCAGCCTGGTCCGGGTGCCGGCCTCCTCGGCCGTGTCGCCGCCCGCGAACGGGGCCACGTCGGCCAGCGGCAGGTCGAGGATCACCTCGCCGCGGCAGGGCCAGGTGTTGGTGTCGGAGCCCTTGAACCGGGCGGACAGGAACTCGGCGACGTCGCCTCCCGGCACCTCGCGCGGCCGGAAGCGCGGCCCGTTGGGGGTGCGGAGCGTCATGCGGTCGGCGCGGTACGTCCGCCAGTCCTCGCGTTCCGGACTCCACCCGACCAGGTACCAGCGGCCCGCCCGGACCACGAGGTGGTGGGGCTGGACCCGGCGCGGCGGTCCAGGGGTGCTCGGGCGGCCAGGAGCGGCGTAGTCGAACCGCAGCTCCTCGCAGGCCCGGACGGCGGTGCTCAGCGCGAGCAGCAGTTCGGTGTCCACCTGGGGGCCGCGCCCGGCCGGTTCGATCTCCAGCGCGTCGATGCGCTGCCGCAGGCGGGACGGCAGGACCTGGCGGACGGTGGCCAGCGCCCGTGCGGCGGCCTCCTCGATGCCCGCGCCGGTGCCGACGGCGATCCGCAGCGCCACGGCGAGCGCGACGGCCTGGTCCTCGTCGAACAGCAGGGGCGGCACCTGACTGCCCGCTTCGAGGCGGTACCCGCCGTCGGGGCCCTTCACGGCGTGCACGAGGTAACCGAGCTCACGCAGCCGGTCGACGTCGCGGCGGACCGTGCGTTCGCTCACACCCAGGCGCTCCGCCAGCAGACCGCCCGGCCAGTCGCGGCGGACCTGCAGCATGGACAGCAACGACAGCAGGCGACCGGACGTGGTGGTCGAGGCGGCGATCGGCATGCGTTCAGCCTCGCACAAGTAGCGGACGTTCCCTGTCCGCTACTCCTGACAGAGTCCCTCTCATGTCACTCAACGCAGTTACCCACCTGAACTTCCGCGGCCAGGCCAGGGAGGCGCTGGAGTTCTACCGCTCGGTGTTCGGCGGCCAGATCACCGTCATCACGTACGCCGACTTCGGCATGCCCGCCGAGGTGCCCGGCGCCAAGAACGTGGTGTTCGGCGAGGTCGTCGCCGAGAACGGCTTCCGCGTCATGGCCTACGACGTGCCCGGATCCGGCGAGCCGGTCGCGCCCGGCGAGCCCACCACGCGCCGGGTGAACGGCACCACGGTCACCGAGGAGCCCTTCTTCCTGTCCGTGCGCGGCGAGACCGTCGACGAGGTCGCCCCGGTCTGGGCAGGGCTCGCCGAGGGCGCCACGGTGATCGAGGAGTTCGGCCCAGCGCAGTGGGCGCCCGCCTTCGGGATGCTGGCCGACCGGTTCGGCGTCACGTGGATCGTCGACGTCGCGGTGGCCCACGTCTGAGGCCTGCAGGGGGCGGGTTCACCCCCGCCCCCGCGGTCTGCCTGGACCGGTCCAGGAAAGCTGAAATCCTTTCAACGGAACAACTCCGTCTCGTAGATGGGAAACGACGCCGCGCTTCCGCCCTGTACGTTCAATCTCATCCCCCTTTGAGGCTGTGAGAAAGAGGACGCACGGTGAGTGAGCACACGCATCGCCCGGTACCGGTGCTGGAGGCCGTGGCCGGAATCGTGCCGCCACGGGTCGTGTCCAATGAGGACCTTCCGGCGCACTGGGACACGAACGATGTCTGGGTTCGCCGCCGGACGGGGATCGGTACGCGGCACTGGGTCGACGAGGGCACGTCGACGGGCGATCTCGCGCTGGCCGCGGCGCAGGCGGTGCTGGCGAAGAGTCCTGCCGGTGACGTGGACGCCGTGGTGGTGGCCACGTCGACGCCGGACCACCCGATGCCCGGGATGGCTCCGGTGCTGGCCACGCGGCTGGGGCTGGGCGGGGTGGCGGCCTTTGACGTGTCCGCGGTCTGCACCGGCTTCGTGTACGGGCTGGCCACGGCCAGCGGGATGATCGCGGGCGGTATCGCGCGGCGGGTGTTGCTGGTGGCGGCGGACGTCTACTCGACGCTGATCTCGCCGGACGACCGCGGTGCCGGTGTGGTGTTCGGGGACGGGGCCGGTGCGGTGATCCTGCGCGCGGGCGAGTCCGGTGAGCCGGGCGAGGTGCTGGGGTTCGACCTCGGCAGCGACGGTGCGGGCCATGACCTCATCACCGTGCCCGGCGGAGGTGCGCGCGGACGGGCGGAGCCGGGACGGTACGGGTCCGAGGACTGCCATTTCCGGATGAGCGGGCGCGAGGTCTTCCAGCACGCCGTCACTCGAATGACTGAATCTTCCCTTGCCGCACTGAAGAACGTGGGCTGGACCACGTCGGAAATCGACCGCGTCGTCGCCCATCAGGCCAACGCCAGGATCCTTTCCCTGGTGGGCCAGCGACTGTCCATTTCGGACGAGAAGGTCCTCGGCAACATCAGTCGCGTCGGCAACACCGGTGCCGCCTCCATCCCGCTCGCGCTGGCCGACGCCGTGGCCCGCGACGAGATCCACGCGGGAGAGAAGGTGCTGCTCACCGCGTTCGGCGGCGGGTTCACCTGGGGGTCGGCCACCCTCGTGTGGCCCGAGGTCGTTTAATTCCGTTCGACCCGCGTTCAGTCCACATGGGACAGTCGCTCCGGCGATGACTCTTTGAGGTGCAGGGAATCCGGAACGGGTGCGTATCAGAAGGCTTGGGGACCCCGTTCGCCCCAGGGGCCTGGACCAAGATCACGTATGTACGCTCCCGCACCGTGGCCGCCAAGCGGTCAAGACATCCCCCACTGCTGAACGCGGGAGTTCCACCATGTCCTCGAACGCTGCCCTGATCACGATGCTGACGGACAAGTTCCACGTGCCGGCCCAGGACATCACCCCCGAGTCGACCCTCGACGACCTCGACATCGACTCGCTGGCGCTGGCGGAGCTCTCGCTCACGCTGCAGGACCAGCTCGGCGTGAAGATCGAGGAGCACGAGGCCACCAAGGACACGACGGTGGCCGAGCTCACGGCCACGATCGACGCCAGGCTCGACGCGGCACCTGCGCTGTGACAACGGGTTCTCCCTCGATCGCCGTCACCGGCCTGGGGATGATCACCCCGGCCGGGGACGGGTGTCCGGCGACCTGGGCCGGGGTGCGCGCCGGTGTCTCCACCGCCGCGACCGACACCCAGCTGAAGGGCATGCCGGTCGACTTCTCCTGCCGGGTACCGGATTCCGCCGACCCGGCGCCGCGGATCGGCCGCAAGTCCTGGCGCATGCCGAGGTTCGCGCAACTGGCCGTCGTGGCCGCGCGCGAAGCCGTCGCCGACGCCGGTCTCGACCCCGCGACCTGGGACGGTGCCAGGGTCGCCGTCGTCATCGGGTCCGGGCTCGCCGGGGTCTCGCACCTCGAAGAACAGACCCTCCGGCTGCATCAGGCAGGCCCGGAAAGGGTTTCCGCGATGCTGGTGCCGCAGCTCATCTCCAACATGGCGGCGGGCGAGGTGTCGCTCGACCTCGGTGCGCGCGGACCGTCGCTCGCGACGGAGACGGCCTGTGCTTCCGGTGCCACGGCGATCGCGGTGGCCAGGGACCTGTTGCGGTCCGGCACGTGCGACATCGCCATCGCGGGCGGCACGGACACCGCCGTCACGCCGGTGATCACGACCGGCTTCCACCAGCTGGGTGCGTTGTCCCGCAGGGTGGACGAGCCGTCCGCCGCGTCCCGGCCGTTCGCCGCGGACCGCGACGGGTTCGTCATCGCCGAAGGTGCCGCGGTGCTCGTGCTGGAACGGGCGGAGGACGCCCAAGCGCGGGGTCGTCGCGGGCACGCGGTGCTCGGCGGCACCGGGATGACCTCGGACGCCTTCCACCCCACGGCTCCCGATCCCGACGGCAGAGGCGCCGAGGCCGCATTGCGTGCGGCACTGGCAGATGCGGGTCTCACCGCGTCCGACGTCGACCACGTCAACGCGCACGGCACGTCGACGCCGAAGAACGACGCGGCCGAGGCCTCCGTCATCGAACGGGTCCTGCCGCACGGCCCGAGCGTCACCTCCGCCAAGGGCGTGCTCGGGCACACCCTCGGTGCGGCCGGGGCGATCGAGGCCGCGCTCACCGTGCTGAGCATCCGCGACGGTGTCGCGCCGCCGATCGCCAACCTCGTCGCGCCGGAGTTCGGCATCGACTGCGTCACCGGCGCCGAGCGTCCACAAAGGATCCAGGCGGCCGCGAGCCACTCGTTCGGCTTCGGCGGGCACAACGTCGTCCTCGTCTTCCACGCCATCTGATCCTGCGAAATCCCTGGAAGAGCTATGTACAGCGCGATCGCGCACGCCGCCGTCCACATCCCGGCCGGTAGGCAGACGGTGTCCGACGCCGAGGACCGGTTCCGGGCGGACAACCCCGGAATCTCGATGTCCCGAGGCGTGCTGCACCACATGTACGGCCTGCTCGAACGCACCGTGGCCGATGCGGAGGACCAGCCGTCCGACCTCGCGGTCCGCGCCGCGCGGACGGTGCTGGAGCAGCACGGCACGGCCCCGGCCGACGTCGATCTGCTGATCTACACCGGAATTCTCGCCGACATGGAGGAACCGGCCACCGCGCACGTGGTCGCCGAGAAGCTCGGCCTGAGCGCACCGGTCTTCGACCTCAAGAACGCGTGCAACGGTGTCCTCAACGGAATCGAGGTCGCCGACGCGTTCATCCGCGCCGGGCAGTACCGGCGGGTGCTCGTCGTGTCGGCCGAGGTGAGCACGCGGGAAACCCGCCGCACGCTGGAGAACCCGAAGGACGTGCTGGTCGCGTTGCCGAGTCTGAGCACCGGCGACATGGGCTCCGCGGTGCTGGTGGAGGCCAGGGAACGGCCTGGGATTCTCGGGTCCCGGTTCTTCGCGAACTCGTGGGGCTGGGAGGCGGCCACGTTGCCCAACCCGTACGCGAACAACCGCGTCATGGGGCACCTGCGGATCGACTCGGCGAAGCTGGTGGCGTCGTTCGACGGCATGGCGGACCGCATCGGGCAGGCCATGACGGAGATCGGCGTCAAGCCGGGCGATCTCGACTTCGCCTGTGTACACCAGCCCTCGGTGGCGTTCACCAGGCTCGCCTGCGAGTGGGCAGGGGTGACGGCGAACCAGATCATCCCGACCTTCGCCGCGCACGGCAACGTCGCCACGAACACCATCCCCCTGCAACTGGCCACGGCGCTGGAGACCGGCCGGCTCAAGAGCGGTGACCTCGTCGGCCTGTTCGGGTACGCCAGCGGGGCCAGCGTCGGTGTGATGGTGTGCGAATGGTGAACGCGCGCCTGGCGCCCGTGCCGCAATCGCAGTGGCCCCAACCACTTCAGGCCGTGCTGGAGAACTCCAGCGCGGACGGCTCGGGCCGGGAGAACCTGTTCGGCACGCTCGCACACCATCCGCAGCTGGCCTACGCATGGCTCGGGCTCGCGAAACTGCTGACGCACAACGGGCTACTACCCGCAAGGACGCGGGAGCTGGTGGTTCTGCGCACTTCGCACCGCCACGGCTCCGCGTTCGTCTGGGCCAGGCACGAGCAGCACGCTCGTGAGAAAGGCCTGAGCCAGGCCGAGATCGCGGCCATCAGCGCTCCCGGCACTCATCCGTGGTCTGCCGAGGACCACACCGTGCTGACGGCGGTGGACGAGCTGGTCGATCGGGCGGACCTGTCCGACGACAGCTGGCACCGCCTCTCGGCGTTGCTCGACGAACCCCAGATCATCGAACTGCTGATGGTCGTCGGCCAGTGCGTGACGGTCGGCATGACCCTGCGCGCCCTGCGAACCCCGTTGCAAGCAAAGGAAACGTCATCGTGACGACCGCACTCGCCACCACGTTGCCGGGCACCTACGGCAGTTGCCCGTTCGACCCGCCGCCGGCCTACGAGCGTGCCGCCGAAGCGGGAGCGATCACCAGGGCGGTGCTGCCGGACGGGTCGCCGTGCTGGCTGGTGACCGGCTACCACGAGGTGCGGACGGTCCTCGCCGACCAGCGGTTCAGCGCGGACGCCCGCACGCCGGGTTTCCCGTTCCTCTCGCCCACGCAACGGAAACTGGCCACCGCGAAGCCGAGCTTCATCAGGATGGACGACCCGGAGCACGCCCGGCTGCGCAAGATGGTCAGCCGGGACTTCCTGGTGAAGCGCGTCGAGGCGATGCGCCCCGACATCCAGCGGATCGTCGACGACGCCGTCGACGGGATGATCGACCGCGGCGCGCCCGCCGACCTGGTGGGCGACTTCGCCCAGCCGATCCCGTCGCTGGTGATCTGCCTGATGCTCGGCGTGCCGTTCGCCGACCACGGCTACTTCCAGGGCCTCAGCGCGACGTTGCTGGACAACACGATCAGCGACGAGCAGGCCACGGCGACGCACGTCGAGCTGATGACGTACCTGGCGGGCCTCGCCGAACGCAAGCGGGCCGAGCCCGGTGACGACATCCTGAGCAGGCTCGTCGAGCGCGACGACCTGAGCCCCGCCGAGGTCGCGTCGATGGGCTTCATGCTCCTGGTCACCGGCCACGAGACCACGGCCAACCAGACCGCCATGGCCGTGCGCGCGCTGCTCGCCAACCCGGAGCAGCTCGCGCGCTTTCAGGCCGGCCCGGAGGCCGCCGTCGAGGAACTCCTGCGCTACCTCACCCTCGTCCACACCGGTCTCGGCCGGGCGGCCACGGAGGACGTCGAGATCGGCGGCGTCCTCGTCCGCGCGGGGGAGGGCCTGATCTGCATGATCTCCACCGCGAACCGCGACGAGGAGCAGTTCGGCACCGACGCGTGCGAGCTCGACGTGACGCGCGATGCCAAGCGGCACATGGCGTTCGGCCACGGCACGCACCTGTGCCTCGGCCAGGCGCTGGCCCGCGTCGAGCTGCGGATCGCGCTCGAGACGCTGTTCCGCCGCATGCCGGGCCTGCGGCTCGCCGTCGCCGAAGAGGACCTCGTCTACACCGCCGACAAGATCGTCTACGGACTGAGGTCGCTGCCCGTCACGTGGTGAGTGCATCGCTGCTCGCGGCCCAGACGTTTCCGTTTTTTCGTGGTCACTTTTTGTCCCTGATTCCGCATAACGCTTCGTGAACGCCGAGCGATGAGAGGTCCGAACGGCGGAGCGGAGGTGGTGCGGTGAGCGCGGTGCTGGCGGGCGTCGCCACGCATCCCGGTGTGGTGCGGGAAGTCAACGAGGACAGCGCGATCGCGGGCAGGCAGATCTTCGCGGTCGCCGACGGCGTGGGCGGGCACGCGGCCGGTGAGGTCGCGAGCGCGCTGCTCGTCGCGTGCCTGCGGGACCTGGACCAGCAGGACGTGCCAGGGCCGGAGGACGTGCGTGCCACGCTGTCCGCCGCGGGCAGGACGCTGGAGGAGGCCGACCACGGTGGCATGACGACGGTCGCGGGGATCGCGCTCGTCACGCTGTCCGACCGGCCGCACTGGGTCGTGTTCAACGTCGGTGACTCGCGGGTCTACCGGTTCGACGGCGCGGGGCTGACGCAGCTCACCGTCGACCACTCCGAGGCGCAGGAACTCGTCACGGCCGGGCTGCTGACCGCGGCCGAGGCCAGGAACTACCCGCGCCGCAACGTCGTCACCCGCGTGCTCGGCAAGGTGGGCATCGGCGATCCCGACCTGTGGTTGTTCCCGCCGCGCGTCGGCGAACGGTTCGTGATCTGCACCGACGGGCTGACGAACGAGCTTGCCGACGACGAGATCGAAGAGGTCCTCCGGCAGCACGCCGACGCGAAGGACGCGGCCGCCGTGCTGGTGGAACGCGCGGTGGCGGCTCAGGCGCGGGACAACGTGACCGCGCTCGTGGTCGACCACCTCGTCGTGGTGGAGACGTCCAGCTGTGACACGGCACCTCGGAGCCCGCGATGACCGAGGTCGAGTACGTGCCGGGCACGTGGGTCGCGGTCGTGGGGGAGCGCACGTGGCTCCTGCTGGCCGTGACGCCCGAGTCCGCACTCGTGCGCCGTTGCTGGGAGTTGGTGCGGTCCGACGAACCGCTGGACGAGGTGCTCGCCGCGATCGTCCTCGAGGGTTTTCGCGCGGTGAGCGGCTTCGCGCTGCTGACCGCGAACCGCGCGGTGGTGCGAGGTGAGGCACGGCTGCAGGTCATGAACGCGGCCGGCGCCGTCGAGGAGATCACCGCGGCGGGCGTGGGGACGTGGGTCGATCGCAACCTCGACGATGTCGCCCGGCTTCGTGTGGTGGCCGGTGCGAGTGGGCCGGGGCTGCCCGTGCGCGCTGGAGTGGTGCTCGCGAACGAGCTCCTGGTCGCCGTGTCCGACGCTGCGCCGCAGTCGGTTCCGGTGCCGCAGCCGGTACCGCAATCGGTTCCGGTGCCGCAGCCGGTACCCGTGTCCGCGCCGGTCGAGCAGCCCGTTGTGCAGCAGGAAGAAGCGGTCGAGCTGACCGTCGTGCGTGAGCAACCCTCGCCACCACCGGCGCCACCGCAGATCACCCAGGTCACCGGCGTGATCCAGTCGTTCGACTGGGCACCCCAGAACACCCCGGCGCCGGCGCCCACGCCCGCGCAACCGGTCCGGCAACCCGTGACGGAGACCGTGCTGCGCACGACCATGTTGTCCCCCAACGACACCCAGCTGTTGCAAGGCAGGAAGGACCTGGTGCGGGCGAAGAAGTGCCCGGCCGGTCACCTCAGCTCGGACTACGCCGTGTACTGCCGGGTGTGCGAGGTTCCGCTGCCGGAGCAGGTCGCCGCGATGCTGCCCGTGCCGGTGCTCGGGTTGCTGCGACTGTCCAACGGGGACACGATCTCGCTCGACCGCAACGTCGTGATGGGCCGCGATCCCAGCGGTGACCGCGGCGGCGTGAACCTCGTGCAGGTCGGCAGGGAGAACGACACGGAGATCTCCCGGACCCATGTGGAGATCCGGCCGGCGAACTGGGACGTGCTGGTGCGCGACCTCGGTTCGATGAACGGCACCAGCATCTCGCGGCCGGGTTGCCCGCCGGAGAAGCTCGCCCCGCACATCGACGAGATCCTCTACCCCGGCACCCGCGTGACGCTCGGCGACCAGTTCTTCTTCGTCTTCGAGGTGAGCGGATGACCCTGGGACCCCCGGCCATCCCGCACTTCGAGTACCGCGGCGACATCGGCGGCGGCGGTTTCGCGATGGTGTACCGCTACTACCACCACAAGCTCAAGCGCGACGTCGCGGTGAAGGTGCCCAAGGCGACCGGCCTGTCCGACGACGTGCGGGAGCGGTTCATCGCCGAGGGCGAGTCGATGGCGGAACTGGGCAACCACCAGAACGTCGCCACGGTCTACGACACGGACACCGCGGCCGACGGGCGCCCGTTCCTGGTGATGGAGTACTGCCCCGGCGGCGATCTCGCGAAGCTCTCGGCCGCGGCGCCGTTGCCGGTCGGCGACGTGCTCGACATCGGCGTGCAGATCGCGTGCGCGGTCGAGACTGCGCACGAACGCCGGATCCTGCACCGCGACATCAAACCGGCGAACGTGCTCATGAACGAGTACGGCAAGCCGTGTCTCACCGACTTCGGCATCGCCGGCCGCTTCGCCGAGAACGACGCGGAACGCCAGGTGATGTTGTCCGTGCCGTGGTCGGCGCCGGAGCTGCTCACCGGCGCTGCCAAGGAGAAGAACGCCGTCCTGACGGAGGTGTTCTCGCTCGGGGCCACGTTGTGGCACCTGATCGTCGGGCACTCGCCGTTCATGCCGCCCGGCGTCGACAACTCGATCGAGGCCGTCGACCGGCGGATCGTGTCCGGCTGGCTGCCGTCCGGGCTGCCCGCGCCGGAGGACCTGCGGCGATTGCTGTTGGGCGCCATGGCGACCGAGCCGGAGGAACGGCCGCTGTCGGCGCTGAAGCTGGCCCTCGGCCTGCAACGAATCCAGAAGGCGCAACGGTACGGCGAGACCGCGCTCGTGCTGATGCCCGCCTTGGCGCCCCGCAGACAACCGGCGCCCGCCGCCGCTCCCGCGTTCGTGCCGCCCCCACCGCCGGTCGCGCCGCCGACGCAACGCAAGATGTTCACGTCTCCGCTTCCGGCGAGCTCGGCGCCACATACTTTGGTGCGGAGGGAAACTTCGCCGCTTCCGGCGAGCTCGGCGCCACACACCGTGGTGCGCAAGGAAACTCCGCCGCCTCCGGCGATCCACCAACCGCCGCTGAAGCAGCCCGATCAGCCGGTCCGCCTGCGCTGGCCCCACTACGCGGCGGGCGCGCTGGCGACAGCCGCGATCGTGGGCGTGGGCGTGTTCCTGTTGTCCGGTCAGGAAAAGCAGGGCAACGGACCGGCCGTGAGCACGGTCGCCGACGACGGTTCCGGCCAGAACGCGGGCGCGGACAACGCACCGCCCGGCAGGCCCGCGATCACCGCGACGAGACTGGACGCGAAAACTGTCCGTTTCACTTGGAATTATTCGGCTCAGCAAGCGACGGACACGTTCTCCTGGCGCACTTCCGACGACACCCGCACCGGCGTCGCGAAGGAACCGCAGGTGGACGTCGAGGGCCCGCAACCCCTTTGCCTGCAGGTCAAAGTGGTGCGCGCGGACGGCAGCAACGCGACCGCGGACTGGTCGCAGGAGAGCTGCGGATAATTCTTCGTCGGCAATCGGGTGATTGCTGCAACGAATTCGTGGATCGGCCCGATAGGCGGTTGACGGAACCGCCGATGAGGGAACGCGACCTCTGCGAGGGGAACAGTGGGATTCTTCCGAAAGCACCGGACCACGCTCGCGTCCGGAACGGTGCTCGTTCTCGCGGCCGCCTCGCTCGTCGCCTACGCGTTCTCGTCGAACGGCAATCCGGTCCGCCAGGTCGATCTCAACGACGGCGGGGTGTGGGTCACCAGTGACCGCGACGGATTGTTCGGAAGGCTCAACAAACCCGTCGGTTCGCTGGACGCCGCGATCAACCCGCCGGGCGGAGCGCAGCAGAACTACCAGCTGGACATCGTTCAGGACGCCGCCGCGGTGGTCGCGCGGGACCGGGCGGGCGGCAAGCTCTACCCGGTCGACGTCGCCCGTTCGGTGACACTGGGTGATCACGGACTGGTGCTGCCCAGCGGTGGCCAGGTCGCGCTCGCGGGCGGCACGCTCGCGGTGCTCGACCCCGCCGCGGGCAAGGTCTGGGCGAGCCGCGTCGACGTCGACGCCGGCGTGAGCGCGCTGGACCACCTGAGCCAGGAGTCCCCACCGCTCGCCACGCTCGACGGGGCCGATGCCGCCGCACTCGCCGTGGGACTGGACGGCACCGTGCACGCCGTGTCCGCCAACGGCCGCACGGTGAAGGTGACACCGGCCGAGACCGGATTCGCCGAGCCCGCGTACGGCAAGCTCGCGTCCACGCCCAAGGCACCGAGGATCACCGCCGTGGGCGCGGAGGCGGTCGTGCTCGACGCCGAGTCCGGCACGCTCTTCCTCCCCGGCCGCGCGGCGCAGGCCGGCCGCGAGTCCGTGCTCCAGCAGGCAGGACCGGCCGCCGACGCGGTCGTCGTGGCCACCAAGGGCCAGCTCAAGACGTTCGACCTCGACGGTGACGGCACGGCGACGCTGCACGAGGGCGTGGACGGCGCCCCGGCCGAACCCGTGCGGCTCGGCGAGTGCGTGCACGCCGCGTGGGCCGGCGCGTCCGGCGGCTACTTCCGCTCGTGCGGCGGCCAGAAGGCGTCGGCCGGCAACCTCAAGGACGCGAAAGCGCTGGTCCAGCCGGTGTTCCGGATGAACCGCAGGGCGATCGTGCTCAACGACGTCGCGACCGGCGCGGTCTGGGACCTCGGCACCCAGAACAAGGTCGACGACTGGCAGTCGGTGCGCCCGCCGCCCGAGCAGAAGCCCAGCGACAAGGACAAGAACGACAACACCACCGAGTCGGCGAAGGACAAGCCGCCGAAAGCCGCCGACGACACGCTCGGCGCGCGACCCGGCCGCACGACGGTGCTGCACGTGCTCGACAACGACTCCGACCCCGCCGGCAACATCCTGTCCGTCACGGCCGTGAGCGACCTCGACCGCAAGGACGCCGGGCTCGCGATCGCCCCCGATGGCCAGACCGTCGAGGTGACGCTGCCGGAGCAGGCCCAGGACGTGCACTTCAAGTACACGGTCGACGACGGCAAGGGCCTCAACGCGACGGCCGCGGTCACCGTGCAGGTGCGCACCGAGGCGCAGAACGAGGCACCGGCCGTGCGCAAGGGCGCGGAGCCGCACGAGTGGTCGGTCGCGTCGGGCGGCCGGTTGACGCTGCCGGTGCTCGCGGACTGGCGCGACTTCGACGGCGACCCGGTCGTGCTCGTCGAGGCCGGCGCCAAGGCCGGTGTCGCGACCACGACCAACAGCGGGTTCGTCGAGTACGCGGCCCCGATCGAGGCCGGTCAGCAGACGATCGACTACAAGGCCACCGACGGCATCGCCGAACCCGTGGCCGGCGCGGAACGCGTGCGCGTCCTCGACCCGGCCGCGCCCACCGCGTTGCCGCCGGTCGCCCGCCCGGACGTGGCACGCGGCCAGGTCGGCACGCCCGTGCTCGTCCGCCCGCTGGAGAACGACCTCCCCGGCGCCGACCCCGTCGACCCGTCGGCCGAACTGCGGCTCGCCGCCGACGTGGCACCGCTCGCGGGCGTCACGGTCACGACGGACACCAAGACCGGGCTGGTGACGCTGACCGCCACCAAACCGGGCACCTACCCGCTCGACTACACCGCCGCGTTCGGCAACGCGCCGTTCGCGAAGGGCGCCATCCGCGTCGACGTCACCGCCGCTCCCGAGACGCCGCTGCCGCCGGTCGCGATGCCCGACAACGCGGTCGTGCGCGGCCAGGAACCGGTCGTGGCCGACGTGCTGGCCAACGACTTCAGCCCCGCCGGATCGGTCCTCGGCGTGCAGCACGCGGAGAGCACCACCGGGCAGTTGGAGGTCGCCGTCGTGAAGGGCCGGTGGCTGCGGATCAACGCGACCGCGCCCGCCCTCGACCGCAACCCGCAGGTCGTGCGCTACACCGTGACGGACGGCGTGACCGGCCCGATCACCGGCGAGGTCACCGTCACCCAGCTCCCGCCGCCCGCCGACGACACCCCGGTGCCCAAGGACGACCGCGCGTCGGCCCGTGCCGGCGACTCGGCGACGATCCCGGTGCTGGACAACGACATCTCACCCGCTGGAGCGCCGCTCTCCCTGCAGTCGAACGTGCAGGGCGCGCCGGGTACCGGCAGGCTGACCGTCACAGCGCGGGACGGCCGCAAGGACCCCGGCACCGCCTACGTCTCCGGCGACGTCGTCCGCTACCTCGCGCCCGACCGCCTCGACACCCCGTTCGTCGCCGAGGTCTCGTACGTGGTGCAGAACCCGGACGGCGACCAGGCCGTCGGCCGCGCGCACGTCACGGTGAACCCGGCGCCGACCCCGGCCAACCCGAACCAGCCGCCCGCTCCCGAACCCGTCGAGGTGCGGGCCGTCGCGGGCGACCGGGTGACGATCACCATCCCGTCCAGCGGCGCCGACCCGGACGGCGACTCGGTCGCGGTCACCGGCATCGCGTCCGCTCCGAAGCTCGGGCGGGTCGTCGGGATCGCCAGCACCTCGCTCACCTACGAGGCGTTCCCGACGTCCAACGGCACCGATACGTTCGGCTTCATCGTCACCGACACCTACGGCCGCGAAGGGCAGTCGCTGATCCGCGTCGCCGTGGTACCGCCGGGCGACCCGCAGCCGCCGGTCGCCGTGGACGACGTCGTGACGGCCGCACCCGGCGCGCGCCTCGCGGTGAACGTGCTGGTCAACGACGTGCGGGCGCCCGGCGACACGATCACCGTCGAGCCGCTGAGCACGCGCAACCCGTCGTTGCCCGGTGACGTCAAGGCGCAGGACGGGCGGATCGAACTGACCGCGCCGGACCTGACCGGCAAGCCGCTGGTGATCACCTACGGCATCACGAACGGCCTGGGGCAGCCGTCCATCGCGACGCTGACCGTGCGCAGCCGGGAGGACTACGCGATCCCGCCGGTCGCGGGTGAGCTGTTCCCGGTGGCGAAGAAGGAGGACAGCACCATCGAGGTGGATCTCGGCCCCGCGATCGCCGACCCGGACGGTCCCGCGGACAAGCTGGAGATCACCAAGGTCTTCCACGACCAGGCCAAGGTGTCCGGCCGCAAGGTGACGGTGCCGGTCGGAGACCACCCGCGCACCCTCGCCTACGAGGTCAAGGACGCGTCCGGCGCGACCGCGGCCGGCCTGATCCACGTGCCGTCCAAGGGGACCGGAGCGCCTCGTGCGATCCCGGACAAGCTGATCTCCGTACCGGCAGACGGTTCGACGTCCGTGCAGGTGAAGGACTACGTCGAGGTGCCCTCGGGCAAGCAGCCGAAGCTCACGACCGTCGACAAGGTGACGGCCGCGCCCGCGACCGGGCTGGAGGTTCGCAACGAGGGCGACACCGGCCTGGTCCTGACCGCACGCGGTGGCTACACCGGACCGGCCGCGGTGACGTTCGAGGTCACCGACGGCAACTCGCTCACCGACCCCGAGGGCAAGTTCGCCCTGATCACGGTGCCGGTGCAGGTCGGCCCGGACACCCCGGTGCTGCGCTGTCCCGCGTCGGCGTTGACCGTCGTCGAGGGCGGGCTGCCGGTGAAGGTCGACGTCACCGCCGTGTGCCACGTGTGGGTCGCGGACCGCTCCAAGCTCGGTGACGTCCGGTACTCGGCGGCCTGGGCGGAACAACCCGACGGCGTCTCGCTCGAAGGCTCCGGCGAACGCGTCCTGACCGTCACGGCGGCGGGCGGCGCGAAGCCCGGCACGACCGGAACGATCGAGGTCAGCGCGGGCGACGGGCCGAAGGGCAAGATCGCGGTCAAGGTCGCGGCCGCCCCACCGCCCACCGTCGCCCCGGTGACGCTGGACGGCGTGAAGGCCGGTGACACGGCCACCGTCGACCTCGTCTCGTACGTGCGTTCGCAGCTGCGTGACCCGAAGATCTCGGTCGCCTCCGTGAACCAGATCGGCGGTGCTGCGGCTAGCGCGAGCAACGACGGTTCGACCGTGCGCATCACACCGAACGGCGACGCGCACGGCGCCATGGACTTCAACGTCGTCGTGACCGACGTCGCCGACACCAGCCGTGAAGACCGCAAGGTCACCGGCCGGATCAGGCTGAACGTGCTCGGCGTACCCGACGCGCCCGGCACCCCGGCGCCCGGCCGCACGGTGCTGAGCAAGGTCGTCGAACTGTCGTGGAGCACGCCGTCCGGCAACGGCGCGCCGATTGACTCCTACGAGGTCGACTACGGCCGTGGCAAGCAGGTGTGTTCCGCCTCGCCGTGCACGATCAACGGCCTGTCCAACGGCACGGAGTACACGTTCACCGTGCGCGCGCACAACCTCGTTGGTTGGGGCAAACCCAGTGGCGCGTCCGCACCCGCACAGCCGAACACGGTGCCAGGAGCGGTGTCCGGGCTGAGCACGTCCACGCCGCGTGACGGTTCGTTGCAACTGAGCTGGGTCGCGGCGCCGAACGAGGGCACGCCCGTGCTGCGGCACGAGATCTCGTGGTCCGGTGGCGGTCGCACGACGGCACCGGGCGGTGCAACGGGCGTGACGGCTAGCGGACTCGACAACGACGCGAAGACCGTCTTCACCGTCATCGCGGTCAACTCGCAGGGCCCCGGCCCGGCGGTCACCGTCGAAGGACAGTCGGCGGGGGCACCGCAGGCCCCGGCGGCGCCGTCGTTCACCGCGACGAACGCCGCGAACGCGCAGACCCGTGCCGTCACGGTGTCGTGGGGCGCGGTCGGAGCCAACGGACCCGGCCCGACCACCTACACGCTCACCCGCACCGGCGGCGGCACCAAGACCGTCTGCACCAAGGTCACCGCCACCACCTGCCTCGACGACGGCCTGCAGAACGACGGCACGATCTACAGCTACACCGTCGTCGCCGCGAACGCCGCCGCCGAGTCCGAACCTGCCGGCCACACCTCGCCGGCCAGCGCCGCGGCCCAGATGGAGGCGACCGCGACCCCGGACCCGATCACCGGGTTCACCGCGACGCCCACCGGCTCGGACGGGCAGGCGACGCTGCGGTTCGACGCGCCGGCCTCGCACGGCAAGTCCAACACCGTGAGCTGCACCTGGTCCGGTGGCTCGTGCGGCACCTGGACCTACCCGACCGGCGGGCAGGGCGGAGCGACGCAGACGATCACCGGGCTGCCGAACGGGCAGCCGGTGACGATCAACCTGCAGGCGTGCAACGGCAGCGGCGGCGGTGCCTATGCGGGCAACCCGTGCAACAGCGCCGTTTCCGCCGGGGTGACGACCTACGGGCCGATGCGCGACCTCGTGCTGAACACGTCCACGAGCAACACGGTCGTCAACTTCTCCGTGTCGGTGAACCCGAACGGCAAGCCCGCGAACGTCCAGGTGACCACGAGCCGTGGCTTCAACCAGTCGTTCACGACCGGTGTGGGCGGGTGGAGCTGGTCGGGCAGCCAGGACGTCGGCTACTCACAGACGGTGACCGTGACGGTGACGGTGTCTGATGCGGGCAGGCCGACGCTGAGCCAGTCCCAGCAGCAGACGACCCCGACGCCGCCACCCACGGTAACCGTCTTCAAGGGCGGCCCGTGCCCTGCGGGAGGGTGCGTAGGCACGGTGGGGTCCTGCAAGTCGGCGGATTGCGCATACATCGGAGTGCAGACGGCGAATTTCCCCGGCAGGGTGACTTGCAGTTTCAGCAGCAGCGCGGGTGGCGGGTTCTTCAACGAGAACTTCGGGCCGAATGAGCGCAGACAGACGAACAATTTCTTCGGATTCAAAAATCAGACGGTCACAGCCACCTGTGGCGGTGTCTCGGGATCGATCGTCTGGTGACCACGCGAACAGTGAAGGAAGAATCATGACCGCCTCTCCTGAACAGGCTCGGCTGTTCGCGCAGACCTTCGAACAGATGGTGCTGAACATCTCCCGTGCCATTTCCGGCAAGGAGCACGTGATCCGTCTCGCGCTCACCTGCCTGCTCTCCGACGGCCACCTGCTGCTGGAGGACTACCCCGGCACCGGCAAGACCTCGCTGGCCAAGGCGCTCGCGAACACGGTGCAGGGCAAGAGCACCCGCATCCAGTTCACGCCGGACCTGCTGCCGTCGGACGTCACCGGTGTGCAGATCTACGACCAGCAGCGCGGGGTGTTCCGCTTCCACCCCGGCCCGATCTTCGGCTCGATCGTGCTCGCGGACGAGATCAACCGCGCGTCGCCGAAGACGCAGTCGGCGTTGCTGGAGGTGATGGAGGAGGGACGGATCACCGTCGACGGCGAGACGCACCAGGTCGGGTCGCCGTTCATGGTGATCGCGACGCAGAACCCGATCGAGCAGGCCGGCACCTACCAGTTGCCGGAGGCGCAGCTCGACCGGTTCCTGATGAAGACCAGCGTCGGCTACCCGGACCACAACGCCACGGTGGCGTTGCTGGCGGACGCGGCGACGCGCGACAGGTCGGTGAACGTGCCCGCCGCCATCGCGGCGAACGCGGTGTCGCAGCTGACCGCGCTGGCGGACCTCGTGCACGTCGACCCGGCGGTGCTCGGGTACGTGAGCCGGATCGCCGAGGCGTCGCGGGCACATCCCGCTGTGCGGCTTGGTGTTTCGGTGCGCGGCTGCCTCGCGTACGTGCGGTGCGCGAAGACGTGGGCGCTCGCGCAGGGCCGCAGTCACGTGGTGCCCGACGACATCCAGGAACTCGCGCATCCAGTGCTGGGCCACCGGATCCTGCTGCACCCGGAGGCGCAGTTCGACGGCGCCACGGTCGAGAAGGTGATCGACTCGCTGTTCGCGGACATCGAGCCGCCCGTCCGGCGAGGTGTCTGACGTGGGGCGGCTGCTGGAGGCCGTCTCGCCGTCCGGGCGGCTGCTCGCCGTGGTCGCGGCGGGGACGTGGGTGCTCGGTGCCGTGCTCGGCTGGGACGAGTTCGTGCTGCTCGGCGCCACCGGGGTGCTGGTGCTGGCACTGGCGTGCGGGCTGACGCTGGGGCGTGGCGCGGTCCAGGTCCGGGTCGACGTCACGAAGCGCCGCTTGCAGCCTGACGAGTCCACGCGGTGTGCGGTCGAGGTGGAGCACCACGGCCGTAGGTCGTTGTTCGCGCCCGAGGTCGAGCTTCCGATCGGCAAGGACCGCGTCGAGGTGTTCGACCGCGGCCGGGAGATCGAGATCGCCGGCCTGAAGCGCGGCGTGATCGCGGTCGGTCCCGCGACGACGGTGCGCGGCGACCCGCTCGGGCTGGTGCGGCGGACGGTCGGCATGACGGAGGTCGTCGAACTGTTCGTGCACCCGCTGACCGTGCCGCTCGCGCCACTGGGCACCGGGCTGCTGCGCGACCTGGAAGGCTGCACCACCAACGACGTCTCGATGAGCGACCTGGCCTTCCACGCCCTGCGCGAGTACGCGCCGGGCGACGACCGCCGGCACATCCACTGGCGTTCCACGGCGAAGCTGGCGGCGTCCACTCAGGACGGACGGTTCCTGGTGCGGCAGTACCTCGACACGCGACGGGCGCACATCGTCGTGATCGTCGACGGCGCGGAACAGTCCTATTCGGACCCCGAGGTGTTCGAGATGGCCTTGTCGGCCGGTGCCTCCGTGGTGAAACGCGCCGCGGCCGACGAGATCGACACCACCGTCGTCGCGGCGGGGCACGTCTCCGGCCGTGGCGGCGGACAGCACGTGCTGGACGTGTTCGCCCGCGCGGAACTCGGCGGCCTGGGCCTCGCCGGTGCCGCCACCCGCGCGGTGGCCGCGGCGCCGGACGCCACCCTGGTCGTGATCATCACGAGCGCGCGGCACAGCTACGCGGACCTGCGGATCGCGGCGTCCGCGTTCTCGCCGGAGGTGCGCAAGGTCGTGCTGCGGGTGGATCCGGCCGACCACACCAGACGAGCGGCGAGCACCTCCTTCTCCGTGCTCACGTTGCGGCAGCTCGGCGACCTGCCGGGCCTGCTCGCGGGAGGGACCCTGCAGTGACCGGACTCGTGCCCCGCCGCGACGACCTCGTCGACGCCGCCTTCCTGAGCTCGTTGTTCGTGGTGGCGCTACTGGGTTTCCGCAGCACCTACACCGGCTGGGGCTTCCTGCTCGCGGGCGGCACCGGGCTGGTGCTCGGCGTGCTCGCCGGGCACGTGGCCTCCGTGCTGCGGCGCCCGATGATCGCCGTCGCCGCGATGACGGTCGCGGTGTTCTTCCTCCTCGGCGGCGCGGTGGCGATGCGCGGCAGCGGGGGAGTGCCGACCCCGGACACCCTCGCGGGGCTGGCCGACATCAGCGTCCACGGCTGGAAGCAGTTGCTCACGACGCTGCCGCCGGTCGACGGCTCCGGCCCGTTGCTGGTGATCCCGTACATCCTCGGCCTGCTCTGCGGCTCCGGCGGGTTCACGCTGGCCCGCCGGGTGAAGCTCAGCGCGGCCCCGATCGGCGCGCCGATCGCCGTGCTCGCCGCGGTGATCCTGCTCGGCACCGGAGAAGCGGCCGGCGTGCTCGGAGCGGCGTTCGCGGCCGGCGGCACGGGCTGGCTCGCGGTGCGGGCGGCCCGGCATCGCACCGGGGCGCGCGTCCGCGGGATGCGATCGGTGACCGCGGTGGTGCTGGTGGGTGCCGCCGCGGGGCTCGCGTTGCTGGCCGCGCCGGTGCTGCCCGGCACCGGCAGCGCGGACCGGCTGGTGCTGCGCAACTACGTGGAGCCGCCGTTCGAGATCGGTGCGTACGCGAGCCCGTTGGTCGGCTATCGCAAGCACACCAAGGACGCCAACCAGCTCTGGGACCAGACGCTCTTCACCGTGCAGGGACTACCGGAGGGCGAACGCGTCCGGATCGCCACGCTCGACGGCTACGACGGCCGGGTGTGGGGTGCGACCAACGATCCGTCCGGTATCGCAGGGCCGTTGCAGCGCAACAACTTCCAACGCGTCGGCGCGCGAATCCCCGTCATCGGTGCTGGTACCGAGGCGGACGTGACGATCAGGATCGAAGCGGCCTACGCGACGGCGGACGAGCTGAGCGCGTGGCTGCCGACGGCCGGGCGCGCGCGGGAGATCGCGTTCGCCGGCGACCGGAAGGCGGGCCACACCGAGAACCTGCGCTACAACCTCGCGACGGCGTCCGGCATCGTCGCCGACCGGCTGCGCGAGGGCGACACCTACGCGTTGCGCACAGTCCTTGTGGCGCAGGGGATCCCGGATGACGCCCAGCCGTTCGGACGACCGTCGGTGCGCACCGGTGACCTGGCGTTCGTGCGGAGCAAGGTCGCGAAGTGGGCCGGTGACGCGACGACGATCGCCGGGCGCCTGAAGGCCGCCGCCACGTACCTGCGCGACAACGGCGCCTACACCGACGGCGGTCCCGGCGAGACGGAGTACCTGCCGGGACACAGCACGTCCAGGCTGACGGCGTTCTTCAACGCCAAGCGGCCGGCGGGCAACGACGAGCAGTACGCCGCCGCGTACGCGTTGGTGGCCAACGAGATCGGCATGCCGGCCAGGGTCGTCCTGGGCGCGCTGCCCGGTTCCGGCGGGGTGGTGCGCGGCGAGAACGTGCAGGCGTGGGTGGAGATCCACCTCGCGGACGGCACGTGGGCCGTCGTCCCCAACACCGAGTACATGCCCGACCGGTCGAAGAAGCCGGACCACCAGCCACCGCAGGAGATCGAGAACACCGACGCCTCGGTGGTGCCGCCGCCGAACACCGTGAAGATGCCCAGCTCGCTCGTGGACGCGAGCCGTGCGGACGCGGCCGGGGTCGGCACCGGCCCGATCGACCAGCCGTTCCTGCCGTCGTGGCTCAGGGACCTCCTGATCATGCTCGGCTCGGTGCTGCTCCCGATCGCCACGGTGATCGGCCTGCTCGTGGGCGTGAAATCCTTGCGGCGCCACCGGAGGAGGACTCGCGGAAGTCCGACGACGAGGTTCGCCACCGGCTGGCGCGAGGTCGTCGACCACGCCCGCGACCTGGGAGCGAAGGTGCCGCGAGGACTGACCCGGCGTCAGCAGGCGGCCGTGCTCGCCCGGTTCGACCTGCGCGGTCTCGCCGTGCACGCGGACGCCCACGTGTTCGGCCCCGGCACACCGGACCAGGCCGCCGTGGACGCGTACTGGGCGGCCGTGCGGGAGACCAGGAACCGGATGCGCGCGACGGTGCCGAGGTGGCGCCGCTGGCTCGCGGCGCTGGACCTGCGGACGTTCCTGCCCCGGTACGAGTGACCCTGATCCGCCGTCATCGCGGAATGAACGTCACCTCCCACTCGCCCGTGGTGCGTTCGGGAATGACGGTGATCTTCACCTGCTGTCCCTCGGAGACCTGGAGCCCGTGTCGCGTCGTCCAGTCGTCGGGCCCGGTCTGGGTGCTGCCCACGAAGTAGGACCAGGTCGAGTAGTCGATGACCTCGACGTCGTTGATGAGCACCCGGAGCCTGCCGGGCGTGTTCATCTGCGCCTGTATCAGGTTGTTGCCCGGCCATTCGGCGGTGATCTCCTTCCGCGCGGCCGGGTCCGCCGCGTCGGACCGCACCTCGATCGCCGGCTCCGCGAAGCCCGGCCGGAGCGTCTCCAACGTCTGGGGGCGTGGTGGGAACGGGTACTCGCTCACCGGTACCGCCTCGCCGACACCGAGGGCGAACGAGCCGTTCTCCGGCAGCGGCAACACCGGCGGAGGGCCGGCGGTGCCGGAGGTGCCGCTGCCCTGCTTGCCGTCGATGGTCAGCGTGATGACGGACGGCTGTCCCGGCACGACGCCCAGGGCGCCCCAGTCGGTGCTGGTCGCGGAGCCGCAGGTGTTGCGGTCCTCGAACGGGTGGCCGTTGACGGTGGTGCTCATGAGCAGCTGCTCGTTCGGTCCGATGTCGCACTTGGTGAACATCATGAGGTCCAGCGACTTCGGCACGAACCGAACGGTGACGCTGGTCGACGGCAGATCTCCCCAGGACTGCGTGAGCAGCCGCGTCCCGTACTGGTACTCCGGCAGACTGCGCGGCGGCACAGCGGGTTCGGGCTCCGCGGCACGGGGGAGCAGCGCGTAGACGACGCCGACGAGCGCGAGCACGACGAAGGCGGCCCCGGCGACGGCACGACGGCGCCTGGTGGCCGCAACCCTGGCCCGCACGCCCGCCATCCGTGCCTCGTGGGAGGAGTCGGCGAGCGCGGCGCGGTCGCGCAGCACCTCGCTGAGGTCCGTCAGGTTCATCGCCGCACCCCTTCGAACGTGATCGTGTCGTCGAGCCGGAGCTTGGCGAGCGCCTTGCTGGCCTGGCTCTTGACCGTGCCGACGGAACAGCCGAGCAGCCCGGCCACCTGCACCTCGGTGAGGTCCTCGTAGAACCGCAGCACCAGCACGGTGCGTTGCCTGCGGGGCAACCGGCCCAGCGCCTGCCAGAGCCACTCGCGCTCGTCCACCGCGTTCTGCGGGGACTCACCCGGTCGTTCCGGCAGGTCGGCGGTCGGTTCCTCACCTCTCCACCGGCGCCGCCACCAGGTGGCGTGCGAGTTCACGATGATCCGCCGCACGTACGGTTCCGGATCGCCGTCTATGCGATTCCAGGACCGCCACGCCCGCGCCAGGGCGGTCTGCAGCAGGTCCTCCGCGTGCCCCGCGTCCCGCGTCAGCAGAAAAGCCGTCCGCAGCAGCCGTGGCGACGCGATCGCCACGAACTCCTCGAACCCCTCAGGTGAGCGCACCACTTCACGGCCTTTCGCCTCAGTCCGTCATTGGCTCCTACCAGTCGGGCCACCTGGATGGTTGCCTGCCGCGACGATCCGATTCCGCGATGATGGCGGATCCGCCAGGGCGCTGGAACTCGGCTCCGCGGCCGCGAGCGGGGCGTGAGCCGTCTGGATCCTTTGTGGACATCGGTGCGATGGTCGCCATCTCGCTGATGGCCGTCGGCTGTGCGTTCCTCCTCGCGAACGCCACCCGCCCTCCCGTCGTCCGGCTGATCGTCCACCTGGTCGCGGAGCACCTCGTCAAAGGCACCGTGTCATGACGGTCGCTCCGGCCGAGGTACGGCGCCCGCGGAGTTGAGCGTCGCCGCCGCGAGCCACGCGGCCGGCACCGGTGCGACCGACCTGCCGTGCCCGATCGCGGGATCCACGCCCGCGTGCGCGTTCGCCCGCCAGCCCGCGGCGCCCAGCCAGTCCGCGATGTCGTCGCGGGCCGAGCGGAACGTCACGCCGTACTTGTCCAGGCCACCGCGCACCTGCGTGCCCTGCTCGCTGAGCATGGAGACCTGCAGGTGCTCGAGGAACAGGTGGCTGCCGGGTGCGGACAGCGCCGTCACCGCGGCCAGCAGCGCGTCACCCTCCTGCGGCGTCAGGTACATCAGCACGCCCTCGACCAGCCACGCGGTCGGCTGGGCGTGGTCGAAGCCGGCCGCGCGCAACGGAGCCGTCCAGTCCGTCGTGAGGTCGGCGGCCACCCCGATCCGTTCGCACGCGGAGGTCAGGCCGGATCGCGCCACCAGTGCCGTCTTGAACTCCGTCATGTCCGGCAGGTCCAGTTCGAACCAGCGGGTTCCCGGCGGGCACGGCAGGCGCGCCGTGCGGCCGTCCACGCCCGCCGCGAGCGTCACGACCTGCCGCACGCCGCTGTCCAGCGCGTCCCCGATCCGGTCGTCGAAGTAGCGGGTGCGCACCACGTGGTACGACGGGAAGCCGCTGGAGGTGACCTTCATCTGCTCGATGAACGCGGCCACGGCGGGGGACGTCGGGTGGTCCTTCAGTTCGGCGAGGAGGAAGGTCGCCAGCGGGTCGGTGAACAACGGCCGCGGGTGCTCGGCCTCCCGGTGCCGCACCCAGGCGGTGTAGAGGGCGGTCTGGCTCAGGCCGTCAGCCGGGATCTTCAGGTCGTGTTGCTGCAAGTGGGTCCCCCGAATCAGTGGACAAGCCGTTGCCCCGTGTTACTCCGGTAGTCCGTTCGGGGTCAATTGACGGCCTCTTCAAGGCGAAGCTATCGAATTTGCGCGTAAACACGTACACGATCGGTGTCGCGGCGTTACGCGGGTGGAAGCGGGAACGACATGCAGGGCGTGTGCGCTGACGAATTCGGACGTGGGGAGGTCGCATGCCCGGCCGGGTGACGCTCCTCCTCCTGCTGTTCCTGTTGACCGGATGTGGTTCCGCCCCAACGGTTTCCGACGCCGCCGTCGCCCATTGCGCGGCCAAGGGGAGGCAGTCGGAAACGTTGGAGGCCGCCGTCGCGTTGAAGCTCGCGGATTCCACGTCTTTTGGAAATCGAGTGGTGGTGGGCGGTAAAACGCTCTCTTTCGACGAATGGCGGGATCAGCGCCGGGCGGATTTCGTCAAGGCCTGCAACGCTCTCGCGGAGCCGGTGATGAAGCCCGCGTCGCCGAGTTCGACGCCGGGCTGGGTGTCCACCCTTGTCACGGTGGCGACGAGCCTTTTCTCCGCGCTGGTCGGTGCGTGGCTGGCCTGGTTCTCCGCGAACCGGCGTGAGGACCGCACGAGAGGCAAAGCGCAGGCGGTCTCGTTGCGCACGGCCGCCAGTGAGTTCGTCGCCGCCGTGCGCGAGTACTGCGACGTCCAGCTCAAGGGCAGCACGGACGGCACTCCACCGTCGGCCGCGGCGCTGTGGCGCAAGCGCGACCTGCTCGCCAACCAGTTCGCGGTGACGGCGTTGCTGTGGCCGGACTGGACGGCGCCGAAGCTGTTGCGAGACGAGGCCATGGCGTTCGGCGACGACGTGGCGAGCGGCTGGCAGTTCGACCGGGACCGGACCGAGCTGCGACCCCGTGCCGTTGCACTTAACGCGGCGGCCGCGAAACTCGACGGCAGGGCCGAAGTGCTCGCCCGCGCGCTGGAACGTCCCGCCGACGCGGAGAAGCTGTTCGCGCCCGAGTTCGGTGAGGGGGCGCGCGCTTGAACCCCTACCTCGTTCCGCTCGGTGGCGACGGCCCCGGCCCGCTCTGTCCCCACACCGATCCGACGCACGAGGACTTCTACGTGCCGGTCGACCACACCCTGGTCGCGTTCGAGCAGTTCAAGGCCTCGATCGGGAACGCGGCGAAGATCAGGGCCAACGGACGGCTCGTGGTGGCGCTCGGCTGGGACGGGTGCGGCAAGAGTTCGTTGCTCAACCGGTGCGCCACTCACCTGAAGTCCGTTCTGCGGCAGAACGACGGCCAATGCCTGGTGTTCTCCTTCGTGGACGCCTGCCGCGACAGCGATACCGTCGAAGAACGGGAAAAAGCGGTCTACCAGTGCCTGATCGACGAGCTGGAGAACCGCGACATGCTCCTGCCGAAACATCGGGAGGAGCTGCGGGAACGCACGCTCAAGCTCAAATACCGCTACCTGAGCAACTTCGTGCTGGGCAACACCGCCGTGGTGATTCTTCTGCCGCGCACCGAACTTGAGCAGGAAGTCGAGAGCTACGCGCATTGGACGCACCGCAACCTCGTGTTCCTCGCGGAAAGCCGCCAGGTGGAGGCGGTGCGGGGGCACTGGGCGAAGATCAGGAGCGCCAGCCAGGGATCGGTCCCCATCCAGCTGGAGGTCGGCAAACTGGAGCCGGACGACGGATGGGCGTTCGTGCAGGCGCGCAACGGCCACCGATCGGATGGCGAGGTTTACCCGTTCGTGTCAAAAGAAACGATACGTGCGGTGATCGCGGCGAAAGAGTTCTCGATCGGTGAGCTACACAATCTCCTCTTCCGGCTGTTCGAGGAGATTCTGGCTGAAGGCGCGAATTCGGGTCCGTTAGGCTCCGGCCTGACGGGCGAGGTGACCTACAACACCATCACTGATTTCTACTTCAGGCGGGGAACGACGTGATGAGCGAGCATCCGGGTCCAGCCCCCAGTGACAATCCGTTCCTCATGGCCGCCGTCGCGAAGCCGCGCGAGTTCAAGGACGGCACGGTCTCGATCCCCACGCCGTCCATCACCGAGGCCATCAGCATCGTCGACAGCTTCCTGCGGCCGTCCACGCTGCCCGCAGGGACCGTGATCGCCGTCGTCGGCGAGTACGGCACGGGAAAGAGCCACCTCGTCGGCGCGGTGCTGCACCACGCCCTGAGCGTGCCGGAGGAGTGGCGTCCGAGGGTCGCGTTCCTGGAGGCGAGGCCGGCGACGTTCGTCGACCTCTACAAGCAGCTCATCGGTTCGGAACTGCGCCGCGACGACGTTTGCGCGCGTGTGCGGGAGCTTTACGCCGACGTGCTCGCCGACGCGCTGGGGGAGTCGGAGCTCACCGCCGAGATCGCGGTCCTGTTGCGGGGCGGTGAGGTCGACCCCGTCGAGGTCTCCGACCGGCTGAACCTCATGGGCAGCAAGTACCTCGCGAGCCTGCGTCAGCGGCTGGAGGCGGTGACCCGCAACCGCGCGTTCGGCATCGTCCTGCCCCTGTTGCTGCGGCACGACTTCGCCGACGCCGCCTGGGAGTGGTTGTCCGGCCACCACCCGGATCCGGTGCTGGTCGACCGCGGCGTCGACACCCCGATCGCCACGGAGGAGCTCGCGCTGGAGGCCATGGGCGTCATCGCCCTGCTCTACAGCACGCGCGGGCAGAAGTTCATGCTGGCCGTCGACGAGATGAACAAGGTCGTGTCGGCCACCCGGAAACCGAGCGAGAACGCCGTCGACGCGTTCGAGAAGCTGATCAAGGTCTTCGCGGGCGCGCAGGCACTGCTGGTCCTCGCCGGACTGCCCGACTACCTCGACGAGCTGGGCGGCACGGTGCAGCAACGCATCGGCCGCACGATCCTGATCTCGCCGCTGACCTCAGAGAACGCGATCGAGTACATCCGGCAGAGCCAGGAGGCGATCGGCCGCGGCCGGGTGCTGCACCCGTTCACCGAGGACACCGTGCGGTACCTGGTGAAGCTCACCGACGGCAACGCGCGCCGCATCATCAGGCTGTGCAGCCATCTCTACCGCCACGCGATGGACCTGAGCCCGCGCGACCCGTCCAGGGCGCTCGTCACCGAGGCCATGGTGCGCAAGGTCGCCAGGGAGCAGGCGGGCGCGCGCACCACCGACCACGTGCGCAACGAGATCCGCCAGGTGCTGGCCGCGCTCGGCCTGAACTACGAACGCGACCACTGGATGGATCCGCAGACGGACTCGCGGGCCGACTACTGGGTGCCCTACGGCGACGAGGAGGGCGCCGGCTGCGCCCTGGTGCTCACCGACGCCGTGCTGACCCAGGGCGACTGCGACGCGCTCGTCGGCAGGGCGACGTTCCTGCAGACGGCCGCCGAGCAACGGCAGGTGCTGCTGATCGTCGTGGGCCTGCTCAACGCCGACTTCGTGACCGAGCTGGGCGAGGCGTTCAGCGAGGAGCCGATCTCCTACGACCACTGGACGTTCACCGAAACGCTGTCGTCGGTGCTGGAACGGCAGCTGCGGACGCTCGACCGCGACGACGCGCTGGTGCTGGGCGAGGAACGGTTCCGGCGCCTGGGCAGGCAGCAGGCGAACACCCAGCGGATGCTCGAACAGGCGCTGAAGACGTTGACCACCATGCGTTCCTCGTCGGAACGCTCGCTCGGCCAGATCCAGCGCGAGCTCACCGAACTGAGCACCGCTGACCGGACGGCCCACGCGCCCGAGTCCCCGCCGTTGCGCCTGCCACCGCCGGTGATGGTGCTGTTCACCACCGCACAGTCCCTTCTGGACGGACTGGACCAGGTCGACGCGACGCTGCGGACGATGTTCGCGGCCGCCGCCGGTGACGCCGCGAACGCCATCGACGCGCGGGTCGCGGTGCGCGGGCAGCTGCGGTCGCCGCACCTGTTCTCCGCTGTCGGGGTGGGCGCGATGCTGCGCACGTTGCTGATCACGTTCCGGGACAGCATCAACGAGTGGTACCGCTCGTACGTGCCGAGCTCGTCCGGCGGTCCCTACCCGGTCGACAAGGACCGGCTCAGCGCGCTGTGCCGCGCGTACGACACGGTCTACGAGTACGTGCCGTTCTACCGGCTCGAAGATCTCGACGGGTTCGGCCCGCACCTGGTCGACGGCTCCGTGCTGCTGCCGCCCCAGGTCGGTGAGGCGCAGGAGGTGTTCAACCTTCTGAGCGGCCAAGTCCAGGCGGCCGTGCTCGACTCGGTGGGCGAGGGTCGATGAACCGCCGTACCAGGGCGTCGCTGTAGTTCTCGCAGAACCCGGTGAACACGCCGTGCAAGGTGTTGATCACCAGGATGGCCGGCGCGACCACGGCCGCGGTGCCGGGGAAGTCCGGTTCCAGCAACAGGACCAGGATGATCGCGGTGATCCCGTTCTGCTGCGCGAACGCGATGTAGGTGCGGTCCCTGCGCCCCAGCCCGCCCGTGATCACCAGCCCCACCAGCACCTGCGAGCCGAACGCGGCCAGCCCCAGCACAACGCCCTGCGGCACCAGGACACCGCCGACGAGCAGGAACCCCAGCAGCACCGAGGCCGTCAGGAAGGCCGCCTGCGTGATCCGGTCGAGCACGGCCGCGATCGGTGGCCGCGCCACCAGACCGACGATCGCCACCCCGAGCAGCAGGAACTGCCACACGCCGACCGCGAGCACGGCCGCCACGAGCACCAGCTGGGCCACCAGCCGCACGCGCTCGGGCCTGATCCTCGACAGCAGCCACCACAGGCCGACACCGGCGGCGGCGAGCAGGAGGTTCGCGATCACGTTGGTGCCGAAGGAGAACAGCCCGCCCTGCGCCAGCGCCCCGCCCGTCGCACCCTGCGCCCGCAACGCCAGCGCGGAGAGGTAGATGGTGAGCAGCATGGTGATCGGGTCGTCGAACGCCGCCCACGCCGCCAGCACGCTCTTCGCCCGCTTCGACAACCGTGACGAGCCCATCGCCGCCACCGTGGACAGCGGGTCGATCTGCGCGACCGCGATCCCCAGCACCAGGTACGCGGGGGAGGAGAACGCGAGCCACATGACCGTCGCGATCAGCGCGGCTTTCACCAGCACACCCAGGGTCACCGCGGTGACGACGATGCGCAGGTGCCGCCGGACGTCCGCGATGTCGATGCCGAAAGTGCTGTTGTACAGGCCGATCGCGAGCAACGCCGTCGCGGCGGTGAAGTACCAGCCGGACGAGGGGAGGTCGTCCAGGCCGGTGCCGCGGGCCAGCGCCCAGCCGGCGCCGACGGCCACCAGGAGCAGCAGCAGGCGCCGCATCGTCGCGCTGAACGCACCGGTCGTCATCACAAGGACCGGACGGTGACGCCGAGCCTGGCGATCTTGTCGTCGGACGGCGAGACCTCGTTCTGGTTCAGCGTGACGCCGACCAGGTACTGGCGCGCCCGCACGCGCAGGTAGTAGATCGCGCCCTGCTCGACGTCCAGCACCGCGCGTTCCAGCTTGCCGCCCAGCGCCTGGCGGCACATCCGGCCGAACTGCGTGACGATCGAGGGCAGGCTGCCGCCCAGCGCGTCGTAGAACCGCCGGCGTTGCGCGATGCTGATGCTCTCGTTGAAGAACCGGCGCACCTTCGGGTCCTCGAACACGTCGACGGTGAACACCGGTTCGTCGTCGACCCACCACGACACGAGGTGCAGGTCGCGCGGATCGACGACCTTCTGGCACTGCTCGGGGACCGGGCCGCCGAGGTTCCCGGAGGTGTGCACCGCGCCGGGTGGCGCGACGGGCACCAGCGCGGGGTCGGCGTCCGCGTCGGGCAGCCGTTCGGTGAGCCAGCCGCCCAGGTTCAGGGCCTGCCTGGACAGCCTGAGCCGCAACGAGGTCGCCACCTCGGTGGTGCGCTTGTCCGCGACGCGCACCGCTGGGATCTCGCTCCACGTCACGGGTTCCGGCTGCTCCTCGTTGCGCAGGAACGCGATCACGTGCTGGTCGGGCACCACCGAGTCGCAGTACACCGCGCCGGTGGCGGCCTGCAGCACCACCCTGATCAACGAACCGGTGCGCACCGGGAGCAACTCGCGCTCCAGTTCGCTCACGAACGTGCTGAGCCGGCGCGCGGTCCGCACGTACTCGTCGCGGTCGCACTCCGGATGATCCGGTTCCCGGCCCAGCACGTCGACGGCGATGTCCATCCGCCCGTCCGTGTAATGCCCGAGGTGGCACAACAGGTGTTCGCCCGTCATCGCCTCGTGCATCGTCTCCACGACGTCGTCCCACGTGGCGTCGACGTGCGGCCCTTTGTGCACATGTGGTCCAGTCACTTCAACCGCCTCCTCACATCTCCGGTACGTCGAGCACTACGCATTGCCATTCGTTCGCGGACGCGTCCAGGTTCGCCGCCGCGGTCGTCGTGGTCGGGTGCATCGCCCCGAGGTATTCCACGCAGTCGTCGTGCACGTCCACGAGCAGCTGCCGGCCGAGGTCGGTGTCCGAGGTCCGCCCGAGCACCACGGCGTGCGCGAGACGTCCTGCCAGCGCCCACGGGTGCACGTCGCCGAGCCTGGTGATCAGACCGGCACGGGCCTCCTTGACCGACAGCAGCGCCACTTCGGGCGCGTTTCCCAGCCAGTGCTGGAAGATCGCGTGGTCGAGCTGGCACATCAGGGAGAACGCGTGGAACGGCCCGGTGCGTTGCCAGTAGCCGTTCAGGCACTCGCGCGCCTGGTCGACCGCGACGTCGAACTCGCCCACCGCGAAGTGGTCCGCGGCGAAGCTGAGCTTGCACGCCCTCGTGTCGGGGTGGTCCTCGCCGAACGTCTGGCGGTAGTCGGTCAGCACCTCCCACGTCGCGGCCTTCGCGTTGGAGCTCTCGCCCCTGCGCCGCAGGATGATCGCCTGGTTCCACTTGATCCGCAGCAGGTGCCGGGGCGCCCCCGGCAGCTGCGCCACCCGCTGCTTGGCCGTCTGCAGCTCGCTCCACGCCTCGTCGTAGCGGCCCAGCTCGCGCAGGTAGGTGCCGATGCTGCAGGCCGACCACCAGACGTCGAGGTGGTCGGGCCCGAGCACCTCGCGCCGGCGGTCCCTGTTGGTGCGCTGCACCTCCAGCGCCTGACCGGGCTCGCCCGCGAGGAACAGCGACTGGGCCAGGTTGTTGGTCGCCCGCAACGTGTCCGGGTGGTAGTCGCCCAGCACCCGGCGCAGTCCCCGCACGGTCGCCTGTTCCTCGATCAGCGCTTCCGTGAACAGGCCGAGCACCCGTTGCCCGTGCGCCACACCGCGTGCGGTGCGCAACGTCCTGGGGTGTTCACGGCCGAGGATCCGGCGCTGGTCCGCGAGCAGCCTCTCGTCGACCGTGAGCGCGTTGATCGGCTGGTTGAGGTACCGGTAGAGGTTGCCGAGGTGGAACCGCAACCGCATGCGCAGGCCCGGCGCGTCCTCCTCCGGCCAGCGCTCCAGCAACTGCTCGCACAACGCGGTGGCGAACAGCCACGCCTCCTGGTCGCCCTCGCGCAGGAAGTGGCCCATCTGACTGACCAGCCAGCGGCGCACCGGAAGGGAGTCCGACAACGGTGCGCCGCTCGGCACGATGTGCTTGCCCAGCTCCTGCAACTCGCCGGCGCACGCCTGGTCGAGTTCGCTCTCGGACGGCGCGATCACGGCGAGACCTTCTTGCACGGCCGCGCGGATGGCGGCGAGTTCCTCGTCGGACGTGAGCGCGGCGATGTGCGAGAGAAGCAGCGGATGCGCGGCCACCACGCCCGGACGGCGCCACGAGACGTGGAACATCCCGTAGCAGACGCCGTGCCACAGCATGCCGTCGAGTTCGACGTCGTCCAGCGAATCGGACACCGCCGCGAGCAGGGACACCTTGTGCAGCAACGACAATGCGATGCCGTCGGGGGAGAGGAACGAGCACACCCCGGCGACCCTGAGCACCGAACGCCCGAGTTCGTGCTGCTGCAGGGTGTTCACGGTCAGCTGGACCGTGCGCGGAATGGCCGGGCCGTCGCCGAGCGCGTCGGAGAGGGCGCAGAACTCCTGTGCCGCACGGATCTCGGCGTTCTCCCTGGAGTCGGCCTGCTGCCGCGCCAGGCGCGCCGTCTGGACGATCCACGCCCGCGCGAGCCGCAGCGCGAGCGGCTGGTGCGCGACGCGGTCCGCGACCTCGCGGAGGTCCGCCTCCCCCACGTGGTCGAGGGAGGCGCGCAGGTACTCGACGCTGTCGTCCGGTGTGAACGGGCCGAGGGTCACGGCGTCCACGTCGGCGGGCCGCGACCGCGAGGTGACGACGACGTGGCCGCAGCCGCGCGTGGGCACCAGTCCGTCGAGCACACCCGGCTCGTCCGCGCCGTCGTAGACGAGCAGCCAGCGCTTGGACTCGTCGGACCTGCCGAGCAGGTCCAGCACCTTCTGGGTGACCTGGTTCTCCGCAGGGACGCCGAGTACGCGGGCCAGCTTCGCGAGGCTCGCCGTGATCGTCATCCGGTCGGCCGCGGGGATCCACCAGACGTGCTCGTAGTCGAACTCGAACCGGTGGGCGTACTCCTTGACCAGTTCGCTCTTGCCCACGCCGTCGGCACCGGTGAGCCACCACGTGCGCGGCAGGTCCGCTCCGGCGAGGTCGTCCCGCATCGCCTCCAGCTCGGCGCCCCGTCCGGCGAACAGGCCGAGCCTGGTCGGCAGGGTGCGCTGGTTCCTGCTGACGGCACGGGGAAAGCGGGTGCCGGAGCCGGCCGGGCCCGGCACGAACGAGAGCGCTTCGAGCACGCGGGTGCGGGAGGTGATCTCGTCCACGCCGGCCAGCGGCACGTGCGTCGCCGAGGCCAGTCCTGGCGGCAGTTCGGTCTCGTCGACGGTGATCGCGATCGTCCTGCCGCCGGCCGTCGAGGGTGGCAGCGGGTGCTTCGAGCAGATGCGCACGAGCGTGGTGCCGGGGACCTCCGTGCTGTCGGCCACCTGCGCCCCGGCGACGATCAGCTGCGAACGCACCCAGTCCGCCCACGGCCGGTCCCGCGGCGCCCACTCCAGTGCGACGAGGGTGGGCAACAGGCCGACACTGCGCCGGTAGCTCTCCAGCAGGTCCACCGTGAGCGTGCGCGGTGTTCCGGCCGCTGTGCCACCGAGGGCCGCGACGAGTCGTTGGTACGCCTCCGGCTGTGCGGGGTCGTCGCTGGCCAGCACGGCGAGCGTCTCCGCGAGCGAACTGGCGTCGTGCGGCGGGATTCCCACCACCTCGGCGGACATGGTCCTGCCGAACTCGTCCGTCTCGTGGGTGAGCAACGAGTGGAACGCCGCGCCGACGACGGTGAGCGTGCGTTCGGCCTTGTCCTTGTCCGTCTCGTCGTGACGCACCGGCACGGCGAGCACCCGGATGCTGACCGGGGCGGCGTCCCAGACCTCGCCCGCGAACCACGCGGCCTGCCGGATGCTGCTGTTCAGCGGCTCGAAGCAGAGCGCGACCACGTCGCACAGGCGCGCCATCTTGGCGGCGAGCTCCGGCGACAGCGGCGCGGGGGAGTCGATCAGCACGTGGTCGTAGACCGAACGCTGGATGCCCGCCCGCAGCGTCTCGACCTCGCCGAGGTCGCGGTCGGCCGGATCGAACCCGCGCACCGGCGTGCCCGGCTCGGGTGAGGCGAGGACGTCGATCCGCCCGAGGCCGCCCGGCAGTTCGTAGCGCCGCGCCTCCATCCGCGGGTAGACCTTCTCGTCGAAGAGCAGGTGCCGTGCGGGCGTGCTGAACCTCGTGTCGTCCAGGACCTCGTCGAGCAGTTCCTGGACGGTCAGCACGCGGGTCTGGAACGGCTGGAGGTAGTCGTGCACGTGCGGGGCGTCGCTGCCCCAGTCCGCGATCGCCACGCGCCTGCCCGCCGCGGCGAGCGTCCACGCGACGTTCGCGACCACCTCGGTGCGCCAGACGCCGTTCGTCGGCGACGTGAACGCGACGATCCTCGGTTTGCCGGGCGGTGGTCGATCGTCGGTCATCCTCGCTCCACGGTGAGCTCTCGTCAGATCGTGTTCTGGAAGGCCGCGTAGTGGTCCGCGTTCGACGCGTTTTCCCGCAGCACCCGGTGAAGAGATCTGGTCAGAACCGACGACGGCAGTGCGTCGAGCTGATCAAAATCCACCCCGCTCAGATCGACCAGATCAGACTTCAGGCTGGCGTGCTGCTCCGTCATGCGTCCGGCACCGTCCCATCTCCGCCCCTTTGCGGTGCCAGACAATAGTAGAGTCTCGGAGTGGCCTTGACGTGTTAGCGGGCGACCCAATCTAATTGGGTGGATTCTTCACTCCGATGAGTTTGGTGTCCGGCATTATCGGGGGAGCCGCGAGGTGTGTCGATCGGCCACCTGGGCGGAGATTCCATCAATCGTGGCGGAAGCGGTGCGGCATGGGGCGACCATTCCGGCAGGTGATCCTCAAGATGCACGCGCGGTGCGATCTGGCGTGCGATCACTGCTACGTCTACACGATGCGGGACCAGCGCTGGCGGCTGCGCGACCGCACCATGTCGCCGGAGATCGTGCGTCAGGTGGCGCTGCGGATCGAGGAGCACGTACGCGCGCACGGGCTCTCCGAAGTCGAGGTGGTGTTCCACGGCGGTGAGCCGTTGCTGGCCGGTGTGGCACGTCTGGCCGAGGCCGTGCATGTCATCGGGGCGGTGGCGCCGGTGCGGTTCGCGATGCAGACCAACGGTGTCCTGCTCGACGCACCGACCGTTGACGTGCTCGCTGACCTGGGAGTTCGTGTCGGCGTGAGCCTCGACGGCGACAAGGAGGCGCACGACCGGCACCGTCGCCGCCCCGACGGCAGCGGCAGCTACGACGCGGCGGCCGCGGCGGTGCGCCTGCTCGCCGGACGGTCGATCTACGGCGGCCTGCTCTGCACGATCGACCTCGCGAACGACCCGGTGCGGACGTACGAGGCGTTGCTGCCGTTCGCGCCACCGGCCGTGGACTTCCTGCTGCCGAACGCGAACTGGTCCTCGCCACCGCCCGCCGGGTCCTACGCGGACTGGCTCATCGCGGTGTTCGACCGCTGGTACTCCGGCGGTGAGACGCAGGTCAGGGGCTTCGCGGAGATCATCAACGTGCTGCTGGGCGGACGGTCGGCGGTCGAGGGCTTCGGCACCTCCGCGCCCGCCACAGTGGTGATCGAGACCGATGGCGCCATCGAGGTCTCGGACATGCTGACCTCGGCGTTCGAGGGCGCCGCCGCGACCGGTCTGGACATCGGCTCCTCGTCACTGGACGACGCGCTGCGCGCCCCTGGCGTGATCGCCCAGCAGAACACGCGTCTGTCCGCCGCCTGTGAGGCCTGTGACCTGCGCGAAGTGTGCGGAGGCGGGGTGTACGCGCACCGCTACCGGGCCGGCTCGTTCCTCAACCCGTCCGTGTACTGCGCGGACCTCTACGCCCTGATCTCGCACGTGAGAGACCGCCTGACGCGGGACGTCGCGGCCTTGTCCAGGGCCGTGCGATGACCACGCACGAGATGGATCCGGCCATGTTCGCCGCACTGGCGAGGGGCGGTGGCGGACCGGCCGCCGTGGCCTTGCTCGCCGAGGTGCGCCGCAGCCGGACCCTCCTGCTCGTCCACGCCATGGTCGACCTGGCCGAGCGCGCCCGGCACCCGGCCGCCGCCGTGGCCAGAACAGCGTACGAGCAGCTCAGAGCCGTGCCGACGGCGGCGATGTGCGCTGTTCTGGACTATCCGAGGGTGGGCGCGTGGGCGGTGCGCACGACGGCCCGGTTGCAGGCGGGAGCAGTGGTGGAGATACCAGGCGCGGTCGCCGTGGTGCTGCCGTCGTTGGGCACGTTCCGCCCCGTGACCTCACGCCCGGTGCGCGTCGTGACCACGGAGGGAGGCAGTTTCGCGTCCGACGGCGTGGCGCACAGCGACCTGTCCGGCGCCACCGAGCACTGGCGGCCGGTGGGCCGGTTGCACGCCGAACACGACGGCCTGAGGCTGACGCTGGTGGTCGACGGCACCGGTGAGCAGAACCTCCCCGACCAGGTCCGCGCCCACGACACCCTGCCGCTGGGGGAGGAAAGCCGCTGGTGGGAGCGCCTCTCCGTGGCCTGGTGCCTGCTCGTGGACCGGCACCGCCCGGTGGCGGAGGAGGTCGCGGCGACGCTGTCCGTGCTCACCCCGCTCTCCACGTCCGGCTCCGGCCACGCCGCGCTGACCTTCGCGAACGCGTTCGGCTGCGTCGCGATGTCCCTGCCGGACGACCCGCGCGTGATGGCCGTGGCGCTCGCGCACGAGGTGCAGCACGGCAAGCTGTCCGCGTTGCTGGACCTGTTTCCTTTGGTCGACAGCCTTTCCCCGCGCCGCATGAGCGTGGCCTGGCGCAGGGATCCCCGCCCACCCGTCGCCGTTCTGCAGGGCGTATACGCGCATCTTGCCGTGTCCGCTTTCTGGAGTAGGTACGACGACCGGGAAGCGCGCGCGGAATTCGACCGCTGGAGTAGCGCCACCCGCGCCGCGATCCGTTCTTTGGCCGCGTCCGGGACGCTCACCGAGTTGGGTGAGATTTTCGTGGAACAGATGCGTCTGGTGACCGATGAGTGGGCTGATTCTCGCGATCAATGCCAATGGATGGACAAAAAGTTGCCAATCTGAATTCCGGTCCACTCGGAATTCAGCGAGCCATATCATCTTCTGCTCGTCGCTCGCCAGGGTCCCCCGACTCGGGGAACGGTGGCGAGCCTTTTTCGCGCGTGTGAGTGACGCGCGTCGCGCTCCGCCGATGAGGGTCGGAACGGCCTCACCGCCTAGGGTGCTGCATGTGTCGCAGTGCGGCCTCGCCCGGTTGCCTGGGTGCCTGCTCGAGCGCGGTCGCCTCCCAGGACAATTGGCTCCGACCGTTCAGCTCCAGGAGGATTGTTGATCCACAAGTTCTCGGTTCGCTCCGCGGGCATCGCGGAGCCCGACATCCGTGAGCTCGGCCGATCGTGGGAGCTCGACGACCTCGAGGTGTGGCGCGACTACTACGTCGAGTTCGAGGGCGCGCCGGACCCGGCCGCGCTGACCGAGGTGGCCGCCGTGCTCGGCGACCAGCTCGACGTCGAGGTCTCGCTGGACCAGCCGTTGGACGCGGGCGCCGTGCAGGTCGCCTACAAGCGCGGCGTGGTCGACAACGAGAGCGACTCGATCATCACCGTGTGCGGGCTGCTCGGCGTGAAGGCCAGGGCCGGCAAGGTCGCGACCAGCTACCGGTCGGCGTCGCCGAAGCTGCGGGACCTGATCGCCTCGACGCGGTTCAACGCGACGATCGAAGAGCTGCACGACGAGGAACCGCACTACGACACCCTCGTGCCGCAGGGCCACTACGAGTCCGCCGCGCAGTACGACCTGCGCGGGCTCGACGACGCCGGGCTCACCGAGCTGGGAGTGGCCGGGGGCCGCAACCTCTCGCTCGCCCAGATGAAGCACGTGCAGCACGTCCAGCAGACGCTCGGCGACGAGTTCGTCACGGACGTCCTGCTGGAGGCGCTGGACGCCCGCTGGAGCGACCACTGCGCGCACACCACGTGGAAGTCGCTGGGCAGTCTGCTCGGCAGGCTCGTCCAGGCCGCGAAGGACGTCGACAACCCGAACGTGCTGAGCATGTTCCACGACAACGCGGGCGTCTGGGACTTCTACGACGGCCACGCGATCGCCATCAAGGCCGAGACGCACAACGGTCCGTCGGCGATCTCCGGCTACTTCGGCCAGCTGACCAAGCTCGGCGGCGTGCTGCGCGACATCCTCGGCACGGGGCTCTCCGCGGACCCCATCGGCAGCTTCGAGTACACCGCGATCGGTGAGCCCGAGGCGCCCGCGCCGATCAAGGGCCGCCCGGACGCGCGCAGGCTCGCCGGCGAGACGATCCGCGCGATCAAGGAGTACGGCAACACGTTCGGCGTGCCGATGATGTCGTCGCGGATGACGTTCCACCCCGCGTACCGCGCCAAGCCGTTCGCGCTCGGCGGCAGCATCGGCCTGCTGCCCGTGTCGGCGGCGCAGCGCGGCACGCCGCGGCCGGGTGACTTCGTCGTGCTGATCGGCGGCCTGACGGGCAACGAGGGCATCCACGGGGCGTCCGCGAGTTCCGCCGGCGCCGTGATGGACACCGCCGCCGTGCAGATCGGCGCGCCGCTGGAGCAGGTCAAGTTCCGCAAGGCGTTGATCGAGCTGCGCGAGGCTGGCTGCATGAGCGCGCTGACCGACGTCGGTGGCGCGGGCCTGAACTCCGCCGTCGGTGAGATCGGCGAGGCGTGCGGCGTGTGGATCAACACCGCGCTGGTGCCGTTGAAGACCGCGGCGCTGCCGATGTGGCGGATCCTGCTGTCCGAGTCGCAGGAACGCATGCTGCTCGCCGTGCCGCCGCAGCACCAGGAGCGGGCGAAGAAGATCCTCGACCGCCACATGGTGCGTTCGACGGTCATCGGCCGGTTCGCGGACACTGGTCGCTACCACGTGTTCCACGCGCCGGATCTGACCGAGGAGGCCCTGATCGCCGCCGCGCCGGACGCCGTTCCCGCGCACCAGGGCGAACTCGGCTTCGACGTGGCGTACGACCTGCTCGACATCGAGGTCGAACGGTTCGAGGTCGGTCCGCCGCCGCGTCCGTCCGACGTGGTCGAGTGGCCGGAGCTGGCGCCGACGCAGCTCGCCGGGTTGCTGGAGGAGGTCGTCGCCGACGCGGAGGTCGCCTCCCAGCACTTCGCCGACTCGCAGTACGACTCCACGGTCCAGGGCAACACCTGGTACGGCCCGCACTACGGCACCGAGAACTCGGTCCGCACGGCCTACTGGGCGGGCACGCCGGTCACCGGTTCGCCGGCCGCCGCCGTGCTCAACACCGCGTTCAACCCGTGGATGTTCGACGCGGACCCGGTCGCCGCGACCCGTCAGATGTTCTGCGCGGCGATCGCGGGCCAGGTGCTCGCGGGTGTCGCCGTCAAGGACATCTGCATGTGCGACAACTTCTACACCCCGCACCTCTCGCCGCACTGGCGCGAGTGGCTGGTCGGCATGGTCGACGAGCTCGCGGTGCTGGTCCGCCACTTCGGTGTGCCGCTGATCTCGGGCAAGGACTCCTCTGCGGGCTCCGTGCAGACCGACGAGGGCCTCGTCAGCGTGCCGCCCGCGGTGTTCCTGTCCGCGCTGGGCAAGGTCCCGCACACCGACGACCTGCTGCGCGAGCAGTGGACCACGGCGGGCAACGTGCTGGTGCGCATCGGCCTGGCCACGGGCTCCCCGGTCGGCACGGTCGCCGCGCGCAAGCTCGGCCTGCCGATCGGCGCGCTCGACGACCTGGAACTGTCCGATGTGGACAGCTATCTGGCCGCGCTCACCGCGAGCAGGGCCCTGTTGCGCAGCGGTGCCCGCATCGGCGCCGGCGGCGTCGCGGGTGCGCTCGCCCAGGGCGTGCTCGCCAGCGGCATCGGCGTGAAGCTGGAGTCCGCGACCACCGAGTCGCTCTTCGCCGAGCACCGCGTCGGCGCTGTCGTCGAGGTCGCCCCCGAGGACGTCGCCGCCCTGCCCGCCGAGCTCAACCCCGTCGTCCTCGGTGTGCTCGAAGGCACGCTGGAGGGCACCGGAATCGTGCTCGAAGGCATCGACCTGTTCGCTCCGGCCGCGCGCGACGGCTGGCTCAACTCGTTCACGGCGAGGATCGCATGAAGCCGACCGTCAACGTCCTGTACCTGCCCGGCACCAACTGCCAGGAGGAGACCGTCCGAGCGTTCGCCGAGGTGGGTGCCGAGCCGAGGATGAGGTTCGCGGCCGACCTGCTGGCGGGCACCGAACGGCTCGACGACGCCGACATCCTCTGCATCCCCGGCGGGTTCTCGTTCGGCGACCACCTCGGCGGTGGCGCGGTGGCGGCGGCGTTGCTGCGCAGCCATCTCGCGGACCAGTTCGAGGCGTGCCGCACGCGTCCGCTGCTCGGCATCTGCAACGGGTTCCAGATCGCGGTGCGCGGCGGCTGCTTCGGCAAGGTCGGCCTGAAGGTCAACAGCGCCGGCACGTTCCGCAACGAGGAGAACCAGCGGCACGTCGTCGACACCGAGAACGACAGCCCGTGGCTCACCGGCCTGGGCGGTCAGACCCTCACCTTCCCGTGCGCGCACGGCGAAGGCCGCTTCGACCCGGGCAGCGAGACCGAGGGTTACCGCGTCGCACTGCGGTACGAGAAGGACTCCAACCCGGACGGGTCGTTCGAGGACGTCGCGGGCATCACGAGCGCCGACGGCCTGGCGTTCGGCCTGATGGACCACCCGGAGCGGGCGATGGACCGCGAGGTCCGGCTGGCGTTCTTCGCCAACGGCGTGCGCGCGGTTCGCTAGCGGTAGAACGACTTGGTGCTGGCCCTACCGCGAGCGCGGGGGCCAGCGCCATGGTCGTGCGCCATCGTTCGCGGCACGGTGGTGATCATGAAGTCACTCCTGATCGCCGCCATGGTCGCGGTGACGCCTTTACCGCCGCTGCAACCGGAACTGCTGCACGCGGCCATCGCCGACCTGGAACATCCGGTCGTGACGTCGGCGCAGCTGAGGGTCTCCGGCGAGGCGGGCCGCTGGTACGGCGCCGAAGGCCTGGCCGATCAACGGCGCGCGGTGCGGCCGGACGACCGGTTCCGGATCGGCAGCGTCACCAAGGTGTTCGTGGCGACGGTCGCGCTGCAGCTCGTGGCAGAGCGCAAACTCAGCCTGGACACGAAGGTCCGGCATTACTTCCCCGACCTGCCGGAGTCCATCGACGCGGTGACGGTCGGGCAGTTGCTCAACCACACCAGCGGAATCCCGAACGAGGTCGGCTACCCCGACCTGAGCACGCCGGAGAAGGTCCTCGCGCACCGGTACGACAAGTGGACGCCCGAGCAGCTCAGGGCGTTGGTCCCGCCGACAGAGCCCAAGTTCCCGGCGGGCACGAAGCAGGAGTACCGGGGCATCAACTACCTGCTCGCCACGATGGTCATCGAGAAGGTCACCGGCCGCGATCTGGCTCAGGAAGTGGACAAGCGCATCACCCGGCCGCTCGGCCTCACCAGGACCTACGTACCGGGCCGCGACGAGACGCGGATCCGCGGCGCGCACGTCCACGGCTACCTGAACGTGCCGGGCCAAGGCCTGGTCGACGTCAGCGACTACAACTCCTCCAGGGCCCACGGCGAAGGCGACATGGTCTCCACGACCGGCGACCTCACCAGGTTCGGCGCCGCCCTGTTCGACGGCCGGCTGGTGCGGAAAGACCTGCTGGAGAAGATGTTCACCGTGCCGAAGGTGTCCATGGTGGACGGTTCGCCCGCCTCGTACGCGACGGGCCTGCAGACCTTCACGATCAACGGCGTCGAGGTGTGGGGCAAGACGGGGGAGTGGTACGGCTTCAACGCGGGCGTGTTCTCGACGCGGGACGGGCAGCGGCGCATCGCGTACTCGTTCACGCCGACGGTCCGCGACAGCTCGCAGCAGCAGATGACGCTGAGGATCGCGAACGCCGTCACCAGCCCCGCGACCGGGTGATCCGGACGCCCTGAAGCGGTTCGTTCGGGCTGTAACGCTCTGCCCGGCGGGGTGGATGAACCTGCCATGGGTTTGGTCACGGTCGAGGGAAACGACGTCAGGTTCAGCGAGACGGTGACACGCATCGCCGACTCGCTGAGCCCGCTCGGGCCCGCCGGGCGGTGCGTCGCCGAGTCGTACGCGCTGAACACCGAGATGCGCCGGGTCGGTGAGTCGAAAGCCGCGCACGACAAGGAGATCAAGCTGGCGTTGCTGGACCAGCGCCGCCGCGAGTCCTCCACCACCCTGCGCCAGATGCAGAAGCACCTGGGCAGGGCGGACCGCAGTGCCGCGGCGTTGCGGGAGTGCATGGTCAACATGCAGCGCGAGACCGTGAAACCGGGGCTGGCCCTGGAGGAACGCCGTGCCTACATCGACCTGACCTCGCACTTCACCACCATGCTCGTCCAGCACCACGCCGACCTGACCGGCGGCGTCGCGAACGTCATCGACAAGGTGCTCAACGGCTCCGGCGCGGCCGCGCTCGCCCCCGCCGGCCGCAGGCCCGGCCGCCACCGCCGGTGAGCCGCGACCGGAGCGGCTGCGGCGGCTGCGCGCTCGCGTTCCTCGTCCTGTTCTTCGGGTTGCCGCTGGCGATGGTGCTGGTGTCACCGGCGATCGCGGCGCGCATCGTCCTCGACGACATCCCCGAACACGCGGTCTACCTGCGGGAGTGGCTGTGGGGCGCGGCCGTGTCGCTGCCGCTGGGCGTGCTGCTGGTCCGGTTCGCGCTGAACAGGAACGGCCGGCTGCGCGGCTCCCCGGTGCTGAAGCGCTGGCCGGGTCTGCTCCTGCGCGGCGTGACGCTCCTGGCGTCCATGAACGCCTTCGTGTTCCTGATGAAGAAGCCTTCCGTCCCCGGCGAACACGTCATCGACGACGGCATGTCGCTCTTCGTCGGCGCGGCGCTGACCGGCGTCGTAGTGCTCGTCGCGATGGCGTTGTGGGACCGCCGCCCCCGCCGGGTCACGGTCGAGGAGGTGCGTGCCGCGGCCGCCGAGGCCGATCGCACGCTGAAACGGGTCCGCGCCGAGAACGCCCGAGTGCGCCGCCAGGCCGAACAGGTGCAGGCCCGCCTGGTGAAACTCCAGGCCAGGAACCCGGCACGGCCCGACGTCGAGTTCCACTCCCTGCGCGTCTTCCACCGCGAGTCGTACCAGTGCGCCGACACCGCGCACCTGGCCTACGGGTCCGCGCAGACCTCGTTGCACACCATGGCGTTCGTCGTCCGCCACGCCCGCGTCGCACCGCTCCAGCTCGTGGTGAGCAAGCAGGCCCGCGCCGAGATGCGCGCCGCCGCGGCACATCTGCGGAGGTCGCAGAGCGAGCTCAGGACGCAGGTCGACCAGGGACTCGACATGGTCCGCACCCTGAACGCCAACACGTCCGAACTCAAGCACGAGATCCGCGACAACTGCGGCCGGCCGGGCCGCGAGTGGTTCGAGGCGCTGGAGGAACGCGTCGAACATGCCCGCGAAGAGCGCCGGGTGGCAAACCGCTTTGGAGGCGGTCAGTAATCTCCTCGCCACAGCCTCACGTGAGAGGGTTTGGGCGATGCCTGGCGTGTTCGTCAACTACCGCACCGGAGACGGTGAATGGGCGGCTGCCCTGATCAAGCGGGAGTTGAGCGCGCGCTTCGGAGCTGACCAGGTCTTCTACGCGAGCCAGTCGATCCGCCTCGGCGAGGACTTCTCCCGCGAGATCCTGAGCGGCCTGCGCCGGTGCGAGGTCCTCCTGGCCCTCATCGGCCCCCGCTGGGTGAACGCCGTCGACCGCGAGGGCGTCCGCCGCCTCGACAAGCCGGACGACTGGGTGCGCCGCGAGATCCTCGAGGCGTTCGACTGCGGCCTGCGCGTCATCCCGGTGCTGATGGACGGCATCGACCCGCTGCGAGAGGCAGACCTGCCCGACGCGTTGAAGCGCGTGGCCCGCTGCCAGTACCTGCGCATCCACCACCGCAGCGACGACCTGGACCTCCCGCGCCTGGTCGACGAACTGGTCGAGCTGGTGCCGGAACTCGTCACGCCCAGGCCCGCCCCGTCCGCCCCACGCCCCGACCGCCCGGCCGAGGGCGAACTGCGCAGCCCGATCACCGAGTTCCGCCAGGCCCTGTCCGAGCCACTGGGCCTGTCCGTGCACGAGCGCGTCCAGGCGACGGCAGCCGCGGCACTCGAACTGCTGACGGAGTCGCGCTACCCCACCTCCGGCCACCTGGACGACAGCGAACTCCCCGCGGCCCTGGAGAAGCGACTCACCGCCTACGAGCACGACATGGCGCCGCTGCTGAGACTGGTCGCCATCGGCGTGCGGTCCGGCGACCGCCGGCACGACGAGGTGTGGACCGCCCTGGTAGAACGCTTCCTGCGCCCGGCGCCGCGGCACCGAGGCGCGCAGGACGTGTGGGTCAACGCCTCGTCGTACCCGGCGCTGCTGCTGACCTGCGTGATCGGCGTGGCCGCCGTCGCCGCGGGCCGGGAGGACCTGGTCCACCGCCTGCTGTGTCGTACCTCCGCCACCGGAGCCGACGGACGCACCACTCCGGTCCTGCGAGCCCTCGTCCTGCGCAACGTTGTGGACCCGCGCCACGCGGCAGCGCTCCCGGAGTGGGGCGGAGCGCCTCCTCGCCAGGCGCTGAGCGTGCAACTGCGGCAGGTGCTCGGCCGCGTGTTCTTCAACGTCGTGGACGGCAGCGCGTTCGACTGGGCGTTCGCCGACTACGAGTTCCTGCGCAGCCTGCTGGAACTGCACGACGCCCCGTTCTCGTCGCTCGGCGAGTTCGCCGTGCGTCTCGACCACGACGACTCGGTCATCTACCAGCGCAACGCGGCCCGCCTGGACGCGGACTCGGCCCTGCTGCGCTCCGGGGCCTTCGACGGCGACCCGGCGAAGGTGGCCGTGGCCTGGCGCGAGCTGCGCCAGGCCACCCGGTCCCGCTACTCGTAGCCGTCAGTCGAGGCCTTCCAGCAGGACCATGCTGTACTTGCTCCCCGCGGCCACGGCCAGCACGCCGTGGCCGTACGCGGGAGGCACCGACGTCTCGCCCGCGTTGTCCTCTCCCCACGAGATCACGGAGCCGTCCGTCTTGAGGGCGAGGAAGTGCATGTGGCTGGTGTCGAACGAGGCGACCCCGGTCCGGGCCGCCGGCGGTATCTCATAAGCCGGGTAGCTGCCCCAGCGGAAGAGCGAGCCGTCCGCCTTCATCGCCAGCGGGGCGTCGCCCGTATCGATCGCGACCACCCCACTGGAGGCTTCGGGCGGCAACTTCATGTCGGGATAGTCCTCCTGGCCCCAGGCGACCACGGATCCGTCCGCCTTGAGGGCCAGGCTGTAGGTGATACCGGCGGAGATCGCGACGACATCCCTGCTGGCCGCTGCCGGGACGACGGTCTCTCCGAAGTGGTCATCGCCCCAGGCCACGACCGAGCCGTCCCTCTTCAGCGCCAGGCTGTGCGCCATGCCCGTGGAGATCGCGACGACGTCGCGCTGGGCGTGCGGCGGCACCGAGTTCCAGCCAGGGACGTTGTCGCCCCAGGCGACGACCGAGCCGTCCTCCTTGAGCGCGATGTTGCGCCAGCCTCCGGCGGAGATGGCGACCACCCCGCTCGACACGTCGGCAGGTACCTCTGCCTGACCGTAGGTGTTGTCGCCCCAGACGACGACCGAGCCGTCCGTCTTCAGGGCGAGGGAGTGCTCGAATCCGGCCGAGATCGCCATCACGCCGCTCGACGCCGCCAACGGCACCTGTGTCTGCCCGCGGCTGTTGTCACCCCAGGCCTCGACAGCACCGCGGGCCACGGTGAACTTCCGGGACGACTGCGCGGTCCTGGTGCCGCTCGTGATCGTGAGCGAGACGGTGTAGACGCCGGGCACGGTGAACCGGTGGCCGAACTCCGGGGTGTCCGCGGTGACCTCGGGCGCGATCGTGCCCGGCCTGGTGACGCTCCAGCTCCAGCGGTCAGGCTTCCCGGTGCTGTCCGCGCTGAAGCTCACCCGCTCACCGATCACCGGCTTGGGCCGCCGGACGACGAGCTGCGTGACGGAGAGCGGGGCCTGCTCCGGGTCGATGGTGACCGCGGTCTCCGCCTGCGTTCTCGTCCCGTTGGGGAGCGTGGCCTCGGCGCGGACGGTGAAGACACCCGGCCTGGTCCAGCTGTGGCGGACGCTGCCGCCAGAGGCCTCGGAGCCGTCGCCGAACGACCAGCGCACCGCGGCGGCACCGGCCGGGCGCGGCAGCATCGTCAGTTCGAACTCGTCACCTGCCGCGCCGCGGTTGGCGGGACTGACCGCGATGGACGCCGTGGGGATCGGCGCGGGCGAGACGGGGGCCTGCCGGGACGTCTGCTTCGGCGGCCCGGTGAGGCCTGCGTCGGGCTTGTGCTCGCGGCGATCGGCCGCCGCCACCTGATCCGCCGTGCCGGGGCGGTCGGGGGAGGTGGGGGACTCGCCCTCGGTCCCCTGTGAGTACTTGGAGATGGTCCTGGCCTCGCCGGCCAGGTCCAGCACCCCGGCGACACTGCCGTTCGGGTCGTTGAAGAAGACGACGCCGTCGCGGGCGATCAGCTCGAACCGGGTCGGCTGGGCGAAGAGTTCGCGCTGAGCGTCGACCTTCCCGGTCGTGAGGTCGACGATCGTGGCCTGCCCGGTGGAGTGGTTGGGCACGACCGCGTGGGCGTCGATCTCCAGCGGGGGACCGAGCTCGTCACCAGGAACGCCGACCTGCACGGGCTCGTCACAGGAGCCGGTGTCGAACGCGCACACGACGAGCTCGCCGCGGGTGCTGTTCGCGATGAGCACCCGGGACCGCTCGGAGGAACCGCTGACGGCGATCGTGTCGCCGGCCCGCAGGCCGGTCCGCACGGAACGGGTGACGGCGCCGGTCTCCGCTGAGAGCAGCTCCGCCGTGCCGCGTTCGGGATCGACCAGTGCGAGACGGCCCGCGGTGAGCGCGAGGCGCCCCGACTTCGCCCCGGTGGAACGAGTGCGCCGCTGGTCCCCGTCCAGCCAGACCAGATCACCGGTCGTGTCGTCGATCGCCCACAACCGACCGCGGTCGTCGACGACGACGCTGTCCGGCCTGAGCGACTCGGCCAGCCGCTGCCGGCCTCGCGGCGCGACGGTCTGCGGATCGACCGAGACGACCTCTCCACTGCGGACGTCCACTCCGTAGGCCACGTCTCGCGCGGGCACCACGACGAGTCCGGGACTCGCGGGCATCGCCGCCGCGGAACGGGTGACGTCGAGGGTGGCACTGTCGATGCGGCTCAGCACGCCGGTCTCCTGGTTCATGACCAGCGCGGAACTGCCCTGCTGGGCGACGCTCAACGCCGCGCCGGGCTCGTCCACCCGCACCGACGTCACCAGCTCCGCGGTGGCGCCGTCCGCCAGCACCGCCGTCCCGGTCCGGTTGGACGCGAGCCAGACCGAGCCGGAACTCATCCGCACCCGTGCGGTGTCGAACCCCGGTCCGGCCACGAGCACGGCTGCCGCGGTCGTGGCCACGGCGAGAGCCGCGGTCACGACCTGGGTTCGTCTGCTCATCCCCATCGACTTCTTCCCCCCACCGATCACACCAGGACGAGACTGAAGCGCTCGCCGGCCGCCACGGCGAGCACGCCGCTGCTGTACTCGGGCGGCACGACCGACTCGCCGAACGCGCTGTGGCCCCAGGCGATCACTCTGCCATCCGCTTTCAACGCCAAGCCGTGCGCGAAGTCGGCGTCGAAGGCGACCACACCACTCCTCGCCTCCGCCGGAAGTGCCACCTGACCCCATTTGTCGTCACCCCAGGCGATCAGCGTGCCGTCCGCTTTCCAGGCATAGCTGGACATGAACCCCGCGGCGATGGTGGCGACGCCGCTCTTGGCCTCGGACGGCACGTTGGCCTCACCGAGATTGGTCTCACCCCAGACGACGATGGAGCCGTCCGTCCTCATGGCCATCGCGTGCCTGCCGCCGGCCGCGATGGCGGTGACGCCGCTCAGGACCGACAGCGGCAACGGCGTCAAGCGCCACACGTCGACACCCCAGGTGATCACCGAGCCGTCGGACTTCAGCGCCAGGCTGAAGTCGTGCCCGGCGGCGATCGCGACCACGTCCTTCTTGGCCTGCAGCGGCACGTGCAGCTGTTCCAGGATGTTGCTGCCCCAGGCGATGACGCCGCCGTTCTTCAGCGCCAGGTTGTGGTTGCCGCCGGCGGCGATCGCGACCACGCCGCTCAACGCCTCCGAGGGCACGTTGAGCTGCTGGTAGCCGTTGTAGCCCCAGGCGACGACAGAGCCGTCCGCTTTCAGCGCCAGACCGTGGTTGAGGCCGGCGTCGATCTCGACCACGCCGCTCAGGGCCGACTGCGGGACGTTCAGCTGGCCGCCCCAGTTGTAGCCCCACCCCTTGACGGCGCCGCGGGCGACGGCGAACTGGCGTGAGGACTCGGCGCTCAGGGTTCCGCTCGTGATCCTCAACGAGACCGTGTAGACGCCCGGCGAGGCGAACCTGTGGTCGAACTCGGGGGTGCGCGCGGTGATCTCGGGTGCCGCCGCACCGGGCCTGGTCACGGTCCACGCCCAGCTGTCCGGCTTCCCACCGGTGTCGGCGCTGAAGCGCACCGACTCGCCGATCACGGGTTTCGGCCTCTGGACGGAGAGGTGGGCGATCGTCGGCGGCGCCTGCGCCGGATCGACGGTGACCGCGGTCTCCGCGTGCACGGTTGTGCCGTTGCCGAGGGTCGCCTCCGCGCGGACGGTGAAGACACCGGGCCGCTGCCAGCGGTGGCGCACGGAGGCGCCGGTCGGCTCCGTTCCGTCGTCGAGCGACCAGCGGACGGCCGCGGCACCTTCCGGCCGCAGGACCATCCTCAGTTCGAGCTCGTCGCCCACTGTGGCCCGGCCGGCCGGGCTGACCACGATCGACGCGGCGGGCGGCGCGGGTGGTGCTGGCGGCTGCGCGGTCGTCAGGGACGTCCTGCCTTGCCGGCCGGGAAGCCCGACGCCCGATTGCTGTTTCCGGTTGTTGGTCTTCGTCACCTGAATGGCCTGTGCGTGCGGGTCCGGTTCGGGCGGGGCGTCGCCCTCGGACGCCCCCTGCTCGGTGTACTTGACGATCGTCCGGACCTCGCCGTCCAGGTCCAGCACGCCGGCGCCGTCACCGGCGGGATCGTTGAAGAAGACGATGCCGTCGTGGGTGAGCAACTCGAACCGGGCCGGCTGGGCGAAGAGCTCGCGCTGGGCGACGACCCGAGTACCGGCGAGGTCGACGATCGTGGCCGTCCCGGTGGAGCGGTCGGGCACGACGGCGTGGTTGCCGATCTCGGCGGGAGCCCCGAGGTCGGCGCCCTCCGCGCCGATCTCGACAGGATCGGCGCAGCTGCCGGCGTCGAACGCGCACGTGACCAGTTCGCCGCGGGTGCTGTTGGCGATGAGCACGCGTGAACGGTCCGCGGACCCGCTGACAGCCACCACGTCGTTCTCGTGCAGCGGCACCCGCAATGAGCGCGTGACAGCACCGGTCCCGGGGTCGATCAGGTCGACCGTGCCGCGTGCGGTGTCCACCACGGCGGGCCTGCCCTCGGTGATCGCGAGGTGGCCGTTCCCGAACGAGACGGAACTCCTGCGTCGCTCGCCCGCGGCCAGCCAGACCAGTTCACCGGAGCCGGCGTCGATCGCCCACAGCCGTCCGCCGCCGTCCACGACGACGCCGTCCGGCTTGAGCGACTCGGCCAGCCTGTGGGGTTCCCCTTGCGGTGCCAGCGTTCTCGCGTCGGCCGAGGCCACCGTTCCACTGCGGACGTCGACCGCGTAGAGCACGCCCGGGGCGGCTTTCCCGGTGAGTCCGTCGCTCGCCGGGAGAACGGACACCGGCGAGGACACCTCCTCCGTGGCGCTGTCGACACGGCTGAGCTGCCCGGTCCCGGCGTTCAGCGCGTAACCGGCGCCGTCGTGCTGGACGACGCTGAACGCGGTGCCCGGCCTGGCGACCCGCACGCTCGCCTTGACCTCGGCGCTCGCTCCGTCCACCAGCGTGGCCTGTCCTGTTTGGACGGACGTCAGCCAGATCGCGCCGGCGACCATGTGCACACGCGCGGCCTCGTATCCCTGTCCTGCCACGAGAACAGCTCCGGCCGTCACGGCTGCAGCGGCCAGCGCGGTCAAGATCTTCGTGCGTCGCATGCGAGATCCCCCAGAGGTCATCGCGCTCCCTACACCAGAACCAGGCTGTACAGCTTGCCCGCCGCGACGGCCAGCACACCGCTGCTGTACTGCGGTGGCACCCTCGTCGTGCCGTCGCCGAACAGGTCGGTTCCCCACGCGACCACCGAACCGTCCGCCTTCAGCGCCAGAACGTGCCAGAAGAAGGAGGAGATCGCGACGACCCCGCTCCTGGCCGCCGGCGGCACCGAGATCTGCCCCTGCGCGTCGCTGCCCCACCCGATGACCGAGCCGTCGGACTTCAGCGCCAGACAGCTCGAACTCTCCGAGGCGATGGCGATCACACCCGCGGTGGCCTCGGGCGGTACCTCGGTCACGGGGGTCTCCTCGGTGCTGTCGCCGCCCCAGACGATCACGGAGCCGTCCGCCTTCAGCGCCATGCTGTGCGACCCTCCGCCGCTGATCGCGATCACACCGGACTTCGCGCCCGACGGCACCGTCGTCTGCCCCTGCAGGCCGTAGCCCCAGGCGATCACGGAGCCGTCCTTCTTCAACGCGAGACTGTGATCACGGCCCGCGGCGATGGCGACCACCTCGCTCTGGGCCGCCGGCGGCACCACTCCCTGGCCGAACATGTTCCTGCCGCCCCAGCCGATGACGGTGCCGTTCGCCTTCAACGCCAGGCCGTGCATCTCGCCGGCGGCGACAGCGATCACCCCGCTCGACGTCTCCGGAGGCAGGTCCAGTTCCCCGTAGGTGTTGCTGCTGCCCCACGCGACCACGGACCCGTCCGTCTTCAGCGCCAGGTTGTGCCCGCCGCCCGCGGCGATCGCGATCACCCCGCTCTTCGCCGCCGGGGGGATGTTCAACTGCCCCCACAGGTTGCCGCCCCAGCCCTCGACGGCGCCGCGGGCGACGGTCAGCTCCTGGGAGGCCGTGGCCGTCCTGCCCCCTCGCCCGACGGTGAGCGAGACGGTGTACCTGCCCGGTGCGGTGAACCTGTGGTCGAATGCCGCCGTTCTCGCCGTGGTCACGGGTGTTCGCTGATCCGCCGCGGTGACGGTCCACGACCAGGAGTCCGGATTGCCGGAGGCGTCCGAGCTGAAGTGCACCTGCTCCCCGACGACCGGCTTCGGCCGTTGCACGGACAACCGTGCGATGTGCAGCGGTGCTCCGACGGGGTCCACGGTCACGACAGTGGTCGCCAGCGCCTTCTTCCCCGTGTCGAGCACGGCGACGGCTTCGACCGTGTAGATGCCCGGCGCGTACCAGGTGTTCCGCACGGTGCTGCCGAAGTTCGCGGTTCCGTCGCCGAACGTCCAGCGGACGTCGGAGTGGACGGCCGGCAGGAGCGTCAGGGTCAGCTCGAACTCGCTGCCGACCTCGCCCCGGTTGCCGGGAGTGATCGAGATGAACGCTCGCTGGGCAGGCGGCCCGGAGTCCGGCTGGGCGGGCTGGACCGTCTGGCGCCCGATTCCGAGGCCGGGCTTGCGCTCGGGCAGTCCCGTGCGCGTCGGCTGCTCCGCCTGAACACGTGGATCGGTCTTCGGCGGGCGCTGGTCGGCTCCCGCCAGAGTCTCGGAGTACTTGGTGATCGTCATGATCTCACCGTCGAGCTGCAGGACTCCGGCCACGTCGCTGGTGGCGTCGTTGAAGAAGACGATGCCGTCGCGGGTGAGCAGCTCGAACCTGACCGGTTCCGCGAAGAGGAGGCGCTGCGCGACCACGCGCGTCTCCACGAGATCGACGACGACGGCCCGTCCGGTGGAGTAGTCGGGAACCACGGCGTGATCGCCGACCTCGACCGGGGGACCGAACCGGGCGCTCTCGCCGCCGAGGTCGACGGGATCGGCGCAGGTGCCGGTGTCGAACGCGCACGTGATCAGCTTGCCGCGAGTGGTGTTCGCGATCACCACTCTCGACCGGTCCGACGACTCGGTGAGAGCCACCTCGTCGCCCTCACCCAGCGCGGGTCGCACGGTCCGCGTGACCGCGCCCGTCTCCGGATCGAGCAGTTCCGCGGTGCCACGTGCGGGGTCCACCAGCACGGGCCGGCCGGCCGCGACGGCGAGGTGGCCGGTCCTGGACCCGGTCGGACGGGTCCGTCGCTCGCCAGCCGCGAGCCAGACCAGGTCGCCTGTCCTGTCGTCGATCGCCCACAACCGGCCGCCGCCGTCCACGACGACGCTGTCCGGCCTGAGCGCCGCGGCGAGGATCTTCGGCGCGCCCGTGGACCGCATCGTGGCCGGGTCGACCGACTCGACGGTTCCGCTCTGACTGTCCACCGCGTACAGCAAGTCCTGGGCCGGTCGCAGCACCAGGCCTCCGCTCACGGGGAGGACGACGTCCGACCGGGTGATGTGCTCGGTGGCGGTGTCGACGCGGGACAGTCGTCCCGTCCTCTGGTCGGCCACGAAGGCGGAGTTCGCGCGCTGAGCCACTTTCAGGGAGGCGCCCGGCTCGGCCACCGCCGCTTGTGCCCGGACTTCGCCGATCGTGCCGTCCACGAGCGAGGCCTGCCCGGTCCTGTTGGACGCGAGCCAGATCGCGCCGGTGCGCATCGGGACCTGGGTCATGTCATATCCCGGCCCGTCCACCAGCATCGCCGCGGCCAGCGACGTGACCGCCGCGAACGCGACCAGGATCCGGGGCCGCCACCGGAGGGTCGCCGTCACCGGTACCGCCCCACTTCCAGGCTTTCGCGTGCCTGCCGCCGTTGCCGCGCGGTGCTCCAGCCCGACCAGAGCGGACGTGGATCCACCGCCGCGCGCAGCCGCGACAGGGACGCGCGCCCGGAATGGAGCTGCTCGCGCAGTTCCGTCACCAGTCGCCAGGACTGGTCGGCGTCCGCGTCGTCGAGCGTCTCAGGCGCGTAGACCGCCGCGTTCGCGAGTTCCGCCGACGCCGTGAACAGCGGCGCGGCCTCGCCGAGGTCGTCGTGAACGCGCCGGGCGACCTCGGGGGCCGTGAGCGACACCGGGAACGTGATGCCGCGCTCGGTCAGCCGGTCGATCTGCTCCTGCCAGGCGCCGAGCACCCGCGCGGCGCGATCGGGGTCCCGTTGCCTGCGGCGGCGTCGGTGGCTCTTGACGAGCACGACGAACCCGCAGGCGAGCAGGACCAGCAGCACCGCGGCGACCGCGGCCAGCACGGTGCCGTCGCGGACGCTGTTCCAGCCGAAGCCCGGCCCCTCCACCACCTCGGTGGACTGGGACGAGGTGGGCGGGGCGGGCGTCGGCGTCGTGGCCGGCGGCGCGGCTTGGGGTGGAACGACGCGGGGCGCGTCCTGCGGCTCCGCCGGCGGGGCTCCGTAGTCGGGGCGGCTGGGTTCGAACGCCACCCAGCCGTAGCCGGCGAAGTGCACCTCGGACCACGCGTGGGCGTCGGCGGTGTTCACCCGGAACACGCCGCCCTGGTAGTTGCGCAGGCGGTACCCGACGGCGACCCTGGCCGGGAAGCCCATCGCCCTGGCGATCACGGTGAACGCCGCCGCGTGCTGCTCGGAGTAACCGCTGCCCTTCTCCTCGTCGGACAGCATGGCGGCGAGGGTGGCGTAGGAGTGCCCCGGCGGGCGGGTCATGCTCATGGTCACGGCCTGGAGACGGGTTTCCAGGGCCACCAGTTTGCCGTAGGCGGTGAGGCCGGGAAGACCGGTGAACTCCGCGGCCATCACCCGCAGCGGTGTCGGAAGACCCTCGGGCAGCGACCGCGAGTGTCCGGGTGTCGTGGTGGCCTGGGCCAGCCCGTCGTCCCGGACGGTGACCTCCGCGGTCAGGTCGTAGCCGAGCCCCTGCAGTTTCGGCGCGCTGCTGACCACGACGCCCGAGTTCGCGTCGAACCCGAGCCTGCCGCGGGTGCCACCGGTCGTCTCCAGACGTGCCGGCCAGCCGATGACGGGCAGGTGAGGGCCGGAGAGGTCCTTGAGGTCGATGTGCGCGGTCACCTGCCTGCCCCTGGTCAGCGCGGGGTCGGCGGTGAGGTGGCTGCCGGCCACGCGGTAGGTGGCCCCCGAAGTCCAGGTGGTGCCGTCGAACTCGTCCAGCGCCGCGGTCCGGATCCTGTCGACCTGCGTGTAGGACTCGACGTCGAGCCGCACGGTGAAAAGGTCGCGGGCGGGGCTCTCCCTGAGCTGGCTCTTCAGCCTCGCCAGCGGGGTGAGGGCGTCGGTGGTCGTGACCGGTGGGGCGATCAGGTCCCGCGGGTCGAAGCGGTGGTCGCCGGACGCGATCGGCAGGACCTGGCCGCCCGCCGCGCCGAGCAGGGCGCTGACGACGACCACCAGGACCGCGGCGCTGAGCGCGGTGAGGGAACGGGGTGACCGGCGGTCGATCCGGACGGCACCGGTGCCCGCGGCGCGGTGGGCACGGATCGCGATCAGGGCCAGGGCCGCCACCAGGAACACCGCGGTGGCTGCCGCGTGGCCGCCTGCCTGGTTGCCGACGACGAACACGGCGAACACGAAGCCGACGAGCGGGGGAGCCAGCGGCGCCAGTGCGTTCCGGTTGTAGCGGACCAGGACGACCGACGTGAACGCCGCTGCCCACATCACGATGGTGGGCACCACGAGCAGTTCGCCCCACGGATCGGCGGGCACGGCCACGGCGAGCAGGCGGTTCCAGCTGCCAGGCACGCCGTCGAGGACCTCGGAGCCCGCGCCCCGGAAGACGCCGAAGACGACGACCAGCGCCAGTCCGGCGGCAGCGAGCAGCGGAGTGGCCCACGCGCGCCGGTGGCGCGGTGCGGCCGTCACGCCACCGGCGAGACAGGCGAGCCCCAGCGGGATCAGGTAGCCGGGAGTGGCGAAGAAGTCCTGGTACACCAGCGCCGCCGCCCCGGACGCCACGAGCGCCAGCGCCACCTCGACGACGGCGATTCCCGGTGCGAGTGCGCGCAGCCGGTTCATCGCAGCACCAGCCGGTTCCAGGCGGTGGCGAACTGGTCGCTGCCCGTCGCGGCGACCGCGAGCACCCCTCGTGGCCTCGGCACCGTCTCGGTCGCGCCCAGCTGGGCGAGGCTGACCGAGAGGAACCTGGGGCGCAGCATCATCAGCAGCTGTGCCGTCGTGGCGTCGACCCTGCCGGTGACGACGGTCAGCGCGACGCCCTGCGTGTCGGAGACGAAGTCGCGCAACTGGTCGGTGAGCACGGCGAGCCCGCGACCGGCCCGGTTCTTGTCCACAGTGGACAGGAACTCCAGTGCGGTGCCGGCGGAGTCGCGTTCCAGCGCATCCGTTGTGCGCAGGCGGAACGGCAGCCCGGCGTTCTCGGCCGCCAGGCAGAACGACGCGGCGACGCGCACCGCGTCCTCGAAGGTCTGCCCCTGGTAGGGCTCGACGCTCGTGTCGAGCACGACCAGTTGGCGCGGCTCGTCGGGCACCACCACGTGCCGGGCCATCACGGTGCCGGTCCGCGCGGTCGCACCCCAGTGGATGCGGCGCCAGTCGTCGCCGGGCGCGTACTCCCGCAGGCTGTGGAACGTCGCGCCGCCCAGCGGCGCGTTGCCGGCCGTCGGGCCTTCGGCGTCCTGCGGGCCGCCGGTCGTGACCATGGCCAGGGGGTGCACGCGAGGGTAGACGTGCACGACGAGTTCGCTGCCGGACGTACGACCGCGATGCAGCAGGCGCAGCGGGTCGGAGTGGCCCAGCAGCACGGGCGGGATCAGGTAGCGGCCGCGCCTGGTCACCGGCAGCGGATAACCGACGGTGCAGCTGTCGCCCGCGGCCAGCGCCGGGACGGGGACCGTGGTGCGCCGGCCGCCGACTGTTTCGGTGACCACGAGCGGTGGGCTGCGGCGCCGGCCGACGTTGGTGACGGTCAGCGTGCCCTGCGCGGCGGTGCCCTCGAAGACGCGGTGGGGGCGTACCTCGCGCACCACCGTCAGGCGTGGTGCGGAGATCAGCCACAGCACGGCCAGGAGCAGGGTCGCGGCGGCGGCGAGGCCCAGGGCGACCAGTTCGGGGTAGTCGGCCCACGCGCCGAGGGTCACGAGGATCACGGCGGCGCAGAGCATCGCCGTGCCTGTTCTGGTAAGCACCGCGCGTCATCCACCGTTCGGGACGGGTGCGGCGGCGAGCACTTCGGTCAGGATCGCCTGGGGCGTGCGTTGCTGGATGCGGGCTTCCGGGGTGAGCAGGAGCCGGTGGTTCAGCACGGGCACGGCCACGGCCTTCACGTCGTCCGCCGTCACGTACGGGCGGCCGGCGGCCAGCGCGTAGGCCTGCGCGGCGGTGATCATGGCGATGCCGCCGCGCGGGCTCACGCCCAGTTCGACGTCCGGGTGCACTCGGGTGGCGCGGACCAGGCGGGCGACGTACTCGCGCAGGTCGTCGGCCACTCGTTGCTCGCGGACGGCTCGGATCATCAGGCGGAGGTCGTCTAGTTCCATCACGGACTTGAGCTCGTCCGGGCGGCGGCGGGTGACGCCGTAGGACAGGATGCTGATCTCGTCGGCCAGGTTCTCGGGGTAGCCGATGCCGATGCGCATCATGAACCTGTCCAGCTGCGCTTCCGGCAGGGCGTAGGTGCCCTGGTGCTCCACGGGGTTCTGGGTGGCGATGCACAGGAACGGGTAGGGCACCGGGATCGGGCGGCCGTCGACGGTGACCTGGCCCTCGGCCATGACCTCCAGCAGCGCCGACTGGGTCTTGGGGGAGGCGCGGTTGATCTCGTCGCCCAGCAGGATGTGGGTGAAGACCGGGCCCTGGCGGAACTCGAAGCGCGAGCGGCCCTGGTCGTACACCTGCACGCCGGTCACGTCGGACGGGAGCAGGTCGGGGGTGAACTGGATCCGCTTCACCTCCGCGCCCGCGACCGAGCGCGCGATCGCCTTGGCGAGCGAGGTCTTCGCCACGCCCGGTACGTCCTCGATCAGCAGGTGTCCCTCGGCGAGCAGGCACACGAGTGCGAGCCTGACCACCTCCGGCTTGCCGCGGATGAAGTCCTCGACGTTCGCGGCCAGCGCCTCGAACCTGCGCTGGAAAATCGCCGCATCGGACACTTCAACGCCCCCATCGTGCTGTGTTCGGTGAATCGTTAGTGGAGCTGACTGCGCAAAGCCGCGTTGAGGCGGGGGTAGACCTCGCTGACCGCGGCCTGCTTGCGCTCGCGGCCGAGGAGACGGGCCAACTGTTTGAGGTCCTGGCGCACGGTGGCCGAGTCGACCAGGTCGACGGCGTCGAGGACCTTCGCGGTCAACTCGCTCGCGTGGTCGATGTCGCCGGCGGAGGCGTAGGCGAGGGCGCGACGGGCGCCGAAGCGCGCGTGGGTGCGGTGCGCGCTGCCGGGCACCAGGGCCAGCTGCCGGTCGAAGACGTCCGCCGCCTGGCGGGACTGGCCGAGGTCGTGCAGGCACCAGGCCTCGACCAGGCTGTTCAGGTCGGCGCCGCTGACCGAGCCCGAGCCCATGACCATGCCGTCGGCGGTGCCCGCCCTGGCGAGCAGGACGGCGGCGCGGTCGAGCGCCCGCCGGCAGGCGTCGTAGTCGCAGGCCAGCGCGTGGCCCTGGGCTTCGCGCAACGCGGCGAGCCCCTGGACGCGAGGTGAGGTGCCCGGTGCGGCCTGCGCCTGCTGGGCCAGGTCGACGGTGCCGGCGGCGTCGTCGCGGTAGAGCGTGATCAACGCCTGCCTGATCAGCGAGTACGTGGCCATCTCGGTGTCACCGGCCGCGGCGCCCATCTCGACGGCGTTGCGGGTCCACCACATCGCGGCCCTGTCGTCACCGGCCTCCTGGGCCATCCACCCGGCGTACTCGCTGTAGCGGGCGGCGAGCCCCAGCAGCTCCTCGCGAACGGGCGTGGGCGCGCCGTTGGCCATGCCGCGCAACGTGTGGGTGTGCACCGTCACCATCGGCAGCACCACGCTCGGGCTCGTCGTCTGCCCCAGCTTCCTGACCTCGGCGAACAGCGACCGGAACGCCGCCAGCGTGCCGTCGTGCGCCGCGCTCGCGGAGGCGGCGCGGGGAGCCCCCAGCGTCAGCCCGAGCAACGACGCGGCGCCCGTCGCGATCGCGTCGCGCCGAGGCATCGGAACCATCCAGCTCGACCCGTCCGGAGCCATGCTCATCACCCACACTTCGCCGTCGCCGTCGGCCGCGACGGCAGCGAGCGGGCTCGCGGGGGAGGGCTGGTCCACCAGGGCTGCCAGACGTCCACCGGCTCCGAGAACCGCGTCGCAGCGCCGGGCCAGATCAACACCTGGTTGTTTGAAGCCAGTCTCGATCTTGCCCAGATAGCCCTTGCTGTAGTGGACCTGCGCCGCCAGCACCGCCAGCGACAGGCCCGCCGCGGTGCGCAGGCGCCGCAGCTCCACTCCAAAGACATCCGACTGCTCAGCCATTCGTCCCCGCCCTCGACCGCCGCTCCCCAGCGGCCGGTGAATCGACCGTTGCAGACTACTGAGCCGCTGGTCGCAGGCCCAGTCCCCCGGAGCGCCGGCGTCGGCGGACGCCCGGCTGCCTCCGAGTCTGATCCGCCGTCCCGCTCAATCCCAGGCGTCTCCCGTCGCCTGCGTGATCGGGAGACGGGAGACCCCTGCCACTGGAAGCCGTTGCGGGACATGCTGATTCCGGACGGCAGGCAAGACGTCGTTCTGTTTCTGGGGGTTGTGGCGGCAGGCCGGGGCTGGGGGCTCAGTCCTGCCGCCACAAATCAAGCGGGGAGAAGGATGAACAGGGACTGGACGGGCGCGCCCTCCTGACCACGCGTCACCCGGTCGTGCACCCGGTCAACTGCGCCGAATCCGCGCCGGAAGATCATGGATGTGCTGAACTACCGGCATGGGCACGCGCACGATCCGTTACATCGCACTGGCGGCCTGCATCGCGGCTCTCACGGCCTGCACCGCGCCGCCCGAACCGCCGGTGGCCTCGCCGGGACCGGAGCTGGACCCGCAGGCGGTCAACTACGACAACCTGGACTTCGTGAAGTCACGGCCGGCGGTCTTCGACAACAAGTGCGGCACCCTTCCCCGCGACCTCGGGTCGTTGCTCGGGCTCGAGTCGAAGCCCGCCGACGGCATGGGTGGCGGCTGCAACGCGCGGGAGCCGTGGGGGAACCTCTCGATCCACCTGTTCAGCCCGATGTCGAACCGCAAGTCGAAGGCCCAGTACTTCTCCGACGCCTGGAACGGCGACCTCGGCGGGGGCGGCTACTTCCAGCGGTCGATCCTGCTGGACCGCTACTACGCGATCACCAAGATCGCCGGATCGGTCAACGACAACTGCACGGTCACCGTCGACACCGGCTCCGAGCGGCCGTTCGAGGTCACGGCCTCGATGGACTTCGACGAGAGCATCGCCCTGTCGGCCCAGGACGTCGACCAGCCGATCGACCGCGCGTTGCGCGACTTCTGCCCGAGGGCCAAGGAGGCGGCGGAGAAGCTGCTGCCGCTGATCGACGAGGACGGCGGCAGCCGGGCGCGCTGAGCGTCAGCCCGCGTCGCGCCTGCTGAGCACCACGAGCGACACGACGAGCAGCGTCAGCCACACCACCAGCGACGAGATCGTCTGCGGCCACCCCGCGCCGTCACCGGCCAGGTGCCAGGCCGCTTCGAGCGGGTAGACCAGGCTGAACACCTCCGGCAGCGCGAGCCGGGCCACCGCCAGCATCGGCACGACGACGAAGAACACCGTCAGCGAGCCGCCCGTGTTCGGGATGAGCAGCGAGACGATCAACGCCGTGAGCAGCACCTGCGCGGTGGCCAGCATCGTCACGCCGAGCACCCAGCCGGGCCGTGAGCCGAGCAGGTAGTTGTGGTGCAGCCCCTCCGCCGCGCTCTTGATCATCAGCGGGTACAGGACGAACGTGACCAGCGAGCACGCCAGCCACACGCCGGCGAGCACGGTGCCCTGCGCCAGCAGGTAGCGCATGCGCGAGGGCTGCACCAGGAGCGTGGGCTGCACGCTCTTGTACTGCCACTCACCCGCGACGAGCTTGATCACGGTCGCGAAGACCAGCAGCAGGCCGAGCTGGATCACCAGGAGCATCGGCTGGAGCTGCCTGCCCGCACTCGCGAGGTTGGTCTGCGGCAACGTGAACAGCGCCATCAGTCCGATCAGGAACACCGGCGCGCAGGCCATCACGATCTTGTCCGACCGCGTGCCGACGAGCTTGCGCGCCTCCACCGCCACCAACCGCCAGAACGACGACGACCGGGAGGCGCGGGCGGCCCACGGGCCGGGTGCCGGTGCGGGCGCGGCCTGCTGCTGCCACGCTGCCGGATGTCCGACGGTCATGACCTTCCTCCACTGGTCAGGCGGAAGAACAGGTCTTCCAGGCTCATCTGCTCCTCACGCAGTCCCAGCAACGGGATTCCCGCGGCGAACGTGACGGACGAGACCTGCTCGACCGGCGCGTGCGCGGCCAGGAAGCCGTCCGGCGCGGGCTGGACGGCGATCCCGCCCCGCTGCAGCGACTCCGCCAGGCGGTTCATGTCCTTGGCGCGCACCAGGGAGCGGGACGACGTGGTCAGGCTCGCCAGCGGCCCGTCCGCCACGATGCGCCCGCCGCCGATCACCAGCACGCGGTCGGCGGTCTGGTCCACCTCGGACAGCACGTGGCTGGACAGCAGCACGGTGCCGCCGCGGGAAGCGTGCCCCCGCAACAGGTTGCGCACCGCGCGGATGCCTTCGGGGTCGAGCCCGTTGATGGGCTCGTCGAGCACGAGCAACGGCGGATCGGTGAGCAACGCGTGCGCGATGCCCAGTCGCTGCCGCATGCCGAGGCTGTACTTGCCGATCTTGCGGGTGGCGGCGTCGGCCAGCCCCAGCAGCTCCAGCACCTCGTCGGCCCTGCGAACGGGCACACCGGACAGTGTCGCGGCCATCCGCAGATGACCCCTGCCGCTCCGTCCGGGATGGACCGCAGCCGCGTCCAGCAGCACGCCCGCCACGTGGGAGGGGTTGGGCCACGCGGTGAACGCGCGCCCCGCGATCGTCGCCTGGCCGCGATCGGGCCGGGTCAGTCCGGTGATCATGCGCAACGTCGTCGACTTGCCCGCGCCGTTCGGCCCCAGAAAGGCGGTCACCGTACCGGGTTGGAGCTCGAACCCCACCTGATCGACGACGACGCGACCCTCGTAGGCCTTGGTCAGCCCCCACGCTGCAAGCACCTACCCACCGTAGCGGCAGTCGCACCGTCCGTCGCGGGATGATCCACCGTGTCGTCGTGCAGTTGCACGGACGCGCGGCCGCGTCCCCTTGAACGCACTCCCGGGGCACCGTTTTCGGCGGCTGAGCCTCACCGTCGTCGTAGGACTTCCGGAGACCTTCGAACCGGGCGAGAGCCTTTTTGGTTCCCGGCAGACACTTGATACAGATGCCGATACAACAAAACTGTCGTGGAACGGAGTGCGGGCAGAAATCAGGCAGAAACATGCGGATACTTACCGCGCCTATGGATTGGCCGGACTGAGCCGGATCCCTAGTCGTCCGGACAAGTGTGGCCCAGGCCACTGCGATGGCGATCGCCGGTCTCCTGCTCGGATGAGTGGGTCGCCGCCGGATTGGCCGGCATCGGCGGTTCCTCGCGGTGCTCTCGCCCTCATGGCGATGACCAGCGGTATTAGCGCGTTCTTGACGGCGGCGAGCGGCTGAACTCGTGATCACGCCTGGGGAATGACCTGTGTTGATCACGACTCCGGGCGGTGATCTGCATGCGAATTGACGAATAAGAGCTGGTGACGGAAAGCGACGATTGGTTGCGCTCCGCTCTCGCTTAGAAGATGCCGCACGCCGCTGTCAAGTTCAGGGCAATAGGCGCGGCGTTTCCACTGTTCAGTTAGCGAAAGCCCAGCTCGCGTCCTTTCGCCCACTCGGTCACGACCGCGCGGTCTCCTCACGAGAGCGTGCACATCACTGCAACAGCTGGGGATCGAACCTGAGAACGGGGGTGTTGCGTTGCGCATCTGACTGAGTACTCTGCACTCACCCCCTCAAGATCATCGCTGTTGGTCATGTTGATCATGTGGTGTTATCTTTCCGTCGCCAATTCGGGTGGTCGTGGAGCGTTGTGAAGCTGAAGAACGTGCCTGAGACGAATTACAAGACAATTCGTTCGCGGCTCACTGGTGTCGTGGTGGTTCCCAGCGTCGTCCTTCTCGCCATGTGGGCGCTGTTCTCGTCCTACACGGTGTTCGAGGGTCTCTACCTCCAGCTGGTCGCCTCCGGCGCGCGGGACGCCTCGATCCCCGCGGTCCAGTCGTTCGCGTCGCTGCAGAAGGAACGCGAGCTCAGCATGACGAGCCTGAGCCGCACCGGATCCAGCACGTCGGCGTTGGTCAAGCAGCAGCAGGACACCGACAAGGACGTCGAGAAGATGAAGTCGGCGTTCGCCGAGCTCGCTTCCCAGGCGCCGCAGGAGATCGTCGACGGCATCAACAAGCTCAACGGGCTGCTCGACCAGCTGCCGGACCAGCGCGAGCGCCTCGAGTCCGGCAACGCGTCCAAGGACGAGATCTACCGCTACTACAACAGCGTGCTCGACGCCGGTGGTTCGCTGTTCGGCACGCAGGCCCGCATCGTGCCCGACGCCGAGACCGTGCAGGGCGCACTCGGTGCGCTGCAGTACTTCCAGGCCTCCGACGCGATGTCGCGGTCCAGCTCGGTCGCCGCGGGCGCGCTGGCGACGGGCAAGTTCACGCCGGAGGAGCACCGCGAGTTCGCGAACCTCGTCGGCGCCTACCACTTCACGCTCAACGTCATCGAGCCCACGGCTCTGCCGGACGTGCGTGAACACTTCAAGCAGCTCACCGGCAGCGCGCCGTACCAGCAGCTGGTGACCCTGGAGAACCGCCTGCTGCAGAACTCGGAGCGGCCGGTCGGGCAGCAGGTCGCCCTGGCGGACTACGAGAACGCCACCCGTGCGGTGTCCACCGAGCTGACGACGATGGTGCAGGAGCAGTCCACCGGCGCGGTCAACATCGCCATGGCCAACGGCAAGGACAAGTTCACCACCGTCCTGATCGGCAGCCTCATCGCCCTCATCGCGGTCATCGCCGGCATCTTCGTCGCGGTGCGCGTCTCGAACCGCCTCGTCAACAAGGCGTTGATCGTCCGCCTCATCGCCCTGAAGAGCGACTCGCTCAAGCTCGCGCACGAACGACTGCCGAACATCGTCGAGCGGCTGCGCGAGGGCAAGCACGTCGACGTCGCCGCCGAGGTCCCCGCGCTCGACTACGGCAACGACGAGATCGGGCAGGTGGCCGACGCGTTCAACGCCGCGCAGTACACCGCCGTCGCCGCGGCCGTGAAGGAGTCGCAGACCCGTGAAGGCGTGAACCGGGTCTTCCTCGACATCGCGCGCCGCAACCAGGGCCTGGTGCACCGCCAGCTCAAGATCCTCGACAAGCTGGAGCGCGAGGAGGAGAACCCCGACCACCTCGACGCGTTCTTCCAGCTCGACCACCTCGCCACCCGCGCGCGCCGCAACGCCGAGAACCTGATCATCCTGACCGGCGAGCAGCCGGGCCGGCAGTGGCGCAAGCCCGTGCGCATGCTCGACGTCGTGCGCGCCGCCGTCGCCGAGACCGAGCAGTACGCCCGCGTGAAGGTCCACCCGGTGCCCGAGGTCGCGCTGGTCGGCGCCGCCGTCGCGGACACCATCCACCTCATCGCCGAGCTCGTCGACAACGCGACCTCGTTCTCCTCGCCCCGCTCGCAGGTCGAGATCCACAGCAGCGAGGTGCCGCAGGGTCTCGTCATCGAGATCGAGGACCACGGCCTCGGCATCAAGCCCGAGGACCGCGAACTGCACAACAAGATGCTGGAAGCGCCGCCCGACTTCGAGGCGATGAGGCTGCGCGGCGAGTCCCGCCTGGGCCTGTTCGTCGTCGCCCGGCTGGCCGCCCGCCGCCACATCCACGTCGAGCTGCGCGACTGCCCCTCCGGCGGCACCATCGCGCTGGTGCTCATCCCGTCCGAGCTGATCGTCGGCGAGGCGGGCGCGGTGGACCCCGCGGACTCGGTCCAGATGCCCAAGCCGACGTTCCGCCAGCAGACGCTCCAGCAGGCCTCGCGGTCACCGGAGGCCCTCGAGGCCGCGGTCCCGATGCAGGGCGACCTGACGCGCGACCCCCGGCCCGGCGAGCGTCCCACCGAGACCTTCCACCTGGACGAGTTCTGGGCCGGGAGGGCAGTGGGAAACGACCTGAGCCCAGGCCCGGAACGGGACCTGGACAGCAGCAGCGGGCAGATCGAACTGCCCCGGGAAGACCGCCTGGGCGGCGTCTGGCCGACAGACGACCCGGCGGAAGGTGAGGCGACGACGCGTCAGAACACCCGGCCGGAGCTGCCGCGCCGGAGGCGGCAGCAGCACCTCGTACCTCAGCTGGCCAACGACGAACCCCGGCCGATGCCCGAACTCGCGGAGTTCAACCCCGAGGAACGGGCGGAACGCACCCGCGACGGAATGTCCGCCTTCCAGCAGGGCACGCGCAACGCCCGCCAGGCCGACGACGTCGTGGAACCGTGATCACGAAACTGAAAGGGCTATTTCCGTGGACGACCTGACCGGCGGGCACCCCGAGCTCAACTGGCTGCTGGAGGACCTCGTCGCGAGAGTGGTCGGTGCCCGGCACGCGGTGGTGCTCTCCGCGGACGGCCTGCTGCTCGCCCACTCTCCCGAGCTCTCCAAGGACGACTCCGACCACCTCTCGGCGATGGCGTCGGCGTTCCAGAGCCTCGCTCGCGGAACCGGCCGCCACTTCGGTGGTGGCCAGGTCCGCCAGACCATCGTGGAGATGGAGCGCGCGCACCTGTTCGTCACCGCGGCGGGGCAGGGAGCCTGTCTCGCGGTGGTGGGCGACGAGGACGCCGACATGGGCATGATCGCGTACGAGATGAACATGCTCGTGAAGCGCGTCGGCGCCTACCTCTCGTCGGCACCCAGAACACTGGCATCGCCCAGGATGCCCAACCCCCTCGGGTTGTCATGAGCAACTCCTCCGACTGGTGGTACGACGAGGCGGCGGGCCCCATGGTCCGCCCGTACGCGATGGTGAGCGGCCGCACCAGGCCCAAGCCCGCGGGTGAGGACCTGACCCTCACGACCCAGGTCCGGGCGCTGCGCACGACGACCGACCAGGGCACGCTGTCGGTAGAGCACCTGGAGATCATCAAGCTCTGCCGGAAACCGCTTTCCGTCGCGGAGGTCGCTGCCTACCTGCACGCACCGCTCGTCGTGGTGAAGGTGTTGCTGAGCGACCTCATCCAGCGCGGAGACGTCATCACCAGCGGCCCGGCCACCACGGTGGTCCCGGTCGACATGAACCTACTCCAGAAGGTGCTCGATGGTGTCCGTGCAATCTGAGCAGGGGCGTGAGGAACTCACCATCCCCTCCTCCGTCAAGATCGTCGTCGCCGGCGGTTTCGGCGTCGGCAAGACCACGATGGTCGGCGCGGTCAGCGAGATCACCCCGCTGCGGACCGAGGAGCTGCTCACCGAGGCCGGCGAGGAGATCGACGACCTCTACGGCGTCGAGGGCAAGACCACGACCACGGTCGCCCTGGACTTCGGCCGCATCACGATCAACCCCGAACTGGTGCTCTACCTGTTCGGCACACCGGGCCAGGACCGCTTCTGGTTCCTGTGGGACGAGCTCGCCATCGGCTCGATCGGCGCGGTCGTCCTGGTCGACACCCGCAGGCTCGACGCGGGCTTCGGCGCGATCGACTTCTTCGAGCGCAGGCAGATCCCGTTCGTCGTGGCGGTGAACTGCTTCCAGGGCAGCCACTCCTACACCGCGGAGGAGATGCGCGTGGCGCTGGACGTCGCGGACACCGTGCCGTTGGTGCTGTGCGACGCCCGCGACCGCGAGTCGTGCAAGGCGGTGCTGGTCCGCGTGATCGAACACGCGATGAACCGGCTCGACGTGATGGCCTGACCTGAACCTCCGTTGAAGCCCTTGGCGTTGTGCGCCAAGGGCTTCAGCTGTTGTTACGGCCTGATCTGCTTCAGCCGGCAGCGGAACGGCCGCAGGATCGGCGGTACCTCGGTGAGCCGGTAGCCGGGCACCTGTTCGGGGTTCTTGGCGATCCCCGCCAGCGTTTCCGCCACGTACTCGAGGTGGCTGCGGGTGTAGACGCGGCGCGGAATCGCGAGCCGCACCAGTTCGAACGGCGCCGGCGTGATCAGGTCGCCGGCCTCGTCGATCTCGCCGAGGTAGAGCGAACCCACCTCGGCACAACGGATTCCGCCCGCGAGGTACAGCTCCGACGCGAGCGCGTGCCCGGTGAACCTGCTCGGCGGGATGTGCGGCAGCAGCCTGCCCGCGTTGAGGTAGACCGCGTGCACGCCGGCCGGCCGCACACTGTCCACACCGGCCTCTCGCGCGCAGTCGGCGAGGTACGCGGTGGCCTCGGCCCGCTCGCGCAGGTACAGCGGGTCGGTGACCTCGATCAGGCCCTGCGCGCACATGTCCAGGTCACGGCCGGAAAGCCCGCCGTACGTGCTGAACCCCTCGGTCGCGATCAGCAGGAGTTCGCACTGCTTGGCCAGATCCTGGTCCTGGAGCGCGAGCATCCCTCCGATGTGGACGATGCCGTCCTTCTTCAGGCTCAGCACGCACCCGTCGGCGAGCCGGAACGCCTTCTTCGCCACCTCGCGGGGAGTGTGGTCGCGGTACTTCTCCTCCCGCTGCGTCACGAGCCACGCGTTCTCGGCGAACCGGGCGGCGTCGAGGATGAACGGCACGCCGTGCTTGCGGCACAACTTCTTCACGGCCTTGAGGTTCGCCATCGACACCGGCTGCCCGCCGCCGCCGTTGTTGGTGATCGTCATGAGCACCAGGCCGACGTCCTCGGGCCCCTCCAGCAACTCCTCGAGCGCGACGAGGTCGATGTTGCCCTTGAACGGCTCGTCGCTGTCGAGGTCCGCGAAGGCGGGCGACGGGAGGTCCCGCACCACGCCGCCCGCCAGTTCGACGTTCGCACGGGTCGTGTCGAAGTGCGTGTTGCTGACCGAGATCTGTCCCGGCTTCAGCAGCGTGCCGAACAGGATCCGTTCCGCGGCCCGCCCTTGGTGCACGGGGAGGATGTGCTCGTATCCCGTGAGTTCCTCGGTCACCTCGCGGAACCGGAACCAGGACCGGGAACCCGCGTAGGTCTCGTCGCCGCGCATTCCCGCGGCTTGCTGCTCCGCCGACAGCGCGCCGGTGCCGGAGTCGCTCAGCAGGTCGATCGTGACGTCTTCCGCCGTGAGGTTGAACTGGTTGTACCCGGCCTCGGCGTAGCGACGTTCCCGGAACTCGCGGGTGGTGATGGGAATGGGCTCTACGACCTTGATGCGGTACGGCTCCACGACGGGCCTTTCTTCCTGCGGCGGCTAAACCAGTAGTGCTGTGGTGCGGGGTGGGGTGACGTCGTACGCCTCGGACGACAGGTAGACCGAGACACCCGGTTTCGGCAGGCCCAGCCGCAGCGACACGTGGGCGATCAGACCCACGCCGTCACCGAGCGGGCGCTGGACGAGACTCGCGAGCGCCATGACGAACGGCGCGGGGTCGAACCCGCACCTCGCCATGATCGCCAGGACGCGCTCGCAGGCTTCGAGGTCGTCCTGCACGTAGTCGCGCACCGGGATGTAGAGGGAGTAGCCGCTGGGCCGCTCGGTGTCGCCGGACAGGAAGGTGTAGCTCGACATCAGCGGACGCCGGGAGAACGGGCCCGCGCCGCCGCAGGCGAGCTCGCAGACGTTCGCCAGGAGCACCGGGTCGACGTCGGGGACCGCCGCCGCTGCCGCCACCACGTCCGTGATCACCGCGTCGTCGTGGGACACGTAGGTCTTCACGCGTGCCCGGTTCTCGTCCAGGAGGTCGAGGGCGAAGAAGGAGAACCGGTCCAGCCCGTCGCGCCGCAGCCCGTGCTCCGAGATGGCCGGGAGCGCCGCGCTCAGGCCGAGCCGGGACAGTCCTTCGCTCACGAGGGCGGTCGCGCTCTCACGGCCGCGCACGTCGGGGTTGAGGTAGACCTTGATCGAGGGCGGCGCGTCCGGCCCGACGATCAGCGAGTACCAGAACGCGAACGCGCCCTGCGGGTCGTCCGGCAGGAACAGGTCGCGCACCCGGTCGAGCTGCCCGAGGTTCAGTCCGTGCCGCTGCGCGAGCCCGTCGAGCACGCCGAGCGCCGCGGCGAGGTTGGCGCGCGGGCCGGGCTGTTCGGCGAGCGGTTCGACGATCATGCGGATGACGGGGCGTTCGTTTTGGGCCAAAGCCACCGAGAATTCGACCGGGGTGTGGTCGTCCGCGACATTGGAGGTCCAATGGGGAACGGCGGAGAGGGGCAGCCTGCAACCGGGGCCTAATGCCTCACCCAGCAGTTTTGTCGCGCTTTGCGCCGAGTTCGCTAAACCGACGGCGCGAAGGAGGTCGCGTAGTTGTCCAATGGCGAAATCGTGCAGTGAGACTGCTGGCGCGCTCAAGATGGGGCACTCCTGATCGGGCCGGTAATCCGGTCGGTTGCAATCCTGACGGGGTGGAATCGCAACGTGAATTCTCTCAACCAGCCACATGCCCAGGTCAAGAGCCAAGGGGGTTGCGTGCGACACTCTCGGCTGTGATCAAGATTGCACCGCTCGGTCTATTGACTTGACCGCTCACTGCTGTCGTCATGCGCAATTGTGTCTGTGGGTATGAGTGTGCTATGCGTGATCGCCAATGGTGTCGCAGAGTGAAGGATTGTGCTAATCGCGGGCGTCGTGGTATTGCGTTCGTTTGCGGCCCGTTTGTCTCGGTACAAAAGAAAAACGGGGGTGTCCGCAGTGCGGAACACCCCCGTTCGGGGCTTGTACCGAAACTTCTCAGCCTTGCGTCTTCGCGCACTGCGCTTTACCGGGACAACTCCGGATCATCCGCACGGAAGGTGCCTCGTCGATCCTGTCGGGCGGGTTCGCCGCGCCGTCCGGCCACTGCACGGAGATCGCGATCGACGCCGAGTTGTTGTCGTAGTTCTTCTCGAGCAGCGCGCGGTCGGAGTTCACGACGTTGACCACGTCGTAGATTCCGGACTTCACGTGGGTGAGGTCCAGCCACTGGAAGTCGACGTCGTGCTTGTAGTCGTCGCCGGAGCCGACCGAGATGCCGAACAGGACGTCCACGGCGGACGGGTTGTGGTGCTCGCACATGTGACCGTCCAGGCGGTCCGCGAGCCTGCCCGCCGGGCTGTCCGGGTCCGCCGGCCGGTGCTCGAGGTCGTCGGAGACCGTGTAGCGGTCGCCGATGCAGAACCCGTTCTTGCGGTCGGTCACGACCACGCCGCCGTCCGGGGTGCGCAGCTGGAAGTACTCGAAGTTGAGCAGGTGCCAGTGCGTGTGCGTGGGAGCGGGCTCGTAGTACGCACTGGAGTTCGTCTCGCGCCGCGCCTCGTTGTACGAGCCGGCGATCGAACCGTCCACACCGGACTGAATGGCCTGGCGCACGTTCATCGTCGGCGTGGAGGTGCTGTCGCGGTGCGCGTGCAGCAACAACGGGCCGTCGCCGACGTTGTCGATCGAGGTGGTGAACCGCAGGCGGACGGCCTGGGCGGTGCCGCCGCGGTACATGCACTTGCCCCGTGCCGCCGAGGCGTCCTCCACCAGGCACACGTCCCAGTCGCGGCACAGCAACGGGGAGCCGTCGTGGCCACCGGGGCAGCCGATGGGCGCCTGGCGGAGATCGGGCAGCAGCGGCGCGGGATCGGCCTGGACGTGCTGCGAGGAGACGAGGTTGACCGCGGTGATCGTGAGTGCTGCGATCACCGCGCCGATTCTGCTGACCATGCGGCGTTCTCCTGGGTCGAGGAGCTCCTGGCGGCGCGCAGGAGCGTGTCCGTCACGGAGTTGGAGAGCTCGACGCTGGAGTTCCAGCTCGTGACGTTGGGGTAGACGTGGGCCGTGGTGGCGAGCAGCAGCCGCGTGCCGGGCACCTCGACGGCCGGCCGCTTCGTGAGATACCCCAGCGGGTACACCGGTTCGACGAACGGCGCCTTGAACACGCGCACCTCGTCGACGTCGTCCGCCGTGAGTCCTTTGTGGATGCTCAGCAGCTGCTCGGTCCAGCGGCGGGCGATGCTGTCCGACTCCTCGCGGTACAGCGCGGACTCGCGGTCGGTGTAGTGCATGACGTACACGAGATGCCGGTCGCCGTAGCGCTCCGAACCCGTCAGCGGGGTCATCTCGATCACGCCGTCGAAGTCCGTGCCGCAGCGCAGCACCGGCGCCCAGTAGTGCCCGGACAACGGCTTGCGCAGGAAGAACAACGTGTTGACGACGCCCTGGTACGGCAGCCGGACCTCGGGCAGCCGCGGCGCCAGCTCGGCGTCGGCGATGGCCCGCAACGCCGGCAGCGGGACCGTGGAGACCGCGTGGTCCGCCTCGATCGTCTCGCCGTCGGCCAGCGTCACGACCACCCGGTCGGCCGAGGCTTCCAGCCTGCCGACGGGAGCCGAGACGCGAACCTCGCCGCCGTGCGCCTCGATGGAGGCCCTCAGCGCGTCGATCACGCTCTTGTAGCCACCCGCCGGGTAGCCGCGCACCGCCTCGTTGCTCTCGCGGCCCAGGCGCTGCCACACGTACAGCGCGGGCACGTCCCCGAACGCGGAGCCGAACTTGGCGCCGAACATCGGCGCCAGCAGCATCGTCCAGATCTTGTCGCCGTACAGGCCGCGCAACCAGTCCTCGGTGCGCATGTTGTCGAGGTCCTTGCCCTTGCCGAGCCTGCGCAGCAGCAACGAGACCACGCCGAAGCGGATCCGGTTCACCAGGCTGAGCGGCCGGAACCGCAGCAGGTCCAGCGCCGAGTTGAACGAGCGGTGCTCGCCCTCGACGATCATGCCCATCGTGGTCGGGTTCCAGCCGACGCTCTCGCGCAGGCCGACCTCGTCCAGCAGCGCCAGCAACGCCGCGTCCGTCGGCATCACGCAGTGGTAGAAGCGTTCCACCGACCGGCCCTGCGAGGTGAAGAACGTGCCGAGGCCACCGAGCTGGTCACTGGCCTCGAGCAGCGTCACGGCCATGCCCTCGCGGGCGAGGCGGTGCGCGGTGGCGAGGCCGCAGATGCCTCCGCCGATCACGACGACCCGCGCGGCCATCAGAGCTTCCGGAACGGAACGGGCGCGAGGCGGTCACGCGTGAGCAGGAGCAGGTACTGCTTGAGCGTGCGGCCGAGCCGGAGCTTGCTGGCGCCGGGCTTGCGGTCGTAGCGCAGGTGCAGCGGGATCTCGCTGACGATCGGCCCGCAGTGCCGCAGCTTGAGCAGGAGCTCGACCATGCAGGCGAATCCGCGTTCCTCGACGAGGCGCTCGCCCCAGTGCGCGGTGGCGCGGCGCAGCAGGCTCACCCGGTAGGCGCGGAAGCCGCTGGTGAAGTCGCGGACGTCGTCGAAGTGCAGGATCTTGCCGAACACGACGCGGGCGCCGCGCGAGAGCAGCCTGCGCCACTGCGGTGCCGTCGAGTCGTCGCCGCCCGAGACGAACCGGGAGCAGATGACGACGTCCGCGCCGGCCTTGATCTCGGCCAGCATCGCGGGGAACACGCCGGGGTCGTGGGTGTCGTCGGCGTCCATGACGATCAGGACGTGGTCCGGCGAGGCCTCGGCGAGCACCGCCCGCAGTCCCGACTGGACGGCCTGGCCGAGCCCGAGGTTGACCGGGTGGGTCACCAGGCGGACGTCGAGCCCGCGGACGTCGGCCACGCAGGCGCCGGTGCCGTCGGACGAACCGTCGTCGACCACCCACACGGTGATCCGGTCGGCCAGATCGGTGCCGGCGATGCGCGCCAGCAGCGACGGGAGCGCCACCGCCTCGTTGTAGGCGGGCAGGACGACGTGCACATCGCCGCACGTGCGGATCGGCTTCTGCACGATCGCGACCGGTTCGCCGGCGGAATGCCGGATGCCGTGTTCGTCGACTCTCACGCTCAATGCCCCCTCTTCGGTGGCTCGTGGTTGGTGGCGTGAATTATTGACACGGCGTGCTAAAGCTTTGAGGCGGCCCTGGGTGAGTTCAGGGCAGGAACAACGTCGAAACCTCACCAACTGCGTTCACGCGGGACACAGAAGAGGGATATTGATACCCGAAGAGATGATTTCTCAGCGTTCATTCACTCTTTCGTGCACTCCTGCGGCCAAAACTCCTTCGATCGGATGATCTTCCAATGAGGCGATTCTCGGCGGTTGCCGTTCCAGCAGCTCCCCTCCCCGCGCGCGAGGCTGAGCACAGACGCCCCTCGCAGCGCCCCCTCAAACCGTCGTCGGTCCGCCGGGACCTGCTCAGCCGGGTGAACGCGGTCGCCGTCCTGCTCGTCCTCGCCGACGCCGTGACGCTCGCCGCGGTGTGCGTGCACCGAGGTCTCGGCTGGGGCTGGAGCAGCGCGGTCGTGGCCTCCGTGGTCACGATCAGGGGAGCCTGGCGGCTCTACCGGCGGCGGCTGTGGCTGTCGTGGCTGCAGGACCTGCCCCGGTCCGCGGCGAGCACGGCGCTGGCGTTCGCGCTGCTGTCCGGCATCGGCCTGGTCAGCGGCTCCGACGCGGCCGACCTCGCCGCGGCCCAGTGGGCGATGATCGTGTTCGCGCTGGTCATCGAGCCGGTGCGGTGGTGCGTCTTCGCGTTCGGCCGGTGGTGCCGCCGCAAGTTCGACCGGTGCGACCGCACGATCATCGTCGGCGCGGGCGAGGTCGGCGTGAACCTCGCGCGGACCATGCTGGAGCACCCCCAGTTCGGTCTGCGGCCCGTCGCGTTCGCCGACTCCGGCCCCGACCCGGACCGGCAGCCGCCACTGCTGGAGGTCGTCGAGGGCGATCTCGCCGACGCGATCGTCCGGCTCAAGGCGGGCACCGTCGTGCTCGCGTTCTCCCACACCCGCGACTCGCCGCTGGTCGAGGCCGCGATCACCGCCCACCGGCTCGGTTGCTCGACGCTCGTGGTGCCCCGGATGTACGAACTGCACCCGGACGGCCCCGGCATCGAACGGCTGCGCAGCTACCCGCTGATGCGCCTGGGCACCGCGCCGACCAGCAGGCCGACCTGGTGGATCAAGCGCGCCGCCGACCTGCTGCTGGCGGCGTTCGCCCTGGTCGTGCTGTCGCCGGTGATCGGGCTGTGCGCGCTCGCGGTGCTGGTCGAGAGCGGCCGGCCGCTGTTCTTCCGGCAGGTCCGCGTCGGCATGGACGACCGCACGTTCACCCTCTACAAGATCCGCAGCGTCCGGCAGTCCGGCGAGGACGACTCGCAGGTCAAGTGGTCCGTCGTCGGCGACTCGCGGGTCGGGCCGGTCGGCCGCTTCCTGCGCAGGACGTCGCTCGACGAGCTGCCCCAGTTGTGGAACGTCCTACGCGGCGACATGTGCGTTGTCGGGCCACGCCCGGAGCGTCCTGGTTTCGTTCGCGAGTTTTCCGCTATTCACGAGCTATATTGGGCGCGCCATCGCGTCCCGACCGGCTTGACTGGACTAGCCCAGGTGCACGGTCTGCGAGGTGACACTTCAATCGCCGACAGGTCTCGATACGACAACTACTACATCGCGAATTGGTCGTTGTGGCTCGACCTGAGGATTCTACTGATGACAGCGGGTGAGTTGTGTTGTCGGAGAAATCGCTGATACGTCGATTCGCCGCTGTTGCCCTCGTACTTCTTTCGAGTGCATGTGCGGTCAGTGCCGCCGAGTCGGACCCGATCATCACCGGGCCGGTGCCGAAGCCGCTGGCGCCCTGCGCGTGGTGGTACGGCATCGGTGACTCGCCCTCGTCGTGGGAGATCCGGGCCGCCGCGAAGCACTACGACGTCGTCGTGCTCAACGCGTGGGAGACCTCGGCCATGCGCAAGCTGCACGAGCTGAACCCCAGGGTCAAAGTGCTGGTGTACAAGGACTTCTCCAGCACCCGCAACTACTACGGCGCGGTCGAGGGCGACCGCGACGCCCGGTACCTGCCCACCGGCGTCGGCTACGTCGCTGCGGAGCAGAAGCAGCCGGGGTGGTTCGCGATCAGCACGCTCGGCCAGCGCATCGAGTGGGACGGCTACCCGAAGCACTGGCAGATGACGGTGTGGGACCCGGCCTACCAGAAGGCGTGGGCGGACGCCGTGGTCGGCGAGGTGCTGCGCGAGGGCTGGGACGGCGTGCTGGCGGACAACGACTTCAGCTCGCTGCGGTACTACTCGCAGTCGATCATCGCCGGCACCGCCGACGCCGCGGGGTCGGACCGGCTGCTGCGCGACGGCCTCGACGGCATGCTCCAGCTCACCGGTGACGCCCTGGAGAAGTCCGGGAAGATGCTCATCCCCAACGTGTCGGAGTCGCAGCTGACACCGGGCCGGTGGTCGGCGCACTCCCGGTACGCGGGCGCGATGGAGGAGAACTTCGGCCTGCAGGGCGACGACGGCACCGGCGAGCTGATCACGTTCCAGGGCAACCAGTTCAAGGAGCAGCGCGCCCAGGCCGCGCTCGGCGAGTCCTGGCTGCTGCTGATCACGCACACGAAGTCGGACAAGGAGGAACGCGTCGGGTACGCCACCGCCGCGCTCCTCGCGAGCCCCCACACGTGCTGGACCAGGGCCGAGCCGGACTACAAGAACCCGTACTGGTCGCTGTACCAGGACGCGCGGCTCGGCGAGGCGGTCGAGACGGCCAACCGCCTGCCGAGCGGGGTGTGGAACCGGCGCTACTCGGGCGGCTGGGTGGCCGTGAACCCGACGAAGACCTCCGTGCTCCTCACTCCTCCGCCGGGTCTCGTGACGCTCAAGGGCGAAGTGGTGCCCGACCGGCTCGATCTGCCGTCGGCCGACGCCGTGGTGCTGGTCAACGGTCCGAAGCGGTGAGCTTGCGGTAGAGGTCGAGGTGCCGCCGCGCGCAGACCTCGGCGGTGAACCGCTCCCGTGCCCTCGTGGCGAGCCGCTGTCCGGTGCTCGCGGGGTCGGGGTCGGCGAACAGTTCTTGTAGTCGTGCGGCGAGTGCGGGCACGTCGCCGGGCTTCGGGCAGTCGTCGCCGGGGACGCCCAGCATGTCCGCGACGCCGCCGGTGTCGGTGGCGACCACAGGTTTGCCTGCCGCCATCGCCTCCGCCACCACGAGCGGCTGCTGTTCCATTGTGGACGGCAGCACCAGGGCGTCGTGCTCCAGCAGCAGTTCGGGGACGTCACTGCGGAATCCCAGGAACTCGACCCGGTCCGCGAGGCCCCGGCGCGTCACCCTGCCCTCTGCCTGGAGCCGGAGCGGGCCGTCGCCGACGACCGTCAGCGTCGCGTCCTCCGGCATGGTGGTTTCCAGGGCGTCCAACAGGTTCAGCAGACCCTTGCGTTCGACGAGCAGGCCCACGAACACCAGTTTGCGCACGGGCTTCGTGGGCGGGTTCGCGGTGCCGACCTCGACGCAGTTGTCGATGTGGGTCATGCGGTGCGGGGGCACGTAGAGCCGTTCGCGCAGGAACCGGCCCATCTCCCTGGCGGGGACGACGGTCCGGTGCACCACGCGGGCGACGGCGGCGTCGGCGGCCAGCACCGCCCTGGTGTAGGGCGGGGGAGGGGTCGCGCCCCGGACGTTGCGGAACCACGGCTCGGCCACGTCGTCGGGCACGCCGTGGTAGGTGTGCACGATCTTGGTGCCGGTGGTGGCGAGCGCGGCGCTGACCAGTCCGGACCGGCGATCCTGTGCGTGCACGACGTCCGGGCGCCAGGCCTTGAGGGCGGCACGTGCCTGCCGTGCGGCGGCCATGTCCCCCTTGCGCATCACCAGGGTCTCTTCGAAGAACGGGTCGATCAGCTCCGCGCCACGCCGGGGGCGTGGGCCGAACACGCGCACCTCGGCGTCACCCGACTTGGCCAGTGCGGCGGCCAGGCGCACCGTCACGTCCACCGGGCCACCGCTGTCCTGGGTGAGCAGGTAGGCGATCCGTGTCATCGTCGTCCTTCCTCGGAGACCAGGGTCTCGGTGAGCGTCACGATCTGGTCCGCCATGCGGTCGCGGTCGAACAGGGTCTCGGCCCTCTGCCTGCCGCGCTTTCCTTCCGCGGCCGCGAGTTCCGGGTCGGCCAGCCGGAGCGCAATCGCTTGCGCCAGGGCTTTCACGTCACCGGCCTGGACGACCTCGCCCGCGTCGCCGAGGCTTTGCTCGACGCCTTCGACGTCGAACGCGACCACCGAGCGTCCACAGGCCATGGCTTCCAGTGGCACCAGCGCCATGCCCTCGGCGCGGGACGGCAGGACCACAACGTCGGCTTCGGCGTAGAAGTCCTCGACCTCGTCGCTGTGGCCGTGCCAGCGGGTGTTCGGGGTCGGGGTGGCTTGGAGTTGGGTTGCCATCGGGCCGTCGCCGACTATCAGGAGTTCGGCGTCCGGGACTTTCTTCAGCACGTCGGGCCAGGCTTCGAGCAGCAGGTCCTGGCCCTTCTGGTGGGCCAGTCGTCCTACGCACACCGCCGTGGGGGTGTCGTGGGTTTTCTGGTGGGGGGTCAGGCGTTGGGTGTCGACGCCGTTGCAGACGACCTCGGCCCGTGCGGTCACTCCTGCCGCGCGGCCGGCTTTCAGCTCGTCGTCGCTGACGCACAGGAGCACGGTCGTCCAGCGTGAAGCCGTTGCCTCCCAGAACCGGCAGGCTCGGCTGAGCAGGCCGGTGGCGACGCGGAACGACCACAGGTGGGGCTGGAAGATCGTCGGGGTGCGGCCACGCAGGACGAGCCTGGCCAGGCCGGCCTTGGAGCTGTGCAGGTGGACGACGTCCGGGTTCCGGTCTCGCAGGATCTTGCGGAGGTTTCGGAGTTCTGCGGCGGTGCTCGGTCCTGGCGTGCGGGTCGCCTGCCAGGGGTGGAGCGGGATTCCGGCTCTGGTCGCTTCTCGGGCGAGCCAGCCTTGGCCCGGGCAGGCGATGCTGACGTCCCAGCCTCGTTGACGCTGGGCCTGGGCGAGGTTCAGGACCACGACGGCGACTCCGGCCTCGACCGGTTGCGTCACGTGGACGATCTTCACGCGCGCTCCTTCAGTCCGATGAGGACGGTGCGGTTCAGGGGGAGGGTGATCGCGCAGTAGGTGGCGAGCAGGACCAGGCCGGTGGCGACGAGTCCCGCGATGTTCTTGCTCTCCGGCAGGAGGGTGCTGATGGCCAGGCACAGTGCCGCTGCGCCGATGACACTCGCTGTCGCGCGGAGCGGGAAGGGGAACGCGAGGCCGTTGCGGGCCAGGACGAGCCAGGTCACCGGTACCAGCAGCCAGACCACGGCGAGTTGGGTGAGGGCGACCGCCTGGGGGCCGAGTTCGGTGGTGAACGCGAGCGCCGTGAGCAGGGCGACGAGATGGGTGGCTTCGAGGGCGAGGTACTGGCGGGCGTGTCCGGCGGCCCTGATCACCTGGTACCAGACGTGCAGCAGGCTCAGGCCGAGTCCGTAGCCGCACAGCAGGACCAGGATGTGTGCCGCGTCGGTCCACTGCTCGCCGAGGACCACGATGCCGTGCGCGGACAGTGCCGTGACGACGTACAGGCCGCCGGTGATGACGAGGGTCGCGATGGTGAATCTTCTGAGCGTCGCCGCGAGTTGTGCGCTCTGTCCATTTCGGACCAGCTCGGCGTAGATCGGGAACAGCACGCCGCCCAGCACGACCGCGATCATGATGTACGGCACCCAGGCGATGCGGAAGGCGAGGCTGTACCCGCCGACCGCCTCTGGCCCGAGGACGTGCCCGATCGCGAGGTAGTCGACGTTGATCAGCAACACCGCGATCAACGCGCCGGGCCCGACGACCGCGAGCCACTTCGCCGCCTCCGTCGCGGCCTCGCGGTCCCAGCCAGGCCGGATCCGCGCTCCGGCGACGGCGGCGAGCACCGGTTGGGCGATCGCGGTGCAGAGCAGACCGAGGACCAGCGCCGTGGGCCCGGTTCCGTTGGCCGCCAGGCTGACCGTGACGACGGCGCCGATGAGCATGCCGCCCGCGTCGGGGAGCATGCGGCGCCGGAAGTCGAGGTTGCGGTGCATCAACGCCATCTGCACGCCGCCCGCCGCGGTGAACGGCAGGGTGAGCGCCGCGAGCCGCAGCATCCCGGCGGCCTCCGGCGCCCCCAGCGCGCCGGCGATCGGGTCGGCGGCGAGGACGATGATCGCGGCGAGCGCGACTCCGGCCGCGATGCTCATCGTGAGCACGGTCCCCGCCGTCCTTCGCGGGTCAAGGGCGGTGCGGCTGACGATGTCGTAGACGCCCATCGCCTGGATGACCTGGCCGATGTTGACGACCGACACGACCAGCGCCACCGCGCCCAGGTCGGCTTCCGTGAGGAACAGGGCGAGCGCGAGGGTCACGACGATCTGGCTGCTCTTGCTCACCAGGTTGACCGCGAAGAGCCACAACGACCCCCGCACCGCCACGTCGGTCATGCGCCGCGCCGCACGTGTCGTATCGCGAACGCGGTGAGGACCACCCAAGCCGCCACGACCGCAACCCCGTCCAGCGTCACGCTTGCCCGTGCTCCCAGCGTGTTCTTGATGACCGTGTCGACGAAGTACAGGTGCGCGAACGGAACCGCGAGCAGCAGCGTCGCAACCCCGGCCCACCGCCAGTGGCTGTCCTTCCTCCGCCGCCAGCACACGACGGCCAACGCCACCATCGCCGGGACCGCGATCAACACGTCGCCCGGCTGGTGCACGAGCGCGACCACAATGCCCAGACAGGTGAGCAGATCGGCCGCCTCAGCCCCGTTCTCGGTGCGGTCGAGCTTGCGCGCCAGCAGCGCCGTTGCGGCGAGCACTCCGCACAGCGCCAGCAGTTCCGCCGCGGGTGGCAACCACCCGGTGGTGCGGAAGAACACCGCCGGCAGGTCGACCCGTTGCGCCGTCATGGAGTCGACCGCGCCGTAGCCGGTGCTGCTGGCCCAGTCCAGGTTCCGTTTGATGACGTCGAGGAACTCGCCGACCCCGCCTTTGGCGACGAGCAACCCGGCCACCGACAAGCTGGCCAGCGCGGCGACCGCCGTACCCAGGAGCGCGACCTTCCGATCACCCCGCACGAACAGCAACAACGCCAGCGGAAGCCCGAACTGCGGCTTCAACCAGGCCAGCGCCAGCGCCGCGGAGGCCCACCCCGGACTCCTGGTGCGCAGCAGCAACGCCCCGGCCGCACCGACCGCGATCAGCGGGTTGACCTGCCCGACGTACATCTGCGCCTTGCCGACCTGGCTAGTCACCAGCAGCGTGCTGATCACGACGGTGCCGGCGACGATCGGCAGCCGTGCCCTGCCTGCGGCCATGACCGCGAGGCCGATGAGAAGCATCAGGCACGCCAGCGCGAACGCCACCGCGCCCACCCGGTACTCCGGCAGCGCGAACGGCAGGTGCAGGATCAGGTGATAGGGCTGGTAGAGGTTGAAGTTCTGCCGCACCGGCCAGTGCTCGAACATCACCGCGGGGTCGTACGGGTTGCCGCCGTTGAGGAACTCGCGGATGGGGAAGTACAGCGCGTCCCGGAAGTCCTGCATGCGTTCTTCCGGCAGGTTCGCCTCGGTGGGCAGCGGCACTTCCCACGACGGCCTGAGCGCACGGACCGCGCTGAGGACACCGGCGAGGGCGACGAGGGCGACGCCGATGGTCTTGGCGAGCCCGGCCCGGTTGGTGGTGGTGATCATCGCGCCGCCTCCAGCACGACCGAGGTCGCGGCCAGGGCGGCGAGCGCGGCCAGTGAGGTGAGGCGGGCCACCGCGGTGAGCGCGGCCGGGAGGTCGTTGCGGCGCAAGAGGGCGCTCCAGCGGGGTGAGTTCGTCATTCCGGCACCACCGCTACGACTGCGGTTGCGCCCAGGCCCGTGGTCTCAGCGGAAAGGCGGCGCGGCGGACAGTTGTTCTTCACTCCGCCACCAGGGCCGAGTACGAGGTCAGGCCGGTGGACTCGGCGGGAAGGCTGCGGGCGGTTGTTGCTCATTCCGGCACCACCGCCAGCACGACCGACGTGGCCGCCACCGCCGCGACCGCGGCCAACGCCGCCAGCGCGGCAAGCCCCGCCACCGTGAGCACGGTCGCGAACCGGATCGATTCGGACTGACCGGCCCCCAGGGGGGATTCGGCCCCCACTCCTATCGTCTCAGGCGGGTCTGACAATTCCGGAACGGCTGATGCCGCCGAGCCGGCGTCCAGCGCCGTGTCCTTGGACGTCGCGATCACGCCAGCACCACCGCCACCAGCACCGACGAGGCGGGCAGCACCGCGAGGGCCGTGGCCAGGTCGTGGCGCCGCGCCCGATCCTCCGACGCGACCGCGATCACCGCCGTCCCGTCCCCGGGCTCGGAAGCCTTGTCCGGCAACGCCCGCGCGAGCGCCTCGGCACGCTCCACCAACGACGGGCTCACCGCCAGCACGCGCACGGGCCGAGCCGCCGCCACGCACAACGCCGTCAGACGCTCGACCAAAACGGGATCATCGCCGGTAGCGACGACGACCGGGTGCGTGACGCCCGCACCAGCGAGCGCGACCCGCACGGTGTTGCCGCGCAACCGGCGCAACGCCACGACGGCCACCCCGGCGATCACCGCCGCCACCAGGGCGAGGCCCGTGGCGAGGCGCCAGTCCGGCGTCACCTGGGTGGTCTCGGGGCGCGGGTCGAGGAGCCGGAACTTGGCGGCGGGCGCCAGCAGGTCGGCTTCGATCACGGCCTGCGCGACGGCGGTGACGGCGGCTGAGGCGTGGGCGGCTGAGTCGGCGCGCACCGAGATCCGGGCGACGCCGGAGGCGGGGACCAGTTCGACTGCGATGGCGTCGGACAGGCGGTTCGGGGTCGTGCCCGCTGCGGCAGCGGCGACGTCCAGCACGGACGGGCTGCGGACCAGCTGTACGACGGCCGGGGTGGCGAGGGAGGTGACCTCGCCGAACTGGGCGCTGTCGGTGGCGGACGGGGTGGCGAGCAGGGTGAGTCTGCCCTCGGTCACGCCGTCGCGCAGGGCGACGGCCAGCAGGACGGCGGCGCCGACCACAACGGCGGCCAGCAGGCCCTCTAGTGCAGCTCTCGGAGCCTTCATCGTCCCTCCAGGACGGTACGAAGCAGTTCGTCGTAGGACTTCATCAACGTGTGCGCGTCGGCCGAGCCGTCGTGAGAGGCGGCCACCGAACGCGCGGCGGGGGAGTGGAGCAGGCCGCGCAACGCTTTCGCGGTCTGCGCCGGGTTTCGGCGCGGCACCAGGACTCCGCCGCCGCCGGACAGGACCTCGCGCACTCCGTCCACATCGGACGCGACGATCGGGCGGCCCGCCGCCAGCGACTCGAGGAGCGCGATCGGCATGCCCTCCCAGTCGCTGGTGAGCACGGTGACGTCCGCCGCCTCGAGCAGGTCGCGGACGTCGGTGCGGGTGCCCAGGAAGCGGACGCGAGCAGGGGCCGAGGCCTCCAGTGACGAACGCAGGCTGCCGTCGCCCGCCAGCCACAGTTCGGCGTCGCCGGGGACCTGGGCCCACGCTTCGAGCAGCACGTCGTGCCGCTTCTGCGGTTCCAGGCGGGCCGGGCACAACGCGACGGGCACGTCGAGCGGCGTGCCGAGCCGGGCCCGCACGGTCGCCCGGTCCGCCGAAGGCACCGACGGGAAGGCCGCGTTCGGGATCACGACCACGGAGAGGCCGGACAACCGGTGGGCCGAGGTGACGGTCACGACGACGGTCGACACCCGCCGCAACACCCGCACGGCACCAGGCACGTCAGCCGAGGCCACCCCGTGGAACACCGTCACGACCGGCCGTCGCGGCGAAGCAAGGCGAGCGACGAGCGACGCGGAGACGTTGTGCGCCAGCACGACATCCGGCCGGAACCGGCGCACGGCCGCCCGCACCGCCCGCGCCGCGCGCAGCACACCCAACGCAGAACGGCGCGCCACCGGCACGTCGAAGACAGGGATCTCGGCGGCACGCAACGCGTCGACGCGGAACCCGCCACCGCTGGCCACCGCGGACTCCCAGCCGACGTCACCGCCCGCGAGCGCCATGCCGGCCACGAGCGCCTCCGCGCCGCCCGCACCCATCTCGCTGATCACGTGGAGGACGCGCATCGACTCTCCTCAAGAGAACGCCGCTCGATCGCGACCGCGATGGCGACGAGCGACCACAGGGGCAGGTAGTACTGCTCGGACAGGAAGATCGAGGCGACCAGCACGGCGATCAGCGCCGCCTGCACGGCCACGGCCTCACGCCGGTCCGCCACCCGCCGCAACGCCCGTTCACTGGACACGAAACCGACCGCGATCAGCCCGATCAGCAACGCGAACCCGGGAACCCCGAGCTCAGCGGCGACTTCGAGGAACAGGTTGTGCGCCACCGGGGTCTGCTCGTCGATCTCCGCGTTGTGCCCGGCCGCCGCGTACTCCTGGCGGAACCCGCCGGGGCCGACGCCGAGCACCGGGTTGTCCGCGAGCATCCGCGACGCCGCCTGCCAGCGCAGCATCCTGGTGTCCGCGTTGGTGCCCGCGATGTGGCTCTTCTCCTGGAACGCCCGCGACAGCTCGGCCTGCGCCGTCGACGCGAACACCAGCGCCGCCACACCGGTGACCGCCGCGGTGACGACCACCGCGCGGACCGGCAGCCCGCGCCGCGCGATCAGCCACACCAGCGCACAGGCCAGTGCGATCCCGCCGCCACGGGAGAACGTCGCCGCGGCACCGGCCAGCAACACCGCGCCCAGCAACAACAACACGATCCGAGACCGGCCCTTGGCGGGCAGCGCGACCAGCAACGGCAGCGCCGCAACGAGGAAGAACGCCAGGTCGTTGGGGTCCTCCAACGGCCCGGTGGCGCGCAACGAGCCGCCGACGACGCTGACCAACCCACCCGCCGCCGCCACGACCGCACCGGCGACCGTCGCCGCGAGCAGCGCGCGGACCGGCACCTCCCGCGCGGCCACGTCGGCGAGCACCACCGTCATCACCAGGAACGGCACCCACCGCACCAGGTACTCCAGCGTGAACGGCTCGGCCTCGTGCACCGCGGACGTGGCCAGCAGCACCACCGCCAGCAACGCGATCAGCAGGTGCAGCGGATGCGGCGCGGGCAGCCGCCGTTGCCGGTAGAGCGAGAACAGCCACACACCGATCAGCAGCGCGGGCACGACCTTGGCCGACTGCCCGTGCACCTGAAGCAGGTAGCCCTCCAACGGAGCCAGCGCCACCGTCCCGCAGGCGAGGACGCGAAGCAGGCCGGTCAGCCACATGCGACCGGATCCCGTTCGCGCAGCCGGGACCCCGCGACCCGCTCGACGTGCTCGCCGGTGCCGACCACGTCGAAGTGCTTGCGCAGCAACGACAACACCCAGCCCAGCAGCTCGACCTTCGCCGCCCCCGGCAGGGCCATGCCGGGGAAGAACTCCATCCCGGGCGCCTCGGCGCCCGAGAGCACGTCCGTCGGATGCAGCAGCAACGACGGGGAGACGTTGCGCGCCAGGCACAACCGCAACGCCGTGCGGAAGTACCCGCGGGCCAGCCGGGGCGAGATCTGGTGCAGCTGCAACAGGTACGCGCCGTGGATCGGCACCCGCAGCAACGGCATCGTCGTCACCGGCAGCTCGATCATCCCGTTGCCCCGCCAGCGGTACGCGGTGTTGGGCGCGCGAACCTTGCCGAAGCCACCGAACAGGTCCTCGCCGCCGTCGGTCGAGCCCGCCGTCCGGTTGTGGTAAGCGCGGGCCAGCGGCCCGATCCACGTCGGCAGAACGCTGGCGTCGTACCGATAACCGCGCCGCGCGAGCACGTCGAGCAACGCGGGCGTGACGCTGTACCCGGGCCCGCGGAACCCGATCGGCTTCGGCGCACCGGCGGTCATGATCGCCTCCTCGGCGCGCAGGACCTCCTTCTCGACCTCCTCGTCGGAGAACCGGTGCAGCCAGGGCTGGTGCCAGAACGAGTGGTTCGCGATCTCGTGCCCGGCCGCGGTGATCGACGCGACCGCCTCGGCGCCGTCGTCGCGTTCCGCGTCCGCGCCGACCACGAAGACCGTGGTGGTCAACCGGTGTTCGCCGAAGACGTCCAGCAGACGCGGCACCGCGGACGGCAGGAAACTCGGCCTGCTCTCCCACCGCGAGTCGCCGTGCGTGCGCAGATACGCCCAGAGGTTGTCGAGGTCCAGCGAGACACTGGCGACGGGCTTCATCGCTCGCCTCTGGCGGAGACCAGTTCGGCAGCGGGCTTCGAGGCACGGCCGAGCACCAGCACGCCGGACACCACCAGCAGCACGCCCAGCACGACCCACCACTCACGCCCGGCCGCGATCTGGTCGCCCATCAGCGCGAGCCCGGCCACCGAACCGATCACCACGGTGGTCGCGTCCATCGACGCCACCGCGGACGTGGCCGAAACACGTTGCAACGCCGTGGCGAGACAGGCCTGCCCGACGAACGCGGCGATCACCATCAGCCAGGTCAGCGGGTGCAGCACCAGGTCGAGCACCGGCTTGCCGGCGACGTTGCGCGCGGCCACCGCGACCACGGCGAACGCGATGCCGGCGAGCACCGGCGTCATGCTCCTGAACGCCCTGGCCAGCGGAAGCACCGCCAGCGTCAGCAGTCCCAGCACGACCAACGCCGGCACCAGCGGAAGCTCACGGGCCGTGGACGGCGCCGCCGCACCCGTCAGCAGCAGAAGACCGCACCCCATCACCACCAGCACCGCGATCTCGACGCGCCGGATCCGCCAGCCGAGCAGCAGCACGCCGATCACGGTGGCCAGGCCTACCGCGCACGACGACCCCGCCTGCACCAGGTAGAGGGGCAGCTCCCCGCGAGCCAGGAACGCGAACAGGAAACCGCCGACCTGACCGGTGAAACCCAGCAGGTACAAGCGATCCGAGGCGAGGCGGGCGAGCAGCCCGAGGCCGGCGCCGGGACGCTCGTCGGCCCTCTTCGCGGCGACGGTCTGCGCGACTATCCCCAGGCCGTAGAGCACGGTGGACACCGCAAGTGCCAGATGACCGGACATGAGCGCGGACACTACGACACGCTTGTGCGGCAACACTTTCGAGCGATATCCCAGGCAACTCTTTCGGGTGAACGTGTGCGAGATTCGCCCGGATTCGTCAAGATCGATGAAGTACCTTGCCGCGGTGCGGGAAACGAACATCGTGACGATCGTCTGCGGCACCAGGCCGGAACTGATCAAACTCGCGCCGCTCGTCGAACACTTCGGCAGCGCGTGCACCATGATCTACACCGGCCAGCACTACGACCGCTCGATGTACTCGCTCATCCGCCGCGATGTGCCGGAACCGGGCGGCTTCCACGAACTGCGGCTGGGCGGCCTGCGCCGGGGCGACCAGCTCGGCCGTGCCGTCTCGGCCGTGGACGAGGTGCTGGCCGCGCAACGCCCTGCCGCCGTGATCGTGCAGGGCGACACGACCTCCGCGCTCGCCGGGGCGCTGGCGGCCAACGCCTGCGACGTGCCGCTGGTGCACGTGGAGGCGGGCCTGCGCAGCTACGACCGCGCGATGCCGGAAGAGCACAACCGCGTGCTCATCGACCACCTCTCCGACCTCTGCTGTGCGCCGACGTCGTTGAACCGCAACAACCTCTTGGCCGAAGGCGTCGCCGACGGCCGCATCGCCGTCACCGGCAACACCGTCGTGGAGGCGCTGGCGCACGCGTTGCCGTCCGCGGACGAGGAGGACGTGGTCCTGGGCGACCTCGGCCTCAAGCCCGACCGCTACGTCCTCGCCACGATCCACCGCCCGGAGAACGTGGACGACGCGGGCAACCTGGAGACCATCCTGCGCGAGCTCGGCCAGTTGCCGCTGCCGGTCGTGCTGCCGCTGCACCCGCGCACCGCGCAGCGCATCGCCGCGTTCGGCCTCGACCGCCTGCTGCACGGCCTGCAGGTGATCGAACCACAGCCGTACCGGACCTTCCTGGCCCTGGCGCACGGATCCGCGGTGATCGTCTCGGACTCGGGCGGCATCCAGGAGGAGGTGAGCGTGCTGAAGCGGCCCGTCGTGGTAGTGCGGCGCAGCACCGAACGGCCGGAGATCGAGGGCACGTTCGGCACGCTCGTTCCTCCCGGCCCGCTGGTGGGCGACTCGGTGCTGGCGTGGCTGGACGACGTGGAGGGGCATCGGGCCGCGTTGCGGGAGATCCCGTCCCCGTACGGCACCGGGTCGCCGTCGGAGCTCATCGCCGCGGCGGTGCGGGCTCTGGGAACTCCGAACGGCCACTGCTCGCCGCTGCCACGAGACTGATCATCACCAGTCCGAAGCTCACGAGGCCGAGCGCGAGGACGATGCCGCCGTGCAGCACAACGGCGAGTGCCAGGCCGATGCGGCGCAGTCTCGAATTTCCGACGACGCAGACCACGATCGCCGATTCGAGCAGGATCGTGCCCCACGTGACCGACGTTGTCAGAACGTTCCATTCCAGAAACCCCGCGAGTTCGGAAGTGACTCCGAAATACGCGTCCTGCATCACATGGTGCATCGCGCTGCCGTCACGCCATTCGGGCTCCACGACTTTGATCCAGACCGCCTGTCCGTAGACGATCACGACCTGCAGTCGGATTGTCAGATGCGTGACGTAGGCGCTGCCTCGCGACCACTCCGGCAAGGGGGTGGCGGGGCGTCTCCAATGCCAGATCCGATCGTCGGCGAGACACATCGGGATCAGCAGCAGAGTGAGGAACCGCGCCACGTTCTCGCCGCCGTTGGGCACGTGGATCGCGGCGGCCAGGCTGAAGGTGGCGTACCAGTGCGGAATGCACGTCCAGCGCGGCCGGTAACCCGATGCGGCGAGCACGAGTGCGGCGATCGTCACGAACCGGGACATTGTCAGAGCGGCCGCCGACGAGTCGAAGCACCAGAGCGAAAGGGCGCGCAGGCCATCGCAGCGAGGACCTGTTGGTCCATTCGGCACAACGGGGAATAGGTCGGTGTCCGAGGTGAACACGAGTACGGTCAACTCGGCGATCGCGACCAGCGAACGGGCGATGCCGAACGCCGGCGTCCTGGGTTCGAACGCCAGCGCGCGGGCTACCAGGGTGCGCACGTGAGGTCCACGGCGGCGACGCGGACGACGTGCCGCGACGAGGTGTCCCTGCTGGGGCGCTCGATCGCGAACACCGTCGGACCGCAGGGCGTCCCGGCGGAGAAATAGCTGGTCAAGGTCACTCTCGGGGCCCGGGAGACAACGGCGGCGCAGCCGGAGACGGTCGCCGCCGCGCAGTCCTGCCAGTGCTCGCCGGGAAGCTCGTCCACGGTGGCCAGCAGCCGGGCCAGGTCGGCGTACGACCCCCGGCCGAGACCCGCCAGGTAGTCCCGGTCACCCGCGGTCCGGGTGATCGGGACGAACGTGCCGGCGGATTCGTCGTGGTGGTACGCGACCGTGAACTCACGCCCCGCCGCATTGGTGAACAGCTTCATTCCCTGCGGCCAGAACAACCGGAAGATCTCCCGCTGGGCGGCTGTTCGTTGCCCGACGACATCGGCGGGCAGCTGGGCGGCCGTGGTCGCGAGGAGAAGTACTCCGAGTGCGGCACCGGTGAAGGCCATGCCTTTCGCGGCACGGGCCTGGGAATCCATTTCAGCGGACATCGGACCGGATATCCCGGTCGGTCAGCACTCGCCCGTCGTACAAGGCCCGATGATGAGTGCTGTCCTGTTTCCTGAATCAGTGGGTTGAACGTCCGACGCGGAACTCGCGATGGTCACTGCGACAAGTGCCACGGCAGTCAATAGCGCGCCAAAAAAACCGGCCCGTCTCATCTTTCTTGATCCCCTCCTGGATGCGACGAGGAACCTCCCTTCCTCGTCACTGCGGAGGGAATATGGCAGCGTTTGTCCACTTCGTCAACTGGTAACGGGGCGTGTGCGACCGGCTGCTCTGCGTGATTCCACCTGACACTGAATCGGTACAGGGAATCGGGCGTATCTTTCCGCCTCATGCCGACTCTTAAAGGTGATATCTCATATCACTGCTGCGGTGCCACTGGTGTCTCCGCCAGCTCCACCGTCGTACTCCGAGATGGAAGCGTGCGTCCGAATGGATTATCGCATTTTGGGCCCGCTGGAACTGCGGTCCGCAGGGCGCCCCGTCGCGCTCGGCGGAGAACGTCAGCAGAAGCTGCTGGCGCTCCTGCTGCTCGGCACGGGCACCGTCGTGTCCTTCGACCGGCTGATCGACGAACTGTGGGAGGACCCGCCGCAGACCGCACGCCGTCAGGTCTGCAACGCGGCGGCCGCGGTGCGCCGCGTCGTCACCAGGGGCGGCGGCCGGCTGACCACCAGCACCCACGGGTACCGCCTCGACCTGCCGGACGGGCGCCTCGACGCGGACCTGTTCCAGGCCCAGGTCCGCGCCGCCGAGGTGGCCGCACGGGAGGGCACACCGGCACAGGCGGTGGCGCTGCTGCAAAGCGCGCTCGACCTGTGGCGAGGACCCGTGCTGGCCGGGCTCGGCTCGGCGTCGATCGACGCGGCGGCGGAAGGACTGCGCGAACAACGGCTCCAGGCCGTCGAACGACTCGCGGAACTGCGTCTGGAACTGGGTGAGGTCGCCTCGCTGCTGGGCGAGCTCACGGGCCAGGTGGCCGAGCACCCGCTGCGGGAGTCGTTGCGCGCCACGCTGATGCGCGCGCTGGACCGCGCAGGACGCCGGGGCGACGCGCTGACGGTGTTCGAGCAGGGACGGCGGGCATTGGCCGCGGAACTGGGCGCGGATCCCGGTCCCGAACTCCGCAGCCTGCACGCCGAACTCCTCCGCGCCGAACCGAGGCGGGAACCGGAACGACCGGTGGCGCGGGTCAGTCGCTCGTCGCTTCCGTTCGACATCCCCGACTTCACCGGCCGCGAGTCCGAAGTGGACTGCCTGATTGAGGCGATCGGCACGCGGACGCCCGCGATCGTCACCATCGAGGGCATGGGCGGCATCGGCAAGACCGCGCTGGCCGTGCACGTGGCGCACCGGCTGGAAGGCCGCTTCCCGGACGGGCGTTGCTACGTCGACCTGCGCGGGTTCACCGCGGACACGCCACCGATGGCCGCGGGTGCGGCGCTCGAGTCGCTGCTGCGCCAGATCGGCGTGTCACCGGAGGTGATCCCGGTGGATCCGGCCGCGCGCCGCGACCTCTGGCTGGCCGAGATGGCGCACCGGCGGGTGCTGGTGGTGCTGGACAACGCGGCCGACGCCGGTCAGGTCAGGCCGCTGCTGCCCGGTGCGCCCGGCGCGGTGGTGCTGATCGTGAGCCGGTGCCACCTCATGGCGATCGAGGGCGCCGTCCCGGTGTCGCTGGACGTGCTCCCGGCCGCCGACGCGGTGGCGCTGTTCCGCCGGATCGCCGGTGCCGAGCGGGCGGACGCGGAACCGGAGGCGGTCGCGGACGTGATCTCGTTGTGCGGCAGGCTTCCCCTGGCGATCAGAATCGCCGCCTCCCGGTTCTGCCGAAGACCGTGGAGCGTCGCCCACCTCGCCGAGCAGCTGCGTGACCGGCAACGCCGCGCCCGCGCGTTCACCGCGAACGACCTGAGCGTGGCCGGCGTGCTCGCGCTGTCGTACCACCACCTCACCGCGGACAGGCAGGAGCTGTTCCGGTTGCTGGCCCTGGTGCCCGGCGCCGACTTCGACGCGTACGCGGCGGCCGCGCTCGCGGGGGTGCCGGTCCACGACGCGCAGGACGTGCTGGAGGAACTGGTCGAGTGCAACCTGCTGATGCAGCGCCGGTCCGACCGCTACTGCCTGCACGACCTCGTGCGCGACTGCGCCCGTGACCTGGCCGACGCGGCGGACGCACCGTCCGAACTGGACACCGCGCGCCGCCGGTTGTTCGACTACTACCTGCACCTGGCGGACGTGCGCGGCCGGCGCAGCCTGCCGGGCCGGCGCGGCTTCGAGACCGGCCTCACGTGGGAGCCGGAACTACCCGCCTCGGCGTCCGAAGAGGACGACGTCCGGCAGCTCCGGGCCGAGTACAAGAACATGGTGGCGGTGGCCGACTACGCGAGCGCGCACGGCTGGCACGTGCACGCGTGGCAGTTGCCGTGCCTGCTCACGCCGTACCTGACCCGCGTCGGACTGCGTTCCGGCGTGCTCGAACTGTCCCGCAACGCCTTGAAGTCCGCGCAGGCGCTGGGCGATCGGTGCGGCGAGTCCATGGCCCTGACGAACATCGCGTTCGCGCTGCGGGAAGCCGGTCGGCACGGCGAGGTGCTGGAGTTCCTCGACCGGGCCATCGCGATCAGCCGCGAGCTCGGCGACCTGCCCGCGGCGGTCGGCGGCCTGCGCGACCTGGGCGCGTCCCAGGTGCAGGCGGGCATGCTCGACGACGCGGCGGCCAGCTTCGCCGAGGCGGTCGCGCTCGCGCGGTCGATCGACGACCAGCGGGCCGAGGTGAACTCGACCATCGACCTCGGGTTCGTGGACTGCAACCTCGGCCGGTACCGCGAGGCCGACGCCCGGTTCCGCGACGCGCTCGCGATGCACCAGCTGGGCGGCTACGTCGGCGGCGAGGTGGTCGTGCTGATCAACATCGGCTGGCTGGCCCAGCTGCGGGGGCGCGACGCCGAGGCGGTCGTCGCGTTGGAACGGGCCGTGCGGCTGAGCAGGGAGATCGGCATGAGCCGCGGTGAGGGGATCGCCTTGGCGTGGCTGGGAGTCACGTACCGGAGGCAGGGCCGGATCGCGGACGCCCTGGCCGTGGGCAGGGAGGCGCTGGAGTCGGCGCGGCGCATGGACCTGAGGGAACCGGAGGGCGACGCGCTGAACGGACTCGCGGAGACCTGCCTCGCGGCCGGGCGGTTGCGCGAGGCGGAGGCGTTGCTGTGGGACGCCGAGGAACTGGCGATGGCCGGCGCGTTGCCGATGGTGCGAGCGCGTGCCCACGAGGGACTCGCCCACGTCGCGGCCCGGCGGGGAGATCCCGACTGGGCTCGCACGCACTGGGAGCGGGCGGTCGCGCTGTACCCGGCCGGTGCCGTGGACGCGGAGAACCCTCGCGCACACCTGGGTGATGCCGGCGCGGAGTGCATGCGCTGTGTCTGCGGCCAGGAGGCACCGAGGGCGCTGACGGTCGTGCGCGAGATCGCGTCAGTGGGCTGACCAGGCACGACATCCGTGCATCGGTCGTCGATGCGGCACGGATGCAAGGCGTTGATGCACTCCTTCCCGACAGGTTGTACGGCGAGGAAGTGGTGCTCGAAGATGCTGCAGTCCGCGTTGCCCGCGACGCTCGACGCCGCGTCCGCCCACAAGGTGGTCGTGGTGAAGGCGGGACCTGGTTGGGGGAAAACGACTTCGGTCGCCGAGTGGGCGGCGACGCGAGGTGCCTGCTGGCTGAACGCGGCCGACGCGGGCACCTCGCTCGAACGCCTGTCGCACGGCCTGTTGCGCGCCCTGCGGCAGCGATTACCGCGCCTTCCCGCAGAACTGATCACGACCACCGCCCAGGGCGCCGGCACGGTCGCGAGCCTGATCCGCGGACTGCTGGACGCGCACCTCGACGAGCCCGTCGTGCTGGTGGTCGACGACGCCGGGGTGCTGCCGGAGGGCGGTGACTCGGCCCGGTTGATCGAGTCGTTGTGCCTGCGCGGCCCGGAACTCCTCAGCGTGGTGCTGCTGACCCGCGGCGAGCTGGGGTTCGATCCCGGACCGGCCGTGGTGCTGACCGGCGAGGGCCACCGCGAGGACGAACTCGCGGCGTCCGTGCTGGCCGCCGAGCCCGAGGAGAACCGGGAACTGTTGCGCGCCATCGCAACGCTCGGCCGGGTGAGCACGGCGCTGTGCGTGGCGCTCGGGTTCACCGACGTCCGGGAGACGCTCCGGGGACTCGCCCGGCGCGGTCTGCTGACCGGCCCGGACTGGACCGTCCTCGAACCGGTCGCGGAGTTGCTGAGCGACACCGAGGACCCGGAGATCCGCGTCAAGGCCGCCGTGTTCTGCGAACGCACCGGTGCGCACGCCGAAGCCCTCAGACACCTGGTAGCGGCACGGAAGTGGGACCTGGTCGCACAACTGCTGCTGCGCAGGGACGAGCGGATCGTCGCGGGCGGTGACACCGACGCGGTGCTCGCGGCCCTGGAACAGCTGGAGATCAACGACTCCCGCCTGTACCTGGTGTGGGGTTTCGCCTTGCAGCACAAGGGCGACTGGCTCGGGTCGCTGCACTGCTACGAACAGGCGGGCGAACGCACCGTGAGGTCGTCGTGGCGGATGGGGCAGCTGCACGCCCTCACCGGACAGACCGACAAGGCCGTCGAAGTGTTCGAGCGCACGGTGTTCGACGACGTCGCGTCGCTGGACGAGGTGCGGCTGCTGTCACTGGCCGTGCGCTGGTTCCGCGAGACCGGCCGGCACGAGAAGGCACGGGAACTGGCCGGCAGGTGCGCCGAGACGGCCCGCCGGTGCGGTGGCCACGCCGCGTTCGCCTGGAGCAGCAGGGCTTGCGGGCTGCTCGCCGGGTTCGACGGCGACCGGGCGGCGTTCGAGATGCACTACCGGCAGGCCGTGGACCGGGCGCGACGGGCGGGCTGCCGGATGCTGGAGCTGACGATCCGGTCCGAGCGGGCGTGGTTCCTGGCGGGCGAGGCCGGTCCGGCGCAGGCGCTGGCCGAGATCGACGAAGTGCTGGTCTTCGGCAGGCAGGCGGGTCTCACCGGCCACGAACCGGACTGCCTGGGTATCCGGGCGCTCGCCGCGGTCAGGCTGGGGAGGTTCGACGAGGCTCTGCACGACGCTGGCCAGTGCCCGCGCCACCTGGTGATCAGGGCCGAGGTGCACCGCCGGCGGGGCGAGCCCGGCCAGGCGCAGGCGTTGCTGGACGAGGCGATGGCGTTGCCGGGTACCGATCCGCTCGTCTGCGCGACGCTCGCCAGGGTCGTGGCGGGCGAGGACCCGGACAGGGCCCGACAGCTCGCGGAGCAAGCCGTTGCCACGAGCCAGGTCCTGCGGTTGCGGGAGGTGCCCGCGTTGCTCGCCCGCGGCTGGGTCGCTGTCCTGGCAGGCGATCGGGAGACGGCGCGGGCGGACGCGGCCACCGCGCGGGCACTGGCGGGCCGTCGCGGCGACAAGGCGGGACTCGCGGACGCGTTGCAACTGGCGGCGGCGACCTCGGCCGATCGGAAGGCGTTGCTGGCCGAGGCCGTGATGGTGTGGAAGGCGGCGGACGATCCGGTGGGCGCGGCGACCGCGGAACTCGCGGTGGCCCGGCTGACCGGGGTGGACGTGGCCCGGTTCGAGAACGCGTTGCAGGCACAGGGAGTGCGCACCGACGCCTCGATGGCCGACGTGCTCGGCGCTGGCGCACCGAGGAGCGCGCGGATCGTCGTGCGGACGCTCGGCGGGTTCCAGGTGCTGCGCGACGGCGTCCCGGTGCCGTCCGCGCTGTGGCAGTCGAAGAAGGCGAGGGATCTGCTGAAGATCCTGGCGGGCAACAGCGGGCGGCCGATGCCACGGCCGCAACTGGTGGAGCTGTTGTGGCCGGACGACCTGTCGGACCGCACGGCGAACCGGCTCTCCGTGCTGCTGTCGACGTTGCGGACCGTGCTGTGCGTGCCGGGTCTGCCCGCCGACGCCGAACCGCTGGTCGCCGACCGGAACACGGTGTCGCTCGACCTGTCCCTGGTGGACCTGGACGTGGCGGCGTTCCTCGGCGCCGCGAGCACCTCGCTGGTGGCGCACCGGCGGGGCGATCAGGCCGCGTTGCCGTTGCTGATCGCCGCCGACGAGCTCTACCTCGGCGAGTTCCTGGCCGAGGAACCGTACGAGCAGTGGGCGATCCAGGTGCGCGAGGAGGTGCGGGGCAGGTACACCGCCGTGCTGCGCGCGTTGGTGCAGCTCGTGCGGGATCCCGACCAGCAGGTCGGGTACCTGGTCCGGATGCTCGAACTCGACCGCTACGACGAGGGCGCGCACGTCCGGCTGGTGAAGGCGCTCAGGGCGGCCGGACGGCACGGCGAGGCGCGCCGGCGGTATCAGGTCTACCTGGAGCAGATGCGCGAGATCGGCGTCCTGCCCACCGAGCCGGATCTGTTCGGTGACAGGCCTTCTGGAGTTCTTCGGGCGGGCTGAGCTGCGCTTTCTTTGGTCTGTAAGGCCACCATCACGTTTCCCGAAGGCTGCGCTAAGGGGCGGTTTCTAGCTTTCTCGGAGTGGTGGAACACGGGGGTGTCACGGATGGGGAGTAGCTGGCTGATCTGTCCTCGGCCTCGGCCGGAGGCGGCGCTGCGGGTGGTGTGCGTTCCGTACGCCGGCGGTGGTGCGTCGGCCTTCTGGGACTGGCCGGACCTGCTGGGCGACTCGGTCGAACTATGGAGCGCGGTGCTGCCGGGCAGGGAACGGCGGTTCGGCGAACCCGCGGTCACCGACGCCGCGTTGATCGCCGCGCCACTGGCGGAGGCGATCCGCCGGGAGATCGGGACACCGCTGGTGTTGTTCGGCCACAGCATGGGCGGGCTGCTCGCGTTCGACGTCGCGCGCCGGCTCGGCGACCAGGTCGAGCACCTGTTCGTGTCCGCGGCCAAGGCTCCGCACCTGGCGTTCGGTGGCGAGCCGCACCTGCTCGACGACGACGGTCTGCTCGACTGGATGACCACGCTCGGCGGCGTGCCCGCGGATCTGCTGGCGCACAAGGAGATGCTCGGCCTGCTTCTGCCGACGCTGCGCGCCGACCTGACCGTGTGCGCCGGTTTCCACGGCGTGCGGGACGTGATCGACGTGCCCGTCACCGCGTTCGCCGCCACCGACGACCCGCTCGCGACCGTGGCCGACGTCGCCGCCTGGCAGCACCACACCGTCGCCGGCTTCGACCTCGTGGTCCGGCCCGGCGGCCACTTCTACCTCAAAGACGATCCGGCAGCGGTGACGAGCGTCCTGCGTTCGGCGACCGCCAGGGAAGGTGTGCAGTGACCCAGCAGCACCCCGCGGCCACCCGCGGTCAGCAGCAGATCTGGTTCTCCGACCAGCTCGCGCCGGACGCCACGTTCAACACCGTGCCGGTGTACGTGGAGATCACCGGCGAGCTGGACACCTACGCGCTCGCCGCCGCGCTGACCGCGGTGGTGAACCGGCACGAACCGTTGCGCACCAGCTATCGCCTGGACGGCACCGAGCTCGTACCGGAGATCGCGCTGGAAGCGCACGCGTCGATCGCGACGCGCGACCTGCGTGATCTCCCTCCCGCCGAGCGCTCGGCGCGCGCGGAGGCGTTGGTGGCGGCCGAACTCGCCCGCCGCGTCGACGTCTCCAGCGGGCTGCCGTTGCGCATCGTGCTGCTGCGCCTGGAGGACGACCGTCACCAGCTCGTCCTGCTGGTGCACCACATCGCGATCGACGGCGCGTCGGTCGCGGTGATCCAGGACGAGCTGCCGCGCTGTTACCAGTCCGCAGTGGACGGTGCGGACGTCTCGCTGCCCCGGCCTTCGGTCGCGTTCCGCGACATCGCGCCGCTCGCGGGAGAGGTCGGGCACTGGCGTTCGGAACTGGCCGATCTACCGGAACCGCTGGAGCTGCCGGGCATCCGCACCCGCCCGGCCCAGCCCGACTTCGCCGCCGAGGCACTGCCGCTGGTCGTGCCGGAGGAGCTGGCGAACGCGGTGCGGCGCGCGGCGAGCACGCACCGGTCGTCGTCGTTCATGGTGCTGCTGAGCGCGTTCTCGGTGCTGCTGCACCGGTTGACCGGCTCGTCGGACATCGTGGTCGGCTCGCCGTCCGCTGGACGCGAGCACGCCGACACCCACGACCTGGTCGGCTACTTCGTCAACATGCTGGCGCTGCGCGTGCGGCTCGGGTCCGACCCGACGTACCGCGAGGCGATGGACGTCGTCCGCGACACCGTGCTGGACGCGCTCGACCACCGCGACGCGCCGTTCCACCAGGTCTGCGAGGCGCTCGGGCAGACCGGTGACGTGGACCGGCACCCGATCTTCCAGGTGGTCTTCGCGTCCCCGCCGCCGCTGGCCGGGCCGCTGGCCGCCGGCGGCTGCGTCTTCACGTTCACCCAGGGCACCAGCGACCAGGGGATCTACGACCTCGAACTGCAGCTGCCCGACTCCGGCAGCGGCGGGATGCGCGGCTGGGTCAAGTACCGCACCGCGCTCTACCGGCGTGCCGACGTCGTCGACCTGACCGAGCGTTTCGCCACCGTGCTCGGCCAGCTCACGACCACGCCCGACGTGCGGCTGTCGAACCTCTCGCTGCTCTCGTCCGACGAACGCGGCCGGATCGTCCGCGACCTCAACGCGAACGCGACCGCGTACCCGGCGGACGCGACGCTCGTCGAGCTGTTCGAGCAGACCGTCGACCGGTACTCCGCCGACGTCGCCGTCGAGTTCGGCGGCGTGCGGCTCACCTACGCGGAACTGGACCTGCGGGCCAACCGCCTCGCCGCGCACCTCGGCACGCTCGGGGTGGGCACGGGAACGCCCGTCGGCATCCTGATGGACCGCGGCGTGGACTGGATCGTCGCCGCGATCGCCGTGCTCAAGGCCGGTGGCGCCTACCTGCCGCTCGACCCGGAGTACCCGCTCGACCGCCTGCAGGCGTTGTGCGCCGACGCTTCCGCCGCTGTCGTCGTCGCGGACCGGTCCGTCGAGCTGTCCGGTGTCGAGCTGGTCGACCTGTCGGCCATGGTGCTCACCTGCCCCGCCGACCGTCCACAGCGGACTCTGGTCGCGGACGACCTCGCTTACGTGATGTACACGTCCGGTTCGACCGGCATGCCGAAGGGCGTGTGCGTCAGCCACCGCAACGTCGTCCGGCTGGTCCGCGACACGAACTACGTCGACTTCGCGCCCGGTGACCGGGTCGCGCAGGCGTCCACCACCACGTTCGACGCGGCGACGTTCGAGATCTGGGGCGCGTTGCTGAACGGCGGCCGGCTGATCGGGCTGCCCAAGGACGTCGCGCTCGACCCGGCGGCGCTGGGGGAGTGGTTGCGGGCCAACGAGATCGACACGCTGTTCCTCACCACCTCGGTCGCCATGCACGTGGCCCGCGAGCTGCCCGGCGCGTTGTCGGGGTTGCGCTACTTCGTGTTCGGCGGCGAACAGCCGGACGAGCACGCGATCGCCACCCTGATCGCACATCCCGGCGGACCGCGGCACGTCGTGAACGGGTACGGCCCGACCGAGACCACGACCTTCGCGTCCAGTCACGAGTGCGAGCGCGCGGAAGGCCGCATCCCGTTGGGGCGCGCGCTGAGCAACACGCAGCTCTACGTGCTGGACCAGTACCTGGAGCCGGTGCCGCCGATGGCCGTGGGCGAGCTGTGCATCGGCGGTGACGGCGTCGGCCGCGGTTACGTCGGCAATCCCGCGCTGACCGCCGAGAAGTTCGTGCCCGACCACGTGGGCGGCAAGCTCGGCGCGCGCCTGTACCGGACCGGTGACCTGGCACGTTTGTTGCCCGACGGGACGTTCGAGTACCTGGGGCGGGCCGACCGGCAGGTCAAGATCCGCGGGTTCCGGATCGAGCCGGGCGAGATCGAGGCCTGCCTGCACTCGTCGGGACTGGTGCGTCAGGCGGTCGTGGTACCGCGAGAGGACGCCGCTGGTGACGTGAGCCTGGTCGGCTACGTCGTGCTGGAGAAGGCGGGGGACGAGCACCTCGACGAGCTGATGCAGCACGTCCGGGACGCGCTGCCCGCCTACCTGGTGCCGTCCGCCTTGGTGCCGCTGGACGTGTTGCCGTTGACCCGCAACGGAAAGCTCGACCTGCGCGCGCTGCCGGACCCGGAGATCGTCGCCGAGGTGCTGGAAGAGCCGCAGACGCTCACCGAGGTCGCCGTCGCGAACCTGTGGCGGCAGGTGCTCGGCGCGGAGTCGATCGGCCGGGACAGCGACTTCTTCGACCTCGGCGGTCATTCGCTGAAGGCCGCCCGGATCCTCTCGCGCATCGAGAGCGAACTGGGGGTCCGGCTCCCGATGCGGTCCCTGTTCGACCACCCGACCGTCGCCGGCATCGCCACCGAGGTCGATCGCCTGCGTGACACCACACCCGTCTCCGTCGGGGCGATCCGAGCCGAGGCCAGGTCCTCGCTCTCCGTCGCCGACCTGCTCGATCTGTGAAAGAGGGGGAAATCGTGCAGGACGTGTTGCAGCGCTTGAAAGCGCTGGATCCCGACAAGCGCGCGGCCGTGTTCGCGCAGCTCGCCGAACGGGGTGAGGACTTCGGCGTGTACCCGGTGTCGTCCGGGCAGCGCCGGTTGTGGCTGGTCGACCAGCTGCACCCCGGCAGCGCCGTCTACAACGTGCCGTACGCCTTCCGGCTGCGCGGAACCGTGGACAGCGACGCTCTGGCCGCCGCGCTGCTGGAGATCGGCCGGCGGCACGAGGTGCTGCGCACCGTGTTCCTCGACCTCGACGGCGACCCGCGCCAGGTGATCCTGCCGGAGCCGCAGTTCTCGCTCGTGGTCACGCGTGCAGAGGCCGACGATCGTGATGCCTTCGCGGCGGCACGTGCGGCGGAGGCCGCCCAGGAGCCGTTCTCGTTGGCGGACGGGCCTTTGCTGCGCGCGGAGCTGGTCGTGTTCGACGAGACCGACGCGTTGCTGCTCGTCTCGATGCACCACATCGTCTGCGACGGCTGGAGCACCCAGCTGCTGTTCGCCGAGTGGCGGGCCGCGTACGAGTCTCGTGACCTCGGCCCGGCGCCGACGCAGTACCTGGACTTCAGCCGCTGGCAGACCGAGTGGCTCGGAGGTCCGGACGGCACCAGGTTGCTGGAGTACTGGACGGCACAGCTCGCCGGGGTGCCGCCGGTGCTGGAACTGCCGGCGGACCACCCGCGCCCGGCCGTGATGAAGATGCGGGGCGGTGCCGTCGAGTTCGCCTGGCCGGCTTCGGTGAAGGAGCGGCTCGACTCGTTCTGCCTGGCTGAGCGCGTCACGCCGTTCATGGTGCTGCTGACCGCGTGGAACGTCCTGCTGCACCGGTACTCCGGCGCCGACGACATCGTGGTCGGCACCAACGTGGGCAACCGCAGGGCCGAGATCGAGAACGCGCTCGGCTTCTTCGTCAACACCGTCGCCATTCGGTCCAGTGTGGACTCCGCCGCGAGCTTCCGGTCGTTGTTGCACCAGGTGCGGGACACGACGCTGGCCGCGCAGCAGCACCAGGAACTGCCGTTCGAACGGGTCGTCGAGGCCCTCGCCCCGCCGCGCAGCACCGCGCACCAGCCGGTGATCCAGACGATCGTCGGCATGGAGGACAGCCAGCACGAGATCTTCACGCTGCCCGGTGTCACCGTCGACCGGGTCGCGTCGCACTCCGGAACCGCGAAGTGGGACCTGGAGCTGGGCGTCACGTCCACCGAGGGCGGGATCACCGGCCTGCTGGAGTTCGACAGCGCGTTGTACGAACCCGCGACCGCGCGTCGCCTGCTCGGCCACCTGGAGATGCTGCTCAGCTCCGGTCTCGCCGACCCGTCGTGCCCGATCGGCCGGCTGACGATGATCACCGCCGCCGAGCGCACGCAGATCGTCGAGGAGTGGAACCCGGCGGCCTCCGCACGGCTGGACGGCGTGCTGGTGCACGAACTGGCCGAGGCCTCCGCCGACCGCACGCCCGACGCCGTGGCGCTGGTGTTCGAGGACCAGCAGCTCACCTACCGCGAGCTCGACGAGCGGGCGAACCGGCTCGCGCACCTGCTGCGGTCGCGCGGCATCGGGCGCGGCGACTTCGTCGGCATCAGCCTGCCGAGGTCGCTGGACCTCGTGGTGGCGCAACAGGGTGTGCTCAAGTCCGGAGCGGCCTACGTGCCGCTCGACCCGGAGTACCCGGCGGATCGGCTGGCGTACATGGTCGCCGACTCGGGCCTGCGCGTCGTCGTGACGCTGGCGGCACTGGCCGAGCGCTTTCCCGGTGTGGCGACGCTTCCGTTGGACGAGAACGACTTCGCGGGTGTTCCGGCTGCGCGCCTGCGGCGGACCGTCGAGCCGGACGACCTCGCGTACGTGATCTACACGTCCGGGTCCACCGGCAAGCCGAAGGGCGCCATGCTGCCGCATCGGGGCGTGGTGAACCTCGCCGACGAGCTGGCGAGGATGCTCGGCATCGGGCCGGGCAACAGGATGCTGCAGTTCGCGTCGTTCAGCTTCGACGTGTCCGTCGCCGACATCATGGTGACGCTGCGCTCAGGCGCCACCGTGGTGCTGGCCGCGCAGCACGACCTGCAGCCCGGCCCCGACCTGGCCCGCACGATCAACTCGCAACGCGTCGACATGGCCTGCCTGCCGCCGACCGTGCTGCGGCTGACCGATCCTGCGCTGGTGCCCGGCCTGCGCACGCTGATGGCCGGTGGCGAGGCCTGCCCGGACGAGGTCGCTGCCGCGTGGGCGCCGGGCCGCCGGTTCGTCAACATCTACGGGCCGACCGAGGCCAGCATCTGGATCACCTCCTCGGAGTGCGACGGCACGGAGAGCCCGTTGCCGATCGGCCGTCCGATCACGGGCAACACGGCCTACGTGCTGGACGAGAACCGGGAGCCGTTGCCCGTCGGAGTGCCGGGGGAGCTGTACCTCGGCGGAGTGCAGGTCGCCCGCGGCTACCTGAACCGGCCGGAGCTCACGGCGGAGCGGTTCGTGTCCGACCCGTTCGGCGATGGGCGTCTGTACCGGACCGGTGACCTCGCGCGGTTCCTGCCGGACGGACAGGTCGAGTTCCTGCGGCGGATGGACGACCAGATCAAGCTGCGCGGCTACCGGATCGAGCTGGGCGAGATCCAGACCGCCGTGAGCCAGCACCCCTCGGTACGCGCGGCGGTGGTCATCGCTCGCGAGGACGTGCCGGGTGACGTGCGGCTGGTCGCCTACGCGGTGGCCGCGGACGGGTGCCGGATCGACGGTGCGGAGCTGCGGGCGCATCTGCGGCGCGGGCTGCCCGAGTACATGGTGCCCTCGGCGTTCGTCGAGGTGCCGACGATTCCGCGCAACCCCAACGGGAAGCTCGACCACCGGGCGTTGCCGAAGCCGGAGTCGGTGCGGACCGAACGGGTCGTCGTGCCCGCCGGCAACCAGACCGAGCGCGCGATCTCCGACGTCTGGCGCGAGGTCCTGCGGATGGACCGGGTCGGGGCCGACGACAACTTCTTCGACCTGGGCGGCAACTCCGTGCTGCTGGTCAAGGCGCGGAGCAGGTTGGCCGAGTTGTTCGCACGCGAGGTACCGACGGTCACGTTGTTCACCTACCCGACTGTTCGAGCGCTCGCGGCTCACTTCGACGGCGGCGGCCAGGTGGAGACGCGGTCCGTCGGCGGTCGGAAGGCTTTGCTGGCAAGGGGGAGAAAGTGACCGAGTACACCGGACTGGAGATCGCGGTCGTCGGCATGGCCGGCCGCTTCCCCGGATCGTCCACTGTGGATGAATTCTGGGCGAACGTGCTCGCCGGTGAGGCCGGCGTGCGCCGCTTCACCGACGAGGAGCTCGACGCCGCGGGCGTATCCGTGGAAAGGCGCGCGGACCCGAGTTTCGTACCGATGGGCGGCGCGCTGGACGGCATCGAGTTCTTCGACGCCAAGCTGTTCGGCTACAGCCCGCGTGACGCGGCCGTGCTGGACCCGCAGCAACGGGTGTTCCTGGAGTGCGCCTGGCACGCGCTCGAACACGCCGGGCACCTCGGCGGCGGGCAGGATGTCGGCGTCTACGCGTCGGCGAGCATCGACACGTACCTGTTGCGGCACCTGTGGAACAATCCCGCGGTGCCGGGCGGGTTGCAGCCGCTCGACCTGCTGCTGGCCAACGACAAGGACACGCTCGCCAGCCGCGTCGCCTACCACCTCGACCTGACCGGGCCGGCGATCACCGTGCAGACGGCGTGCTCGTCGTCGCTGGTGACGATCCACGTGGCCTGCCAGGCGTTGCTGGGCCGCGACTGCGACATCGCGCTCGCTGGTGGCGTCTCGATCAGGCCGCCGGTGCACGAGGGCTACCAGCACACCGAGGGCGGCATCCTCGCCGCCGACGGGCGCTGCCTCCCGTTCGACGTCGACGCGCACGGCGTGGTCGCGGGCAACGGCGTCGCCGCCGTGGTGCTGCGCCGCCTGGAGGACGCGATGGCGGACGGCGACACGATCTACGCCGTCGTCAAGGGCACCGCGGTCAACAACGACGGCGCGGACAAGGTCGGCTTCACCGCTCCCAGCGTGAACGGCCAGGCCCGGGTGATCAGGGCGGCGCACGACCTGTCCGAAGTGGACTCATCGACGATCGGCTACGTCGAGGCGCACGGCACCGCCACGCCGCTCGGCGACCCGATCGAGGTGGCCGCGCTGACCCAGGCGTTCGTCAGCCCGCCGGAGGCCTGTGCGCTGGGCTCGGTCAAGGCGCTGATCGGGCACCTGGACGCGGCGGCCGGTGTCGCCGGGTTCGTCAAGGCCGCGCTCGCCGTCCAGAACGGTGTGGTGCCGCCGAGCCCGTACTTCACCGCGCCCAACCCCGAGACCGGGCTGGAGAACAGCCCGTTCTTCGTCAACCGCGAGGCGATGCCGTGGCCAGGATCAGGGCCGCGCCGGGCCGGGGTCAGCGGGTTCGGCATGGGCGGCACGAACGCGCACGCCGTGCTGGAGGAGCCGCCGTCGCCCGACCCGATGCCGTCGGGCAGGTCGCGGCACCTGGTGGTGCTGTCGGCCGCGAGCGAGAAGTCGTTGGAGGAGAGCCGTCAGCGGCTCGCCGAACACCTCGCCGCCGGAGGCCAGGAGCTCGCGGACGTCTCGCACACCTTGAGGACGGGGCGGCGGGTGCTGCGGCACCGGATGGCCGCTGTGGTGGGCGGCGAGGAGAGCACGGCAGCCGCCTCCACCTCCGCCGCATCCTCCAACGCTGCCGCCACCGCGCTCTCCGAAGCGTGGACCGGATCCGCTGACCGACGCGACACCGTTTTCCTGTTCCCCGGCCAGGGTTCCCAGTACGCGGGCATGGCCTCCCCGCTCGCGGACGAGGAACCGGTGTTCCGAGCGGCGCTGGACGAGTGCGCCGCGCTGCTGCCGTTCGACCTGGACGAGGTGCTCGCCGACGCGGATCGGTTGACCCGCACGAAGTACACCCAGCCCGCGTTGTTCGCGGTCGAGTACTCGCTCGCGATGCTCTGGGAGCACTGGGGTGTGCGGCCGAGCGCGATGCTCGGGCACAGCGTCGGCGAGTACGTGGCAGCCTGTCTGGCCGGGGTGTTCTCCCTGGCGGACGCGCTGAAGCTGGTCACGGCACGCGGTGAGCTGATGGACGCGTTGCCCGCGGGCGCCATGTTGTCGGTGCCGCTGGGTGCCGATGATCTGGTGCTGCCGCGGGACGTGTGCCTGGCGGCGAGCAACGCGCCGAACATGAGCACGGTCGCGGGCACGTTCGAGGCGATCGAGCGGTTCGAGGCGGAGCTGGGCGTCACCAGTCGTCGGCTGCACACCTCGCACGCGTTCCACTCGTCGATGATCGACCCGATGCTCGGCGAGTTCGCCGCGCTGGTGAGCCAGGTCGAGCTGCACGAACCGCGGATTCCCTTCATCTCCAACGTGTCCGGCACGTGGATCACCGCGGAGGAGGCGACCGAGCCCGGCTACTGGGCGCGGCACGCCCGTGCGGCGGTGCGGTTCAGCGAGGGACTGCAGGAGATGCTCACCGGTCCGGTCACCGTGCTGGAGGTCGGGCCCGGCAACGTCCTGACCACGCTGGCCTGTCAGCACGATCTGGGCGGCGCCAAGGCGTTCGGGTCGCTGAGGCACCCTCGCGAGGACAAGCACGACCTCGACACGATGCTGGCCGCGGCCGGAAGGCTGTGGATCGCCGGTGCCGAGGTGGACCTCGGGGCGCTGACGTCGGACGAGCGCAGGCGCCGGGTCCCGTTGCCGCAGTACTCGTTCGAGCGGGCACGCCACTGGGTCGATCTTCCCGGTACGGCACCGCGCGAGATCGAGGTCATCGAGGTGCTGCCCCAGGCCGCCGACATCGCGGTGGACGGCGACCTGGCCGTGATCACCGGGATCTGGCAGGAGCTGCTCGGCATCGCGCGCATCGGCCCGAACGACGACTACTTCGAGCTGGGCGGGCATTCGCTGCTGGCCACGCAGATCCTCGCGCGGATCACGGCGGAGCTCGGCGTCGCGCTGCCCGCGGCCGCGATCTTCGAGGCACCGACTCCCAGGAAGCTCGCGGCGCGGATCGACCTGCTGCGAGCAGAAGAACAGCCGGCGCAGGACGACGAGTTCGCCCGGCTGCTCGCCGAGATCCGCGACATGTCACCGGAAGAGCTGCGGGCCGAACTGGACCGCGAGCGGGATTCCCAGGAGATCTCCCAGTCATGACAGACCACCTGACCAGCTCGCTGACAGAAGAGCAGCGACAACTCCTCGCCCTGCGGCTGCGCAACGCAGACCGTTCGCAGCCGGTGTCGTTCACCCAGGAACAGCTCTGGTTCCTCGACCGCCTCGACCCCGGCAACCCCGCCTACGCGATCCCGTTCGGGCTCAAGCTCACCGGGCCGCTCGACCGCACCGCCCTCGAACTGGCCGTCAGCCGGGTCGTGGACCGGCACTCCGCCTTGCGCACGACGTTCTTCGAGCGCGATGGCGAGCTGCGCCAACGGGTTCGCGACAACGTGTCGATCGCCATCGAGGTCACCGACCTGTCGGAGCACCCCGAGCGGGCCCAGGAGATCGCGCTGGAGCACGCCCGGCACGTGTTCGACCTGAGTGCCGGCCCGCTGGTGGCGTTCCGGCTCGTGGTGCTCGGCGAGCAGGAGCACCTCCTGCTGGTGACCGCGCACCACATCGTGTTCGACGCGGCGTCGGCCGAGGTGTTCGGCGCCGACCTCGTCGCGTTCTACGGAGGCGCGACGCTGCTCGAGCTGACCACGTCGTTCGGCCGGCAGGCCGCGGCCGAACGACGCAGGCTGACCGACGAGGTGATGGACGAGCACCTCGCGTACTGGCGGGAGAAGCTCGCCGACAGCCCGGCCCGGTCCACCGTGCCGTCCGACCTGCCGCGCCCGGCCGTCCAGACGCACACCGGGGGACGGCACCACTTCGTCGTCCCGAAGGACCTGACCGAACGGCTCGCGGCGCGGGCCCGTGAGCTCGGGGTGTCGCTGAACGCCGTGGTGCTCAGCGGGTTCGCGGCGTTGATCGGCCAGGAACGGGTGCTGCTCGGCATGCCCGTCAGCGGCCGCGGCCGGCCCGAGCTGGAGTCGATGATCGGCTCGCTGGCGAACATGCTGGTGCTCCGAGTCGACCTGGACGGTGACGCGGACGAGGCCATCCGGGGCACGCATCGGGCCATCAGCGAGGCCTACTCGCACCAGGACGCGCCCTACGCACGGGTGGTGGAGGCCGTCGACCCGCCGCGCGACCCGAGCCAGAACCCGTTGTTCCAGGCCATGCTCAGCCTCACCGAGGCGCCGGCCGCACGGGTGGCGGACGGGGTCGAGTTCAGCCCGTTCGAGGTCGACAACGGCCTCACCGACTTCGACCTGTTCGTCGTGCTGTCCAGAGTGGACGGCGAGCTGCGCGGCGTTCTCGGCTACAACGCGGACCTCTACCTCGACGAGACCGTGCGCGACCTCGGCGAGCAGTTCCTCACCGTGCTGACCGGGCTGGTGTCAGGAGCGCCGCTGCGGCGCAGGGACCGGATCTCGATCGCGGCCACGTTCACCGCGGACCCCGTGCGCGAACCCCTCGACGTGCTCAACGGCGTGCTGCGCCTGCCGATCGACGTCGAACTGGCTCCCTACCAGCAGATCGTGCGGCACCTGCTCGCCGGCGACGGTGGCAGGCTCGCGGACGTCGTGCTGCTGCGCTGGGAGGACTGGCTGCGGCACGGCGACGCCGTCGAGGCGAACTGGCAGGACCTGGAGACCGCCGTCACCGCGTACCGGCAACGGTCGGAGGCGCCGCTGTTCCTCGTCGTGTGCCCGTCCGAGCAGACGTTCGGCCACCTCGACGACCGGCTGGCCGTGCTCGCGGACCAGACCGAGGGCGTGCACGCCGTGTGGTTCGCGGACTGGGCCAAGGCGCTGCCGGTCAGCGGCACGTTCGACCCGCAGGCCGACAAGCTCGGCCACGTCCCGTACACGCAGGAGATGTTCGCCGCCCTGGCGATCCTGCTGACCCGCAAGCTGCATCCCGCGGCGGATCGCCTGCACCTGCTGGAGACCGCGCTCGGCGACCCGGCGTCGCTGGCCGACCGGGCCGCGCCCGCCATCAGGGCCGTCGCGATCGACACGCCTCCGGTGGCACCGCGCACGAAGACCGAGGAGCGGCTCGCCAGGGTGTGGCGGGAAGTGCTCAAGCTCGACGAGGTCGGCGTGACGCACGACTTCTTCGCGCTGGGCGGCCACTCGTTGCTCGCGACGCAGCTGCTGTCGAAGGTGTTCGCCGAGTTCGGCGTAGACGTGTCGCTGCACGCGCTGTTCACCCACCCGACCGTCGAGGCACTGGCCGCGCTCGTCGACGAGCCGCAGGAGACCGGGCATCCGCTGTCGCCGGTCTCCCGCACCAGCGCCCTCGAACTGTCGGCGATCCAGCAACGCATGTGGGCGGCGACCCAGCTCGACACCACCACGACCCGGATGAACACGACGTTCGCGGTCCTGCTGCGCGGCTCGCTGGACGTGCCGGCGCTGCGCGGCGCGGTCGCGGAGGTCGTGCGCAGGCACGAGATCCTGCGCACCACGTTCGCCGAGCGGGACGGCCGGCCGGTCATGGTCGTGCGGTCCGAAATGGACTGCTGGCTGCCCGAGTCCGTCGGCTCGCCGGAAGAGTTCCTGGTCGAGCACACGAACCACGTGTACGACCTGGAGAACGGGCCGCTGCTGCGCGTACGGCTGGTGCGAACCGGTGCGAACGAGCACCACCTGCTGCTCGGCATGCACCACATCGTCTGCGACAACACGTCCTGGGGCGTGCTGCTCGCCGAGCTGTCCGCCTGCTACGCCCAGGGCGACCTGCCCGAGCTGGCGGTCCAGTACGCGGACTACGCGGCCTGGCAACAGGAACTCCTCACCGAGGACGCGCTCGAACCGCACCTGAACCACTGGCGCTCGTACCTCGCCGACGCCCCGTCACAGCTGGAACTGCCCGCGGAACGGCCCGAGCGCAACGAGACGCGCCGCACGTCGAACGAGGTACCGGGCAAGGTCGCGGAAGCGCTCAAGGACCTGGCCCGCGCCGAGGGCAGCACACCGTTCGCGACGTTGCTGGCGGCGTACGCGGTGGTGCTCTACCGCCGCAGCGCGCAGCCGGACGTCGTGCTGAGCGTGCCGCAGCAGGGCAGGCCGCGCCCCGAGGTCGAGCACCTGATCGGCTGCTTCACCGACCTGCTGCCGATCCGCGTCGACCTGGCAGGGCGCCTCACGTTCCGGCAGATCCTGCAGCGGGTGCACCGCTCGATGGTCGACGGCTACCAGCACGCCGACGTGCCGTTCTCCAGCGTCGCCCACGTCCTGCCGCGGCAGAAGGGGCGGCACCCGGTCTACCAGTGCGCGTTCAACTACGCGGACCTGCCCGACGAGGCCATGTCGTGGCCGGGGCTCGACCTCGTGCCCTTGGAGGTGCCGGTCACCAGCCTCGACTTCGACCTGTTCCTCACGCTGACGACCGAGCACGGCGAGCTGGCCGCGACCCTGGAGTACAGCGCCGACCTGCTCACCCCCTGCGCAGCGGACGAGTTGCTGGAGTCGTTCGTCGCGCAGCTCACCGAACTGGTCGAGGCACCGGACGCGCAGATCGTCGTCGAGCGCACCGAGTCCGCTGTGGACGGTTGCCCGATGAGCATCGTGTCGTCGCGGCCGCTCGACGGCGTGCTGCCGGTGCTGTCGTCGTGGGCGGACAAGCTCGACCTGCCGATGACGGTCCGCACCGCGCCGGCCGGTCAGGTCCTGCGTCCGCTGCTGGACCCGGAGGCCGGGCTCGACGGCGTGGAACGCGAGACGACCGCGCTGGTGCTGCGCTGGGAGGACCTGTTCGACGGTGGCGTCGGCGAGTTCGAGAACGCCTTCGCCCGGCTGTGCTCGGCGATCGAGCGGTGGACCGGCCGCACGGGCTCGGGTCTGGCGGTGCTGGCCACGTCCGAACGCGACGAGAAGCCGTGGCCCGGCGTGTTCGGGCACGCGGCCGACCGCCTCGCCCGGCGCTTCCCCGCGGTGTCCGTCGTCGATCTGCTGATGGCCGAGGGCAACCAGGACGTCGTGCTGGGCACTGCGCTTGCCAGGCTCGTGCACTCGGGCGAACTGCCGGAGGAGACGAGCACGACCGAAGCCCCGCGCACCGACGAGGAACGCGCGCTCGCAGCTGTCTGGCAGGACGTGCTGAAGCTGTCCGAGGTCGGCGTGCACGACGACTTCTTCGCGCTGGGCGGCGACTCGATGACCGCCATTCAGGTGGTGTGGCTCGCGAACCAGGCCGGGATCAAGTTCACCCCGGCCCAGCTCACCGCGAAACGCACGATCGCCGAGCTGCTGCGGGTGCCGATGTCCGAGGAGCAGCAAGCGCTTGCGGCCGTGTGGCGCGAGGTGCTGAAGCTGGAGGAGGTCGGGCCGCACGACGACTTCTTCGCACTCGGCGGCGACTCGATGACCGCGATCCAGGTGGTGTGGCTCGCGAACCAGGCGGGCATCAAGTTCACGCCGGCCCAGCTGACCGCCAAGCGGACGATCGCCGAGCTGTGCGCTTCGGCCGCACCGCAGCAGGTTGCCGACCAGGGACCGGTGGAGGGTGACTTTCCGGCCACCGGTGCCCAGCGCTGGTTCTTCGAGGCCCTGGCGACGTCGATGGTCGCTCCGGCCCACTTCAACCACCCGTATTACCTCCAGCTGCGCGTCCCGGCCACGCCGGAGCAGTTGGAGCAGGCCACGAACGCGTTGGTCACCCACCACGACGGAATGCGGTTGCGGTTCCGCCGCGAGGGTGTCGACTGGCACGCCTCGCACGGCCCGGTCGAGGGCGCGATGCCGTTCGTGTCGTTCGACGTCTCCGCCGCCGCCGACCGCGAGCAGGCCATCGAGGACCACCTCAACGAGGTCCACCCGACGCTCGACATCACGGACGGCCCACTGGCCAAGGTCGTCCACTTCGGACTCGGTGGGCACGAGCCCGACCGCGTGATGGTCATCTGCCACCACCTGGTCACCGACGGCATCTCCCGCAGCCTGATCCTGGAGGACTTCCAGAACGCGCTGCGCCAGGTCCTCGCGGGTCGGAAGGTCGACCTCGGGCCGAAGACGACGGCGTTCCGGGACTGGGCGCTGAAGATCGACGAGTACGCCCGCGGACCGAAGCCGGTGCAGGAGCTGGCGTACTGGGAGCGGCAGGCGCCGGAAACCGAGGAGATCACCGCCGACCTGCCCGGCCGCAACACGTTCGGCGTCATGCAGGACATCCACACGACCATCGACGCCGAGACCACCACGCGTTTGCGCGAGCTGGCCAAGGCACATCAGGTCGGTGTGAGCGACCTGCTGGTCTGGGCGTCCGTGCGGATGGCCGCGGATCGGTTCGGAAGTCCTGAATGGACGATCGCGACCACTGGACACGGCCGGGAGGCGTTGTTCGACGGCCTCGACCTGTCCCGCACGGTCGGCTGGTTCCAGGTCATGTACCCGGTCCGGCTCACGCTGCCCGACGCGAGCGACACGGCCGCGATCGTCTCGCTCGCGGACCAGCTCAAGCAGGTGCCGGTCAACGGCATCGGCTACGGCCTGCTCCGCTACAACCACCCGGATCCCGCTGTGCGGCAACGCCTGGAGACGCCGAACCCGCAGCTGACCGTCAACTACGCCGGCGCGTTCGGGTTCACCGACCTCTCCAGCGCCGACGAGCTGTTCGACCTGTGCCAGTCCGAACTCGGTGTCCTCCAGGACAAGGGAACCGTGTGGCCCGGCCGGATCGACGTCGTCGGATCGCTCGTCGACGGCCGGATCCGCGTCGAGATGAACTACGGCACCGAGATGTACCTGCCCGAGACCGCGCACCGGATGCTCGGCGACATCGAAGAGCTGCTTCGCCGGCTCGTTGACCAGAACAGGATGAGGTAATGCCCAAGCCTTCGGGATTCGGCGCGTTCACGATCATGTGGGTAGGACAGCTGCTGTCCGCGCTCGGCACCCGCATGACGAACTTCGCGCTCAGCATCTGGGTGTGGCAGCACACCGGTTCGGCCACCGCGATGGCGCTGATGATGTTCTGCGGCTTCGGTTCGACGGTCCTGTTCAGCCCGATCGCGGGCAGCCTGATCGACAAGTGGAGCCGCAAGACGTCGATCATCGTCAGCGAGATCGGGTCGATCGCCGTCACGTTCATCCTGCTGGCGCTCTTCCTCACGGACTCGACCCAGCTGTGGCACCTCTACCTGGTCAACGTGCTGACCGGCGCGTTGCTCGCGATCCAGGGGCCGGCGTTCGGGGCCACCATCGCGCTGATGATGGAGAAGGGGAAGTTCCTGCGGGCCAACGCGATGATGTGGTCCGTCAAGAGCTTCCCGGTGATCTTCGCGCCGGCGTTCGCCGCGACCCTGCTCGGACTCACCGGCATCAAGCTGATCCTGTTGATCGACGGGCTCACCTACGTGGCCGCGATCATCACGGTGCTCGTGGTGACCATCCCGCGGGTGCCGGGGCAGGACCGCGAGAAGACCACCTTCTGGCAGGACTGCGTGTTCGGGTTCCGCTACATCGTCGAACGCCCGCCGCTGCTGGCCGTGCAGATCGTGCTGTTCTCCATCAGCCTCCTGGCCGCGCTGGCGTGGGCGTTGATCGTGCCGCTGGTGCTGGCCCGCACGCTGGGCGACGAGGGCACGTTGGGTCTGGTGCAGAGCATCGGCGCGGTCGGCGGTGTGCTCGGTGGCACCCTGCTCGCCTTCATGCGGCCGCCGCGCCGCAAGATGCTGGTGGTGCTCGGCGCGATCCTGGTGTTCAGCATCGTCGGCCGGATCCTCTACGGCGTCGGTGACGGCCTGATCGCGTGGGCCGCGGCGATGTTCTTCGTCGAGCTGACCATCCCGTTCATCGACGGTCTCGCGCAGACCATCTGGCAGGAGAAGGTCGACCCCGCAGTGCAGGGCCGCGTCTTCGCGGCGCGCAACTTCTTCGAGAACCTGTCGGTCCCGATCGGTTTCGCGGCGGCGGGTCCGCTGGTGGACAAGGTGCTGGAACCGGCGATGCGCGGGGACACGGCACTGGCCGACACGTTCGGCTGGCTGGTCGGCACCGGACCGGGCTCGGGCATCGGGCTGCTGTTCGTGGTCGTCGGCGTGCTCGGCGCGGGTGTCGGTGTCGCGGGCTTCCTCAGCCGCAACGTCCGCGAGGTCGAGACCCTCGTCCCCGACCACGAGCCGGAGCCGGAAGCCAAGCCGCTCGACCGCCAGCCCGCGCTGGCCGACTGAGGAGCCGACATGACTCATCGAGTCGTCATCAACGACGAAGAGCAGTACTCGCTCTGGCCCGCGCACAAGGACAACGCGCCCGGCTGGCGTGACGCCGGGGTCAGCGGGACGAAGGACGAGTGCCTCGCGCACATCGGTCGCGTGTGGACGGACATGCGCCCGCTCAGCCTGAGAGGACGGTCATGACGTTCACCGATGTGGTGGCCGGAGCGCTGGACGTCGATCCCGCGCACGTCACCGACGACGCCGGCCAGGACACGCTGGCGAGCTGGACCAGCATGCGGCACATCCAGCTGATCGTGATGCTGGAGGAGGCCTACGGGCTCTCGTTCGACTACGAGGAGATCGCCGACGCGCGCACCGTCCGGGACGTCCGGGAAGTGCTGCGGGCCAAGGGGGTCGAGGTCTGATGGACGTGCGTCTGCGCTGGCAGGAGATCGCGAAGACCGATGTCAGCCCTGTCGTGAGCGTGGGGCTGCTGGCGAGCTACACGATCGACCCGCTGATGCCGTACGTCGGCGTCGCACTGCACGACGCCGGGCTGCCGGTCTCGTTCAGCACCGCGCCGTTCAACCAGATCGTGCGGCAGTGCCTGGACGACACGTCGGCGATGGCACTGGCTAGGCCGGACGTGCTCGTCGTGGCTCCCCGGTTCGAGGAGCTGGGAGACGAGCTGCAGACCGCGGTCGACGCCGCGCTGTCGGCGGCACGGCGCTGGAAGTCGTTCCTGGTCGTCGTGCTGCCCGCGGTGCCGGAGGAACGGGCGTTCGGGCATCTCGACGACGGGCGGGCGGCGGGCACGGCCGCCGCGGCCCACGAGGCCAGGGAGGCGATCCGGGCCGAGCTGGCAGGCCGTCCGGACGCCTGGGTGGTGGACGCCGAGCAGGCGATCCGCGCGGTCGGCACGGACAAGGCCCACCACGCCGCGATGTTCAAGTTCGCCAAGATCCCGTACACCGAGGCGGTGTTCGGTGAGCTGGGAGCCCAGCTCGCCGGCGTGCTCCGGGCCGTGTACGGGCTGACGCCGCGGGTCGTCGTGGTGGACCAGGACTCGGTCGCCGCGTTCGCCGAGCCGGTGACCCTGCTGCGCGAGTCCGGCGCCAGGGTGGTGGTGCGGACGGGCACGGAGGAGGTCGCGGCACTGGCCGTGGCAGCCGGTGTTCCCGCCGAGTCCGCGGTCCTTCTGCGGCTGGACGCCAAGCCCGACGCGTGGCGGGGCGAGCTCGTCCGGTCCGGGCTGCTGGACCGCCTCCCCGCCCCGTCCACCGCCGTCCAGCGCGTTCGGCGCACCACCAGGGAGACGGTCTCGCTGGACGACTTCATGGCGGGCCTGAACGTCGAGGTCGACCTCCAGCCCGTGGGACCCGACTCGGCCGCCAAGGTCGTCGAGGTCGTGTCCAGGGCCAAGGACTTCACGCTCGGCACCGAGAAGCTCGACCTGTCCGAGGACCGCGAGGTGTTCGCGGTGCGCGTCAGCGACAAGTTCGGCTCGTACGGCGTCAGCGGTGCCGTTGGCATCACCCGTGACGGCGTCGTGGACGTGTTCTCGCTGTCCTGCGTCGTGCTCGGCAAGGGAGTCGAGGACGTCGTGCTCCAACGACTGCGCGAAGAACACGGCGACATCGCCTTCCGGCACCGCCGCACCCCGCACAACCAGATCACCGCCGGATTCCTGACGGACGCCGGGGCCAGAATCGAGGAGATCCCGTGACCGTCCACTTCGGAATCCTGTCGCTCGGCCACGTGCTCGGCGATCCCGTCGACGTGGCATCCGCTGCCGCTGATTACACCGACGACGTCGACCGCGTGCTGAGTTGGGGTTACCGGACCTTCCACCGGGCCAAGGACGGCGTCGGGCTCACCGACCTGGCCGCCGAGGCCGGTGCGAAGGCGCTGAGCAACGCGGGCGTGCAGCCGCACGAGGTCGACCTGATCGTGCTCGCGATGTCCGACCTGTCCGAGCACCTGTACTGGGACGCCGCGGGCGCCACCCAGGCCAAGATCGGCGCGCACGGCTCGGAGAACGTGCTGCTGACCCAGGCGTGCGGCGGGGGAGTGGCCGCGTTCGACGTCGTGGCCGGCAAGTTCGCCACTCACCCGGACTACCGCACGGCGCTGATCATCGGCGCCAACCGGGTGTGCGAGCCGTACTGGAACCGGATGGAGATCAACACCAGCATCTTCTCCGACGGCGCCGCGGCGGCCGTGGTCCAGCGCGACCACCCGCGCAACCGGTGGCTGAACACCGAGATCATCAGCGACGGCCGGTACGCCGACTTCATGATGATGGACGTCGGTGCCGCAGCTCGGCCCTACGCCGGGCAGCAGGACGTGGGCGTGAAGAGCCCGCAGAAGCGGCTCGAGGAGTTCTTCGCGGGCGACATCCGCAAGATGTTCGAGTTCGTCTCGACGATCCGCACGAACAACCACGAGGTCGTGCGCCGGGCCTGCAAGCGGGCCGGCATCACGCCCGGCGACCTGCGCAAGCTGCTGCACCTGCACGACAGCGTGCCGGCGATGACGCTGCTGGCCAAGGACCTCGACCAGGGTCCTGAGTGGACGAACACCGAGGTGTCCCAGACGTACGGACATGTCGGGTGCGCCGACCAGCTGATGTCGCTGGAGCACTACCTCACGACGGAGGAGCTCACCGAGGGCGACGTCGTGGCACTGACCAGCACGGCCAGCGGCATGCACTGGCTGTGCACGCTTCTGGCGATCTGAGGGGGAGAAACACCGTGGAGACCAAAGAGATCCTGGCGCGGATCCGCCAGTTGACCAAGCCCGACGCGGCCGCCGATCCGGCTCTGTTGAACGATCTCCAGCAGCTGACGGACATTCCGGCGTTGCTGGAAGCCGGACGGCTGCTCGCCAAGGTACCGGCGGGCCTGCTCGGCGAGCTGAAGCCGGTGAAGATCGCGATCACCGGCACGTTCACCGCGTCCGGGGTCGCGCCGCTGCTGCGGGTCGCGTTGCTGGGCAAGGGGATCACGCCGGAGATCCACGTGTCCGGCTTCGACCAGCTGGCCGTCGACCTGAGCAGCCCCGACTCGCCGCTGGCATCGTTCGCACCGCAGGTGACCCTGTGCCTGCTGCACGACGACTGGTTCGTCCCGGCGGAATGGGACGACGTGGAGTCGTTCGACAACAACGTCCGCGGCCGCTGGTCGATGTTCGACAACCTGGTCCGCTCCTTCACCGAACGCTCCGGCAGCGCTGTTCTCGTGCACACCGTGCCGTTGTCGCCGGTGGAGATGCGCGGCGTCGTGGCGTTCGACGGCAGGGCCGCGCTGGGCAGGGCCTGGCGCGACCTGAACAGCGACCTGCTCGGCATGGCCCTGCGCCACGACCAGGTGCACGCGCTGGACCTGGAGGCGTACCTGGTCGACGCCCCGGCCCGGCTGCGCGACGAACGGCTGTACCGGTTCGCCAGCGCGGCCTGGACCCCCGAGGTCGAGCAGGTCTACGCGACGGAGGCCGCGAACTTCTGCCGCGCGTTCCTCGGCCTGGCCAAGAAGGTCCTGGTGCTCGACCTGGACAACACGTTGTGGGGCGGTGTCGTCGGCGACGACGGCCCGAGCGGCATCCAGATCGGCCCGATGTACCCCGGCAACGCGTTCCGCGAGATGCAGCGCCGCGCCGTGCAGCTCCGCAAGCAGGGCGTCGTTCTGGCGCTGGCCAGCAAGAACGAGGCCGCGATCGTCGACGAGGTCCTGAACGACCACCCGGACATGGTGATCCGCCCCGCCGACATCGCGGCGAGCGCGGTCGACTGGCAGCCCAAGGACCACAACATCCGCGGGCTCGCGAGCCGCCTCAACCTCGGCCTGGACAGCTTCGTCTTCGCCGACGACAGCACGTTCGAGACGCAACTCGTCCGCGGCTCCATCCCCGAGGTCACCGTCGTGCACCTCAACGGCGACCCGGCCGACCACGTGACGGCCTTGCAGCGCAACGGTTCGTTCGACGTCCTGACCACCACGGCGACCGACCGCGACCGCACCCAGCTCTACAAGGCCCGTGCCGAACGCACCGAGTTCGCTGGCTCGTTCAGCTCGGTGCAGGACTACCTGCGCAGCCTGGAGATCCAGGTCTCGGTCCGCGAGGCCGACGAGTTCAGCCTGCCCCGGCTGGTCCAGCTCGGCCAGCGCACCAACCAGTTCAACATGATCGGCACCTCGCACGCCGAGTCCCGCACTCGCGAGATGGCCGCGTCCGACGACCACGTCGTGCTGGTCTTCGAGGTAGCGGACCGGTTCGGCGCCGAGGGAATCGTGGGCGGTGTCTGGGTGTCGAAGCACCACGACCACTGGCTCGTCGAGAACTTCGTGATGAGCTGCCGTGTCTTCACCCGCGGCGTCGAGCACACCGTCGTGCAGCACATCGCCGACCGCGCCGCGTCCTCAGGTGCCTTGCGGCTGGAGGCCGACTTCACGGCCACCGATCGCAACAAGGCCGCGGCCGCGTTCTACCCGGACGCCGGCTTCGAACGCCTGGCGGAAGGCCGTTTCGCACTGCCGCTGCAGCCGCGGCCGCAGATCAGTCCTGAGTGGACGAACCTCGTCGTGGAAAGGGAGTCGGCCGATGTCTGAGGTTTTCGTGGAGGTCGCGGACCTCGTGGGCCAGGTGACGGACCTGCCGGCCGAGGACATCTCGGCCGACGCCCGGTTCGACGCGCTCGCCAACTGGACGAGCTACGACGCGTTGCGCCTGCTCACCGGCATCGAGCAGAAGTTCGCGGTGCGCCTGGACCTGCAGGAGTACTTCGCGATCAAGGACGTCGGCAGCCTCGTCGCCGCCGTGTCGAGCGCACAGGAGAAGTCGGGATGATCCTGCGCATCGACCACGTCGGCGTGGTCACCAACGACATCAAGGCCGCAGCGTCCGGCATGGGCCTGATGGACCTGAAGTGCACCTACGAGGACGACGTCGACGTCTACGGCGTGGCGACCTCGTTCTGGCAGTGCCCCGGCGACACCACGTCGATCGAACTGGTCGCCCCGGTGCGCCCCGACGCCGCCGTCCACGGACACCTCGCGCGGCTCGGCCCCGGCCTGAACCACGTGGCGTTCGAGGTGGACGACATCGACGCGGACCTCGCGGCGCTGCAGGACCGCGGCGCGATCCTGGTCGACGAGAAGCCGTGCCAGGGCGGACGGCCCGGGCTGCGAGTCGCGTTCGCGCACCTCGGGCCGTCGACGGGCCTGCTGGTGGAACTCGTGGACTACGGCAACCGCGCCTGAGTCGACTCGGAGGCCTCGGGCTCGGCCTGAGGCCTCAGCTCGCTCTTGCGGCGGGTCAGCACCAACGGCCCGTCCTCGGTGATCGCGACGGTGTGCTCGGAGTGCGCCGTCCGCGACCCGTCGGCCGAACGCAGCGTCCAGCCGTCCTCGTCGTAGATGATCTGGTCGGTAGTGGCCGCGAGCCACGGCTCGATGGCGATGGTCAGCCCGGGCTTGAGCTTCATGCCGTGCCGGCGGCGCCCGTTGTTGGCCACGTGCGGCGCCTCGTGCATGGTGCGCCCGATGCCGTGCCCGCCGAACTCCAGGTTGGGCGTGTACCCGAGCCCAGTGCAGACCTCGCCGATCGCCGCGGAGATGTCCCCGATGCGATTGCCGACCTGCGCCACCTCGATGGCGGCCGCGAGGGCAACCTCAGTGGCCTTGACCAGCCGCAGGTCCTCCTCGCGCGGCGTGCCGACGACCACGGTCAGCGCCGAGTCCGCCGCCCACCCGTCGACGGTGACGGCGATGTCCATGGTCAGCACGTCACCGTCCTCGAGCACGTAGCTCTTGGGCAGCCCGTGCAGCACCGCGTCGTTGACGGCCAGGCAGGTCACGTTGCGGAACGGCCCACGCCCGAACGACGGCGAGTAGTCCCAGTAACAGGACACGGCGCCGCGCTCCTCGATCATGTGACGCGCGTGGTGCTCGAGGTCGAGCAGGTTCACACCCACCGCGGCCCTGGCGGAGAGCTCGTCGAGCACCTCCGCGATGAACTGGCCGGTGACATGCATGCGCTCGATCTCCGCGGGCGACTTGAGCTCGATCAACGTGTTCCTCCATCAGCGGGTGCCGGTATAACTATACCGGCTTCGCGGAACCGGCTGAACAACACCACCCAGGAGGGGGACGCGCGTTGCGCCGGCGGCCCGGCGTCACCACAGTGCCTGGTCATGAAGCAGGTGTTGCAGCACAGGATCGACTCGACCTTCGCCCACTACGACGTCAACCGCAACGGCGTCATCGAACTAGCGGACATCTACGCCCTGGCCAACCGCCTGCTCCAGGCATACGGCGAACCGGCATCGTCAGAACGCGGCCGCGAACTCATCGAGGCCTACGACCGCTTCTGGGAGATGCTGGCCGACCACTGCGACACCGACCGGGACGGCCGAATCGGCCCGGAGGAGTACCGCGAGGCCATGATCGAGGCGTTCGTGGAGGGCGGCCCGATCGCCATGGACTTCCTCGAGGTCGTCCAATCCCTCCTGGTCATCATGGACACGAACGGCGACGGCCGCGTGGACTCCGCCGAGTTCGGCGTGCTGCTGAAGGCCCGTGGCCTGGCCGAGGCCGACTGCCTGACGGCGTTCACGCACCTGGACACCGACGGTGACGGCGCCATCAGCGTGCAGGAGTACGTCACCGCCGTCCAGGACTACTACACGAACCCGGCGGAAGGCACGCCCGGCAGCTGGCTGTACCCGAAGGCGTTGCAGCGCATCTGACGGCCGCACGGCAGGTGACGCCCCGCACGCTGCCACCTGCACTCGCCAACGCAAGGCGACCACGTACGAGGGCCCGGCGCGCGGTGCCACCAGGCGCGGCCCCTCGCAAGGCAACCACGTACGAAGCCTGGCGGCGCGATGCCGAAGGCGAGCCGTGTGAACCTCTGCCGCCTGGGTAGCGGTGAGCCCCGCTCATGGCGATTGGGGCTTGACCTTGAGGGGCTGGGTGCCACCCTGTCTGGGCTCGGCCGGGGCGCTTTTCACCCCGGCTTGTGAGGCCGACTACGCGCCCAGCTAGAGGCTCAAGGTCAAGCCCCAATCGCAACCCCGCTCTTCGTCACTGCCTGATGGACCACCCTCGCAAGGTGACGGAATGTCAGGAACGCGACCAACCCCGCTGGAACAGCAACGGCCCGCACGCAACAAGACCCGCCCGCAATCAGGACCGGATGAACTCCAACAAGTCAGCGTTGATCACGTCCGCATGCGTGGTCGGCATCCCGTGCGGGAACCCCTCGTAAACCTTCAACGTCCCGTTCTTCAACAACGGCGCCGACAACAACGCAGAGTCAGCGATCGGCACGATCTGATCGTCATCCCCGTGCATCACCAGCACAGGCACGGTGATCCTCCGCAGATCCTCCGTGAAGTCAGTCTGCGAGAACGCGACAATCCCCTCGTAATGGGCAAGCGCAGACCCCATCATCCCCTGCCGCCACCAGTTCCGGATCAACCCCTCACGAGCCGAAACCCCATCACGGTTGAACCCGTAGAACGGCCCGGACGGCAACGCCAGATAGAACTCCGACCGGTTGGCAGCCAACTGGGCCTGCAACCCCTCGAACACAGCGAGCGGCAGCCCACCAGGATTGGCAGGGGTCTGCACCATCAACGGCGGCACGGCGGCGAGCAGCGCCGCCTTCGCCACCCGGGACTCGCCGTGCTGGGCGATGTAGTGCACGACCTCGCCGCCGCCCGTCGAGTGTCCGATGTGGACGGCGTCGTGCAGGTCGAGGTGTTCGGTGAGTGCGGCCAGGTCGGCGGCGTAGTGGTCCATGTCGTGGCCGGTGGCGACGTGGGACGAACGGCCGTGGCCGCGGCGGTCGTGCGCGATGACCCGGAAGCCCTGCCGCACGAAGAACAGCATCTGGGCGTCCCAGTCGTCCGACGACAGCGGCCAGCCGTGGCTGAACACGATCGGCTGTCCGGTGCCCCAGTCCTGGTAGAAGATCTCGACGCCGTCGGGGGTGGTGATCGTGGGCATGTCGTTTCTCCGTCCTGTGTCGCCTTCGGAAGCTACTCCTCAATGTAGTAAGGTATAGTGACTATCACTAGAAATTACTAGTTGGGAGGCGTGATGATCACCACGCTCGACCACGAGGCGGTCTTCGAGCAGGCCTGGGCCGCGGCCGGTGCCACGACGGCGGACCTGCCGCCGGTGCGGGTCAACGAGGTGCTGCGCGAGCGTTATGTGGTGTCTCCGCCGTTCGAGTACACGGGCGCGCGGCTCTGGGACATGGAGGTTCGCAAGGCCAAGGCGCCGGACGTGTTCATCCCGACCGTGGTCCTGCCGGGTGCCGAGAAGTTCCCGAGCGTCTGGCGCGGCCAGGTCGAGGAGTTCACGCGGGTGTCCGAACAACGCCTCTGGGTCGACAGGGCGAGTACTGCGCTGATCATCGAGCACGTGCGGCTCGACCACGAGAACCGCCGCGCGTTCTTCGTGGGCGACGCGCGGTTCGAGGCTCCGGACGGCCGCGTGTTCACGGCGGGGACCGGGCAGCCGATCTTCCACGTCGAGCACTCGGTGGGCGGCTGTGAGGAGGATCCGCTGAACCTGTGGCGGATCGTGAACCTGACCGAGCAGTGGGATCCCGCGCTCGCGGCCGCGTTCGACGAGCTGGCCCACGACCGTTACCTGCGGGTCTTCATCGAGGTCCACCTCAGGGAGGTCCTCGGGCGCGAACTGGTCCGTCGCTAGGGTGTTCCGATGGTCACCCGCGCGGAACGCAACGCCTCGAACCCCGATCTCGGAGTCCTGTCGGGCCGGCTGCTGTTCGCGGTGCAGCGCGAACTCTTCCAGACCCTCGCCGAGCTGGGGTTCGGCGACCTGAAGCACCGCCACGGCGCGGTGCTGGCCTATCTGGACCCGGACGGGGTGCGCGCGACGGACCTCGCGCAGCTTTCCGGGCAGCACAAGCAGATCATCGGCACGCTGATCGACGAGCTGGAGGCGCTCGGCTACGTCGAACGGCGGCCGGATCCGAGCGACCGCAGGGCGAAGCTGATCTGCCCGACCGGCCGCGGCCTCGCGCAGATGCAGGCGGCGGACCACATCATGGCCGCCATGCAGGAGCGGCACGCCGAACGCGTCGGCAAGGGCGAGTACACGCGCTTCAAGCGCATGCTGGTCGACATCACCGAACACCAGCGCCTGGTGGGTCGGTCCTCACAGGACTGACTCCTGGATTTAGTCATGAATCATGACTATCATGAGTTCATGACTACTTCGGTCGAACTGACCCGCTTCCGCGTCGCGCCCGAGAAGGTCGAGGCGCTGCTCGCCGCCCGACCGGCCATGATCGCCGACTTCGAGGCCGACCGGGAGGGGTTCCTCGGCGCCCGGCTCGTGCGGCTGCCGAACGACGAATGGCTCGACATCGTCGAATGGCGTTCCTCGGAGGACTACGCCGCGTCCAGCGAGAAGGGCCCGAACCTGCCCGGCATCAAGGCGTTCTTCGACGCGATCGACGCGCTCGTCACGGCAGAGGAAGGCGAGCTCTCCGCATGACCATCCCGAGGACGCAGAAGATCGCTTACGGCACCGAACCGTCCCAGTACGGCGTGCTGCACCTGCCGTCCGGTGACGGCCCGTTCCCGGTCGTGGTGATGATCCACGGTGGCTGGTGGGCCGCGATGTGGGACGACACGGCCGTGCAGCCGCTGATCGCCGACCTCGTCGATCAGGGCTACGCGGTGTGGAGCATCGAATACCGCCGCGTCGGCGAGCCCGGTGGCGGCTGGCCAGGCACGTTCGAGGACGTCGCCCGTGCCGTCGACCTGGTGGCGGAGCTGAAAGCGCCCCTGGACCTGCAACGGGTGGCCGTCGTGGGGCACTCGGCCGGCGGTCACCTCGCGACGTGGACCGCGCACCGGGCCACCCTTCCCGACGGCGTCGTCGGCGCGCGTCCCCGAGTTCGGCTGGTGGGCGCGGTGTCGATCGCCGGCGTGCTCGACCTGGTCTCCGCCGACAACGCCCGGCTCGGCACCGAACTCGCCGACCTCGACGGCGAGCCGCCCAGCGGTGCGCCCGGCCCGTCCGAGCCCGACGCCTGGCCGATCGTGGCGGCCGGGGTCGGGAACGGCATGACGCGGCTGCTGCTCGGGGCCTCGGCGGTGGAGGACCCCGATCTGTACGCCGTCACGTCACCGGTGGAGATGGCGGACGGCGGCGTGCCGGTGCTCGCGATCCACGGTGCCGCCGACGAGGTGATTCCGGCGGAGTTCAGCCGCACCTACGCGAAGTCGCACGCCCTGGCGGAGTTCGTGGAATCGCCCGGCGGCGACCACTTCAGCGTCATCGAACCCGACGGTCACGCGTGGACGGTGGCGCGGAAGTGGCTGGGGGAGAAGCTCGCCTGAAGATCAGATCCGGCGGTCGACCGCGATCCAGTTCGTCTCCCACGTCGTTCCGCCGTCGCCGGAGAAGGCCTGCTCGAACCGGGCCTTGTCCTGGCCCTGGCGGAAGACGAGGAAACGCACCTTGATCGGGCGGCCGCCGAGCTGGTCGTCGCCGTAGAACTCGCCCGCGCCGTCGCGGAACCCGCCGAACACCGCCGGGGTCAGCAGCCCGTCGCGCAGGCTGACGAAGCTCAGGCTCCACCGGTTCGCCTGCGGTTCGAACAGCCGCAGGTTCATGCCCTCGATCCGGCCGCTGTCGCCCGCGACCTTGAGCTCGACGACGTTCGCCCGCCGGTCCATGAGGGGACGCACGAGGCTGGTGCCGGTGAACTGGAGCCATTCGTCGGGAGATTCCGACAGCGGTTCGGCGAGCACGCGCACGCTGGTGCGCCAGTTGCCGATCTCCCAGTCGAAGTCGCGCTGACCGTTGGAGGTCTGGGGCTCGGAGGCGGACGCGGTCGTGCCGGCCACCATCAGGAACGACAGGACCGCGATCAGGATTCGCTTGTGTGGCAAGGTCATGGCCTGACTATCCGAGCGGAGTGCGGCCATGGACAAGAAGGCACCTGCGGGTAACCCCTCGCGCCCCAACCCGTTGCCCGGCTGTCCGATGGCCGCCGCGTTCGCCGCGATCGGCGGGAAGTGGAAGCTGACCCTGCTCTACTGGCTCGCCCACGGGGAGTCCCACTTCGCCGGCCTGCGCCGCCGCGGCGCGCCCATCACGCCCAAGGTGCTGGCCGAGCAACTGCGCGAGCTCGAAGCCGACGGGCTCGTCGAACGCGTGGAGACCGGACCGGTTCCGGCACCGGTCATCTACCGGCTCACGCCTTACGGGGAAACGGTTCTGCCCGTCGTCGAAGGAGTCCGTGTGTGGGGTGAGGCGCATCTCGTGCGCACTCACGGCGAAGCTGCGCCGACCGACGCGATGAGTTGCGGCGGTTCGCTCGGAGTCCGATGACGAACTCCGAGCGAACCCACCCTGCGACTCAGACGCAGAGGTAGCTGGAAGCCGCCTTCGGGTCGCCGTGGACGTACCGCGAGGTCCGCGGGTACGGGCACAGGTTGCGGGTCGAGTCGGCCGTGGCGGCGGTCAGCGTCGCGGGAGCCTTGCCGCGCTCGACCCAGTCGACCAACTGCCCCAGGGCGTTCGTGGGCTGCGGGCCGTTGCCGCCGAAGCAGTGGTCGACACCGGGTGCGGTGAACAGGCGGTAGAAGTCGTTCACGTACCCCATCCGCCGCTCGACCGCGTCGCGGTACTTCAGCGTGCCGCCGGGCGGGATCAGCTGGTCGTTGGTGCCGACGAACGTGATCAGCCTGCCGCCCGAGCGCCGGAACGCGGACAGGTCGGGGTCCGAGGTGCCGATGACGCCGTCGAACTCGCGGACCGACTGCCGGAACAGGTCGCGGTACTGGGCGTAGCTGAGCTTCGAGGTGTCGAAACCGGGCTGCTTGAGCAGGAAGCTCTGCACCCACTGCGCGGCCACGGGGAAACCGGGGCCGGGGAAGCCGGGAATCGTGCCCGCCAGCCAGACCGGGTCGGCGCCCTTCGGCAGACCTGACCAGAGGCTGCGGCCGCGTTCGTCGGTGGGGCCGTCCCAGATCTTGCGCATGACGTCGGCGTCGGCCTTCGACACCGTGACCTCGTTGCCCTCGCACAGGATCTTCGCGCCGACGAGCTGACGCGGGTCGTAGCTGCACCGGTCCGGGCGGTCGACGATGCCGTTCGTGACACCGTCCTGCGCGTCGCACGCCTCGACGGCGGCCTTGCGGAACGCCTCCAGCACGCAGTTGCCGACGACGTGTCCGTCGTTGCCCTGCACGACCTGCGGCCACAGCGTCGCGACGGCGAACTGGGACCAGTTCACGGCGGGCGCGTTGGCGAGGACGCCGTCGTAGTCGTCCGGGAACCGCTGCGCCTCCGCGTAACCCTGGCGGCCGCCGGTCGAGCAGCCGTTCCAGTAGGAGTAGCTGACCGATCGCTGGTAGTGCTTGCGCACGACCTGCTTCGCGATCACGGCCGCCTCGTGCACCGAACGCGTGGCGAAGTTGGTGAGCAGCGTGCGGTCGATCTCGCCGTTCTTGAGCGCCCAGCTGGTGTTCAGGCCGTCCAGTACGCCCGCGTCGGTCGTCACGGCCGCGTAGCCGTCCTTCACGGCCTGGGCGAACGGCGCTCCGGTGTCACCCGCGGCGTAAGCGCTGCCGCCGACACCCTGCAGCCGGCCCGTCCAGCCGGTCAGCGGGAGACCGACGACGACCTTCACGTGGTCGTCGGCGTGCGTGAGCGTCACGGTGATCTCGCAGTGCTCGGGACGGCTCACGGCGTCCACGGACTCGATCTTCGCACCGGCCGGGGCGGTGACCGCGACCGTCGTGCAGTTCGGGGTGCTCGCCGACGCCGGCGCGAGTGGCGCCAGCCCGGTCAGGAGCAGTGTTGTTGCCAACAGCTTCGTCAGTCGTCTCACGCCGCGCGACGTTAAGCGGGGCCTTCAGCCCGTCGCGCCCGTCAGGTGACGCTGCTCGTGTACGTCACTGGACCGGGTGAAAGACTGCCGCGCATGCGCGAGGTGGGCAACAGACGCTACCGGCTGGAACGTGAGCTGGGCCGGGGTGGCATGGGGGCAGTGTGGCTCGGAAAGGACACCGTCCTCGGCCGCGACGTCGCCGTGAAGGAACTGCTGCTGCCCGTGGGCGTACCGGCTGAGGAACGCGCCGTGTACCAGGAACGCGTGCTGCGCGAGGCACGCATCGCCTCGCAACTCCAGGACCCGGCGGTCGTCACCGTCTACGACCTCATCTCCGAGGACGACCAGACGTTCATCGTGATGGAGCTGATCAACGCTCCGACGCTGGAGTTCCTGGTCGAGAGCTCCGGACCGCTCAGCGCCCGCGCGGCGGCGACGCTCGCGGGCCAGCTGCTGAACGCGCTGGAGGCGGCGCACGGATCCGGCGTCGTGCACCGGGACGTCAAGCCCGGCAACGTGATGGTGCCCGGCAGGGGCACTGCGAAGCTCACCGACTTCGGCATCGCCCAGTCCGTGGACGATCCCCGGCTGACGGCGACCGGCACGCTGATCGGGTCGCCCGCCTACATGTCCCCGGAACGCCTGGCGGGCGGCGAGGCCTCGCCCGCCTGGGACCTGTGGGCGCTGGGGGCGACGCTGTTCTTCGCGGTGGAGGGCCGCGGCGCGTTCGACCGCGCGACCACCTCGGCGACGATCCTCGCGGTGATGAGCGAACGCCCGGTGCCCCGGATCGCGGGCCCGCTCGGCGAGCTGATCACCGGCCTGATGGAACCCGACCCCGCCCGCAGAATCGGTGTGGCGCAAGCACATCGGCTGATCGAACGCGCGCTCGTAGTCGGGGAGCCGAAGCCGCCCGTGGACGGTCCGACGCTGAGGGTGCAGGTCCCGCCTCCTCCACCCACGTCCGGCCCGGTGGTCATCGGCCAGTTCGCCCCGGCCCCGTCCATCTACGTTCCCCCACGCCGGAAACGCCCGGTCGGACTGATCTTCTCGGCGACGCTGATCCCGCTGTTCCTCGTCGGCGCGATGGTCCTGTTGTACTTCACCGTGTTCAAGCCGATGTTCACGAACATGGGCCTGGGCGTGACCGACGGCCCCGCGAGCACGGCCGCGATGCAGCCCGTCCTGACCCTCGGCCCGGACGGCGACATCAAGGGCGAGAACCTGATGGCGTTCCGCAACTCGTGCCTCACCTGGCTGCCCGCCAAGGACGCCCCGAAGATCCAGACCAAGGATCGCGTCGGCTGCTACGCCGAGCACGACGTCGAACTGCTCGACACCGTCCTCGCCAGCACCGAGATGGAGAAGGACGTGGCGTACCCCGGCGCCGAGCAGCTCACCAAGACCGGTGGCACCGGGTGCACGCGCACGTTCCTGTCGGCCAAGGTCGGCGGTCAGGACAAGGAGAAGACCCTGCGGTACTGGGTCATCATCCCGACCGCCGAGGCCTGGAAGGTCAAGACGGAGAACGGTTACCGCAGTTCCAGCCGTCTCATCTACTGCTTCGTCGGCAAGGCGGACGGCGCGAAGCTGACCGAGCCGCTCATGAAGGACTAGTCCTCGACCACGATCGCCGAAGCCGGGCACACGGCCGCCGCGTGCCGCACGTCAGCGAGGCGCTCCGCCGGCGGGCTGGCGTCCAGCAGGTCCACCAGACCGTCGTCGTCGCGCTGGTCGAACACGTCGTCCGCGGCCAGCACGCACTGCCCGGCGCCGACGCACTTCCCCTGATCCACCACTACCTTCACGGCCTACCTCCAGGTGATGGGCAGCTCGGCGACGCCACCGGTGAGCGTCGCGCGGACCTGCAGCTGGTCGAGGTCCTTGGCGAGCCTCATCGACGGCAGGCGCTTGGCCAGCGCGGCGAACACCACGCGCAGTTCGGTGCGGGCCAGGGAGGCGCCGATGCAGAAGTGGGCGCCGTGGCCGAAGCCGAGGTGTGTCCTTTCCGGACGGTCCGGGTTGAACTCCTCGGCCTCGGAGTACACCGAGGCGTCGCGGTTGGCCGCGTTGACCGAGATGACCAGCGCGTCACCGGCCTTGATGGTCACGCCCGCGATGTCGACGTCCTCCTTCGCGTACCGCAGCAGGCCGAGGTCGCCGGGCGCGCCGAGGCGCATGACCTCCTCGACCACCGCGTCGACGCGGCCGTCCGGGTCGGCGACGAGCGCGTCCCAGCGAGAACGGTCGGTGAGCAGGAACAGCACGCCGAGGCCGATGCGGTTGACGGTGGTCTCGTGGCCCGCGAACAACAGTCCGACGCAGAGCCGGACCATCTGCACGTAGTCGAACGACGGGTCCTCGGCCTGGGCGCGGACGAGGTCGGAGATCACGTCTTCACCGAGGTTCCCCCGCTTGCCCTCGACGAGCCCGACCATGTAGCGGAAGAACTCCTCGCGCGCCTCGTGGGCCGCCTCGCCGATCTCGGTGCTCGCCATGCGCTCGGACAGCGACGCGAACAGCTCGTTGTCCTCCTCCGGCACGCCGAGCAGCCCGCAGATCATCGCGACGGGCAACGGGAACGCGAGGCCGCGGTGCAGGTCGACCACGCCGGTCTTCTCGTGCTCGGCGGTCAGCTGGTCGATGCAGCCGTCGACCAGCCTCTCCATGTTCTCGCCCAGCATCCGCATCCGCTTGGCCGAGAACGCCGGCGTCAGCAGACGGCGCATGCGCGTGTGGTCGGCCTCCTCCGTCGCGTACTCGCCCGTCGGACCGTCCTGCACGGCGGAGGTCGAGATGCGGGACGCCTTCTCCGGTTCCGGGTGCGACCGGCCGAAGCGCTTGTCGCCCAGCAGGAGGCGGACCTCCTCGTACCGCGTCACGAGCCAGGCGGGGTCGCCGGCCGGTGTCGTCACGGGCGCGATCGGCGCCTCGCGTCGCAGCACCTCGTAGAGCGGAGCGAGATCGAGGACGTTCGGCCTGGCCAGCGGCAGCTTCAGGCGCTCTGCGTCAATGCTCATGCACCGACCGTAGCGCTTATTGGCAGATGGTGCCAATAAATGTTCCCGGTCGGGCGACGTGCTTAAATCGCCCGATGACGGACGTTGTGACAGAAAAGCCTCGCCGGGGCAGGCCGCCGGTCAGCGACGAGCAGCGTCAACGTCAGCGCCTCGACATCTCACGCCACGCGGTCCGCCTCTTCGTCGACCAGGGCGTCGCCGCCACGTCCGGCGAGCAGATCGCGCAGGCCGCGGGCGTCTCCGAACGCACGTTCTGGCGCTACTTCCCGCACAAGGAGAGCTGCGTCGAACCGCTGCTCACCAAGATGGTCGACGCCTTCTGCGCGGTGCTGCACGACTGGCCGCGCGAGCTCGAACTGATCGACCACCTGCGCGAGGCCTACAGCCCGTTGCTGGACGCGGCCACCGACGAGGACATCGAGGCCGTGCTCGCCGTCGTGCGGCTCACCCACGGCGAACGGGCGTTGCGCGCCGCCTACCTGATGCTGCGCGAACGGGCGGAGAACGCGCTCGCGGAGGTGCTCGCCGTGCGCGCGGGCATGCCGCGTGACGCCATCGAGGTCCGCGTGCAGGCCGCCGCCATGAGCGCGGTGCTCAAGATCGCCACGGACGACGTCGCGACGGCCGCGGCCGACGGTGTCACCAGGGAGACGCTGGACGGGCACCGCGAGCAGATCGCCACGGCGCTGCGCGGCCTGTCACGGATGTTGTAGCTGCTGCGAGAGCCCCCAGTAGACCGCCACCACGAGCGCGACGGAGATCCCCACTCCGATCAGGCCCGCCGAGCGCGATGAAGAAGAACAGGACGTACTCGATCCCCTGCCAGCCGAGCGGCTGGAGTGCGTCCGTCACCAGAGAGACGACCGTCAGCACGAGCAGGGCGTCGGTCGCGGTCTGTTGCGGGCACGGCTACACCTGCAGATTCGACAGGGCCCACACGAACACGACGATCAGCGTGATGACGACGACCACGCCGACCGTGCCGGCCAGCGCCAGTCCCGTTCCGGCCGAACGCCACGGAGCGGGCGCGGCCACCTTCACGACGAGACCCGCGATGGCGGACCCGAGCGCGATCCAGACGAACGAGTAGGCGTATTCGCCGCCCTGCCAGCCGAACGACTCCAGGGCGTCGGTCTGGAAGGCGACGACGGTCAGCACGAGCAGCACCGCGGTGGTGGCGAACCCGGCCAGAGCGGCGAGGCGGCCACGGTCGATTTCGGTCACACGTCGAGAGTGCCGAGGGTTCCCGCGACGGGCATCGGTACAACTACTCAGCCGGGTAGCGTCGGGCCGGTGGAAGATCAGGCGGACATGACGGCGCGGCTGGCACGGCGGTTCGGACCGGAGGTCGCCGGCTGGTGCGCCGACGTGCCGGCGCTGGTGGAGCGGGTGAGCGCGCGGTGGGGGCTCGTGCCGGGGGAGGCGCTGGAACCCGGTGCGGTGTCGGTGGTGCTGCGGTGCCGGTGGCCCGACGGCACGCCGGCGGTGCTGAAGCTCAGCCCGGACGCGGAGTTGCTGGCCGCGCAGAGCGAGATGCTCGCGCTGTTCGCCTCCTCGGGACGGGTTCCGGCGGTGCTGGCCGCAGAGGGCGACGCCGTCGTGCTCGAGGAGGTGTTGCCGGGCACGCTCGCCGAGGACCTGTCGTTCGCCTCGCTGCCCGGCCGGTGGGCCGATCTGCTGGCGGCGTTGCACGGTGTGCCCGCGCGGCCGGTGGGGTTGTTGCGCGACCGGTGCGAGGAGTCCTTCGCGCGGATCGGGCGGCGGCTGGCCGAACCGGTGATCGGGGCGCGGATCAGCCGAGCTCTTTGGGACAGGGCACGAGCTCGGTGCGAGAAGCTGCTCGACACGGACACGTCGCCGGTGTTGCTGCACGGCGACCTGCACCCGGGCAACGTCCTCGACGGCGGGGAACGCGGGCTGATGGCCATCGATCCCAAGGCGTGCCTGGGTGATCCGTGCTTCGACGTGGTCGACCTGGTGCTGGCCGGGGCCGGGCAGGAGGGGGTGCGAGCCCGGTGTGAGGCCGTGGCGACGGCGTGCGGGCTCGACGGAGACCGGTTGTTCGCCTGGAGTCAGGCGATCGCGCCGATGCTCGCCATCGCGCACCTCGCCCACAGCGGTGACGAGGCGGCGATCGACGAGCTGCTCACACTCTGAGCAGCGACACGACCCGGTCGCGCAACGCGTGGGCGACGGAGTCGAAGCCGTTCTTCACGTACGTCCGCTGTGCCTCGAAGACCGCGTCGGCGTACCTGCCGGTGAACGTCTCGAAGGTGCGGTAGCTGCACCGCCGCGGCCCGAGCGGCGTGATCAGCTGGTCCCGCGTGCCGAGGAGGCCTGGGAACGTGTCGCCGGTGTCGTAGCGCAGCAACCGCGGCGGCTCGACCTCGCGGATGTACTCGCGGCTGATGAACGTCCCCTCGCCGCCGTCCGGGCGTGGCAGGGTGAGGTCGATCGGCGAGTCGATCTCCAGCGTCGTGGCGACCGCCAGCGTGTAGGGATTCCACTGTGGATAGTGCGGGTAGTCGAGAAGCACTTCCCACACGAACGAGGCAGGCGCGTCGATCTCGACGACCACGGATTCGATGAGGTGAGTCATGCCGGCATGTACTCCCCGCCGTTGACGTCCAGCACCGCGCCGGTGACCTCGGAAGCGTGCCGGGACAACAGGTACAGCACCGCGCCGGCGCAGGCGTCGTCGGTCGGGATGCGGCCCAGCGGGTTGCGGGCGGCGATCTCGTCGTAGACGTCCTGCTCGGTGATCCCGCGCGCCTCCGCGGTGAACTTGAGGTAGAAGCGCACGCCCGGTCCGTCCAGCCAGCCCATCACGGCCTGGTTCGCGCGGATGCCGTGCTCGCCCAGTTCCAGTGCGAGGAACTGGGTCGCGGTCGCCATCGCGGCCTTCGCCACGGCGTAGCCGCCCTCGCCGCGCATCGGTTTGCGGGTCGTCATCGTGCCCACGTTGACGATCGACCCGCGCCCGGCCGCCTTCATGTGCGGCACGACCGCGCGGGTCACGTTCAGCGCGCCGAACAGGATGATGTCCATCGACCGGCGGACCGCCTTCTCCGGCGTCTCCAGCAGGTCGAACCAGCCCGGATGCCCGAACGCCGAGTTGACCAGGCCGGTGATGGTGCCGAACCGCGCCACGGCCGTCTCGACCAGTTCCGCCACCTGCTCGGGCTTGCGCACGTCGCACTGCACACCCACGGCCTCGCCACCGGCGGCGACGATGTCCTTCTCCGCCTGCTTCATCACGTCGCCGGAGCGGGCGGCCATCACGACCTTCGCGCCCTCGGCGGCGGCGCGGACGGCGAGCTTCGAACCCAGGCCGGGGCCGACGCCGGTGATCACCACGACCTCGTCTTGCAGCATCACAGGTAGACCTCCGAGTAGAAGGCGAAGTCACGGCGCAGCTGGTCCTCGGACAGCCCGAAGTCCTCTGGCGTGTAGGAGTGCGAGCCGTGCCGTTCGGTGCGGTTGCGCGCCAGGTAGGTCTCGAACGCCGCGGAGTCGGCGGGACCGGCCGGCAGGCCGAGCGCGTCCAGCACTTCGCGGGCGACTTCGAGCGGTTTGCTGACGGTGTCGGCGAACCGCACGTCCACGAACCGGTCCGGGCGCGCGGACCGGGCGGTGGCGAAGTCCCGCAACGTCTGGGCGAACCGGCGGGACCAGTACCGTCCAATTCGGACCGGATCGATGTTCTCGCTGTACTGCGAGGACATCGCGCGCACCATCGACGCGTACGACGGCACCGCGCTGACCGGCGAGCGGTGCGTCATCACGATCTTGCAGTCGGCGAACTCGTCCAGCACCGTGTCGACGGCGGTCAGGTGGTGCGGCGACTTGAGCACCCAGGGCAGCGAGCGGGAAGTGTTCTGCCACTGCAACACCTGCAACCACTCGCGCAGCTCGCGGTAGGCCGGGCGCTGGTCGGCGGACCGCAGCCAGTCGCCGTAGGAAGGCACCCAGTAGAACGAGTCGAAGCTCATCGACACGAACGTCCGGTCCAGCAGGATCACGTCCTCCTCCGGCCCGTCCCACACCACGGTGTGCAGGTCGCCGAAATCGGGGGAGAGCTGCGAGAACATCTCCATGCGTTCCTGGGCACGACGTTTGCGCTGCTCGGCGTCGGGGCTTTCGCCGGGGAACGGCAGCGGGTAGGCGACCTCCCACGACAGCGTGGACGTGACCTGGGGCGACGCCGCCAGCAGCCGGTGCAGCAGCGTGGAACCGGTGCGCGGCAGGCCACAGATCTCGGCGGCCACCCGGACCTCGACGTCCAGCACCCCGGGGTTCGCCCGCTGCAACGCCCGCAGCCGCAACCGGTCGGACAGCAGCGCGGTCAGCCGGTGCCTGGTCAGCTCGAAACCCAGCGGGGACAACGCGGCCTCGGTGTTGAGGCTGCGCACGAGCACGTCCAGCGGCTCGCGGAACCAGTCGTCGCCGAAGTCCGAGAGCCCGGTCTTCGCGGTCGCCTTCTCCAGCAACTCCGGCACGTTCAGCGCGGTCGTGACCGTCATCGAACCTCCTCCAGGGGCACCACGCGGCACTTCGGGATCGGGTGGGCGCTCGCGCCGAGCCAGCGCAGCAACGCGGTGCCGGAACTGTGGCCGCAGGTGTCGATCCAGTTGCCGACACCGGGATCCTCGGCGGCGACCACGATCGTTAAGCGCCCCTCGGACAACGACGCCGTGTGCTTGTTGACCGTGATCTTGCGGCGGTGGTCGAGCGACTCCATCCACCAGTTGTCCAGCTGGAAGTTCCAGTACGGGCAGTCCGGCACGTCGGTCTCGATCACCCACGCCTCGCCGGGCCCCAGCACCCAGTACCCGTGCAGGTAGAAGATCTCCGGGTCACCGCCGGCCCGCTGGAACATCTCCTGGCCGAAGTCGGGCAGTTCGTTGGGACGCGCCATGAACGTGCGCGTCCAGTGCGCGAACGTCGCCGCGGTGCCGTGCACCGACAAAGCCGCCCGCTGCAACGCTTTCGCCAGGAACTCGGGCGTTAGTGCGGCCGGTTCGGCGGGCCCGCCGACCTGCTCGATGTGCCACTGGCCAGGCTTTTCGGAGCTTCGGTCGAGATAGGTCTGCCGCACCACCAGGCCAGTCGAGTCGGGGGCGAGCGGCAGCCAGTTCCCGGTCTGCGGCTCGGCGCTCGCGATGATCTCCACCGTGCCGTCCGGCGCGATCGTCAGGTCCGCGTCGGAGAGCTCGCCGGTCGACGCCATCGTGCCGTCCTTGGCGTACCGGTTGGCCTTCGAACCGATGCTGAAGTACGCGATGCTGCCGCGCGTCCCGGTGATCCGGTACGTGCGGTCGCCGCGGACGTTCGCGGACAGGTAGACGTTGTCCGGGTTGTCCGCGCCGATCTTCACGAGGTCGAGCTCGTGGAAGCGAGGGAAGTCGGGATCGGCGTTGTCCAGGCAGGAGTAGAGCATCTCGCGGGTGAGCCGCGCGAGGTACCGGTAGCCCTCCGCCCGGTCGAGCGGAGTGTCCGGTGCCTGGTCGGAGAGGATCACCTCACCGGCCTTCTCCAACGCCCGGCAGAACTGGGACCACGCCTGATCCGGCACGACTTCCTCCCGAATTTAGAACGTGTTCTAGCTGAACGTACACGATTTTGGACAACGTTCAACAGACGCCGAGCGCACGAAGCCGGGCCACCACGGCGTCGGCCGCGGCCTGCGGGCTCAACGTCGTCGTGTCGAGCCGGATCTCGGGTTCCAGTGGCGGTTCGTAGGGGGAGTCGATGCCCGTGAAGTTCGCCAGCTCACCCCTGCGGGCCTTGCGGTACAGGCCTTTCGGGTCGCGCTGCTCCGCCACGGCCAGCGGTGTGTCGACGAAGACCTCGCAGAACTCGTCCCCGCCGACGAGTTCCCGTGCCAGCGCCCGCTCGGCCAGGAACGGCGAGATGAACGAGACCAGCACGATCAGCCCGGCCTCGACCATCAGCGCGGCGACCTCGGCGATCCGCCGGATGTTCTCGACGCGGTCGGCGTCGGTGAACCCGAGGTCGGAGTTGAGGCCGTGCCGGACGTTGTCGCCGTCGAGCAGGAACGTGTGCCTGCCCTCGGCGTGCAGCGCCTTCTCGACCAGGTCCGCGATCGTGGACTTGCCCGCGCCGGACAGCCCGGTCAGCCACACCACGCACGGCCGGTGCCCGTTGCGCGCGATCCTGGCCTGTTTGTCGACGGTGAGCGTCTGCCAGCGCACGTTCGACGGGCTCAGCGCGAAGTCGATCATCCCGGCGCCGACGGTGGCGTTGGACAGCCGGTCGAGCACGACGAACGAGCCGAGATCGCGGTTCGCCCGATAGCTCTCGAACGGCACGGGCGCGTCGAAGTGCACGGTGTCGATGCCGATCTCGTTGAGCCCCAACGCCTTGGACGCGGTGAACCCGACGGTCCGCGCGCCGATCTTCGCCAGGTACTGCCGGCCGGGCAGCAACCCGTTCTCGTGCAGCCAGACCAGTCGTGCCTGGAACGAGTCCGCGATGCCCGGTGGATCCTGCGCGGCGCCCAGGACGTCGCCCCGGCTCGCGTCCACGTCGTCCGCGAGCACGACGGTGACCGACGCTCCCGTCGGCGCCTCGTCCAGATCGCCGTCCATCGTGACGATCCGGGCCACGGTGGTGGTCCGGTTGCCGAGACGGACGGTCTCGTCTCGCCTCAACGTCCCGCCCAGCACGCGCCCGGACAGGCCGCGGAACGTCGCGTCCGGCCGGTTGACCCACTGCACGAGGAACCGCGACGGACCGGCCCGTCGCGCACGGGGCTCGACCGTTTCCAGCCACTGCAACAGGGTCGGCCCGTCGTACCAGGGCGTGAGCTCGCTGCGCCCGACCACGTTGACGCCCTCGGTGGCCGACATCGGCACGCAGGTGATCTCGTCGAAGTCCAGCTCCCCGGCCCACTCGGCGAACGACGCGCTGACCTCGTCGAACACCTCCCGCGAGTACCCGAGGAGGTCGAGCTTGTTCACGGCCGCCACGACGTGCCGAACTCCGAGCAACGAAGCGATGCGCGCGTGCCGGCGCGTCTGACTGAGCACGCCCTTGCGCGCGTCGAGCAGGATCACCGCGGCATCGGCGGTCGACGCGCCGGTGACCATGTTGCGGGTGTACTGCTCGTGTCCCGGGGTGTCCGCGACGATGAACCGCCGCGCTTCGGTCACGAAGAACCGGTAGGCGACGTCGATCGTGATGCCCTGCTCGCGTTCGGCGGCCAGCCCGTCGACCAGCAGCGCGAAGTCCAGCTCACCGCCGCGCGTGCCGACCCGTTTCGAGTCCGCCTCCAAGGCCGCGAGGTGATCGGCGTACAGCAGCTTCGACTCGTAGAGCAGGCGCCCGATCAGCGTGCTCTTCCCGTCGTCCACGCTGCCGCAGGTGATGAACCGCAGAAGCTCCATCAGAAGTACCCCTCCCGCTTCTTGCGCTCCATCGACCCGCTCTGGTCGTGGTCGATCACCCGTCCCTGCCGCTCCGACGTCGTCGCGGTGCGCATCTCCTCGACGATCTCCGCGACCGTGCGGGCCTCGCTGCGCACCGCGCCCGTCAGCGGATAGCAGCCCAGCGTCCGGAACCGGACGAGTTCGTGGCGTGGTTCCTCGTGCAACGGCATCCGGTCGTCGTCGACCATGATCAGCGCGCCGTCGCGGTCGACCACGGGCCGCCGTGCCGCGAAGTACAGCGGCACAACGGGAATCCGCTCGCGTTCGACGTACCGCCACACGTCCAGCTCGGTCCAGTTCGACAGCGGGAACACCCTGATGCTCTCGCCGGGCGCGACCCGCGTGTTGTAGAGCCGCCACAGCTCTGGCCGCTGGTTCTTCGGATCCCACTGGTGCTGCGCGGTGCGGAACGAGAACACCCTTTCCTTGGCACGCGAGGCTTCCTCGTCGCGCCGGGCGCCACCGAACGCCACGTCGAACCGGTGCTCGTCCAGCGCCTGCCGCAGACCCTGGGTCTTCCACAGGTCGGTGTGCCGCGCGGAACCGTGGTCGAACGGGTTGATGCCCTGCGCCACGCAGTCCGGGTTGCGGTGCACGATCAGGTCCAGACCCAGCTCGGCGACCGTGGCGTCCCGGAACGCGATCATCTCCCGGAACTTCCACGTGGTGTCGACGTGCAGCAAGGGGAACGGCGGCCTGGACGGGTAGAAGGCCTTGCGCGCCAGGTGAAGCAGCACCGAGCTGTCCTTGCCGATCGAGTACAGCAGCACCGGCCGCTCACCCTCCGCCACGGCCTCGCGGAAGATGTCGATGCTGTCGGCTTCCAACTGGTCGAGGTGGTCCACGCCCCGAGAGTAGCGACCAAACCGAACAACGTTCAATATGCTTCTGAACGTTGTTCAAAGTAAGCTGCGGATCGTGAGCACCGAGCAAACGGCCTGGGGGGACGCGGAGGGCAGACGGCGCGACATCCTGTCGTCCGCCGAGCTGATCCTCGAGGAGCAGGGCTACGCGGGCCTGACCATGCGCGCGATCGCGGTCGGCGCAGGCGTCAGCTCCGGCACCGTCTACCAGTACTTCTCCGGCAAGGAGGACGTCTTCGCGGCGTTGATGGAACGCCGCCTGGACGACCTGCAACGCACCCTGGCGAACGTCGACCGGAGCCTCGGGATCGCGGGCGTGCTCAAGGAGATCGAGCCCCAGATCACCGAGCTGTGGCGGCGCTTCGGCCGTTCGGCGGCGCAGTGGGAGGCCAAGGTGCTCTCCGGCGGCCGCAGGGGCAAGGAGGTCGCCGGATCGGCCCAGGACTACCGCAAGACGCTCAAGGCGCTCGCGAAGGCGCTGACCGAGACCGCCGACGCCTGCGGCCAGCAGCTGATCGACGATCCCGCGCTGCCGCACTGGGTGTGGGACTCGCTGATCGGCCTCGCGGACGACCTGCTGCTGCAGGGCGCGCGGATCAACCGGGTCAAGCCGGCTCAGCTGATCGAGTTCGCCACCGGTGCGATCGAACGGGGCGTCATCGCCCGCTGACGAGCTGGTCGTAACGCCGCCGGATGCTCGTGCCCAGGATGCTGACGTCGGCCCCGTAGACGTGGATCGAGATCGCCACGGAGCTGGAGTTGTTGCACACCTTGTGGATGTCGCCCGGCGGCACCAGGTAGGACGCCACGCCCTCCGGGGTCTTGTTGACGCGCAACGGGATCAGCCGATCGCCGCGCAGCCGGTAGGTGGTCTCTTCTTCTTCGCCGACGTAGGTGCCGACGACGCACCACGAGACGTGGTCGTGGATGCACGTTTCCTGGCCCGGCAACCAGACCAGCGCGACGACGGAGAAGGTGCCGTCCGGCTCGACGTGCAGGACGTGCTGGCGGTACGCGTTCGGGTCGGGTTCCCGTTGCGCCGCGCTCAGCAGGAACGGGTCGGTGAGGTGGCCTTCGAGCGTCCTGGACACCCGTGCGGCGACGGCCGCGTCGTCACCACCGCCCGCGATCGCGGCCCGGAGCGAGCCCACCAGAAGCGTGGCCGTGGGGGAGAGCAGGCTGTGCGTCATGAGCGGGTCCTCCTTCGAGGAACGGGGAGATCAGCCGATCAGCACCGTGCCCGTCAGCACGAGGACGACGATCACCGTGGTCGAGAGCAGGCCCAGCAGCAGCACCGCGGGGCCGGAGCGGATCAGGGAACGCAGGCGCACCGCCGTGCCGAGGGCGAACATGCCCGCCGCCAGCAGCACGTTGTCCACGAACGTCGCCGCCGACAGCACGACGTCGGGCAGCAGGCCGGTGGCGCGGATCGCCGCCATGGCCAGGAATCCGAGCACGAACAACGGCACGATCGGCGGTCGCTGCCCGGATGTCGGGTACTTGAGGCGTTCGGCGAAGCTCACGGCGGCGAGCATCGGCGCGAGCAGCACGACCCGCGTCAGCTTCACCGCGACGGCGATGGCCAGCGCGCCGGTGACCGGTCCGGCCGCGGCCACGACCTGCGCGACCTCGTGCACGCTGCCGCCCGCCCACACCCCGTACTGCGCGGGGGTGAGGCCGGTGAGCGGGAACAACGCGGGCAGGCTGAACATCGCGACCGTGCCGAAGAGCGTGACCAGGCCGAGCGCCTTCGCGACGTCGTCCTCGTCCTGCTCGCGCACGCTGTTCATCGCGGCGACCGCGGAGGCACCGCAGATCGAGAACCCGGTCGCGATCAGCAGCGACAGGCCCTCGCTCACCCCGAGCACCCGGCCGAGCCACCGCGTCACGACGAACGTGACGACCACGGCGACGACCGCGAGCAGCAGGATCTCGTACCCGAGCTTCAACACGTCCTGGAAGACCAGCTTGAGCCCGAGCAGCACGACACCGAGACGCAGCAGACGGCGTCCGGCGAGCTTCACTCCCGGAGTGACCGACCGCGGCAGCGTCACGACGTTGGCCACGACGGCACCGAGCAGCACCGCGACCGTGAGCGCGCTGACCGAAGGCTGCAGCCAGGACACCACCATCGCGACCGCGACACCGCCCGCGACCAGGGTCAGGCCGGGCAGCACCGAGTCGGTCGTGCGCGGAGTGGTCCTGACAATGCCCATGCGACCAACCATGACCAGTGCGAGCTATGCGCAGTAGATGGCCATTTGTTGGGGGCGTATAAGGCGCGCTTATGCCTTCGCCGACGCGGAGATCAACGCGTCCACGGTCGCGCGCATGATCGGCAGTTTGATCAGGTCCGGCCACGTGTAGAGCGAGGTGAGCCGTTGTGCCGCCGAGGCCACCTCGACCACCGTCAGACCGGGGTGCTTCAGGAACGACAACAGCAGCCTCGGCACCAGCGCGACGCCCAGACCTGCGGTGACGAGACTCTGGATGGCCAGGTTGTCGTCCGTCGAGCAGGTGATGTCCGGGACGAACCCGGCCGCCCCGCACGCCAGGTGCAACGCGCGCTGGCACCGCACACAACCGGCGATCCAGCGTTCCTCAGCCGCCTCGGACAACGACACGCGCTCACGGCCGGCGAGCCGATGCCCCGAGGGCACGAGCAACGCGAGCGGTTCGCGCAGCAACGGCACGCTCAGCATGCCGTTGACCGTGGCCTCGTCCTGCGGTTCGTCCAGGTAGCTGAAGCTCAGCACCACGTCGACCTCACCGCGCCGCAGCAGCGCGAACGAGTCCGGCGGCTCCTCCTCGACGAGCTCGAGCCGCAGCTGAGGCCGTTCCTCTGCCAGGATCGCCGCCGCCGCGGGCACCAGCGACACGTTGGCGCTGGGGAAGGCGCAGATCCGGATCGTGCCGATGTCGTGCGTCGCGATAGCGCTGACCTGCTGATGCGTCGTCGCGAGCTGGTCGAGCAGGTCCGACCCGCGTTCCGCCAGGATCCGCCCGGCCTCGGTGAGGTGCAGCCCGCGACCCGTCCGCACGAACAGCGGCCCGCCCACCTGCCGTTCCAGCGCCCGCATCTGCTGGCTGACGGCGGGCTGGGTGCAGTGCAGCAGTCGAGCGGCGGCGCTGAACGATCCGGTTCGCGCTACCGTCGCGAAGACCTCGAGCTGGCGGGTGTCGAACATTTCCGCACTGTAAGCCTCACTTGCCGGTGACGAGCGAGTCCAGCGTCGCGCCGTTGTGCTCACCGCAGTGCCGCCGGGAGGCGTCGAGCGTCATCGGCTTGGTCGCCTCGTCGGGTCTGCCGACCTGCCCGAACAACCGTCTGAGCAGCTCGACCTGTTCGTCGAGGCCCGCGCGCAGGAAGTCGCCGCAGCTGGACTTGACGGTCAGCCGGTCGTCCGACGGCATCAGGTCGAGCGGCCCGAGGACGAACAGCAGCGCGAGGACGATCGCGAGCCCGAACCCGATGACCGCGCCGCTGGTGGAGCTCTTGCGCGGGGCCAGCCAGATCTCGGCCTGTTCCACGAAGGGCTCGGCGGGCGACAGCTCGGTGTCGATCCAGAACTCGACGCTGTCGCCGCCGGTCACGTCGAACTGGACGTGCCCGGCGGCGAGCATGATGCGCACTATCTGCCCGCGGTCGTAGGAACCCGTCCAGAACGGCTCCGGCCGCACGAGCACCAGCCGGTCGGGCAGCAGGAACACGACGTCGCGCTCACCCCTGGCGAGCCGCTCGGTCTGGCCGGGGCCGACGACGGTGCCGGCCAGCCGGGCCATCACGAGGGCGTGTTCGTGCTCGTCGAGGGCCTCGGCGGCCGACGACCACAGATCGGGTTCCACGTCACTGCTATCGCTGCAGGCAGGGACGTTAGTTAGCCGTGGCCGCCGAGGTTCGTCCGAATGCCGTTCTAGAAGGTCAGCTTCCAGGAGTTGAGGTAGCCGGTGTCCTGCGCCGCGACGTCCTTGACCTGCAGCTTCCAGGTGCCGTTCGCGACCTCGCTCGACGCGTTGACCGGGTAGGTCGCCACGACGTTGTCGGCACTGTCGTTGCTGCTCGAAGCCTTGAGCCGGTACGCGGTGCCGTCCGGGGCGATCAGGTCGATGACCAGGTCACCTCGGTAGGTGTGCACGATGTTGACGTCGACCTTCAACGTCGCCGGGGCGTTGCCGGTGACGCCCGAGACCGTGATGGAACTGGTCACGGCCGCGCCGGCGTCCGGGATGGCCACGTCGGCGGTGTTCTCGAACGAGTTGCCGGGAGGCGTGCCGGTGTTGACCGCGGCGAACGCGTCGACGCGGCCCTCACCGAAGAAGTTGTTCTTCGCCGTGGTGCCGCTGCACCGGCTGTCGGAGCAGCTCAGGTCGTCCGCCTGGGTCGCCAGGAGCGCGCGCAGCTGGGCCGGGGTGGCGGTGGGGTTGGTCGACTTGAGCAGCGCGGCGACGCCCGCGACGTGCGGGGAGGCCATCGACGTGCCGGACTTGGTGCCGTAGCCGCCGCCGGGGACCGTGGAGTAGACGTTGTCACCGGGCGCCGAGATGTGGATCTTGTCGGTGCCGAAGTTCGAGAAGGTCGACTTGGCGTTGCCCGAGGTGATCGACGCGACGCTGACGACGCCGGAGACCTCGGTCGGGAGGCTCAGGCAGGCGTTGGTGACGGTGCGCGTCGCCGGCGTGGAGTCGTTGGGGCTGGTCGCGTCACTGGACTTGCTCGCGAGGTTGTAGTTCTCGTTGCCCGCCGCGGCGACGCTGAGCACGCCCTTGCCCTCGGCGTAGGCCACCGCGCGCTTCACGCCTTCGAGGATCGCGTCCTGGTCGGCGTTGTCCGGGCAGTTGAACAGCCACGGGTCGGTGTAGTAGCTGTTGTTGGTCACCTCGAAGCCGCGGTCACCGGAGAAGACCATGGCGCAGATGGTGTTCTCGGGGAAGAAGAAGTCCTTCGCCCCCTCGGAGACGCGCACCGAGGCGATCTTCACGCCAGGAGCGACACCGACCATGCCGAGGTTGTTCTTGGCCGCCGCGATCGTGCCGGCCACGTGCGTGCCGTGGGAGCTGATGGGGCTGGTGGCGGTGTTGGCGCGCCATGAACCGGTGCGGGTGTCGAGCTTGCCGTAGGCGCAGGAAGCGGAGTTGGCCGCGTCGAAGTTCGGCTTGAGGTCGGCGTGCTGGTCGTCGACGCCCGTGTCGAGCACACCGACCGTGACGCTGGACGAGCCCGGGTTGGCCGCCCACGCCTTGTCGGCGCCGATCTGGGTCATGTCCGCGCGCACCGGCTCACCGGCCGCCGGGGTGGTCTGCGGCGGCGAGGCAGGGATCGGCGGGTTCGCCGCCTCGGCGGGGACGTCGCTGGTGCGCGTGGCACCGACCTTCTGCACACCGCTGATGCCGCGCATCTTGGTGGCGAAGTCAGCGGCACCCGAGTGCGCGACGATGACACCGATGGCGTCGTAGCTCGTCCACACCGTGCCACCGTTGCTGCTCACAGCCGTCGCGGCACCGGCGGTGGCACCGGGAGCCGTGATGACCAGATAGGCACGCGTACCTGCGGCGGGTGCCGCCGCGGCGGGGGTGGCCGCCGTCAGCACACCGGCGCCCACGGCCGCGGCGATGACCGCGGTCCGCAGGCGTGATCGTGAACCCAGGAACACGATTCCTCCAACTCCTAAGCGGGCGTCGCCCGCGCACTTCGCGCGGGTGCAGGGGCCCGTCAGACTCATTAGAGGAGGTGGGACGGCATTCGGGACGCGGGGTTCCAGAAATGCCCCGTTCGGCTCACGACGAACGTCGCACGTCAGGCGTGTCCCGTGACCAGCCCGACGAAGTGGTTCATGTCGGCCTGCACGCACGCTTCGTCGGCGTGCTTGCCCGTGCAGCCCGGCGCCCACGTGCTGCCGTCGCCGTAGTCGGCGAAGTGGAACGGGATGTTCGCGGCCCGCAGGTTCGCGGCCGTGACCAGCGCCGTCTCCCTGGCCCGGTTCTCGAACACGGCCTGGATCGGGTTGACCGTCAGGTCACCACCGTTGCCCGTGTACAGCGCCACGCCCACGTCCCGCAGGCTTCCGACGTTCTGTGCCGGACTCTGCGCGTTCCAGACGCCGTCGAACGGCCAGAACGGCGGCCCGAAGATCGCGTCGGCGTTCACGGTCGGCGTGCCGCTGGCCGGGTTGACCAACGTGGCCGTGATCGCCGCGCGCAACTCGGAGTTCCGCAGGTCGAGGCCACCGGAGAAGCTGCCCGCGTAGCTGAACAGGTCGGGCCGGTGCTCGGCGTAGTGCAGCGCCCCGAACCCGCCCATCGAGTGCCCGACGATCGCCCTGCTCGCCTTGGTGGCGTTCGTGCGCAGGTTGGCGTCCACGAACGGGATCACCTGGTCCAGGTGGAACGTCTCCCAGTTCTGCGGCCCCGCGGCGCCGGGGTTGACCCAGTTCGAGTACCAGCCGCGGCCGCTTCCGTTGGGCTGCACGGTGATCAGGTCCTTGCCCGCCGTCGCCTTCTCGACCACCCGCTGGTTCCAGGCGGCGTCGGGCCGGTCCGGGTGGCCGTGCAGGTAGTACTGGACCGGGTAGCTCTTGGTCGTCGCGTTGTAGTCGTCGGGCAGCGTGACGACGATGGCGTGCCTGCCGGGTTCCTGGCCTTCGAGCAGCGTCGGTGCCGGCACCTGGTTCGTGGACACGCTGAAGAGGAACGTGCGGTGGTTCTCGTCGACCCACCGCGGCTGACTCGTCACGGTGAGCCCGAACCCGTCGGTGAATTGCGGTGGCGCCGCCTCGGCGGCTTTCGCCTCGGGACTGGACAACGCCAGTGCGGCGGTCAGCACCGCGAACAAACACGTTCCGCGTTTTCGCGCGGTGCGAAATCGAATCGACATGGAATTCCCCCTTCGGTTGATTTCCAGCACGCCGATCATGGCGTTGTGCCTGCTCGGTGGCCAGGCCACCGACCGGCCATCGGTGGCCGGGTGGACACGCCGAGCCGCATTCCGGGACCCTGACGCCATGACCGAGCCGCCGAAGCAGTTCCCGATCCTGGCAACGAACACGGGATTCCGCTCGGTGCTGAAACTGGGTGCGGCACGGCGGCGAAGAAACGGCCGGCTGAATTCGCAGGCGGAGAAACTCGCGGAAACCATGAGCCGCCGCTGCCACCGGGAGGAGGAGAACCACGGCCTTTACGACCCCGGCCCGCTGACCGTCCGATGGCGGGCGCGGACCGGCCTCGGACAGGAGGGCGGCACGATCGCGGACGTCTACCGGAACCTCCCCGACGGACGGCTGGTCGTGCTCGGCGGGCCCGGCTCCGGCAAGACGATGCTGACGATCCGGTTCGTGCAGGAGTTCGTGCACGACCGCGCCGCCTCGGACCCGGTGCCGGTGATCTTCAGCCTCGCCTCGTGGGACCCGGCGCGCCTCGGCCTGCGCGACTGGCTGATCGAACGGTTGCTGCGCGACCACACGGGCATGGACGCGCAGGTTCCCGGCGGCACGAGCCTCGCCGCCGAACTGGTCGAGGACGGCTGGATCCTGCCGGTGCTCGACGGCTTCGACGAGATCGCGTCCGGTCTGCACGACAGGGCACTGGAGGTGCTGAGCTGCTCGAAGCTCCCGTGGTTGCTGACCAGCAGGCTCGGCGAGTACGAGGAGGCGAGCCGCCCGCTCGGCAGATCGGCGGCCATCGAACTGTCCGGCGTCACCGCGGCCGACCTCGCCGCCTACCTGCCGGACACCGGTGAGTGGGCGCCGGTGCTCGCGGAGATCGAAGCCCATCCGGAGGGCCGCCTCGCCAAGGTGCTGCGGACACCGCTGATGGCGTCCCTCGCGCGAAAGGTCCACAGCGGCGCCGAGAGCCCCTCCGCGTTGCTGGACGCGAAGCGGTTCCCGGACGAGGCCGCCACCGAGGAACACCTGCTCGGCGGGTTCGTCCCGGCCGCCTACCGCGACTGCCGCCGGTGGGATCCCGACGACGCCCGCCGGTGGCTCGGGCACCTGGCCCGGCTCGGTGAGCGGGATCTGGCGTGGTGGGAGCTCGGCGGCGCGATGAGCCGTTTCCGGCGGATCGCCTCCGTCGTGGTGGCGGTGTCAGTGCTGACCGCGCTCTTCGACTGGATGATCTACATGCCGGTGTACTCGGCCGAGTCGGGCATGGCGAAGGGCGTGCGCACGGCGTTGGTGGAGGGCATGTTCTTCGCACCTGCCGCCGGCATCGTGTTCGGCCTGATCTACGGCGTGATCACGATGCGAGGCCACGTCGTCAGGCCGTCGCGGGTGCGACTGCGGCTGCGCGGCCCTCGCACGGGACGGTCACTGCGCGGCTCGATCGCCCTCGGCCTGAGCGGAGGATTCGGGCTGGGAATCGGCTACGGCGTGGTGACCACCCTGTTGCGCGTGTTCTTCGGCGAGTTGTTCGGAGCCGTCCCAGAAGAGGTGACCAGCGCCGACGTGCTCGTGATGACGGGCGTCAACTCGATCGCCTGGGGCGTGATCTTCGCCGTCGCGGGTGGCGCTGTGCTCGGCCTCGCGGCGGCTCTCGAGTCGCCGCTCGACATCAGGAAGGCCTTCGACCCCGTCAGCCTCCTGGTCGAGAACCGCGTGACCGCCCTGCGTCAGGCCGCGGCGCTGGTTCCGGCGGTCGCTCTCCTGTTCGTGCTCAGCAGCCTCCTGGTCATCGTGCTGATCGAGGGGGTGATCAGCGTCCTGGAGTGGCAGTTCCTCGCCCTCCTCGCGATCGGCGCCATCAGCGGTTGCGTCGGTGCGCTCGGGTACCTGGTCACGTTCACCGCGTGGGGCCAGTGGCTGATCCTGGCCCGCTTCTGGTGGCCCGTGACCGGGCGGATGCCGTGGGCGATGATCGCGTTCCTCGAGGACGCCTACGAGCTCGGCGTGCTGCGGCAGTCCGGCGCGAACTATCAGTTCCGCCACGAGCGGCTGCGCGACCACCTCGCCCGTCACTAGTCCACGGCGGCGCGGTAGGCCTCCAGCAGCAGGCCGTGGAAGTGGTGCACGCCGTGCTCGGACAACCCGGTCCCGGCCGGGTCGTAGACGATCCGCCCCTGATCGAACGCCGGCGTGCGCATCCCGCGTTGCACGCTCTCCACGATGCCGATGTCCTGTTGCTGCAACACCTCGTCGATGTACCGCACGCCGTCCAGTTCCGCGGCGGTCAGTTCGGTGGTCTCGAAGTAGAAGTCCCACGTCTCGTGCGTGCGGTCCGGGCCGTCCGGGAGGATCCGCAGCACCATGAAGTTGGACCTGCCGGGGTAGCGCAGCAGGCACGTGTTGGGCCACAGCCACCACACGGCGTGCTGGTTGACCGTCGCGCCGGAGACGTCGTACGCGCTGTTCGCCTTTTTGCCGGCCTCGGCGAAGTGACTGGACCAGATGCCGTGCGTCTTCACGTCGTAGGTGCCCATGTCGACGAGGTCCACGAACTCCGGGTGCGCGATGTGGCAGTGGTAGCACTCCAGGAAGTTGTCGACGACGTTCTTCCAGTTGGAGTCGATCGTGTAGGTGAGCCGGCGGGCGTGGGTCAGCTTGGCGACGTCCGGTGCCCAGAAGTCGATCTCCGCGGCCAGGTCCGGGGCCTGGACGGCCAGCTCTGCCGCCGTGGGGTCGAGGTTGACGTAGACGAAGCCGCCGAACTTCTCCACCTGCACCTGGTCTAGGCATACGGACGACTTGTCGAAGGTCTCCATGCGGTCGGCGCGCCGTGCGGCCTTCAAGCCGCCGCTCAGGTCGTACGTCCAGGCGTGGTACGGGCAGACGATGTTGCGGGTGATGCCGCTGCCGGTCAGGAGTTCGTGCGCGCGGTGCTTGCAGACGTTGTAGAACGCGCGGAGGGTCCCGGTCCGGTCGCGCACCACCACGATCGGCATGCCCGCCACGGTCGACGTGACGTAGCTGCCGGGTTCGGTCAGCTGCTCGACGTGGCAGATCCATTGCCACGTACGGGAGAAGACCGCGCGGTCCTCGAAACCGGCCCACAGCGGTTCGACGTACGCCTCGGCGCGCAACGACATCGAGCGCGCGGGATCGGGGTGGTAGCCGGTAGCGATGCGACGAACGTCCTCCGCCGTGACCTTCATGTCTCCCAACGTAGAACGGATTGAACGGTCGTTCAAGAGAGCGCGATGTCCTCGCACAGCGCGACGGCCCGGCGCAGTGACGCGCGGTCGAGGCCGAGCAACGCGGTGAGCCACATGCCGTTCTGGATCACGTCGACGTCCGCCGCCCGCTTCGCGCACTCGTAGCGGGACAGGTCGGGCCGGGCCGCGCGGATCAGCCGCGCCAGCCCGGCGCGGTACCGGCCCTGCGCCTCGGTGTTGATGCGCTCGAACTCCTCACCGGCCTGCGCCAGCGACCAGAGCTGAAGGCGCAGCGACAGGTACTCGGTCGTCAGGAACTCGGGGTCGGCCACCCGCCGCAACGCGACCCGCAGCCGTTCGGCGGGAGGCAACGACGGATCCGGCGCCACCAGGGCTATGTCCTGGTCCTCGATGCGGCGCAGGGCCGCGCAGATCAGGCTCGTCTTGTCGTCGTAGTGGTAGTTGACCAGGCCGAGGGCGACGCCGGCTTCCCTTGCCACGGCGCGCATGCTCACGCCGCCGATGCCGTGCTGGGACAACAGGGTCAGGACGGCGTCGAGGATGCGTCCGGCCGAATCAGTGCTCACCCGTCGAGCCTAGGGCCGTCGGCAGGCGTTCGAAGCCGCGCAGGATGCGGGTCGGACGGCGGCGCGCGCCCGGCAACGTGGCGAGGTCCGGGAAGCGGTCGAAGATCGTGCGCAGGCCGATCTCGCCCTCCATGCGCGCGAGCTGGGCGCCGAGGCAGTAGTGGCGGCCGGCGCCGAACGACACGTGGTCGCGGGCGTTCGGGCGGGCGACGTCGAACGCCGCCGGGTTCTCGAAGACGGACGGGTCGCGGTTGGCTCCGGCGAGCACGGTCGTGACGAGCTGGCCGCGGCGCACGGGGACGCCGGCGACCGTTGTGTCGCGGGCGCACATGCGGCCGGTCAGCAGCACCGGCGGGTCGTGCCGCAGCACCTCGTCGACGGCGTTGCCCCACAGCTCCGGGTTGGTGCGCAGCGTCTCGAGTTGCGCGGGATTCTTGCTGAGCAACGAGATTCCGTTGCCGAGGAGGTTCACCGTGGTCTCGAAACCGGCGGCCAGCACCAGACCCGCGGTGGCCTTCAGCTCGCGTTCGGTGAGGCCTTCGCCGTCCTCGCGGGCGGTGATCAGGCGGCTGAGCAGGTTGTCGCCGGGGTTGGCGCGCAGGGCGTCGAGGTGGCGGGAGAGCCAGGCGTCGAACGTGTTCAGGCCGGTCTCGACATCGCGGAACACGCGCCACGACAGGCCGAGGTCGAGGCTCGGGGCGGCGGCCGCGCCGAGGGCGAGCACGGTGGAGCGCTCTCTTGGTGGCACGCCGAGGATCTCGCTGATCACGGTGACCGGCAGCAGGCCGCAGTAGGTCTCGATCAGGTCGACCGGGTTGGCCGGGTCGAGGTCGTCGAGCAGGTCGTCGGCGATCTGCTGGGTGCGGACGCGCAGCTGTTCGACGGCGCGGGCGGTGAAGACGCGGGTGACGAGCTTGCGGTAGCGGGTGTGCGCGGGCGGTTCGACGGCCAGCAGCGACGGCGGTTGGACCGGGTGCATCACCTCGGTGGCGGACCACGCGGCGAGCTTGCCGAGGATGCCGGCGCCGAAGCGCGGGCGGGCCGTCACGAACGCGTCGTCGGACAGGATCGCCTTGACGACCTCGTGCCGGGTGGTCGTGTGGCCGACCTTCGTGGCGGCGAGCGGGCCCGCCGCACGGATCTCGTCGAACAGGCCCGTCAGGTCGGCGCCGGTGGAGGCCTCGACGGTGATGCGGCCCTGCAGGTCGCCGCGGCGGGCGGCCAGGCGCAGCACGGCACGCGGCAGGGCGTGGCCGATGCTCCAGCGCACCGCCGGTTTGACGTGCTCCTCAGCCAGGCTCGTCACGGTTCGCAGCGTGCCCAGTACGCCGCTGCGAGTCAAGGTCTCGGCCGTATGGCGGAACCGGAAGTCCACTTGGGACGACGCGCTAGGGTGCCGCGCCATGGAGATCCGGGCGCTGCTCGACCGCATGGACGACGACCGCTTCAGACGCGAGGCCGAGGACTTCGTGCGCGAGCAGGGGATCACGACGTTCGACGGCCTGATAGAGCTGATCACCACGTCGCAGGACGGTCAGGTCATCCGGCAGGGCTACCGGGTGTTCTCGCTGGTGAGGGCGGATGACGAGACCTACCTCGACGCGCTGCGGCACCCGCACCACGGCATCCGCCGGGCGGCCGCGAGCATGTTCCGGGGCGAGGAGGCGCTCAAGCACGCGGCACGACTGCTGCCCGTGCTCGCCGACGAGGACCACTACGTGCAACGGGAAGCGCTGTGGGCGTTCGGGACCATGGGACCGGACGTGTTGCCGTTGCTGCAGGAAACCCGACGCACGGCCAAGGGTGCGTTGCGCAGGGGCGCGTTGATCGGCATCGCGGAGGTCGCCGGCCCGGACGCGTTCACGCCGGAGGACCGCGCGGTGGTCGACCGGTTCATCCAGCACAAGCTCGAAGACGACATGTACAGCGTCGACGAGATGCACCTCTGCGGCGGCTGGTACGCCATCAGGACCGAGAACCAGGCGGCCGTGCTGGAGGTCTGCGGGTTGCGGGACGCGGTGCCGGTGACCAAGGTGCTGGGCGCGCAGGCCTGGAACAACGACCACCACGCGTGGTCCAAGGCCGACGAGCACGTCCGGTGCGCCAGGGTGTACGTCACGGGCTCGTGGGACGGCTGGACGCTGGTGTTCGGGGAGCCGTTCGAGCACGCGACCCGTCCGGTGACCGAGATCTGCGCGGTGCTGAGCGCCGTGTTCGGCGAAGCGCACTACTACGGCATGAGCTGCGGCGACGGCTGGACGGCGTGGTGCGTCGCGGAACAGGGCGAGATCGTCCGCTACTACGACGCGTTCAAGCCCGACGACCAGGTCGGTGAGCTCGACGTGGAGGACGGCCGTGGCCTGCCGCACGACACCAGTGACGAGAACGACGACCTCGACGACATCTGGGCCACCGAGGTCGCCGAGGAGCTGTCGGTCAACCCGAGCTACTTCGAGGGCGACGTCGAGGGGCACGGCGTGCTCGCGCTGACCGAGTGCGGCCGCACGCACGGCTCTCCCAAGGGCTACCTGCAGGTCATCAGCTAGGCGCGGATGACCGGCACCTCCAACGCGCGCACGGTCTCGTTGTCCGCGTCCGTGATCACGCCGGCGACCTCGGCGAACGGCAGGACGGAGAACCGCGACGCCGTGCCGATCTTCTCCGAACTGGCCAGCACGTAGGTGTCCGCGGCCTGGTGGGCGAGCGCGCGCTTCATCGCGGCCTCGTCCGCGTCGCCGGTCGTGAGGCCTGCTTCGGGGTGCACGCCCGTGACGCCGACGAAGAAGAGGTCGGCGTGCACACCTCGTGCGGCCTCCACGGCAGCCGCACCGCACGCGACCATCGAATGCTTGAAGAGCCGTCCGCCGATGACGTAGACCTCCACGTCCCGGTGCTCCTCCAACGCGCTCGCGATCGTCGGACTGTGCGTGACGACCGTGGCCTGCAGATCGAGCGGTAGCGCGCGCACGACGGCAAGCGTGGTCGTGCCGCCGTCGAGGATCACGGTGCTGCCCGGTTCGATCAACGCGGCTGCCGCTCGTGCGACCCGTTGCTTGCCATCGACCTGCACGCCCTGACGCGTGGCGTAGTCGGCGATGGCGGGGGATACGGGCAGTGCGCCGCCGTACACGCGTTGGCAGAGCCCCGCCGCCGCCATGTCGCGCAGGTCGCGGCGGATCGTGTCCTCGGAGAGGCCGACTTCGGCGGCGAGGTCCTTGGCGACGATCCGGCCGTCGGTGCGCAGTCGTTCGAGCAGCAGGTCACGGCGTTGGGCAGCCAACATGCACGTTTCTCCTTGTTTTTGCCGAGTCTTGCACATTATGGTCGGTCGCATGCTGATTCTGATCGCAGGGCCCTACCGATCCGGCACCGGGGACGACCCCGCCCTGATGGCGCGCAACCTCGAACGGCTGGAGGAGGCGGCGTGGCCGATCTTCCGCAGCGGCCACGTGCCGATGATCGGCGAGTGGGTCGCGCTGCCCGTGCTGCGCGGCGCCGGGGGAAGTTCGCCGACCGACCCGATCGCGTCCGAGATCATGTACCCGACCGCGCAACGGCTGCTGGAACGGTGCGAGGCGGTGCTGCGGCTGCCCGGCGAGTCGACCGGCGCGGACGAGGACGTGCGGATCGCCCGCGAGCGCGGACTGCCCGTCTACCACCGGGTCGAGGACATCCCGGGATACCTCGCGGCCTAGCCTGGACCCCAGTCACATGTGTTGGGGGACAACGTGAAACAGGCCATTCGGGCAGCGCGGATCTTCGACGGCGAAAGGGAGATCACCGGCGAACCGGTCGTCGTGGTCGCGGACGGCAAGATCGTTTCCGCGGACCCGGCAGGCCTGCCGGTGCTCGATCTGGGAGACGTCACGCTGCTGCCGGGGCTGGTCGACTCGCACGTGCACCTGGCCTTCGACCCGTTCGGCGTGGCGACCGACCAGACCGATCCCGACGACGTGGTGCTCGCCCGGATTCGCGCCAACGCCTTGGAGGCGCTCCAAGCGGGCATCACGACCGTGCGCGACCTCGGTGACCGCGGCTACCTGACGCTCCAGGCCCGCGACGCCGGTCCGGAGGTGCTGGTCTCCGGCCCGCCCGTCACGACGACCGGTGGCCACTGCTGGTTCCTCGGCGGCGAGGCGGACGGGCTGGACGGCGTGCGGGCCGCCGTCACCGAACGGGTCGAGCGCGGCGTCGACGTCGTCAAGATCATGGCGACCGGCGGGTCGATCACGCCCGGCTCGTCGCCGTTCGACCAGCAGTACACGACCGAGGAACTGCGCGCGGCCGTCGAGATCGCGCACGCCGCGGGCATCCCGGTCACGGTCCACGCGCACGCGTCCACCGGCATCAAGGCGGCGGTGGACGCGGGTGTCGACTCGATCGAGCACGCCTTCTTCCTCGCGCCCGGCGGCCTCGCGGTCGACTGGGACACAGTGGACACGTTGGTGCGCAAGGAGATCTACGTCAGCACCACGACCGCACGCCGTCCGACCGCCGAACCGGCGACCCCGGTCAGCCTGACCCTGCGCGAGAACTTCGGCCGGATGCGCGAACGCGGCGTGCGGCTGGTGTGCTCGTCGGACGCGGGCATCGGCCCGTTCAAACGCTTCGACTCGTTGCCGCACGGCGTCATCGAGTTCGGCGAGCTGCTCGGTTTCAGCACCGCCGACGCCCTCGCGTCCGCCACGAGCGTGGCCGCGCGGGCGTGCGGGATCGGCGACCGCAAGGGCAGGATCGCGCCCGGCCACGACGCCGATCTTCTAGCGGTGGCAGGCAATCCGTTGCAGGACCTCAGCGCGTTGCTCGATGTGCGCGCGGTGTACCGCAACGGCGAACGCGTGGTCTAACCGCGAGCGGCGAGTACGAACTCGCGCATCCGGCCGTGGTCCTTGACACCACGGCTCGACTCGATGCCGCTGGACACGTCCACACCCCACGGCCGGGCGACGCTGATCGCCCCGGCCACCGTCTCCGGCGACAACCCGCCCGCCAGCACCCATTTTCCGGTGGGCGGGTTCGAAGCGAGCCGTGTGATGTCCCACTGCTCACCCGATCCGGCGACGGGGGAGTCGATCAGCAGCAGCTCCTCGCCGAACGCCCCGGTGCGCACGTCGGTGTCCGGTCCGAGCGCCGTCGCCCGAACCAGCCCGAACGGCAGGTCCGCCAGCTCGTCGAAGGCCTCACGCGGGTAATCGCCGTGCAACTGCAACGCGCGCACGCCCGTCTTCAGCGCCAGCTCACCGGCTTCCGCAGCACTGATCCCACGCACCACCGCGACGGTCAGGACCTCAGCGGACACCTCCGCCACGAGCCGGGACGCCAGGTCGACGTCGATCTGGCGGGGACTGCTCGTCAGCACGAAACCGACGGCGTCAGCCCCGGCCTCGAGCGCCACGGCGACATCGGACTCGGTACGCAGACCACAGAGCTTCACGAACACACCACCAAGCTTAGTGATGTGTCCACGGACGCACTGTCACGCAGCTAACAGTCACAAGCAGAAGCGCTGCCCGGTCCTACTTAATGGAAGAGACGGGCAACGGAGGCCGTGATGACCGAACAGCAGATCGCAACGTCAGTGCTGGTGATCGGAAGCGGTGGTGCGGGGTTGCGCGCCGCCATCGAACTCGCCGAACGCGGGGTCGACGTGCTGGTCGTCGGCAAACGACCGAAGAACGACGCGCACACGGCTCTGGCGGCGGGCGGCATCAACGCGGCGCTGGCGACGATGGACCCCGCCGACACGTGGCAGCAGCACGCGGCGGACACCATCAAGGAGAGCTATCTCCTGGCCAACCCGGAGATCGTGCGGGTCGTGGCTGAGCAGGCGCCGCGCGGCATCGAGGACCTCGAACGCTGGGGAATGCCGTTCGCGCGGGAGACCGACGGCCGCATCTCGCAGCGGTTCTTCGGCGCGCACACGTTCCGCCGCACGTCGTTCGCCGGCGACTACACCGGGCTGGAGATCCAGCGCACGCTGGTGAACCGGGCCACACAGCTCGACATCCCCATCCACGACTCCTGCTACATCACGCGGATCCTCGTGCGTGACAACGTGGTGTTCGGCGCGTACGGGTTCGACCTGAACACCGGCAAGCGATACGTGTTCCACGCGGACGTCGTCATCCTCGCGGCGGGCGGGCACACCCGGATCTGGCGCCGCACGTCGAGCCGCCGCGACGAGAACACCGGCGACTCGTTCCGCCTGGCCGTGCTCGCGGGCGGCCGGATCCGCGATCCCGAACTGGTGCAGTTCCACCCGTCCGGCCTGCTCGAACCGGAGAACGCGGCCGGCACGCTGGTGTCGGAGGCCGCCCGAGGTGAGGGCGGCATCCTCACCAACGCGGCCGGTGAGCGGTTCATGGCCCGCTACGACCCGCGGCGGATGGAACTGTCCACACGGGACAGGGTGGCGCTGGCCGCGTACACCGAGATCAAGGAAGGCCGTGGCACCCCGAACGGCGGCGTGTGGCTGGACGTGTCGCACCTGCCGCGCGAGCAGATCATGCAACGGCTGCCCAGGGTCTACCAGACGCTGCTCGAACTGCAGATGAAGGACATCACCCAGGAAGCCGTCGAGATCGCACCGACCGCGCACTACTCGATGGGCGGCGTGTGGGTGTCGCCCGCGGACCACTCGACGGGAGTCGAGGGCCTCTACGCGATCGGCGAGGCGTCCAGCGGCCTGCACGGCGCGAACCGGCTCGGCGGCAACTCGCTCATCGAACTCCTGGTGTACGGCCGGATCGTCGGCGAGGCGGCGGCCGAGTACTCGGCTTCCCTGGACGCGCAACAACGTTCACGTGCCGCTCTCGGCGAGGCACGATCCGAAGTGGACGGACTGCTCGCCGCCGACGGACCGGAGAACGTCCGCGCCCTGCAACGGGCGCTGCGCAACACGATGACCGAGCACGCGGGTGTCGTCCGCGACGAAGCCGGGCTGCGCAAGGGACTCGCGGAACTGGACGACCTGGAGGAACGCATCCGCAACGTCGGCGTGCACCCAGACCTCGCCGGTTTCCAGGACCTCGCGCACGCCTTCGACCTGAAAGCGTCGGCGCTCTCCGCCCGCGCGACCCTGGAGTGCGCCCTCGAACGCCGGGAGACCCGCGGCTGCCACAACCGCTCGGACTTCCCGGACATCGATCCCGCGCAACAGGTCAACCTCGTCTGGGCGGGTCCGGGCCAGGTCGAACGGGAGGAGATCCCTCCGGTGCCGGCCGAGATCACGGCACTCATGAGGGACGTCGACACCGCGGGCAAGCTGGTCGAGTGAGGAACGAGGGGCGGGGAGCCATCCCCGCCCCTCGCCCCAGTCACGGCAGCCGCAACGCCGTGGTGAACAGGAAGACGCTGTCCTCCAGCGCTTCCACCCGGTGCCGCCTCTCCGGCATCGTCAGCAGGTCGCCCGGCCGCGCCTCCCACGACTGCGGCCCGGCCACCAGGCGCACGTGGCCGAGCAACACCTGCACGGTCACCTCGCCGGGATGCTCGTGCTCGTGCATGTGCTCACCCGCGCGCAACGCCATCACGGTCTGCCGCAGCGCCTGCTCGTGTCCACCGTGGACGGTCTCGGCACTCCTGCCGCTCGACGCCTCGCGCGCCAGCCCGAGATGATCGCGCGCCAACGCGGCCAGTGACGTCTTCACGGCCGCGGTGCCCTGAGGTGCTTGCGCGCCTCCAGTTCGTCCGCCTCCACGACCGTCAGCATCGGCTGGCCGGGCGCGCAGAACATCGTGACGACGAAAGCGGACTCCTCGTCGGCCAGGTGGTTGCCGTCCTGGTAGTGGATGACGTCGCCGCCCGGCTCCCAGAACGTCCCGCCCGCGCGGACGACCCGTTCCGGCTCGCCTTCCAGCTCGAAGACGATGGCGCCCTTGACGACGTAGCCGTACGCGGGACCGGAATGGCGGTGCGGCGGCGCTCCCGGACTCGACGGCGGCAGCGTCACGAGGATGGTCATGGCCTCGGCGCCGTCCGGGATCTGCGGTGCTCCCGGCACGGTGCCGATGACCTCGATCTTCGGCGGCGGACCGCTCTTGTCGGGGTTGTCCAGCTGGTGCGCGTGTTCGTGGCTCATGAGAACAAAGACCGGACAGGCCGCCGATCTGTGACAGCGCCTAGGGACCGAGCCTGGCGCGCAGCGCGTCCGCCTCCGGTGAGTGCAGCGCGTCCCACTCCTCGACGGCTTGCTCCCACGTCTCGCGCGCCTCGGCGTGATTGCCCATGGCCTCGTGGGTGTCGCCGAGGTGGGTCAACGTCTCGGCGAGCATGTACCGGTCGCCCGCGTCCTCGGCGACGCCGACCGCCTCCTGGAAGTGCTTCACCGCCTTGGCGTGGTTGCCGCGGTGGTGCTCGACGTACCCCAGCGTGTCCAAGCTGCCGGCGCTGGCGATCTCTCCGGTCGCGACCGCCTGCTCGGCCCGCACCAGCGCTTCGTCGAACTCGCCGAGCATCGCGAAACACCAGGCCACGCCGTTCAACGCGTCCGCCTCCGCGTTCCGGTTGCCTGACTCGCGGAAGCACGTGACCGCTTTCGACGCGAGGTCCAGCGCCTCGCCGTGGCCGCCCTGCCCGCCGATGAGCCGGGCCAGGCCGAAGTACGTGTAGCCGAGCGCGTCGGTGTCGCCGGACGCGAGGTCGATCTCCAGGGTCCGGTCCAGCAACGCCCGCGCCTCGGCGTGCCGGCCCGCTCTGGTGTGCACCCGCGCGAGCAGCTTCCACAGGACGACGAGCATCTTCTGGTCCGAGGTGAGCGTCAGCGCCCGGTGCAGGATGTCGACGTTGGCGGACAACCGCCCGTTGATGTCGAGGAAGTTCGAGATGGCGCGGACCGTCGCGACCACGTCCTGCGGGAATTCGTGATCGGACCGCACGATCGCGAGCAGGGCGGACGTCTCGGTCTTCAGCCACGACTTGGCGGCGGTGACGTCGGCGAAGGGGACCGCCGCCACTCCGTCCGGTGCCGACGGTTCCGCCAGGATGCCAGGGCGGTCCACGAAATGGGCGCGCTCCGCGTTGTACCGGTAGTGCGCCACGAGCCGATAGAGCGCATCCTGCCGTTCGTCCGGCTGGACCTGCTCGGCCGCATAGGCGCGCAACAGATCGTGGAACGCGAACCGCCCCGGCGTGCGTTCCACGATCAGGTGGGCTCGGGTGAGCTCCTGCATCACCCGCCGCGCCGACGTCAGCCCCGTCACGCTGGCGACCGCCGCGAGGGAGATCTCCGTGCCGGGGTGCAGGCCCAGCAGCCGGAACGCCCTGGCCGCCGCCGGGCTCAGCGCCAGGTAGGAGCAGGCGAACACGGCCCGCAGGTCCGTCGCCTCGTCCCCGCTGCCGAACCCGTCCAGGCCACCCAGTTCCTCGGCGTAGGCCGTCAGCGAGAACGACGTGTGCGCGGCGCGGGCGGCCACCACGGCCAGCGCCAGCGGCAGCCCGCCGCACCGGTCGATGATCTCCGCCACGGCGGCCGGCTCCGCGTTCACCCGCTCCGCGCCGAGGCGGTCGGCCAGCAGCGCGTGCGCCTCCTCCCGGCTCAGCAACGCGAGCGGCAGGCTGCGGGCGTTGGTCGTCGCGATCAGCCCGGTGAGGTCGTGGCGGCTCGTGACGACCACGAGGCTGCCCGGAGTGCCCGGCAGCAGGGGACGGACCTGGGCGGCGTCGCGGGCGTTGTCGAGCACGACCAGCATCGCGCGGCCCGCCATCAGGGTCCGGAACTTCGCGGCCTGCGCCTCCACGTCGTCGGGAACGCTTCGGGCGGGCACGTTCAGCGCCTCCAGGAACGCCCGTAGCGCCTCGCCGGGCGCCATGACCGTGCCGCTGGGGTCGAAGCCGCGCAGGTCCGCGTAGAGCTGCCCGTCGGGGAAGCGGCCGGCCACCCGGTGTGCCCAGCGCAGCGCGAGGGTCGTCTTGCCGATCCCGGCCGTCCCGGAGATCGCGCTGATCACGACGGTCGACGCCGCGCCGCCGTCCAGGACCGCGTCGAGCCGGTCGAGCGCGTCGCCGCGGCCGACGAAGCCCGCGAGTTCGGGCGGCAACTGGCGCGGCGCCGGCGTGGGTTCGGCGCCGGCGGCGGAGAGCAGGTCCTCCTGCTCCTGAGGCCGCAGCGCCAGCGCGTCCGCGAGTTGCCGGACGGAGGCGAGCTGCGGGTTGCGGCGCTTGCCGGTCTCCATGCCGCGGATGGTGCTGACCGAGATCCCCGACCGTTCCGCGAGGGCCTCCTGGGTGAGGCCCGCACGGAGCCGGAAACGCCGGACGGCCCCGGCGAACTCATCAGTCACGGACATTTCGTACCAGGTGATCACGATCTTGCGCGCGGGTTTCGGGGTGAGTCGAAACGTCGCCGGCAGGTCACAGATGACCGGTTCGTGAACTGTTCGCGGTGATCACTCCCCGCCGACCATGGTGCGCGGTCCGCCCTGGGGACGGGCGGCGCTGAACTGAGGGGGTTCGGACGAAGTGGATCGAGGGAGAACCGGTCTGAGACGGCTGTCCGCCGTGCTCGTGGCCGTACTGGGGGCAACGGCGATCACCGTCGTGTCGTTGCCGAAGTGGGACGGGGAACCACCGCCGGTGGCGAACGTCACCGAGGCGGAGAACACCGGGACCGCGCTGCAGGCCGCCCGGCGGCAGCGGCAGCCGGTCGTCGTGACCGACCAGACGACGCCGACCCGGCTCGTCTCCGCGTTGCCGGACGGCAGTCTCAAGGCGCAGCTCAACGCCGCTCCGGTCCGGACGCTGAAGAACGGCAGGTGGACCGGGCTCGACGCGACGCTGGAAACGGCACCGGACGGCGCCGTCGTGCCGAAGGCGGTGGACACCGGCCTGGTGTTCTCGGGTGGCGGCAAGACGCCGTTGCTCCGGTTCGGCACGCCAGGCCGGTCGGTGACGATGACCTGGCCCGCGGAGCTGCCGGCACCGGTGCTCGACGGCGCCACGGCCACCTACCGCGGCGTCCTGCCCGACGTCGACCTCGTGCTGACGGCGCAGAGCGGGGGTGGCGTGACGCAACGCCTGCTGGTGCACAAGCCGCAGCCGTTGGCGTCGGTGAAGTTCGGGCTCAGCGCGGAGGGGCTGACGGTTCGCGTCGCCGAGGGCAACCGGATCGAGGCGGTGGACGACAAGGGCGAGGTCGCCTTCGCCACGCCGCCCGCCGAGATGTGGGACGCGAGCGAGGAACGGCGTGCGCCGGTCGGGGTCGAGGCCGACGCCACGTCGCTGACGCTGAAGCCGGACACGAAGCTGCTGACCGATCCGGCGGCGAGGTTCCCGGTGACCGTCGACCCCGACTGGTGGGCCAACTCCCGCAAGGACTGGGCGAAGGTCTTCAAGAACAAGCCGAACACCAAGGCCTGGTACGGCGGACTGGACGACGGCTGGGTCAAGGTCGGCACGTGTTCCGGGCTCACGAACTGCACCGGCGACTACGACATCGGCACCACCCGGACGTACTTCCAGTTCAACACGGACTTCCTGCGCGGCAAGCAGGTCATGCAGGCGAGCCTGAGCGCGTCCGCCGTCTACAGCCCCGACTGCGCGAGCACGCGTGATCACCAGCTCTGGATCGCGAACGCCACCATCGGGTCCGACCTGGCGTGGAACAACCAGCCGGCGGCCGACTACGTCTCCACCGGCGCCGTGGGGACCGCCTGCAAGGGGCCCGCGCCGGCCGGGTTCGCGATCGGTCAGTCCATCAACCCCAACGGCTGGTCGGTGTACTCGCTGCGGGCGGCCAACGAGGGCGACAACCGGGCGTGGCGCAAGTACGACCTGGCCACGGTGCGGATCGACGTCCAGTACAACACCCGGCCGGACGCGCCCACCGGCCTCACCACGGACCCGCCGCTGCGGGCCTGCAAGTGGTGTGACGGCGTCCCGTACGCGGGCGACGACTCCATCCGGTTGCAGGGCAAGCTGACCGACGCGGAGAACGAGCAGCTGGAAGCGGTCTGGGACGTCTACGGCGGCGCGGCCTACAACCGGCGGGGACCGACCCTGCACTCCGGCAACGTCTTCAGCCACACGCTCGACCTGCGAGCGCGCGACGGCCAGCGGGTGAGCTGGACGCTGTGGGGCGACGACGGCCCGGACGGCGGCGACTGGCGCAACGGCCCCGGTTTCATCGTCGACCGCGTCGGCATCGACAAGGCGCCGGACGTGTCCAGCGTCCTCTACCGGGACGACAACCGCTGGCACGGCGGAGTCGGCGTGCCCGGCAGGTTCACGTTCGACGCCGCCGGAGTGTCCGATGTGGACCACTACCTCTACGGCTGGTCCGACCCGCCCTCGACCCAGGTCGATGCGGACGAGCTCGGCGGCAAGGCGGTGCTGGACATCGCGCCGCCCGGTGACGGCCCGCGCGACCTGTACGTGCAGAGCGTCGACCGGGCGGGACATCGCAGTCCTGCCAAGAAGCTGCACATCAACGTGCGCGCGGGCAACGGTCCGCTGGCGCAGTGGTCCTTCGACGGCAACGCGCAGGACAGCGCGTTCCTCGGCGACCGCCACGGCACGCTGAGCGGCAACGCGAGCTACGTCCCCGGTGCGGTCGGTTCGTCCCTCGCGCTGGACGGCAGCACGGGCTATGTCAGCGCTCCCAACACCATTCGCACGGACGCGAGCTTCACCGTGTCCGCCTGGGCGAAGGTGGACCAGGCGACCGGCGCGCGGGCGATCGTGAGCCAGGACGGCGACAAGTTCGCCGGCTTCACCCTCTGGTACCGGCCGGACGACGGTGGCCGCTGGGTGTTCGCCGCCCAGAACAAGGCCGCGACGGAGATCTGGGCGGACGCCGCGTGGTCGTCGTCCCCGGCGCAGATCGGGGTCTGGACGCACCTGACGGCGGTGTTCGACGCGCCCACGAACCAGTTGCGGCTCTACGTCAACGGTGTGCTGTCCGGCACCAAGACGAAGACGTCACCGGCGGTCGACTCCACGGGGCAGGTGCGTGTCGGCCGCACGATGTGGGACAACCACCCCGGTCTGGACTACTTCGGCGGCGCCGTCGACGAGGTCAAGGTCTACGACCGGATCCTGGCCGAGCCGGAGATCAGGTCCGCGGTCAGCCGGGACAACGTCCAGGTGGGCTACTGGAAGTTCGACGAGGCCGACGGCAGGACCGCGGCGAACTCGGTGCCGGGCGGCAGTTCCGGTGTCCTGCAGGGCAACGGGCGGTTCGTGCAGAACGGCGCGGTCAACGGGTACCTACAGCTGGACGAACTCGGCGACTTCGTGTCGACCGGCGCACCGGCCGTGCGCACCGACCAGAGCTTCACCGTGTCGGCGTGGGTCAGGCAGGACAGGGAACTGGAGCCCGGCCATCCCGACGCGGCCGTCTCCCAGGACGGCGCCGTGATGAGCGGCTTCTACCTCGGCTACCGCCAGCGCATGGACGGCGGTGGCAACTGGGAGTTCGTGCTTCCCAGCGAGGACGCGAAGGACAAGCCGGCCGACGGCACCTGGAGCACCTCCCGTGCGCAGATCGGCACGTGGACGCACCTGACCGGGGTCTACGACGCGCAGGCCAGGCAGATCCGCCTGTACGTCAACGGTGAGCTGGAGGCGAGCGCTCCGCGCGAGAAGGGCTTCAACGCCACCGGTCCGCTGCTCGTCGGCCGCGGCAAGTGGCACGGCAACGTCGGTCACGAGTGGCGCGGCGGCGTCGACGAGGTCCGCGTGTTCAGCCGGGCGGTGGCGCAGGAGGAGGTCCGCGGCATCGTCGGCAGGGACAACGTGACCGCGGGCAACTGGAAGTTCGACGGCAACACCCAGGACTCCTCGCCCCGTGGCTCGCACGGCACGGCGGCGGGCTCGATCGCCTACGCGGGCGGTCAGTCCAGCATGCCGGACCCCGCCGACCTGGCGTTGCGGCTCGACGGCGCGGCCTCGGTCGGCGCCGGTCACGCGATCGACACCGACCGGAGCTTCTCGGTCACGGCGTGGGCGCGGGCCGACCAGACGACGGGCCTCGCCACGGTGGTGTCGCAGGACGGCGCCAAGGCGAGCGCGTTCAAGCTGCGCGCCAAGGACGGCAAGTGGAGCATGGCACTGGCCGGCGCCGACAACCCCGACACCGCGTCGGTGGCGGAGGCGGTCGGCGGCTCTGTCCAAGTTGGACAGTGGACGCACCTGGCCGGCGTGTACGACGCCGGCGCGAAGCAGATCCTGCTTTACGTCAACGGTGTGCTGGCCGGTTCGGTCGCGCACACCCAGTCCTGGAACGCGGGCGGCGGCCTGCAGATCGGCCGTGCGCTGTGGCGGACGCCGGTCGAGTACTTCAAGGGGTCGATCGACGACGTCAGCGTCTACTCGCGGGCCCTGTTCGCGGGCGACGTGCAGGCCATGGCCGGGCGTGATCTGACGCTCGTGCACCACTACGCGCTGGACGAGTCGAGCGGCAGGAACGCCGCCGACGCCGTGGGTTCCCGCGGTGCGACGCTCTCGGGCGGGGCGGCGTTCGCTCCCGGCCGGGTCGGCAACGGCGCGGCGTTCGACGGCACGAACGGTGCCGCCGTCACGACGGGCACGGACGTGCGCACGGACCAGGCGTTCACGGTCTCGGCGTGGGTTCGCCTGCCCGCCAAGGAGTGCAAGCCGTCGCTGCGGGTGTGCCGCACCGACGCGGTCACGATCGACGGCGAGAAGCAGACCAGCAAGTTCCGGCTCGGCCACGTGATCGACGACGACAACAACCAGCTCGGCGCGTGGACGTTCGAGATGCCGGAGTCCGACGTCGCCCAGCCGGAGATCACCAAGGCCGCGGTGTCGGTGCTGCCCTCCGAGGTCGGCAAGTGGACCTTCCTGGTCGGCGTCTACAACCCTGCGGTCAGGAAGATGTGGCTGTACGTGGACGGAGTGCGCGTCGGTGACGGCACGCTGCGCAACGCGTGGCACGCCACCGGTGGGCTCGTCATCGGCCGCGGCAAGGTCGCCGGTGCCCCCGCGGAGTTCTGGCGCGGCGACGTCGACGACGTCCGGCTCTTCACCGGGCAGCTCGACAAGGAGCGCGTCACCGCGCTGCACCGCGCCTACCCGGCGGAGCAGGGCGCGACCACGTTGCCGGTGGCCGACTCCGGGCACTGGAGGTTCAACGGCAACGGCGACGACAGCAGCGGTCGCGGCCAGGGCGTCACGTTCTCCGGCGGAGCGAGCTGGGGCGGTGGCCCGGCCAGTGAGGCGGCGGCGTTCGACGGCACCTCGGGCTTCGGCGGGACGGCCGCTCGGGTGGTCGACACCGGCCAGAGCTTCTCGGTGTCGGCGTGGGCCTTCCTGACCGACGCGGGCACCTCGGACCGGACCGTCGTCGCGCAGGACGCGGCCCGGCGCAGCGCGTTCGCGCTCGGCTACCAGGGCGCCTCGAAGAAGTGGGCGGTGTTCGCACCGACCGCCGACACGGACAACGCGCCGGCGCAGGTGCTCACGTCCGGAGAGCCTGCGCTGGTGGCCGAGTGGACGCACCTGACGCTGTCCTACGACGCGAACCTCAAGCAGCTGCGGCTGTACGTCAACGGCCTGCTGTCCGGCGCGCAGACCGGGGTGACGGTGCTGCCGTCGTCCGGCCCGCTCACGGTGGCCAGGACGAAGCAGGGCGCGTTCTTCCAGGGCAGCGTGGACGACCTTCGGGTGTTCTCGAAGGCCGTCAGCGACGGGGAGGCGCGCCGGATCCACGACGACATCCCCGACCGCGACCTCGCCTTCTACCGGTTCGACGAGGGCACGGCCAAGGACATCACGTGGCGCAAGGCCCAGGCGACGCTCAACGGCGGCACGAGCTTCGGTGCCGGTCCCAGTGGAAAGGCGCTGCAGCTCGACGGCGTCAACGGCCACGCGGTCACGCCGTACGGACTGTCCATGAGGGACAGCTTCTCGGTCGCCGGGTGGGCGAAGCTCAGCCGTGACGACAAGGTCGCGACGATCGTCAGCCAGGACGGCGACCGGATGAGCGGGTTCGTGCTGCAGTACCGGCCGGACCTCAAGCGGTGGATCTTCGGTGCGGCGGCGTCGGACACCGACAGCGCCCCGCTGACCTACGCCGCCTCGCTCGTCCCGCCGGTGGTGGGGGAGTGGACGCACGTCAACGGCGTCTACGACTACGCGGGCAGGCAGCTGCGCTTGTACGTCGACGGAAAGCTGGCCGGTACCAGGAACAACGTGGTGCTGTGGCAGCCGACCGGCAAGATCGTGCTGGGCAGGGACAGGACCAACGGGCAGCCGTCCGGGTTCTTCCCCGGCGCGGTCGACGAGGTCCGGTACGGCCAGGGCGTCGCGACCGAGCCGGGCATCGCCGAGCGGGCGACGTTCGCCAAGCCGGAACGCGGTCAGCTCGGCCGGTTCGTCAACGCCGCGGGGGACCGGTTCACCGGTCGCACCGATGCGGTGGTGGAGGGCTATCACCTGGAACGGGCGCTGGGCCTGCCGGCAGCACCCGGTGACAACACGAAGATGGTGTACGCCTGCCGTTCCGGAGCCGACGCGTTCACCGCGGACTCCTGTGAGGGCGCGGAGAAACTCGGGGACGTCGGCCTGATCTACACGGTCCAGCCGAAGAACGTGCCGACCGCGGCGCTGTACCGGTGCCGTCAGGGTGCCGACCGGTTCGACTCCCGGGACGCGACCTGTGGTGGTGCCGCGGTGGACGGGCTGCTCGGCTATTCGGTGGCCTACACCGACTTCGGCCGGTATCTGCTGGAGTACTACGAGCACGCGAGCCTCACCGACGGTGCGGCACCGGGTTACCGCTACGAGGGCTCGCACGGCCTGCTCGCGGTCACCGAGCAGCCGGGCACGCGGCCGTTGTTCAGCTGCCGCAACGGTGCCTACGACCAGTTCGTCTCCACCGACTCCGCCTGCGAGGGCAAGACGGTGCTCGGCGCGCTCGGCTCGATCTGGACCGCGGCACCGCAGGGGGTGGCGAACCGCGAGCTGCGGCGCTGCCTGCTGCCCGGCGGTGACGGCGACTCCATGGTGTCCAACTTCGACGACTGCGAGGGGTTCCCGTCCCAGTCGATCGGCTTCGTGCCGACCGAGGTCCCGGCCGTGACGGCGGTGTTCGAATGAACGGGGGAAGAGTGAGAAAGCGTTTGTTCACCAGAACATCGGCTGTCCTGGTGGCGGCGACGGTGTTCACCACGACGGTCACCGGGGTGGCACTGGCCGCCGGTCCGTCCGTGCCGCTGCCGGGGACGGCGTCCGCGCCGGTCACCGAGCAGAAGATGGACGGGCGGGCGCAGGACCAGGCCAGTCGCGAGGCGTTGAACGGCGACCAGAGCGGGGGTGCCGCGCCGGAAGGTGGTGGCACGCCCACCGCGACGCCTTTGGCGCCGTCGGGTTCCTGGGACGTCACACCGAACACCGGTGAGTTCGGCTGGAGCTACCCGTTGCGCGTGCCGCCGGCACCCGGCGGGTTCGAGCCGGAGCTCGCGCTGAGGTACTCGTCGTCCAGTGTGGACGGACGAACGAGCGCGACGAACAACCAGGCGTCCTGGGTGGGCGACGGCTGGGACCTGTCCGCGGGCTTCGTCGAGCGGGCCTACGGCGCGTGCGCCGACGACAAGACCGGTGGCACCACGCCTCCGAAGGAGTCCGGCGACCTGTGCTGGCGCACCGACAACGCGATGTCGTCGTTCGGCGAGCTGATCAGGGACGACACCTCGGGCGGCTTCCGGCTGCGTGAGGACAACGGCTCCCGCGTCGACCGCCTCACCGACGCCGACAACGGGGACGACGACGGCGAGAACTGGCGCATCACCACGCCGGACGGGACGCAGTACCTGTTCGGCACGCGCAAGGACTCGGCCTGGACCGTGCCGGTGTACGGCGACGACGACCGGGAACCGTGCCACGGCGCCAGTTTCGCGGCGTCGTCCTGCACCCAGGTCTGGCGGTGGAACCTCGACAAGGTGATCGACCGGCACGGCAACGTGATCACCTACACCTACACGCCGGAGACGAACTCCTACGGCGCCAACAACAAGGACACCGCCGTCCCCTACGTGCGCGGCGGCACCCTGAAGTCGGTCGAGTACGGCAATCGCGACGGTCAGCAGGCGACCGGCCGCGTCGAGTTCGCCACGGCCGACCGGTGCGTCCCGGGCAGCAACTGCACGCCCGACAAGAAGGACAACTGGCCGGACGTGCCGTGGGACGACAAGTGCGACACGGGGACGTGCAAGGACAAGCACGCGCCGACGTTCTGGTCCACCAAGCGGCTCGACAAGATCACCACCAAGGTGTGGAACGGCACCGGCTGGAGTGACGCCGACCGCTGGCAGCTCGAGCAGCTCTATCCCGGCACCGGCGTCGGTGCCGGCGAGAAAGCCGCGTTGTGGCTCAAGGGCATCACGCACACCGGCCTTGCCGGCACGCCCGTTCCGCTGCCGCAGGTGACGTTCGAGGGCACTCGGATGCCCAACCGCGTCATGAAGGTCGACGGCGTCGGGCCGCTGCTGCGCTACCGGCTCACCGGCATCGTATCCGACAGCGGTGGCGTCACGACGATCAAGTACGCCGAGCCGGACTGCAAGGCGGACCCGGCCAAAGCCGAGACGAACACCTTGCGCTGCTTCCCGGCCAGGTGGCAGAGCAGGACGGTCGCCGAACGGACCGACTACTTCCACAAGTACGTCGTCGAGGAGGTCACGAGGTCCGACCGCATCTCGGCCAACACCGAGATGGTGAGCCGTTACAGCTATCTCGACGGCGCCGCGTGGGCGCTCGACGACTCGGAGGTGATCAAGGAGGAGTGGCGGACCTGGAACCAGTTCCGCGGCTTCGGCAGGGTCCAGATCCGGCACGGCAGGGCCGACGACCCGTACGGCCCGGTCACGCTGACCGAGAAGCGCTTTCACCGCGGCATGGGCGGCAGGTTCACCGACTCGGAGAGCATGATCCGCAGCGACGACGAGTGGTTGCGCGGCCAGGAGTACGAGTCGCAGACGCGGCTCGGCGACACCGAGGCGCTCGTCGAGAAGGCGACCAGGACGTTCGCGGTGCAGGGCCCGACCGCCGCCCGTGGTGCGCGCAAGGCGTACATCGTGCAGCAGGGCAACGAATCCGTGTTCACGACCATCACGGGAGCTCCCCGGCGGGTCACGCGCACGGAACGCGCCTACGACGACCGTGCACAGCTGGTGTCGGTGAACGACCTCGGCGACACGTCGACGGCGGACGACGACAAGTGCACGCGGAACACCTACGCCCGCAACACCGACAAGTGGTTGCTCACCCCGGTGTCGCGCGTCGAGGTGGTCTCGGCGGCGTGCACCGCCGCCGCGCAGTTCCCCGCCGACGCGATCAGCGACACGCGCAACGCGTTCGACGGCAAGGCTTTCGGGGAGGCACCGACGGCCGGTGACGTCACCAGGGTCGAGGTCGCACGGGAACGCCCGGCCGCCGGCCCGGTGTGGGCGCTGTCCTCCACCGCCGGCTACGACACGTACGGACGTGTCACGTCGTCGGGCGACGCCCTGGGCAAGATCACCACAACGGCGTTCTCGCCGTCCGCCGGCATCGCCAAGGACACGGTGGTCACCAATCCGTTGGGACACAAGACGACCGTGACGACGGAACCGTTCTTCGGTCAGGAGACCGCGAGCGTCGACGCCAACGACCGCAGGACCGAGACGACCTACGACGCACTGGGCCGCCGCACCGAGGTGTGGCTCCCCAACCGCGACCGCTCGTCCGGCACCCGTGGCACCGTCAAGTTCGGCTACCAGCACCGCAAGGACGCGCCCACCGTCGTGTCCACGTCCAGGATCGGCGCCAACGGCACCCCGATCGACACCAACGAGATCTACGACGGCCTCCTGCGCCTGCGCCAGGTGCAGTCACCCGCGCACGGCGGCGGCCGCCTGATCACCGACACCCGCTACGACTCGCAGGGCCGCAAGGCCAGGACCACCAGGCCGTACTTCACCGACAGCGCGGTAGACGACAAGCTGTGGGTGGCGAGCGACGTGGACATCCCCTCGCAGGAGGTGACGAAGTACGACGGCGCGGGCCGTCCGACCGAGGTCACCACCAAGGCCGGCGCCGCCGACAGGTGGAGCACCCGCACGGCCTATTTCGGCAACCGCGCGGTGGTCACCCCACCGGCGGGTGGCACGGTGCGCGAAACCGTCACCAACGCCCGCGACGAGGTCGTGGAAAGCAAGCAGGCCAACGACACCACCAAGTACACCTACACGCCGTCCGGCGAACTGGCGACCGTCACCGACCCGGCCGGCAGCGTGTGGCGGTGGACCTACGACCTGCGCGGCCGCAAGGTGAAGGAGGAGTCCCCGGACCGCGGCACCACGCAGATGTCCTACGACGACGAGGGAAGGCTGATCGGCACCGTCGACGCGCGTGGCGTCGCGGTGACGCACGAGAACGACGCCCTGGGCCGCCGCACGAAGACCCGCCAGGGCGAGACCGTCCTGTCGGAGCGGACCTACGACACCGCCCCGTACGGCAAGGGCTTCATCGCCGCCGAGACGCACTTCGTCGCGGGCAACGCGTACAAGACCGAGACGACCGGGTACAACGCGCTGAGCCAGTCCCTCGGCACCACGGTCACGATTCCGGCCGCGGAACAGACCCTGGCGGGCACGTACACGTCCCAGCGGCGGTACGGCCCGGACGGAAGCCTGTCCGGAACGACTTTCGCGGCGATCGGTGACCTGCCGGCCCAGACGGTGAAGCACGAGCACGACGACCTGGGCAAGATCAGCAAGACCAACTCGGAGGCCGGCGGCGAGACTGAAGACCTCGTCACCGCGACCGACTACACCAGGTACGGCGAACTCGCCCGCACTCAGCTCGGCACGACCGGAAAGCGCGTGTGGCTGTCGCGCTACTACGACAGCAACCTGCGCAGGCTGGAACGGACCATCGTCGATGCCGAGGTCCCGAACCCGATGCAGGCCGACACCAGGTACTCGTACAACGACCTCGGCGGCATCACGTCCATCGCCGATCGTGACGACGTGCAGTGCTTCCGCAACGACGCGCTCCAACGTCTCACCGAGGCCTGGACGTCCTCGGGTGGATGCGGGGCAGACCCGAGCACCGCGACGTTGTCCGGACCGGCTCCCTACTGGCACTCCTACACCTACGACAAGACGGGCAACCGCCTCAGCGAGACCCAGCACGCCTCTGGAGGTGACACGGTGCGCACCGGCGCGTTCCCACCTGCCGGTGGTGCGCACCAGGTGAAGTCGGTTACCACGAAGACGCCTTCCAGCACCAAGACCGAGACGTACGCCTACGACGCCACGGGCAACACGACGCAGCGCTCCGGACAGGCTCTCGACTGGGATGCGGAGGGCAACCTCGTCAAGATCACCGAGGGCGCCAAGGTGACGGAGTTCGTCCACGGCGTGAACGGCGGGCGGCTGATCCGGCGTGACGCCACGTCGATCACGCTGTACCTGGACGGACAGGAGCTCCGGCTCGTCAAGGCGACCGGCAAGCTCGAACCGACGCGGTACTACGAGCACGGCGGCGACGTCGTGGCGGTGCGCGACGGCAAGGGCATGTCGTGGCTGACCGGTGATCATCAGGGGACCTCGCAGATCGCCGTCGACATCGGCGATCTGACCGTGACCAAGCGGCGGCAGCTGCCGTTCGGTGGTGCCCGTGGTCCCGCGACTTCGTTCCCCGGTGAGAAGGGGTTCGTCGGCGGCACGGTCGACGGCACGGCCGTACTGACCCAGATCGGCGCGCGTGCCTACGACGTGACACTGGGCAGGTTCCTGTCCGTGGATCCGGTGCTGGACATCGCCAGCCCCCAGCAGATGCACGGCTACTCCTACTCGGGCAACGACCCGATCACGAAGTTCGACCCGACCGGCCTGTGGTGGGAGTGGGTCAGCGCGGCTGCCGGTGTCGCCGGCTTCATCGCCCCGTTCGTCGCGGCTGTGGCCTGTCCGCCGTGTGGAGTGATCGCCGGCGTGATGATCGGTGTCTCGGTCGGCATTGCCGCCATCGACACCGGCATCGCGCTCGGGAAGGGCGAGTACGGCAGCGCCGCGCTCGCCGCGGTGGGGGTGGTCGGTGGCGGTGCAGGCACCGTCGCCAAAGCCCTCGGAAAGGGTTCGCACGCGGCGGTCGAGGCGTACGGCGGCACTTCGGCCGCCGTCACCACGGCGTTTCACGTCGGCAGTCACGCCCAGCACAACCAGGAGGCGAAGTACCAGGGGGTCAAGGCCAAGAAGCACGAGACGAAGTACTCCAAGACAGGCCTCGGCACCGGCAAGCCGACGATGAAGAACAAGGGCAAGAACAACTTCTACGACAAGAACGGCAAGTCCGTGAACAGCGCCGCCGACATGGGCCCAGGCGGCAAGTACGAGACCTCCGACGGCCTGATCCACCAGGGCAACGGCAAGGGGTGGGCGATGTTCTAACCCCCTGACCGCGAAACGGAAGAGGACGGCGCAAAAGCCCCAGGCGCCGTCCTCTTCCTCTTGTCAGGCCAGGCGTTTCTCCAGCAACGACGCTTCGTCGGTGCGTCCCTGCTGCCGGTACAACTCCACCGCTTCCTCCCACACCGAACGCGCCTCAGCACGTTCCCCCGAGGCGAAGTGCGAGTCGCCGAGCCGTTCGAGGGTGTCGGCCGTCTCGACGAGGTTGCCGAGAACCCGGTACAGCGCGATGGATTCCCGGTAGTGGCCGATGGCCTCGGCGTACGTGCCGCGCTGGTGTTCGGTGAACCCGAGGCTGTCCAGCGTCTGCGCCTGGCCGGCCACGTCCTCGACTCGCCGGTACAACGCGAGGGCGGTGTGGCAGTGTTCCAGCGCGGCGTCGTGTTCGCCTAGGCGAGCGTGGTACCAGCCGACGGCGTTGAGCGCGTTGCCTTCCCAGGCCGGTTCGCCGACAGTGCGGTAGAACGTGAGGGCCTGCCGGGCGTGGTCCAGTGCTGTGCGGTCGTCGCCTTCGCGTTCCCACGCGGAGGCGAGGGTGTAGTGGGCGTGGCCCTGGTGTGCCGCGTCGTCCTGTTCCTCCGCCAGTTCGAGGGCGCGTCGCATGTGCGTGATCGCCTCCTCGTTGTGGCCGAGCACGACCAGTGCGCGGCCCAGCAGGCGCAGCGCGAGCGCCAGGGAGATCGGGTCGTTCAGGTGGGCCGCGGCGGCGGCGCCGGTGCGCCAGACGGACAGCTGGTCGTGCCGGTGTCCCTGGCGGTAGTGGAAGTTGTTGAGCGCCCAGGCGATCTCCCACGCCCTCGCGTGGCAGGAGCGTTCTGCCGCGACGCGTTGCGCGGCCAGCAGGGTGGCGTGCTCGGCGGTGAACCACGCCATGGCCGTGCCGATGTCGGGCATCGGCAGCGTGGTGGTGTCCGAAGGGGCCAGCTCGATGAGGTGGCGGTGGGTCTCCACGACGGCGTCGGCGGCGGCAGCGGTGTGTGCGTAGAAGCCCAGCAGCCGTTGCAGCGCAACGGAGGTGTCGCCGGCCAGGTCGGTGGCGTAGCGGCGGATCAGGTCGTGCATGCGGTAGCGGCCGTCCGCGTCCTGGACGACGAGCGAGGCCTGCGTCAGGGCGCGCAGCACGGTCCGGGTGCGGTGCTCGCCGAAACCGGTCAGGCTGACCGCCGCGGGCAGGCTGATGTCCGGGCCCGGCGCGATCGCGAGCAACGAGAACACCTCGGCCTGCTCGGCGGTCAGTGCGCGGTGCGAGGACGAGAGCACGGCGGGCAGGCTCGCGGCCGGGTCGATGTCGTCGAGCGCGTCCAGGGTGCTCTCGCGCAGTTCGAGGGCGAGCGCGGCCAGCGCCAGGTGCGGCTGCACGCACGCCCGGCCCGCGACGATGCTCAGCGCCAGCGGGAAACCGCCGCACAGACCGATCAACTCGGCGGCGGCGTCCGGCTCCGCCTCGACCCGTGCGGACCCGAGCCGGGCCGTCAGCACGCTGGCGGCCTCGTCCGCGGTGAGCGTGCCGACGGACATGTGGTGCGCGCCGTGCCCGGTGATCAGCCCGGTGAGCGTGCTGCGGCTGGTGACGACGACCGCGCACGTGCCGGCGCCCGGCAGCAGCGGCACGACCTGGGCGGTGTCGGCGGCGTTGTCCAGCACCAGCAGCACGCGGCGGTCCGCGACCAGGCCGCGGAACATCGCCGCCTGCGCGTGCGGGTCGGCCGGGAGGCGGCTCGGTTCGACGCCCAGCGCGTCGAGGAACCCCCGCACGGCGGCCGCGGGATCCATCGGTGCGCTGCCGGGGCTGAACCCGCGCAGGTCGACGAAGAGCTGACCGTCGGGGAACCGTGCGGCGTTGCGGTGCGCCCAGTGCGACGCGAGCCAGGACTTGCCGATGCCGCCCGCACCCGAGATGACGGAGATGCCCGAGGTGCCGAGCCGGTCGAGCACGTCCTGCCGTCCCGCGAACGGCGACGGCGGCGCGGGCAGCTGGCGCGGCACGGGCGTCGCCACCACCGGACGCCCGGCGGCGGCCGCCAGCAGCTCGTCCTGCTCGCCGTCGGCCAGCCCGAGCGCGGCCGCGAGCTGCCGCACCGACGTGAGTTGCGGGTTGCGGCGCTTGCCGGTCTCCATGCCGCGGATCGTGCTGACCGAGACGCCGGACCGCCGCGCCAGCTCGTCCTGGGTGAGTCCCGCCCGCAGCCGGAACCGCCGCACCACCGTCGCGAACCGATCTTCCACACGCACGTTCCTACCAGGGCGCAACGACGTCAGGAAGCGAGTCCCAGCCCCGCCACCACCTTCGTCGTCACCGACGTGGTGCCGATGACCTGACCCCGTTTCAGGCCCCACGCGTCCTTCGCCAGCACCGTGCGGGACCCGAGGTACTCGCCGGTCGCCTGGTCGATGACGATCTGCTCGGTCGTCTCGTTCTCGGTGACGCCGAGCGCGGTGCCCGAGCGGTCGCCGATCACGGCCGCCTTCTCGACGATCTCCAGCTTCGGCAGGAAGCTCAGCGCCTGGTAGACCGCCGATCGCACGGCCGCCGGGTACACGCCGGTGTCCAGGCCGTCGTTGACCATCTGCAGGAAGCCCAGGCCCTCGTCACCCGACACCTCGTCGCGGAGCTTCCGGTACAGCGCCTTCGGGTCGGCCGGCAGCGAGGCGAGGTACTCCGGTGACGGGTCGCGAAAGCCGGACTTGATCTTGTCGTGCAGCGCCGGACCGCCCTCGGACCGGTACTCCTTGCTGCCGTCCAGGTGCGACGTGCGGTCGGCGGGCGAGAGGTCCTCCACCGAGCCGATCAGGTACTGCCGGTCGCCCACCGAGTCGTGCTTGTAGAGCCAGGTGCCCCTGCGGTCGGCGGGGATCCACGTCTGCAGTTCGAAGTCCTGCAGGTACATCCACCTGTGGTCGTACTCGGTCATCGACCACCGCGCGTTCTGCAAGACGTAGAGGTACTGGCCGGGCTGGAGCTGCGCGTCTCCGGTGAGGTTCGCGGCCTGGTTGAGCAGCTCGGCCGCGGCGGCGCCGCCCACGCTCGGGCCCTTGTCGCGCGACATCATCGACGGGGCGATCAGCGCCGCGCCCGCGATCACGACCATCGCGGCGGCCGCGGCCACCACCGGGATCCGGCGCCGGCGACGAGGTGCCAGTGCGACGACCTCGCCGGACCCCTCGGCGTCGATGCGCGTGAGCAGGGCGGCACGGCCGCGGTCGAACGCCTCGTCGCTCATCGGGGCGACGTCCGACATCGCCCACTTGACCGTCTCGTCCTCGACCTGACGCGTCACGTCACGCATCGTCGTCACCCTCCTGTCCGTTGATCTTCGCCCGCAGCTTGGCCCGCGCCCGGAACAACCGGGTCCGCACCGTCGCCACCGGCGTCTCGGTCACCTCGGCGACCTCGGCCGCGCTCAGATCGGCCCACGCCACCATCAGCAGCACGTCCCGTTCCTCCGGCCGCAGGTCCGCGAGCGTCTCGCCGAGGTCGCTCAGCAGCGACTTGGCGTCCACCACCGACGCCGTGCGCTCGTCGACGTGGTCGGCCACCGCGCGCCTGCCGTGGTCGCGCGCCCAGGCCCGCAGGCGTCTGCCCTCGGAGCGCACGTGCTGGCGCAGCAGGTTCGTCCCGATCCCGAACAGCCACGCCTTGACGCTCGCGCGGGCCGGGTCGAAGCTCTCACGGCGTTCCCAGGCGATGAGGAACGCCTCGGACACCAGGTCGTCCGCGATCGCGGCGTCCACCCGCAGCGCCAGATAGCGGTGCAGGTCGCGGGCGTGCCGGTCGTACAGCTCGACCCAGGCGTCCCTGTCCAGAGGCTTCGTCACCCCCGGCCCTCCTGTTCGCGCCGGTGGCGCGGTCTCGGTGCTCACGGAAACTATTGGCCGATCGGTGCCAACGCATTCCCGGCCGGACGGTGTGACCTGCCTCGCCTGATCATCGGCAGCTCGACGAACCGGTAGGTCAGATCGGCGATCCCGATCGCCACCACCGACGTCGACACTGCCACGACCAGGCCCGATGCGCCCGTGAGCAGCACGATCGAGTGCGCGATCGACTGCACCAGGTAGATCGAGTACGACCGCTCGCCGAGCCACACCATCGGGCGAGCCGACAGCAGCCGCTGCGCCGGCCCCGGTGCCAGCAGCGCGGGCAGCATCAGCCCCACGGCGACCGCGTAGATCGGCACCACCGACACGAAACCGGGGATCGCGCCGTCCAGCGCGCCGGAGATGTACGGCACCGACAGGTGCACGCCGAGGAAAAGCAAGATCACCCAAGGCGTCATGAACGGCCTGATCACCGCGAACCCCCGTTTGCTGTTCATGAGCAACGCCAGTGCACACCCGACGAGCACCGTGAAGTAGTGCACCGACCAGCCCTTGGGGTCGGATGAAACGGTGAACGGCACCACGGCCAACGCGAGCGCCATCAGTCCGACGGTCACCGCCGGACGCCAGCGGGGCAGCAGCGCGAACGCCAGCAACGGCCACACGAGGTAGAACTTCTGTTCCACGCCAAGGGACCACGACTGCCCGTACGCGCCGCCGTGCCCGAACTCGTTGAGGAAAACCAGGTACAGCGGGAAGTCGCGGCCGAGCGGGTTCTGCCAGAACTGCCCGGCGACCAGCAGACCCGCCGCCGTCACGAGCAGGACCACGAAGTAGACCGGCAGGATCCGGAACGCCCTGCGGCGGTAGAACTCCTTCAGGTCGATCCGGCCGTCGCGCGCCTGCTCGCGCAGCAGCAACGTGGTGATCAGGAACCCGGACAGCACGAAGAAGATCTGGACCCCGAGCCATCCCTGCAGGAAGCCCGGCCCGCCGTAGTGGAAGAACACGACCATCAACGCGGCGATGGCGCGCACGCCGTCCAGCGCGGGAAAGCGCTTCAGCGCAAGGAACTGCTCGTGGGTCATGTCCCCTCTTGGTCGATCACCCCCTGAGCGTTCCCATGAGGACTGTCACATCCCCCTTGCTGAAACGCTGATCCGCGATCCGGCCAAGAAGTAGTCGTGAACGAGATGCTGTTGATCAGAGGGCTCGCCGACGAGGTCCCGCCGATGTCCGCCGGCGCGTTCGAGTCCGGCAGGAGACGACTGCTGACCCGGCACCGCTGGGTGGCCGCACGCGGGATCGTGCGCGTGCTGTGGTTCGTGGCACTGGCCGCGCTGCCGATCTCGTTGATCGGCATGGGTTTCTACTTCCTCGACCTGCAGGTGTACCGCACCGGCGGGGTGGCCTGGCTGCAGGGACAGGCGCTCTACGTCGACTTCCCCGGCGCGCTGGACGGCCCGCGGCTGCCGTTCACCTACCCTCCGATCGCGGCGGTGCTCTTCAGCGGCCTGACGTTGCTGCCGGTGTGGGCGGCGAACTCGCTCGTGGTCGTGGTGAACTTCCTGTGCCTGTCGGCGGTGAGCGTTCTCGTCACCTCACGGCTCACGCAGCGCTCGAACGTCGTGTGGACTATCGGGCCCGCCGTCGCGATCCTCGCGGTGGCACTGGAGCCGGTGATCTCGACGCTCCTCTTCGGACAGATCAACCTGCTGCTGATGGCCCTCGTCGTGGTGGACTGCCTGGCCGTGCGCGACTCGAGGTTCCGCGGCCTGCTGGTCGGCGTGGCCGCCGCGATCAAGCTGACCCCGCTGATCTTCCTGCTGTACTTCCTGGTGCGCAGGGAGTGGCGGGCGGCCGCGATGTCGGCGGTCGCGTTCGCCGGTATGGCGGCGCTGGGATTCCTGTTCGCCGCCAAGGACTCCGCCGAGTTCTGGTTCCACGCGCTACTCGACCCGAGTCGGGCCGGTGGTCTCGCGTACATGGCGAACCAGTCGTTGCGCGGTGTGCTGCACCGGATCAACCCCGGCGAGCACGCGGAGTCGTTGCTGTGGCTCGGGTTGTCGCTGATCGTCGTGACGCTCGCGGTCGTGGCCGCGCACGGGGCCCGCACCGAGGTCGCCGCGCTGACCGCGATCGCGACGGCGGGGCTGCTCGTCTCACCGGTGTCGTGGTCGCACCACTGGGTCTGGTGCGTTCCGGCGTTCCTGGCGCTGGGTTTCGCCCGCGGGCGCTGGGCGCGGCCGACGCTCGGCGCGCTGCTGGTGATCTTCCTGGTGCAGCCTTTCACGTGGCTGCCGAGCACCGGCGACAAGGAGATGCTGTGGTCGTGGCAGGAGCACGTCTACGGCGACGCGTACACGTGGGTCGCGATCATCGGCCTGGCGGCGGCGGCGATCACCGCCACCAGGCGGGAGCTCAGCAGCGCTTCACCCGGACCGCGCCGCGACTGGACTCCACGATCGCGAAGTTGAGCCGGTCGGGGTCGGCCGACCCGAGCGCGACGCGGACCTCGGCGTTGATGTTGATGTTGCGCCGTTCACCGCACGGCGCCCACTGGATCTCGGCCGAACCCGGCCGGTAGTGGGTCTGCCAGCTGTCGCTGAACGGCCCGGTGAACTGCTGGCTCACCGTCGCGGTGGGCGAGGTGCCCTGCAGGTAGGTGCTGACCCGGCTCAGCCCGGTCGCGCCGTCCTGGAGGTGCGCGTAGCCCTCGTAGGTGGTTCTCGCCAGGCCGTAGGTGAAGCCCTCCGGCACGTTGACCCGAAGGTTGACCTGGCAGTTCTTGCGCTGGTCGAGCGGGGACGAGTCGTTGCCCGCCCGTGCCAGGAAGGTGTGGTAGCCGATCGTGAACGTCCGGCCGTCGGTCTGGACGTCGGCGTCGCCCGCCGGGCACCCCGAGCCGTTGACGGTCACGACCTCCAGGACGGGTGCCGGGGCTTCTTCTACGGGTGCGAGGGCGGATAGGGCGATGAGTGCTGCCGCTGCCGTGGTGAGCATGTGGAACCTCCGAGGGGTCCGTGGCGGCGGCAGCACCAGACGCTATGACGAATCGCGGTTCGTCAACTGACGGTCACCTGACGATTCACGGCTTGAACGGCACGAGTTCCTCCTCGACGCCGGTCCTGACCACCACGCACGTCGACTCCGGCACCTCCTGCCACGCCCCCACCAGGTCGGCCAGCGGTTCGGACACGACGAGCCGCGAGTCGTCGGTGAGGTGGTGCAGCGCCGGGTTGTCCGGGTACTGGCGGCGCAACGTCGACACGTCGGTGCTGTGGAAGAGGCTCCGCGACTTGCCGCGGCTCGAGTAGCGGAACGCCCAGGTCGTGGAGCCGTCGGTGACCGCGACCGTCATCTGGATCGGGTACTCGACGCCCGCGCGCCTGCCGACGTCCTCGACGAACTCAACCATGCGGGCCATCCCGGCCGGCGGGTCCTGCTCCATGCCGAAGCTGATGGCCAGGTAGAACATGACCTCCGAGTCCGTCGACCCCTCGATCAGCGGGAACAGCACGGGGTCGATCGCCAGCATCAGCTCGCGCCGCACCAGCGGGAACTTGGCGATCAGCCCGTTGTGCATCCACAACCAGTTGTCGTGCCGGAACGGGTGGCAGTTCGACCGCTGCACCGCGCCGCCCGTGGAGGCCCGCACGTGCGCGAACACCCGGTCGACGGTGATCTGCGCGGACAGTTCCCGCAGGTTGCGGTCGTTCCACGCCGGTTCGGTGCTCAGGAAGAGGCCGGGAGTGCTCGTGCTGCCGTACCAGCCGATGCCGAACCCGTCACCGTTCACCGCCGTCGCGCCCAGCCGGGCGTGCTTGGACTGCATGACGAGCGAGTTCTCCGGCGCGTAGAGCAGTTCCTCCAACAGGACCGGAGAACCGGAGTACGCGAGCCACCGGCACATGACGAACCTCCCTATAACCAGGCGTTACATGGGAACACGTACCTCATGTGAAAGGCGAGGTTTGCGGCGGCGCGCCTTCCTCGGGCAGCATGACGGAGGTGACGGTCCCTCCCGGCTTACGGCCCCCGCCCTACGAGCAGCCGCGCGGGAACTTCGAGACGATCGAGGTGTACGCGCCGGTCGTGCAGGTCACGCCCCCGCCGGAGCCCGCCCAGGAGCCCGAGGAACGCTCGGACATCGCCGTCATCGGCCCGATCGCCGCGCTCGTGCTGGCCCTGACGATCAGCACGCTGGTCCTCGAACACCCGGCCGCCCGCGCCGTCGCCACCGGTCTGGCCACGATCGGGCTGATCGTGGCCGTCGCGCTCATGCTGATGAGCAAGAAGCCGAAGCCCGGCAAGCACGTCGCCAGGCACGCCATCGACCCCGAGGCGACCGACCGGATCAATCCCGGCTGGGGCGCGACCGAACGGCGCCGCTGACTCACCGCAGGGTCGCGAGACCGGCCTTCGCGAACTTCTCGTCCAGGTCACCGCTGGGCGCGCCGCCGACACCGATGCCCGCGACCGACGTCCCGTCGACCGCCACCGGCACGCCGCCGGCCAGGAACAACGTGCCGGGGATGTCCCGCAGCGTCGCGCCCTGGCCCGTGACGCGGCCGGCGAGCTCCGAGGTCGGCGCGTTGAACGACACCGCGGTGAACGCCTTGCGCCGCGCCGACTCCTCGGTCTGCGGGCCCGCGCCGTCCCCGGCCAGCAGCACCACGAGGTCGCCGCTGCGGTCGACGACGGCCACGGTGACGCGCTGGTTCTCCTTCTCGGCCGCGTCGAGGGTGGCCTGAGCCGCCCTGACGGCCGCGTCGATGGTCAGCACCTTCTCGGTGCGGGTGGTGGTGTGCTGGTCGGCCGCCGCGTAGCCGCCGCCGATGCTCAGCACGACGAGGGTGGCGACTGCGATCTTCTTGAGGTCCATGGCACCAACGATGCGCTGACCAGCGGGGTTTTCCCTGGTGGTGACGGTTGAACCTCGGTTCAACCCATCGGTTGACCCGCCGGGGTGTGCCGCTCGCCTAAGGTCGCCGATGTGTGGCTGCACAGAGCGATGCACGCGGGCTTCTACGTGCTGCTGACGGCGTCGGCGGCGCGGTACGTCGCGTACCACGGCGCCGATCTCGTGGTGCTCGGCCTCGCGCTCGCTCTTGCCCTGGTCTATCCGGCGAGCGTGCGGTGGACGCGGGCGTTGCCGGTCGTGCTCGCCGTGTGGCTGGTGCTGGTGTGGCTGGCGCCGAGCTTCGGCTGGTGCGCGATCCCGTTGTTCTTCCAGTGCCTGCGCCAGCTCAGGCCGCGGGTGGCGCTGCCGATCGCGGCCGTGCTCACGGCGGCCGTGGTGCTGGCCCAGATCAGGCTGGCGGCGACGTTCGACTGGTCGCTGGTGCTCGGCCCGGTCGGTGTCGCGGTGCTGACGGCGGCGGTGTTCTTCGACCGCGCCCGGCTCCTGCACGAGGCAGGCGTGCTGGAGGAACGCCAGCGCCTCGCCCGCGAGATCCACGACACCCTCGCCCAGGGCTTCTCCAGCATCAACCTGCTGCTGTCGCTGGGGGAGTCCGAGCGGGCCGCCGAGGTCGCGCGCGAGAACCTGGGCGAGGCACGCCGGTTCGTCCGCGACCTGTCGCCGATCCAGGGCACGCTGATCGACGCGCTGCACCGGCTGGTCCCGCACGTGGAGGTGGACGGCGACCCGTACGCCCTGAGCGTGCAGACCGAGGTGGCGTTGCTGCGGGTAGCGCAGGGCGCGGTGGCCAACGTGGCCGAGCACGCGGAGGCCGGCCGGGTGGCGATCACGTTGTCCTACCTGGGAGACGCGGTCACGATGGACGTCGTGGACGACGGCCGCGGCTTCGACCCGTCGGCCGTCCGGACCGCGGACGGCCGCGGCTACGGCCTGGCGTCCATCCGCGGCCGCATCGCCGAACTGGGCGGCACCGTGTCCGTGGAGAGCGCGCCGGGGGAGGGAACCGCGGTGGCCGTGACGGTGCCGACGCCATGAGGGTGCTGGTGGTCGACGACCACCCGGTGGTCCGGTTCGGACTCGCCGGCCTGCTGTCGCGCGACTTCGAGGTGATCGAGGCCGCGACCGGCGAGGAGTCCGTGCCACTCGCGTCCACTGTGGACGTCGTGCTGATGGATCTCCAGCTGGGCGGGGGAATCGACGGCGTGGAGGCCACCAGGCGGATCCGCGCGCTGGAGAACGGGCCGCAGGTCGTGATCCTGACGACGTACGACTCGGACGCCGACATCGTGCGCGCGGTCGAGGCGGGCGCGATCGGCTACCTGCTCAAGGACTGCGCCCCGGAAGAACTCGCCAGAGCCGTGCGCACGGCCGCGACGGGCCAGACCGTGCTCTCCCCGGACATCGCGCAACGGCTGCTGGGCCAGGTTCGCGACCCCGCGCCCAAGCTCAGCAAACGCGAGATCCAGATCCTCGAGAGCCTGGCCAAGGGCCTCGCGAACCGGGAGATCGCGAAGGAGCTGTTCATCAGCCAGGCCACCGTGAAGACCCACCTGGTGCGGATCTTCGCGAAGCTCGGCGTCGAGACCAGGACGGCGGCCGTGACGACGGCGGTGGAACGCAAGCTGATCCGGCTCTAGCGTCCCGCGTGCGACTCCATCGCGGTGTGCAGCAGGTCGAGCACGGCGCTCGCGTCGAGTCGCCGCTGGTGCACGTCCGCCGGCGTGGGGCCGGTGAAGGTCCAGCGCAGCCGCAGTTCGGCGTCCGGCCCGTACTTGAGGTGTGCGTGCACCGCGCCGTTCTGCGGTCGTTCGTCTCGGGTGCGCTCGCGGACGACGCCCAGGAGCACGGCCTTGCCCGCGGTGTCGTGAGTGGACAGACGGAGTGGTTCGAACGTCTCGAACACGACCACGAGATCGCCCAGCGAGACCGTCCGCGCCACGGCGTCGATCCGCACGTCCGGCAGTGCCTCGCGGAGGTCGTCGTGGGCGTCGGCGAGGATCTCGTCCAGGTCCGCCAGTGCCCGGCGGCGCAGGTCGCGCTGCCGCTCGGTGTCCGCCTCGGCGGCCGAGGCCGAGGTCTGCCGGGCCATGAGGCGTTGCTCGACGCCCAGTGCCGCGCTGACGAGCGAGTCCTGCTGCGGTGTCAGGGCGTAGGGCGCGAGGGCGTCGTACACCGCGCGGGCGTCCTGGGGGCGTTCGGCCGGCAGCTTGTGCAGCAGGCGCAGGACCTGGCGGGCGATCTTGGGGGAGAGGCCGTCGAGGGAGGGCGGGGCGTCCCGCAGGTGCTGGCGCCGGTAGTGGTCCTCCGGGCCGGGGAACGGCAGCGCGCCGGTGAGGACCTCGAAGGCCAGCACGCCCAGCGCGTACAGGTCCGACATGGCGTCCGCCGGGTGGTTGAGCCACAGTTCGGGGGCCGTGTAGGGCGCCGTTCCCCAGTCCGCGAGGGTGTAGGTCCCGGTCGCCTCCGAGAGGTCCCTGGACAGGCCGAAGTCGGCGATCTTCCAGACCGGGCCGAACTTCAGGACGTTGGCGGGCTTGAGATCGCGGTGCACGATGCTCTGCCGCGAGAGCTGCTGGAGGCCCAGTGCGACCTGGCGCACCACGTCGACGCCGGCGGCCGTGGCGAACGGTTCGTCCTCCAGAGCGGCCTTCAGCGACTTCTCCGCGCGGGGCATGACGATCAGCAGGTCGTCGTCCAGGAAGCGGTAGCCGTGGGGCAGCACCAGGTGGCTCGTGTCGTGGCCGGACCGGTTCGCGCGCAACAGGCGTTCGACGATCTCGATCTCACGCTCGCGTTGCCGCTTCCTGCCCTCGGTGGGGTGGGGCAGGGAGATCTTCTTGACGGCGACGGACGTGCCGTCGGCCGCGAGACCCGCGAACACCTGGCCCATTCCGCCCCGGTCCCCGATCGGGGCGTTCTCGTCGAGACGCCACTCGGTGCCGTCGTTGTCCTCGAAGCGGATCATCGACCCACAAGCCCCTTCCTCCGTGCGCGGTGCGATCAGGACGTTCGTCGATCGCGCGCGCCGGGGCGTTTCGGGGGCTTCGAAGTACTACTCGTTCGGAGCAGCGAGGTCGGGAGGCGTGGTGTTGGTCAGGCGCGCGTCCGGCCGGCTGCCCGACATCGCGAGCACGCCCCGCAACACCTGCAGCAGCTTGCGCAGCCCGCTCGGCTTCTTGCGGTCGATCCCGCCGATCACCTGCTTCAGCACGGACAGCTGGTCGAAGTAGATCCGCTCGGTGACGAGGTTCTCGTCGGCGTCGAAGATGAAGTACGCGTTCATGCGCGTGCGGTGCTTGCCGCCGGTCGCCGGGATCTTGCCCAACGGCCCGAGGTGCGTGCCCAGCAGCCAGAACTCCACGATCACGGCGTCGACGCTGTGCCGGAACGAGATCAGCTCGTGGTGCTGGTCGGGGAACGCCACGCGCGTGTCGGTGTAGTACTGCCGCACCGCCTCGTCGCCGTCGTGCACGACCATCTGCGCGATGACCTCGTAGTGCGGGTGCGGGAACGTCGAGAGCGTGGCGTCCCAGTCGTGCGCCACCTCGTCGCGGAAGTGGTCCAGCACGAGCTTTTCCCTGGCCTGCAGGACTTCCCTGGACGGCAGGGTGAAGCGGTCGGACATCGAAAGCTCCTCAGTGGACGATCTGGCGGTGGCTGAACGTCGGCTTGGTGCCGGGGTTCGTCCAGGCGCCGGTGAGTTCGCTGGAGGGGAAGAACTGCACGAACCGCGGGTCGGCCTGACTGCGGTCGGCGAGCGTCTTCTCCAGGATGATCGAGTTGTACTGGTCGGCGGTCGTCTCGACGGTGTTCGCGTTGAGCACGACCTCCTGCTGCCACCGGTGCGTCCACGACGCGAGGCCGGGCAGCTTCGAGTGCTCGGGTGTCAGCGCCTCGGCCGCGATCACGTTCTCGCTGCTCACCCAGATGCCGGTCGAGGTGTTGACGACGAGGCTCTGGTTGCCGAACACGTGGCCGGGGGTCTTGATCACCGCGACGCCCGGCCCCAGCACGACCGAGCCGTCGATCGGCAGGAACGCCTCCGGCGGCAGGTCGCGGTAGGTGTCCGGCTGGTACCAGGGCTTCTGCAACGGGTGCAGCTCGGTCAGCGCCGCCAGCTCGTCGCGTTGCACGATCACCTTGGCGTTCGGGAAGTACGGCGTGGCGCCGATCCAGCGCCGCAGGTCCTGGGTGTGCAGGTGGTCGAACATCAGGTAGTCGACGTCCTCCGGCGCGATGCCGAGCCGTTCGAGATGGCCGGGCACGGTGCCGTGGACCTTGACCATGCGCCGCTCGATGACGTCCGGCGTCCGGCCCGACAGGTCCTCGAAGTACGGCGTGTACCGGCCGTACTCGTGGTCGCTCGGCTCGAACAGCAGGATCCGCTCGCGGTCGCCCTCGTGCCAGCGGATCACCAGCATGCGGTTCGTGATCGATAGGAACGGCGCGATCGCCCGCGACGCCCTGAACAGCCCGAACCGCGTCGGGTACGGCAGTGTCACCAGGTCGCGCGTGACGATGCTGCCCGGCGTGCCGGTGGAGGCGAACTCGCGCCGGAACGCCTCGCCGCGCTCGCGCACGACCCGCAGCCGCGCGCCCGGCCCGCCCTCGACGTCCATTCCCTCGAGCGTGTCGATCCTGGTGAAGCTCATCATCCCCTCCAATACCCACACTGTGGGTTAATTGGGAGGTTAAACCCACGGCGTGGATATCCGCAAGGCACAATGGCCGGGTGACTGAACCGCGCCGAGGGCGTCCGCGCACGCCACTGCTGTCCCGCGAGTCGATCGTCGCGGCGACGCTGCAGGTCATCGACGTGGACGGCGTCGCAGCCGTGGGCATGCGCTCCGTCGCGCGGGCGCTCGGGGTCGACGCGAAGAGCCTCTACAACCACGTCGACGGCAAGGACGGCCTGCTCGACGCCGTCGCCGAACACCTGCTGGGCGGTCTGGTCCTGCCGCGGCCCACCGGCGACGCGCGCCGCGACCTGCACGCGATCGCCGACGCGTTCCGCGCCCGCGCCCTGGCCCACCCCGGTGCCGCGCCACTCGTGCTGACCCGGCAGTTGTCGTCGCTGGAGGGCCTCGCGCCGGTGGACGCGGTGCTCACCGTCCTGCTGGCCGCGGGGGCGTCCGTCGAGGAGTCCGTGCACCTGCTGCGGATGTTGCTCGCCACGTTGATCGGCACGCTGCTGCGCGAGGTGTCGGCCGCGCCGACGTTCGGTGGCGACGACGGGGCCCGCCGGGAAGTGCTGGAGGCCGCCGGGCTGACCTCGGTGGTCGCGACCGCGCCGCATCTCGCGAAGTACGACCGCCAGACCGAGTTCGAGTACACGGTGGACCTCGCGATCACCGCCGTGCTGCACCGCATTGATCTTCAAGGAGCGGAGTGACCCGAACGGCGGCAGACTCCCGGGCGTGAACTATCGACGGTGGCCCGTGGTCGCGGCGGCGGGGTTCGTCTTCGCGGCGCTCGTGTACGTGCTCGCGGTGCTGACGAAGGCCGGCCAGACCATCGAGAACGCGGCCCTGCGCGGCGCAGACCAGGACAACGTGTCCGAATCGGACGCCGCCTGGACCGCGCTCGGACAGATCACGATCTACTCGCTGGCCGCGGCGGTCGTGGCGGTCGCCCTCGTCGGTGTGCTCAGAAAGCGCTGGGACCTCACGATCGCGGCCGTGGGCGTGATCGTCGCGGGTCAGGCCGTCGTGCAGGCGCTCAAGCGGTTCGTCCTGCCGCGGCCGGCGCTGGTCGAGGTCACCGGCGACTACGCGCACAACAGCCTCCCGAGTGGACATACGACGATCGCGATGACCGTGCTGTTCGCGGCGATCATCGTGGTGCCGTGGAAGTGGCGCGGCGTCATGCTTTTCTTCGTGCTGCCGTGGGCGACCGCGATCGGTCAGTACACGCTGACCGCGAAGTGGCACCGTCTCAGTGACACGCTCGCGGCCGACGGCATCGCGCTCGCCATCGCGGCGCTGGCGGCGTGGTGGTTGCAGCGCAAGGGATCCCTGGAGCCCTACACCGGACCGCGGCGCGTCGGCCGGGTCGTGCTGGTGGTGTTCTGGTCCGCCATCGCGGTGGTCACCCTCGCGCTGGGCGGGATCCTGTGGGGATTTCCGCTGGCCCAGGAGGGTCTGAACGCCGACGAGTGGGTCATCTACCTCGGTGCCGGCTCGTTCGCCTCGGCCGGGTCGCTGATCGCCGCGCTGACCTATCTCGCGTGCTGGCGCCGAATCGCGTGACAACCAGTTGATCTCTCGCGCGTCCTGTCCTGTGGAGAGGTTTCCGAAGAAGGGGACAGGACGTTGAGCGTTAACCGACGTGCCGTGCTGGCACTGGGCGCCGGAGCGGCGCTGGCCGTGGCCGTGCCCGCCACAGCACAGGCCTCGACGGTCACCGGCAAGCTGCGTGAGCTCGAGAAGCAGCACAACGCGCGCCTCGGCGTGTTCGCGACGGACACCGGCTCCGGTCGCACGGTGCTACACCGGGCGGACGAGCTCTTCCCGATGTGCTCGACCTTCAAGACCATCGCGGCGGCGGCGATCCTGCGCAAGGACCGCGACGGATCGTTGCTGAACAAGGTGATCACCTACACGAAGTCCGATGTGGACAAGTCGGGCTACGGGCCGATCACCGGCAAACCGGAGAACCTCGCGAACGGCATGAAGGTCTCGGCCCTGTGCGAGGCGACCATCACCTACAGCGACAACTGCGCGGCGAACCTGCTGCTCAAGGAGCTCGGCGGCCCCACGGCCATCAGCCGCTTCAGCCGCTCGATCGGCGACCCGGTCACGCGCCTGGACCGCTTCGAGCCGGAGCTGAACTCGGCGGAACCCGGCCGCGTCACGGACACGACGTCGCCCCGCGCCATCGGCCAGAGCTACGCGCGCCTGACGCTGGGCCACGCCCTCAACTCGAACGACTCCGACCAGCTCACGAAGTGGTTGCTGGCCAACACGACCGGCGGCAACCGCGTCCGCGCGGGCCTTCCGGCGGCGTGGGGCTGGGGTGACAAGACCGGCACCGGCGACTACAGCACCACCAACGACGCCGGCATCGCGTTCCCGCCCGGCCGCGCGCCGATCGTGATCGCCGTGCTGTCGACGAAGAAGGACACCCCGAAGGGCGGGGCCGACGAACCGCTGCTGGCCAAGACCGCCGAACTGGTGGCGGCGCAGTTCAGCTGACCGGCACCCAGAGTTCGATCACGGTGTGCCGCCGGTAGAACTCGACGAGCGGCCTGGAGGAGTCCCAGGGCCCCAGTGCTTTGAGCTCCTCCATGGCCGGTCCGATCCGCCCGTACAACGCGGGCGGCTCACCCTCCAGCACCGTGCGCCGGTACCGCCCGCCCGGCAGCACCCCGACCGTGAGTGAGAACGAGTCCGCGGGCTTCAAGGGCGTGCAGACGGTGTAGGTGCCGGCCGTCTCGTCCACTCGGGCGAACATCCTGCGTCCCTTGAGGCCCACGAGGTTCTCGAACCAGTCCCACGCCTCGCTCATCGCGGTGAGCTCGTCGGCGACCGTGTGCTCCAGCACCGCAACGTCGGCGCGGCTGATCAAGTCGGCCATGCGATCCCCTTTCGCAGTCGAAACGCTAGTCGAACGCGGAACGACCGGCTACGGTTCAATGCGAATCTCGTTCACGTTCCCAAAGGCGGCGGCGATGCGGCGAGCGGTTCTGCTGGTGGTTCTCTTCCTCTTCTCCCTGGTGGTCACACCTGTGCGCGCGGAGTCGTTCGACGGCTCCGAGCTGCGGGTGTCCGGCGGGGTCTTCCGCGACGAACACGGCCGTGAGGTGGTGTTGCGCGGCTTCAACGTCTCCGGCACGGCGAAACTCGCGGAGAATCGCGGGCTTCCGTTCGTGAACACCGCGGACGCGCGCAGGTCCGCGCAGGCCATGAAGCAGCTGACCGGCGCGAACGCCGTGCGGTTCCTGCTCACGTGGGCGTGGATCGAACCGCAGCGCGGCCAGATCGACCACACCTACCTCAACGGCGTGACCGAACAGCTGAGGGCCTTCACCGACCTCGGCATCCGCGTCTACCTCGACTTCCACCAGGACCTGTACTCGCGCCACCTGTTCAACAAGGACAGCTGGTACACCGGCGACGGCGCGCCGGCGTGGGCGGCGAGCGGGTACCCCAAGGAGTCGTGCGGGATCTGCGTGCACTGGGGCCAGAACATGAAGAACAACAACGCCGTCACCGCGGCCACCTACGACTTCTGGCACAACCGCAACGGTGTGCAGGACTCGTTCGTGAACGCGGCCGGCGAGGCGCTCAAGCACGTCAAGGAAGCCTTGCCCGCCAACGAGTTCAAGCTCGTCGTCGGCGTCGACCCGCTCAACGAGCCCTACGCCGGCAAGTACGACACGGGCCAGACCTCCCAGCAGTGGGAGCGCGACCTCCTGATGCCGTTCTACCAGCGCTTCCGCGCCGAGATGGACGAGGCGGGCTGGACGACCAAGCCCGCGTTCGTGGAGCCGCTGGTGTTCTGGAACCAGAACGTCGACTTCTTCGCCGAACCCGGCGGCCTCACGCTCGTGCCGGCCCTCGGCGAACGGTTCGTGTTCAACGCGCACTTCTACGACGGCAAGGCGCAGTCCGGAGTCCTGATGCCGGGCAAGGCGGCGGACGGCCAGTACACCCAGGCGTTCGGCACGATCCGCGACCGCGCCAAGGCACTCGGCACCACCGCGATCGTCTCCGAGTTCGGCCACCCCGTCTCGGGCTTCACCTCCGACAAGACGCCGTCCGTGCTCAAGGCGATCTACCAGGGCCTCGACTCGACGGCGCCGGGCGCGCGCTGGTGGTCGGCGCCGCGCGGGACCGTGATCTCGGGCAGCCAATGGCACTGGGACACCAACTACGGCCGTCACCGCGAACTGATGAACGACAACCCGGGCAAGGTCAAGACCGACGGCGACGCGATGAACGACGAGCACTTCTCGGCGGTCAAGCTCGACGCGAACGGCAACGCGGTTCTCAACGTCGACCGGGCGATCGTCGACCGCGTCTACCCGCAGGCCGTCGCGGGCACCACGCTCGCGTTCACCTACGAGGACCGCGCCTACCAGACCTGGCAGCAGATCCCGCTGACCAACGTCCGCAACCTCGTCGGCTCGGCCCCGTTCGCCCTGCTCGTCTGGGACTCGAACGGAGGCAGCGCGCCGACCGAACTGCACCTGCCGGAGGCGCTGCGCTCGCCGTTGGTGATCAGCTCGGTGCCGTCGTCCGTCAACGGCGACAAGCTGCTGCTACAGGGAGGCCAGGGACGGCAGTTCGCGCTGGTCACGGCCCCGTCCGGCGGCAACGTCGCGGCGGCGGAGGCCGAGATTCGACAGTGGTACGTAAGCTGGTGAAGTGCGAACTAGGCCCACTCTGAGCTGGTCGAACCCGGGCCCGTCACTGCCGCGCGCCTCCACCCTCACCGACGTCGTGCCGATCGTCGCGGAGGGTGGGGTGCTGGTGCTCAGCGGTGCGGGCCTCTCCACGGAGTCCGGCATCCCGGACTACCGCGGCGAGGGCGGGTCGCTGCGCAAGCACACCCCGATGACCTACGACGAGTTCACCACCAGCCAGGCCGGCCGGCAGCGCTACTGGGCACGCAGCCACGTCGGCTGGCGCACCATCGCCCGCGCGCACCCGAACGCGGGCCACCACGCCGTCACCAGGCTCTCCAGCAAACTCTCCGGCGTCATCACCCAGAACGTCGACGGCCTGCACCAGGCCGCGGGTTCACCGGACGTCGTGGAACTGCACGGCGGCCTCGACCGCGTGATCTGCCTCGACTGCAAGCTGCTCTCGCCGCGCATCGACCTCGACCGCCGCCTGCGCGAGGCGAACCCGGACTTCCACGCGACGACGGACGAGGTCAACCCGGACGGCGACGTCTTCCTGCCGGAGGAGACCGTGAAGGACTTCGTGGTCGTGCCGTGCGCGGAGTGCGGCGGCGTGCTCAAGCCGGACGTCGTGTTCTTCGGCGAGAACGTGCCGCGCCCGCGCGTCGAGCAGTGCTACGAACTCGTGGACAACGCACGGTCGTTGCTCGTCCTCGGCTCTTCGCTGACTGTCATGTCCGGTCTGCGGTTCGTGCGCCGCGCCGCGACCTCCGGCATCCCCGTCGTGATCATCAACCGGGGTGAGACGCGCGGCGATCCCCACGCGTCGCTGCGGATCGACCTGCCGCTCGGAAAATCGCTCACGGAGCTGGCTGAAGTCGTTGTAGGGTAAGGAATGCGGACCTTTTCGGTCGATGACGTCACGTCGGTGACCGAAGCACTGCCCACCCTCTCGATCACTGAACTCTTCCCCGGAGCGCTCGCCACGGGAAGCAACGCGCGGGTGCTGAAGCCCAACGGCGTGCACCCGCTGCTGCACGCGGTCGGCAAGGCGTTCGCGGAGCACCGGCCGTTGATCCTCTCCCCGGACGCGGTGTGGCTGACCATCGCGCGAGGCATCTCCGACCACGTGAAGCTCCACGCCGAGGAACTGCGGCCGGTCCTGGTGGGTCACGAGGGCAAGGCGACACTGACGGTGGACCACGGCCCGGCCGACACCTGGGACTCCGTCGTCGAGGGGCTGGCGAAGCAGGTAGGTGACTCGATCTTCGAGTGCGACTTCAGCACCAGCACCGCCGTCGAACGCCTCGCGGGCCGCGTCGCCATGATGGACGCCTACTCGCCCTACTACGGGTACTGGATGATCGCGGTCTGCGGCATCCCGTCGATCACGCTGACCGGCACGACGGACGACTGGCGCAGGATCCGCGCCAGGATCGACGACCTGCCCAGGTTCGGCCTGGAGCACTGGTGCCGCTCGCTGCGACCGATCACCGACGAGTTCGTGCGCGCCGCGGAAGGCGACGCCGACCAGGAGTTCTGGCAGCGGATCTACAACCCGGTCGACGCCTACGGAGGCGACCACGTCACTGGCTGGGTCACGCGTTTCTACCCGTACCTGGACTTCCTCAGGGACGCGAACGTGCCGAATCCGATGCTGGACCTCCCGATCGGCGAACCGCGGGACGGCACCAGTCCTTCCGTCAGCACGGACAGCGTGCCCGCCACCCTCTGCCGCGCGGTCATCAACGTGAACGACCGGCTCGACATCAGCGCGGTGGCGCTGGACGCGGGCCTGGTCGGCGTGACCCAGCACGAGGACGGCGCGCTGGAACCGGTGGCGGGCTGGGCGGTGCTGCCCTGGCCACCGGACATCGCGAGGGTGCTGGACCGCCTGGTCGCCGAGCACGAGTGGACTCCACCGCGGCCGACCGAGGAAGAGGTGGAACTGCGCGGGCACAGGATGACGTTGCGGCACCCCGTGCAGGGTGGCGGTGAGCTGATCGCGCTCTACCAGCGCGTCGGAACCGCGTCGCTGCACGACGGCACCTGGCGGGTGCGCGCCTACGACGAGGGAGGGGGTGAACGGCTCGGCCGCCACCACGTCCAGTCCGTGTTCGACCTCGCGGACGGGCGGATCGCCGGCGAGATCACCGACTTCCCCACCAGCCGGACCCACTGGGTGATCTTCCGGTCCGGTGACCACCCGCAGGACGTCCCGGTCCTCGGTTCCTCGCTCGCGATGCTGCTGGAGTCCGTGCTGGACCACGGCGAGGTCGGGCACCTGGAGACGATGAGGCTGTCCGCTCTCGACTAGTTCTGCGCGCGGAACTGGTCCAGCACGCGCCGCTCCCGCTTCGTCGGACGCCCGGCACCCCGGTCGCGCCGCGCGATCGGAGCCTCCACCGGTGGCGGGGGAGTGCGGTCGAGGAAGCACGTGGCCGCGTCCGCCGCGCCGACCCGTTTCTGGATCACCCGCACGACCTCGACGGTCCAGGTCTTGTCGTTGACGCGGGCGCGGACCCTGTCTCCGGGCACGACGGTGGCCGAGGCCTTCGCGGGCTTGTCGTTGATGCGCACGTGGCCGCCCTTGCACGCCTGGGCGGCGTCCGGGCGGGTCTTCGTCAGCCGGACCGCCCACAGCCAGCGGTCGATGCGCGTGGACTCCACCCCGCCATCATGGCACTCTCGGAGATCATGAGGCTTCTGGCGGTCGCACTGACCCTCGCCGCGTCGCTCACCCCCGTCGGCCCGCTCGGTGAGCTCACCGGTCTCGCCGTGCAGCGCGTCCAGGTCGCCGACCTGGTGGCCGCGGCCAAGTTCGGCACGACGCAGCCGATCGACGATCCCGTGCGCGAACAGCAGGTGCTCGACGGCGTGCGCGCCAAGGCCGTGGACCTGCGGCTCGACCCGGAGAACGCGGCCACGTTCTTCCGCGCCCAGATCGAGGCGAACAAGCTCGTGCAGCGCGGCCTGTACGCCCGCTGGACCGAGCACCCGGAAGAGGTTCCGCACCACAGGCCTGATCTGGCCACGGAGGTCCGCCCGATCCTCGACCGGCTGACGACCGAGATCCTGGCCGAACTCAAGGACACCGAACAGCTCCGCCGCCCGACCCTGAGGTGCGAGATCCACGCGACCATCGCCGAACGGTCCGCGGTGGTGCTGCACCGCCTCGACCGGTTGCACGAGAACGCGCTGGCCGAAGCGATGCGCCCCGCCTGCTCCTAGCTGTCTACTGTGGACGGAAGGCCGAGCATCCTGGCCAGGCCCGTCACCTCGAGCACGCGTGTCACCTGGTCGGACGCGGCGGAGAGCTTCAGCCCGCCCGCCGCGGCCGACGCGCGGGCGTGCCCGCGCACCAAAGCGCTGACGCCGCTGGAGTCGCAGAACGTGACGGCTGTCAGGTCCAGCACCACGTAGCGGTGGCCCTGGTCCAGGAAGCGGTCGAGCTTCGCGAGCAGTCTCTTCGAGCCAGGACCGGCGAGTTCACCGGAGACCGCGACGAGGGTGGAGGCAGGCGACGACTCGGTCACCGTGACTTCGAGCATTTCGCAGCTGTACCCGGTGGTGGCGGTCGCGAAACTGGTTCGCATGCGTGTTCTGCTGACGTCGTCGCTCAGTCGCTCTCGCCCGGAACCGGTGGTGCCGCTCGCGAAAGCGTTCCGGGAGCGGGGGCACGACGCTGTGGTCGTGACGGCGCCGTACGACCTGAGTCCTTCGCCGTCGTGGCTCCCCGAACGCGACGGCGTGCTGAAGTCGCCGTTCTGGTCGGCGGAGCTGGTGGTCGCGACGGCCGCGAACGTCCTCGACTTCGCCCGCACCTGGCGCCCCGACGTCATCCTGCGCGAGACGAACGAGTACGGCGGCCAGATCGCCGCCGAGGTGCTGGGCATCCCGCACGCGCTGCTCGACACGGCCCCGTTCGCGCCGCTGGAGATCCCGCTGCTCGACGAGCTCATGGACAAGGTTCGCGCGAGGTTCGGGGTCGGGGCGACCGAACCGGTCTTCACCGCGGGCCTGACACCGGCGCTCTGGCATCCGGCCCAGCACCACTTCCGCGTGCCGGTCGACCGCGGGGCCGTCGCGTCGTTCGGCGCCCACCTGCCGCCCGGCTCGCGGTTGCCGCACGTCGTGGCGGAGGCGCTCGGCGGGCTCCCCGCCACCGCGAAGGTGGTCGTGACGGACGCGGGCCACAGCGACGTGCGGGAGGCGCTCACCGCGGGCGTGCCGATGGTCGCGGTGCCGTTGTTCGCCGACCAGCCGCGCAACGCCGGACGAATTCAAGATCTGAATGCGGGCGTTCGCGTGGACGTGAAAGGGCTGACCGCCGACGTCCTGGCCGAACGGATCCAGCACGTGCTGAACACGAGGACTTATCACGACGCCGCTGAGAACCTGGCCGCCAAGATCGCCGATCTCGAGGAATTCACGAATATTCCGGACCACCTCGTATCCGCTGTGTGACCACATTTTGGTTTTGGCCAAAAGCTTCGACGGTAATTTAGACCGTCTGGAGACTGGTGGTGGGGCAGGTGCTTGTTGGGGAGAACAGGTCGCCTGACACAGGGAAAACAGGGGGAAATATGAAGAGGCACGTGCGCGACAGTTTCTTCGTCGTGGGCGAAGGTGTGCTGGAATTCGACGGCAAAGGTGAGGCCACCACGCGTCAGCCCTCCACGGCGGAGGAGTTGCGCAGGTTCCGGTTCTCGCGACTGGGTCCGAAAGGGCCGCGAACGGACGAGGAGACGCGGGTAGCCCTCGCGACCGCGATCACCGCGAACGTTCCGCAGCCCGACTCGGCCGATCCGGCCGTGCCGGCGGGGTTCACCTACCTCGGCCAGTTCGTCGACCACGACCTGACCATGGACCGCACCGAGTCGCAGCTCGGGCAGGACGTCAACCTGGACGAGCTGATGCAGGGCCGCTCGCCGGCGCTGGACCTCGACTCGGTCTACGGCCGCGGCCCGCGCGACAAGGACGACCAGGTCTTCTACGCCCAGGACGGCGTGAAGTTCAAGGTCGGCACCACGACGCCGGTGCCGTTCCCGGACGAGGGCACCAACGTCCCGTTCGAGGGCTTCGACCTGCCGCGCCGCGGTGGGACGGGCGGCACGGCGGCGGACCGGCGGTTGCCGCTGATCCCGGACGCCCGCAACGACGAGAACCTCGTGGTGGCGCAGACGCACCTCGCGTTCCTGCGCTTCCACAACCGCGTGGTCGACGAGCTCGCGCTCACCGGCCTCACCGGCGAGCGGCTGTTCCGCGCCGCCAAGGAACTCGTCGTGCGGCACTACCAGTGGATGCTGAAGACCGACCACCTGCCGCGGATCATCGACCCGGCGATCGTGGACGACGTCTTCACCAACGGCCGCAGGTTCTTCGAGGTGCCCGGCCGCAGCCGGCACGACTCGCCGACGATGCCGATCGAGTTCTCGGTCGCCTCGTACCGCTTCGGGCACAGCCAGGTCCGCGGCGCGTACCAGTGGAACCGCGTGTTCCGCAGCGGCGGCCCGGTGGGCGCGCCGGCGTCGTTGTTCCAGCTGTTCACCTTCACCGGGGTGAGCGGCAACTTCGACCCGTCGTCGGCGCTTCCTGCCGACCTCGACGACGTGACCAGGGGCGACTTCTTCACGTTGCCCAGCAACTGGATCGCGGACTTCCGCAGGCTCTACGACTTCACCGAGGCCGACCGCGACGACCTGGTCGCGCCGGCGGAGTTCGACGGCGGCAACGTCACCAAGCGGATCGACACGCTGCTGGTCGACCCGCTGACGCAGCTGCCGGCCGGCACGTTCGGCGGCCGCGGCACGCAGTTCCGGGAGATCGAGCGCAACCTCGCGTTCCGGAACCTGACCAGGGCCTCGATGATGGAGCTCGCCACCGGTCAGCAGATCGCCGAGCTGTTCGAGGTCGAGCCGCTCACCGCCGAGGAGATCCTCACCGGCAACGGCGGCGCGGTCCTCGACGGCCTGTCCGAGGAGCAGAAGGCGCGGCTGGTCGAAGCCACCCCGCTGTGGTTCTACATCTTGCGCGAGGCCGAGGTCGGCAACGGGCGGATGGGCCCGGTCGGCGGCCGGATCACCGCGGAGGTCTTCCACCGCGCGATGGAGGGCAGCCGGATCTCGATCGTGCGCTCGCCGTACTGGCGGCCCACGCTCGGCCCGGACTCCAGCACGTTCCGGATGGTCGACCTGCTGCTGTTCGCGTTCGAGGGCAAGGCCGACCTGCTGAACCCGCTCGGAGATCCAGTCAGCTGATCTTTCCTCGCTCCTCCTGTCTGGCTGGGTGGTGGCAGTCAGACAGGAGAGGGAGATCATGTCTCGTCCGGAAACCACACGCCGTGAAAGCACGGAAGAACGCCTGACTCGTTTTGCGCGAGAGTCCGGAATTCCTCTGCTGCGCATTGGACTGGGGGTCGTGTACCTCTGGTTCGGCGTGCTGAAGCTCTTTCCCGGTGGCAGCCCTGCCCAGGATCTCGTCGAACGCACGGTGTCCGCGCTGACGTTCGGGATCATCCACGGGGATTTCGCCCGAGTGAGTGCCGCGATCACCGAGATCGGGATCGCACTGGTTCTGCTGAGCTTCCGCGCACCGCGGTTCTGCGCGGTCCTGCTCGTCGGCCACGTCGTGCTGGTGTCGACACCGCTGGTGTTGTTCCCCGGCGAGATGTGGGCCGGTCCGCTGCAGGCGTCGTTCGAAGCCCAGTACATCCTGAAGAACCTGGTGACCGTCGCCGCCGCGGTGGTCATCGCCTCATCGCACCCGAGGGTGCGATGACCGGGAGCCGCTCGATCCTCGGGGTCGGGCGGTTCCCGTCGTTATAGGTTTTCCTGATGGGGGCATCACTGGCGCCGTTGGCGCATCCGGCTTTCCGCTGGCTTCTCGCAGGTCGTTTCACCACCATCGCCGGCAACGCCATGGCACCGATCGCGCTGGCGTTCGCCGTGCTCGACCTCACCTCGTCGATCACGTCGCTGGGCGTCGTCGTCGCCGCGCGATCGCTGACCAACGTCGTGTTCCTGCTGTGGGGCGGTGTGGTCGCGGACCGGCTGCCGCGCCACCTCGTGCTCGCCGGGTCGTGCGCGGTCAGCTTCGCCAGCCAGGCCCTGATCGCCGTGCTCGTGCTGACCGGGACGGCGTCGGTGACCTGGTTCGTCGTGCTGTCGGCGGTCAACGGGATGTCGAGCGCGTTCTCCCTGCCGGCCTCCGCCGCGCTGGTGCCGCAGACCGTGCCCGCCGGCCTGCGCCTGCAGGCCAACGCGTTGCTGCGGCTGGGGCTGAACTCCGCGCGCATCGGTGGCGCGGCGCTGGGCGGACTGCTGATCGCCTTCACCGGTCCCGGCTGGGGCCTCGCCGTGGACGCGCTCTCGTTCGCACTGGCAGGCGTGTTCTTCGCGTTCGTGCGGGTGCCCGCCGCCCAGGTCGCCGCCGAGCACAAGCCGTCGGTGCTGGCCGAGCTGAAGGTCGGCTGGACGGAGTTCGTGTCACGGCAATGGGTCTGGGTCGTGGTCGTGGCCTTCACGTTCGTCAACGCGGCCCTCGTCGGCGGCGTGATGGTGCTCGGCCCGGTGCTGGCCGACACCACGTTCGGGCGGGAGATGTGGGGCCTGGTCCTGGCCGCGCAGACCGCGGGCATGGTCGCCGGCGCGTTCGTCGTGATGCGCGTCAAGGTGCGGCGCCCGCTGTTGCTCGGGGTTGCGTGCGTGGCGGGGTTCGCGCTGCTGCCGGTGGTCATGGTCGTGCACCCGGCGCCGTGGCTGCTGATCCTGACCTCGTTCGCGTGCGGTCTGGGCCTTGAGCAGTTCGGGGTGGCGTGGGAGGTGGCGCTGCAGCACCACGTGCCCGCTGACCGGCTCGCCCGCGTGTACTCCTACGACATGCTCGGGTCGTTCGTGGCGATTCCGCTGGCCCAGCTCGCGATCGGGCCGGTGTCGCACGCGTTCGGGACGTCGGCTGCCCTGCTCGGGTGCGCGGCGATCTACCTGCTCGCGACCGCCGGGACGCTCGCTTCCCGGTCCGTGCGGTCGCTGGAGACCGCGCCGGAACCCGTTCGCTGATCCGTGCAACGTGACAGGTGTGCACCGCGTCTTCGTGAACGGATGCGCGGTGATCATCAGTAGCCGATACAGTTCGACCGCGCTGGATCCACTTCACACTGGGGAACTGAATGAAAATCAAGCGTTTCGCCGTGCTGGGCACGGTTCTCGCACTCACCGCCGCGACCTTCGCGCCGGCGGCGTCGGCCGACGAGTACCACCGCCCGCTGGCCGACCGGCTGCGCGAGGCGATCGTCGCGCAGAACTTCAAGGACGTCATCGACCTGACTCCGCCGGAGCCCGGTGCCCGGTCGGCGGGCAAGCGGGAGAAGTACGACGCCTCACCCGCCGAACTGATGGACAAGGCCCGGTCGTTGACTGCGGCGGCGGCGGGCAAGCCGTTGCACCAGACGCCGAACATGGACGCGGCGATCATCGAGCTCGACGTCCTCGGACGCCCGAAGTCCGTGGCGAACGTGCTGCTCAGCCCGCAGTACCCGAACGGCGTGGTCGTGCCGGTCAAGCACAAGGGGCTGTCCACCGACCAGGTGCGCTACCGCTGGTGGGACGACACCGAGTGGGACGTCAACGGCGGCAAGGGCACCGTCGACGTGCTGCCCGGCCGGGAGAACGCGGCGATCGACTTCTCCTCGCCGTACCCGGCGTCGGTGCTGAAGCTGATGGTGGGCTTCGGCGTCCTGCGCCTGGCCGACCAGGGCAAGATCGATCTCGACGCCGACTACGTCTACGACCCGAGCCCGGTGCGCCCGGCGTGCGGCGGGCCGTCGGTGAAGAAGATCCGGCAGCACTTCGACGAGATGATCACGAAGTCGCAGAACGAGTCCACCTGCTCGCTGATCAAGCTGATCCACGACCACAACGCGTGGGACGCGGTCAACCAGTCGTTCGTCGACCTGGGCATGCCGACCCTGCGGGTCACCGGCACCCTGCCCGGCAACGGCGGCCAGTGGATCGGCTCCAACATGAGCGGCCTCGACACCGCGAAGCTCCTGCTGCTGGTCAACGGCGGCGCGGGTGTGCTGTGGACGACCGACAGCGGCAAGCCCGTCACCCGCAACGAACTCTCGGCCTCGTCGCGGAAGTTCTTCCAGGAGACGCTGGCGGGCCAGGGCCACAACGAGATGCTGTCCACGCCGAACTGGTGCGGCCGCGACTACCCGGTGCAGGGCATCCCGCAGCAGGTGCCGGCGCGCTGGATCAAGCCGGACGGCACCGTGACCGTCGGCGACGCGGTCTACGACCGTGACGTCCGCCCGTGCAACGACGCCGCCGAGGTGACGTTCGCGCACAAGACGGGCTGGGTCGACACGACCGGTTCCGACGCGGGCATCGTGAAGTCGTTGCGGGGCAAGGACAACCGCAACTACATCGTGGTCGTGTTCTGCAACCTGGGCACCGACTACGTCGATGCGAACCGCCCGGCCGACCCGCCCGGCGTGTACCCCGTTCTGTACACGCAGAAGTACGCGCAGCTCGGCAAGGCGATCGACACCATCATGAAGAACCTCTAGGTCTGGTGCGGCACCGCGGTCACACGGCCGCGGTGCCGATCAGCCCGTTGCGCGTCACCCGTTGCGCCAGTTCGGCCTCGGTGAGGTCCTCTGTGCCCGACGGACGGCGTGGTAGCACCATGTACCGCGACTCGGCGTTCGCGTCCCAGACCTCGATCCTGGTGGTCTCGGGCAGCGTGAGACCGAACTGCTCCAGTACCTCGCGCGGGTGGCTGACCACCCTGGACCGGTAGGCCGGGCTCTTGTACCAGGTGGGGGACGGGCCGAGCAGCGAGAGCGGGTAGCAGCTGCAGAGCGTGCAGACGATGACGTTGTGCACGTTCTCGGTGTTCTCGACGACGTGCAGCTGTTGCACCTGCAGGCCACCGCCCATCGACAGGCCGAGTTCGGGCAGCGCCTCGTTCGCGTCGTTCAGCAGGCGTGTCCGGAAGCCGTCGTCGGTCCAGGCGCGTGCCACGACCCGGAAACCGTTGGCGGGCGAGGCCTTGTGCGTGAACGCCTCTAGTGCGCGGTCGAGTTCCTGCGCGTCCAGCAGGCCTTTCTCCTCCAGGATCGCTTCCAGCTCACGGACGCGTGCGGCGATCGGGGAGTCGTCGTGGTCGTCACTCATCGCTGAGGTAGTCCTCCCAGAGGGACAGCGTCACGTCGTGGTCGCCGTGCCCGAACAGTTCGTGCGCGGAGAACCGCACGTGGTAGACCTGTTGTGGCTGCTGGATTCCCTGCGCGCTCAGGTCCGCGAGTGGGTGCACGCCGTCCTGGCCGATCACCGTGCCGACCCGGCCGCGGGCGTAGTGCGGCAGTCTGGTGTGGTGGTCCGGGTCCACAGTGGACGTCCGGACGCGGTCCCCGGTGCGGAAGCGCTCAGACAACGCCCCGCTCCTTCAGCAGCGTCTGGATCGCGCGGAACCAGTTCTCGTAGTACGAGGACTCGTGGGACATCGTGCGTTCGACCGCGTCGCGGAACTGGTCCAGGTTGTAGATCCCGCGTCCGATCAACGCCCGGTTCATGGCCATGACGTGCGCCTCCCAGTCCGCGTGGAACGGCGGCTCGTCCAGTTCCTCCTCGATCGGCCCGAAGCCGTCGAGGCCACCGACGTCGTTGGTCCTCGGCATGTCACCTCCTGCGCTCAGCCAGATTCTGCGCCGCCTCCCGCCAGTTCGGGAAGTGGAACTCGAATCCGGCGTCGCGCAGCCTGCCCGGGACGACCCGGCGGCTCTTGAGCAGCAGCTCGGTGTCGGTGCGCAGCGCGAACGCGCCCAGCCCGGCCATCCAGCGGGTCGCGGGCAGTCCCACGGGCACCTTCCAGGCCTGGCGGAGGTCGTGCATGAACTCCCGTTGCGGCAGCGGGTTCGGCGCCGCCAGGTTGACCGGTCCCGCGATCGGTTCCCTGATCAGCAGCGCGATCGCCCGCACGAAGTCGTCGTCGTGGATCCACGAGACGTACTGGCGGCCGCCCGCCACCGGGCCGCCCAGGCCGAGCCGTGCCAGCCAGGACAGGTAGTCGAACACGCCGGCCCGGTCCGGGCTCATCACCATCGCGGACCGCAGCGCGACCTTGCGGGTGCCCGGCGTGTGGGCCTCGTCCAGTTCGGCCTCCCAGCGCTTGGCGATCTCGACGCTGTACGTCCAGTAGCCCGGCACGTCCGGCTCGCGCCCGCCGAGCACCCCGGTCTCCTCGTCGTTGGCCGCGTCGAACCGGTGGGCGTAGATCGTCGCGGTGCTCATCTGCAGCCAGACGGCGGGCGGGTTGTCGGCCTTCGCGATGGCCTCGCCGACGACCCGCGCGGAGTCGATCCGCGACCGCATCATCTGCTGGAGGTTCTCCGCCGTGTAGCGGCAGCTCACGCTCCGCCCGGCCAGGTTGACGACGACGTCGGCCCCGTCGATCTCGTCGGCCCACCTGCCCAGCGTGTGGCCGTCCCACCGCACGGCGGTGTTGCGGCCGATGATCACCACGTCGTGGCCCGCCGCCCTGAAAGCGCGGGTCAGCACGCCGCCGACCTGTCCGGTACCGCCTGGAATCACGATCTTCATGTCTGGTCGTCCCCCTCGGTGCCGACGCTAGCCGCCGGTCGCTGAGAGGTGTTTCAGCTATGCTCCGGCAAAACGCTCAAACGAACAGGCGGTCGGTCATGCGGGAGTCCAGCGAAGCGCGGCGGCAGCGGATCCTGGCCGTCACAGCGTCGCGGGGCACGGTCAAGGTGAGCGATCTGGCCGAGGAGCTGGACGTTTCGATCGTCACGATCAGACGGGACGTCGAGGAGCTCGCCAGGCTAGGCAGGCTGCGCCGCGGGCACGGGGTCGCGCGCTCGTTGACGCCGGTCGAGCAGCCGGCGCCGAAGCAGGCCACGAACGGGGCGATCGCGCTGGTCGTGCCAGAGCGCCACACGTACCTGTACGAGACGATGAACGGCGCCCGCAAGACGCTCGAAGAGGCCGGAATGCGGGTCGTCCTGCACATCGCGCCGCAGGTCAGGGGCGCGGAACGGCCCATCGTCGAGAAGGCGCTGACCGAGCAGGTGCAGGGGATGCTGATGGCGCCGCGCTGGCGCACGTTCGAGGAGGAGGCCGAGGACGACTGGCTCGCGAACACCGGCGTGCCGACCGTCCTCATGGAGCGCCGCCCGAGCGGTGGCCTGCGGGCGATGAACTCCGTGTGCTCGGACCACTGGTACGGCATGCATCTGGCCGTGAAGCACCTGACCGACCTCGGGCACCGTCGGATCGTGCTGGCCGCACGCGACGACAGCCCCACGGCACGGGTGCTGCGCAGGGCGTTCCAGGAGATCTCGGCGAACCTGGAGGACGCCGTCACGGTGCGGAGCTCACCGGACACCGGGCTGGTGAACGTGCTGCGGAGGCATCGGGCGACGGCGGCGGTCCTGCACGGCGACGAGGACGCGTTGATGCTGGTCCAGCAGATGATGCACGCCGGGATGGAGGTGCCGCGGATGTGCTCGGTGGTGTCCTACGACGACGTGGTCGCGTCGCTCGGCAGCATCCCGCTCACGGCCGTCGCGCCGCCGAAGACCGAGGTCGGCCGGGTCGCCGCAGAGCTGCTGCTGCGGAAGCTGAAAGGCGAGGTCACGGCCCCCGAACGGATCGAGCTGCTGCCCGCGTTGAAGATCCGCTCATCGACTGAGCGTTTGACCGTTTCTTGACGAAAAACCGATCAGGCGATCAGGATGCGCTCCATGCGCCTGAGTCGTCGCACACTTCTCGCGGCGGGTCTCACGGCACCATTGGCGGCCTGCTCCACTCCGCAACGCCGCGGTGCCGGAGGTCCGGTAGAGATCACGTTCTGGTCGGCCCTGCGAGGTAGTCAGCAGGTCGTCGACGCGTTCAACTCCTCGCAGAACCGCATCAGGGTGGTCTTCCAGCAGATCCCCTCCGGTGGGCAGGGCGGCTACGCCAAGCTCAGCAACGCGGCTCGTGCGGGCAACGCACCGGACGTCGCCACGATCGAGTACCCGCAGGTGCCGGGGTACGCGATCGACGGCGTCGCCAGGGACATCACCGACCTCGTGACCGACCGCCTGAAGCAGAAGCTCCTGCCGCAGGCGCTCAAGCTCACGACCTTCGACAACCGCGTGTTCAGCGTCCCGCTCGACATCGAGCCGATGGTCCTGCACTACCGCGCGGACCTGTTCCAGGCCAACGGTTTCGAGATCCCGACGACGTGGGACGAGTTCGCCGATCTCGCTCGCACCGTGCGGGGCAGGTTCCCGGACAAGAGGCTCACGATCTTCCCGACGGATGGCGGCACGCAGTTCGCCTGCCACGCCTGGCAGGCCGGCGCGCAGTGGTTCGACACCAGCGGCGGCAAGTGGCGCGTCTCCCTCGCCGACGAGCCCACCCGGAAGGTCGCGGCCTACTGGCAGAAGCTCGTCGACGAGGACCTGGTGTTCCGCAACGCCGGCGACAGCAAGCAGCACGACGCCCAGATCGGCCAGGACCGCGTGATCACGAGGCTCAGCGGCGCCTGGGACGCGGGCGCGCAGATGCGGGCGAGGCCGGCGCAGAAGGGCAAGTGGCGCATCGCCGCCATGCCGATCTGGGACGAACAGGTCGTCGGCACGCACGGCGGTTCGACGTTCGCGATCACCAAGGACTCCCGGGAACCCGAGGCCGCGATGGAGTTCATCGAGTGGCAGTGCACCCACCCGGACGCGCTGACGGCTCGGTTGAAGAGCGGCACCAGCAGCCAGTACCCGGTCGCGCCCGGCCTGGTCGAGGCGGGCGCCAAGGCGTTTCCCGGCGAGTACTACGGCGGCCAGGACATCTACCGGCTCTTCGAGCAGGAGGCGAACAAGGTCCGCGACGGCTGGGTGTGGGGACCGCGGATGACCGCCACCCTGAAGGTGATGCAGGACGGGTTCGCCAAGGCGGGCGCCGGCGAGGGCACGCTGATCGACGCGGTGCGGACGGCCCAGAGCGGCACGATGCCCGATCTGAAGGCCCTCGGTCTGTCCACTGAGGAGGGTGCGCGGTGAAGAGCAGACTCGCCTGCGCCGTCCTGATGGCGCCCTTCTTCCTGTTGCTGGTCACGGTGTTCCTCATCCCGACCGGAACGGCGATCTGGCTCAGCTTCTTCGCCGCCGACCAGCCGGGACTGGGCTTCGGCCCGGAGAGCACGGTGTTCGTCGGCCTGCGCAGCTACGTCGCCGTGCTGAGCGACCCGACGTTCCTCAACGGGCTGCTGACCGTGGTCCTGTACTGCCTGCTCTACATCCCGTTGATGGTCGTCGGCGCGCTCACCCTCGCGCTGCTGCTGGACTCCGGCGTGGCGAAGCTGCGCAGCTGGATGCAGATGGGCCTCTACCTGCCGCACGCCGTGCCGGGCATCATCGCCGCCCTGATCTGGCTCTACCTCTACACACCGGGCCTGAGCCCGATCATCGACCTGTTCGCCAAGGCCGACATCCAGATCAACTTCCTCGGCATCAACACCGTGCTGCCGTCGATCGTGAACATCGCCCTGTGGAGCAACCTCGGCTACAACATGGTGATCTTCTACGCGGCGTTGCAGGCCGTGCCGCGCGAAGTCCTGGAAGCGTCCGTCGTGGACGGAGCGGGCCCGGTCAAGCAGGCGCTGCGGATCAAGGCGCCGCTGGTGCGCGGCGCGATCGTCACGGTCGGCATCTTCACGCTCATCTGGGCGCTGCAGCTGTTCACCGAACCCGTGCTGCTCAGCCAGTCCACCCCGATGATCAGCGCCCGGTTCTCGCCGAGCATGTACATCTACGACGCGGCCTTCACCCGCAACAACTACGGCCTCGCCGCGGCCGCGTCCGTGATCCTGCTGGCCTTCACGGTCGCGCTGTCCTTCGGCGTCACCCGCTGGACGAACAGGAAGGCCGCCTGATGACCCTCCTCGGCCGGACCACGGTGAACGTGGTCATCGGCGTCTCGGTGCTCTACACCCTGCTGCCGGTGATGTGGCTGGTGCTCGCCGCCACGAAGAACGTCGACGCACTGTTCAACAGCGACCTGTTCGGCGGCTTCTCGCTGGTGGAGAACGTCAAGAACCTGTTCGCGATGGACAAGGGCCTGTACGGGCGCTGGTACCTCAACAGCCTCCTGTACGCGGTGATCGGTGCCGCCGTCAGCGCGTTCATCTCGATCGCCTCCGGGTACGCGTTCGACAAGTACTCCTTCCGCCACAAGGAGAAGCTCTTCGGGCTCGTCCTCGCGGCGGTCATGGTGCCGCAGACCGTGCTCGCGCTGCCGCTGTACCTGATGGCGTCCGGGGCGGGCCTGGTGAACACGTTCTGGGCGGTGTTCATCCCGGCGCTGTTCAACCCGTTCGGCGTCTACCTCGGCCGGATCTTCGCGCAGGGCTACGTGCCCGACGAGGTGCTGGAGGCCGCGCGCATCGACGGCGCGGGCGATCTCGCCACGTACTTCAAGGTCGCGCTGCGGATGCTCGGGCCGGGCATGGTGACGCTGTTCCTGTTCCAGCTCACCACGATCTGGAACAACTTCTTCCTGCCCATGGTGATGCTGTCCGACCAGAAGCTCTACCCCGTCAGCCTTGGCCTCTACCAGTGGAACAGTTCGGCCACGGTGTCTCCCGAGTACTACCCGGTGGTGATCATGGGATCTCTCTTCGCGGTGCTGCCGCTGATTCTCGCGTTCATGTTGCTGCAACGGTTCTGGAAGGCCGGCATGACCGCGGGAGCCGTCAAGTGAGGGCCGCGGGCGTGATGTCGGAGGAGGCCGCCGCCGCCGTCCTCGCGCCCGTGCTCCACGACCTGAAGGCGTTGTGCGACTTCGAGGGCGTCAGCGAGGACTTCGCCGGGGTGCCCGACGTCGACCTGCTCGTCACGGGCTGGGGCTGCCCGCCGATCACCGCCGAGGTGCTCGACCGGCTGCCGAGCCTGAAGGCGATCGTGCACACCGCCGGGTCGGTCAAGGGCTTCGTCACCGACGCCTGCTGGGACCGCGGCATCGCGGTGTCGTCGGCCGCCCAGGCCAACGCGCTGCCGGTCGCCGAGTACACCGTCGCGATGATCCTGCTGACCGGCAAGCGGGTGCTCGAACGCGCCCGCGAGTACCGCGAGACCAAGCGGATGTCGGTGTACGGGGTCTCGCCGTCCGTCGGCAACTTCGGCGCCACGGTCGGCATCCTGTCCGCGTCGATGATCGGCCGGCGGGTGATCGAGCTGCTGGCGCCCTACGATTTCCAGGTGCTGGTGCACGATCCGTTCGTGACCGAAGTGGACGGTGCCGAGTCCGTGAGCCTCGCCGAGCTGTTCGAACGCAGCGACGTGGTCAGCGTGCACACGCCGTTGCTGCCGCAGACCAGGGGACTGGTGAGCGGTGAGCTGCTCGGCCTGCTGCGCGACGACGCGGTGCTGATCAACACCGCCCGCGGCGCCGTCGTCGACCAGGACGCACTGGCGGGCGAGGCCGGCCGGATCCGGGCGGTGCTGGACGTGACCGATCCCGAGGTTCTGCCGGCGGACCACCCGTTGTGGCGCAACGACAACGTGCTCATCACCCCTCACCTGGCCGGGTCGCAGGGCAACGAGTGGGACCGCCTCGGCCTGCACGCGCTGGCCGAGGTCCGCCGATGGGTGGCGGGGGAGGGGTTCGAGACACCGGTGCCGCCGGAACGAAGAGAGTGGATCGCATGAGACTCCAGGCCGAGCGAAGGGAACCCACCGCGTGAAACTCCACACCCCCGACCTCACCCGCGACCACTGGGTGGCGACCGCCGACGACCTGCTCGCCGCCGCCTGGCGGTACGCGTCCCCCGACCAGGCCTTCCTCGACCTCCCGGGCCGCCCCTCCCGCAGCGGTGTCCGGTCGGACGGCCTGGAGGGCTACGCGCGCACGTTCCTCGCCGCCGCCTTCCGCACCGCGCACGGCGACGACCCGCACAACCTGCTGGAGCGCTACGCCGCGGGCCTGACCGCGGGCACGGCGGGGGAGTGGCCCGCGATCGTCGACGTCGGCCAGCCCATGGTCGAGTCGGCCTCGGTCGCGCTGGGCCTGCGCCTCACCAAACCGTGGCTGTGGGACAAGCTGCCCGAGGCGGTGCAGGACCGGGCGGAGGCCTGGCTGCGGGAGGCACTGCGGCACGTTCCCGCCGCCAACAACTGGTACTTCTTCCCGTACACCGTGGCGTCGTTCCTGGAGTCGGCCGGCCGCGGTGACGACGAGACCCGCCAGGCGCAGGACCGTGCGATGGAACTGTTGGAGGGCTGGTACGTCGGCGACGGCTGGTACTCCGACGGCGACGGACGCGCGTTCGACCACTACAACGGCTGGGCGCTGCACCTCTACCCGGCACTGGACGCGCACCTGAACGGCCGGCCGATCACCACCCACCTGCGCGAGCACCTGAAGAGCTTCCCCCTGCTGTTCGGCGCGGACGGCGCCCCGCTCTACTTCGGACGGTCGCTCACCTACCGCTTCGCCGCCGCGTCGGCCGTGGCGCTGGGCGCGGTCACCGGCGAGACACCGCTGAGCCCCGGCCACTCCCGCCACCTCATCGGCCGGACCCTCCGGTACTTCCTCGACCGGGGCTCGCTGTCCGACGGCCTGCTCAGCCTCGGCTGGCACGGCCCGCACGAGGCGAGTCTCCAGCCCTACTCCGGACCGGCCTCGCCGTACTGGGCGTCGAAGGCGTTCGTCTGCCTGCTGGCCGGTCCCGATCATCCACTGTGGACGGCACCGCAGGAGAGCCAGGACGAGGACCGAACGCTTGCGTTGCCGGGACCGGGTTTCCTGATCCAACGGCACAACGGCGTGACGCGGCTGCACAACCACGGCAGCGACCACGTCCGGCCGTTCGAGGGCGAGCACGCGACCGAGGACGACCCGCTCTACAGCCGCTTCGCCTACTCGACGGCCAGCGGCCCGACCGCGAAGCACAACCTCGCCGACAACCACCTCAGCCTGGTCGTCCGGGGTGATCGCAGCGTGCGCAGGCGGATCCACCCGCTGGGAGCGGCGGACAACTGGGCCGCGTCCTGGCACCGCCCGGTGTTCGACGCGAACCAGCCCATGGTGCCGGGCCTGCGGATCGAGAGCGTCACGGCCGTCTGGGACGACCAGGAACTGCGGATCCACCGCGTGATCGGCGCACCGCCCGGCACGAGGGCCGAACTCACCGGCTGGGCCACGGACCTGCCGTCACCGCTGGTCGGCGTGCGGGGCTGGACCGGCGAGGAGTCGCGGACCGCGCCGCAGGGCACGGCGTTCACCACCACGGCGCAGGTCCCGGTGCTGACCGCCGACGTCGAGGGAACGGTGACGCTGGCAGCGGTGTCCGTGCTCGGCGGCGCGGTCGCCGAGGTGGACTGGGACGCCCGTGTCGACGAGATCCTCCGGCAGACCCTGGACGCCCCTGACCGGGGTACGACGGCCGGGTGAGGCTCGCCGGCCGCGCCTGAACGGGGTAACGCGGCGGCGGCAGGCCCGATGAAGGGATGTGCGCATCACCCTTCTCGCCGCCGCCGCGTTCCTGCTCGCCGCCTGCACCTCCACCCCGGAGGCCGCGCCGTCCCAGGTGCCGCCCGCCCCGACGACCGTCGAGCAGGCCGCCGGCAACGGCCCGAACTGCGCGAACGCCAACTCCTCCGTCGTGGGCAAGGCGCTCGGACTGCGGCTGCAAGGCCAGCAGGAGACCGTCGACAAGGCGGTCACGACCTGCCGTTACGTGGGCGCGGGCATGCCGGTCGAGGTGCGGTTCACGGCCAACGCGACCGCCACGACGTTCGCCAAGGGCAAGCCGGAGAAGGCCAAGGCGCTCGAGGGCCTGTTCGACGAGGCCTACGAGGCCACGGCCGGCGGCGCCGAGACCGCGCAGCACACGGTCGCCGCCCGCAAGGGCAAGACCCAGATCGAAGTGATGTCCCCGGCGGGCGTCGAGCCGTCGAAGAAGCTGATCACCGACCTGTTCGGCCGGATCTAGACCGGCACGTCGAAGAACGAGAGCACCCGCGCACCGGGCGCCAGCCACGGTTCCAGCAGGGCGTTCGCGCGGCCGGGATCGCGGTGGAACAGCCCGACCCGCACCGCGAACACCAGGTCGAACCGCCGGTCGCCGAGGTTCATGTCCTCCAGCGACGCGATGAGGAACTCGGCCTTGCCCGACGCCACGTACGGGGCGTTGCGGCGGGTCGCGGCCTCGATCATCTTGGTGGAGCGGTCGATCGCGGTGAGCGTGCCGGTGGACAGCAGTTCGCACACCAGGGTGGCGGCCACGCCCTGACCGCAGCCGATCTCCAGCACCCGGTCACCCGGCCGGATCGCGAGTTGGCCGACCACACCCCGCAGACGCTCGCTCATGGTCCACATGATGCGTCAGCACGGCGGGCGGGGCTACTTCCGCAGCCCCGGCCCGAAGTGATCGAGTGCCGCGGTGGTCAGCCCAGGCCGCCCAGGTTGACCATCCAGCTGACGCCGAACTTGTCGACGAGGTCGCCGTACTCGTCGCCCCACATCTGCTTCTCCAGCGGCGTACCGACCTTGCCGCCCTCGGCGAGGGCGTTGAAGTAGTCGCGCAGCACCTCTTCGTCGCCCGACAGCGACACCGTGATGCTGGAACCGGACCTGTACTCCATGCCGGGAGGCGTGTCGGCGGCCATGATCGTGTAGCCGAGGTCGGTCTCCAGCTGCGCGTGCATGATCTGGTCGGCCTGCGGCGTGTCCTGCATGCCGAACTCGCCGAAGGTGTTGATCTTCAGTTCGCCGCCGAAGACCGAGTGGTAGAACTCCATCGCCTGGCGGGCTTGACCGTCGAAGCTGATGTACGGGTTGAGGCGAGTGGCCACCGGAATCGCTCCTTCAGATGAGACGGACCCGCATCCTCGCAAACCCTTGGTACACCTACAACTTGAAGTTATTCAGTAACACCGGAGTCACCCTGTGCGACCTTGCCCGCGTACATGAGTGTGGCCTCGGGCGTGAGCGGGTGGAACGTTCCGGCGCGCACGTCGCGGTAGGCCCGCTCCAGCGGCGACCGCTTGAAGAACGACCGTCCACCCAGGACCTCCATCGCGAGGTCGACGACCTCGATGGCCTCCACGACGGCCTGCCGCTTGGCCAGCATCACGGTGATGGTCGACTCGGCGTTGGCCGTGTAGTCGTCGCCGAGTTCCTCGACCGAGCCCATCAGCGACCACCACGCGGTGCGCAGCTTGTAGTCCATCAACCCGATCTGCCGGGTGGCGTTCTTCGACGTCGTCCGCACGGCCACGTCCCGCGCGCCCGACGCGATGCCGAAGTAAGTCGCCCCGCACACCGGTGCGAAGTGGACGACCGCGGCGAACAGGGGTGCGCCGAACTCGCCGTACGGCCGGCGGGCGGCGATCTTCTCCGCCGGGATGAACACGTCCTCCAGCACCACGTCGTGGCTGGCCGTGCCGCGCATGCCGAGCGTGTCCCACGTTTCCTCGACGCGCACGCCGTCCGCGTTCAGCGGCGCGCTGAAGTGCAGCACCTCGTCACCGAGAACAGCGGACGTGGCCACGACGTTCGCGCGCGGCGACTGGCTGCAGAACGCCTTGCGGCCGTTCACCAGGAAACCGCCGTCCACCGGCGTCGCCGTCGTCGTGGGCCACAGCCAGTCCGAGCCGCCGCTGGTCGCGATGACCAGGCCTTCCGCGGCCACGCGCCGCAGCACGCCCTCCGCGTCCGGGGCGCCCTTGCGCCGGCGATATCCCTGCATCAGCGTCAGGTACAGGTGCATGGTGACGGCCAGCGCGGTGGCGCCGTCGTGCCGGGCGAGCTCGGCCTGGGCGTAGCAGACCTGGCGCATCGTGGCGCCGAGCCCGCCCAGTTCCTCGGGTACGGCCAACGCCAGGTAGCCCTCCTCGCGCATGGCCTCGTACGCCTCGCTCACGAACGTGGCGTCGCGGTCGTGCTCGGACGCGTGGGCCGCCGCGATCGCGCCGATGCGCGCGGCCATGTCCGTGAACTTCGCGTCGTCGTCTCTGGTCACGGTGGGGAACGTGCTGGTCACCCGCGGTGTCTCAAGTGTTGTCATGCGACAAACGTAAGAACGCGCAAGCCCCGCAGGTAGTTCTGAAAGTGAACCGGACGGCGGTAACGAATCGCCGCCGGCGACGGAGACTTTCCCTGTGAGGACGTATGCGCAGTACTGCCCGATCGTCCGCGCCGTCGAGGTGCTGGGCGACCGGTGGACGTTGCTGATCGTGCGGGACATGCTCATCGGTGCCTCGCGCTTCAACGAGCTGTCCCGCGGCCTGCCGGGACTCTCGCGGGCCCTGCTGTCACGACGGCTGCGGCAGCTCGCGAACGCCGGTCTGGTGCAACGCAACGGTGACGGCTACACGCTGACGCCACCGGGATTGGCGTTGCGCCCCTTGGTGTTCGGTCTCGCCGACTGGGGCGCCCGGTACGCGTTCGGCGATCCGCGGGCCGACGAGCTCGACCCCGAGGTGCTGATGTGGTGGATGCACGGCCGCGTCGACACCGGCACGCTGACCAAGCGCGCGAACATCGAGGTCCGCATCAACGACCGGCGCCGCACGTTCTGGCTCGTCGTCGAACCCGGCGACGCCTCGATCTGCTACACCGACCCCGGCCTGGAGGTCGACGCCGTGCTGGCGTCCGACATCGCGACGCTCTACCGGATGTGGGAGGGCGAGGTCGGCCTGCTCGACGCGGTGCGCGCGGGCACGATCGAGCTGACCGGGACGCGCTGGGTGGTGCGCGGCCTGCCGGACTGGCTCAAGCTCAGCCCGGTCGCCGAGCACGTGCGCGCCGCCAAGGCAGACGCCTGACCAGCGCGGACAAGATTTTCGAAGATTTTCTGGGTTGTCGTGTCGATCCGGACTGGTGCCCGTTCGACGCATCAGTGGAAGGACACGACACCCCAGGAGGAACTCGACATGACCGCCACGATCACCACCCCCGCCGTTGTCGTTCGCAGGTCCGCCGCCGCCCGGCACGCGACGCTCGTGACCCGCGTGCTGACCGGTCTGCTGTTCACCGTCACCGGCCTGAACGGGTTCCTGAACTTCATGCCCGCACCGGATCCGAGCACGATGGCACCCGCCGGGGTGGCGTTCAGCGCGGCGCTCTACGCGACCGGCTACATGTTGCAGCTGGCGTCCGGTGTGCAGGTCGTCGCCGGTGTCCTGCTGGTCGCCGGCCGGTTCGTCCCGCTGGCGCTCGCGTTGCTGGCTCCGATGGTCGTGAACATCTTCCTGTTCCACGTCTTCCTGGAGCCGTCGGGCATCGGCATGGCCCTGTTCGTGGTCGCCGCCGAGATCGGACTGGCGTGGGCGTACCGCGACAAGTTCCGCCCGATGCTGCAGGCCCGCTAGCCCCTACCGGGCCGTGAACGTGGCCAGCAGTGCCTGCACCTCGTAGACGTCGACGCCCTTGCCGAACTGCTTGGAGATCGGGGCGTCGGCGCTGGAGATCCAGATCTTCAGCTCCGCGTCCATGTCGAAGTGGCCGGCGGTCTCGACCGAGAACTGCGTGATCGCCTTGTACGGCACGGAGTGGTACTCGACCTTCTTGCCCGTCATGCCCTGCTTGTCGACCAGGATCAGCCTCCGGTCGGTGAACAGGAACGAGTCCCGCACCAGCTGGTACGCCGCGTGGATCTGCTCCCCCTGCGCCAGCAGCCGCCCGAACTCCTTCGCGGCGTCCCGCGGGTCGAGCTTCGACGCGTTCCCCATCATTCCGCTGAGAAGTCCCATACGTCCACGTTTACCAGGCTTTCCGAAACCTTGTCCCGGTGCTGGGCTTCTCCTGTCCGAGCGCTTCCCGTCGTACCCCGAAAGTGGATCTCAACAGCCACTCGATCGGGGAGAACGACACGATGCGCAAGCACCTCATCGGCGCCGCCGGACTGACCGGGGTCACCGCCCTGCTCGTCGGATGTTCCAGCGCCCCAGCACAAACCGCCGCTGGAACGGACGTGGCGCCGACGACCGAGCAGGTCAAGGCGTTGTTCGCCGACTGGAACAACGCCCTCGCCACGGGGGACGCCCAGAAGGTGGCCGATCGCTACGCTCCGAACGCGGTCCTGCTGCCCACGGTGTCGAACCAGGTGCGGTCCACGCGGGCCGAGATCGTCGACTACTTCGAGCACTTCCTGCTGAACAAGCCGAGCGGGGAGATCCTCGACTCGCACGTCGCCGTCCTGGACGCCGACGACGCGATCGACGCGGGCACCTACCGGTTCGCGCTCACCAAGGACGGCAAGGCGTCGACCGTGGACGCCCGCTACACGTTCGTCTACGAGAAGATCGGCGGGAAGTGGCTCATCGTGAACCACCACTCGTCGGCGATGCCGGAGCAAGTCTGATCCGCACGCACAACCCGCCGCTGGACGAGGCCTCCAGCGACACCGCGCCGCCGTCGTCGGTGACGAGCTGCTTGACGATCGCGAGGCCGAGGCCGGAGCCGCCCTTGCCGGTGAGGCCCTGACCGCGCCAGAACCGGTCGAACGCCCGCGCCCGGTCGGCCTCCGGCAGGCCGGGGCCGGCGTCGATGATCTCCACCAGGCCCGGCCGGGTGGTGCGGATGAGGATCGCGGCGCCGTCCGGGGACACCTCCAGCGCGTTGGACAGCACGTTGTCCAGCACCTGCTCGAGGTGGCCGGGCGTCGCGAGGACGCGGATGTCGAAACCCTCGCTGACCAGGGAGATCGAGCGTTCGTCGGCGGCGGCGCGCCACGCGGTGAACCGTTCCGCGACGACGTCGAGCACCTGCACCGGTTCGGGGTGGGGGACGTCCGCCTCCGCCCGTGCCAGCGCCAGCAACCCGTTGACCAGCCGGGACATCCGCACGACCTCGGCCGTCGCCATCTCGACGTCCTCGCGGACCACCGGGTCGTCGACGCCGTCGGCCACGTTGTCGAGCGAGAGCCGCAGCGCGGTCAGCGGCGTGCGGAGCTGGTGGGAGGCGTCGCCGATGAACGCCCGTTGCGAGCCGACCAGCGTGCCGATCGTCTCGGTGGCGGTGTTCAGCGTCCTGGCCAGGGTGCGGGTCTCCGGCGGTCCGGTCTCCTCGGCCCGCGCGGACAGGTCGCCGTCGCGCAGCCGGCCCGCCATCGCGTTCAGCTCGCGCAACGGCCGGGTGACCCTGCGCGCCAGCCACAGGCCCAGGAACGCAGCCAGGATCAGCACACCCACGGCGAGTGCGGCCCGGAAACCCCAGATCTGCCACAGCCGTTGCGTGATCGGACCGTCCGGATAGGACAGCCGGATCGCACCGACGACCTTGCCGTCCGGTGCCTTCGCCGGCACCGTGAGCTTCAGCCCCTCGTCGTCCCAGACCGTCGATTCCCCTTGGGGCTCCAGCACGTCGATCTGGCCGGGCGTCTGGCGTTCGTAGGCGTCCACCAAGGCGTTCAACGACCTGGTGTCGCCCGAGGCGAGCAGCAACGCGGCGGTGTCGGCCTCGCGGCGTGCGGTGTTCACGGCGTCGCCGTAGATCTGGCTGTTCAGCGTGAACGCCACCGGCACCGTGAACGCGGCGATCGCCACCGCCACCAGCAGCACGTAGCTCCAGGCGAGCTGGCGGATCACGAGAGCACCAGCCGGAATCCCACGCCCCGCACGGTTTCCAGCGAGGCCGCGTCACCGAGCTTGCGGCGCAGCACTCCGACGTGCACGTCGAGCGTCTTGGTGGGGCCGAACCAGTTCTCGTCCCACACCGCCTCCATGATCTGCTCGCGGGTGAACACCGCGCCCGGTTCCTCGGCCAGGAACGCCAGCAGGTCGAACTCCTTCGGCGTCAGCTCGACCTCGCCACCGTCGAGGTGCACCCGACGTCCGCGCCGGTCGATGCGCACCCGCCCGTGGGTGTCGGGTTCGCGTTGAGCAGGCTGCGCGCGCCGGAGAACCGCACGCATTCGTGCGACGACCTCGCGCACCCCGAACGGTTTGGTGACGTAGTCGTCGGCGCCGATCTCCAGCCCGACCACCCGGTCGACCTCGTCGGACCGTGCGCTGATCACGATGATCGGCACGTCCCCGCGCGCCCGCAGCTCACGGCAGACGTCGAGGCCGTCCATGTCGGGCAGCCCCAGATCGACGAGCACGAGGGCGAAGTCTCCGGCCGTCAGCGCCTCCGCGCCCGTGCGCACCCACCGGACCTCGAACCCGTAGCGGGACAGCCCTCGCGTGAGCGATTCCGCGATCGGCTCGTCGTCCTCCACCAGCAGCACCCGCATGGGCGCTGATCATTCCATTGAACGAGGCAGGGCGTTGCGCAGCCGGATGCCGCTGAACTCCTGCCCGCTGCCGGTGACCTCGTCGCAGAACGGCCAGAGGTTGGCCAGCAGGCGCAGTTCGATCCCCGCCTCCTCGTGCAGCGCGAACAGGTCGCCGACGCGTCGGCCGGACCCAGCGGCACCACCGGTTCGGTCGCGACGTGGGCGTGCCCACCGCCGGGGCCGTCCTCGCCGAACGGCGTGAACGCGCTCGCGTCGAACCGGTACGCGTACAGCTCGACGGTCCGCATCCGTTCCAGCCACCCGTACTCGATCGCGTGCACCCTGCTCGTGGCGGTCCACGTCATCACCCGCGGGCACTGCCGGGGAAACCAGTAGTCGGGGGAGCGCCGAGCGTCCACGGCCCACACGTACTCACCGGGCTGCCGCGCGGTCGCCGCCAGGTGCGGGACGAACCGGGTGATCGACGGATCTTCGGAGAAGTGCAGGACCTGACCTGGTTCGGGGCGCATGTGGTCGATACTGACCCGCATGCGGAGGTTGACGCTCGCGGTTTTGCTGGTCCTCGCCGGCTGCTCGTCAGGCGGTGCGGACAACACGGTCGGCTTCACGGCGGTCGACCTCACGGCCACGCCCGAAGCGTTGGCGACGCACGGCGACATGCTGGTCATCGGCACCCGTCCGTCCGACCACCCGGAACTCGTGACGCGGACCAAAGACGGCGCGCTGAGCAACTCCAGGCTGACCCCGGCGACCCCGTACGGCAAGGAAGCGCACTGGTACGGCATCACCTCCGACGGCACCACGATCACCGGCGTCGGCGGCGAACGCGGCGGCGCGCACGGCAACGTCCGCTGGAGCGCCTGGACCGGCGACACCCGTGCCATCAACGAGAAACCGCAGGCCTTCAGCACGTTCGGCGGCTACGGCGCGGGAGAGCTGATCGGCCCGGTGCGCACCGCCAAGGGTCCGTTGATCATCGGCACCTGGCAGAGCGACAAGGCCGGCCTCGACCTCGCGGCCTGGACCTTCGCGGACGACACCTGGACCCGGCAGCCGTCCGCCGGCACCGTGCTGGAGAGCTCGCAGGAACTCCTCCGGTTCCCGCTGGCCGTCACCCCCGACGGCGACGGCGCCCTGGTCGTGGGCTGGCAGATCGCGAAGGGCGTGGTGAGCGCCGCGGTCTGGCGGTTCGACGGCACCACCTGGACCACCTCGACCCTCCCCGACGGCGACGCCGCGCTGGCCGCCCGTTGCTGGGACGGCACCTGTCACGTCGTGGGGCGGAGCAAGGGCAAGCTCGCCTGGTGGTCGGGCCCGGACTGGAAGAAGCTGACCACGCCGGACGTCCCGGTCGGCGACGACGACACCCTGGCGGCCCCGGTCGACGTCAACGGCACGCCGACGCTGCTCGTGGACCACGGCGGCGTCAAGCTGGTGTCCGAAAAGGACGAACGCCCGGCGAAGGGCCCGTCCGGCAAGGTGGTGGCGGCGGAGAAGGTCGGCGACCAGGTGTTCGTGATCGCCGGCGGCCGGCTGTGGCGCCTCACCTAGAGAGCAAGGCCCGCAACGTCTCCAGTCCGTCCAGCACGGCCTTGCGCTCCGCGGGGGAGGCCGCGTCCAGTGCTCGGGCCAGCCGCCCGTACGGCCCTTCGGAGATCTCGCGCGTGTAGCCCCGCACCGGTTCGGTCACCTCGATCCGCGTGTACCGGCGGTCGTGCGGATCGGGTTCCCGCGTCACGAGTCCGCGCGCCTGCAGCCGGTCGACGATCCCGGACGTCGTGGAGTGCGACAGGCTCAGCCGCCGCGCCAGCTCGGTGACCGTCGCCGAGCCCTCCACCACCAGCGATCTGATCAGCTCGACCTGAGGTGCGGTCAGTCCCTTGCGCGCCTGGTCGCTGGACGGGTCGACGGCCGTCGTCAGCAGCTCCTGCCGCAACGCGCGCAGGTGCGCCATCACCGACTCCGCGTCCTCGAAAACCTCAGCCACAACGGCCAGTCTAGGGGTACGTTGCATGCGACGCGTCGTATGCGACGGATTAAGGGGAGACCGATGGCGATCAAGCGCGTACCCACCCCCGCCGGTGACGAGGCCTGGCTGATCACCGGCTACGACCAGGTCAAGGCCCTGCTCGCGGACCGCAGGCTCGGCCGCGGCCACGCCGACCCGGACAACGCGCCGAGGTTCACCACCTCCGCGATCCTCGGCAGGCCGCAGAAGGCCACCGCGGAGGAGGAGAACGAGCGGCACGCGTGGATGCGCGGAATGCTCGCGCCGGAGTTCTCCGCGAAGCGCATGGAGGCGATGCGCCCACGGGTGCGTCAGCTGCTGCACGACCTGCTCGACGACCTGGTGGAACAGGACCAGCCCGCCGATTTCCACGAGGCGGTGTCGTTCTCGCTGCCGGTGCTGGTGATCTGCGAACTCCTGGGTGTCCCCGCGGAGGACCGGGAAGAGTTCCGCCACTGGTCAGAGGCCATGAGCACGCTGAACGACGAGCAGAAGTCGCTGCGGGGTTATGCGAAGCTCTGGGGATACATGAGCGAACTCGTCGCGCTGAAGAAGGCAAATCCGGGCGACGACGTCATAACTCGCATGATCGAGCAGAATCCAGGCGCCCGTGAACAGGAAATAGCCCAGCTCAGCGCCGGTCTGCTGTTCGCGGGCCACGAGACGACGGTCTCCGCGATCGACCGCGCGGTGATGTTGCTCGGCCTCCACCCCGGCCAGTGGGACGTGCTCAAACGAAATCCGGAGAGCATCCCCGCCACCGTCGAGGAGGTGCTGCGCCACCGCTCACCCGTGTCGACCCGCTCGGAGGACTCCGGGCTGCCCCGGTACGCGATGGCCGACGTCGAGGTCGAGGGAACGACCATCCCGGCCGGCGACCTGGTGTTGCTCGGCATCGACCAGGCCAACCGCGACGAGCACCGCTTCCCCGACCCCGCCGCCTTCCTCCCGCGCGTCCCCAACCCGCACCTGTCGTTCGGGCACGGCTTCCGGTTCTGCGTCGGGGCGCCGCTCGCCAGGGTCGAACTGACCGAGACCCTCGAAGCCCTTGTGACGCGCTTCACGACGTTCGGCCTAGCCGGAGACCTCGCCGCACTGAGCAGGAGGACGGAACAGCTGGTGGGCGGGGTGGTCCAGCTCCCGGTCCGCTGGACGGAGGCCTGACCTGCTCCTGATCGATGCAGTAACCCTGCAGTCACAAGGGGCTCCACAGCGTGATGCCCGGTTTCTGATCACATTGCGCTGCTTGTCCCACATCTTCTGGTCAATGCATTCACCCAGATGCGTCACATCCATCCGTGGTGAGACAGAACTTCACGGTGAATACGGCGATCCGGCCGCACAATGGTCACGCTTCGGCACACAATTGGCGAGAGTCAACTGTTGATGTGGCAGTTCGGCCGACCTTTCCTCCACGCATGGGTGACTATGGCCCGGTCAGTGGGCCCCCGCGTAATGGTGGGGGTGGGCAGCGGTCCGCCAGATCGGCGGTTAATCTCTTGCAACTCGTCCACTGCAATCCAGTGTGCCGATGTCGCAACCACCGGGGAGAGGACTGAACACGGGTGGCCGGATTTCTGTTGCGGCGGTTGGTCAACTACGTGGTGCTAGCCCTTGTGGCGACGTTCCTCGCGTTCACGTTGGCCTCCGCCACCTTTGACCCGATCGGGGTGCTGCAACAACGCAACCCACCGCCACCGGCGGCGTCGATCGAGGCGAAGAAACGAGACCTGCACCTCGACCAGCCGATCCCGCAGCGGTTCGTCACGTGGATGGGCGGGGTGGTGCAGGGCGACTTCGGCCGCACGATCACCGATCGCCCGATCACCGACGAGCTCGGCAGGCGCATCGGCGTGAGCTTGAGGTTGTTCCTGCTGGGCATCACCATCGGCATCCTGTTCGGCGTGCTGCTCGGTGTGGTGAGCGCGATCCGGCAGTACAAGTTCAGCGACTACTTCGCGACCCTGTTCAGCTTCATACTGCTGTCCACGCCGGTGTTCGTGCTGGGCACGCTGCTCAAGATGGGCGCTCAGGGGATCAACGACTCCATCGGCACGAACGTGCTGATCTTCGTCGGTGAGACGACACCCGGATTCCAGGGCAACTGGTTCGAGCACCTCGGCGACCGGCTGCAGCACCTGATCGTGCCGACGCTCGCGATCGCTCTCGGCCAGATCGCCTACTACAGCCGCTACCAGCGTTCGTCGATGCTCGACGTGCTCGGCAGCGACTTCCTGCGCACCGCCCAGGCCAAGGGGCTGACCCGCCGCAAGGCGCTGTTCAAGCACGGCCTGCGCACCGCGCTGATCCCGATGGCGACCCTGTTCGCGTTCGGTTTCGGCCTGCTCGTCGTCGGTGGCACGTTCACCGAGCGGATCTTCGGCTGGTTCGGCATGGGTGACTGGCTCGTCACCGGCATCTCGGCGCAGGACACGAACATCACCGCCACGGTGACGCTCTTCGTCGCGGTGTGCGTGCTGTTCTCCGGCTGGCTCGCCGACGTGCTGTACGCCGCGCTCGACCCCCGAATCCGCGTGAACTAGGCAAGGTGACGACGACGTGACCGTGATCCTCAACGAGGGCGACGCCGCCGGAACCACCGGTGCCGCCTCCGGTGGCCCCGTCGACGCGGCGCCCGAACCGGGCAAGGCGATGACGCGCGGCAGGCTCGTGCTCATCCGATTCATGCGCAACAAGCTGGCTCTGGTCGGCCTGGTGCTCATCGTCGGCATGTACCTGATGGCGTTCGTGGGCCCGTTCCTGACGAAGTGGTCCTACGACACCCAGGACTACACCGCGTTCCTGGAGCCCCCTTACTCCGAGCACATCTTCGGCACCGACAAGATCGGTACCGACATCTTCGCGCTGACGATGCGCGGGCTGCAGAAGTCGTTGATCATCGGCCTGCTCGTGGCGCTGATCTCGACGACCGTCGCCGCGATCGTCGGTGCCGCCGCCGGCTACTTCCTCGGTGCCGCCGACAAGGCGCTCATGTGGGTCGTCGACCTGCTGCTGGTGCTGCCGTCGTTCCTGATCATCGCGATCCTGAGCCCGTGGTTCCGCGGCAAGTCGTGGTTCCTGCTGGTGCTGATGCTCGCGGCGTTCCAGTGGATGATCACCGCCCGCATCGTGCGCGGCATGACGCTGACGCTGAAGGAACGCGAGTTCGTGAAGGCGGCCAAGTTCATGGGCCAGCCCGCACGCAAGATCATCGCGAAGCACATCGTGCCGAACATGGCGTCGTTGCTCATCATCGACGCGACGATCAACGTCGGTTCCGCCGTGCTCGCCGAGACGGGCCTGAGCTACTTCGGGTTCGGCGTCCAGTCGCCCGACGTCTCGCTCGGCACCCTGATCGGACTCAACGCCGAGTCCGCGACGACCTTCCCCTGGCTGTTCCTGTTCCCGGCGGGCTTCCTCGTCGTGTTCGTGCTGGCGGTGAACTGGGTCGGCGACGGGCTTCGCGACGCGCTCGACCCCACCTCCACGCGCGTGCGCCGCAAGGAGAAGAAGGACACCAAGGAGAAGGCCGCCTGATGACCACCTCGGAGCTTCAGTTCGACACTCCGGCCGACCCGGTCGCCACCGGCCCGGTTCTGCAGGTCGAGGACCTTCACGTGTCCTTCCCCAGCGAGTCCGGACGCGTCCACGCCGTGCGCGGCCTGAGCTACCACGTCTCGCCCGGTGAGGTCCTCGGCATCGTCGGCGAGTCCGGCTCGGGCAAGTCCGTGTCGTCGCTCGCCGTCATGGGCCTGCTGCCGTCCTCGGCGCGCATCTCCGGTTCCATCAAGTTCCAGGGCCGCGAGCTGATCGGCCAGAACGACGGCGAGCTGTCGAAGATCCGCGGCCGCCGCATCTCGATGGTGTTCCAGGACCCGCTGTCCGCGTTGACGCCGGTCTACACCGTCGGCGACCAGATCGCCGAGGCGATCCTGGTGCACCGCAAGGTGTCCAAGTCCGTTGCGGCCAAGCGCGCGGTCGAGCTGCTCGACCTCGTCGGCATCCCGAACGCCGTCGAGCGCGCCAAGGCGTTCCCGCACGAGTTCTCCGGCGGCATGCGGCAGCGCGCGGTGATCGCGATGGCGATCGCCAACGACCCCGACCTGATCATCGCCGACGAGCCGACCACCGCGCTCGACGTGACGGTGCAGGCGCAGGTGCTGCAGCTGATGGAGACCGCGCAGGAGGTCACCGGCGCGGGCATCGTGATCATCACCCACGACCTCGGCGTCGTCGCCGGGTTCGCGGATCGGCTGATGGTCATGTACGCGGGCCGCGCCGTCGAAAAGGGCCACGTCGACGAGATCTACCAGCGGCCGCGCATGCCGTACACGCTCGGCCTGCTCGGCTCGATCCCGCGTCTCGACGTCAGCGAGAAGCAGGCGCTCGTGCCGATCAAGGGCCAGCCGCCGTCGCTCACGGACCTGCCGGACGGCTGCCCGTTCGCGCCGCGCTGCCCGATGGTCGTCGACGCCTGCCACACCGTCGAACCGCCGCTGGTGGACGTCGACGGTTCGGCCGAGCACAGCGCCGCGTGCATCCGCACCAACGAGATCGCCGCGGCCGACGCCGAGGGCGCCGAGGCCGCCGTCGAGATCTTCGGTGCCGAGGTGGCCCCCGAGCCCGAGGTCGCGAAGATCCCGCGCGAGCAGCGCGAAGTCGTGCTGGGGCTCGACAACCTCGTCAAGGAGTACCCGGTCAACAAGGGCGTGGTGTTCAAGCGCCAGGTCGGCACCGTGCACGCGGTCGCGGGCATCACGTTCGACGTCCGCGAGGGCGAGACCCTGGGCCTCGTCGGCGAGTCGGGCTGCGGCAAGACCACGACGCTGATGGAGATCCTCAACCTCCAGAAGCCCATGGGCGGCGAGATCTCCGTGCTCGGCACGAAGTCGTCCGAAGTGGACGCCAAGCGCCGCTTCGCGATCCGCCGCGACATGTCGGTGGTCTTCCAGGACCCGATGGCGTCGCTCGACCCGCGCATCACGATCCACGACTGCATCGCCGAGCCGATGCAGGTGCACGGCTACACCAAGGACGAGATCAACCGGCGCGTGCCGGAGCTCATGCGGCTCGTCGGCCTGCGTCCCGAGCAGCTGTCGCGCTACCCCGGTGAGTTCTCCGGCGGTCAGCGGCAGCGCATCGGCATCGCGCGGGCGCTCGCGCTCGAACCGAAGCTCGTCGTGCTCGACGAGCCGGTGTCGGCGCTGGACGTCTCCATCCAGGCGGGTGTCATCAACCTGCTGGAGGAGCTCAAGTCCAAGCTGGGCCTGGCCTACCTGTTCGTGGCCCACGACCTGTCGGTGGTGCGCCACATCGCGGACCGGGTGGCCGTGATGTACCTCGGGAAGATCATCGAGATCGGCGAGGTGGACTCGGTGTTCGACGCGCCGCGCCACCCGTACACGCAGGCACTGCTGTCCGCGATCCCGATTCCCGACCCCGTCAAGGAACGTCAGCGGGAGAGGATCATCCTCACCGGCGACCTGCCGAGCCCGGCGAACCCGCCGTCCGGCTGCCGTTTCCGCACGCGGTGCTTCCTGCACGCGTCGCTGCCGCCCGAGCAGCAGCGCAAGTGCATCGAGGTCGAACCGCCGCGCGAAGTCCAGGCCCCCGACCACGAGGCCGCCTGCCACTTCGCCCAAGTCCGTCAGGTGCTCTGATGCATCCGTCGCCTCAGAAGCCCTGCGAGCACGAAGGAACAGTGTCCCCGGCAACTGGTGTCCGGGCACGAGGGAGGTTCACGACAGTGAGTCGACGTACCAAGGTGGGTGTGACCGCGCTGGCCGTCGTCGCCCTCACGCTTACCGCGTGTGGGGGGCCCAGCAAGACCGACTCCGGGCTCAAGGGCGCGGACAACGCGATCGGCCAAGCGGACATCAACCCGCAGGACGCGTCCAAGGTCAAGGACGGCGGCGAGTTCCGCTGGCCCGTCGACCAGTTGCCGGACAACTGGAACTACAACCAGCTCGACGGCACCAACGCCGACGGTCGTCGCATGATCGACACGGTCATGCCGAACCTGTTCAAGCAGAAGGCCGACTCGACGATCGAGGTCAACAAGGACTTCCTCGACGACGCGAAGCTCGCCTCCTCCGACCCGCAGGTCCTCGAGTTCAAGATCAGCTCGAAGGCCAAGTGGTCGGACGGCACCGCGCTGTCCTGGCAGGACTTCGAGGCGCAGTGGAAGTCCCTCAACGGGACCGACAAGGCCTACGAGGTCGCCGGCACCACCGGCTACGAGGACGTCGAGAAGGTCGAGAAGGGCGCGACCGACCTCGACGTCAAGGTGACGTTCAAGAAGAAGTTCGCCGAGTGGAAGGGTGGCCTGTTCTCGCCGCTCTACCCGAAGTCCATGTCCTCCTCGGCTGAGGAGTTCAACAAGGGCTGGGCCGACGCGCCGAAGATCACCGGCGGTCCGTTCAAGATCGGCACGATCGACCGCACCGCCAAGACCGTCACGGTCGTGCGCGACAGCAACTGGTGGGGCGACAAGCCCAAGCTCGAGAAGATCACCTTCCGTCAGGTCGACCGCCCCGCGCTCGCGGACGCGCTCTCCAACGGCCAGATCGACTTCTTCGACATCGGCTCCAGCATCGACAACTTCGCCAAGGCGAAGACGATCCAGGGCGTCACCATCCGTCAGGCGATCACGCCGGACTACTCGCACATCACCTTCAACGGCGCCGACTCGTCGATCCTGAAGGACGCGAAGCTCCGCGTCGCCCTGATGAAGGGCATCGACACCAAGGTCATCACCACGGCTCTGCTCGGTCAGATGCTGAAGGGTGACGCGCAGGTCACGGGTAACCACTTCTTCCTGCTCGGTTCCGCCGGCTACAAGGACAACTCGGCCGTCGCGGCGTTCGACAAGGAAGCCGCGAAGAAGCAGCTCGACGAGCTGGGCTGGAAGCTCGAGGGCGAGACCCGCAAGAAGGATGGCAAGGAACTGGTCATCCGGTACGTCATCCCGACGCCGAACCCCGTCTCGGACAGCATCGCGAAGCTCGTGCAGACGCAGCTGAAGGAGGTCGGCGCCAAGGTCGACATCCAGGCCGTGCCGTCGACCGACTTCTTCAAGCAGTTCGTGAACGTCGGCAACTTCGACATGACCGGCTTCCGCTGGCTGGCCTCGGCCACGCCGATCTCGGACAGCAAGGGCATCTACACGCTCGACCCGGCCAGCACCAACCAGAACTACGGCCGGATCGGCTCCGAAGAGGTCAACAAGCTGCTGGAGCAGGCCAACGGTGAGCTCGACGACACCAAGCGCCTGGAGCTCGCCAACGAGGCGGACAAGAAGATCTGGGAGCTGGGCGCCCAGCTGCCGCTCTACCAGCTGCCCGGCGCGGTCGCGGTGAAGAGCAACGTCGCCAACTTCGGTGCCGTCGCGTACGCGAACCGTCCGTACGACTACATCCACATGGGCTTCACCGAGTGATGATGTAGTGAGCTGTCGAACGGCCCGGCGGGTCCTTCCGCCGGGCCGTTTCTTTCTGTTTGGAGCTGGTCTTGCTGCGTTCCCGGGTTCGCGCGCTGCGCCATGGTCTTCTCGCCACGGCGGTCGTGCTGGTCGTGTGCTTCGTCGTCGCGCTGTTCTCGTGGCTGTCCTATTCGGACGATCGCGCGGTGCTGGCGTCGCTGACGGCTCGTGACACGGGCTCCGTGGTGTCCTTTTCGGACGGTGCGGTCGAGGTGCGCTGGCCGTCCGGGACCGCCAGCGTCGCGTACGAGAACGGGGCGCGGATCGTCGGGAAGCAGACGCAGGTCGCGTTCGACCCGGCGGACCCGTCGCGTGCCGTGATCCCGGGCTCCGACCTGTTCCTGGAGACCGACCGGGCGCTGGGCGGCGTGACGTTCTCCGTCGCGGTGGCGCTGCTGGTGGTCCTGGCCGGTGCGGTGCGGGTGCTGCTCGCGGTGCGCACGGCGCGTTCCGCGTCTGAATCGGTGTCCGTGCGGCGGATCCGGCTGCAATCGGGGCTCATGGTGCGATCGTGGCTGGAGATCGACGGACCGGTCGAGCGCTGGCTGCCCGTCTACTACGACCCCGTGCTCGTGACGCTGCCGTCGCCGACCTCCGTCGAGCTGCGCGGGGGACGTGTCGCCGTCATCGACGGCGTGACCGTCTACCCGTCCGGCCGCCCGGTGACCAAGCACCCGCGCGGCCGTCGCCTCGACAACCCCGCGCAGCCCGATCCGGAGACTCGTGCACCTCGTGGCCTGTCCGCCCAGCTGCGCGCTGACGCGGTGTTCATGGTGCCCGCGCCGGTCGTCGGCTTGTTCTGGGCCTACCTGGACGGCAGCGGGTTCACCGGCTGGCTCACCGCCACCGTGATCGCCGGGGTGCTCGGCCTGTGGTGGGGCGCCTTCCGGGGGTCCGACCCCTCGTAATGCTTTGTGCCCGGTGAGCGACCTCCCGGTAGGAGGCTGCTATGACCGACGTCACACTGCGCGTCCACGAGGACGGGGCCGACGACGAACGCATCGAGCAGCTGACCGCCTTCCTGCGGTCCGAGCTGCGTGAAGTCGTCGCGGTCTCCGGTGTTCCCGGCGAGGCCCCTTCGGGCGCCAAAGCCCTCGACGTGGCCGAACTCGGCACGCTGCTGACCACGATCTCCCAGTCCACGGTCCTGGCCGCGCTGATCAACGCCGTCTCGTCGTGGCTGGGCCAGCGCCGCGAGCGTTCGGTGACGGTCGAGGCGGACGGCGAGGCCCTGGAACTCACCGGCGCGCCGACGAAGGCGGAGCTGGCGGAACGTTCCGCGTGGCTCGGCCGCCACCTCCACCGCTACGCCCTGATCATCGCGAGCCACGAGTTCGCCGACCCCGGTCTGTCGTCGCTGCGCGCCCCCGCCCACGACGCCGCCCGCCTGGGCGAGGTGCTGGCCGACCCGCGCATCGGCGGCTTCCACGTTCGCACCCTGATCAACTCCCGGGCCAGCGAGGTCAACGAGGCCGTGGAGGACTTCTTCGCCGACCGCGAGCCCGACGACCTCCTGGTCCTGCACTTCTCCGGCCACGGCGTGAAGGACGAGGCGGGCGAACTCCACTTCGCCACGTCGAGCACCAAACTCTCCCGCCTGGCGGGCACCGCGGTCGGCGCGGACTTCGTGGCCCGCCGCATGAACCGCTCCCGCTCGCGCCGCATCGTGCTGCTCCTGGACTGCTGCTACTCCGGCGCGTTCGGCCGCGGTATGGTCGCCCGCGCGGGCGGCGCCATCGGCCTGGAGGAACAGTTCGGCGGCAGCGGCCGAGCCGTCATCACGGCCTCATCGGCGATGGAGTACGCCTTCGAGGGCGCCGCGGTCGCCGACTCGTCCGAGGGCGAACCCTCGGTCTTCACCTCGGCCCTGGTGGAGGGCCTGGAATCCGGCGACGCCGACCGCGACCAGGACGGCCACGTGGGCCTGGACGAACTCTACGAGTACGTCTACGACCGAGTCCGCCGAGTGACCCCGCACCAAACTCCCGGCAAGTGGATGCTCGACGTGCGAGGCGACCTGCGCATAGCCCGCCGAGCCCGCCCGGTCACCGTGCCGGCCCCGCTGCCCTCCGAGCTGCGGGACGCGATCGACCACTCGCTGCCGGGCGTGCGGGCGGGTGCGGTGCCGGAACTGCGGCGGATGCTGTCGGTCGCGCACGAGGGGCGGGCGCTGGCGGCCCGGCTCGCGTTGCGCGGGCTGCTGGAGGACGACAGCCGCATGGTGGCGTCGGCGGCCCGCGAGGCGCTGGGGGAGAAGCCCGTGCCGGCCGCAGTGCCGCCGTCCCTTGCGTCCGCTCCGGCCCTCGCGCCTTCGACCCCCGCGCCCGCTGCGGCCCCCGCGTCAACTCCGGGCCCTGCATCCGCCACGGCTAGGGCGTCCTCGCCGACTACCGCACCAACTCCGGGTGCCACACCGGCGGCTTCGGCATCGGCGGCCCCAGCACCGGCGACCACCGCGCCCGCGCCAACCTCGAAGCTGCCCACCAGGGACGACGTCACCGCGCGAAAACTGTCGGTGCCGCCTGAGACGATGGGAGTGGGGACTTCTGCCTCCCCGGGAGGGGACCAGTCGGGATCGATTCCGAAGAGGCGGACCATGCTCACCGCGTCCGGCTCAGGCTCGTCGACCCCTACGTCGGTCACGTCCGGCTCGGGCCCGTCCGCCTCCACGTCGACTCCCCGGCGGATACCGGACACCGCACCTGCCAGCTCCGCAGCGGAGACCACCGCGACTGCCGACTCCGCAGCGAACACCGCCGCGACCGCCGACTCCGCAGCCGCCAACTCCAAGCCCCTCCCGCTCGCCACCGTCACGACCGTCCTGCCCCGCCTCGCCGCAGGCGTTGCCCTGGTGCTCCTGGTCGCAGGCCTGATGGAGATCCCCGGCGGCATCCTCAGAGTCCTGGACACCGGCCCCAACACCTTCGTCTTCGCCGCGATCTGGCCGTGGGCGCTGGTAGCGGCGCTGTTCGTGATCACGTGCCGCGACCACCCGTGGGCGCCGGGTGCCGCGCTGGGCCTGCTGGCCGGCACGACAGGCCTGTTCACCGGTGGCGACACCACGCTCACCTGGATCCCGTTCGCGCTGGCGGCCACGGCCCTGGCCGTCGCGTGCGCGACGACCCCGTGGTGGCTGGCGGCGGCAGGAGGCGCGTTGGGGGCGTTGGGTGTCTACGTGGTCGCGTACGCGGGCCACGATCTGACGCCGATCAACGACGACGGCGAGGAGCTGACGCTGTTCGCGGTAGCGGCCGCCCTCGTCTGCCTCGCTGCCTACCGCCAATGGCGCGACCGGCAGTGGCTGAGCGCGATCGCCCCGGCCCTGTTCCTGCTGGACGCGATCATCACCCTGACGGCGGAAGTCCCGCTGTTCGTCACGCACGCGAGCCTGGCGGGCCTGGTCGTGATCCCGCTGGTCGCGGCACTGACCACCGGCCCGGCCAGACTGGCCGCCTACGTCACCATCGCGGCCGGACTGCTGGTGCGCGCCAACGACTACGTGTCCGCCAACGAGCCGTCGTTCACCAGCGTCGCCCACGTGACGTTGCCGCTGGCGGCCGCGCTCGTCGCCTACTTCTCGCGCTCCCGCTGAGCCTTGCGCCGCTTGCCCTCGTGCATCGCGACGACGCGGGCGACCGGGATCGTGTGCCCTTCGGCGACCAGGTCGTCGGGCAGGCGTTGCGGCTTCGGCATCAGCGCCGCCCACGGGTCGCCCTCGAACCGGGTCTTGATCGTGAAGTCGGCGGGCGTGACGTCGCCGAGAGACTCCCACGGCACGGGGAACGAGATCGGCAGACCGTCGCGCAACCGGGGACTGTAGGCGGCGGCGACCGTGGCACCCCAGGCACGCGTCGAGTCCAGGAACACCTTCCCGCCGCGCTCCTCCCGGATGTACGCGGTGGTCGCGAGCGACGGATCGAGCTTCTCCGCCCGCACCGCCACCGCGCGCGTCGCCGCGGCCACGTCGTCGGGAGAGTGCTCCTCCAACGGCACGAAGATGTGCACGCCCTTGGCGCCGCTCGTCTTCACGATGCTTTCCAGACCGGCGTCGACCAGCGCCTGGCGGATCAGCAACGCCGACCCGACCACGACGTCGAAACCGGCGCCCTCCGGCGGGTCGACGTCGAGCACCATGTGGGTCTGCACGTGGTCCTCGCCGAAGTGATCGCCGAGGTACAGCGGCACGTGGTACTCGACCGCGCGCTGGTTCGCGAACCACATCAGCGTCTGCACGTCGTCGCAGATCGCGTACTTGATCTTGCGATGCGACGCCTCGGCCCAGACCTCGACCGTCTTCACGTACGAGGGCGTGTACTTGGGGACGTTCTTCTGCATGAACGGGTCCTGGCCGCGCAGGATCCGCCACACCGACAGCTGCCGCCCGGCCAGCACCGGCACGAACCTGTCCGCCACGAAGTCCAGGTACTCCACCAGGTCGCCCTTGAGCAGCCCGCCGAACAGCGGCTGGTCGAGCGACGAGAACTTCAGCGGGCTACTGCTCATCGGGGACCTCGAGTTCGTCGCGGGCGGCCCACTCCAGCAGCGGTTCGATCGACCACACCGCGTCGTCGATCCCGGCGTGCAGGTCGCCCAGTTCGGCATAGCGCTTCGGCACGGTGGCGATGGTGAAGTCGTGCGGGTCGACGTCCGGGATCTCGTCCCAGCGGATCGGCGTCGACACCGTCGCCTCCGGATAGCCGCGCACCGAGTAGGCGCTGGCGATCGTCCGGTCGCGCGTGTTCTGGTTGTAGTCCACGAACACCAGCGACGGGTCCCGGTCCTTGCGCCACCACGTGGTCTCGACGTCGTCCGGCGCGCGTCGTTCGACCTCGTGCGCGAACGCCAGCGCCGCCTTGCGCACGTCCTGGAACCCGAAGTCCGGCTTGATCCGCACGTAGATGTGCAGGCCCTTCGACCCGGACGTCTTCGGGAACCCCGTCGCCCCCAGGTCGGCCAGCACCTCCTGCACGACCAGCGCCACCCGCCGCACCCGGTCGAACGTGCACGTCGGACCGGGGTCGAGGTCGATGCGCCACTCGTCGGGCTTCTCGGTGTCCGCAGCGCGCGAGTTCCACGGGTGGAACTCCACAGTGGACATCTGCACCGCCCAGATGACGTCGGCGATGTGCGTGACGCACAGTTCGTCGGCGTGCCGGTTGTAGCGCGGAAAATGCACCCGCACGGTCCGCACCCACGGTGGCGCGCCGTTCGGAAGCCTTTTCTGGTGCACTTTCTCGCCCGTGACGCCCTCGGGGAACCGGTGCAGCATGCACGGCCGTTCCCGCAGCGCGCGGACGATTCCGTCACCGACGGACAGGTAGTAGTTCGCGAGATCCAGTTTCGTCTCGCCGCGCGCGGGAAAGCAGACGCGGTCGGGGTTGGAGATCCGCACGACGCGGTCCTCCACCTCGAGCTCCACAGCCGGGGACTTGCCCATGCCGTCCAACCTAACTCTTCCGAGGCGTTTCCTCAGTGCAAACGGTGCTTGCATCGACCCCGTGGCCTCCACACTCGACACCGATCTCTGGTTCCGGCGACTCTCCGAGGCACCTCCCGGGGCGCCTCGCCTGGTGTGCTTCCCGCACGCGGGAGGCTCGGCGAGCTGGTACCAGCCGTTCGCGCGGCACTTCGAAGGACGGGCCGAACTGGTCGCGGTCCAGTACCCGGGACGGCAGGACCGCAGGTCAGAGCCGTTGATCGACGACATCCGGGCGCTGGCCGACCAGATCGCGCCGCGGCTGCCCGGCGACCGCCCGCTGCACCTGTTCGGGCACAGCATGGGCGCGATGATCGCGTTCGAGGTGGCGCTGAGGCACGAACCGGACCACCTGTTCGTCTCCGGCCGCCGCGCACCGCAGCTCGTCCGCGACGACCGCGTGCACCAACGCGACGACGCCGGCCTGATCGCCGAGGTCCGCACGCTGGCGGGCACGAACGCACGGGTGTTCGACGACGAGGAACTCGTCCGGATGGTGCTGCCCGCGATCCGCGCCGACTACCGGGCCGCCGAGACCTACCGCTACCGGCCGGGCCCGGCGCTCCGATGCCCGCTCACGGCGCTGACCGGCGACGCCGACCCGAAGGCGTCGGTGGACGAGGTGGGGCAGTGGCGCGAACGCACGACCGGTCATTTCGCGCTCGAGGTGTTCTCCGGCGGCCATTTCTTTCTGTCCGACAACAGAAGCGCGGTCGCGGACTTCGTTTCCGGCGAATCCCCTAGTGCCTGAACCCCTAATTTTGCAAGGGATTCAGGTCCGTCCCGTGTCGGACCAAGCTGTCAGGCGATGAGAGGAAACGGGATGGCCAAGCGGGCACTGATCACCGGGATCACCGGTCAGGACGGGTCGTACCTCGCGGAGCACCTGCTCAGGCAGGGCTACGACGTGTGGGGACTCGTCAGGGGACAGGCGAACCCGCACAAGATGCGGGTGTCGCGGCTCATGTCGGAACTGTCCTTCGTGGACGGTGACCTGATGGACCAGGCCTCGCTGGTGTCCGCTGTGGACCTGGTGCAGCCGGACGAGGTCTACAACCTGGGCGCCATCTCGTTCGTGCCGATGTCGTGGCAGCAGGCCGAGCTCGTCACCGAGGTCAACGCCATGGGCGTGCTGCGCGTGCTGGAGGCGATCCGCATCGTCTCGGGCCTGTCCAGCAGCCGCCACAACGGCGCCTCGGCCAAGAACATCCGCTTCTACCAGGCGTCGTCGTCGGAGATGTACGGCAAGGCCGCCGAGACGCCGCAGCGCGAGACCACGATCTTCCACCCCCGCAGCCCCTACGGCGTGGCGAAGGCCTATGGGCACTTCATCACGCGCAACTACCGCGAGTCGTTCGGCATGTACGCGGTCGGCGGCATCCTGTTCAACCACGAGTCCCCGCGCCGCGGCGCGGAGTTCGTGACCCGCAAGATCTCCCTCGGCGTCGCGAAGATCAGGCAGGGCCTGCAGGACAAGCTGGCCCTGGGCAACCTGGACGCGTTGCGCGACTGGGGTTTCGCCGGCGACTACGTCCGCGCGATGCACCTGATGCTGCAGCAGGAGGAGCCCACCGACTACGTCGTCGGCACCGGCGAGATGCACTCGGTGCGCGACGCCGTGCGCCTCGCGTTCGAGCACGTGGGCCTCAACTGGGAGGACTACGTCTACATCGACCCGGTGCTGGTCCGCCCGGCCGAGGTCGAGATCCTGTGCGCCGACACCAGCCGCGTGCGCGGCGAGCTCGGCTGGAAGCCCGAGGTCGACTTCTCGGCGCTGATGAAGATGATGGTCGAGGCCGACCTCAAGCACGTCGCCACCGAGCACCAGTACGGCGAGCTGCTGGCCGCCGCGAGCTGGTAGGGAACCACCCTCCCGGGATCCACAGCCGCTGTAGTTTGCGGCTGTGGATCTTTTTTCGCGTTCCCTGGGGGAGCTGCTCGAGGCGGTCGGCCAGCTCACGGACGACGATTTCACGCAGCCGTCCGGATGTGCGGGCTGGCTGGTGCGGGACCTGGTGTGCCACTTCGTGATCGACTCGCAGGACGTGCTGATCACCCTCGTGACGCCGTCGTCCGAGGCGCCCACGCACGACGCTGTGACGTACTGGAGGGTCGCTCACGAGCCCGCTGACGACCCGCTGTCGGCGTTGATCGTCCGGCTGGCGGCCGCGTACGGCGAACCGTGGATGCTCAAGTTCCACGTCGACGACGTGGGCCAGGCGGCGTTGCGCGCCGGTCGGCTCGCCGCGCCCTCGGCCTGCGTCTCCACCCAGGACATGGTCCTGACCGCGGCCGACTACCTGGGCGCCTACGTCTGGGAGTGGACGCTGCACCACCTGGACCTGGTCGCGCACCTGCCGCACGCCCGCAGGCCCGCCGCGGAGTCGCTCGCCCGGTGCCGGGAGATCCTCGAACAGATCGCCGGCGCCTTCCCGGCCTCGTGGCCGGACGAGGACGTGCTGCTGGTGGGAACGGGACGGCGCGCCCCGACCGAGGCGGAGCGCGCCGAACTGGGGGACCTGGCGATCCCGTTCGTCCTAGGCTGAGTACAGCCGGGCGTAGAAACCCTGGGCGGCCATCAGTTCCTCGTGCGTGCCGCGTTCCACGACGGCGCCCTGGTCCATGACGACGATCAGGTCGGCGCCCCGGATCGTGGACAGCCGGTGCGCGATCACGAAGCTCGTCCGGCCCGCCCGCAGCGACGTCATCGCCTGCTGGATCAGGACCTCCGTGCGGGTGTCGATGGACGACGTGGCCTCGTCCAGCAGCAGGATCGCGGGCTGGGCGAGGAACGCGCGCGCCAGCGTGATCAGCTGCCGTTCGCCCGCGGACAACCCGCCGTGCTCCTCGTCGAGCACCGTGTCGTAGCCGTCCGGCAGAGACCGCACGAACCGGTCCACGCACATGGCCTTCGCGGCCTCGACGACCTCGTCCCGCGTCGCGCCGGGCCGTCCGTAGGCGATGTTCTCGGCGATCGTGCCCTCGAACAGCCAGGTGTCCTGCGAGACCAGCCCGATGGCCGAGCGGAGCCCCTCGCGGGTCAGCGACGTGATGTCCGTGCCGTCCAGCAGGATCCGGCCGCCGTCGAGCTCGTAGAACCGCAGCAGCAGGTTGCCCAGCGTGGTCTTGCCGGCGCCGGTCGGCCCGACGATGGCGACGAGCCGGCCGGGCGCCGCAACCAGCGACAGGTCGTCGATCAACGGCTTGTCGGGCGTGTAGCGGAAGGAGACGCGGGAGAACTCGACGTGCCCGCGCACCGGCGAGACGGTCGCGGGCCTGGCGGGCGCGGGCGACTGCTCCGGCTCGTCCAGCAGCTCGAACACGCGCTCGGCCGAGGCGATGCCGGACTGCAGCTGCCCGGAGAAGTTCGCGACGTCGATGATCGGCCGGGAGAACATGCCGGAGTACTGGATGAACGCCTGCACATCACCGATCGACACCGAGCCCGACGCGACCCGCAGCGCGCCGACGACGGCGACCAGCACGTAGTTGAGGTCGGTGATGAACCGGGTCGCGGGTCCGATCAACCCGGAGATGGCCTGCGCGCTGAACGATGATCGGTACATCGTCTCGTTGCGCCCGGCGAACTCCCGCGCGGCCTGCTCCTGACGGCCGAACGCGGTGATCAGCGAGTGGCCGCTGTACATCTCCTCGACGTGCGCGTTCAACGCTCCCGTCGACTGCCACTGCTCGGCGAACTTCGGCATGGCGCGCCTGGAGATCCACGCGGCCAGCACCAGCGCGATCGGCACGCAGATCAGCACCAGCACGGCGAGTTGCACGGAGATCATCAGCATGATCGCCAGCACGCCGAACACCGAGATCACCGATGTGAGCATCTGCCCGATCGACAGTTGCACGGTTCGTTGGAGGTTGTCGACGTCGTTGGAGACGCGGGAGAGGATCTCGCCGCGTGGGTTGCGGTCGAAGTAGGCCAGCGGGAGCCGGGTCAGCTTCGCGTCGATCTCCTCGCGCAGCTTGAAGACCGCGTGCTGCACGATGGTGTTGACCACCCGGCCCTGCATCAGCATCGACACCGATCCGATGAGGTAGAGACCCAGGATCAGCAGCAGCAACTTGCCGAGCGTGTCGAAGTCGACGCCCTGGCCGGGCACGAAGTCGACGGTGCTGATGACGTTCGCGAGCGTGTCCTTGCCCTCGGCCCGCAGCTGGGCGAGGACCTGCTCCTCGGTGGCGCCCGCGGGCAGGCCGCGGCTGACCAGGCCGGTGAAGATGAGGTCGGTGGCGCGGCCGAGCAGGATCGGGCCGAGCAGGTTGAGCCCGATCGTCACGACCGCGAGCAGTCCGATGATCACGAGCTTGCCCCGGTACGGCACCAGCAGCCCGAACAGTCGCCTGGTGGTGCTGGGTTTCTCCGGTTCTGCGACCTCGGACCGGACTTCGGGATCGGCGAGCAGGGTCATCGGACGGTCCCTCCGACTGGCTGGGAGAGGGCGATCTCCCGGTAGGTCTGGTTGGTGCCGATCAGCTCGGCGTGCGTGCCGGAGCCGACGACCTGGCCGTCCTCCAGCACGATGACGCGCGACGCCGCCTCGACGGTGCTGATCCGCTGGGTGACCAGCAGGATCGTCGCGTCGTGCAGCTCGCGGTCCAGCGCCGCGCGCAGCCGGGCCTCGGTGCCGAGGTCGAGCGCGGAGAAGCAGTCGTCGAGCAGGTAGATCTCCGGCCGCCGCACCAGTGCCCGCGCGATGGCGAGGCGTTGCCTCTGTCCACCCGAGACGGTCGACCCGCCCTGCGAGATCGGCGCGTCGAGCCCGAGCGGCCGGACGAACTCGGCGGCCTGCGCGATCTCCAGCGCGTGCCACAGCTCCTCGTCGGTCGCGTCCTCCTTGCCGTACCGGAGGTTCGACGCGATCGTGCCGCTGAACAGGTGCGCCTTCTGCGGTACGTACCCGACGATCCGGTGCAGCGCCACCGGGTCCAGGTCGCGGATGTCGGTGTCGTTGATCAGCACCTGGCCGCCGGTGACGTCGTAGAGCCGCAGAGCCAGCGACAACAGCGTCGACTTGCCGCTGCCGGTGCTGCCGAGGATCGCGACCGTCTCGCCCGGCCGGGCGGTGAGGCTGACGTCCCGCAGCACCGGTTTCTCCGCGCCGGGGTAGCCGAACGTGGCGCCGCGCAGTTCCAGATGCCCGCGCGTGGCCATCTTCGTGACGGGCGTTGTCGGCTTGGCGATGCTCGACTCGGCCTGCAGGACCTCGTTCACGCGGTTCGCGGACACGGCGGCGCGCGGAGCCTCGGTGAACACGAGCATCGCCATGATGATCGCGACGATGATCAACGTGACGTAGGACAGCAACGCGAGCAGTGCGCCGAGTTGCATGGTGCCGTCTTCGATCCGATGACCGGAGAACCAGATGATGCCGATCGTCAGCACGTTCATCACGGTCATGACCATCACCGGCATCGTCGCCATGATCCGCCCGACCCGGCGCGATGTTCCGTGAAGATCACCGTTGGTGGCGTCGAACCGGCCGCGTTCGTGCTGGTCGCGGACGAACGCGCGGATGACTCGAACACCGATGATCTGCTCGCGCAGCAGGTGGTTGATGCGGTCGAGATAGCTCTGCATGGCCTTGTAGAACGGCGACAGCCGCTTGAGCATCAACGTCAGACCGGCGATCACGATGACGACCAGCGCGATCAGGATCATCGACACCGGAACGTCCTGCACCAGCGCCAGCGCGACGCCGCCGACGCACATGATGATCGCCGACACCGCCACGTCGGCGGTCGTGAGCACGATGCTCTGGACCTGCCCGACGTCGTTGACGGTCCTGGTGATCAGCGACGGCGCGCCGATCTGGTCGACCTCCCGCGCCGACAGGGCCATGACCTTGCGGAACACCTTGTCGCGCAGGTCCCGGCCGAGGCCCGCGGACATGCGGGAGCTGAGCAGCATCGCGCCGCTCGCGGTGAGGATCTGCACGGCCGCGACCCCGAGCATCATGAGGCCGGTGCCCCAGATGTAGCCGGCGTCGCCGAGGAGCACGCCGTTGTCGATGATCTGCGCGTTGAGCGTGGGCAGCAGCAGGGTCGCGGCGGTCTGGACCAGCTGGAGCACCACCAGGAGCACGAGTGTTCCCCGGTACGGCCGGAGGTGGTGGTTCAGGAATCGGGCGAGCACACGACCCAGCACACCTCAGCGGACGCACCGGCAATCCCTAGACTTGCAGGGCTCGTTTCTCTCGGGCATTCCCTAGGGCCGGTCCTCCTACCTTGAGGTGCATGAGCGAAATCCTGAGCGCCATCGAATCTGACGACGCGGTGGCGCGGGACTTCGAGGCGCTACCGGTGCCGGAGAGCTATCGCGCCGTGGTGGTCGAGGAGAGCGACGCCGACATGTTCGCGGACCTCCCGACCTGGGAGAAGGACCCGCGGCGGTCGCTGAAGGTCCGCGAGGTCGCGACACCGGAGCTGGCGCCCGGTGAGGCGTTGGTCGCCGTGATGGCGTCCGCGATCAACTACAACACCGTCTGGACGTCGATCTTCGAACCGGTGTCGACGTTCGGGTTCCTTCGCCGCCTGGGCGGCAAGCACCACCTGCCGTACCACGTCGTGGGCTCCGACCTCGCCGGCGTCGTGCTGCGCGTCGGCGCCGGTGTCTCCGTGTGGAAGCCGGGCGACCGCGTGGTCGCGCACTGCCTGGACGTGCCGTTGGAGCGCCCGGACGGCCACAACGACACGATGCTGGACCCGCAGCAGCGGATCTGGGGCTTCGAGACGAACTTCGGCGGCCTGGCAGATCTCGCGCTGGTCAAGGCGAACCAGCTGATGCCGAAGCCCGAGCACCTGACGTGGGAGGAGGCCGCCTCGCCCGGTCTGGTCAACTCCACCGCGTACCGCCAGCTCGTGTCCGTCAACGGCGGCAACATGAAGCAGGGCGACACGGTCCTGATCTGGGGCGCTTCCGGCGGACTCGGTTCGTACGCCACGCAGTTCGCGTTGAACGGCGGCGCGACCCCTGTCTGCGTCGTGTCCTCGCCGGACAAGGCGGAGATCTGCCGGTCCATGGGCGCGGAGCTGATCATCGACCGCTCCGCCGAGGGGTATCGCTTCTGGAAGGACGAGCACGAGCAGGACCCGCGCGAGTGGAAGAGATTCGGTGCGCGCATCCGTGAGCTGACCGGTGGCGAGGACCCGGACATCGTGTTCGAGCACCCCGGCCGGGAGACGTTCGGCGCCTCCGTGTTCGTGGCGCGCAAGGGCGGCAAGATCGTTACCTGCGCCTCCACGTCGGGATACCTGCACCAGTACGACAACCGCTACCTGTGGATGAACCTGAAGAGCATCATCTCCTCGCACTTCGCGAACTACCGCGAGGCGTGGGAGGCGAACCGGTTGGTGGCCAAGGGGAAGATCCACCCGACACTGTCCAGGGTGTACTCGCTCGACGAGACGGGGCAGGCCGCGCACGACGTTCACCGCAACGCCCACCAGGGCAAGGTCGGAGTGCTGTGCCTGGCGCCGTCCGAGGGTCTCGGCGTGCTGGACCACGAGCTGCGCGGCAGAAACATCGACGCGATCAACCGATTCCGCTCCTCTTAGTGAAGGTTCCCGCTATGACGGAAGAAGTAATCGCGCCGGCCTCGGCGTGCCCGTTCCCCTTCGCCCGTGATCCGCAGAACCCGCTCGACCTGCCACCGGAGTACGCCCGGCTGCGCGCCGACCGGCCGGTGCAGAAGGTGACGACACCGGCGGGCGACACGGCGTGGCTCGTGGCGAGGTACGCGGACGTGCGTGCCCTTCTCGCTGACACAGAACGGTTCTCCGCCGAGGTGATGAATCCCGGCTATCCGCGCTACCTGTTCCCGGTCGACCCGCAGCCGGGCGCGTTCGTCACCGTCGACCCGCCGGACCACACCCGCTACCGGCGCATGATCATGTCGATGTTCACCAAGAAGCGGGCCGAGGAAGTGCGTCCCGCGGTGCAGAAGCTGGTGGACGAGCGCATCGACGCGCTGCTGAAGGGCCCGCAACCGGTCGACCTGGTCACGCACTTCGCACGTCCGATCCCGTTGACCGTCGTGTGCGAGCTGCTCGGCGTCCCCTACAAGGACCGCCTCGCGTTCGGCCGCTGGATCAACACCCTCGTCGAGACGACGTCGTCACAGGCCCACCGCAACGCCGCGGCGGGCGCGTTGTTCGGCTACCTGACGAAGCTGGTGGCGCAGAAGGAGAAAGAGCCGACCGACGACGTGCTCGGCCGGTTGGTCGTGAACCAGATGGCCGCGGGTGAGCTGAAACGCGAAGAGGCCGTCGTGATCGGCATGATGCTCCTCTCGGCCGGCTACGACACCACGGCGTCGTCGATCGCGCTGAGCATCCTGACGTTGCTGGAACACCCGGAACAGCTCGTGAAGCTGCGCGAGAACCCGGACCTCGTCGTCGGCGCCGTCGAGGAACTGCTGCGGCACCAGAACGTGATGCAGTGCGGTGTCGGCCGAGTGGCCAGGGTGGACCTGGAGATCGCCGGCCAGCAGATCAAGGCGGGGGAGGGGATCATCGCCCTGCTCTCGTCCGCGGACCGCGATGAGAGCGTGTACTCGGATGCCGACAAGCTCGACATCACGCGCCAGGACTCGACGCCGCTGGCGTTCGGGCACGGCATCCACAGCTGCATCGCGAAGTTCCTGTCCCGCGTGGAACTTCAGGTGGCCCTGCTGACGCTGATCACCCGCATTCCCACCTTGGCGCTGGCCAAGCCGGCGGAGGAGCTCCGGTTCCGCGACGGCGCGATCGTCTACTCGCTGCGGGAGCTTCCCGTTACCTGGTAAGAGCTTCGCTGTTCAGGGGCACCCCTCGCGGTAGGGGTGCCCCTGTCCGTTTCTAGGGGTATGCCAGGCGCCCGGACGCGAGGATTCCTGACAGGTCGCGTCTCGAGATGGGTTGAGGGATGGACAACGAACAGAAGCTCCGGGACTACCTCCGCCGGGCAAGCACGGACCTTCAGCGCACCAAGAGGCGCCTGCAGGACATCGAGGCTGCCGCGGCGGAACCGATCGCCGTGGTCGGCATCGGCTGTCGTTTCCCCGGTGGGGTGCGCGGTCCCGAAGATCTGTGGCGGATGGTCGTCGACGGAGAACACGGCATCCGCTCGTTCCCCGACGACCGCGGCTGGGATCCCGAGATGCTCGCCCTCTCGTCGAGCGACCAGGGCGGTTTCCTCGAGGGCGCGGGCGACTTCGACGCCGACTTCTTCGGCATCTCCCCCCGCGAGGCCCTGGGCATGAACCCGCAGCAGCGCGTGCTGCTGGAGGTCACCTGGGAGGCCCTGGAACGCGCGGGCATCGACCCGCACGCGCTGAAGGGTTCTTCCACCGCGGTCTTCGCGGGCGCCATGAACCAGGACTACCAGCTCGGCCCCGGCGAGGGCGGCGAGGGCATGGTCCTGCTCGGCTCGTCGAACTCGGTCATCTCGGGCCGCATCTCCTACACCCTCGGCTTCGTAGGCCCGTCCGTCACCCTGGACACGGCCTGCTCTTCTTCTTTGGTGGCAATGCACCTGGCGATGCAGTCGCTGCGCGCCGGTGAGTCCACTCTGGCCCTGGCCGGCGGCGTCACCGTCATGGCGAACCCCGCGACGTTCGTGGAGTTCTCGCGCCAGGGCGGCCTGTCCTCGGACGGCCGCTGCCGCTCGTTCGCCGACGCGGCAGACGGCACGGGTTGGTCCGAGGGCGTCGGCATGCTCGTGCTGGAGCGCCTGTCCGACGCCCGCGCGAACGGCCACGAGGTCCTGGCGGTGTTGCGCGGTTCCGCCGTCAACCAGGACGGCGCCTCGAACGGCCTGACCGCCCCGAACGGCCCGTCGCAGCAGCGAGTCATCAAGTCCGCGCTGGTGAACGCCCGCCTGACCAGCGACCAGATCGACGTGGTCGAGGCGCACGGCACCGGCACCGTCCTGGGCGACCCGGTGGAGGCACAGGCACTGCTGGCCACCTACGGCCGCAACCGGTCTCCTGAACAGCCCCTGCTGCTGGGCTCGGTGAAGTCGAACATCAGCCACACCCAGGCCGCGGCGGGCGTGGCCGGCGTGATCAAGATGATCATGGCCATCCGCGCGGGCGTCGTGCCCCAGACCCTGGGCGTCGACGCGCCGTCCACCCACGTGGACTGGGAGGCGGGCGCCGTTCGGCTGGTCACCTCGAACACCCCGTGGCCCGCCACCGGTCAGCCGCGCCGTGCCGCCGTGTCGTCGTTCGGCCTGTCCGGCACCAACGCGCACACGATCATCGAGGAAGCGCCCGCCCCGGAATTGTCAGACCTCCCTGAGATGATTGGGATGGGGGGTGGATCCCCCCAGGGGGCCGGTGAATCCGTATCGATTCCGAACGGGGCCGCCGCGGCTGACCAGGCCGAAGCCCTGCCGGTGCCGAGCGCTGGAGCCGTGCCGTTCCTGGTCTCGGGCCGCTCCCGCGAGGCGTTGCGCGCCCAGGCCGAGCGCCTGCTCGCCACAGCCACCGCCCAGCCACTCGCCCCTGAGCGCGCCCTCGACCTCGCCTACTCCCTCGCCACCACCCGCGCGTCCTTCGACCACCGCGCCGCCATCGTCGGCGACCTCCGCACCGGCCTCGAAGCCCTCCTGGACGGCACCCCCGCCCCCGGCCTCGTCCAGGGCACCGCCGCCCGAGCCAAGCAGGCCTTCCTCTTCACGGGCCAGGGCGCCCAGCGCCTGAACATGGGCCGCGACCTCCACACCCGCTTCCCGGTCTTCGCCGAGGCGTTCGACGAGGTCCTCAGCCACCTGGACCCGACCCTCAAGGCAGTCATCTGGGGCGACGACGAGGAAGCCCTCAACCAGACCAAGAACACCCAGCCCGCGCTGTTCGCCATCGAGGTCGCCCTCTACCGCCTCACCGAGTCCTGGGGCCTGAAGCCGGACTTCGTAGCCGGCCACTCCATCGGCGAGATCGCCGCCGCCCACATCGCCGGCGTGTTCAGCCTCGAAGACGCCGCCAAGCTGGTCACAGCGCGCGCAGGCCTCATGCAGAACCTCCCGCCCGGCGGCGTGATGATCGCGCTCCAGGCCACCGAGGACGAGGTCACCCCGCACCTGACCGCGAACGTCTCCATCGCCGCGATCAACGGTCCGGCCAGCATCGTCATCGCGGGCACCGAAGCAGAGACCCGCGCGGTCGCGAAGCACTTCGAAGACCGCAAGACCAAGCAGCTCAGCGTCTCCCACGCGTTCCACTCGCCGCTGATGGAGCCGATGCTCGAAGAGTTCCGGGCGGCAATACAAACCATCACCTTCGCAGCACCGATCATCCCGCTGATCTCCAACGTCACCGGCGAACAGGCCCGCGTCGAGCAGATCACCACGGCCGACTACTGGGTCTCCCACGTCCGCGAGGCCGTGAGGTTCGCCGACGGCATCAGCTGGCTGAAAACCCACGGCGTCGCGCACTTCCTGGAGATCGGCCCCGACGGCGTCCTGTCCGCGCTGGTCGAGGACGGCGCCATCCCGTTGCTGCGCAAGGGCCGCGACGAGATCGAAGCCATCACCACGGCACTGGCCGGTCTGCACGTCCGCGGCACCAAGGTCGACTGGAACGCCTACTTCGCCCGAACGAACGCGAAGCGCGTCGACCTGCCGACGTACGCGTTCCAGGCCAAGCGCTACTGGCCCAAGGGCGGCGGCGGTTTCCACGACCCGCGCGCCGCCGGACTCGGTGCCGCACAACACCCGCTGCTCACCGCCACCGTCTCGTTCGCCGACCAGGACGGCGCGCTGCTCACCGGCCGCCTGACCCGCCAGACCCACCCGTGGCTGGTCGACCACGCCGTGCGCGGCGCGGTCCTGTTGCCCGGCACGGCCTACCTGGAGCTGGCGATCCGCGCCGGTGACGAGGTCGGCTGCGACCGCGTCGAGGAACTCACGCTGACCGCGCCGTTGCTCGTCCCTGAACGCGGCGGCGTCCAGGTGCAGCTGTGGATCGGCAACGCCGACGCGAACGGCCGCCGCACCGTCAAGATCTACTCGCGCGCGGAGGGCTCCGACGACGAACCCTGGACGCAGCACGCGATCGGTGTTCTTGGAGCCCCTGCAAGGGAGCTCGCCTTCGACACGACCGAGTGGCCGCCCGCCGGCGTCACCGCGCTGGACACCGAGGGCTGCTACGAGAACTTCGCCGCGATGGGCTTCGAGTACGGGCCCGTCTTCCAGGGACTGCGGCACGCCTGGCGCGGTGAGGACGGCGTCGTCTACGCCGAGGTCGCGTTGCCGGAAGGCGTCGACCCGGCCGGGTTCGGCCTGCACCCGGCACTGCTGGACGCCGCCCTGCACGCCGCGATCATCTCCGGCGAGGGCGAGGCCGGGCTGCCGTTCTCGTGGGAGGGCGTGTCGCTGCACGCGACCGGCGCCTCCTCGCTGCGCGTCCGCCTGACCCGTTCCGGCGACAACGCCTACGCCATCGCCGCTGTCGACGGTGCCGGCGCGCCGGTCGCCTCGGTCGACTCCCTGGTGGTGCGACCGGTCGCGGCAGAGTCCACTGTGGATCGCGACTCGCTGTTCAAGGTCGACTGGGTGCCGGTGACGGTGCCCGCGGCCGATGTGGACGCGGACGTCCTGATCGTTCCCCTGCAAGGGAACGAGGACGTCGTCGCATCGGTGCGCGAACTGACGGAGCGCGTTCTCGTTCTTCTGCAGGAAGAGCGCGACGAACGCGTCGTGTTCGTGACGAGCAGCTCGGACCTCGCGTCCGCCGCGGTATGGGGCTTGGTGCGTTCGGCGCAGTCCGAATCGCCGGGCCGCTTCTCGTTGATCGAGCTGGACGGCACGGATGCCTCCCAGGCCGCTCTCGCCGCGGCCGCCGGGTCCGACGAGCCGCAGCTGGCGTTGCGCGACGGCGAGGTCTACGCGCCGCGCCTGGCCCGCGCCGAGATCGAGGAAACGCCGATCGACTGGGGCCGGCAGGTCCTGATCACCGGTGGCACCGGCGGCCTGGGCAAGGTCATCGCGCGGCACCTGGTCGCCGAACACGGCGTCCGGAACCTCCTGCTGGTCAGCCGTCGCGGCACAGGTGACGTGTCAGAGTTGGAAGCATTGGGTGCCAACGTCTCCGTCGTCGCCTGCGACGTCGCGGACGCCGAAGCGCTCGCCACTCTCGTTGCCGAGCACAAGATTTCGTCGGTCGTGCACAGCGCAGGCGTGCTGGACGACGGCGTGATCTCGTCGCTGACCCCGGAGCGCCTGCACACGGTGCTGCGCCCGAAGGTCGACGCCGCCTGGAACCTGGCGCAGGCGCTGCCTTCAGTGCCGCTGGTGCTGTTCTCGTCGCTCGCCGGCACCTGGGGCACGGCCGGCCAGGCGAACTACGCCGCCGGCAACCACTTCCTCGACGCTTTGGCGGAGTTCCGCCCCAATACCGTCTCGCTGGCGTGGGGCGCGTGGGCCGTCGAGGGCATGCTGTCCGACACGGACGCCGAACGCATGGCACGCACCGGAATGCCGCCGCTGACCGTCGAGCAGGGCCTCGGCCTGTTCGACCGCGGCGTCGCCTCCTCGGTGCCGGTGCTGGTGCCGGCGCGCCTGGACCTGGCGACGTTGCGGCAGCGCGGCGAGGTGCCGCCGTTGCTGCGCGGCCTGATCCGCGTGCGCAACCGTCGTGCGGCCTCGGGTTCGGAGACCGCGGACACGTTGATCCGCCGCCTGTCGGTGCTGGGCGCGGAGGAGCGCTCGGACGCCGTGCTGGAGCTCGTTCGCGGGCAGGTCGCGGCCGTGCTCGGCCACGCTTCCGGTGACGAGATCGAGCCGTCCCGTCAGTTCCAGGACCTGGGCTTCGACTCGCTGACCGCCGTCGAGCTGCGCAACCAGCTGACCGCGGTGACGGGCCTGCGCCTGCCCGCGACGATGGTGTTCGACTACCCGACGCCCGACGCGCTGTCCGCCCACCTGCTGGACGAGCTGTTCGCCGGCGACACGGACGTCGTTGTGCCGGAACAGGTGCGTGCCGCCAACGCGGACGACCCGATCGTGATCGTCGGCATGGGCTGCCGCTACCCGGACGGCATCGGCTCGGCCGACGACCTGTGGCGGATGGTGTCCGAGGGCGGCGACGCCGTGTCGGGCCTGCCGTCGAACCGCGGCTGGGACCTCGAGAACCTCTACCACCCCGACCCCGACCACCCCGGCACGACGTACTCGCGCTCCGGTGGCTTCCTGCACGACGCGGGCGAGTTCGACGCCGGGTTCTTCGGCATGTCGCCCCGCGAGGCCCTCGGCACGGACTCGCAGCAGCGCATCCTGCTCGAGGTCGTGTGGGAGGCGATCGAACACGCCGGGATCGACCCGGTCTCGTTGCGCGGCACGCAGACCGGCGTGTTCGCGGGCGTCATGTACAACGACTACGGCGCGCGCCTGGCCGGCGGTGACTTCGAGGGCTTCCAGGGCTCCGGCACCTCACCGTCCATTGTGTCCGGTCGCGTGTCCTACACGCTCGGACTGGAAGGCCCCGCGGTCACCGTCGACACGGCGTGCTCGTCGTCGCTGGTGGCGATGCACTGGGCGATGCAGGCCCTGCGTGCGGGGGAGTGCTCGCTGGCGCTGGCCGGCGGTGTGACGGTCATGTCGACGCCGACCGCGCTGGTCGAGTTCTCCCGGCAGCGCGGCCTCTCGCCGGACGGCCGCTGCAAGGCGTTCTCCGACTCGGCCGACGGCGTCGGCTGGTCCGAGGGCGCCGGTGTCGTGGTGCTGGAACGCCTTTCCGACGCGGTGCGCAACGGACACCCCGTGCTCGCCGTGATCCGCGGCTCGGCCGTGAACCAGGACGGCGCCTCGAACGGCCTGATGGCCCCGAACGGGCCTGCTCAGCAGCGCGTGATCCGTGCCGCACTGGCGAACGCCGGCCTGGCGACGTCCGATGTGGACGTCGTCGAGGCGCACGGCACCGGCACCACCCTGGGCGACCCGATCGAGGCGCAGGCCCTGCTGGCCACCTACGGCCAGAACCGCACGGAACCCCTGCTGCTCGGCTCGGTGAAGTCGAACATGGGCCACACGCAGGCCGCCGCCGGTGTGGCGGGCGTGATCAAGATGGTGCAGGCGATGCGCCACGGCGTGCTGCCGCAGACTCTCCACGTCACTCAGGCTTCCTCGCACGTCGACTGGACCGAGGGCGCCGTCGAGCTGCTGACCTCGTCGCGTTCGTGGCCCTCCGTGGAACGTCCGCGCCGTGCCGGTGTCTCGTCGTTCGGCATCTCGGGGACCAACGCGCACATCATCATCGAGCAGCCGCCGACCGCTGAAGCCGAGCCGTCCGAGCCGTCTTCGGTCGTCGTACCTGTGGTGCTGTCCGGCCGCACTCGTCGTGCCGTGCGGGGACAGGCCGCGCGCCTGCGTTCCTACGTCGAGTCGTCTGACGTTTCGTTGCACGACTTGGCTTTCTCGCTGGCGACGACGCGTTCGGCGTTCGAACAGCGCGCCGCCGTGGTGGCTTCTGATCGTGAGTCGCTGCTGCGGGCGTTGGGTGCCCTGGCGACGGAGCACCCCGACGCCGCCGTGGTCGAGGGCGAGGTCGTGCCGGGCAAGGTGGCGTTCCTGTTCTCCGGACAGGGATCGCAGCGCCTGGGCATGGGTCGTGAGCTCCACGCCCGCTACCCGGTGTTCGCCGCCGCTCTGGACGAGGTGCTGGACCGGCTTCCCGTTCGTGACGTGATGTGGGGTTCCTCCGAGGAGGACCTGCGGCAGACCGGCAACGCCCAGCTCGCCCTGTTCGCCTTCGAGGTCGCGCTGTTCCGGCTCGTGCGGTCGTGGGGCGTGAAGGTCAACGCCGTGGTCGGGCACTCGATCGGCGAGGTCGCCGCCGCGCACGTCGCCGGTGTGTTGTCGCTGAACGACGCCTGCACCCTCGTGTCGGCCCGTGCGCGCCTGATGCAGGCGCTGCCGGCCGGTGGCGCGATGGTGGCCCTTCAGGCGACGGAAGCCGAGGTCACGCCGCTGCTGACGGCCGGCGTCTCCATCGCCGCGATCAACAGCCCGAACTCGGTGACGATCGCCGGCGTGGACGACGAGGTTCGTAGGACCGTTGAACAATTCGACGATCGCAAGTCCAAGCGGCTCGACGTCTCGCACGCCTTCCACTCGCCGCTGATGGAGCCGATGCTCGACGAGTTCCGCGCCGTCGTCGAGGGCCTTTCGTTCAACAATCCGACGATCCCCCTGTTCACTGGTGGGATTGCTCAACAATCCAATGACTCGATCGTTCAACAATCCCACACGGAGATTGTTCAACAATCCGACTACTGGGTGCGCCACGTCCGCGAGGCCGTCCGCTTCCACGACGCGGTCGAGGCGGCGCGCGGCGCCGGCGTGACGACGTTCGTGGAGATCGGCCCCGAGGGTGCGCTGTCGGCGCTCGTCGACGGCGCGATTCCGGTGCTGCGCAAGGACCGTTCGGAAGAGGCGTCGGTCGCGCTGGCCCTGGGACGCCTGTACGCGTCGGGCGTGTCCGTGGACTGGAAGACCTTCTTCGGCCCGGCAACGCGGGTGGCGCTGCCGACCTACGCGTTCCAGCACGAGTACTACTGGCCGCTGGGTTCCACCGCCCCGGCCGTGACGGACACGGACGCCGATCCGGCCGACGCCAAGCTGTGGGCGGCCATCGAACGCGGCGACGCCCGCGAACTCGCCGCGCTGCTCCGGCTCGGTGAGGAGCAGAGCGCGTCGCTGGGCTCCCTGATCCCGGCGCTGTCGTCGTGGCGCGCGGGCAACCAGGAGAAGTCGCTGCTCGACTCGTGGCGCTACCGCGTGCTGTGGGCGCCGGTCCGCGTCACGGGCACGCCGGTCCTGTCCGGTCACATCGCCGTCCTGACGACCCCGGCCGTCGACGCCGAGCCGTACCGTGCGGTCCTCGCCGCGCACGGCGCCGAGGTCACGGTCGTCACTTCGATCGACGACGTGCCCGAGTGCGACCTGATCGTGTCGCTGGTGGCGCTGGACGAGTCGCCGTCGGACGTCCTCGCGACCGGCCTGGAGCAGTCGATCCTGCTGGTCAAGTCCGTTGGGACGCCGGTCTGGACGGTCACGTCCGGCGCGGTCGCCGCCGAGACCTCCGACGAGGTGCGGTCCGCCGCGCAGGCCGCGGTCTGGGGCTTCGGCCGCGCCGCCGCCCTCGAACTCCCGCAGCGCTGGGCCGGTCTGATCGACATGCCCGCGGCACCCGACGAGAACGCGTTGCGCCGCTTCGTGTCCTGCGTCGCCGGACTCGACGGCGAGGACCAGTTGGCCGTCCGCTCGTCCGGTGTCCTGGGACGCCGGCTCGCGCATCGCCCCGTCGACGCGCTGCCGTCCGACTACACCGCGCACGGCACCGTGCTGATCACCGGCGGAACTGGCGGCCTGGGTGCCACGACCGCGAAGTGGCTGGCGGAGCGCGGCGTTCAGAACCTCGTGCTCACGTCCCGTCGTGGCATGGACGCCCCCGGCGCCGCCGAACTCAAGGCAGCGCTGGAAGAACTCGGTCCGTGCGTGTCCATTGTGGCCTGTGACGTCGCCGACCGAGACGCCCTGGCCGCCGTCGTCAACGACATCGCGGACCTGTCCGGTGTCGTGCACACCGCCGGTGCCGCGCAGCACGCCCCGCTCGAACTGACCGAACTGCCGGACTTCGCGAACGTGTTGTCCGCCAAGGTGATCGGCGCCGCGAACCTCGACGCGCTGGTCGGCGAGGTCGACTTCTTCGTGCTGTTCGGCTCGATCGCCGGCGTGTGGGGCAGTGGCGGCCAGGCCGCCTACGGTGCCGCGAACGCCTACTGCGACGCGCTCGCCGAAGCGCGCCGTGCCCGTGGTCTGCGCGCGACGTCGATCGCGTGGGGCCCGTGGGCCGAGGTCGGCATGGCCACGCACGAGGCCATGTCCGACAACCTGGCGCGCCGCGGCCTCACGTTCCTCAAGCCCGACCAGGCCGTCGTGGAACTGAACCGCGCCGTCATGCACGACGACACGTGCGTGACCGTCGTGGACATCAACTGGGACACCTACTTCCCGCTGTTCACCTCGGTCCGCCCGGCGCCGCTGCTTTCCGACCTGCCCGAGGTCAAGGCCCTCGCGGTCGTGGAGGAGGTCAAGCGCGACGACTCGGAGTTCGCGAAGAACCTCCGTTCACTGTCCGAAGAGGACCAGAAGCGCAAGCTCGTCGAACTCGTGCGCGCCGAAGCCGCCGCGACCCTCGGCCACAGCTCGGTCGAGGAGGTGGGGGAGAACCGGGCGTTCCGCGACATCGGGTTCGACTCGCTGACCGCCGTCGAACTGCGCAAGAAGCTGTCCGACGCCACCGGTCTGCCGTTGCCCGCGACCCTGGTCTTCGACTACCCGACCCCGATCGTGCTCGCCGAGCACCTGCTGGCCGAACTCCTCGGCTCGGCGGAGGAGGCGCTGACCTACACGGCGAACGTCGACTCGGACGAGCCGATCGCGATCGTCGGCATGAGCTGCCGCTTCCCCGGCGACGCGAACACCCCCGAGGCGTTCTGGGAGATGGTGCTCGCCGGCACCGACGCGATCACGGAGTTCCCGGCGGACCGCGGCTTCGACATGGCACAGCTGTACGACCCGGACCCGGACCGCCCCGGCACCACCTACACCACCGCCGGCGGCTACCTGCCGGACGCGGGCGACTTCGACCCGGCGTTCTTCGGCATCTCGCCCCGCGAGGCCACCGGCATGGACCCGCAGCAGCGTCTCCTGCTCGAGACCACCTGGGAGGCCGTCGAACGCGCGGGCATCGACCCGGCGGCGTTGCGCGGCAAGAAGGTCGGCGCGTTCATCGGCTCCTCGTACATCGAGTACGGCGGCGGTGACGGCGGTTCCGAGGGCTACCAGGTCACCGGCAGCTCGCCGTCGGTGCTGTCGGGCCGCGTCGCCTACGTGTTCGGCTTCGAAGGCCCGGCCGTCACCGTCGACACCGCGTGCTCCTCTTCTTTGGTGGCAATGCATCTGGCGTGCCAGTCGCTGCGCACGGGCGAGTCGGCGTTCGCCGTCGCCGGTGGCGCGACGATCATGCCGAACCCGAAGCCGTTGATCGCGTTCTCCCGCCAGCGCGCCCTGGCGAAGGACGGCCGCTGCAAGTCGTTCTCCGACACCGCGGACGGCATGACCCTGTCCGAGGGCATCGGCATGCTCCTGCTGATGCGCCAGTCCGACGCCCTCGCCGCCGGGCACCGCGTCCTGGCCGTGATCCGCGGCTCGGCCGTGAACCAGGACGGCGCCTCAAACGGCCTGTCCGCCCCGAACGGCCCGTCGCAGCAGCGCGTCATCCTGCAGGCCCTCGCCAACTCCGGCGTGACCACAGCCGACATCGACGCCCTGGACGCGCACGGCACCGGCACGTCCCTGGGCGACCCGATCGAGGCCCAGGCGCTGTTCAACACCTACGGCCGCGACCGCGACGCCGACCGCCCGCTGCTGCTGGGCTCGGTGAAGTCGAACATCGGCCACACCCAGTCCGCCGCGGGCGTCGCGTCCGTCATCAAGATGGTCATGGCGCTGCAGCACGGCGTCCTGCCCCGCACGCTGCACGCCGCCGAGCCGTCCACGCACGTCGACTGGAGCCCCGGCACCATCTCGCTGCTGCAGGACACCACGGCATGGCCCGAGACCGGGCGCGCCCGCCGTTGCGCCGTCTCATCGTTCGGCATCAGCGGCACGAACGCCCACGTGATCTTGGAGCAGGTGGCGACGGCGCCAGAATTGTCAGACCTGCCTGAGATGATTGGGATGGGGGGTGGTTCCCCCCAGGGGGCCGGCCAGTCGGAATCGATTCCGCCGAACGGAGCAGCGTCTGGGCTGGGCGGAGCGGCGCCGTGGCTCGTGTCGGCCAAGTCGGATTCCGCTCTGCGCGCACAACTCGAAGGCATCCGCGCCGTCAACGCCACCCCCGCCGACATCGCCTACAGCCTCAGCCGCCGCCCCCACTTCGACCACCGCGCCGTCCTGATCGACGGCGCCGACACCAGGGGCATCGCCGACCTGGAGCGCAAGGTCGCGTTCATCTTCCCCGGCCAGGGCTCGCAGTGGGTCGGCATGGGCGCGCAACTGCTCGACGAGTCGCCGATCTTCGCCGCCCGCATGGCCGAGTGCGCCGCCGCCCTGCAGCCCCACGTCGACTGGAACCTCCTCGACGTCATCCGCAACGCGGGCAGCCTCGACCGCGTCGACGTCGTCCAGCCCGCGAGCTGGGCGATGATGGTGTCGCTCGCCGAGGTCTGGCAGCACCACGGCGTCACCCCGGACGCCGTCATCGGCCACTCCCAGGGCGAGATCGCCGCCGCGGCGGTCAGCGGCGCCCTCAGTCTCGAAGACGCCGCCAAGGTCGTCGCGCTGCGCAGCCAGGCCATCGGGCGCGTCATGTCGGGCCGCGGCAGCATCGTGTCCATCGGCCTCTCGGCAGCAGAAGTCCAGCCACACCTCGACGAATGGGGCGACCGCCTCAGCCTCGCCGCCACCAACGGACCGCACAGCGTCGCCGTCTCGGGCGACCTGGAGGCGCTGGACGCGTTGTGCGGCAAGCTGGTCGAGCAGGGCGTGCGGGTCCGCCGCATCGAGGTCGACTACGCCTCGCACTCGGCCCAGGTCGAGGACATCCGCGAGGACGTCGTCAACGACCTCGCCACCATCACCCCGCTCACCCCGCACACGAAGTTCCTCTCCACCGTCACCGGCGAGTGGAACGACGCGAACACCGACGCCGGGTACTGGTTCACGAACCTCCGCCAGACCGTGCACCTCCACGAGGCCGTCGAGCAGCTGATCGGAACCGGACACCAGGTGTTCGTGGAGGTCAGCTCGCACCCGGTCCTCACGCCGGGCGTCCAGGACGCGCTCGAAGGCAAGCGCGGCGTCGTCACCGGCACGCTGCGCCGCGACATCGGTGGCCAGCAACGCGTTCTGCAGTCACTGGCCGAGGTCTGGGTCCGCGGCTACCCGGTCAAGTGGCACCTCGACGGCACCCGCGTCGACCTGCCCACCTACCCGTTCCAGCACGAACGCTTCTGGATCGGACCGCCGCAGCACCCCGTCGCGGCACCCGACTCGGACCCGGCGGACAGCGCGTTCTGGCAGGCCGTCGAACAGTCCGACCTCGCCACCCTCACCCAGAGCCTGCACCTCGACGAGGCCACACTCGCCGCCGTCCTGCCCGCCCTGAACACCTGGCGCCAGAGCAGCCGTGATCAGTCCACAACGGACTCATGGCGTTACCGCACGACGTGGAAGCCGTTGCGCGGACTCGACAACGGCAAGCTCACCGGCACCACGACCGTCGTCACCACCGACGCCATCGACGACACCGACGTGGTCACCGCGCTCGGCGACGTGCAGCGCGTCGTCCTGAGCGCCGACGACGACCGCGCCTCGATCGCGGTCAAGCTCACTGAGACGGATCGCATCGTCTCGCTGCTGCCCACCGACGAACGCCCCGGAACCCTAGGCCTGCCAACAGGTTTGCTGCTGACCGTCCACCTGATCAACGCCCTCGGCGACGCCGGCGTCAACGCCCCGGTCTGGAACATCTCCCGCAACGCCCTCTCCACCGGCCGCGCGGACACCGTCGACCACCCGGCGCAGGTGCAGGCGATCGGCATCGGCTGGACCGCCGCACTGGAGCACCCGCAACGCTGGGGCGGCTCCATGGACCTGCCGGAACAGCTCGACCAGCGCGCGGCGCAACGGTTCGTCGCGGCACTGGTCAACGCCGGCGACGAGGACCAGCTCGCGATCCGCGCGTCCGGCACCCTCGCCCGCCGCGTCGTCCGCGCCCCGTCCAGGCCGGCCGAGAGCGACTGGACCCCGCGCGGCACCACGATCATCACCGGCGGCACCGGAACGCTCGGCCCGCACGTCGCGAGGTTCTTCGCGCACAAGGGCGCCGAACACCTGGTGCTGACCAGCCGCCGTGGCCTCGACGCTCCCGGCGCCCGTGAACTCGTCGCGGAACTGGAAGAACTCGGCACCCCCACCACCGTCGTCTCCTGCGACATCGCAAAGCGCGACGACGTCGAACGCATGCTGAACGACCTGCGCGCGGAAGGCCGCGAGATCCGCTCGGTAGTCCACACCGCCGCGGTGATCGGCCTGCACTCCATCGACGGCTCCACTGTGGAGGGTCTGAGCGAGATCCTCGCCGCCAAGGTCGACGGCGCAGCCCACCTGGACGCGTTGCTGACCGAGGACCTCGACGCGTTCGTGCTGTTCTCGTCCATCTCCGGCATGTGGGGCTCGGGCAACCACGCGTCCTATGTGGCCGGTAACGCCTACCTGAACTCGTTGGCCGCCAACCGCCGTGCGCGTGGCCTGCGCTGCACCTCGGTCTCGTGGGGCATCTGGTCCGACGACATCGGTCTCGGCCGCGTCGACACGGACCAGATCCGCCGCAGCGGCCTGGAGTTCATGAAGGCACGCCTGGCGCTCGCCGGCCTGCAGCGCGCGATCGAGGACGACGAGACCGAGATCGCCATCGCGAACATCGCGTGGGACCGCTACCACCCGGTCTTCACGGCGATGCGCCCGAGCACGCTCTTCGAGGAGCTGCCGGAGGTGCGCGCTCTCGCCGTCGCCGCGGAGCAGGCCACCAACTCCGACAGCGACCTCGCGGCCAAGCTCAGGACCCTGCCGCCCGCCGAACGCGAGCAGCAGCTGCTGGAACTCGTCCGCGCCGAAGCCGCGTCCGTGCTGGGCATGACCTCGACCGACGCGCTGACCGAGCACCGGGCGTTCCGCGAGGTCGGCTTCGACTCGATCACCGCCGTCGACCTGCGCAACAAGCTCGCCGCCGCAACGGGTCTGACCCTGCCCACGACCATGGTGTTCGACCACCCGAGCCCGCTCGCGCTGACCGAGTTCCTGCTCGGCGAACTCCTCGGCGCCGACACCCCGTCGACCGCTCCGGTGATCGCCTCGGCCGCGTCCGACGAGCCGATCGCGATCATCGGCATGGCCTGCCGCTACCCCGGAGGCGTTGCCACACCGGAAGACCTGTGGAACGTCGTGATGAACGGCGTCGACGCGATCTCCGGCTTCCCCGCCGACCGGGGCTGGGACGGCGACTCCCTCTACAACCCCGACCCGGACGCCCCCGGCGGCGCCTACTCGGTGCAGGGCGGCTTCCTGCACGACGTCGCGAACTTCGACCCCGGCTTCTTCGGCATCAGCCCGCGCGAGGCCCTGTCGATGGACCCGCAGCAACGCCTCCTGCTCGAAACCGCCTGGGAGTCCATCGAACGCGCCGGCATCGACCCGCAGTCGCTCAAGGGAACCCTGACCGGCGCGTTCATCGGCGCCTCCTACCAGGACTACTCGGCGGGCGGCTCCGACCAGCCCGGCGACGAGGGCCACATGATCACCGGCACGCTCTCCAGCGTGCTGTCGGGCCGCGTCTCCTACCTGTTCGGCCTCGAAGGCCCCGCCGTCACCCTCGACACGGCCTGCTCGTCGTCCCTGGTCGCACTCCACCTGGCCTGCCAGTCACTGCGCGACGGCGAGTCGTCTCTGGCGCTGGCAGGCGGCGTCTCGGTGATGGCGACCCCCGGCGCGTTCGTAGGCTTCAGCCGGCAGCGCGCGCTGGCCAAGGACGGCCGCTGCAAGGCCTACTCCGACGCGGCTGACGGCATGACCCTCGCCGAGGGCGTGGGCCTGGTGCTGCTGGAACGGGTGTCCGACGCGGTCCGCAACGGCCACCGCATCCTGGCGGTGGTGCGCGGTTCCGCGGTGAACCAGGACGGCGCCTCCAACGGCCTCACCGCCCCGAACGGCCCGTCACAGCAACGAGTCATCCGCCAGGCCCTGGCCAACGCGCGCCTTGAACCGTCCGAAGTGGACGCTGTCGACGGCCACGGCACCGGCACCGCACTGGGCGACCCGATCGAGGCCCAGGCCCTGCTCGCCACCTACGGCCAGAACCGCGCGCAACCATTGCTGCTCGGCTCCATGAAGTCGAACATCGGCCACACCCAGATGGCCTCGGGCGTCGCGTCCATCATCAAGATGGTGCTCGCGTTGCGGGCAGGCGTGCTGCCCAGAACCCTCCACGTCGACCAGCCCTCGACGAAGGTCGACTGGTCCTCGGGCTCCATCAAGCTCCTCGCCACCGAGGAGTCGTGGCCGCAGACCGGCCACCCGAAGCGCGCCGGCGTCTCGTCGTTCGGCCTCTCCGGCACGAACGCCCACGTGGTGCTCGAAGAAGCCCCAGCCCAGGCTGGTCAGCAGGAATTGTCAGACCTGCCTGAGATGATTGGGATGGGGGGTGTTTCCCCCCAGGGGGCCGGCCAATCGGAATCGATTCCGCCGAACGGAGCAGTGCCCGTCCTGCTGTCGGCGCGCGCGGACGACGCGCTCAAGCAGGTCGCCGGCCGCCTCATCGACGTGGGCGCGGACCTCGGCGATCTGGCCGCCTCGCTCGCCACCAAGCGGTCCACGTTCGAACGGCGCGCCGTCGTCATCGCGAGCGACCGCGACGAACTGGTGCGTGGCTTGACGGCGTTGCGCGACGACCAGCCGTCCAGCGCGGTCGTGCGCGGGCAGGCCACGCGCGGCCGCACCGCGTTCCTGTTCACCGGCCAGGGCTCGCAGCGTCTCGGCATGGGCCGTGAACTGTACGAGCGCTACCCGGTGTTCGCCGACGCTCTCGACGCCGTCTGCGCCTACCTCGACGCGGACCTCGACCGGCCGCTGCGCGACGTCATGTGGGGCGAGGACGAAGCCGAGCTCGACCAGACCGGCTACGCCCAGCCCGCGATCTTCGCGGTCGAGGTCGCCCTCTACCGGCTCGTCGAGTCGTGGGGCGTCACGGCGGACTACCTGGCCGGCCACTCCATCGGCGAGATCGCCGCCGCGCACGTCGCGGGCGTCCTCAGCCTGGACGACGCGTGCGCGCTGATCTCCGCCCGTGCCCGTCTCATGCAGGCGTTGCCGACCGGTGGCGCGATGATCGCCGTCCAGGCGACGGAAAGCGACATCACGCCGCTGCTCACCGAGCGCGTCTCGATCGCCGCCGTCAACGGGCCCACCAGCATCGTGATCGCCGGCGACGAGGCCGAAGCTGAAGCGATCGCGGGCCGGTTCGAGAAGACCAAGCGGCTCAAGGTCAGCCACGCGTTCCACTCGCCGCTGATGGAGCCAATGCTCGACGAGTTCCGCGCCGTCGTCGACGGGCTTTCGTTCAACAATCCGACGATCCCGTTGTTGACTGGTGGGATTGTTCAACAATCCGACCATTGGGTCCGGCACGTCCGCGACGCCGTCCGGTTCGCCGACGTCGTCACGCAGCTCGAAACCAAGGGCGTGCGGGCGTTCCTGGAACTCGGCCCCGACGGCGTGCTCACCGGCATGGCGCAGGAGTCGCTCACCGAAGAGGCGGTGCTGGTCCCCGCCCTGCGCCGCGACCGCGACGAGGTCGCCACGCTGCTGACCGCACTCGCGGGCCTGCACGTGCGCGGCACCACCGTCGACTGGTCCGCGTACTTCGCCGGCGCCACGGCCGAGGTCGAGCTGCCGACATATCCGTTCCAGCACCAGCGTTTCTGGCCGGAGCCCGTCACCGCGGCCGCCACCGACGGAGACTTCGTCGACGACGACTTCTGGGCCGCCGTCGAACGCGAGGACTTCACCGCACTGGCGCAATGGCGTTCGCGCAAGCAGCAGTCCACTGTGGACTCTTGGCGCTACGCGGTCACCTGGAAGCCGATCACGACGTCCACGACCCTCACCGGTCCGTGGCTGGTCATCACCGACCACGACGCGTCCGAGCTGATCGAGGCACTGGGCGTCGAGACCGTCACCCTCAACGCCACCACGCGAACAGAACTCGCCGAACAGGTCCGCGGCGACTACGCCGGCGTGCTGTCGCTGCTCGCGATCAACGCCGAAGCCGAGGACGCGCTGGTCCGCACTTCCGTTGTCGTGCAAGCACTCGGCGACGCCGGTCAGGACGCCCCGCTGTGGGTGGCGACGCGCGGCGCGGTGTCGGTCGGCGGCGGCGAGCAGATCGCGAACCCGGACAGCGCGACGGTCTGGGGCCTCGGCCGCGTCATCGCGCTGGAGCACCCGACGCGCTGGGGCGGCCTGATCGACCTGCCCGCACAGCTCGACTGGAACACCGCGCGCCGCATCCCCGGTGTGCTGGCCGGCACGGGCGAGGACCAGGTCGCCGTGCGGCCGTCCGGCGTCTACGGCCGCCGCCTCATCCGCAGCACCCCGAGCGCGCTGCGCCGCGACTACCGGCCGGGCCGCGTGCTCGTCACCGGCGGCACGGGCGCGATCGGCAAGCAGGTCGCGCAGTGGCTGCTCGACCACGACGCCGAACAGGTCGTCCTCGTCAGCCGCACCGGAGCCGCGGACTTCGACGACCCGCGCGTGATCGTCAAGGCCTGCGACGTCGCCGACCGCGACGCACTGGCGGCACTCCTCGCCGAGCACCCGGTCACGTCGGTCTTCCACGCGGCGGGAGTCGTCGAGGACGGCCTCGTCGAGTCGATGGACGCCAAGTCGTTCACGAACCTGTTGCGCGCCAAGGTCCACGCGACCCGCAACCTGCACGAGCTCACCGAGAACCTCGACGCGTTCGTGCTCTTCGCGTCGACCGCGGGCGTCATCGGCGGCGCGGGCCAGGGCAACTACGCCGCGGCCAACGCCTTCCTCGACACCTTCGCCGAACACCGCCGCCTGCAAGGACTTCCGGCCACCTCGGTGGCGTGGGGACCATGGGGCGGAGCCGGCATGGCGGTCGCGGGCGGCGTCGCGGAACGTCTGAAGCGCGGCGGGTTCACGCCGATGGAGCCCGCACTCGCGTTGCAGGCACTCCAAAAAGCCATCGAACACGGTGACGCGTCCGTGCTGGTCGCCGAGATCGACTGGGAACGGTTCCTGCCCGCGCTCGCCGGTCTGCGTCCGGCACCGCTGGTCGGCGACCTGCCCGAGGTCAAACGCTTCCACACCACGGAAAAGGTCGTCGAGAACGAGCAGCCGCAGTTCCGCAAGGCGTTGGCGGGCCTGTCGAAGGCCGAACGCAACCGCGCCGTGCTGGACCTCGTGCGCGGCCAGATCGCCGCGGTTCTGGGCCACGGCAACGCTTCCGACGTCGACCCGGACCGCGCGTTCCTCGATCTCGGCTTCGATTCCCTGACGACGCTGGAACTCCGCAACCGCCTCCAGGTCGCGACCGAGCTGACGTTGCCCGCGTCGCTGCTCTACGACTACCCGACCCCCTACGACCTGGCGGACTTCCTGTCGGGCGAGGTCGGCGACGTCCCGGCCGAGGTGGTGGTCAGTCGCGTCGACGGCGACCCGATCGCGATCGTCGGCATCGGCTGCCGCTTCCCCGGCGGCGTGACGTCGCCGGAAGCGTTCTGGGACCTGGTTTCCTCCGGTGGCGACGGCATCAGCTCGTTCCCGTCCGACCGCGGCTGGGACCTGGCCGCGCTGGGCGCCGGTGCGTCGGCGTCGCTGGAAGCCGGTTTCCTGAACGGTGTCGCGGACTTCGACGCGCACTTCTTCGGCATCTCGCCGCGGGAAGCGCTCGCGATGGACCCGCAGCAACGTTTGGTGCTGGAAACCGCCTGGGAAGCGCTGGAACGGACCGGCATCGATCCGCTGTCGTTGAAGGGCAGCGCGACCGGCGTGTTCGTCGGCACCAACGGCCAGGACTACGAGAACGTCCTGCGCCGCTCGCTCGACCCGGACATCCAGGGCTACCTCGCCACCGGCAACACGGCGTCGGTGATGTCCGGCCGCCTGTCCTACGTTCTCGGACTCGAAGGACCCGCAGTCACCATCGACACGGCCTGCTCGTCGTCGTTGGTCGCCATGCACTGGGCGATGCGCGCGCTCCGCTCCGGTGAGTGCTCTCTCGCGCTCGCCGGCGGTGTCAGCGTCATGTCGAGCCCTGACTCGTTCGTCGAGTTCACCACCCAGGGCGGACTCGCCCCGGACGGCCGCTGCAAGGCCTTCGCCGACGGCGCCGACGGCACGGCGTGGTCCGAGGGCGCGGGCATCCTCGTGCTGCAACGCCTGTCCGACGCCATCGCTGCTGGTCACGAGGTACTGGCCATCGTGCGCGGCTCGGCCGTCAACTCCGACGGCGCCTCCAACGGCCTCACCGCCCCGAACGGCCCCTCGCAGCAGCGCGTCATCCGTCGCGCTCTCGCGGACGCCGGTCTGTCCGTGAGCGACATCGACGCCGTGGAAGCGCACGGCACCGGCACGACGTTGGGCGACCCGATCGAGGCGCAGGCGCTCCTCGCGACGTTCGCCGACCGCTCCGAGCCGCTCTACCTGGGCTCGGTGAAGTCGAACATCGGCCACTCGCAGGCGGCGGCGGGCGTCGCGGGCGTGATCAAGATGGTCGAGGCGATGCGCCACGGCGTACTGCCCCGCACGCTCCACGTCGACGCACCGACCTCGCACGTCGACTGGACTTCGGGCCCGGTCTCGCTGCTCACGGAGAACACGGCCTGGCCTGCCGCCGGCCGCCCGCGTCGCGCCGGAATCTCGGCGTTCGGCCTCTCCGGCACCAACGCCCACGTGATCTTGGAGGCGCCGACCGCTCAGGAATTGTCAGACCCCGATGAGATGATTGGAGTGGGGACTTCGCGTCCCCCCAAGGGGGCTCCCGTCGTTGTTTCGGCGAAGTCCTCCGCTTCGCTGCGCGCTCAGGTCGACCAGATCCGCGCGATCGACGCCGACCAGTTCGACCTCGCGTTCTCGGCGGCCACGACGCGGGCGCAGTTCGCGCACCGTGCGTTGCTGATCGACGGTGTCGAAGTCACGAGCGGTGTGGCGCGCAAGGCGGGCACGGTGGCGTTCCTGTTCACCGGCCAGGGCTCGCAGCGCCTCGGCATGGGGCGTGAGCTCTACGAGCGGTTCGACACGTTCCGGGACGCACTCGACGAGGTGCTGGCCCACCTCGACCCGGAACTGAAGAACATCATCTGGGGCGAGGACGAGGAGCAGCTCGACCAGACCGGCACCACCCAGCCCGCGCTGTTCGCGATCGAGGTCGCGCTCGCCCGGCTCGTGCAGAGCCTCGGCATTCTGCCCGACCACGTCGCCGGCCACTCCATCGGCGAGATCGCCGCCGCGCACATCGCCGGCGTGCTGACCCTCGAAGACGCCGCGAAGCTCGTCACCGCCCGCGCCGCACTCATGCAGGCGCTCCCGGCCGGCGGCGCGATGGTCTCGATCCTCGCCACCGAGGCCGAGGTCCGCAAGCAACTCGGCAAGTCGAAGAAGGTGTCGATCGCCGCGGTCAACGGCCCGAACAGCGTCGTCATCGCCGGCGACAAGACCCAGGTCCAGAAGATCGCCAAGAAGTTCGAGAAGACCAAGCAGCTCACCGTCAGTCACGCGTTCCACTCGCCGCTGATGGACCCGATGCTGGACGACTTCCGCGCGGCGATCACAGGCATCACGTTCACCCCGCCGCGCATCCCGATGGCCACCACCGGCGACGTCACGACCGTCGACTACTGGGTGAACCACGTCCGCGACACGGTCCGCTTCCACGACAACGTCCAGAGTCTGCAGGCAGTCGACACGTTCGTCGAGATCGGCCCGGACGGCGTGCTCGCCGCGATGGTCGAAGGAGCCGTTGCCACGCAACGCAAGGACCGCGACGAGCTCAGCGCGTTCGCACTCGCCCTCGGCACGCTGCACGTCCGCGGCGCCGAAGTCGACTGGTCGCAGTACTTCGCGGGCACCGACGCGAAACGTGTCCCGCTGCCCACCTACGCGTTCCAGCGCGAACGCTTCTGGCCCACCACGACGCCAAAGTCGGTCACCGACGACTGGCTGTACGAGGTCGTGTGGGAGCAGCACCAGGTCAGGACCACGACTGACGGCACCTGGCTCGCGATCGGTGACACCACGGGGTTCGCGGGCGACACCGTCACGGACCTCGTGCCCGGCGACTACGCCGGCGTGATCGCGACGGGCAGCACCAGCCCGTTCGAGATCCTGAACACCCTGGCCGAGAACAACATCACGGCCCCGCTGTGGTGTGTCAGCGACGAACCCGCTGTCTGGGGCGAAGGCCGCGTCGCCGCGCTGGAACAGCCGGAACGCTGGGGCGGCCTGATCCGCGTCGAGACCGACACGTGGGCGGTTCCGTTGCAGGAGCAGGAAGTCGCCTTCCACGCCGAAGGCGCGTTCGTGCCACGACTGCGCCGCATCGAGGCCACCACCCCGTGGACTCCGACCGGCAAGATCCTGCTCGTCGGGGCCGAAGGTCCGATGGGCGAGCAGCTCAGGGCGTTGGACAACACCACCGACACCCTGACCGACGACGTCACCGCGGTGATCCACCTCGGCGGCGCAGACTCCCTGCGGCAGCTCGACGAGCAGCTGGGCGACCGTGACCTGGAAGCGTTCGTGGTCTTCGGTTCCGTCGCCGGGACCTGGGGTTTCCGCGGCCAGGCCCAGCAGGCCGCCCACAGCGCGATCGTCGAGGACTTCGCTCGACAGCGGAAAGCCCGTGGCCTCAAGGCGACCTCCATCGCGTACTCGCCGTGGGAGGGCACGACCGACCAGAGCATGACCGCGCACCTGCGGATGAGCGGCATCCCGATCCTCGACGCCCCGAACGCCATCGCGGCACTGCACAGCGCCGTCGCGAGTGGACGGACGAACGTCGTGGTCGCGAACGTCGACTGGAGCACGTTCCAGCAGCCCAACAAGCTGTTCAGCGGGTTCGTGCAGGAGAAGGCGGTCGTCGAGCCGGTTCTCAAGCAGGTGATCGAACGGCTGCCCGAGTACGAACGGCACGGCACGCTGCTCACCCTCGTCCGCGAGAAGGCGGCACTGGTCCTCGGCCACAACGGAACCGACGCGATCGAGCCGGACGTGCCGTTCCGCGACCTCGGTTTCGACTCGCTCACCGCCGTCGACCTGCGCAACCAGATCCAGACCGAGGCGGGCCTGCAGCTCAGCGCCGCGCTGGTGTTCGACTACCCGACGCCGAACGAGCTCGCCGAGCACCTGCTCACCGAACTCCTCGGCGGCGCGGACGAGATCGAGTTCGTCACCAGGACCGTGACCGACGACCCGATCGCCATCGTCGGCATGGCCTGCCGCTACCCCGGTGACGTGAGGTCGCCGGAAGACCTGTGGACGCTGCTGCTCGACGGCGTCGATGCGATCGGAGAGTTCCCCGCCGACCGCGGCTGGGACCTCGCCACCCTCTACAGTGGACAGAGCGTCACCCGCAGCGGCGGTTTCCTCTACGACGTGCCGAACTTCGACCCGGACTTCTTCTCGATCTCGCCGCGTGAGGCGATGGTCATGGACCCGCAGCAGCGCATCGTGCTCGAAACCGCCTGGGAGGCACTGGAACGGGCGGGCGTCGACCCGGCCACGATCCGCGGCAGCGTCACCGGTGTGTTCGTCGGCGGTGGCAGCGGCGAGTACCGGCCGTCGCCAGAGGAGACCGGCCTGGAGTGGCAGACCGCGCAGTCCGCGTCGCTGCTGTCCGGCCGCCTCGCCTACACGTTCGGCCTGCAGGGGCCGACGGTCTCGGTCGACACCGCGTGTTCGTCGTCGCTGGTCTCGCTGCACCTCGCGGCCCAGGCGCTGCGCACCGGTGAGTGCGAGATGGCGCTGGCCGGCGGTGTGTGCGTGATGTCCACGCCGGTCGGGTTCATCGAGTTCAGCGCTCAGGGCGCACTGTCGGAGGACGGCCGCTGCAAGGCGTTCTCCGACAACGCCGACGGCACGGGCTGGGCCGAAGGTGTCGGCATGCTGGTGCTGGAGCGGCTGTCGGACGCTCAGCGCAACGGCCACGAGGTGCTCGCGGTCGTGCGCGGCTCGGCGATCAACTCCGACGGCGCGTCGAACGGCCTGACCGCCCCGTCCGGACCGGCCCAGCAACGGGTCATCCGGCAGGCGCTGGCGGCATCTGGTCTGCGTCCGTCCGATGTGGACGCCGTCGAGGCGCACGGCACCGGCACGAAGCTCGGCGACCCGATCGAGGCGCAGGCGCTGATCGGCGTCTACGGGCAGGACCGGTCGGCGCCGCTGCTGCTCGGTGCGGTCAAGTCGAACATCGGCCACACGCAGGCGGCGTCCGGTGTGGCGGGCGTGATCAAGATGGTGATGGCGATGCGGGCGGGCGAACTGCCCCGCACCCTGCACGCCGAGACGCCGTCCTCGCACGTCGACTGGACCGCCGGCGCGGTGCAGCTGCTCCAGGAACGCACGGCGTGGCCCACCGTCGACCGCGCACGGCGCGCTGCCGTGTCATCCTTCGGGGCGAGCGGCACCAACGCGCACGTGATCTTGGAAGCGCCGGGAGCGTTGGGGATCCCCCCAATTTCCAGCGTACCGGATGAAAGTGCTGGTCAAGGGGCCGCTGGGCGATCTGTGGATAACTTCGACGTGCTGCCGGTGCTGGTGTCCGGACGGACGCCGTCGGCCCTGCGCGACCAGGCCGCGCGCCTGCTCGACATCGACGCCGACCTGATCGACATCGCCCGTTCGGCGGCCACCACGCGCGCCTCGTTCGACCAGCGCGCGGTCGTGCTGGCGAGCAGCCGCGAGGACCTGACCGGCGCGCTGGCCGCGCTGGCGTCCGACGTCCGCAACCCCCTGGTCGTCCGCGACGAGGTGGCGCGCTCCGGCAAGCTCGCGTTCCTGTTCGCCGGGCAGGGCTCGCAGCGCCTCGGCATGGGCCGGGACCTGCACGCCCGGTTCCCGGTGTTCGCGGCCGCGTTCGACGGGGTCCTGAGCCACCTCGACCCCGGCCTGAAGGACATCGTCTGGGGCGACGACCAGGACGCGCTCAACCTCACCGGCACCACGCAGCCCGCGTTGTTCGCCGTTGAGGTCGCGCTGTTCCGCCTCGCCGAGTCGTGGGGCCTCAAGCCGGACTTCCTGGCGGGCCACTCGATCGGCGAGATCGCGGCCGCGCACGTCGCCGGAGTGCTCAGCCTCGAGGACGCGGCGAAGCTCGTGACCGTGCGGTCGGCACTGATGCAGGCGCTGCCCGAGGGCGGCGCGATGGTCGCGGTGCAGGCCAGTGAGGACGTCGTGCTGCCGCACCTCACCGACGGCGTGGTGATCGCGGCGGTCAACGGCCCCGAGTCGGTCGTGATCGCCGGACCGGAAGACGCCGTCGTCGCGATCGCGGAACGCTGGAAGGCCAAGCGCTTGCGCGTCTCGCACGCCTTCCACTCGCCGCTGATGGACCCGATGCTGGACGAGTTCCGGTCCACTGTGGAGTCGCTGACGTTCCAGCAGCCGCGGATCCCCGTGGTGGCGGAAGGCGATGTGACCGACCCCGAGTACTGGGTGCGGCACGTGCGAGAAGCGGTGCGGTTCGCGGACAACGTCCAAACCCTCCGCGAACGCGGCGTCACGACGTTCGTCGAGCTCGGGCCAGACGCCACGTTGGCCGGTCTGGTCGAGGGGATTCCGCTGCTGCGCAAGGACCGCGACGAGGAGCAGTCGATCGTCGGCGCGCTCGCCCGCCTGCACACCCGTGGCGTGAAGGTCGACTGGGCCGGGTTCTTCGGGGCCGGACAGAAGATCACGCTGCCGACCTACGCGTTCCAGCACCAGCGGTTCTGGCCGTCGACCATGGCCAGCTCCGCGAAGCCCGCCGCGCCCGCCAGCGACGACACGGCGTTCTGGGCCGCGGTCGAGGGCGAGGACTTCGGGTCGCTGCAGAACGTTCTGAGCGTCGACACCGACGCGTTGTCGCAGGTGCTGCCGGCGTTGCTCGACTGGCGCAAGCAGCGCACGGACCACGCGCTCGTCGACAGCTGGCGGCACCGGATCACCTGGAAGCCGTTGGACACCACCAGGTCTGGTGAACTGACCGGCACGTGGCTCGCGGTGACAGCAGGCCAGGACGACTGGAGCGACGCGGTCGTCGACGCGCTCGGCGTGAGTGTCGTGCGGATCGACGTCACGGCCCCGGATCGCGAGGCCATCGCGGACGAACTGCGCTCGCTCGGCACGACGTTCACCGGCGTGCTGTCGTTGCTCGGACGCGCGGACGCCGGTGAGGGCAGCGCGCCCGCCGGGGTGCTGCTGACCGCCGCGCTGATCCAGGCACTCGGCGACGCGGGCATCAACGCACCGCTGTGGTGCGCGACCCGCGACGGAGCCGCCGTCAACGGAACGGCTCTCGAAGACCTGACGCAGGCCGCGATCCACGGCCTTGGCCGGGTCGTCACGCTGGAACACCCCGAACGCTGGGGCGGCCTGATCGACCTGCCTTCCGTCGTCGACGACAGGGTCGCGAACGGGCTCACGTCCGTCCTTTCCGGACTCGACGGCGAGGACCAGGTCGCGGTGCGGGCCAACGGGTTGTTCGGCCGTCGCCTGGTCGCCGCACCGGCACCTGTGCCGGCACAGGAGTGGCAGCCACGCGGCACGGTCCTGATCACCGGCGGCACCGGTGCGCTCGGCGGCCACGTCGCCCGGATGCTCGCGCAGAACGGCGCCGAGCACCTGGTTCTGGTCAGCCGCAGCGGGCTGAACGCGCCTGGGGCGGACGAGTTGCGCTCGGAACTCGTCGGCCTGGGCGTCGACGTCACGATCGCCGCGTGCGACGTGGCCGACCGGAAGTCGTTGCAGGCAGTGCTTTCCGCAATCCCGCAGCCGTTGACGGGCGTCGTGCACACCGCCGGCATCATCGACGACGGCGTGCTGGACAAGATGACGCCGGAACGGTTCGAGGCGGTGTTCCGCAGCAAGGTCACCTCGGCACTGCTGCTGGACGAGCTCACCGAGAACCTCGACGCGTTCGTGCTGTTCTCCTCCGCTTCGTCGTCGGTCGGCAGCCCCGGCCAGTCGAACTACGCGGCGGCCAACGCGATGCTCGACGCGCTGGCGGATCGCCGGCGGGGCCAGGGTCTCGCGGCGACGTCGATCGCGTGGGGTGCGTGGGGTGGCGGCGGCATGGCCGACACCGAGGACGCGCTGGCCAACGCCAAACGCGCCGGTATCGCCTCGATGGACCCGGTGCTGGCGTGTGTCGCTCTGCGGCAGCTCGTCGGCGAGGGCCTGGCCACGGCGGTCGTGGCGGCGGTCGACAAGGGCAGGTTCTCCGGTGGGTTCAGGCCGAACCCGCTGCTGCGTGAGCTGGCCACCGAGGCCGCGGTCGAGGCGCCGGTCGCGGAGGGCGCGTTCCGGGAGAAGCTGCTGGCGCTGCCCGCGGCGAAGCGGTTCGACGAGGTGCTGGAACTGGTGCGGACGCGTGCGGCCGAGGTGCTCGGACAGGCCGACGTCGATGCCGTGCGCCCCGATCGGCCGTTCCGCGACCTCGGGTTCGACTCTCTCGCGGTGGTGGAGCTGCGCAACCAGCTCAACGCCGCCACAGGCCTGGCCCTGGCGTCCACGCTGGTGTTCGACCACCCGTCACCGGAGGAGCTCGCGACGCACGTGCTGACCGAGCTGATCCCGGACGCGGCCGCGGTCGACACGGAGGAATCGGAGATCCGCGGTCTGCTGGCACGGGTGCCGCTCACCCAGTTGCGCGAGATCGGCGTGCTGGAGCCGTTGCTGCAGCTCATCGGCAAGGGAACGGCTCAGACGGACGAGGACATCGACGAGATGAGCGTCGACGACCTCATTCAGGCCGCACTGGACGGCCACACCGACTGACCCGGCACTCCCGGCGGCCGGTCACTTCCCCAGGGGTGACCGGCCGCCGGTTTTTCTGAGGAATTCGCTACCGCTTCCGCTGCTCCAATTGCTGGCGGGATGACCGTGTCCGGCTGGACTGACGGAGCTGATGAATGAGTACCTCCAGCGAGAAGGTGGTCGAGGCCCTCCGCGCCGCGATGAAGGAGGCGGAGCGGCTGCGCAAGCAGAACCGGCAGCTCGTCGCCGCCGCCACCGAACCGATCGCGATCATCGGGATGGCCTGCCGCTTTCCCGGCGGCATCAGCTCGCCGGAGGACTTGTGGGAGCTGGTGTCGTCCGGACGTGACGCGATCACCGGCTTCCCGGCGGACCGCGGCTGGGACATCGACGCGCTGCTCGGGGGCGGTGTCGACGAACGCGGCCACAGCGTGTCGGTGCAGGGCGGCTTCCTGCACGGCATCGCGGACTTCGACCCGGCGTTCTTCGGCATCTCCCCGCGCGAGGCCGTGACGATGGACCCCCAGCAGCGCCTGTTGCTGGAGACGTCCTGGGAAGCGCTCGAACGCTCCGGCATCGACCCTTCTTCTTTGCGCGGTTCCCGCACTGGTGTTTTCGTCGGCACCAACGGCCAGGACTACGAGCACCTGCTGATCCGCGGCCTTGACGACGCGACCGGCGACGTCGGCACGGGTATCGCGGCGTCCGCCGAGTCCGGTCGCATCTCCTACGCCCTGGGCCTCGAAGGCCCGACTTTGACCGTCGACACGGCATGTTCCTCTTCTTTGGTCGCACTGCATCTGGCCGTGCACGCCTTGCGCGCGGGGGAGTGCTCACTGGCTCTCGCGGGCGGCGTCAACGTCATGTGCACGCCGGGTTCGTTGGTGGAGTTCTCGCGTCAGGGCGGACTCGCGTCCAACGGCCGATGCAAGGCCTTCTCCGACGACGCGGACGGCACGGGCTGGTCGGAGGGCGTCGGCGTGCTGGCCCTGGCCCGTTTGTCGGACGCGCAGGCTTCGGGCTACCCGGTTTTGGCCGTGGTGCGCGGCTCGGCTGTCAACTCCGACGGCGCCTCCAACGGCTTCACCGCCCCGAACGGCCGCGCCCAGCAACGCGTCATCCGCGCCGCTCTCGACCGAGCCGGTCTAGGTCCGTCCGATGTGGACGTCGTCGAGGCTCACGGCACCGGCACGCCGCTCGGCGACCCGATCGAGGCCCGCAGCCTGCTCGCGGCTTACGGGGCCGATCGTCCTTCGCCGCTGCTGCTGGGGTCGGTGAAGTCGAACATCGGCCACACCCAGGCCGCCGCCGGTGTCGCGGGCATCATCAAGATGGTGCAGGCGATGCGGCACGGCGTCGTGCCCGCCACGCTGCACGTCTCCCGCCCGTCCACGCACGTCGACTGGACCACCGGCTCCGTCGAGCTCGCTACCTCGGCCGTGGCCTGGCCTTCCACCGGTCGCGCCGCTCGTGCCGCCGTGTCGTCGTTCGGCGTCTCGGGCACGAACGCGCACGTGATCTTGGAAGCGCCGAGTGCTCCAGAACTGTCAGACCTGCCTGAGATGATTGAGATGGGGGCTCGCGACCCCCTGGGGGCCGGCCAGTCCGAATCGATCCCGAAGAGCCCGCCGAGTGCGGTGCCGTGGCTCGTGTCGGCGAAGTCGGAGGCCTCGCTCGCGGCGCAGATCGAACGGGTGCGCGCGCTCGATGCCGACCCGGTGGACGTCGGGTTCTCGTTGGCGACCACGCGCGCGTTGTTCGAGCACAGGGCCGTGCTGCTGGACGGAACCGAAGTCGCGCACGGTCTGGCACGGCGGACCGAACTGGCGATGCTGTTCTCCGGGCAGGGTGCGCAGCGCGTCGGCATGGGCAAGGAGCTGTACGCCGAGTTCGCGGTCTTCCGTGAGGCGTTCGACGAGGTGTTGCAGCACCTCGACCCAGTGCTGCGCGACGTCATGTGGGGCGACGAGGAGGCGCTGAACCAGACGGGCAACACGCAGCCCGCGCTGTTCGCGTTCGAGGTCGCCCTCTACCGGCTGCTGGAGTCGTTCGGCGTCACCGCCGCGCACGTCACCGGCCACTCGATCGGCGAGATCGCCGCCGCGCACATCGCGGGCGTGTTCAGCCTCGAAGACGCCGCCACGCTCGTCGGGGCGCGCGCGAGCCTCATGCAGGCGCTGCCGGCCGGCGGCGTCATGATCGCGCTCCAGGCCACCGAGGACGAGATCACCCTCATCCCCGGCGCCTCCATCGCGGCGATCAACGGACCGGATTCCCTGGTCATCGCGGGCGTCGAGAGCGAAGTCCGCGCGATCGTCGCGCGGTTCGAAGGCCGCAAGAGCAAACAACTCGCCGTCAGCCACGCGTTCCACTCGCCGCTGATGGACCCGATGCTCAACGCCTTCCGCGAAGCCATCGGCGGCATCACGTTCCACAGCCCGGCGATTCCGATGACCGGCGACGTCACCAACCCCGAGTACTGGGTCCGCCACGTCCGCGACGCCGTCCGCTTTCACGACGCCGTCACCGGCCTGGGCGACAGGACGCTGCTCGAAGTAGGCCCGGACGGCGTGCTGTCCGCGCTCGTCGACGCGATCCCCACCCAGCGCAGGGACCGCGACGAGCGCACCGCGTTCATCACCGCACTCGCCCGGCTGCACGTCGCGGGCGTCGCAGTCGACTGGAAACCGTTCTACCCCAACGGCAAACGCGTCGACGTTCCCACCTACGCGTTCCAGCACGACCGCTACTGGCCGTCGGTGTCGGTGAGCGCGGGCGACGCCACCGGACTCGGCCTGTCCCCGGCGGACCACCCGCTGCTCGGCGCCGCGATGACCGTCGCGGGCTCCGGCGAACTGATCCTCACCGGCACGCTGAGCAGGACGGGCTGGCTCGCCGACCACGTCGTGTTCCCGACCGCGGGCGTGCTGGAACTGGCGTTCCGCGCCGCCGACCTCGCGGGTCACGAGCGCGTCGAACAGCTCACGCAGGTCGCACCGCTCGTGTTGCCGGACAGCGGCGCCGTTCAGGTGCAGTTCCAGGTCGGACGCGACGGCGCGTTCCGGTTCCACTCGCGACGCGGTGACGCGGACTGGGTAGAGCACGCGACCGGCCTGCTGGGGCAGGGAGTTCCCGCGCCGGCCAGGGAGGGCGAGTGGCCACCGAAAGGCGCGACGGTTGTCGATCTCGACGGCTTCTACGACGAAACCCCATACGGGGAAGCGTTCCAAGGGCTGCGTGCGGCCTGGAGGCGCGGGCAGGAGGTGTTCGCCGAGGTCGCTTTGCCTTTTGACGCAAAGGGTTTCGGTGTCCACCCCGCACTGCTCGACGCCGCCACGCACGCCGCCACGTTCCTCGGTCTCGAAGGCGTTCCCGCGAACTGGCAGGGTGTGTCGCTGCACGCGAACGGCGCGGAGGTCGTTCGGGTAAAGCTGTCCGTTGTGGACGGCGGCGTGAAACTGGCCGCCGTCGACGTGGCCGGAGACCCGGTGCTGTCCGCGGACGCCGTGAGCATCGAGCCGCTGGGCGAACTGACCGCCCGAACCGGTGTCGACTCGCTGTTCCGCCTCGACTGGGTGCCCGTCACCTACACGCCCGCCAATGTCACCGTCGCGCACTTCGCCGGTGAGCAGACGCCGGAGTCCGCACACGCCCTGGCCGCGGCCGCACTCGACGCACTCCAGCAGGCGACCGGAAAACTGGTCTTCGTCACGCGCGGAGCCGTGACCGGGGACGACGTCGCGGCCGCGACCGTCTGGGGCCTGGTGCGGTCCGCGCAGACCGAGGACCCCGGCCGCTTCCTGCTCGTGGACCTCGACGACGCGCCCGAGTCCGAAGCGCTGCTGCCCGGACTCGGCGGACTGATCGACGCCGGGGAGACCCAGGTCGTCGTCCGCGCGGGTGAGGTGTTCGCGGGCCGGCTGGCACGCGCCACCGACATCGTCGCGGGCGACTGGGATTCCAGCGGCAAGGTGCTCATCACCGGCGGCACGGGCGGGCTCGGCGCCGTCCTCGCCCGCCACCTCGTGTCGCGTGGCCAGCGCCGGCTGCTGCTGGTCAGCCGCCGCGGTCTGGACGCCCCCGGCGCCGCCGACCTGCGTGACGAACTCACGGCGTTGGGCGCCGAGATCGAGGTGAAGGCCTGCGACGTCACGGAACGCGCCGCCGTCTCGGACCTGCTGCGCGAGCGGTTCACGGCCGTCATCCACACGGCGGGCGTGCTGGACGACGGCGTGATCGGTTCGCTGACGCCCGAACGGCTTTCCGCTGTGCTGCGGCCGAAGGTCGACGCTGCCTGGCACCTCCACGAACTCGCCGGCGACGCGCGGCTCGTCCTGTACTCGTCGGTGTCCGGCGTGATGGGTGCGGCCGGCCAGGGCAACTACGCCGCCGCCAACGCGTTCCTCGACGCCCTCGCCGCTCACCGTCACAGCCTCGGCCTCCCCGCGTTGTCGCTGGCCTGGGGCGCCTGGGACACCGGCATGACGTCCACTTTGGACGAAGGCGACCTGCGCCGGATGCCGATGCTGTCGGTCGAGCAGGGGCTTGCGCTCTTCGACGCGGCCGTCACCTCCGGCGAGTCCCTGCTCGTGCCACTGGCAACCGGTGGTGCTGCGCAGGGTGACGTTCCCGCGATCATGCGCGGCCTGGTGCGAGCAGGCCGGCGCACGGCCGCGCGCGAGATCGTGGCCGGCGGACTGCTCGCGAAACTGGCCGGTCCTGACCGCGTGCGGGCCGTCGTCGACGTCGTGCGGGCGGAGGCCGCGAAGGTCATCGGTTACGCCAACGCCGACGCGGTGGGAACGGAGAAGGAGTTCCGCGCGCTCGGGTTCGACTCGCTGACCGCGATCGAACTGCGCAACGCCCTCGCCACGGCCACCGGCCTGACGCTGCCCGCGACGTTGATCTTCGACTACCCGACGCCGCTCGTGCTGGCCGAGCACCTGCTCGCCGAACTGACCGGCGAGGGCGCGGACCTCGACATCACCGCGCAGGCGATCGCCGACGCGGACGACCCGATCGTGATCGTCGGCATGGCCTGCCGGTTCCCCGGTGGCGTCTCGACTCCCGAGGACCTGTGGCGCCTGCTGGCCGACGGCACCGACGCGATCGCGAGCTTCCCGACCGACCGCGGCTGGGAGCAGGACGCGCTGGCCGCCGGCGGCACCGTCGAGGGCGGTTTCCTCTACGGCGCAACGGAGTTCGATCCGGCGTTCTTCGGCATCTCACCTCGCGAAGCACTCGCGATGGACCCGCAGCAACGTCAGCTTCTCGAAGTCTCCTGGGAGGCCGTCGAACGCGCGGGCATCAACGCGGCGACGTTGCGCGGCTCGAAGACCGGTGTGTTCGTCGGCACGAACGGTCAGGACTACACGAACCTCGTGCTCCGGGCGCGTGGCGACATCGAGGGCCACGCGTCGACCGGCCTCGCCGCGGCGGTGATCTCCGGCCGCCTGTCCTACACCTTCGGCTTCGAGGGACCCGCGCTCACGATCGACACCGCCTGCTCTTCTTCTTTGGTGGCACTGCACCTGGCCGCGCAGTCACTGCGCTCGGGTGAGTCGTCGCTGGCGCTCGTCGGCGGCGTGACGGTGATGTCCACGCCGATGAACTTCGCCGGCTTCAACGCCCAGGGCGGCCTCGCGGCGGACGCGCGCTGCCGGGCCTTCTCCGACAACGCCGACGGCACCGGCTGGGCCGAAGGCGTCGGCGTGCTGGTCGTCGAACGCCAGTCGGACGCGCTGCGCCACGGCCACACCGTTCTGTCCGTGGTCCGCGGCTCCGCGGTCAACCAGGACGGCGCCTCGAACGGCTTGACCGCACCGAACGGCCCCGCCCAGCAACGCGTGATCCGCCAGGCCCTCGCCAACGCCGATCTGTCCACTTCGGACGTCGACGCCGTCGAGGCCCACGGCACCGGCACGCGCCTGGGCGACCCGATCGAAGCCCAGGCACTGCTCGCCACCTACGGCCGCGACCGCGCTGGAGCACCGCTCCACCTGGGCGCGATCAAGTCGAACCTGGGCCACACCCAGGCCGCCGCGGGCGTCGCCGGCGTGATCAAGATGGTGCTGGCCTTCCAGCACGGCCTGCTGCCGCGAACCCTGCACGTCACCGAACCGTCCTCGCACGTCGACTGGTCCGCGGGCGCCGTCTCGCTGCTCACGACGAACACCCCGTGGCCCGCCGTGGATCGCCCGGCCCGCGCTGGCGTGTCGTCGTTCGGGCTCTCCGGCACGAACGCGCACGTGATCTTGGAAGCGCCGAGCGCTCCAGAACTGTCAGACCTGCCTGAGATGATTGAGATGGGGGCTCGCGGCCCCCTGGGGGCCAGCCAACCGGGATCGATTCAGCTGGTCGGCGGGGTGCCGCTCGCGGTGTCGGCGAAGTCGGCGGCGGCGTTGGCGGCGCAGGTCGAGCGGATCCGCGCGGTCGAGGCGGCGCCGGTCGATGTCGGGTACTCGTTGGCGGCCACGCGCGCGTTGTTCGAGCATCGGGCCGTGCTGCTGGACGGCGAGGTGCTGGCCAGCGGTGAGGCGGCGGGGAAGACGCTCGCCATGGTGTTCTCCGGGCAGGGTGCGCAGCGGCTCGGCATGGGCCGTGAGCTGTACGAGGCGTTCCCCGTGTTCGCCCAGGCGCTGGACGCGGTGCTGGAGCACCTCGAGGACGTTCGCGACGTCATGTGGGGGGACGACGCCGAGGCGCTGAACCAGACCGGCAGCACGCAGCCCGCGCTGTTCGCGGTCGAGGTGGCGCTGTACCGGCTGGTGGAGTCGTTCGGGGTCGCCCCGCGGCTGCTCGCCGGGCACTCGATCGGCGAGATCGCGGCCGCGCACGTCGCCGGGGTGTTCAGCCTCGAGGACGCGGCGACGCTCGTCCGGGCACGCGCGCGGCTCATGCAGGCGATGCCACAGGGCGGCGTGATGATCGCGCTGCAGGCGACCGAGGCCGAAGTGGCACCGCATCTGACCTCGGGTGTGTCCATCGCGGCGATCAACGCGTCCGACTCGCTGGTCATCGCGGGAGTCGAGGACGAAGCCCGCGCGGTCGTGGCCCGGTTCGAGGGCCGCAAGAGTAAGCAGCTGAAAGTCAGTCACGCGTTCCACTCGCCGTTGATGGAGCCGATGCTCAGCGAGTTCCGCGAGGCGATCAGCGGGCTCACGTTCAACCAGCCGGGCATTCCGCTCGCGTCCACGGGCGATGTCGCCGACCCCGAGTACTGGGTCGGCCACGTGCGAGACACGGTCCGCTTCGCCGAGAACGTCGGCAGGCTCAGGGAACAGGGCGCGAGCGCGTTCCTGGAGATCGGCCCGGACGGGGTGCTGGCCGCGCTCGTCGACGGAGCGATTCCGGTGCTGCGCAAGGACCGCGGCGAGCACAGGGCGTTCGTGACGGCACTCGCGCGGCTGCACGTCAGCGGCACCGACGTCGACTGGTCCGGCTTCTACGAGGGCGGGCGCGCGATCGGACTGCCCACGTACCCGTTCCAGCACGAGCGGTTCTGGCCAGAGGCGGCGACCGCGGCGGTGGCGGCGGATCCGGCCGACGCGGCGTTCTGGACGGCCGTCGAGCAGGAGGACGTCGCCTCGCTGGCCGCCACGCTCGACCTCGACGGCGAGACGCTCGCCGGAGTGCTGCCGGCGTTGTCGGCGTGGCGGGGCAAGCGGCAGGCTCAGTCCACTGTGGACTCCTGGTTGCACAGGGAGAACTGGCAGCCGATCGCTGGCCTTACCGCGAAGCCGGGCAGGTGGCTGGTGGTCGGTGAGGCCGACGAGTTGCTCCTGAGCGCGCTCGGGGACGTGACGGTGCTGGCTGCCGAGCAGGAGCGGGAGCAGATGGCCGGGCGACTGGCCGAGGTCGCGCAGGTCCCGTTCACCGGTGTCGTGGCGTTGGTGGCACACGAACCGGTTCTCAGCACGACCGCGCTGATCCAGGCGCTCGGTGATGTCGGAGTCATGGCACCGCTGTGGGTGGTGACGCGCGGCGCGGTGTCGACCGGGCGCGCGGACGCCGTCACCGACCCCTGGCAGGCCGGTGTGTGGGGGCTCGGCCGGGTCGCCGCGCTGGAGCACCCGAACCGCTGGGGCGGCCTGATCGACCTGCCCGCCGAACTGGACGAGCGGGCGGCGCAGCGGGTCGCGGCGGTGCTGAGCAGCGACGAGGACCAGGTCGCGGTGCGGGCGTCAGGTGTGTTCGGTCGGCGGATTCTGGTGGTACCGCGGGCATCGGGCGAGTGGCAGCCGCGCGGAACCGTCGTGATCACCGGCGGCACGGGCGCGCTCGGCAAGCACGTCGCGCGGGACCTCGTCGCTCGTGGCGCGGAGAAGGTCGTGCTGCTGAGCCGCCGAGGCCTGGACGCGCCGGGCGCGGCGGAGATCGTGGCCGAGCTGGGTGTCAAGGTCGTGAAGTGCGACGTCGCCAACCGCGCGGAGCTGGCCGCGGTGCTGACGGACGACGTCAAAGCCGTCGTGCACGCGGCCGGTGTGCTGGACGACGGTGTGCTCGAGGGGCTCACGCCGGAGCGGTTCACCGACGTGTTCCAGGCGAAGGTCACCTCGGCGTTCCTGCTCGACGAACTGACCCGCGAACGGGAGCTGGACGCGTTCATCCTGTTCTCGTCGGTCGCGGGCGCGATCGGCAACCCCGGCCAGGCCAACTACGCGGCCGCCAACGCCGTTCTGGACGCCATCGCCACGCAGCGCCGTGAACTGGGCCTGCCCGCGACGTCGATCGCCTGGGGCGCCTGGACCGGCGACGGCATGGCGGGCGACGAACGCGTCGCACGGACGATCAAGTCGGTCGGCGCGTCCACTTTGGACCCGGAGCTCGCGGTCGCGGCGATGCGAGGCGTGGTGGCGGAGGCCGCGCCGACCGTGGTGATCGCGGACATCCACCACCCGCAGCTGCTCGGCGCGTTGCTGAGCCTGCGTCCCTCGCCCGTGCTGGCTGAGCTGCCGGGCGCCCGCGAGGTGCTGGACGAACTGGCGGCCGCGCGCCGCGACAGCGAGTCGGCTGCCGCGGAGTTACGTCGCGAGCTGCGTGAACTGCCTGCCGCGGAACGGATCGAGCCCGTCCTGGAACTGGTCAGGGTGCGCGCCGCGCAGGTGCTCGGCCACTCCGGCAAGGAGGCGGTGGCGAGTGACAAGGCGTTCCGCGACATCGGGTTCGACTCGCTGACCGCCGTCGAACTGCGCAACCAGCTCACCGAGATCACCGGGCTCGCGCTGCCCGCAGGTCTGGTGTTCGACTACCCGTCGCCGCGCGTGCTGGCCGAGCACCTGCTGGCGTCGTTGCTCGGCGAGGGCGCCGACGTCGACGACGTGTCGGTCGTGCAGACCACCGACGACATCGCGATCGTCGGCATGGCGTGTCACTTCCCCGGTGACATCGACTCGCCGGAAGACCTGTGGCGCCTGCTGGTCGAGGGCAATGACGCGATGTCGGACTTCCCGGCCGACCGCGGCTGGGACCTGGCGTCGTTGCAGAGCTCGACGTTGCGCGGTGGCTTCCTGACCGGTGTCGCGGACTTCGACCCGGCGTTCTTCGGGATCTCGCCGCGCGAGGCACTGGCGATGGACCCGCAGCAGCGCCTGCTGCTGGAAACCTCCTGGGAGGCCGTCGAACGCGCCGGCGTCGACCCCGCCTCGTTGCGCGGCTCGCGGACCGGCGTGTTCGTCGGCACGAACGGGCAGGACTACCAGCACGTCGTCATGGCCTCCAACGAAGACCTGGAAGGCCACGCCGGAACCGGCCTCGCGGCGTCGGTGATCTCCGGCCGCATCTCCTACGCGCTGGGGCTGGAGGGGCCCGCGGTCACGATCGACACGGCGTGCTCGTCGGCCCTGGTAGCGCTGCACCTCGCGGCACAGGCGTTGCGCGGCGGTGAGTGTTCGCTGGCGCTGGCCGGTGGCGTCACGGTGATGGCGACGCCGACGTCGTTCTCCGGCTTCTCCCGGCAGGGCGGGCTCGCGCCGGACGGGCTGTGCAAGGCGTTCTCCGAGTCCGCGGACGGCACCGGCTGGTCCGAGGGCGTCGGCATCCTCGTCGTGGAAAGGCTTTCCGACGCGGTCGCCGCCGGGCACCCGGTGCTGGCGGTCGTGCGTGGTTCGGCGTTCAACCAGGACGGCGCGTCCAACGGCCTGACCGCGCCGAACGGCCCGTCGCAGCAACGAGTCATCCGGCAAGCGCTTGCGTCCGGCGGGCTGGCACCGTCCGATGTGGACGCCGTCGAAGCGCACGGCACCGGAACCGTGCTGGGCGACCCGATCGAGGCACAGGCCCTGCTGACCGTGTACGGGCAGGACCGCGCCGAGCCCCTGAGGCTGGGTTCGGTGAAGTCGAACCTCGGCCACACGCAGGCGGCGGCGGGCGCGGCGGGCGTGATCAAGATGGTGATGGCGTTCCAGCACGGCCTGCTACCGCGGACCCTGCACGTGACCGCCCCTTCGTCGCACATCGACTGGTCGACGGGCGCGGTCTCGCTGCTGACGGAGAACACCGCCTGGCCTTCGGTGGACCGGCCGTGGCGCGCGGGCGTGTCGTCGTTCGGCATCAGCGGCACGAACGCGCACGTGATCTTGGAGTCGCCGAGTGCTCCAGAACTGTCAGACCTGCCTGAGATGATTGAGATGGGGGCTCGCAGCCCCCTGGGGGCCGGGCAATCCGAATCGATTCCGTCGGCCGGCGTGGTGCCGCTCGCAGTGTCGGCGAAGTCCGCGGCGGCGTTGGCGGCGCAGGTCGAGCGGATCCGCGCGGTCGAGGCGGCGCCGGTCGACGTCGCGTACTCGCTGGTGAAGTCGCGGGCGTTGTTCGAGTACCGCGCCGTGTTGCTGGACGGCGCCGAGATCGCCAGCGGGGTAGCGGGGGAGCACACGCTGGCCGTGCTGTTCTCCGGGCAGGGGTCGCAGCGGCTCGGCATGGGCCGCGAGTTGTACGCGCGGTTCCCGCGGTTCGCGGACGCGTTCGACGACGTGCTGGCGCACCTCGATCCGCAGCTCAAGAGCGTGATCTGGGGCGACGACGAGGAGAAGCTCAACCAGACCGGCTACACGCAGCCGGCGTTGTTCGCGTTCCAGACGGCGCTCTACCGGTTGCTGCAGGCCTTCGGGATCAAGACCGCCCACCTCGCCGGGCACTCGATCGGCGAGATCGCGGCGGCACACGTCGCGGGCGTGCTCAGCCTGGAGGACGCGGCGAAGCTGGTCAGTGCGCGCGCGAGTCTCATGCAGGCGTTGCCGCGCAACGGCGCGATGGTTGCCGTGCAGGCGACCGAAGAAGAGGTGAGCGCGCACCTCACGAGCAACGTGTCGATCGCGGCCGTCAACGGGCCGGCCAGTGTCGTCATCGCGGGCGACGAGGCCGAGGTCGAAGCCATCGCGGCCCGGTTCGCGAAGACGAAGCGGCTCAAAGTCAGCCACGCGTTCCACTCACCGTTGATGGAGCCGATGCTCGGCGACTTCCGCGACGCCATCAGCACCCTCACCTTCCACGCGCCGAAGGTCCCGATCAGCACGACCGGCGACGTCACCGACCCCGAGTACTGGGTCAGCCACGTCCGCGACGCGGTCCGGTTCACCGACAACGTCGCGAAGATCCCGGCGACCAAGTTCCTGGAGATCGGCCCGGACGGGGTGCTGTCGGCGCTCGTCGACGGCGCGATCCCGACTCTTAGGAAGAACAAGACCGAGCAGGTCGCCCTGGCCACCGCACTCGGTCAGCTGCACGTCGCCGGAATCGACGTCGACTGGACGCCGTGGCTGCAGGGCGGGCGGCTCATCGCGTTGCCGACCTACCCGTTCGACCACGAGCGGTTCTGGCCCAAGGCCACGGTCGGCGGTCGCGCGGGAGACCCCACCGCGTACGGGCTCAGGTCCGGTGGGCACCCATTGCTCAGTGCGGCGATCGCCGTCGCGGGCACCGACGAGCTCGTGCTCAGCGGCCGCCTCAGCCTCGCGACGCACCCGTGGATCGCCGATCATGTCGTCGGTGGAGCGGTGCTCTTCCCGGGCACCGGATTCCTCGACTTCGCGATCCGCGCGGGAGACATGGTCGGCTGCGACCGCGTCGACGGGCTCACGATCGTCGTCCCGCTGGTGCTGCCCGAGCGGGAGGCCGTCGCGGTCCAGGTGCGGGTCGGCGCGCCGGACGAGCACGGGCGCCGGCTCGTCAGCGTCCACTCGCAGCACCCCGGTGCGGACGAGTGGATCCAGCACGCCGGCGGCACCCTCGCCGAAGGACCGCACCAGGCCGAGTTCGACACGAGCGACTGGCCGCCGGAGAACGCCGAAAGTCTTGACCTCGAACGCTTCTACGAGACGCTCGCGGAAGGCGGACTGACGTACGGGCCGATCTTCCAAGGCGCGCAACAGGCCTGGCGCAACGGCGACGAGGTGCTCGTCGAGGTCGCGCTGCCGGACAGCGTCGACGACGCGGCGACGTTCGGCGTGCACCCGGCGCTGCTCGACTCCGCGCTGCACGCCATCACGTTCGTGGAGGGCGCCGGGCAGGGGCTGCCGTTCGAGTGGAACGGCGTGTCGCTGCACGCCATCGGGCCGTCGCGGCTGCGCGTGCGGCTGAAGCACACCGGCGGCGACGCGGTCGAGGTCACCGCGGTCGACGTCGAGGGCGCGCCGGTGCTGTCGGTGAAGTCGCTGGTGGTCAGGACGCCTGCGGCCGCCGCGCCGAGCAATCCTGTGCAGGACTCGCTGTTCCGCGTCGACTGGGTGCCCGTGGAGGTCGGCGAGGCGACCGAGATCAGCGCGCGGGTCGTGGAGATCAACGGCGAGTCCGTGCACGAGACGACCCAGCGCGTGCTGGAGATCCTGCAGAGCGCCGAAGAACGCGTCGTGTTCGTGACGCGCGGCGCCGCGGCGATCGGGGACGAACCGATCAGCCAGCTCGGTGCGGCGGCGGCCTGGGGACTCGTCAGGTCCGCCCAGGCGGAGAATCCGGGCCAGTTCCTGCTCGTCGACCTGGACGAGCACAGCGAACTGACACCCGGCATGCTCGTCACCGAGGAGCAGCAGCTGATCGTGCGCGGCGGCACTGTCCACGCTGGACGGTTGGCGCGTCTGCAGACCGGGCCGACGCTGGTGCCGCCGACCGGAACGCCTTGGCGGCTCGACACGACCGCGAAGGGCAGCCTGGACAACCTCGTCCTGGCGCCGTGGACGCCGGAGCCGTTGCAGGGCAAGCAGGTTCGTGTCGCGATCCGGGCGGCCGGGCTCAACTTCCGCGACGTGCTGAACGCGCTCGGCATGTATCCGGGCGAGGCGGGCTCGTTCGGCGCCGAGGCCGCCGGTGTGGTCGCGGAGATCGGGCCCGAAGTCGAGGAACTGAAGGTCGGCGACTCGGTGTTCGGCATGCTGTTCGGCGGCATGGGACCGGTCGGCGTCATCGAAGAGCCCTACCTGACCAGGCTTCCGGACGGCTGGACGTTCGAGCAGGGCGCGTCGGTGCCGCTGGTGTTCCTCACCGCCTACTACGCTTTGATCGAGCTCGGGAACGTGCGGCCGGGGGAGAAGGTCCTCGTCCACGCCGGCGCCGGTGGCGTGGGCATGGCGGCGGTCCAGGTCGCCCGGCACCTCGGCGCGGAGGTGTTCGCCACCGCCAGTGAGGGCAAGTGGGACGTGCTGCGCGGCCTCGGCCTCGACGACGACCACATCGGCAACTCCCGCGACACCGGATTCGAGAGCAAGTTCCCGCAGGTCGACGTGGTGCTGAACGCGTTGACCGGCGAGTTCATCGACGCCTCGCTGCGGCTGCTCGGCGAGGGCGGGCGGTTCCTGGAGATGGGCAAGACCGACCTGCGGGAGGACGTGCCGGGCATCTTCTACCGGCCGTTCGACCTCGGCGAGGCGCACCCGGACCACGTTCAGCGCATGCTCGTCACGCTCGTGGAACTGTTCCAGCGAGGTGTCCTGACCACGCTGCCGATCGCGGCCTGGGACGTGCGGCGGGCGCGCGACGCGTTCCGGTTCATGAGTCGCGCCCAGCACATCGGCAAGATCGTGATCACCGTGCCGGCGGGCTGGGACCCGGACGGCACCGTCGTGATCACCGGCGGCACCGGTGGCCTGGGCGCGGAACTCGTCCGGCACCTCGTCGCACAGGGCACGAGGAAACTGTTGCTGCTCAGTCGTCGTGGCCTCGACTCGCCGGGCGCGGAAGAGCTGCTGACGCTGAACGCGGACGTCACCATCGCCGCGTGCGACGTCGCCGACCGGGAGGCGTTGGCCGCTGTCCTCAGTGGACACGACGTGACCGCTGTCGTGCACACGGCCGGTGTGCTGGACGACGGTGTGATCGCGTCGATGACGCCGGAGCGTCTGGAGAAGGTGTTGCGGCCCAAGGTGGACGCGGCCTGGAACCTGCACTCGCTGGTGCCGGACGCGCACTTCGTCCTGTACTCGTCGGTGTCCGGCGTGCTCGGCACCGCCGGTCAGGGCAACTACGCGGCGGGCAACGCGTTCCTCGACGCGCTCGCGCATCACCGGCGTTCGCTGGGACTGCCCGCGGTGTCGCTGGCATGGGGCGCGTGGACGTCCGAGGTCGGCATGACGAAAACAATGGACGCGGCCGCGTTGGAACGGCTGGAGAAGTCGTCCATGCCGCCGATCTCGCTGGAGCACGGACTGGCGTTGTTCGACGCGGCGATCGGCGTGGACGAGCCGCTCGTCGTGCCCGCGCGGATCATCACCGGTGCCGGTACGACGATGGTGCCGCCGCTGCTGCGCAACCTCCTGCGCGGCGGCCGCCGAACCGCGGCGCGTGCGCAGGGAACCGTTGCCTTGCAGGGGTTGCAGGACGTTCGCCCGGCCGAGCGGGTCCGCACGCTCGTGGACCTGGTGCGCGGCGAGGCCGCCGCGGTGCTGGGACACGCCTCGGCCGACGCGATCGACGGCGACCGCGAGTTCCGGCAGCTCGGCTTCGACTCGTTGACGTCGGTGGAGCTGCGCAACCGGCTCGGCACCGCGACGGGGCTGACGTTGCCCGCGACACTCGTGTTCGACTATCCGACCCCGCAGGCGCTGGCCGAACACCTCCTCGCCGAGCTGTTCGGCGGAACCACCGAGGTCGAGGACTCGGTTCGCGTGTCGGACGAGGCCATCGCGATCGTGGGTATCGCCTGCAGGTTCCCCGGTGGTGTGTCGTCGCCTGAGGAGTTGTGGGAGCTGGTGCTGGGCGGGCGGGACGCGATCGGCGGGTTCCCGGCCGACCGCGGCTGGGACGAGAACCTCGTCGGCGACGGCGCCGGGCAGTCCGTCACCCGGCAGGGCGGGTTCGTCGACGGCATCGCGTCGTTCGACCCGGCGTTCTTCGGGATCTCGCCGCGCGAGGCCGTGTCGATGGACCCGCACCAGCGGCTCGTGCTGGAGACGTCGTGGGAGGCGTTGGAACGTACGGGAATCGACCCGCTGGCGTTGCGCGGCTCGCGGACCGGCGTCTACGTGGGCGCGTCCGGGCAGGACTACGCGCACCTGATGCTCGCGTCCGAGCAGGCGCTGGAGGGGTATTCGGGCACCGGGACCTCGCCGAGCGTGATCGCCGGCCGGGTGTCGTACGCGCTGGGGCTGGAAGGCCCGTCGATGACGATCGACACGGCGTGCTCGTCGGCGCTGGTCGCGTTGCACCTGGCGGTTCAGGCACTGCGCAACGGTGAGTGTTCGCTGGCGCTGGCGGGCGGTGTGCAGGTGATGTCGGCGCCGGGTGCGTTCATGGAGTTCTCGTTGCAGGACGGCCTCGCGCGGGACGGCCGATGCAAGCCGTTCTCCGACACCGCCGATGGCACGGCATGGTCCGAGGGCATCGGTGTGCTCGTGGTGGAGCGTCTGTCCGACGCGGTCGCGGCTGGGCATGACGTGCTCGCGGTCGTGCGTGGTTCGGCGGTCAACCAGGACGGTGCGTCCAACGGCCTGACCGCGCCCAACGGACCCTCGCAGCAGCGGGTGATCAGGCAGGCCTTGGCCTCGGCGGGCTTGAAGTTCGCCGACGTCGACGCGGTCGAGGCGCACGGCACGGGCACGACCCTGGGCGACCCGATCGAGGCACAGGCGTTGCTCGCGACCTACGGCCAGGACCGCTCGGAGCCGCTGTTGCTCGGCTCGATCAAGTCCAACATCGGCCACACGCAGGCCGCCGCCGGTGCCGCGGGCGTGATCAAGATGGTGATGGCGCTCCGCCACGGCCTGCTGCCGCGCACGATCAACTTCACCGCGCCTTCGTCGCACGTCGACTGGACTGCCGGCTCGGTGTCGTTGCTGCGGGAGAACACCCCGTGGCCCGCCGCGGACAGGGTGCGTCGCGCTGGCGTCTCGTCGTTCGGCATCTCGGGCACCAACGCGCACGTGATCTTGGAGGCCGCGCCGGCCGTTCCGGAATTGTCAGACCCACTTGAGATGATTGGAAAGGGGACCTCGCGTCCCCCCAAGGGGGCGCCTCTCGTTTTTTCGGCGAAGTCCCCCGCTTCGCTGCGCGCTCAGATCGAGCGGGTCAGCGCTGTTGAGGCTGACGCGTTCGACATCGGGTTCTCGCTGCTGAAGCGCTCGCGGTTCGAGCACCGCGCGGTGCTGCTCGACGGAGTGGAGGTTGCTCAGGGGCAGGCGGGAAGGCGCAAGCTCGCCGTGCTGTTCTCCGGGCAGGGCTCGCAGCGGCTCGGCATGGGGCGTGAGCTGTACGAGCGGTTCCCGGCGTTCGCGAAGGCGCTCGACGAGGTGTTCGAGCACGTCGATGTCCGCGATGTCATGTGGGGCGACGACGCGGCGCTCGACCAGACCGGGAACACGCAGCGCGCGCTGTTCGCGATCGAGGTCGCGCTGTTCCGGCTCGCCGAGAAGTTCGGCATCGAGCCCGACTACGTCGGCGGCCACTCCGTTGGTGAGATCGCGGCCGCGCACGTTGCCGGAGTGTTCAGCCTCGAAGACGCCGCGAAGCTCGTCAACGCGCGTGCCGCACTCATGCAGGCACTCCCGGCCGGGGGAGCCATGATCGCGGTCGAGGCCACCGAGGACGAGGTCACGACGACCGAGCAGGTGTCGATCGCGGCCATCAACGGGCCCAGGTCGCTGGTGCTCGCGGGCGAGGACCAAGCGGTCCAACAGATCGCTGACGGGTTCACCGCGTTGGGGCGCAAGACTAAGCGTTTGCCGGTCAGCCATGCGTTTCACTCGCCGTTGATGGAGCCGATGCTGGACGACTTCCGCGCCGTGGTCACGGCGCTGGATCTCGCCGCGCCCCGCATCCCCGTCGTCTCCAACCTCACCGGCGCCGTGGCGGGTGCCGAGCTCACCGAGCCGGAGTACTGGGTGCGGCACGTCCGGGAAGCGGTGCGGTTCGCCGACGGCGTCGCGGCGCTCGAAGCCGCGGGAGTCACCACGTTCCTGGAGATCGGGCCGGACGGTGTGCTGTCGGCGCTGGTGGACGGAGCGATCCCCGCGCTGCGCAAGGACCGCGACGAGACCACGGCCTGGCTCACCGCGCTCGCACGGCTCCACGTCACGGGCACCAACGTCGACTGGGCGGAAGCCTTCGAGGGCACCGGCGCCCGGCGCGTCGACCTCCCCACCTACGCGTTCGACCACGACCACTACTGGCCGACGCCGATGGCCCAGTCCGCCGACGCCTCCGGGCTCGGCCTCGGACCGGCCGACCACCCGCTGCTCGGCGCCGCGATGAGCGTCGCCCAGGAAGACGCGGTGGTGTTCACCAACCGGCTCGCGGTGGCGTTCCCGGAGACGGCGTTCGCGGAGATCGCGTTCCGGGCCGCGGACCAGGTCGGCTACGGCACGGTCGAGGAGCTCACCGTCACCGGGCCGCTCACACCCGGCGTGCTGCAGGTGTGGATCGGCGCGCCGGACAACGGAAAGCGCTCCCTCACCGTCTACACGCGACCGAACGACGAGCAGCCGTTCAGCAGGATCGCGAGCGGAACCCTCGCGGAAGGCGAGTACCGGGCCGGGTTCACGGTCAGCGAGTGGCCGCCGAAGGGCGCGACGGCGATCGGTGAGCAGATCTGGCAGTCCGGTGACGCCGTCTACGCCGAGGTCACGCTGCCGGAAGGCGTTGCGGACGCCCAGTTCTACGGCGTTCACCCGGCACTGCTCGACTGCGCGATCCGGATCACCGAGGACACGCGGGTGCCGCTGGAGTGGCACGGCGTCAGCCTGCACGCGGTCGGCGCCGACACGGTGCGGGTCAGGCTGCGCGACGGAGAGTTCGCCGCCGTCGACACCAGCGGTTCGCCGGTCGTGTCGGCGCGGAACGTCGTCTTCGGCGCGCCGCTAGCGGCCCAGCACCACCAGGACTCGCTGTTCCGCCTGGAATGGGTGCCCGCACCCGAGACCCAGCCCGCCGCGGACGTGCGCGAGGTGAGGTTCGCCGGGGAGAGCGTCGACCAGGCGCATGAACTGGCCGCGAAGGCGTTGGAGCTTCTCCAACAGTCCGAGGAGCGGCTGGCGTTCGTGACGAGCGGCCTGGCGAGCGCGACCGTCGAAGGCCTGGTCCGCACGGCCCAGACGGAGAACCCAGGGCGCTTCCTGCTCGTCGACACCGACGGCAGCACCCCGCTGCCCACCGGACTGCTCGACGCGGGGGAGACCCAGGTCCGCGTCCGCGACGGTAACGCCTTCGTCGCTCGTCTCGCCCGCGTCACCGACACGGTCGCAACGACCGAGTGGGACCCGGAAGGCACCGTCCTGATCACCGGCGGCACCGGCGGTCTGGGCGCGGAACTGGCCCGTCACCTCGTCTCCGAACGCAACATCACGCGCCTCCTGCTCATCTCCCGGCGGGGCCCGGAAGCGCCGGAAGCCGTTGCGTTGCAAGCGGAACTCACGGCCCACGGCGCGGACGTCACGATCGCAGCTTGCGACACCGCCGACCTCAAGGCGGTGAAGAAGGTGGTCAAGGGCGTCAAGCTGACGGCCGTCATCCACACCGCCGGTGTGCTCGACGACGGCATCATCGGCTCGCTCACCCCGGAGCGGCTCGCCACCGTCTTCAAGCCCAAGGTCGACGGCGCCTGGAACCTCCACGAGGCCACGAAGAAGCAGAAGCTCCAGGCGTTCGTGCTGTACTCGTCGGTGTCCGGCGTGCTCGGCAGCGCCGGGCAGGGCAACTACGCCGCGGCCAACGCGTTCCTCGACGCACTGGCCGAACACCGCCGCGCGCAGGGCCTGCCGGCGACGTCGCTGGCGTGGGGTCCGTGGGCGCAAACCGCTGGCATGACAGCACATCTGCAGGACGGCGCGATGGACCGCATCGGCCGCACCGGCATGCCGCCCCTGTCCGTCCGGCAGGGCATGGCGCTGTTCGACGACGCGACCTCACGCGAGGACGCCGTGCTCATCCCCGCCCGCATCGCCACCGGCCGCACGAACGGCCCGGTCGCGGCGGTGCTGCGCGGCCTGGTGCGCGGCGGAAAGCGCGCGGCCGGTGCCGGTGACACGTCCACTGTGGACTTCGCGGCCACGCTCGAAGGCGTGCCGGTGGAGGACCGGGCGAAGTACCTGGTCGACCTCGTGCGCGGCCACGCGGCAGGTGTCCTCGGGCACGCGACGCCCGCGGCGATCGACAACGACAAGCAGTTCCGCGACCTCGGCTTCGACTCGCTGACCGCCGTGGAGCTGCGCAACAGCCTCGCGTCCGCGACGGGCCTGAAACTGCCCGCGGGCCTCGTCTTCGACTACCCGACACCTGACGAACTCGCCGCTTACCTCGCGGGCGAACTGCTCGGCGACGACACCGGGCCGTCGCTCGCGACCGAACTCGACAGGTTCGAGGCCGTGCTGGCCGCGAGCCCCGACGAGGACAGGGCCGGAATCGCCGCCCGCCTGCGCACGCTGCTCGCCCAGTACGGCGGGGCGAAGTCCGAGGAAGCCGTGAACGACCGCATCAACTCGGCGACCGTGGACGACGTGTTCGCCTTCATCGACAACGAACTCGGCCGACGCACCGAGCGCTGACCCCACCACGCGGACGGAAGGTTTCCGGCGATGCCGAACGAAGAGAAGCTCGTTGAGTACCTGAAGTGGGTCACCGCCGATCTCGCCCAGACCCGCAAGCGCCTGGAGGAGGTCGAGTCCGGCAGGCACGAACCGGTCGCGATCGTGGGCATCGCCTGCCGCTTCCCCGGCGACGTCCGCTCGTCGGAAGACCTGTGGGAACTGGTCGTGCAGGGCCGTGACGCCATCACCGGGTTCCCGACGGACCGCGGCTGGGACCTGGGCACGCTGGCCGGCGGCACCAGCGCGACGTTGCAGGGCGGGTTCCTCTACGACGCCGCCGACTTCGACCCCGGCTTCTTCGGCATCTCGCCGCGCGAGGCCCTGGCGATGGACCCGCAGCAGCGACTCCTGCTGCAGACCACGTGGGAGGCCGTCGAACGCGCGGGCATCGACCCGACGTCGCTGCGCGGCTCGCGGACCGGCGTGTTCGTCGGCACCAACGGCCAGGACTACGGCCACGTCCTGATCGCCTCCCAGGAGGACGTCGAGGGGCACGCCGGCATGGGCACCGCGGCCAGCGTCATCTCCGGCCGCATCTCCTACACGTTCGGCTTCGAGGGCCCGGCCGTCACCGTCGACACCGCGTGCTCCTCGTCCTTGGTGGCCCTGCACCTGGCCTCTCAGGCGCTGCGCAACGGCGAGTGCTCCCTCGCGCTGGCCGGTGGCGTCACCGTCATGGCGACGTCGTCGAACTTCGCCGGATTCACCCGGCAGGGCGGTCTCGCGACCTCGGGCCGGTGCAAGGCGTTCTCGGACGACGCGGACGGCACCGGCTGGGCCGAGGGCATCGGCGTGCTGCTGGTGGAGAAGCTCTCCGACGCCCAGCGCCACGGCCACCCGGTGCTCGCCGTCGTCGCCGGCAGCGCGATCAACCAGGACGGCGCCTCCAACGGCCTCTCCGCCCCGAACGGCCCTGCGCAGCGCGAGGTGATCAAGGCCGCGCTGACCTCGGCGGGCCTGTCCGCGTCCGACGTGGACGCCGTCGAGGCCCACGGAACCGGCACGGTGCTGGGAGATCCGATCGAGGCCGAGGCGCTGCTGGCCACCTACGGCCAAGACCGCGCGACGCCGCTGCGGCTCGGCGCGATCAAGTCCAACATCGGCCACACCCAGGCCGCGGCCGGCGTCGCGGGCGTCATCAAGATCGTGGAGGCGCTGCGCCACGACACCCTCCCGCCGACCCTGCACGTCAGCGAACCCTCGTCGCACGTCGACTGGTCGGCGGGCAGCGTGTCGCTTCTGACGGAACCCACCGCCTGGCCGCGGGGTGACAAACCGCGCCGCGCCGGTATCTCGTCGTTCGGGGTGAGCGGCACCAACGCCCACGTGATCATCCAAGAGGCGCCAGAACTGTCAGACCTGCCTGAGATGATTGGGATGGGGGCTCGCGACCCCCTGGGGGCCGGCCAGCCGGAATCGATTCAGGGGCTGGTGGGCCGGCATCCGCTCGTCGTCTCGGCGAAGTCGGCGAACGCCCTGAAGGCCCGCGTCGAGCAGATCAAGGCGCTGGAAGGCGAACCGGCAGACATCGCGTACTCGCTGCTCACCACGCGGCCGACGACGTTCGACCACCGCGCGGTCCTCCTCGGCGGCGACGTCATCGCGACCGGGACCGTGCAGCGCAAGCCGTTCGCCGCGCTGTTCTCCGGCCAGGGCGCCCAGCGCGTCGGCATGGGCAAGGAGCTGTACGAGGCGTTCCCCGCCTTCCAGGAGGCCCTCGACGCCGCACTCCGCCACCTCCCCGCAGGCCTCAAGGAGATCATGTGGGAGGACGAGACCCGCCTCGACCAGACCGGCCACACCCAGCCCGCGCTGTTCGCGTTCGAGGTCGCGCTGTACCGGCTGCTGGAGAGCTACGGCTTCAAAGCCGACCACGTTGCGGGCCACTCCATCGGCGAGATCGCCGCCGCGCACATCGCCGGCGTCCTGAGCCTCGAAGACGCCGCGAAGCTCGTCACGGCCAGGGCGAGCCTCATGCAGAACCTCCCGGCGGATGGCGTGATGATCGCGCTCCAGGCCACCGAAGCCGAGGTCACACCGCACCTCACCGCGGGCGTCTCCCTGGCCGCCGTCAACGCCGAGGACTCGGTCGTCATCGCCGGTGTCGAAGAAGAAGCGCGAGAGGTGGCCGCGCGGTTCGGCGACCGCAAGACCAAGCAGCTGAAAGTCAGCCACGCGTTCCACTCACCGCTGATGGAGCCGATGCTCGACGACTTCCGCGCCGCCATCAGCACCATCGCGCTGAACCCGCCGAAGATCCCGTTCAGCGCCACCGGCGACGTCACGAACCCCGAGTATTGGGTCAGCCACGTCCGCGACACCGTCCGCTTCGCCGGCAACGTCAGCCGAATCGGGGAAGCCACCCACGTCGAGATCGGCCCTAGCGCCGTCCTGGCCGCCCTGGTGGACCGCGCCATCCCGACGATGCGCAAAGACAGGGACGAGGTCACGGCGTTCATCACGGCGCTGGCCAAGCTCTATACGGTCGGCGCCAAGATCAGCTGGCCGAAACAGGGCAAGAAGACGGCGCTGCCCACCTACCCGTTCGACACCGAGCGGTTCTGGCCGCGCAGCACCATGGCCCCCGGCGCCCAGCCGAACGCCAGCCGCCCCGCGCTCTACGAGCTGAACTGGGTGAAGTCCACAGTGGACGCACCGGCCATCACGGGCGCGCGCTGGGCGATCATCGGCGGCGACGAGTTCGACCTCGCCCACGTCCTGTACGCGGCGGGCCAGTCCGTCAGCGGCTACGGCGAGACCCTCACCGAGGCCGCCCAGAACACGACGCCGGACGTGTTCGTCGTGGCCGTCACGGGCGACAACACGCCAGAGACAACCCACGCGCAGACCCAGCGAGCGCTGAGCATCCTCCAGGAGGCGCTGAAGTTTGAGAACTCCCGCGTCGTCTTCGTCAGCCGCGGTGCCGCGGCGGGCGAGGACCTGGCCGCGGCGGCCGTGTGGGGCCTGGTCCGCACCGCCCAGGCCGAGAACCCCGGCCGGTTCCTGCTCGTCGACAGCGACGGCCTCGACGTTTCCGGCGCCCTGCTCACCTCCCTCGTCAACGGCGACGAACCGCAGGTCGTCGTCCGCGCGGGCAAGGTCGAGGTCGCCCGCCTCAAGGAACTGCCCGAGAACCCCGACGCCACGTACGAGTGGAGCGAGGACGACACCGTCCTGATCACCGGTGGCACCGGCGGTCTCGGCGCCGAACTGGCGAAACACCTTGTCACCAGGCACGGCGTGAAGCACCTCCTGCTCGCCAGCCGCCGCGGTGAGGAGGCACCCGGCGCGCAGAACGTCAAGCAGGAACTGGAGAACAAGGGCGCCACCGTCACCATCGCGGCCGCTGACGTCTCGAACCCCAACGACGTCCAGACCCTGTTCGCCGCCACGGAACGCCCGCTCACCACCGTCATCCACACGGCGGGCGTGCTGGACGACGCCCTGGTCGACGCGCTCACCCCGGACCGTCTCCGAGCGGTCCTCACGCCCAAGGTCGACGCCGCGCACCTGCTCGCCCAGCACGACCTCAAGCTGCTCGTGCTCTACAGCTCCGTCTCCAACGTCATGGGCGCGCCCGGCCAGGGCAACTACGCCGCCGCCAACTCCTACCTCGACGCCCTCGCCCAGAGCCGCGAGAACACCATCAGCCTCGCCTGGGGCCCGTGGGCGCAGGACAGCGGCATGACCGCGGGCCTGAGCGACGCCGCCATGGATCGCATCACCCGTTCCGGCATGCCGCCGCTGGCCGCCGAACAGGGCCTCGCGCTGTTCGACGCCGCACTCGCCGAGAACAGGCGCGTCGTCGTCCCCATGCACGTCAACCGCAACCAGCAGCGCGTCGCCCCGCTGCTGCGCGACATCGTCGACGAGCAGCTCCTCCCGCAGCAGAGCCAGATGGCGGCCGTGACGGTCCTCGACCGGCTGCGCACCCTCGACGGCGACGACCGCGTCAGCCAGGTCCGCGAACTGGTCGTCGGCACGTGCGCCGCACTGCTCGGCCACAATGATTCGTCCAAAGTGGACCCCGAGAAGAACTTCCTGGAACTGGGCTTTGACAGCCTCATCGCCGTCGAACTGCGCAACCAGCTCAACGACATGCTCAACCTCAAACTCCCCGGCAGCGCCGTGTTCGACAGCGGCACCCCGGCCGCGCTCGCCGCGCGGGTCGACGCCGAGCTGGGCACCATCGCCGGGCCCGCCACCAGCAACGGCCTGGCGGTCAGCGCGCACGACACGGTGTTCGGGCTGTTCATGGACAGCGTCAGCGGAGGCAAGGTCGTCGAGGGCCTCAGATTGCTCAAGGCCGTCGCGAACCTGCGCCCGATGTTCGACAGCCCGGCCGAACTGGAGGACCTGCCCGTCCCCGTCACCCTCGCCGACGGCCCGAAACTGCCGAAACTGGTCTGCGTCAGCGCACCCGGCGCCACCGCCGGCGTGCACATGTACGCGCGGCTCGCCGCCCACCTGCGCGGCAAACGCCACGTCTCCGCGCTCCCGCTCATCGGCTTCAACGAAGGCGAAGCGTTACCGCGCACCACGGAGGCCGCCGCCAGGTTCGTCGCGGAGAGCATCCTCAACGGCACCGACGGCGACCCGTTCGTCCTGGTCGGACACTCCTCCGGCGGCACCCTCGCCTACTTCGCGGCCGCCGTGCTCGAGGAGACCTGGGGGATCACCCCGGAAGCGGTGATCATGCTCGACACCCTGAGCATGAACTACAACTCCAGCGAGGGCATGGACTTCGGCGCCGTCACCGCGAACTACTTCAACACCATGGACTCGCCCGCGGTGAACATGAACAGCACCCGCCTGTCCGCGATGGCGCACTGGTTCCCGCTCATCATCGACACCGGCCTCCACACGACGGTCCCGAAGCTGCTCATCCGCTGCGCCAACGAGGTCAAGGGCACCGACCTCGTCACGACGAACCAGGACGTCGACGTGCCCGCCGACGAGATCCGCGTCGTCGCCACCGACCACATGGCGATGGTCAAGGAGGACGCGGGCGTCGTCGCGGACGTCATGGAGGACTGGCTCAGCACCCGTATCGAGAAACTGGAAGGCGTCCGATGACCACATCGCAGGAACTGCCCCTGATCGGGGTCGAACTGCCGTCGATCCTGACGTTCAGCGAACTCCGGCTGCGGTTGCAGGAACAGGCGCCGGTGTGCCGCATCCGGACGCCCGCGGGCGACGAGGGCTGGCTCGTCACCCGCCACGCCGAGGTGAAGTCGCTGCTGCAGAACCAGAAGCTCGGCCGCAGCCACAAGGACCCCGCCAACGCGCCGCGCTACTTCCGCAACCCGATGCTCGACATGCTCATCACCGCCGACGACATCGAGGTCGAGAAGGAGCGCCACGAGAAGAAGCGCGTCCTCTACACCAAGAGCTTCGCCGCCCGCCGCGTCATCGAACGCCGCGAGCGCGTCATCGGCATCGCGAACGACAAGATCGACGCGATCATCGCCGCAGGGCAGCCCGCCGACCTGCACGACGCCTACTCGATGGACTACTCGCAGCAGGCGCTGTGCGACATGGTCGGCATCCCCGTCGAGGACCGCGCCAAGCTGCTGGAGATGATGGACACCGTCGGCGCCTCCGACCAGGAGTCCGCAGAGGCCGGCATGGACCCGCTGTTCTCCTTCGCCGCCGACATCGGCGAACGTCGCAGGTCAGAGCTCGGCGACGACGTCATCTCGCGGTTCATCGAGACCGGCCTGACCAACGAGGAGATCGGCCTCCACGTCGTCACGCTGCTGTTCACCGGCCTCGCGGGCCTCGCGAGCCACCTCGACTTCGGCGTGCTGCTGTTCCTGCGCAACCCCGAGCAGCGCGCGAAGGCCATGGCCGACCCGGAGATCATGGCCCGCGCCGTCGACGAGGTCATGCGCGCCACGATCAGCTCACCCGTCCTGCCCCGCTACGCCAGCGAGGACATCGAGATCGGGGGCGTCACGATCAAGGAGGGCGACCTCGTGATGCTCGACTTCAGCCTCGCGAACTTCGACCCGCGCGCGTTCGAGAACCCGCACGACTTCGACGTCACCCGCTCGCCGAACCACCACTTCACGTTCGGTCACGGCATGCGGCACTGCACCGGCGCCCCGCTCGTGCGGATCATCCTCGCCGTCGCCTACACGACCCTGTTCGAACGCCTGCCGGGGCTGCGGCTCGCCGTGCCGGAGTCGGAGCTCGAATCCCACCCCGGTGGACGGCTCGCGGGCGGTCTGGAGAAGTTTCCCGTCACCTGGTGAGCGGGGTCACTCCGCTTCTTCCTCGAGGCGCGCCTTCTCCGCCAGGCGCGCCTCTTCGGCCTTGAACTCCTTGTAGGTGGCGCGCTCGCGCACCAGCCAATCGGGGTTCTCGTCCTTGATCGCGGTGATCTGGTCGGTGGTGAGCGCCTCGGTGATGCCGGCGCGCACCAGGCCCGACGCCGAGATACCGAGCTTCTGCGCGATGAGCTGCTTGGGGTGCGGGCCGTTGCTGCGCAGGTTCGCCAGCCACTCCGGCGGGTTGGCCTGCAGCTCGTTCAGCTCGTCGCGCGACACGACGCCGGCCTGGAACTCCTCGGGGGTGGCCTCGAGGTACACGCCGAGCTTCTTGGCGGCGGTGGCTGGCTTCATGGTCTGCTGCGACTTCATGCGCAAAGAGTAACCGCTGCGTCCGGTAGCCTCAGCGCGTGACCGGCTCTTTCACGCTCGCGTACGTCCCAGGTGTGACGCCGGGCAAGTGGGCACGGGTCTGGGAGGAACGCCTGCCGGAGACCCCGCTGACCCTCGTCCAGGTGACCACCGCCGAAGCAGGGGCGAAGGTGCGGTCCGGTGAGGCCGACGCCGCGCTGCTGCGGCTGCCCGGCGACCGCGAGGACCTGCACGCGATCCCGCTCTACACCGAGACCAGCGTCGTCGTGTTCCCGAAGGACCACGAGTTCGCCGCCGCCGACGAACTGTCCGTCGAGGACCTGGCGGGGCACGTCCTGTGGCAGCCGCTCGACGACCCGCTCGACTGGGACTCCCAGCCAGGTCAGCCGCCCGTCGAACGGCCGGAGACCACCGCGGACGCCATCCAGATCGTGGCCGCCGGTGTCGGCATGCTGGTCGTGCCGCAGTCACTGGCGCGCCTGCACCACCGCAAGGACCTCAAGTACGTGCCGCTCTCGGACGCGCCGCAGTCCCGCGTGGCGCTGTCGTTCCCGATCCGCGACGAGAACCCCGAGCTGATCGAGCACATGATCGGCATCGTCCGCGGCCGCACGGTCAACAGCACCCGCGGTCCCGCGCCGGAGCCCGAGAAGAAGAAGCAGGCGCCCAAGCAGCAACAGCCGCGCCGGGGCCCCGCGCCCGCGCAGAAGAAGCAGCCCGCCAAGCGCGCGAAACCCCGTCGCGGTCGCTGAACCTCAGTCGTGCACGGTGATGGCCTGGGCGGGGCAGATGCCCCTGGCCGTCCGCGCGGCCGACTCCGCGTCGCCCGACGGGGCGGCGTCGAGCACCGTGACGAACCCGTCGTCGTCCTGGTCGAACACGTCCGGCGCGGCCAGCACGCACTGAGCCGAGCCGATGCACTTGCCGGTGTCCACACTGATCCGAGCCATGACGATCCTCTCACCAACGCACAGGTAGCTCGTGGAGTCCGAAGAGGACTCCGTCGTACTTGAACCGCAGCTCGTCCAGCGCGACGCCGAGCTCCAGCGTCGGAATGCGCCGGAACAGGCCGCGGTAGGCGACGTCCATCTCCAGCCGCACCAGGTTCTGCCCGAGGCACTGGTGCACGCCGTACCCGAACGCCACGTGCCCGGTCGCCGAACGGGACGGGTCGAACTCGTCCGGCCGCTCGAACATCTCCGGGTCGTGGTTCGCGCCGGCCACGAGCGGCACGATGCCCTCGCCCGCCCGGACCAGCTGGCCGCCGATCTCGACGTCCTCGATCGCCACGCGCAACGCCACCAGGTCCGCCACCGAGTGGTAGCGCAGCAGTTCCTCGATCATGCGGTCGTCGTCGATCCACTGCTTCTGCTGCAACAAGGTGACGACACCGAGCGAGATGTTGTTCGCCGTCGTCTCGTGGCCCGCGATCAGCAGCAGCATCGAGACACCCGAGAGCTCCTGCGGCGTCAGCAGACCGCCCTGCAGCAGCTTGCTGATCAGGTCGTCGCCGGGACGCTTGGACTTGATCGTGATCAGCCGGTTGATGTAGCGCAGCAGGTGCTCGGACGCCTTGTCCCGCTGCTCGTCGGTCGACGTCAGCGTCACCAGGACCTTCGTCTTCTCCTCGAAGAAGTCGCGGTCCACCTTCGGTACGCCCAGCAGCGCGGAGATCACCAGCGACGGCACCGTCAGCGAGAAGTCCTCGACGAGTTCCGCCGTGGTGCCCTTGGCCAGCATCTGGTCGATGGCGTGGTCGACGATCTGCTCGACCGCCGGCCGCAACGCCCTGATGCGGCGCACCGTGAACTCGGGGATCAGCGCCTTGCGGAACCTGTTGTGGTCCGGCGGGTCCAGCGACACGAACCAGCCCGGCACGTCGTCCGCGGACGGCGCGCCCACGGTGCGCGACGGCCGCGGAAAACCCTCGTGCGTCGGGTTGGAACTGATGCGCGGATCGGTGAGGACCGCGCGCACCTCCTCGTGCCTGGTCACCAGCCACACCGTCTCGCCGGACGGCAACGCGGCCTTCGTCAGGCCGGGTTTCGTGCGGAACCCCTCGTACTCGGGAGGAGGGAACGGCACGCCGGGGCGGCGCATCATGAACGGGACCAGGTCAGTGCTCGTCATGTCTCATCCCTCGTAGAACCGGCGGACCTGCGCCACGATGTGGTCCTGGTCGTCCTCGGTCAGCTCGGCGTGGGTGGGGAGGTACAACCCGTCCTCGGCGAACCGGTTCGCGTTCAGCGTCGGCCACACCGGGTCGAGATAGCCGGGCTGCCTGCTCATCGGCTTGAAGAACAGACGGGTCTCGATGCCGTTGTCCGCCAGGAAGGTCCTGAGCTCCTCCCGGCGTTCCGCGCGCAGGTCGTACATCCACAACACGTCGCGCGGCGGCATGAGGGTGATGCCGGCGATGCCGCGAAGACCCTCGTCGTACCGCTTCTCGATCTGCGCGCGCGTCGCGATGATCTCGTCGAGGCGTTCGGTCTGCGCGAGCGCGACCGCGGCCTGCAGGTTGGTCATCCGGAAGTTGTAGGCGAGCTTCTTGTGCAGGAAGCTGTGGTCGCGGGTGAACGCCATGCCGCGCAGGTGTGCCATCTGCCGCGCCAGGTGCGGGTCGTTCGTGACGCAGACACCGCCCTCACCCGAGGTGATGACCTTGTTGGCGAACAACGAGAACGCGGCGATGTCCCCGGTCGGCTTGACGCCGTGCGCCTCGGCCGAGTCCTCGACCACGCGCAGGTTGTACTCGTAGGCCAGTTCGAGGATCGGCTCCATGTCGCACCGCCGGCCGTAGATGTGCACCGGCATGATCACCTTCGTGCGCGGGGTGATCTTCTCCTCGATCTTCGTGACGTCGATGTTGAGGTCGTCCGCGCAGTCCACGAAGACCGGGGTGGCGCCGGTGTAGGTCACGGCCCACGCCGAGGCGATCATCGTGAACTCGGGCACGATCACCTCGTCGCCGGGACCGACGCCCAGAGCCCTCAGCGCGAGCGTCAAAGCCGTTGTGCCAGAAGAACAGGCGACGCCGTACCTGACGTCGTTGTAGGCGGCGAAGGCCTCCTCGAACTGCGGCACGTACGGACCCTGCGAGGAGATCCAGCCGTCCGTCACGGCCTTCGTCGTGTACTCGAGCTCGTTGCCGCGCAACGAAGGCATCGAGACGGGATAGCGGTAGCTCATCGTCAACTCACTTCGAGGCCAGTGCGGGCAGAGAGAGGATCAGGTCGGCGGCCGTCTTGCGGCCCCCGGCGGAGTGCTGCAGCGCCGCGAGACGTTCGGCGTTCTCGGTGAACGACGGGTCGTCCAGGACGCGGGTCAGCTTGTCTGCGACGTCGTCCGGGTCGACGGTGTGCGGCTGGTCCAGCGTCAGCCCGACACCGAAGCTCGTGGCGCGGATCGCCTGGTCGTAGCAGTCGACCCACAACGGCCGCGACACCATCGGCTTGCCGAAGTAAATGCTTTCGGTGTAGGCGTTTCCACCCGCGTGCGTGAAGAAGAGCTTGACGTTCGGGTGCGCCAGCACGTCCAGCTGCGACGGCACCCACGTCTCGATGCGCAGGTTGCCGGGAAGCGTGGCGGGCAGGAACTCCTGCTGGTCGCGCGGCAGCTTCCACAGGACCGAGTGCCGGCCGTCGAGCCTGTGGGCGACCTGGACGAACGCCTCGACCTGGTCCCGGGTCAGCCGCGTGATCGTGCCGAACCCCATGTAGACCACGGACTTCTGCGCGTCCAGCCACGTGCCCAGCTCACCGGGCTCCGCCTGGGGGAGCGGGGGCACCAGCGCGCCGACCGTACGGATCTTCTCCGGCACGTCGAACGGGTAGTCCATCTCCGGGATCGAGTAGCACAGCACCATCTCGGCCTGCTCGACCCGCGCGAACTGGCCGAACGCCTTGGGGGAGATGTCCAGCTCGGCGATCACCTTGGCGTTGCGCGCGTTGCGGTCCTTGTTGTCCTTGGTGAACGCGGTCGCGAGCGTGCGCCAGCCGAAGAACCTGTTGGCCCACCGTTGTGTCCAGGACATGTCAGCGGGCAGACCGGTGTGCGGGCGCGGGAAGTCCTTCGGCGTGTAGGTCGGACCGATCGGGATCGCGGACGTCACGAGGTTCGACGCGACGAACGGGTTGCTGATCACGTACGGGATTCCCTTGGTGATCGCGACCTCGTAGCCGAACATGCACATCGACTCGACGATCATCAGCGCCGGTTCGATCCTGTCCACCAGCTCCGCAAGCGCGCGGTACTTGGGAATCCGCTGCTCCGGCCGGTTCGTCTGCTCGATGACGGCCTTGCGCGCCTTGAACCGCGACCGCTGCGTCACCTTCGCGTAGACGTCGTCCGGCCAGGTGACCGAGGACATCTCCGGGATCACGTCCCCCAGCGAGAAGAACTCGATCGGCGAGCCGACCGCCGCCGCCTCGACCTCCTCGCGAGCCTTGTCGTCGGTGGCGAACCACAGGTTCCCGACACCGCGGCGCGACAGCTCCTCCGCTAGCACGAGCATCGGGTTCAGCAGGCCGCTCTCCGGCAGACTGACGAACAGGATCGGCCGCTGGCTCATGGACTTCACCCTTCGGACTGACGCCTGATGACCGCGAGCCTGCCGGACCTCGTGGTGCCCTGTCCCAGGGCGGCAGGCTTCTCGAGAAGAAGACCTAGTGTTCGAAAGCACCGGTACTCCAGGAGAACACCTAGAACCGGCGCGTATCGATTTGAGGGGGATGCGTTCGCCTGCGACGCTCGGTGCCGACCCGTCATGCCCGCGCTGCTGGGGGAACGTGGTGGTGCCTCATCAGCACACACCGCGCTGCGGCACGACGGCTTTCCTGGCGAGAGGTACATCATCATGACCGGGACGTCTGACAACAGCATGACCAAGGCGAGGCTCGCCGGCCTGATCGAGCGGGACGACCAGTGGGCCACCTTGGAGACGTTGTTGGCGGACTCCCTGTCAGGATCTGGAAGGGTCGCTCTGCTCACCGGCCCTGTCGCGTCGGGGAAGACCGAGTTGCTGCACGCGTTCGGGGAGGCTTCGGGAGCCGGCTTCGTCAAGGCCACCTGCTCGGCGTTCGAGCGGGATCTGCCGTTCGGGGTGGCGAGTCAGATCTTCCACCCCCTGGACGCGCCGGACGAGGTCGGCGAACTGCTCGACGCCGCCGCCCGCAGTGCTGACGGGCCGACCGCGCGCCAACTGCACGCGTTGTGCCTGGCGCTGCTGGATCTCACGGCCGAGACACCACTGGTGATCGGCATCGACGACGTGCAGCACGCCGACTCGTCCTCGCTGCACTGGCTGCTGTACCTGATCCGCCGGATAGGCCAGGCGAAGGTGCTGCTGATGCTCAGCGAGACCGCCTCGCCACGCGCCGCGCACACCGCGCTGCACACCGAACTGTTGCGCCACCCGCATTGCCGCGACGTCCAACTGGCGCCGCTGGGGTCGTTGGACGAGCTGTTCGAGGCACCGGTGCACGCCGTGGACGCGATGGCGTTGTCCGGCGGGAATCCGTTGCTGGTGCGGTCGTTGCTCGACGACCAACGGCTCTGCAAGCCGCGCGACGACGGCGGCCTGGTGATCGGCCCCAGCTACCGGCGCGCGCTGGTCAGCTGTCTGCACCGCAGCGACCACCACGTGCTGCCCGTCGCGCGGGCGCTGGCCGTGACGGGGGAGCAGGCGACGCGGGAGTCGTTGGGGCGCCTGGCCCGCGCCGACACCGAGACCGTGGCGTCCGCGCTGGACGTGATGAACGAGGCCGGGCTGCTGTGCGACGGCTGGTTCCGCGACCCGGCCGCTCGGGGAGCCGTGCTGGACGATCTGTCCACTCAGGACCGCAAGGAGATGTACCTCGGCGCGGCGTTGCTGCTGCACGACGAGGGCGCGCCCGCCACCGAGGTCGCTCCCTACCTGGTGATGGCCGACCACTCCGAGAACCCGTGGATGGTGCCGGTCTTCGTGGAGGCCGCCGAGCACGCCCTGCGCGACGAGCAGATCGACACGGCGTTGCGCTACCTGGAACTGGCTCATCGGGCGTGCGTCGAGGTGCACGGGCGCGCGGCGATCGCGGCGAAGCTGGTGCGGGTGGAGTGGCGGGGCAACCCGTCCGCGGCCGGAAGAAGGCTCGGCACGGTGATCCCGGCGATGCGGGCCGGGCAGCTCTCCGACCGGGACGTGACGTCGCTGGTGCAGCCGATGCTGTGGAACTGCCAGGTCGACGAGGCCACCGAGGCGATGGACCGGGTCCGGCGCACCACCACGTCGAGCAACGGCCTGCGCGCCATGGAACTGTGGCTCGCCTGCTCGCACCCGACCCTGGCCCGCCGGGCGACGTCCACCCCGGAGGCCGTGAAGACCCGGACGGTGAGTCTGACCTCCGGACCGATGCTGAAGGCCGTCACCTCCCTGGCGAACGTGCTGACGTACGGCAACAACGACGCTTCGGCCACCGACGCCGAGCACGTGCTGCAGGCCGCGCGGCCGTCCGACAGCGGCTGGTGGGGCCCGGAGTCGGCGATGCTGGCGTTGCAGGCCCTGGTCTACGCGGACCGGCTCGACGTGGCGGCGCAGTGGTGCGACAAGCTGCTGGACGAGGCGCGGACCAAGAACCTCGCGGTCGCGCGCGCATTCTTCTCCTGTGTGCGGGCCGAGGTGTCGCTGCGGCGCGGCGACCTGACCACGGCGTTCGAGCACGCCCAGAACGCCCTGGACCTCATGCCCGCCGGTGGGTGGGGCGTGGCGCTGGGCATGCCGCTGGGGATCCTCATCAACGCGGCCACCAAGATGGGGAGGCACGAGGACGCGGCTTCGTTCCTGGAACAGCCGGTGCCCGAGGCGATGTTCCAGTCGCGGTACGGGTTGCACTACCTGTACGCGCGCGGCCACCACTACCTGGCGACGTCCCGGCACTACGCGGCGCTCGCGGACTTCCTGTCCTGCGGCGAGCTGATGACGTCCTGGGGCGTGGACCAGCCAGGGGTGGTGGCGTGGCGGACGTCGGCCGCGGAGGCGTGGCTGCAGCACGGGGCGAACCGGGACGAGGCCAAGCGGCTGATCAACGAGCAGCTCGCCCGGCTGGGCCCGGAGGCCTCGCGCACCCGAGGAGTGGCGTTGCGGTTGCTGGCCGCCACCAACCAGCCGCACAACAGGCCGCAGCTGCTGCAGGACGCCGTGGTGATCCTGGAGGAGTACGGCGACCAGTACGAGCTGGCCCGCGCGTTGGCCGACCTGTCCAAGGCACACCAGGCCTTGAGGGAACACCGGCGCGCGTGGACCGTGGCCCGGCGGGCGTGGCACGTGGCGAACGTCTGCGACGCCGCCGAGTTGTGCGAGGAGTTGCTGCCCTCGCGGGGAAAGGCCGACGGCGAGGACGCGCCGGCCGAGGAGAAGCCGGCCGATCCGATCGCGACGCTGACCGACGCGGAACGGCGGGTGGCCGCCTTGGCCGCGGTGGGCTACACGAACAGGGAGATCGCGTCGAAGCTCTACATCACGCCGTCGACCATCGAGCAGCACCTGACCAGGGTGTACCGGAAGCTGAACGTCAAGTACCGCAAGGATCTCCCCGCGGATCTGCACTCGTACCTGCCCAGCACGGCCTGATCCTCCACTGAGGACGCCGCGCTTTCACTCGATCGTGTCCGCTCTCGCCCGTTATCAAAACGTGATCTTGCGGTAGCGTCGAACATATGAGCGAACCGGACCCGTGTCTCCTCTCGACTGACGAGCTGCTGAACAGCGTCGTCAGCGAGGTCGTGGAGATCAGGGTTCGTGAGCACGCGGTGCTGCGGAAGCTCGCTGAACTGGACCGTCGCGGCGCGGCCGCCGAGCTCGGGTACAAGGACCTGCCGCAGGTGCTGCGGCACGCGGTCCGCTGGGACCTGAAGACCGCCCGGCAGTGGCTCGCGAACGCGCACGCTCTGAGCCACGACATCACCCCGACGGGCAGCAGGCTGGAGCCGGAACTCCCGGTGACCGCCGCCGCGGTCGCGGACGGCACGCTCTCCGCCGACCACATCTCCGCCGTCGCCGAGGTGATGAAGAAGCTTCCCGCCGCGGCCGAGGCCCCGGTGGTGGAGTTCGCGCAGGCTCATGAGCCGAGCGCGGTCCGCTCCTTCGGCAGGGAACTGGCCTACCGCCTGTACCAGGACGACCCGGAGCCCCGCGACACCGAGCCCGCGCCGCCGACGAACCAGCACGTGATGCGCTGGAAGGGCGAGTGCCTGGAGATCTGGGCGAAGCTCGACAAGATCACCGGCGCGAAGTACGAGGCTCTGATGGACCCGCTGGCCAAGCCGCGCCCGGAGACGCCCGAGGAAGGCCCGGACCTCCGCACGCGCTCCGAACGCGAGGGTGACGCGCTGGCCGAGCTCGTCGACCTGGTGCTGCGCGCCGACCAGCTGCCCGAGCACGGCGGCGAACCGGTCAGCCTCACCCTGACGATGCGCTACGAGGACCTGGTGAGCCAGGAGGGTCAGGCGATGCTCGACAACCGCGAGCGCATCCCGGCCGCCGAGGCCCGTCAGCTCGCCTGTAACGCCGGCATCATCCCGCTGGTCCTGGGCGAGCGCTCCCAGCCGATGGACATCGGCCGCAAGGCCCGCACCTTCCCCGCCGCGATCCGCCGCGTGCTGGTGGCCCGCGACCAGGGCTGCGCCTTCCCCGGCTGCGAGCGCCCGCCGAAACACTGCGACGCCCACCACGTCCGGTTCTGGTCCAACGGAGGCGAGACCTCCGTCGGCAACGCCGTGCTGCTGTGCCGCAACCACCACCGCCTGATCCACCACAGCGAGTGGGAGATCAGGATGGTGCAGGGCCTGCCGCGGTTCCACCCACCGGGCTGGCTGGATCCAGACCGTGCCGCCCGCCGCAACGTGCTCCACGACCTCGATGACGAAAACCCCAAGACGAGACACACCGACAGCCCCAGCACGTTGGTGCCGAGCTGGGTGTTGCCGCCACCGCGTTCTCGCCCGGCCCCGGCCTTGGTCTAGCGCACCAGTGGCAACTGCGCCTTCAGGTCGTTCACCAGTGCGGGCAGGTCGGCCCGGTCCGCGGCGAACCCGAACACGTAGTAGTCGGGCCGCACCAGCGCCGCGACCTTCCTGTACCCGGCCAGCCAGGGCAGGTAGAGCCGCTCGACGTCCACGACCTCGTGCGCCCGAGCGATCTTCGGTGGAATCCCGGCCGGCATCACCCGCACCAGGTGCGTCCCCAGCGACTTCAGGAACTCCAGCTCGTCCTCGCCCAGCGCCTCGTACGGGTCGAGCGTCGTGATCAGCTGCCACCCGCGTCCGACGACGTCGTCGAACCGGTCCCGCTGGGTTCCCCGCGCCACCACGCCCTGGGGCGAGAGTTCGCCGTGCGGCAGGGTGATGTCCGGGGTGCGCCGGACGATGCCGTCCTCCAGCGCGTAGGCGGACGGCGCGAGGTCCACACCTTCGGGCTTGGCCTGCATGGCGATCAGGAACGCGTCCCGCCGCGCGGCGGCCACCGGGTCCAGTTCGGACACGATCTTGCCCACCTCGATGGACATCTCGATCGTGTGCCGCACCTGCAGAGCGCGTTCGGCCTGGTACGCGTCGAGCAGGGAGTCAGAGGCCAGGTCCCGCAGCACCAGGTCGAGCTTCCACGCCAGGTTCACCGAGTCGCGGATGCCGGAACACATGCCCTGGCCGGCGAACGGCGGCATCAGGTGCGCGGAGTCCCCGGCCAGCAACATCCTGCCGTTGCGCCACTTGTCCGCCATCGCCGCCTGGAACGTGTAGACGATGTTGCGCGTCAGGTCGGCGTTCGCGGGGGTCACGTCATAGGGCGCCAGGAGCTCCCACATGCGCTCCACGGTGGACATCTCTTCGATCGACTCGCCGGGCAGCCGCATGAACTCCCAGCGCCGGTGCCCGCGGCCGGACGCGACGATCGTCGTCGGCCGGGCCGGGTCGCACACCTGCACGTCGTTCGGCCGGAACGCGCGCTTCTCGTGGAAGACGACGTCGACCAGCAGCCAGTCGTGCTTGAAGTTCAGGTCGATCATCCGCGAGCCCATGACGTCGCGGACGAAGCTGTTGGCGCCATCGCACCCGATCACAAAGGACGCCGTGACGTCACCCTCGTGGTCCGGGCCGGGCGCGGTGATCGACACGTGCGAGCCGTGGTCCTGCACCGCCTCCACCTTGTGCCCGAACAACGTCGTGATGTTCGGCAAGGTCAGCACGTGTTCGCGCAACGCCCGTTCGAACGTCGGCTGGTGCATCACGGTCGCGATCGGCCAGCCGTCGCGGCCGGGCTCGTACGGTGCCTCGAAGCTGAACAGTTCGCGGCCCTCGGCGTTCTGGAACATGTACTGCCCCAGGGGTTCGCCGAGTTCCATCAGGTCGGCGCCGATGCCGGCCGAGGCGAACGAGCGGGCGGTCTCACCGTCGAACGCGACCACGCGCGGGAAGGGGTACTGGCCGCGGTACTTCTCCAGCAGGACGACCCGCCATCCCTTGTGCGCGAGGAGGATGGACAGAACGAGGCCGACCGGGCCGCAGCCGACTACCGCGACGTCGGCGGTGTGTGACTTCATCAGTTTCCCTGTCTGCCTGGGGGAATCAGAACACCGAGTCGATCACTCCGAGCGCCTGTTCGGGGTTCAGCCGCGGGTCGCAGAGGGTCTCGTAGCGCGCGGAGAGAGCGTTCTCGTCGGGGACGGACCCGCCGACGCACTCCGTCACGTCCGTCGCGGCCACTTCCAGGTGCAAGCCGGCCGCGTGCGCGCCCTCGGTCTCGAGGATGTGCCGGAACGCCGTGGCCTCCTCGATGATATGGGTGACATGTCGAGTCTTTCGCCCAGATTCGGCGGCGACCGTGTTGCCGTGCATGGGGTCTGAGATCCAGACGACGGGGTGCCCGGCGCGCCGCACGGCGCGCACGATCGGCGGCAGGGCGACGTGGACGTCCTCACGGCCCATGCGGACGATGAGCGTCAGACGGCCGGGCGTGTGGTGCGGGTCGAGCAGCTGGCACAGCCGCACGACGGTCTCGGGGTCGGCGGTCGGGCCGACCTTCACACCGATCGGGTTCGCGATCGCCGAGAACATGCTGACGTGCGCGTTCTCGAGCTGGCGGGTGCGCTCACCGATCCACGGGAAGTGCGTCGAGGTGAGGAACTGCTCGCCGGTGCGCTCGTCGGTGCGAATGAGCGCGTTCTCGTAATCCAGCACCAATGCCTCATGAGCTACCCACGGGCCACCGGACAGTTCCTCGACACTTCCCGACCAGTGGGCGCGCACTTCTCGGATGACGGCGGCCGACGCGTCGTAGGCCTGCAACATTCGCTCCGGATCGTGCCTGCGGGCGAAAACGCCGGGCTCGGACGAATTGACCAGCTCACCGCGGAACGACGGCAGATCGACTCCGTCGATCGTTTCGAAGTTGCTCGAGCGGGGCTTGGCGTACTGCCCGGCCATGCGTCCGAAACGAGCCACTTGCTGCCCGGTTCGTTCCGCCAGCCGAGACGCGATGCGACCGATGTTGCGCACCTTTCGGGAAGTTGTCACCGGGTCGGCGTCCGAAAACGATTCCGCGCAGTCGCCGAGCTGCAGGACACGCGCCTCACCGAGCGCGGCGAGACCCAGGGCACGTTTCGCCTCGCGAATTTCGGAATGCGCGACCAGGGGGAGCGCGCCGGACAGTTCGGCTTCGATCAGGTCGTAGTCGGGGTGGTGGTGCCAGTGCGGCTGCTGCGTCGCCGGCAACGTCATCCACGGGGCCGCCGTCTGCGTCTGCGTGAACTCGGTCAGCTTCACCGTCTGAGGCATTGTTCTCGCTCCTGTCTCTGGTTCGGCCGGACGAGTCAGGCGATGACGCCCTCGATCTCCACGAGGAGATCGGCGCGGCAGACGTCGACGTTCAGGTACTGGACGCGGGCGTTCGGGGAGAAACGCTCCTCGCACATCCTGCGGACCGTGGGGATGTCGGAGCGGTGGCGGACGTACACCTTGATGTTGTCGAGGTTCAGCAAGGAATTGCCCTGCTTGATCTCGTAGTCCGCCAGGTTCTCGTCGGAGACGAGGTGCTCGATGTTGTCGAGCGACAACGTCACCTGCGCCACGATGTCGCCGTCGTGCAGGGTCTCGTGGCCGCGGATGCTGGCGGTGCCGGCCACGTAGATCTGCCCTGACCTGCGGTCGGTGTGCGTGGCGGCGAGATAGGTGGCCCGCGCGAACTTGGGCGGGCGCGGGCCGTACTGCCGCGGGTAGTGGTAGGCGGCCATCTGCTTGGAGTTCTCCACCGACGTCAGCGCGGCGGAGCGGGAGGCGAGGAAGTAGAACGCGATCCCGCCGCCCTGCGACCCGATTCCGGTCGCGCTCGGGACCTCCTTGTCGCCGAAGTGGAAGAGTTCGAACGCCTCGGCGCGGCCCTTGCAGAAGTCCCGGTAGATCTCCAGGCCCTCGGCGTTGTCGCCGTTGATGTCGTTGAGGAAGTTCCACATGCGGAAGCAGTTCTTGTAGCCGAGGCCGTCCATCAGGTCGAGCGCGGCGACGTAGGCGGCGCGGGTGTCCTCGGTGTAGCGGCCCGTCGGGGCGATCCGCCCGGCGACGAGGAGGTACTCGCCGTCGTGGGCGTAAACGACGCCGTGGTGCTCGCCGGTCTCGACGGTGCCGGTGGTCGTCCACACCTCCGCGAATGCCTCGCCGAGGTCGCTCGCCATGTGCAGGTCGAGGGTGAGGAGGCCATTCTCGACGCGCGGGTCGGTGCACTCGGTCGTGTAGTTGACAACGCCGAGAACGTTTCCGGTGGCCGCGACGTGGCTGACTTCGGTCAGGCCGGTGAACACCGAGCCGGGAAGGTTCACCTTCTGCTGCGCCTGAGTCATTGGAATGCCCCTCCGAGGAGTAGGTAAAGAATTTTGCGAAGTGAAGCCGAATTATTGTTTCCGGCTGCTCTTCCGGGCCGGTGATCAAAGATTAGCCACCGGGCGGGCTCCGCAAAACGGCTGCGCCAGGAGAAAGCACTTTCGGCCGGATGATAGGGGGGTCCTAGGGGGGTGCTAGGGGATTTCCTACTTACCGGCGAGATGAGGCCGAGGCTAGCATCGCTCGAGGTGCAGGCCACGTCTCCAGTAAGCCAGTAAATAGGGAGCGACGTCGGGATGTTTCGAACCGAACTGATCCGGCCGTTGTCCGAACTGCTGCGCCACCACGCCGCGAACCAGCCGGAGAAGGTCGCGTTCGCGGACTCGCGCCGTGCGGTCACGTACGCGGACCTGGAACTGCGCACCCGGCGGCTCGGCGGGCATCTCGCCGGCCTGCGGCTGCAGCCGGGTGACCGCGCGCTGATCTTCCTGGGCAACAGCGTCGACATCATCGAGAGCTACCTGGGCGTCACGCGTGCGAACGCGGTCGCGGTGCCGTTCAACCCGCACTCCGCCGACGCCGAGCTCGCCTACGTGCTGGACGACAGCGGTGCCCGCGTCGTGATCACCGACTTCGCGCACCTCGACCAGGTCCGCAAGCTCCTGCCGGGCCGCCCCTACCTCCAGGTGGTGGTGAGCGGCGACGAACCGCTCCCGCGCGGCGGTTCCGTTGTGTCGTACCAGGAACTGACCTCGACGGATCCGGTCGTTCCCGCGCGGGACGACCAGGGCCTCGACGACGTGGCGTTCATGCTCTACACCTCCGGCACCACCGGCAAACCGAAGGGCGTGCTGTCGACCCAGCGCAGCTGCCTGTGGTCGGTCGCCGCCTGCTACGCCCCGGTCATCGGCCTGAGTCGCGAGGACAAGGTGCTGTGGCCGTTGCCGCTGCACCACTCCCTCGCTCACGTGCTGTGCGTCGTCGGCGTCACGGCGGTCGGTGCCTCGGCCCGCATCCTCGACGGGTTCGCCGCGGACGAGGTGCTGGCCGCGCTGGAAAGCGACGACTACACGTTCATGTGCGGTGTTCCCGCCATGTACCACCATCTTCTGGAAGTCGCCCGCACGCGCGAGGTCTCCGCGGGCACGGTGCAGCGCTGCCTGACCGCGGGTGCCGCGTGCCCGCCGGCGTTGCGCGTCGAGTTCGAGGCCCTGTTCGGCGTCGCGCTGCTCGACGGCTACGGCAGCACCGAGACGTGTGGCCTGATCACGGTGAACTGGCCGCAGGGCACCAGGGTTCCGGGGTCGGTCGGCCTGCCGGTGCCGGGCCTCGCGGTGCGGCTGGTCGACCCGGACACCCACGTCGACGTGGACGTCGAGGCCGAGGGTGAGGTGTGGGTGCGCGGACCGAGTCTCATGGCGGGCTACCACAACCAGCCGGAGGCGACGGCGCAGGCGATGCCGAACGGCTGGTACCGCACCGGCGACCTGGCCCGCCGCGACCTGTACGGCTACGTCACGATCACCGGCCGCGTCAAGGAGCTCATCATCCGCGGCGGCGAGAACATCCACCCCGGCGAGGTGGAGGAGGTGCTGCTCAAGGTTCCCGGTGTCGCCGACGCCGCGGTGGTCGGCAAGCCGCACGACATCCTCGGCGAGGTGCCGATCGCGTTCGTCGTGCCCGGCAAGGAGGGTCTCGACCCGGTGCGCCTGTACGACGCCTGCCGCGAGCAGCTGTCGAACTTCAAGGTGCCGGAAGAGCTGTACGAGATCGACCACATCCCGCGCACGACCTCGGGCAAGATCACCCGGCACGTGCTGCTCGACCGCCCGGCCAGGCTGCGGGCCGCGAGCGGCGGGCAGCACGAGTCGTTGCTGCGCATGGACTGGGCGCCGATGCCGTCCGTGCGGACCAACAGCCTGGAGCTGGCCAAGCGCTGGGCGGTCGTCGGCCCGGACGTGTTCGGGCTGACCGCGTCGCTGGCGTCCGCCGGTGTGCACGTCGCCACGCATCTCGACGCGGCGTCGCTGCACGTGTCCGTTGTGGACGGAGAGCCCGCTCCGGACGTCGCGGTGCTGTGCTGTCCCGACGACATGGACACCGGCGGCAAGCTCACGACGGCTGCGCAGGAGGCGTTGCGCAAGGTCGGTGGTGTGCTGCGGACGTGGGTGAACGACGACTGGTTCGCGCACTCCCGCCTGGTCGTGCTGACCCGCGGCGCGGTCGCCGCCGGCGTCGAGGACGTGCGCGACCTCGTGCACGCGCCGGTGTGGGGACTGCTGCGGTCGTTGCAGGTCGAGTTCCCGAACCGGTTCACGCTGATCGACATCGACGACCTGGAGCCGTCCACCGTCATGCTGCCGCTCGCGGTCGCCGCCGGTGAACCGCAGCTCGCGATCCGCTCGGGCATCGCGTTGATGCCGCGGCTGAAGCGCGTCTCGGCGTCGGTCGACAGCGACGAGGTGCTGCGCATCGATCCCAAGCGCACCGTGGTCGTGACCGGTGCGGACGGCACGATGGGCGCCGCGCTGACCCGGCATCTCGTCGCCGCGTACGGCGCGCGCCACCTGCTGCTGATCAGCCCGCGCGGCCGCGCCGACGAGGCGACCGCACAGCTCGAGTCGGAACTGTCCGCGCTGGGCGCGAAGGTCGCGGTCGCGGCCTGCGACGTGGCGGACCGCGCTGCGCTGGCCGAGGTGCTCGGCAAGCTCAAACGGCCGATCACCGCGGTCATCCACGGCGAGGGCGAGCATCCCGCGAAACCGATGGCGAACGTGCCGCGCTCCGACGTGTTCCGGTCCGTTGTGGACGGTGCGGTGAACCTGCACCAGCTCACGAAGAGCGGCGACGTCACCGCGTTCGTGATGCTCTGCACGGTCGCCGGCGCGCTGGGCCTGGTCGGTTCCGGCGAGCAGGCGGCGGCGAACTCGTTCCTCGACGCGCTGGCCCGCTACCGCCGCAAGCGCGAACTGGCCGCGACGTTCCTCGCGGTCGGGTCGACGGACGCGCCGACCACGGCGTCGCGCGTGGGTGAACTGTCGGCGCACGAGTTCTCCGCGATGTTCGACGTTGCGACCTCGGCGGGGCTCGCGCAGGCCGTGATCATGCGGATCAACAGCGCGGCGCTGCGCGAGCAGACGTCGTCGACCGAGGTCCCGGCGTTGCTGCGCGGCCTGATCGACGTCTCCGCGCGGCTCGCCACCCCGGACGAGCGTGACCTCTCCGCCTTACGCCAGCGCCTGGTCGCGATGTCACCGGAGGAGCAGGACATCTTCCTGCTCAACCTGGTGCGCACCGAGGTCGCGGGCGTGCTCGGGCTGACCGGCGCCGAGCGCGCCGAGTCGAAGAAGACGTTCCGCGAGCTCGGCCTGACCTCGGTGACCGCGGTCGACCTGCGCAACAGACTGACCGCCGCGACCGGTTTACACCTGTCCGCGCCGGTCGCGTTCGACTACCCGACCCCGGCCGTGCTGGCCCGGCATCTGCGGGCGGAGCTGCTGGGCGAACGGGCTTCCGTCCTGCCGCTGGAGATGGCGCGGTCGGCGCCGGACGAGCCGATCGCGATCGTCGGCATGGCCTGCCGCTATCCCGGTGGGGTGTCCTCGCCGGAGGACCTGTGGCGGCTGGTGATGGCGGGCGGCGACGTCGTGTCGCCGTTCCCGGCGGACCGCAACTGGGACCTGGAGAAGCTGCTCGACGGCGCCTCGCACACGCGCAGCGGCGGGTTCCTGCACGACGCCGCCGACTTCGACGCCGAGTTCTTCGGGATCTCGCCGCGCGAGGCGCTGGCGATGGACCCGCAGCAGCGGCTGCTGCTCGAAGTCTCGTGGGAGGCCCTGGAACGCGCGGGCATCGACCCCGCCTCGCTGCGCGGCACCAACGGCGGTGTGTTCGCGGGCGTCATGTACCACGACTACGGCGCCGGGCTGCTGGACGCGCCCGCCGGGACCGAGGGGTACTGGACGACCGGCACCGCGGGCAGCGTCGTGTCCGGTCGCGTCGCCTACACCCTGGGGCTGCAGGGACCGGCCGTCACCGTCGACACCGCGTGTTCGTCGTCGCTGGTCGCGTTGCACTGGGCCGCGCAGTCGCTGCGGTCGGGCGAGTCGTCGATCGCGCTGGCCGGCGGTGTGACGATCATGTCGACGCCGCAGACGTTCGTGGAGTTCTCCCGGCAGGGCGGACTGTCGGCGGACGGCCGCTGCAAGGCCTTCTCCGACTCCGCTGACGGCACGGGCTGGTCGGAAGGCGCCGGTCTCGTGGTGCTGGAGCGGTTGTCCGACGCCCGCCGCCACGGTCACACCGTTCTCGCGGTGCTGCGCGGTTCGGCGATCAACCAGGACGGCGCGTCGAACGGCCTGACCGCGCCGAACGGTCCGTCGCAGCAGCGCGTGATCCGGCAAGCGCTTGCGTCCGCCGGATTGTCCACTTCGGACGTCGACGCGGTGGAGGCGCACGGCACCGGCACGACTCTGGGCGACCCGATCGAGGCGCAGGCGTTGCTCGCGACCTACGGCCAGAACCGCACCGATTCCTCCGGGCCGCTGTGGCTGGGATCGGTGAAGTCGAACATCGGCCACACGCAGGCCGCGGCCGGCGTCGCGGGCGTGATCAAGATGGTGATGGCGTTGCGGCACGGCACGTTGCCGCGCACCCTGCACGTGACTTCGCCGACAGCCCACGTGGAGTGGAGCAGTGGCCGGGTCGAGCTGCTGACCTCGGAGCAGCCCTGGCCGTCGGTGTCACGGGAACGCCGGGCCGCCGTGTCGGGTTTCGGTGTCTCCGGCACGAACGCGCACGTGATCCTGGAGGAGGCACCCGAGGTCGAGGTGACGGCGGAGGAGCCGTCGTCGGTGCTCTCGGTGGTGCCGTGGGTGGTGTCGGCCAAGAACTCCGCCGCGTTGGACGCGCAGCTGGAGCGGTTCCGGTCGGTGCAGGCTCCCGTTCTGGACGTCGCGGCGTCGCTGGTGTCGACGCGGACGCAGCTGGAGCACCGCGCCGTGGTCGTGGACGGCATGGAGATCGCCCGTGGCGTGGCCTCGGAGCGTCCGCTGGCGGTGCTGTTCTCCGGGCAGGGTTCGCAGCGGCTCGGCATGGGACGCGAGCTGTACGAGCGGTTCCCCGTGTTCGCCGCGGCGTTCGACGCGGTGCTGGAACACCTGGACGGCACGCTGCGCGACGTCATGTGGGGCCACGACTTCGGCACGTTGAACGAGACCCGGTACACCCAGCCCGCGTTGTTCGCGATCGAGGTGGCGCTGTTCCGGTTCGCCCAGTCGTTCGGTGTGCGGCCGGACTTCGTGGGCGGGCACTCGATCGGCGAGATCGCCGCCGCGCACGTCGCCGGTGTGCTCTCACTGGAGGACGCGTGCCGGCTGGTCGACGCGCGGTCGCGGCTGATGCAGGCGCTGCCTTCGGGCGGGGCGATGGTCGCGGTGCAGGCCACGGAGGAGGAACTGCTGCCGCTGCTGGGTTCCGACGTGTCGATCGCGGCGGTGAACGGGCCGCGTTCTGTCGTCATCGCGGGCGCCGAGGACGGCGTCGAGGCGGTCGTGGCCCGGTTCGCCGATCGCAAGACTAAGCGTCTCCCGGTCAGCCATGCGTTTCACTCGCCCTTGATGAACCCGATGCTGGACGACTTCCGCGCGGTCGTCGAGGGACTGTCGTTCTCCGAGCCGAAGATCCCGGTCGTGTCGAACGTGACCGGGCAACTCGCCCTGCGCGAACAGCTGACCTCGCCGGAGTACTGGGTGCGGCACGTGCGTGAGGCCGTGCGGTTCTCCGACGGCGTGCGCGCGTTGGGGCGCCAGGGTGTGTCGGCGTTCCTCGAACTCGGCCCTGATGGCGTGCTGTCGGCGCTGGTGGCGGAGATGACCGAGACGGGCGCGGTGCCGCTGGACACCGCCGTCGTGCCGATGCTGCGCCGCGAACGGCCGGAGGAGTCCTCCGCGGTGTCGGCGTTGGCACGCCTGCACGTCGTGGGAGTGCCAGTCGACTGGTCCGTGCTGTTCGACGGCACCGGCGCGGTGCGCGTCGACCTGCCGACCTACGCGTTCCAGCGTTCTCGTTTCTGGCCGGAACCCGAGGCCGAGGTCGGCAGGGCCGATCCGCTCGACGCGGCGTTCTGGCAGCTGGTGGAGAACGACGAGCTGGCGTCCGTGCTGGAGCTGGATCCCGACGTCGCGGCGGCCGTCGTGCCGGCCCTGTCGTCGTGGCGGACACGGCAGCGGTCGCAGTCCATTGTGGATTCCTGGCGGTTCAGGGAGTCGTGGGACCGGCTCTCGCTGTCCGGTGCCTTCTCCGGCGCGTGGCTGGTCGTCGTGCCGCCGGGGGAGCAGGACACCTGGACGCGGGACGTCGTGGAGATCCTCGGTGGTGTCGCCGTGCCGCTGGACAAGGTCTCGGGGCTGGCCGGCCGGGAGTTCACGGGCGTCGTGTCGCTGCTCGGCGTCGCGGACGACTCGGGTGACGTGCCTTATCCGCTGGCCGGAACTGTGGAGCTGCTGAAGGCCCTCGAGGGCATCGAGGCTCCGTTGTGGACTGTGACGCGCGGCGCCGTGTCGACCGGGCACGGGGACATCGTGACGTCGCCGGTGCAGGCCGCGTTGTGGGGCATGGGCCGGGTCGCCGCGCTCGAGATGCCGCGCCGGTGGGGAGGCCTGATCGACCTGCCGGGCGGCGTGGACAACCAGATCGCGCAGGGTCTGCAGGCCGCGCTGAGGAACTCGCTCGGCGAGGACCAGATCGCGGTACGCGGGAACGGTGTGTTCGCCCGCCGACTGGTGCCCGCGCCGCGCGGTGAGCACGGCGAGGACTGGGCGCCGTCTGGCACGGTCCTGATCACCGGTGGCACCGGGGCGCTGGGCGGGTTCGTAGCCCGTTCCGTTGCCGCGCGGGGTGCTTCGCGCATCGTGCTGACCTCCCGTCGTGGCTCGCTCACCCCGGGGATCGAGCACCTGGTGGCGCAGCTCGAAGGCTTCGGCGCCGAGGTCTCCGTCGAGGCCTGCGACGTCGCCGATCGCGCCGCTCTCAAGGAACTGCTGGACGGTCTGCCTGATCTGAGGGCTGTCGTGCACTGCGCCGGAATCGACAGTGGCGACGCGCCGCTCCTGGAGTTGTCCGCCGGCCAGCTCGGGGACCTGTTGCGCGCCAAGATGGTGGCGGCACGCAACCTGCACGAGCTGACCGGACGTCTCGACGCGTTCGTGCTGTTCTCGTCCGGTGCGGCGGCGTGGGGCAGCGGTGGCCAGCCCGCCTACTCGGCCGCGAACGCCTACCTGGACGGACTCGCGCAGTTCCGGCGCGGTCAGGGCTTGGCGGCGACGTCCGTGCAGTGGGGCGCGTGGGCCGAGGCCGGCATGGCGACCGACCCGCACGCCTACGACCAGCTGCGCCGCCACGGCGTGCTGCCGATGGATCCCGACCTGGCGCTGACCGCGCTGCTGCAGGCGGTGTCCGACGGGGAGACCGTCCTGACCGTCACGAACACCGACTGGGCTCGGTTCGCCCCTGGCTTCACCGCGTCGCGTCCGTCGCCGTTGATCTCCTCGATTCCCGAGGTCGTCGCGGCACTGACGCCCGAGGCCGACGTGGCCGGCGCCGAGGTGGCGTTGCAGGAGAAGCTCGCGGGCCTGTCGGAGGCCGATCGCTCGCGGGTGCTGCTGGACCTGGTGCGCTCGGAGGCCGCCGCGGTGCTCGGCTACTCCGGTGTCGAGTCGATCCATGCCGAGAAGGCGTTCCGCGACCAGGGTTTCGACTCGCTGACCGCCGTGGAGATGCGCGACCGCCTGAAGTCCGCGACGGGTCTGCCCGTGCCGTCGGCGCTGGTGTTCGACTACCCGACGCCGCGCCTGGTCGCCGAGCACCTGCTCACCGGCCTGTCCGCCGCGACGGACGGCTCCGCGCTGGCCGAGCTGACCCGGTTCGAGGCCGCGGTGGCGTCGTCGCCCGCCGATCACGACGCGATCCGCGAGCGCCTGGAGAAGCTGCTCGGGCGCCTGAAGAAGCCGGTGTCCACTTCGGACGACGACATCCGCAACGTCTCCGTCGAGGACCTCCTGAACATCATCGATGACGAGTTGCTCGACCTCTCGTAGAAGCAGTGTTTGCCCGCACGAAATGAGGACGGACCAGTGCAGGAAGAGCAGCAGGACAAGGTTGCCGACTACCTGAGGCGAGTCACGGTCGAGTTGCGCCGGTCTCGCGAACGCGTCCTCGAACTGGAGCAGAAGCACAGCGAGCCCATCGCGATCGTGGGCATGTCGTGCCGCTTCCCCGGCGGGGTGACCACACCCGAGCAGCTGTGGGAAGCCGTTGTCGCCGAACGTGACCTGGTCTCCCCGTTCCCGGTCGACCGCGGCTGGGACCTGTCCTCGTTGCGCGACCAGTCGCTGGCGCAGGAGGGCGGGTTCCTGACCGACCTGGCCTCGTTCGACGCGGACTTCTTCGGCATCTCGCCGCGCGAGGCCCTGGGCATGGACCCGCAGCAGCGCATGATGCTGGAGCTGACGTGGGAAGCCCTGGAGCGCGCGGGTCTGGATCCTTCGTCGTTGCGCGGCTCGCAGACCGGTGTCTTCGTGGGCACGAACGGCCAGGACTACGCGGACCTGGTGTCGGTGGACGGCGACGGGCACGCCTCCACCGGCCTCATCGCGTCCGTGCTGTCGGGCCGTCTCTCCTACACGTTCGGCTTCGAGGGCCCGGCGGTCTCCGTCGACACAGCCTGCTCCTCTTCTTCTGTCGCCATGCACCTCGCGATGCAGGCTCTGCGTGGCGGTGAGTGCTCGCTGGCGCTGGCCGGCGGCGTGACGATCATGGCGACGCCGAGCTCGTTCATCGAGTTCACCCTGCAACGCGGCCTAGCCTCCGACGGCCGCTGCAAGGCCTTCTCCGACTCGGCCGACGGCGTCGGCTGGGCCGAGGGCGCCGGCATGCTGGTCTTGGAGCGCTTGTCGGACGCCGTGGCCGCGGGCCACCACGTTCTGGGTCTGCTGCGCGGTTCGGCCGTCAACCAGGACGGTGCCTCCAACGGTCTGACCGCGCCGAACGGCCCGTCACAGCAACGCGTGATCCGCGCCGCGCTGGCCTCCGCCGGCTTGGCGCCCACCGACGTCGACGCCGTGGAGGCGCACGGCACCGGCACCACCCTGGGCGACCCGATCGAGGCAGCCGCCCTGATCGCCACCTACGGCCAGGACCGCGCCGTCCCGCTCTACATCGGCTCCATCAAGTCCAACATCGGTCACACGCAGGCGGCGGCGGGCGTCGCCTCGGTGATCAAGGTCGTCCAGGCGATGCGGCACGGCGTCCTGCCACGCACCCTGCACGTCACCGAACCTTCGTCCCACGTGGACTGGACGGCGGGCTCGGTCTCGCTGCTGACCTCCGCGACCTCGTGGCCGTCCGTCGACCGGCCGCGCCGCATCGGCATCTCGTCGTTCGGCGTCTCGGGCACGAACTCCCACCTGATCCTGGAAGCGCCGCCCGCACCGGAATTGCCCGCACCGGAATTGTCAGACCTGCCTGAGACGATAGAGATGGGGGCCTCACGCCCCCTGGGGGCCGGCCAGTCGGAATCGATTCCGTGGCTCGTCTCGGCCAAGTCCGAGGCAGCGCTCACCGCTCAGATCGCCCAACTGCGCGACATCACGGCGGAGGCGAAAGACGTCGGCCACGCTCTGGCATCGCGCACGCTGTTCGAGCACCGCGCGGTTCTGCTCGACGGTGCGGAGATCGCGCGCGGCACCGCCGGCGAGAAGCAGCTCGCGATGCTGTTCAGCGGTCAGGGCTCCCAGCGTCTCGGCATGGGGCGCGAGCTGTACAAGGCGTTCCCGGCGTTCCGCGCCGCGTTCGACGAGGTCGCCCAGCACCTCGACGTGAGCGCGATGTGGGGCGACGACGCCGAGGCCCTCGACCAGACCGGCACCGCGCAACCCGCGATCTTCGCGCTGCAGGTCGCGCTGTACCGCCTGCTGGAGGGATTCGGCGTCAAAACCGACCACGTCGCCGGCCACTCGATCGGCGAGATCGCCGCCGCACACGTCGCGGGCGTGTTCAGCCTCGAAGACGCCTGCACGCTCATCGAGGCCCGAGCCCGGCTCATGCAGGCCCTGCCCACCGGCGGCGTGATGATCGCGCTCCAGGCCACCGAGGCCGAGGTGACCCCGCACCTCACCGCGGGCGTGTCGATCGCCGCGATCAACGGCCCGGACTCGCTCGTCGTCGCCGGTGCGGAAGACGAAGCCCGCGCGGTCGTCGCCCGGTTCGAGGGCCGCAAGTCGAAGCAGCTCCAGGTCAGCCACGCGTTCCACTCGCCGCTGATGGACCCGATGCTGGACGACTTCCGCGCCGCCATCGGGCATCTGACCTTCCACGCCCCCACCATCCCGGGCCTCGGCGACGTCGCGAACGCCGACTACTGGGTCCGTCATGTCCGCGCCACGGTTCGCTTCCACGACACCGTGCAGGCCCTGGGCGACAAGAGGTTCCTGGAGATCGGCCCGGACGGTGTGTTGTCCGCGTTGGTCGACGGCGTCCCCTCCCTGCGCAAGGACCGCCCCGAAACTCAGACCCTGATCACCGCGCTCGCCCGCCTTCACGTCGCGGGCACCGACGTCGACTGGACGCCGTTCTACGAAGGCGCCACCAGGACCGACCTGCCGACGTACGCGTTCCAGCGCCAGCGTTTCTGGCCGTCCACCGCGAAAAACGCCGACGCGTCCGGACTCGGCCTCACCGCCGTCTCCCACCCCCTGCTCGGCGCGGCGGTGGAACTGGCCGACGGCCAGGGAGTCGTGTTCACCAGCAGGCTCTCGGCCGCCACCCAGCCGTGGCTCGCGGACCACGTCGTCGGCGGCCGAACCTTGTTCCCCGGCACCGCTTTCGTCGAACTCGCGTTGCGCGCCGCCGACGAACTCGGCCTCGACCGGCTGGACGAACTGACCCTCTCCACACCGCTCGTGCTGGGCGACCAGGTGCAGCTCCAGGTCGCGGTCGGTGCTCAGGACACGGCAGGACGCCGCTCCATCACCGTGTACTCCCGGCTCGACCCGGACACGCCGTGGCTCGAACACTGCACCGGTTATCTCGCGTCCGGCACCGCGACAGTCCTGGACACCGCGGTGTGGCCGCCGCGAGGAGCGGAACCCGTTTCCCTCGAAGGGTTCTACGAGCGCCTCGCGGACAACGGCTTCGCGTACGGACCGGCGTTCCAAGGCCTGCAAGCGGCCTGGCGCGTCGGCGACGACGTCTACGCCGAGGTCGCCATCGCGGACGAGACCGATCGCTACGGCCTGCACCCCGCTCTGCTGGACGCCGCCCTGCACGCCGCCGACCTCAGCACGTCCGAGGGCGGTATGCCCTTCGCGTGGCAAGGCGTCTCGCTGCACGCGACCGGTGCGTCCGCGCTGCGCGTGCGGATCCGGCCTCAGGGCGAGTCGTTCGCGATCACCGCAACCGACCCTCACGGCACTCCGGTCATCTCGATCGACTCGCTCGTCACCCGCCCGATCCCCGCCGACGGCTCCGGAATCGCGCGCGAAGCCCTGTTCCACGTCGACTGGACCCCCGTCGCCCTCCCCACCGAGACCGCCGCGGTCGAGATCGAGCACGTCGTTTCCGAAGGCTCCCCGATCGAGTCCGCGCACGCCCTGACGTCGCAGGTGCTCGCCCGCCTGCAGCAGTGGATCGCCGACGAACGGCAGGACCGCCTGGCGTTCGTCACGCGTCCCGGCGACCTGGGTGCGGCGGCGGTGTGGGGCCTGGTGCGGTCGGCGCAGACCGAACACCCGGGCCGTTTCGTGCTGGTGGAGGCGGATGGCGACGTTCCGGCGGAGATCTTCGCGCTGGACGAGCCGCAGATCCGGTTGCGCGGCAACGAGGTGTTCGTGCCTCGGCTGGCCCGCCTGACCCCGGCCGGCGAGTTCTCCTGGCAGGGCAAGGTTCTCATCACCGGCGGCACCGGCGGACTCGGCCTGGTGATCGCACGTCACCTCGTCGCCACGCACGGCGTCCGCGACCTGCTGCTCGTCTCCCGGCGCGGCGAGGCCGACGTCACGGAACTGGAAGCGTTGGGCGCACAGGTCACCGTCGAGGCGTGCGACGTCTCCGACCGCGCCGCCGTCGCCGACCTGTTGGCACGTCACGAGGTTCGCGCGATCGTGCACACCGCTGGTGTCCTCGACGACGGCACCGTGGAGTCTCTGACGCCCGACCGCGTCGGCACCGTGTTGCGCCCCAAGGTGGACGCCGCCTGGCACCTGCACGAGCTCGCGACTGACCTCGATGCCTTCGTCGTGTTCTCCTCGGTCGCGGGCACGATCGGCACGGCCGGCCAGGGCAACTACGCCGCCGCCAACGCGTTCCTCGACGGCCTCATCGAGCACCGCCGCGCGAACGGCCTGCCCGGCACGTCGCTCGCGTGGGGCCCGTGGATCGCGGGCATGCTGTCCGGCGCCGACGCGGAACGCATGGCGCGCACCGGAATCCCCGGCATCACCGTCGAGCAGGGCGTCGAGCTCTTCGACGCGGCCATCACCGCCGGCAACGCCGTTCCCGTGCGCCTCGACCTGCCCGTGCTGCGCGGCCGCGGCGACATCCCGCCGATGTTGCGTGGCCTGATCAAGACCCGCCCGCGCCGCGTCGTGGCGGGCTCGGACACCGCCGTCTCGCTCACCGGCCGCCTGGCGTCGCTCGACGCCACCGCACGCCTGGAAGCGTTGCTGGACCTCGTGCGTGGCCAGGTCGCCACCGTCCTCGGCCACGCGGGCACCGACGAGATCGACCCCGGTCGCGCCTTCCAGTCACTCGGTTTCGACTCACTCACGGCCGTCGAACTCCGCAACCAGCTCACCGCCGTCACGGGCCTGCGCCTGCCCGCGACCCTGATCTTCGACTACCCGAACGCCGGCGTGCTCGCCTCCTTCCTGCGCGACGAACTCTTCGGCGCCGACACGGTCGTTCCGGTGGCGCAGGCGCGTTCCGCGATCTCCGACGACCCGATCGTCATCGTCGGCATGGCCTGCCGCTACCCCGGAGGCGTGTCGTCGCCGGAAGACCTGTGGCGCCTGGTGGTGGACGGCGTCGACGCCGTCACCGACATGCCGACCAACCGCGGCTGGGACGTCGGCGCGCTCTACCACCCGGACCCCGACCACATCGGCACCTCCTACACCCGCTCCGGCGGCTTCTTGCACGACGCACCGCTGTTCGACCCGGCGTTCTTCGGGATGTCCCCGCGCGAAGCCCTCGCGACCGACTCGCAGCAGCGCCTGCTGCTCGAGACCGCCTGGGAATCCCTGGAACGCGCCGGCATCGACCCGGTTTCGTTGCGCGGCAGCGCGACCGGCGTCTTCGCGGGCGTCATGTACACGGACTACTCGGTCGTGATCAGCGGCAGCGAGTTCGAGGGCTACCAGAGCATGGGCAGCGCCGGAACGTTCGCGTCCGGCCGCGTCTCCTACACCTTTGGCTTCGAGGGCCCGGCCGTCACGGTCGACACGGCTTGCTCTTCTTCTTTGGTGGCACTGCACCTGGCCTCACAGGCCCTGCGCAACGGCGAGTGCACCCTCGCACTCGCCGGCGGCGTCACGGTGATGTCGACGCCGTCCACGTTCATCGAGTTCTCCCGCCAGCGCGGACTGTCCGCCGACGGCCGCTGCAAGTCCTTCTCCGACACCGCGGACGGCGTGGGCTGGTCCGAGGGCGTCGGCCTCCTCGTGCTGGAACGCCAGTCCGACGCGATCCGCAACGGCCACACCGTGCTGGCGGTCGTGCGTGGCTCGGCCATCAACCAGGACGGCGCCTCGAACGGCCTGACCGCACCGAATGGCCCCTCCCAGCAACGCGTCATCCGCTCGGCCCTGGCCTCCGCGGGCCTGACGGTCGTCGACGTCGACGTGGTCGAAGCGCACGGCACCGGCACGACTCTGGGCGACCCGATCGAGGCCCAGGCGCTCCTCGCCACGTACGGCCAGGACCGCGCCGAACCGCTCCTGCTCGGCTCCATCAAGTCGAACATCGGCCACTCCCAGGCCGCCGCGGGCGTCGCGGGCGTGATCAAGATGGTGCACGCGATGCACCACGGCCTCGTCCCGGCCACGCTGCACGCGGACGAACCCTCCACCCACGTGGACTGGGAGGCCGGCGACATCACCCTGGTCACGACGTCCACCGAGTGGCCGGCCGCCTCACGCCCGCGTCGCGCCGGTGTCTCGTCGTTCGGCGTCTCGGGCACGAATGCGCACGTGATCTTGGAAGCGCCGAGTGCTCCAGAACTGTCAGACCTGCCTGAGATGATTGAGATGGGGGTCTCGAGCCCCCTGGGGGCCGGCCAGTCGGAATCGATTCCGCGGGGTGGCGCGGTGCCGTGGTTGCTCTCGGCTAAGTCTGCGGCGTCGCTGGACGGGCAGGTCGAGCGGGTGCTCGCGCTGGAGGGTGATGCGCGGGACATCGGGTACTCGCTCGCGCTGAAGACGACCTTCGACCACCGGGCCGTGGTGCTGGGCGGGCAGGTCGTCGCCCAGGGTGCGGTGAGTGGGAAGCCGCTCGCGTTCGTCTTCTCCGGACAGGGTTCGCAACGGCTGGGCATGGGACGTGAGCTGTACGAGGCGTTCCCGGCGTTCGCGCAGGCGTTGGACGAGGTGTTGGAGCACCTCCAAGGCGTCCGCGAGGTCATGTGGGGCAACGACGCCGAGGCCCTGAACCAGACCGGGTACGCACAGCCCGCGATCTTTGCGGTCGAAGTGGCGCTGTACCGGTTGCTGGAGTCGTTCGGCGTACGGCCCGGCCAGGTCGCCGGGCATTCCATCGGCGAGATCGCCGCCGCGCACGTCGCCGGAGTGTTCAGCCTGCAAGACGCTGCCAAGCTCGTCCAGACGCGGGCGGCGCTCATGCAGGCGTTGCCGGCCGGTGGCGCGATGGTGTCGGTGATCGCGTCCGAGGAGGAAGTGCGCGCCCAGCTGACCGAGGGCGTGTCCATTGCCGCCGTCAACGGGCCGCGGTCCGTGGTCATCGCCGGTGTGGAAGCGGAGGTCCTCGCCCTCGCGGAGAGCTGGAAGCACAAGCGACTCCGCGTCAGCCATGCGTTCCACTCGCCGCTCATGGAGCCGATGCTGGACGACTTCCGCGAGGCGATCAGCGGGCTGACGTTCCACACACCGGCCATTGGAATGTCGACATCCGGAGATGTCACCACGGTCGGCTACTGGGTCGACCACGTCCGCGACACCGTCCGCTTCCACGACAACGTCACGCGGCTGGGCGACGTCACGCTGGTCGAGATCGGACCCGACGCGCAGTTGACGTCGATGGTTGACGGGTTGATTCCGACGTTGACGCGGGTCAAGTCCGATGTTGAGTCAATGTTGACTGCACTGAGTCAAGTACATGTCGACGGAATCAATGTTGACTGGGCGCAGCTGTACACCGGCGGTCGACGGGTCGACGTGCCGACGTACGCGTTCGAGCACCAGTCGTACTGGCCGGAGAGCACCGCGAAGTCCGACGTCAGGTCGGCCGGGCTCGGTGCGGTGGAGCACCCGCTGCTCGGTGCCGCGGTCGAGCTCGCGGGTGGCGCCGGCTACCTGTTCACGGCGCGGCTGTCACGCCGGTCCTGGCTCGCCGATCACGCCGTGCACGGTGCGGTGCTCGTGCCGGGCGCGGCGCTGGTCGAGCTGGCGGTCCGGGCGGCGGACGAGGTCGGGCTGGATCGCGTCGAGGAGCTCACGCTCGCCGCGCCGCTGGTGCTGCCGGAGAGCGGCGGCGTCCAGGTGCAGCTGATCGTGGGCGTCGAGGAGAACGGCCGCCGCTCGATCACCGTCTACTCACGGGCCGAGGCCGCGGTCGACGAGCCGTGGACGGAGCACGCCACCGGTGTGCTCGGGTCCGGTGGGACCGTCGACGAGGTCGGCGAATGGCCACCGAACGCCGAGGCGATCGACGTCGCGGACGCCTACGAGCGGTTCGCGGAGAGCGGGTTCGAGTACGGGCCCGCGTTCCAGGGGCTGCGGGCGGCGTGGCGGAGCGGCGACACCGTGTTCGCCGAGGTCGCGTTGCCCGAGGGCGTGTCGGTGAACGGCTTCGGGCTGCACCCCGCGCTGCTCGACTCCGCACTGCACGCCGCGCTGCTCGTGGACGACGGCGCCGGGCTCCCGTTCTCGTGGGAGGGCGTCCAGCTGCACGCCACGGGCGCGACGGCGTTGCGCGTGAAGCTGACCCGCACCGGCGGCAGCCTCGCCATCGCGCTCGCCGACACCACCGGCGCACCGGTCGCGTCGGTGGACGCGCTCGTGGTGCGCGCCGTCTCGGCCGAGCAGCTCAGCACGACCGACCGCGACTCGCTGTTCCGCCTGGACTGGGTCGAGGTCGGCCTGCCCGCCGAGTCCGCCGCAGACGTCGTGGTGGAGCACGTCGTCGCCGAGGGCGAAGTCGTCCAGGCAACTCACACACTCGTGGCGCAAGCGCTCCAGCGGCTTCAGGAGTGGATCGCGGACGAGCGGCCCGAGAAGCTCGTGTTCGTCACCGGCAAGGGCTGCCTGGCGGGCGCGGCGGTGCGAGGCCTCGTGCGATCGGCGCAGACCGAGCACCCCGGCCGGTTCGGCATCATCGACACCGACTCCGGCGAACTCGTCGCACGGGCATCCGGCATCGACGAGCCCGAGCTGATCATCCGCGACGGCGTGGTGAAGGCCGCCAGGCTCGCGCGAGCGGACAACGCGCGGAGCGAGGTCATCTGGCAAGGGCCGGTGCTGATCACCGGCGGCACCGGTGGACTGGGCGGCGTCATCGCGAAACACCTTGTCGCGCAGGGCGTCGAGGACCTCGTGCTGGTCAGCCGACGCGGCGAGAAGCCCGCCTGGGTCGCCGACCTGGACGCGCGCGTCACCGTCGCGAAGTGCGATGTGTCGGACCGCAAGGCCGTGCAGAAGCTGCTGAAGAAGCACCCGGTCCGGTCGATCGTGCACGCCGCCGGGGTGCTGGACGACGGCGTGATCGAGTCGCTCACGCCGGAGCGCCTCGCGACCGTGCTCAAGCCCAAGGTCGACGCCGCGTGGCACCTGCACGAGCTGGCGGGCGACCTCGACAGGTTCGTGCTGTTCTCGTCCGTTGCCGGCACGCTCGGCAGCGCGGGCCAAGGCAACTACGCCGCGGCCAACGCGTTCCTAGACGCGCTCGCCGCGCACCGGCCTAACACCGTCTCGCTTGCCTGGGGTGCCTGGGAAGGCGGCATGGCCGGGCATCTGTCCGAAGTGGACGTCGAACGCATGCACCGCGCCGGCATGCCCCCGATCTCGGTGGAGCAGGGCGTCGAGCTGTTCGACGCGGCCATCGCGCACGGTGCCGGCGCGCTGGCGCCGTTCCGGCTCGACCTCGCCGTGCTGCGGGCCAAGGGCGAGGTGGCGCCGGTACTGCGAGGCCTGGTCCGGACGCGCTCGAAGCGTTCGGTCGCCGGCTCGGACACCGCGGTCACGCTCGTCTCCCGGCTGTCCGCGCTCTCCGAGACCGACCGGCTCGAAGCGCTGCTCGACGTCGTCCGCGTGGAGGTCGCCGGGGTTCTCGGCCACGTCAACGCCCAGGTGATCGACCCGGCGCAGCAGTTCCGCGACCTCGGCTTCGACTCGCTGACCGCCGTCGAACTGCGCAACCGCCTCACCGCGTCGACCGGCATCCGCCTGCCCGCGACACTGATCTTCGACTACCCGACGTCCGGCGCGCTGGCCTCCTACCTGCGCGACGAGCTGCTCGGAGCCGTTGCCAACACGCCGAACCTGCCCGCGCCGACGTCCACTTCGGACGATCCGATCGTGATCGTCGGCATGGCCTGCCGCTATCCCGGTGGCGTCACGACGCCGGAAGAGCTGTGGCAGCTGGTGATGGACGAGGTCGACGCCGTCACCGGGTTCCCGTCCGATCGCGGCTGGGACCTCGAAGGCCTCTACCACCCGGATCCCGACCACATCGGCACCTCCTACACGCGGTCCGGCGGGTTCCTGCACGACGCGGCCGAGTTCGATCCGTCGTTCTTCGGCATGTCGCCGCGGGAGGCGCTGGCGACCGACACCCAGCAGCGCCTGCTGCTGGAGACCGCCTGGGAAGCCCTGGAGCGCGCGGGAATCGACCCGTCGTCGTTGCGGGGCAGCGCGACCGGTGTGTTCACCGGCCTGATGTACAACGACTACCAGTCCGTCGTCGGTGGCGGCGACATGGAAGGACACCAGGGCCAGGGCAGCGCGGGCAGCGTCGCCTCGGGCCGCGTGTCCTACGTGTTCGGGCTGGAAGGCCCTGCCGTCACGGTCGACACGGCGTGCTCGTCGTCGCTGGTCGCGATGCACTGGGCGATCCAGTCGCTGCGGTCGGGGGAGTGCTCGCTCGCGCTGGCCGGCGGCGTGACGGTGATGTCCACGCCGTCGACGTTCATCGAGTTCTCCCGGCAGCGCGGAGTTTCCGAGGACGGGCGCTCGAAGGCGTTCTCCGACTCGGCGGACGGTGTGGGCTGGGCCGAGGGCATCGGCCAGGTCGTGCTGGAACGCCAGTCCGACGCGCTGCGCAACGGCCACCGCATCCTCGCGGTCGTCCGTGGTTCCGCGGTCAACCAGGACGGCGCGTCCAACGGCCTGACCGCCCCGAACGGCCCTTCACAGCAACGAGTCATCCGCGCGGCCCTGGCGTCCGCCGGTCTCACGGTCACCGATGTCGACGCCGTCGAGGCGCACGGCACCGGAACGCCGCTAGGCGACCCGATCGAGGCGCAGGCGCTGCTCGCCGTCTACGGCCAGGACCGCGACGAACCGCTGCTGCTCGGCTCCGTCAAGTCGAACATCGGCCACTCGCAGGCCGCAGCCGGTGTCGCGTCGGTGATCAAGATGGTGCAGGCGCTGCACCACGGCGTGCTGCCGCGCACCCTGCACATCACCGAGCCGTCGTCGCACGTCGACTGGGAGGCCGGCGCCGTCGAACTGCTGACCTCGACGCGCGAGTGGCCGTCCGTCTCCCGCCCGCGTCGCGCCGGCGTCTCGTCGTTCGGCGTCTCCGGTACGAACGCGCACGTGATCCTGGAAGCGCCGAGCCTTCCCGAAACCCAGTCGGAACCGCAGACCGGTCCGGTTCCGATGCTGGTGTCGGCGAAAACCGCGGAAGCGCTGGAAGCCCAGGTCGAACGGATCCGGGCGGTCGAGGCGAACCCGGTCGACGTCGGGTTCACGCTGGCCGCTCGGACGGCGTTCGACCACCGCGCGGTCGTCATCGGCGAGGACGTCGTCACCGGCCAGGTCACGACCGCGGGCAAGACCGTGTTCGTGTTCCCCGGCCAGGGCTCGCAGTGGGTCGGCATGGGCAGCGAACTGCTCGCCACCAACGAGGTGTTCGCGCGGAAGATCGCCGAGTGCGACGCGGCGTTGCGGCCGTTCGTGAACTGGTCGTTGATCGAGGTCCTTCGCGACGAACTCCCGCTGGACCAGGTCGACGTCGTGCAGCCCGTGCTGTGGGCGGTCATGGTGTCGCTGGCCGAGGTCTGGCGTTCGCACGGCGTCGAGCCGCAGGCGGTCGTCGGGCACTCGCAGGGTGAGATCGCGGCGGCCGCGGTCGCCGGGGCACTCAGCCTCGACGACGCAGCCCGTGTGGTCGCGCTGCGCTCGCAGGCCGTCGACGAGGCGTTGTCGCGCAAGGGCGGCATGCTGTCGGTGCCGTTGCCGGTGGACGAGGTGCGGCCGCGGATCGCGCGGTTCGAGGACCGAGTCGCGGTCGCCGCCGTCAACGGGCCTCGCGCCACGGTCGTCGCGGGCGAGGTCGAGGCGCTCGCCGAGATCGTGCTGGAGTGCGAGACGCAGGGCATCCGGGCGCGCATGATCGCGGTCGACTACGCCTCGCACACCCCGCAGGTCGAGGCGATTCGCGAGCGGGTGCTGGCTGACCTGGCAGAGGTGCGGCCGCGCACCGGCACGATTCCGTTGTACTCCACGGTGACCGGCGAACCGATCGACACCGCGATCATGGACGCCGGCTACTGGTTCACGAACCTGCGCCAGACCGTCGAGTTCCAGAACGCCACCAGCGCCCTGCTGCGCGACGGGTTCCGGTTCTTCGTCGAGCCGAGCGCTCACCCGGTGCTGACGTTCGGCGTCGAGCAGACCGTCGAGCAGTTCGACGCTGAGGCTGTGGTGCTCGGAACGTTGCGGCGCAACGAAGGCGGGCATCTGCTCACCGCGCTTGCGCAGGCTCACGTGCGAGGGCTCGACGTCCGGTGGGACTTCCCCGGCGGCAAGCTGATCGACCTGCCCACGTACGCGTTCCAGCGACGGCGGTTCTGGCCGTCCGGGCAGGCACGGCACGGCGAACATCCGCTGCTCGGCGCGGCGGTCAGCGTCGCGGGCAGCGAGGACGTGCTGTTCACGTCGAGGCTGTCGGCGCATTCCCACCCGTGGCTCGCGGATCATGCCGTCCGCGGCACGGTTCTGTTGCCCGGGACGGCTTTCGTCGAACTCGCGGTCCGCGCCGGCGACGAGGTCGGCTGCGAGAGCCTCGACGAGCTCACCATCTCCGCGCCGCTCGTCCTCGACGGACCAGTGCAGCTGCAGGTCGCGGTGAAGGCCGAGGACGCGAGCGGACATCGCCAGATCGCGATCTACTCGCGCACCGACAACGACGCGCCGTGGACCCAGCACGCGTCCGGCACGGTGTCGACCGGCAGCGCTACCAGCGACTTCGACGCGACCGCGTGGCCGCCTCAAGCCGAAAGTGTTGACGTCGAAGGAGCTTACGAGCGCTTCGCGGACATGGGCTTCGAGTACGGGCCCGCGTTCCAGGGCCTGCGGGCGGTGTGGCGCTCCGGCGACGACGTGTACGCCGAGGTCACCACGTCGGAGGAGACCGCAGGCTTCGGCCTGCACCCGGCGTTGCTGGACTCCGCGCTGCACGCCGCGTTGCTCGCGAAGGACGGCGCCGGACTGCCGTTCTCGTGGGAAGGCGTGTCACTGCACGCCACCGGCGCAACGGAGCTGCGGGTCCGGCTACGTTCCCACGGTGACGCGATGGAAATCGCGCTCGCCGACACCACCGGTCAGCCCGTCGCCACGGTCGAGTCGCTCGTCGTGCGGCCCGTCGCGTTGCCGCGCAACGAGGTCGACCGCGACTCGCTGTTCCGTGTCGAGTGGACCCCCGTCGCGTTGCCGTCCGACGCGGCCGAGAACGTCGTCATCGAGCACGTCGCAGGCGACGGCAACGTCATCGAGTCGACGCGCACGCTGACGACCCGCGTGCTCGCCAAGCTCCAGGAGTGGATCTCCGGCGAACGCACCGAGCGCCTGGCGTTCGTGACCCGCGAAGGGGATCTGGCCGGGCAGGCTGTGTGGGGCCTGGTGCGGTCGGCGCAGACCGAGCACCCCAGCCGGTTCGTGCTGGCCGACGTCGACGACGAAGCCGTTCTGCCGCAAGCGCTTGCCGCGGACGAACCGCAGGTGCGCATCCGGCGGGGGCAGCTCTTCGCGCCACGGCTGCAGCGCGCCGCGGCGACCGAGGAGACCGTCTGGGAGAGCCCGGTTCTGATCACCGGCGCGGGCGGGCTCGGTGGCGTGATCGCCCAGCACCTCGTCGCCGAACACGGCGTCACGGAGCTGATCCTGGCCAGCAGGAGCGGCCGCAAGCCCGACTGGGAGGTCGACGCGGCCGTCAAGGTCGTCAAATGCGATGTCAGTGACCGCAAGGCGTTGCAGCGGCTGCTGAAGAAGCACACGGTCAGGTCGGTCGTGCACACCGCCGGCGTGCTGGACGACGGCGTGATCGAGTCGCTCACGCCCGAGCAGTTCGACACGGTGTTGCGGCCCAAGGTCGACGCCGCGTGGCACCTGCACGAGCTGTTGCCCGACGCCAGGATCGTGTTCTTCTCCTCCGCCGCAGGCATTCTCGGCGGCGCGGGCCAGGGCAACTACGCGGCGGGCAACGCGTTCCTCGACGCGCTCGCCGAGCACCGCGGCAACGCCGTCTCGCTGGCCTGGGGCACGTGGGAGGCGACGGTCGGCCTCACCGGTTCGCTGACCGACGCCGACCGGGAACGCCTGGTGCGCGCCGGAATGCCGCCGATCACGCCGGCGCAGGGCACCGCGTTGTTCGACGCGGCGATCGCTTCAGGAGAGGCGGTGCTGCTGCCCGCACGCCTCGACTTCGCGACGTTGCGGGCACAGGGCGAGGTTCCCTCGTTGCTGCGCGGCCTGATCCGGACGCGCGCCCGCCGCACGGTCGCCGGTTCGGACGCGGCGACCGGTCTGGCCGCGAAGCTGCGCCCGCTGGGCGACGCCGAGCGCCTCGACGCGTTGCTCGATCTGATCCGCGCGCAGGTCAGCGCTGTGCTGGCGTTGGAGAACTTCGACGCCTCGCGGGCGTTCCGCGACCTCGGGTTCGACTCGCTGACCGCCGTCGACCTGCGCAACCGCCTCACCGCGGTCACCGGGCTGCGGCTGCCCGCGACCCTGGTGTTCGACTACCCGACCGCGCACGTGCTCGCGACGTTCCTGCGGGACGAGCTGTTCGGCGCGGACGGCGGCGATGTCGTCGCGACGCGCACGGTGTCGGACGACGACCCGATCGTCGTCGTCGGCATGGCCTGCCGGTTCCCCGGCGGGGTCAGCACGCCCGAGGACCTGTGGCGGCTCGTGCTGGACGGCACGGACGCGATCTCCGAGTTCCCGTCCGACCGCGGCTGGGACCTCGACACCCTGTTCTCCGGCAACGACATCGGCACCTCCTCGACGCGGCTCGGCGGCTTCCTGCACGACGCGGGCGAGTTCGACCCGGCGTTCTTCGGCATGTCACCGCGAGAAGCCCTCGCGACGGACTCGCAGCAGCGCCTGCTGCTGGAGACCGCGTGGGAGGCGTTCGAACGCGCTGGAATCGACCCGGTCTCGTTGCGCGGCAGTGACACCGGAGTGTTCGCGGGTGTCATGTACAACGACTACGCGCAGCTGCTCGGCGGTGAGTTCGAGGGCCACCACGGCACCGGCTCCTCGCCGTCGGTCGCGTCCGGCCGAGTGTCCTATGTGCTCGGTCTGGAAGGCCCGGCCGTCACGATCGACACAGCGTGCTCTTCCTCTTTGGTCGCAATGCATCTCGCGGCGCAGTCGCTGCGGACGGGGGAGTCGTCGCTGGCGCTCGCCGGTGGTGTCGCGGTGATGTCGACGCCGGCGACGTTCATCGAGATCTCTCGGCAGCGCGGCGTCTCGTCGGACGGCCGCTGCAAGGCGTTCTCCGAGGGCGCGGACGGCACCGGGTTCTCCGAGGGCGTCGGCCTGCTCGTGCTGGAACGCCAGTCAGACGCTCTGCGCAACGGCCACAACGTCCTCGCGGTCTTGAAGGGCACCGCCGTCAACCAGGACGGTGCGTCCAACGGCCTGACCGCGCCGAACGGCCCGTCGCAGCAGCGGGTGATCCGCGCGGCGCTCACGTCCGCGGGCTTGACCCCGCTGGACGTCGATGCCGTCGAAGCGCACGGCACGGGCACCTCGCTGGGCGACCCGATCGAGGCGCAGGCGCTGCTCGCCGTCTACGGGCAGGACCGCGCCGAGCCCCTCTACCTGGGTTCGATCAAGTCGAACATCGGCCACACCCAGTCGGCGGCCGGTGTCGCCGGCGTGATCAAGATGATCATGGCGCTGCGCCACGGCGTGCTGCCTCAGACGCTGCACGTGTCCGCGCCGTCGTCGCACATCGAGTGGGACGCGGGCGCCGTCGAGCTGCTCACCTCGTCCCGCGACTGGCCCGAGGTCGACCGGCCGCGTCGCGGCGGTGTGTCGTCGTTCGGCATCAGCGGCACGAACGCCCACGTCATCCTCGAGGCTCCGGAATTGTCAGACCTCCCTGAGATGATTGGGATGGGGGCTCGCAGCCCCCTGGGGGCCGGCCAGGCGGGATCGATTCGGCAGGTCGGCGCGGTGCCGCTCGCGGTGTCGGCGAAGTCGGCGGGTTCGCTGCGGGCGCAGGTCGAGCGGATCAAGGCGCTCGTGGCCGGTGGCCAGGAGCCGATCGACGTCGGGTTCTCGCTGGCCGCGCGCAGCCGATTCGACCAGCGTGCGGTGATCCTCGGCGATGAGGTCGTCGAAGGCGCGGTCGCGGATGCCGGTCCGGGGCCGGTGTTCGTGTTCCCCGGCCAGGGCAGCCAGTGGCACGGCATGGCGGTCGCGCTGCTCGACGAGGACGAGACGTTCGCGCGGTGGATGGCCGAGGCCGACCGGGCGATCGCCGGACACGTCGGCTGGTCGGTCATCGACGTGCTGCGCGGCGACGCCGAGCTGCTTCAGCGCATCGAGGTCCTGCAGCCCGCCCTGTTCGCGATCATGATCTCGCTCGCCCAGACGTGGCGCGCGAACGGCGTCGAACCCGCCGCGGTCGTCGGCCACTCGCAGGGGGAGATCGCCGCCGCCTACATCGCCGGTGCGCTCACCCTCGACCAGGCCGCGCAGATCGTGGTCAAGCGGTCGCAGCTGTTCGCGGACGAACTCGTCGGCAACGGCGCCGTCGCGAGCATCGCGTTGCCCGCACCGGAAGTCGAGAAGCTGCTGCCGCCGGAGCTGGCGATCGCGGGCGTCAACAGCCCGCACGCCTGCACGGTCGCCGGCGCCGTTCCCGCGCTCGAGAAGTTCGTGGAAAGCTGTGTGGCCCAGGACATCCGGGCCCGCGTGATCGGTTCGACCGTCGCCTCGCACTGCGCGCAGGTCGACCGTCTTCGCGACCAGATCCTGGACCTGTTCGCGGACATCACGCCGCAGCCCGGCGCCGTGCCGTTCTACTCGACCGTCACCGCCGAGCGCATCGACACCACCACCCTCGACGCCGAGTACTGGTTCCAGAACGCCCGGCAGCCCGTCAGCTTCGCGAAGGTGGTCGAGAAGCTAGTCGCGGACGGCCACCGCGTGCTGATCGAGTCGAGCGCGCACCCGGTGCTGATGCTGCCCGCGCAGCAGACCGCGGAGGCGATCGGCACCGAGATTGCCGCGATCGGCTCGCTGCGCCGCGACCAGGGAGGCAGTCACCGGTTCACGACCTCGCTCGCCGAGGCGTGGGTCGCGGGCCTCGACGTCCGGTGGCAGTACCCCGGCGGCCGGAGCGTCGCGCTGCCGACCTACCCGTTCGACCACCAGAGGTTCTGGCCCGAACCGCTCGTCAAGGACACCTCCGACCCGGTCGACGCCGAGTTCTGGGAACTCGTCGACAACGGCGGCCTGGAGGACATGGGCGTCGGGCAGGGCGTCGCGCACACGCTCGCGCAGTGGCGCAACCGGCGCAAGTCCGAATCCACAATGGACACCTGGCGGTATCGTGACCAGTGGACGCCGGTCACCGTCAGCGGAACCCCGGCTGGTTCCTGGCTGGTCGTCACGTCCGGCACAGCTGCTCAGGACGTGATCGACGCGCTCAACGCCGTTCACCTCGACGTCGACGAGCAGATCACCCACGCGGACCTCACCGCGCGCCTGCCCGAGACGATCGACGGCGTCATCGCGATGACCGGCCTGCAGGCGACGATCACGCTGGTCCAGGCACTGGCGGAAGCCGGTGTCAGCGCGCCGATCTGGGCCGTCACCCGCAACGCCGTCGCCGTCGGCGGCGAGGAGGTCGACCCGGCGCAGACCGCGATCTGGGGCCTCGGCCGTGTCGCCGCGCTCGACCTGCCCCGCCGCTGGGGCGGCCTGATCGACCTGCCCGGCACGCTGGACGACAAGGCCGCGCAACGGTTCGCGGCCGTGTTGACCGGCGGCGAGGACCAGGTCGCGATCCGCGACAACGGCGTGTTCGCCCGCCGGCTCGTCCGCACGAACGCCCACCACAGCCCGGACTTCCAAGCGTCCGGCACGGTGCTGATCACCGGCGGCACGGGCGCGCTCGGTGGCCACGTCGCCCGTTGGATGGCCGAGGCCGGCGCCGAGCAACTGGTGCTCACCAGCCGCCGCGGCCTCGACGCACCCGGTGCGGCCGAACTCAAGGCGGAACTCGAAACGACCACCCGCGTCACGATCGCGGCCTGCGACGCGGCGGACCGGGACGCACTGGCAGCCCTGCTCGCGGACATCGACGACCTCACGACGGTCGTGCACGCCGCGGGCATCGGCACCGGCGACGCCCCGATCGACGAGATTCGGTACGAGGACGTCACCGCGCTGCTCGACACGAAGATCACCGCGGCCCGTCACCTGCACGAACTCGCGCCACAGGCCCGTTTCATCCTGTTCTCGTCGGGTGCTGCGAGCTGGGGCAGCGGTGGCCAGCCCGCGTACGGCTCGGCCAACGCCTACCTCGACGGGCTCGCGCACTTGCGCCGGTCGCAGGGCATCCCGGCGACGTCGATCGCGTGGGGCGCGTGGGCGGACGCCGGCATGGCGGCCGATCACGGCATGTACGAGGCGCTGCAACGGATCGGCATCGGCGCGATGCCCCCGGAACTCGCGATGAAGGTGCTGCGCCAAGCCGTCGCCGACGACCAGACCCAGCTCACCGTCACCAACATCGACTGGGCCAGGTTCGCGCCGAGCTTCACCGCCGAACGCCCGAGCCCGCTGCTCAGCGGCATCGCCGAGGTGCGCGCGGCGCTGGCCGACGAGGTCGTGGAGGAGTCGGAGCTCAAGCAGCGCCTCACCCGGTTGACCGAGGCCGAACGCGACCGCGCACTGCTCGACCTCGTGCGCGCTGAGGCCGCGAAGACGTTGGGCTACCAGGAAAGCGACCAGGTTCCGGTGGCCCGCGCGTTCCGGGAGCTCGGCTTCGACTCGGTCACCGCGGTCGAGATGCGCAACCGGCTGAAGACCGCGACCGGACTCGCCCTGCCCGCGACGCTCGTCTTCGACTACCCGACCGCGACGACGCTCTCCCAGCACCTGCGCGACGAACTGTTCGGCGGCGCGCAACAGATCGAGGTCCGCGCGGCCACGATCGCCACCGACGACCCGATCGCGGTCGTCGGCATCGGTTGCCGGTATCCCGGCGGCGTGACGACGCCGGAAGCGTTGTGGGAACTGGTCTTCGAGGGACGGGACGTGATCTCGCGGTTCCCCACCGATCGAGGCTGGGACCTGGAACGACTGGCCAGCTCGACGTTCGAGGGCGGTTTCCTCGACGCCGTCGCCGACTTCGACGCGGGCTTCTTCGGCATCTCGCCGCGCGAGGCCGTCGTGATGGACCCGCAGCAGCGCCTGCTCCTGGAGACCTCGTGGGAGGCGTTGGAACGAGCGGGCATCGACCCGACGTCGTTGAAGGGCAGCCTGACCGGCGTCTTCGTCGGCACCACCGGCCAGGACTACGAGTCGCTGCTCAACCGCTCGCTGGAGGAGACCGGCCCGTACGCGACGACGGCGTTCTCCGCGTCGGTGCTGTCCGGCCGCATCTCCTACCTGCTCGGCCTCGAGGGTCCGGCCGTCACGATCGACACGGCCTGCTCGTCGTCACTGGTCGCGATGCACTGGGCCGCGCAGGCTCTGCGCAACGGCGAATGCGACCTGGCACTGGCCGGTGGCGTCGCGGTGATGACCACGCCGAACGCCTACTCGGCGTTCACGGCGGCCGGTGGACTCGCGCCGGACGGCCGCTGCAAGGCGTTCGCCGAGTCCGCCGACGGCACCGGTTGGTCCGAAGGCGCCGGTGTGGTGTTGCTGGAACGCTTGTCGGACGCGCGCCGCCACGGTCACGAGGTGCTCGCCGTGCTGCGTGGCTCGGCGGTCAACCAGGACGGCGCCTCGAACGGCCTGACCGCGCCGAACGGACCGTCGCAGCAGCGCGTGATCCGCCAGGCGCTGGCGAACGCCGGACTGGAACCGTCCGAAGTGGACGCCGTCGAAGCACACGGCACGGGTACGACCCTGGGCGACCCGATCGAGGCGCAGGCCGTGCTCGCGACGTACGGGCAGAACCGGGAGACCCCGCTGCTGCTCGGCTCCATCAAGTCGAACCTCGGCCACCCGCAGTCCGCCGGCGGTGTTGCCGGTGTGATCAAGATGATCATGGCGCTGCGCAACGGTGTGCTGCCTCAGACGCTGCACGTCGACGCGCCGTCGTCCAACGTCGAATGGCAGACCGGCAACGTCGAGCTGCTCACGGAACGCCGGGATTGGCCCGCGAACGGCCACGCGCGCCGTGCCGGTGTCTCGTCGTTCGGTGTCTCCGGCACGAACGCGCACGTGATCATCGAAGAGGCGCCGGAGTTCGCGTCCGCGGTTCCCGAGGTCACGGCGACCGCTTCGGTGGTGCCGCTCGTGGTGTCGGGACGGTCCGAGGAGGCGCTGGCCGATCAGCTCGCGGGCCTCGGCTCAGTCGAAGCCTCGCAACTCGACCTGGCCTATTCGCTGGCGGTGTCGCGCAGTGCCTTCGAGCACCGGGTCGTGCTGGTGGACGGCGTGGAGATCGCCAGGGGAGAGGCGGGCGAGCGCGATCTGGCGTTGCTGTTCACGGGACAGGGTTCTCAGCGACTCGGCATGGGCCGGGACCTGTACGAGCGGTTCCCGGTGTTCGCGGACGCCTTCGACGCCGTGCTCGCGCACCTCGACCCCGCGCTGCGATCGATCATGTGGGGCGACGACGCGGACGCGCTGAACCAGACCGGCAACGCCCAGCCCGCGATCTTCGCGCTGGAAGTGGCGCTGTACCGGCTCGCGGAGTCGTTCGGCATCAAGGCCGACCGGCTCGCGGGGCACTCGATCGGCGAGATCGCGGCCGCGCACGTCGCCGGCGTGTTCAGCATCGAAGACGCGTGCACGCTGATCTCCGCGCGCGCCTCGCTGATGCAGGCGCTGCCGACCGGTGGCGCGATGTTCGCGATCGAGGCCGGCGAGGAGGAGATCGCTCCGCTGCTCACCGAGGGCGTGTCGATCGCCGCCGTGAACGGCCCGAACGCCGTGGTCATCGCGGGTGTTGAACAAGAGGCACGTAGGATTGTTGAACAACTCAACGATTCTACGTCCGGTGCCGCGTCTGGCACTGGGCCGCGCAAGGTCAAGCAGCTGCAGGTCAGTCATGCGTTCCACTCGCCGCTGATGGAGCCGATGCTGGACGACTTCCGCGCCGCCATCGCCGGGATTTCGTTCAACAATCCGACGATCCCGTTGTTGACTGGTGGAATTGTTCAACAATCTGAGTACTGGGTGCGGCACGTGCGGGAGACCGTGCGCTTCCATGACACGGTGCGCGCGCTCGACGGCAGCACGTTCCTGGAGATCGGACCGGACGGCGTGCTGTCGGCGATGGTCAGCGGAATCCCGTTGATGCGCAAGGACCGCGGCGAGGAACAGTCGTTCGTCGCCGGACTTGCCCGTCTGCACGTCAGCGGCGCGACCGTGAACTGGAGCGCGTTGTTCGAGGGCACCGGCGCGCGACGGGTCGCCCTGCCGACGTACGCGTTCCAGCACGAGCGCTACTGGCCGACCGTGCTCAACACCGCACCGGTCGACCGCACCAAGTCCACTGTGGATTCGTGGCGGCACCGCGAGTCGTGGGAGCGGATCAACCCGCGTGGCCACGTCTCCGGGACGTGGCTGGTGCTCGGCGCTGAGGACGACTTCGCTCGCGAGGTCGCGTCGGCCGTCAACGGCACGGTGGTGCAGGAACTACCGGAGATGCCGTTCGACGGGATCGTGTCGCTGCTCGCGTTGGACGGCGAGGCCGACGAGAACGGCGTGCCGCGCGGCGTGATCGCGACGATGGACCTGATCCAGTCGTTGGCGCGCAAGGGTGTGAGCGCTCCGGTCTGGGCGGTCACGCGAGGTGCCGCGACCAGCGCGACGCAGAGCGCGGTCTGGGGCCTCGGGCGAGTCGCCGCGCTGGAGTTGCCCGCTCAGTGGGGCGGTCTGGTCGACGTCACCGGCGACGTCGCCGAGCTGGCAGCGGTGCTCGCCGGCGACGAGGCCGAGGTCGAGATCCGGGCGGACGGTGTGTTCGCGAGGCGGTACGACGCGGCACAGCCCACCGATGCGATGTGGGAGCCGCACGGCACCGTCATCGTCACCGGTGGCACGGGCGCGCTCGGCACGCACGTCGCCCGTGACCTCAAGCAGCGCGGGGTCGAGAAGATCGTGCTGGTCAGCAGGCGCGGTCTCGACGCACCGGGAGCTGCGCAACTCCAGGAGGAACTGGGCGCGGAGATCGTCGCGTGCGACGTCGCGGACCGAACGGCCGTTGCCGACCTGCTGAACACCTACTCGCCGAACGCCATCGTGCACACCGCCGGCGTTTTGAGCGACGGCGTGCTGGAAGGCCTTGCGCCGGAACGGTTCGCGGACGTGTTCCGGTCGAAGGTCGCCTCGGCCCTGGTGCTCGACGAGCTGACGCGTGATCGTGAACTGGACGCGTTCGTGCTGTTCTCGTCGGTCGCGGGCGCTCTCGGCAACCCCGGTCAGGCCAACTACGCGGCCGCCAACGCCGTGCTCGACGCCATCGCACGGGACCGGCGCGCGCAGGGGCTCAAAGCGACGTCGATCGCGTGGGGCGCGTGGGCGGGTTCCGGGATGGCGGACGGGGTCGGCGCCGACCTGAGCGCGATCACGATGCGGCCCGACCTGGCGGTGGAGTCGATGTGGCGGGCCGTCGCGGAGGACGCGCCGACCGTCGCCATCGCGATCCTGCCGGACAAGAAACCCAAGGCACGCAAGAAGATCGAGGTCAGCGGTGACGTGCTTGAGGTCGTCCGCACGGCCGTCGCGTCGGTGCTCGGCTATGCCGGACCGCACGCGGTGGGCGTGGACAAGGAGTTCCGCGACCTCGGGTTCGACTCGCTGACCGCGGTCGAGCTGCGCAACCAGCTGTCGGCGGCGACCGGCCGGACGTTGCCCGCGTCGCTCGTCTACGACTACCCGACGCCGCGCCGGCTCGCCGACCACCTGCGCGGGGGAGCGGCCGAGTCGCAGGAGAACGTCGTTGTGCGGGGCGACGAACCGATCGCGATCGTCGGCATGGCCTGCCGCTTCCCCGGCGACGTCACCACGCCGGAACAGCTGTGGCAGCTGCTGGTCGACGGGCGGGACGGCATGGGCGCGTTCCCGGTCGACCGCGACTGGGACGTGGAGTCGGTGCTGTCCACGTCGGTGACGCGCGAGGCCGGATTCCTCGCCGGGACCGCGGACTTCGACCCGGCGTTCTTCGGGATCTCGCCGCGTGAGGCGATGGCGATGGATCCGCAGCAGCGGTTCCTGCTGGAGACCACGTGGGAGGCGCTGGAACGGGTCGGCGTCGATCCGCTGTCGTTGCGGGGGTCGCAGACCGGTGTCTTCGTCGGCACGAACGGCCAGGACTACGCGACGTTGCTGACGTCGTCGGCCGAGGACACCGAGGGGCACGCGGCCACGGGTCTCGCGGCATCGGTGATCTCGGGTCGCCTGTCCTACACGTTCGGCTTCGAGGGGCCGGCGGTCACCGTCGACACGGCATGTTCCGCTTCTCTCGTCGCGATGCATCTCGCGGTGCAGGCGCTACGCGGCGGTGAGTGTTCGTTGGCCGTGTCCGGCGGTGCGACGATCATGACCACGCCGTTCGCCTTCGCCGAGCTGACCCGGCAGGGTGCTCTCGCGGCGAACGGCAGGTCCAAGGCGTTCTCCGACGACGCCGATGGGGCCGGTTGGTCCGAGGGCGTCGGCATGGTCGTGATGGAGCGGCTGTCCGACGCGGTGCGCAACGGGCATCAGGTGCTCGCGGTGATCCGCGGTTCGGCGGTCAACCAGGACGGCGCGTCCAACGGCCTGACCGCGCCCAACGGCCCCTCGCAGCAGCGTGTGATCCGTGCTGCTCTCGCGAACGCCGGTCTGTCCGTGGGCGATGTCGACGTCGTCGAGGCGCACGGCACCGGTACGGCTCTGGGCGACCCGATCGAGGCCCAGGCCCTGATCAACACCTACGGCGCGGACCGGTCGTCGCCGCTGTGGCTGGGTTCGGTGAAGTCGAACATCGGCCACACGCAGGCGGCCGCGGGTGTCGCGGGCGTGATCAAGATGGTGCTGGCGCTGCGCCACAACCTTCTCCCGCAAACGCTGCACGTCGCCGCGCCGTCCTCGCACGTCGACTGGTCCGAGGGCACGGTCGAGCTGCTGACGTCGGCCCGCGAGTGGGAGACCAACGGCCACCCGCGCCGCGCGGGCGTCTCCGCGTTCGGCATCTCCGGCACCAACGCACACATGATCCTCGAAGAAGCCCCAGCTCAGGCCAGTCGGCCGGAATTGTCAGACCTGCCTGAGATGATTGGGATGGGGGATGAAAGCCCCCTGGGGGCCGGCCAGCCGGGATCGATTCAGCAGCGCGGCGTGGTGCCGCTGGTCGTGTCGGCGAAGTCGCCGGCCTCGTTGAAGGCGCGCATCGAGCAAGTGCGCGCGCTGGAAAGCGATGCGCAGGATCTGGCGTTCTCGTTACTGACGACCAGGTCGGTGTTCGACCACCGTGCGGTGCTCATCGGGGACGAAGTGGTCCAGGGCGTCGCGCAAGAGAGTGCGCCGGTGTTCATCTTCCCCGGACAGGGCAGTCAGTGGCACGGCATGGCGGTCGCGCTGCTGGACGAGGACGAGACGTTCGCGCACTGGATCACCGAATGCGACGCGGCGATCGGCAGGCTCGTCGGCTGGTCGGTGATCGACGTGCTGCGCGGTGAGGCCGCACTCCTCGAACGCATCGAGGTGCTCCAGCCGACGCTGTTCGCGGTCATGGTGTCGCTCGCCCAGACCTGGCGCGCGAACGGCGTCGAGCCCGCCGCGGTCGTCGGCCACTCGCAGGGAGAGATCGCCGCCGCCTACGTCGCCGGGGCGCTCAGCCTCGACGAAGCGGCCAAGATCGTCGTGTTGCGGTCGCAGCTGTTCGCCGACGAGCTCGTCGGAAACGGCGCGGTGGCAAGCGTCGCGTTGCCGGTCGAGGAAGCGCGCCAGCTCATCGAGCAGTGGCCGGTGCTGTCCATCGCGGGCATCAACAGCCCCAACGCCTGCACGGTCGCCGGTGCCCTGCGGGAGCTCGACGAGTTCGTGGAACTGTGCCAGGCCAGGGAGATCCGGGCACGGGTCGTCGCGTCGACGGTGGCCTCGCACGGTCCGCAGGTCGAACCGTTGCGCGAGAAACTGATGAGCCTCCTCGGCACGATCACGCCACGCGCGACCGACATCGCGTTCTACTCGACGGTCAAAGCCGAACGCGTCGACACCGCGACCCTCGACGCCGACTACTGGTACGAGAACGCGCGCCGCCCCATCGAGTTCGTCGCGGTCACCAGGAAGCTGATCGAGGACGGCTACCGCGTGGTCGTCGAGGCGAGCCCGCATCCGGTGCTCACGATGTCCGCGCAGGCCACGGCCGAAGCGGACGGCGCGGAACTGGTCACGGTCGGCTCGTTGCGCCGCGACCAGGGCGGCGGCCACCGGTTCACCACGTCGCTCGCCGAGGCGTGGGTCGCGGGCCTCGACGTGCGGTGGAAGTGCGACGGCCGCAGGATCGACCTGCCGACGTATCCGTTCAGCCGCAGCAGGTTCTGGCCCAAGGCCGGTGCCAAGGTCGTCAACGCCGAGGACAGCGCGTTCTGGCAGCTCGTCGACAACGGCGAGCTCACCGGCGCTCTCGGCGTCGACGCGGAGAACGTGCTGCCCGCGCTCAGGGAATGGCGTGCGAAGCAGCAGACGCAGTCCACTGTGGACGGCTGGCGTTACCGCGACTCGTGGCAGCTCCTGCGCGGCGTCCAGGCCACCGGCATCAACGGCACCTGGCTCGCGGCCGTTCCCGAGCACGTCGACGAGTGGACCGAGGCGGTGCTGCGGGCGTTCGGCAGCGACCTCGTGCGGATCACGGTCCGCGCCAACGCCGAACGCGCGCTGCTCGCCACCGAGCTGATCGGCATCGAACCGGTCGGCGTGATCTCGTTGCTCGGCACGGAGAACGCGCCGCACCACGAGTTCACCGCGACACCGCTCGGTCTCGCGCTGAACGTCCTGCTCCTGCAGGCACTCGGTGACGCCGGCAGCACCGCGCCGTTCTGGGCGGTCACGAAGCAGGCGATCTCGACCGGCGCGACCGATCCCGTGCACCACCCCGAGCAGGTGGCGTTGTGGGGCCTCGGCAGGGTCGCGGCGCTCGACCTGCCGCGGCACTGGGGTGGCCTGGTCGACCTGCCGGAGATCATCGACGGCCAGATCGAACAGGGCCTGGTCGCCGCCATCACGAACGGCGGCGGCGAGGACCAGCTGGCGGTCCGCGACACCGGCGTCTACGGCCGCAGGCTCATCCCGGCCCAGCGCGCGCCCCGGTCCACGGAGTGGATCCCGCGCGGCACGGTCCTGATCACCGGCGGCACCGGCTCGCTGGGCGGCCACGTCGCCCGCTGGGTCGCCGAGCGCGGCGCCGAGCACGTGCTGCTCACCAGCCGTCGCGGTGATCAGGCACCAGGGGCCGCGGAACTGCGCGAGGAACTGGAAGCGCTGGGAGCGCGCGTCACCATCGCGGCCTGCGACGCGTCGGATCGGCAGAGCTTGAAGTCGGTGATCGACTCGGTGCCCGACCTGCGAGCCGTGGTGCACGCGGCCGGCATCGTCGAAGGCAACGCGACCACCGACGCGGTGGGCATCGATCAGCTGGATCGCTTGCTCAAGGCCAAGATGACGTCGGCCTGGCTGCTGCACGAACTGACGAGCGACCTGGACGCGTTCATCCTGTTCTCGTCCGGTGCGGCGAGCTGGGGCAGCGGCGCGCAACCCGCGTACGCCGCCTCGAACGCCTACCTCGACGGCCTCGCGCACTTCCGGGCGTCCCAGGGCCTCAAGGCGACGTCGATCGCGTGGGGTGCCTGGGCGGACTCCGGAATGGCGTCGGAGAACGAGGAAGGCGCCGAACAGCTGCGCCGCCGCGGTGTGCACACGATGAAACCCGAACTCGCGATCACCGCGCTGCGGCAGGCGGTCGAGGACGGCCACACGTCGCTGACGATCACCAACATGGACTGGGAGAAGTTCGCGCCGAGCTTCACGGCGTCGAGGCCGAGCCCGTTGCTGATGGGCATCCCGACGGTCCGGGAAGCCCTGGAAGAGCCCGAAACGACGGACTCAGGGCTCAGGGAACGGCTGCTGGCGTTGCCCGAGGCGGAACGCGCACGCACACTGCTCGACCTCGTCCGCACGGAGGCCGCGGCGACACTGGGCTTCGACGGCGCGGAGGCGTTCGGGCCGACCAGGGCGTTCCGCGACGTCGGCTTCGACTCGGTGACGGCGGTCGATCTGCGCAACCGGCTCAAGGTGGTCACCGGCGTGGCGCTGCCCGCGACGCTGGTGTTCGACTACCCGACCCCCGCCGCGCTGGCCCAGTTCATCCGCACGGAACTGCTCGGTGAGGCCGCGACCACCGCCAACGACCCCGACGCGCCGATCAGGGACGCGCTCGCGGCCATCCCGATCAGCCGTCTGCGGCAGGCGGGACTGCTGGACCTGGTGCTCCAACTTGCTCAGGACAGTGGGGAAAACAACAGCGCCGGAGATGTTGTGCTTGCAGCCGAGGCGGAATCGATCGACGACATGGACGGCGAAGCCCTCCTGCGTCTGGCGATCGGGGACGCCATGGACTAGCGGGCGATCCGAGAAGGAAGCGCGATGACCACCTCTGCTAACCAGTACGTCGAGGCTCTGCGGTCGTCACTGAAGGAGATCGACCGGCTGCGCAAGCAGAACCAGCAGCTGATCGCCGCAGCGGTGGAACCGATCGCGATCGTGGGCATCGGCTGCCGGTACCCAGGCGGGGTGGCCTCGCCCGAGGAGCTCTGGCAGGTCGTCGCGGAAGGCAGGGACGTGATCGGCGGATTCCCCGCCGATCGTGGCTGGGACGTCACCGACCTCAACTCCGCCACCATCGAAGGTGGTTTCCTCGAAGACCCGGCGTCGTTCGACGCCGGGTTCTTCGGCATCTCGCCCCGCGAAGCCGTCGTCATGGACCCGCAGCAGCGCCTACTGCTCGAAACCGCCTGGGAGGCCCTGGAACGCGCGGGCGTGAACGCGCAGTCGTTGCGCGGCACCAAGACCGGCGTGTTCATGGGCACGACCTCGCAGGACTACGCCGACCTGCTCTCGCGCTCGGGCGAGGACGTCGGCCTGTACGCCACGACCGCGTTCGCTGCTTCCGTCCTCTCCGGCCGCATCTCCTACCTGCTGGGACTGGAAGGTCCCGCCGTCACCGTCGACACCGCCTGCTCTTCTTCTTTGGTGGCACTGCACCTGGCTTCGTCCGCGCTGCGCGCCGGTGAGTGCGACCTGGCGTTGGCCGGTGGTGTCGCGGTCATGACGACGCCCGCCGGGTTCGCCGCCTTCACCTCGCAGGGTGGGCTCGCCGGAAACGGGCGCTGCAAGGCGTTCTCGGACGACGCGGACGGCACCGGCTGGTCCGAGGGCGTCGGCGTGCTGGTGCTCAAGCGTCTGTCCGACGCGCAGCGTGCCGGCGACAAGATCCTCGCCGTGGTGCGCGGTTCCGCCGTCAACCAGGACGGCGCCTCCAACGGCCTGACCGCGCCGAACGGGCCCTCGCAGCAGCGCGTCATCCGTCAGGCACTGCAGAACGGCGGCCTCGCACCGTCCGATGTGGACGCCGTCGAGGCGCACGGCACCGGAACCACCCTTGGCGACCCGATCGAGGCGCAGGCCATCCTCTCGGTGTACGGGCAGGACCGCGCCGAGCCGCTCTACCTCGGGTCGATCAAGTCCAACATCGGTCACCCCCAGGGCGCCGCGGGTGTCGCCGGTGTGATCAAGGTCGTCATGGCGCTGCAGAACGGACTGCTGCCCAAGTCTTTGCACCTCGGCACGCCCTCGACCCAGGTCGACTGGACCAAGGGCAACGTGTCGCTGCTGCACGACGCCCGGCCGTGGCCCTCGGTCGACCGCCCGCTGCGCGCCGGTGTGTCCGCGTTCGGTGTGTCGGGCACGAACGCGCACGTGATCCTCGAGCAGGCTCCTGCGCTGGTCGTCGAGGGCGCTCCGGTCGTGTCCGCTCCCGCTGTGCTGCCGTGGGTTCTGTCCGGTCGCACCGCGGCCGCCCTGGACGCGCAACGGGATCGGCTGCAAGCGGTCGTGGACTCCCTGTCGCCGCTGGACATCGCGTTCACGCTGGCGACGGCGCGGGCGTCGTTCGAACAGCGTGCCGTGGTGCTGCCGGACGGCACCGAGCTCGCCCGTGGCGTGGCCGCCGACGAGACCACGCTCGCGTTCCTGTTCTCCGGACAGGGATCGCAGCGCCTCGGCATGGGACGTGAGCTGCACGCCCGGTTCCCCGTGTTCGCCGCCGCGTTCGACGCCGCTCTCGAACACCTCGACCCTGCTCTGCGTTCGGTGATGTGGGGCGATGACGCCGCCGCGCTGGAGCAGACCCGCTACACGCAGCCCGCGTTGTTCGTCTTCGAAGTCGCCATGTTCCGGTTGCTGGAGTCGTTCGGACTCGTGCCGGAGCAGGTGGCCGGCCACTCGATCGGTGAGATCGCAGCCGCGCACGTCGCCGGGGTGTTCTCGCTGGAGGACGCCTGCGCGCTGGTGACCGCGCGCGCCTCGCTCATGCAGGCGCTGCCGGCCGGTGGCGTGATGATCGCCGTGCAGGCCACGGAGGACGAGGTCCTCCCGCTCCTCACCGACGGCGTCTCGATCGCCGCGATCAACGGCCCGGCGTCGCTGGTCATCGCCGGTGTTGAACAAGAGGCACGTAGGATTGTTGAACAACTCAACGATCCTACGTCCGGCGCCGCGCCGCGCAAGGTCAAGCAGCTGCAGGTCAGCCACGCGTTCCACTCGCCGCTGATGGAGCCGATGCTGGACGACTTCCGCGCGGCGATCTCCGGCATTTCGTTCAACAATCCCTCAATTCCTTTGTTGGGTCGTGGGATTGTTGAACAACCTGAGTACTGGGTTCGGCACGTGCGCGACGCCGTGCGGTTCCACGACACCGTGACCGCGCTGGGCGACAAGACGTTCGTCGAGGTCGGCCCGGACGGCGTGCTCGCCGCGATGGTCGACGACGCGATCCCGACCGCGCGCAAGGACCGCGGCGAGGAGCTGGCGTTCGTGACGGCGCTGGCGCGGCTGCACGTCGCGGGTGTTCCGGTGGACTGGACCCGGCTGTTCGAGGGTTCCGGGGCGCAGAAGGCGGACCTGCCGACGTACGCGTTCCAGCGGCAGCGGTTCTGGCCGCGCCCGAAGACGCAGTCCGGCGACGTACGGGGCGCGGGCCTCGGCTCGGTCGGTCACCCGCTGCTCGGCGCGGCCGTCGAACTGGCCGGCTCGTCGGGGCACCTGTTCACGTCCCGGTTGTCGCTGGCGACGCACCCGTGGCTCGCGGATCACGTCGTGATGGGCCGGGTTCTGTTCGCCGGCACCGCATTCCTGGAGCTCGCTGTTCGCGCGGCGGACGAGGTCGGCTGCGACCGCGTGGAGGAACTCACGCTCGCCGCGCCCCTCGTGCTGACGCCGGGAACCGCCGCCCAGGTGCAGGTCTCCGTCGGCGCGGTCGGCGCCGAGGGCAAGCGCAGCGTCGCGATCTTCTCGCGAACCGAGGGTTCCGTTGACACGCCTTGGCTTCAGCACGCTTCCGGCGTGCTCGGCTCGGGCCCCAACGCGGTGTCGTTCGACGCCTCGGTGTGGCCGCCCGCCGGTGCCGAGTCCGTCGACATCGCCGGGTCGTACGAGCGCTTCACCGACATGGGCTTCGACTACGGCCCGGTTTTCCAGGGCCTGCAAGCGGTCTGGCGTGGCGGCGACGGCGTCGTCTACGCCGAGGTGTCGCTGCCCGAGGGCGTTGATGGCGGCGCGTTCGGGCTGCATCCGGCGTTGCTGGACGCCGGCATGCACGCCGCCGGGTTCGGTGACCTCGGCTCGATCAGCCGCGGTGGACTGCCGTTCTCCTGGCAGGGCGTATCGCTGCACGCGTCGGGCGCTTCCGCTGTGCGGGTGCGGCTGTCGCGCGGCGAGGACGGCTCGATGGAGATCGCTGTCGCCGACGCGACCGGCGCTCCTGTCGCGTCCGTGGAGGCTCTGCAGACGCGGCCGGTTCCCGTTGACGAGCTGGGGTCCGGGGTCGAGCGCGACTCGTTGTTCCGCATCGAGTGGGCGCCTGTCGAGTTGCCGGCCGGGTTCGCGGAGCAGACCGTCGCGGTGCTCGGGCCGGACGTGCTGTCGCTGGCCGCCGGTCCGGTCGTCTCCGAGTTGACCGATGCCGACCTGACGCTGGTTCCTGTGGTCGGCACGGATGTTCGCGAGACGTGCGCGCGGGTGTTGGCGCTGATCCAGGAGTTCGTGACGCGGCCTGAGGGCAGGCTTGCGTTCGTGACGCGCGGCGCGGTGGACGGCGACGATCTCGCCGCGGCCGCCGCCCGTGGACTGGTGCGGTCGGCGCAGTCCGAGCACCCCGGCCGGTTCGTGCTGGTGGACCTGGACTTCTCCGACGCCTCCGTGGGTGCGGTGCTGCACGCGTTGACGACTGACGAGCCGGTGCTGGCGATCCGCGACGGTGTCGTTCTGGCCGCCCGCCTCGCCCGTGCCGCGCTGCCCACCTCGCAGCTGTCCTGGTCGGGTCGCGTGCTCATCACCGGTGGCACCGGCGGACTCGGTCAGCTGGTGGCGCGGCATCTCGTTGCGGAGCACGGTGTTCGTGAGCTGTTGCTGGTCTCGCGCAGCGGCTCCGCTGACGTCTCGGCGTTGCGGGAGCTGGGCGCGGACGTGATCGTCGAGGCGTGTGACGTCTCCGACCGTTCGGCGCTGGAATCGTTGCTGGCGCGGCACTCCGTCGGCGGCGTAGTGCACACGGCCGCGGTGCTGGACGACGGTGTCGTTGAATCGTTGACGCCGGAGCGCATCGCCGTTGTCCTGGGCCCGAAGGCGGACGCGGCTCTGCACCTGCACGAACTGCTGCCCGACGTGCCTTTCGTGCTGTTCTCGTCGGCCGCGGGCACGTTCGGTGGCGCCGGACAGGCGAACTACGCCGCTGCCAACGCGTTCGTCGATGCTCTCGCTCGTGTCCGCCGCGCATCCGGGCAACACGCCGTCGCGCTGGCATGGGGTGCTTGGGAACAGACCTCGGGCATGACCGCCACGATGTCGGACGCCGACATGCAGCGCATCGCCCGGTCCGGTATGCCTCCGCTGAAGGTCGCGGAGGGCCTGGCCTTGTTCGACGCCGGTGCGGCAGGATCGGACGCTTTCCTGCTGCCGCTTCGCCTGGATCTTCCCGCGTTGCGCGCCCAGGGCACGCCGCCGCCGTTGCTGCGCGGCCTGATCAGGACCCCGAAGCGCCGCGCAGCCGCCCAGTCCGTTGCCGCGGAAGGGCTTGTCGCCGAACTGTCGAGGCTCGGTTCCGACGCCCGGCTGGAAGCGGTGCTGGGACTGGTCGCCACCGAGGTCGCCGCCGTGCTCGGCCACGGCAGCGCGTCCGAAGTGGACCGCACCCGTACGTTCCAGGGACTCGGGTTCGACTCGCTGACCGCCGTCGAGCTGCGCAACCGCCTGACCGCGTCGACCGGCATCCGCCTGCCCGCGGCCCTGATCTTCGACTACCCGACCGCAGGCGCTCTCGCCTCCTACCTGGTGGACGAGCTGTTCGGCGCGGACGTCTTCGTGCCGGAAGTGGTCGCTGGAGCCGTTTCCGACGACCCGATCGTGATCGTCGGCATGGCCTGCCACTATCCGGGCGGCGTGGCGTCGCCGGAAGACCTGTGGCGCCTGGTGTTCGAGGAACGCGACGGCGTCACGGGCTTCCCGTCGAACCGCGGCTGGGACCTCGACGGGCTCTTCGACCCGGACCCGGACGCCGCCGGCAAGACCCACGTGATGCAGGGCGGGTTCCTGCACGACGCCCCGTCGTTCGACCCGGACTTCTTCGGCATGTCCCCGCGCGAGGCGCTCGCCACGGACGTGCAGCACCGGCTGCTGCTGCGGACCGCGTGGGAGGCCTTCGAGCGTGCGGGCATCGACCCGGCTTCCGTTCGTGGCTCCAAAACGGGCGTGTTCGCGGGTGTGATGTCCAACGACTACTCGACTTTGGTGTCCGACGACATCTTCGAGGGCTACCAGGGCACCGGCACCGCGCAGAGCGTGCTGTCCGGCCGCGTCGCCTACACCTTCGGACTCGAAGGCCCTGCCGTCACCGTCGACACGGCTTGCTCTTCCTCTTTGGTGGCACTGCACCTCGCGTCTTCGGCTCTGCGCAACGGCGAATGCTCGCTGGCACTCGCCGGCGGCGTGACCGTGATGTCGACGCCGGGTTCGTTCGTCGCCTTCTCGAAGCAGCGCGGCCTCGCGATGGACGGCCGCTGCAAGTCCTTCGCCGACGCCGCCGACGGCACCGGCTGGGGCGAGGGCGTCGGTCTGCTGGTGCTGGAACGCCAGTCCGACGCTGTCAGGAACGGCCACACCGTGTTGGCGGTCGTGCGCGGCTCGGCGGTCAACCAGGACGGCGCCTCGAACGGCTTGACCGCGCCGAACGGCCCGTCGCAGCAACGCGTGATCCGCTCCGCGCTGGCTTCGGCCGGGCTCTCCGTGACCGACGTCGACGTCGTCGAAGCGCACGGCACGGGCACGACTCTGGGCGACCCGATCGAGGCGCAGGCGCTGCTCGCCGTGTACGGCCAGGACCGGCCGTCGCCGCTGTTGCTCGGCTCCATCAAGTCGAACATCGGCCACACCCAGGCCGCCGCCGGTGTCGCCGGCATCATCAAGATGGTCCACGCGATGCGCCACGGCGTCGTGCCCGCGACGCTGCACGTCGACCAGCCGTCGACCCACATCGACTGGACCGCGGGCGAGGTCTCCCTGGTCACGGCCGCGACGACGTGGCCTTCCGTCTCCCGCCCGCGTCGCGCCGGCGTCTCGTCGTTCGGCGTCTCGGGCACGAACGCGCACGTGATCTTGGAAGCGCCGAGTGCGCCGGAACTGTCAGACCTGCCTGAGATGATTGAGATGGGGGCTCGCGGCCCCCTGGGGGCCAGTCAACCGGGATCGATTCAGCAGGGCCTTGTGCCCTACGTGGTGTCGGCGCGCTCGGCGGACGCGTTGGCCGGGCAGGTCGAGCGGATCAAGGCGTGGCCGGGGGACGCGGCGGACATCGCGTTCTCGTTGCTGACCACGCGCGCGTTGTTCGACCACCGGGCCGTGGTGCTGGACGGCGAGGTGCTGGCGACTGGCGTCGCCAAGGCTGGCGAGATGGCGTTCCTGTTCAGCGGGCAGGGGTCGCAGCGGATCGGCATGGGGCGTGAGCTGTACGAGGCGTTCCCCGTGTTCGCCGAGGCGCTCGACGCGGTGCTGGCCAACCTCGACCCGGCCGTCCGCGAGGTCATGTGGGGCGACGACCAGGCCGCGCTCAACCAGACAGGGGTCGCGCAGCCTGCGCTGTTCGCGTTCCAGGTCGCGCTGTATCGGCTGTTCGAGTTCTACGGCGTGAAGCCGCGCCACATCGCGGGCCACTCCATCGGCGAGATCGCCGCCGCGCACGTCGCTGGCGTGTTCAGCCTCGAAGACGCCTGTCAGCTCGTGACGGCGCGTGCGTCGCTCATGCAGGCGTTGCCCGCCGGTGGCGCCATGGTGTCCGTGGTCGCCTCCGAGAAGAAGGTGCGCGAATACCTGACCGATGGCGTGTCCATCGCGGTGGTCAACGGGCCTCGGTCCGTGGTGATCGCCGGCGTCGAAGAAGAAGTGCTCGCCATCGCGCAGAAGTGGAAGAACAAGCGGCTGAAGGTCAGTCACGCGTTCCACTCGCCGTTGATGGAGCCGATGCTGGACGACTTCCGCGAGGCCATCAGCGGGCTGACGTTCCACCAGCCGGTTGTAGGAATGTCGACATCCGGCGATGTCGCCACCGTCGACTACTGGGTGAACCACGTCCGCGACACGGTCCGCTTCCACGACAACGTCACCGCGTTGGGTGATGTGAAGTTCGTGGAGATCGGGCCGGACGGCGTGCTGTCCGCGATGGTGGACGGCTGCGTGCCCGCGGTGCGGCGCAACGTTGACGAGGTCAAGTCAATGTTGACGGCATTGAGTCGAATCAATGTTGACGGCGTCAATGTTGATTGGAACCGGTTCTGTCAACATGGCCGGAAGATCGACCTGCCGACCTATGCGTTCGAGCAGCGAACGTTCTGGCCGGAGGTGTCCACGCGCTCGGATGTCCGGTCGGCCGGTCTCGGCGCGGTGGAGCACCCGCTGCTCGGTGCCGCCGTCGAGCTCGCCGGGGGAGAAGGTCTGCTGTTCACGAGCAGGCTGTCGCTGCGCACCCACCCGTGGCTGCGGGACCACTCGCTGCACGGCACGGTCCTCGTGCCCGGCGCGGCACTCGTCGAACTCGCGCTGCGGGCTGCGGACGAGGTGGGCCTCGATCGAGTGGACGAGCTGACGATCGCGGCGCCGCTCGTGCTGCCAGAGTCCGGTGCCGTTCAGGTGCAGATCCGGGTCGGCGGGGACGGTGGCCGGCGGGCGGTGGCGATCCACAGCCGTCCAGAGGACAGCGACCTGCCGTGGACCGAGCACGCGTCCGGCTTCCTGACGTCCGGCGCCACGACCGTGGACTTCGACACCTCGACGTGGCCGCCTACGGGCGCGGAGGCCGTGCAGATCGACGGCGCGTACGAGCGGTTCGCGGAGCTCGGGTTCGACTACGGGCACGCGTTCCAGGGTCTGCGGGCCGCGTGGAAGCTGGGCGACCAGGTGTTCGCCGAGGTCGCGCTTCCCGAGGACGTCACCGCCACCGGCTTCGGCATCCACCCGGCGCTGCTGGACGCGGCGCTGCACGCGGTCGCGTTCGCCGACCAGCGGACCGAGGGCGCGGTGCCGTTCTCGTGGGAAGGCGTCGCGCTGCACGCGGTCGGCGCCACGTCGCTGCGGGTGCGGCTGCGGACCACGAGCGCCAGCTCCATGGAGATCGCCCTCGCCGACGCCGCCGGTACGCCGGTCGCGACGGTCGGCTCGCTCGTCACGCGGGCCGTGTCGGCACCGCGGCTCAGCGCCGCGCAGGACGCGTTGTTCGGGCTGGACTGGGTGCCGATCACGCTCACCGAGGCGGTTCCGGCGGCCCACGTCGTCGAACGCGTCGAGACGGAAGGGTCTCCGGTCGAGGCCGCGCACGCGGTGACGGCTCAGGCGCTCGCGAAGATCCAGGAGTGGATCGCGGCCGAACGTGCCGAGAAGCTCGTTTTCGTGACACGGCAAGGTGATTTGGGCACGTCGGCGGTCTGGGGGCTCGTGCGGGCCGCGCAGTCGGAGCACCCCGGCCGGTTCGCGTTGATCGAGACCGACGGTGACCTGCCGGACGCGGCGCTCGCGAGTGCCGAGCCGCAGTTGCGGGTGCGGGGCGGCGAGGTGTTCGTGCCGCGCGTCGCTCGTGTCACCGCCGGCGAGAACGTTGTGCTGGAAGGACCTGTGCTGATCACCGGCGGTACCGGTGGGCTCGGCCAGGTCGTGGCGCGGCATCTCGTGGCCGCACATGGTGTTCGTGAACTGGTGCTGGTCAGCCGTCGCGGTGAGACGCCGGACTGGGTGGCGGAGCTGGACGCGTCGGTCACGGTCGCGGCCTGCGACGTCGCTGACCGGCACGCCGTCGCGAACCTCCTTGCGGGGCATCGAATCCGTTCCATCGTGCACACCGCGGGCGTCCTGGACGACGGCGTCATCGAGACGCTGACGCCAGAGCGTCTGTCAAACGTGTTGCGCCCCAAGGTAGATGCCGCGTGGAACCTGCACGAGCTTGCCGGCGATGTTTCGGCGTTCGTCGTCTACTCGTCCGGTGCGGGCATCTTCGGTTCGTCGGGCCAGGGCAACTACGCGGCGGGCAACACGTTCCTCGACGCGTTGGTCGAGCACCGGCGTTCGCTGGGCCTGCCGGGCGTGTCGCTGGCGTGGGGCGCGTGGGCGGAGACGGGCATGTTGTCCGGCGCTGATGCCGAGCGGCTCGCCAAGTCGGGCATGCCGCCGATCACGCCCGCGGAAGGCGTCGAACTCTTCGACGCCGCACTGTCTTCGGGTGCCGCGCTCGTGTTGCCGCTGCGGCTGGATCTGCCGGTGTTCCGTGCGCGCGGCGAGGTTCCGGCCGTGCTGCAGGGGCTGGTGAAGGTCCGCGCTCGTCGGGTGGCGGCGTCCGGCACCTCGTCGTCGCTGGTGCGGAAGCTGACCGGCCTCGAGGACACCGGCCGTCTGGAGGCGTTGCTGGACCTGGTCCGGGCCGAGGTCGGCGCGGTGCTCGGACACAGCGGCGGCGAAACGATCGACCCGTCGCGCGCCTTCCAGTCGCTGGGCTTCGACTCGTTGACCGCGGTCGAACTGCGCAATCGCCTCGGTGAGGTCACCGGGCTGCGCCTGCCCGCGACGCTGACGTTCGACTACCCGACCGCCGCCGTGCTTGCCGGTTTCCTGAAGGACGAGCTGTTCGGGGCCTCGGACGAGGCGTCGTCTCTGCCCGCTCTGGTGTCCACTTCGGACGATCCGATCGTGATCGTCGGCATGTCCTGCCGCTATCCCGGAGGCGTGTCGTCGCCGGAGGACCTGTGGCGGCTCGTGGCCGAGGGCGTCGACGCGATCACGGAGTTCCCGGTCAACCGCGGCTGGGACGTCGACGGCATCTACCACCCGGACCCCGACCACGCGGGTACGACCTACTCGATCGCCGGTGGCTTCCTGCACGAGGCGGGGGCGTTCGACCCGGCGTTCTTCGGGATGTCGCCGCGCGAGGCCCTGGCCACGGACTCGCAGCAGCGCCTGCTGCTCGAGACCACCTGGGAGGCGCTGGAGCGTTCCGGGATCGACCCGGCCTCGTTGCGCGGCAGTGCGACCGGCGTGTTCACCGGTGTCATGTACAACGACTACGCGTCCATTCTGGACGGTGGCGAGTTCGAGGGACACCAGGGCCAGGGCAGCGCGGGTTCGATCGCTTCGGGTCGCGTCTCCTACACGTTCGGTTTCGAGGGCCCGGCCGTCACCGTCGACACCGCGTGCTCTTCGTCTTTGGTGGCACTGCATCTGGCTTCGCAGGCGCTGCGCTCGGGGGAGTGCTCGCTGGCCGTGGCCGGCGGCGTGACGGTGATGTCGACGCCGACCACCTACGTCGAGTTCTCCCGTCAGCGCGGGCTTTCCGTGGACGGACGGTGCAAGGCGTTCTCCGACGACGCTGACGGCACCGGCTGGGGCGAGGGCGTCGGTCTGCTGGTGCTGGAACGTCAGTCTGATGCTGTTCGCAACGGCCACACGGTGCTGGCGGTCGTGCGCGGCTCGGCGGTCAACCAGGACGGCGCGTCCAACGGCTTGACCGCGCCGAACGGTCCGTCGCAGCAACGCGTGATCCGTTCCGCGCTGGCTTCGGCCGGGTTGTCGCCGGCGGACGTCGACGCGGTCGAGGCGCATGGCACCGCTACCAAACTCGGCGACCCGATCGAGGCGCAGGCGCTGCTGGCGGTGTACGGGCAGGACCGCGCCGAGCCGCTCTACCTGGGCTCGATCAAGTCGAACATCGGCCACACGCAGGCGGCCGCCGGTGTCGCGGGCGTGATCAAGATGGTGCAGGCGCTGCGCCACGGCGTGCTGCCCGAGACGCTGCACGTCGGCACGCCGACCACGCAGGTGGACTGGGAGTCCGGCGCCGTCGAGGTGCTGACCTCGTCCCGCACGTGGCCTTCGGTGTCGCGCGCACGTCGCGCTGGCGTTTCGTCGTTCGGCGTTTCTGGCACCAATGCGCACGTGATCTTGGAGGCTCCTGACGCTCCGGAATTGTCAGACCTGCCTGAGATGATTGGGATGGGGGCTCGCGACCCCCTGGGGGCCGGCCAGTCCGAATCGATTCCGCGGGTCGGCGCTGTGCCGTTGTTCGAAGCGGTGCCGTTGGTGGTGTCGGCCAAGTCGGCGGCGGCGTTGCGGGCGCAGGTTGAGCGGATCACGGCGTTGGTGGGCAGTGGTGTGTCCGCTGTGGACGTCGGGTTCTCGCTGGCTACCACGCGGGCGTTGTTCGACCATCGGGCCGTGGTGCTCGGCGGTGAGGTCGTCGCGGAAGGTGTGGCGGCGGGCAGGCCGTTGGCGTTCCTGTTCTCCGGGCAGGGGGCGCAGCGGATCGGGGTCGGGCGTGAGCTGTACGAGGCGTTCCCGGTGTTCGCGGAGGCATTGGACGCCGCGCTGGTCAACCTCGACCCCGCGCTGCGCGAGGTCATGTGGGGCGACGACCAGGAGGCGCTGAACCAGACCGGGGTCGCGCAGCCGGCGTTGTTCGCCGTCGAGGTGGCGCTGTACCGGTTGATCGAGTCGTTCGGGGTGCGGCCGGACCACCTGGTCGGGCACTCGGTCGGGGAGATCGCGGCGGCGCACGTCGCGGGTGTGTTGAGCCTCGAGGACGCGTGCTTGTTGGTGACGGCGCGGGCGGCTCTCATGCAGGCGTTGCCGGCTGGTGGCGCGATGGTGTCCGTCATCGCCTCTGAAGCCGAGGTCACCCCGCACCTCACCGCCGGCGTGTCGATCGCGGCGGTCAACGGGCCGCGCACGGTCGTGATCGCCGGTGTTGAAGACGAGGTGCTGGCTGTCGCGGCCGAGTGGAAGAGCAAGCGGCTGAAGGTGTCGCACGCGTTCCACTCGCCGTTGATGGAGCCGATGCTGGACGACTTCCGTGAGGCGATCGGCGGGATCGAGTTCCGCGAGCCCGTTGTCGGAATGTCGACATCCGGTGATGTCACGACCGTCGACTACTGGGTGAACCACGTTCGGGACGCGGTGCGGTTCCACGAGAACGTCACCCGGCTGGGTGACGTCACGCTGGTCGAGGTCGGGCCGGACGCCCAGTTGAGCGCGATGGTGGACGGCGCGACGGCCGTGTTGAGGCGTGACCGCGGTGAAGTCGCGTCAATGTTGACTGCACTCGGTCAAGTACATGTTGACGGAATCAATGTTGACTGGACGTCGCTGTACACAGGTGGACGGAAGGTCGACCTGCCCACTTACGCGTTCGAGCACCAGATGTTCTGGCCGAAGGCGGTGCGCAGGGCCGGTGACGTCGGTGCGCTCGGACTCACGCGGGTGGAGCACCCGTTGCTCGGGGCGGCGGTCGACGTCGCCGGTGCGGACGGAGTGCTGTTCACGAGCCGGTTGTCGCTGGGCTCGCACCCGTGGCTCGCGGATCACCGCGTGTTCGGGCAGGTGTTGTTGCCGGGCACCGCGTTCCTGGAACTCGCGGTTCGCGCGGGTGATGAGGTCGGGCTCGATCGCGTCGACGAGTTGACGCTGGCCGCGCCGCTCGTGCTGCCCGAGCAGGGTGCGGTGCGGGTTCAGGTCGCGGTGGGCGAGGAGGAGAACGGGCGTCGCACGGTCGGAGTCTTCTCACGGCCGGATGGCGAGAACGCGCCGTGGACGCAGCACGCCACCGGTTTCCTGGCGAGTGGCACGACTGCCAGTGACTTCGATGCGACCGCCTGGCCGCCGGACGCGGAGAGCGTTGACGTCGAAGGAGCTTACGAGCGGTTCGCGGAGAACGGCTTCGAGTACGGGCCGGTGTTCCAGGGACTGCGAGCGGTGTGGCGCCGGGATGGCGAGGTGTTCGCCGAGGTCGCGTTGCCCGAGTACGTGGACGGGGCGGCGTTCGGGCTGCACCCGGCGCTGCTCGACGCCACGCTGCACGCCGGCGGGTTCTTCGACGGGGCCGAGGCGGGGCTGCCGTTCTCGTGGGAAGGCGTGTCGCTGCACGCCACCGGCGCGGCGTCGGTCCGGGTGAGGCTGCGGCGCGACGGGGACGCGTGGGTGATCGCGGTCGCCGACACGACGGGCGCTCCGGTCGCGACGATCGGGTCGCTGGTGACGCGGGCGGTGTCCGGGCAGCAGGTGAGCGCGGTGGATCGCGACTCGTTGTTCCGGCTCGACTGGGTGCCGGTGTCGCTGCCCAAAGCCGGTGCGGCCGCCGTGTGTGTGGAGGAGTTCGTTGGCGACGGGGACGTCGTCGCGCAGACGCACGCTCTCGCTGCCCGTGCGCTGGAGTTGGTGCAGCGCTGGATCGCCGAGGAGCGCGCTGAACGGCTCGTGTTCGTGACGCGCCAGGACGATCTGGCCGCGAGCGCGGTGCATGGTCTGGTCCGTGCCGCGCAGAACGAGCACCCCGGCCGGTTCACTCTCATCGACACCGATGCCGAGGTGTCCGAGCAGATTCTCGCGATCGACGAACCACAACTGCGGGTGCGCGACGGTCAGGTGTCCGTGGCACGGCTCGCGCGGGCCGAGGCGGCGGAGCCGGGTGAGTTCACCGGGCCGGTGCTGATCACCGGCGGTACCGGCGGGCTGGGACGGGTGATCGCGAAGCATCTCGTCGAACGGTACGGCGTCCAGGAACTGGTCCTGGCCAGCCGCACCGGCAAGGCGGATGTGTCCGATTTGGACGCGAAGGTGACTGTTGTCGCGTGCGATGTCAGTGATCGCAGGGCGTTGCAGAAAGTGTTGAAGAAGCACAAGGTCCGCAGCGTCGTGCACACCGCCGGCGTGCTGGACGACGGTGTGATCGAGTCACTCACGCCGGAGCGGCTGTCGGCCGTGCTCAAGCCCAAGGTCGACGCCGCCTGGAACCTGCACGAGCTCATCAAGAACCTCGACAACTTCGTCCTCTTCTCCAGCGCCGCCGGCACGTTCGGCGCGGCGGGGCAGGCGAACTACGCGGCGGGCAACGCGTTCCTCGACGCGCTGGCGCAGCAGCGGCGTTCGGCCGGGCTGCCAGCGGTGTCGCTGGCGTGGGGCGCTTGGGACCAGACCGGCATGCTGTCCGAGGCCGACGCCGAACGCATGGCACGGGGCGGAACTCCGCCGCTGTCGGTGGAGCAGGGGCTCGCGCTGTTCGACGCGGCGATCGCCGGTGAGGACGCGGTGCTGCTGCCGTTGCGCCTGGACCTCGCGACGTTGCGCGGCCACCACGAGATCCGCCCGCTGCTGCGCGGACTGATCCGCACGAAGGCCCGGCGCGCGGCGGCCCAGGCCGACTCAGGACTGGTGCAGCGCCTCACCGCGATGGCACCGGAGGCGCGGCTCACCGCCCTGCTCGACCTGGTGCGCACCGAGGTCGCCGCGGTGCTCGGCCACGACGGCATCGCCGCGGTGGACCCGGCGAAGGCGTTCCAGGACCTCGGTTTCGACTCGCTGACCGCGGTCGACCTGCGCAACCGCCTGACCGGTGTCACCGGCCTGCGCCTGCCGAGCACGCTGATCTTCGACTACCCGACGTCCGCGGTGCTCGCCGGTTTCCTGCGCGACGAACTGTTCGGCGCCTCGGACGCGCTGCCGGAGCTGCCCGCGCTGACGTCCACTTCGGACGATCCGATCGTGATCGTCGGCATGGCCTGCCGCTACCCCGGCGGCGTCGCCTCGCCGGAACAGTTGTGGGACCTCGTGGTCGACGGCCGCGACGCCATCACGGAGTTCCCGTCCAACCGCGGCTGGGACCTCGACTCGCTCTACCACCCGGACCCCGACCACGTCGGCACCTCGTACACGAAGTCCGGTGGCTTCCTGCACGACGCCGACCAGTTCGACCCCGAGTTCTTCGGCATGTCGCCGCGGGAGGCGGTGTCGACCGACGCGCAGCAACGTCTGCTGCTCGAGGCGTCGTGGGAGGCCTTGGAGCGGTCGGGGATCGACCCCGTCGCGCTGAAGGGCAGCCCGACCGGTGTGTTCGCCGGTGTCATGTACAACGACTACTCGCTGCTGCTCGAAGGCGATTCCGAGGGCTACCAGACGACCGGCGGTTCGCCTTCGGTAGTGTCGGGCCGTGTCTCCTACACGTTCGGCTTCGAGGGGCCCGCGGTCACGCTCGACACGGCGTGCTCGTCGTCGTTGGTCGCGATGCACTGGGCGATGCAGGCTCTTCGTGCCGGTGAGTGCTCGCTGGCGCTGGCCGGCGGTGTGACCGTGCTGGCTTCTCCTGGCGCGTTCATCGGATTCTCGCGGCAGCGCGGGCTGTCGCCGGACGGCCGCTGCAAGGCGTTCTCCGACTCCGCCGATGGCGTCGGCTGGTCCGAGGGGGTCGGTGTGGTGGTGCTGGAGCGGCTGTCTGACGCCGTTCGCAACGGCCACAACGTGTTGGCTGTCGTGCGCGGCTCGGCGGTCAACCAGGACGGCGCTTCCAACGGCTTGACCGCACCCAACGGTCCGTCGCAGCAGCGGGTGATCCGGCAGGCGCTGGCGTCCGCCGGTCTGTCCACTGCGGACGTCGACGTGGTCGAAGCGCACGGCACCGGCACGTCTCTGGGTGACCCGATCGAGGCGCAGGCGTTGCTCGCGACCTACGGGCAGGACCGTCCGTCGCCGCTGCTGCTCGGTTCGATCAAGTCCAACATCGGTCACACCCAGGCCGCGGCCGGTGTCGCCGGCGTGATCAAGATGGTGCAGGCGCTGCGGCACGGTGTCGTGCCGCAGACGCTGCACATTGACGCGCCGTCGTCCCACGTGGACTGGGAGGCGGGGTCGGTCCAGCTGCTGACCGGCAACGCCTCGTGGCCCGAGGTCTCTCGTGCCCGTCGCGCCGCCGTGTCGTCGTTCGGTGTTTCCGGCACTAACGCACACGTGATCTTGGAAGCTCCGGACGCTCAGGAATTGTCAGACCTGCCTGAGATGATTGAGATGGGGGCTTCGAGCCCCCTGGGGGCCGGCCAGCCGGGATCGATTCAGGTCGTGGGGGCGCCGCTGGCGGTGTCGGCCAAGTCGGCGGCGTCGTTGCGGGCGCAGGTCGAGCAGGTCGGCGCGCTCGTGGCGAGTGGTGTGTCCGCTGTGGACGCCGGGTTCTCGTTGGTGACCACGCGGGCGTTGTTCGACCACCGGGCGGTGGTGTGGAACGGCGTCGAGCTTGCCAGTGGTGTGGTGCGGAACCGGCCGCTCGCGTTCGTGTTCTCCGGGCAGGGGGCGCAGCGCGTTGGCATGGGGCGTGAGCTGTACGACGCGTTCCCGGTGTTCGCCGAGGCGTTGGACGCCGCATTGGTCAACCTCGACCCCGCGTTGCGCGAGGTCATGTGGGGCGACGACCAGGAGGCTCTCAACCAGACCGGGTACGCGCAGCCTGCGATCTTCGCGGTCGAGGTGGCGTTGTTCCGGTTGCTGGAGTCGTTCGGGGTGCGGCCCTCGCAGCTCGCCGGGCATTCGATCGGGGAGATCGCCGCCGCGCACGTCGCGGGTGTGCTGAGCCTGAACGACGCGTGCCTGCTGGTGACGGCGCGTTCCGCGCTCATGCAGGCGTTGCCGGCCGGTGGCGCGATGGTGTCCGTCATCGCGTCCGAGGACGAGGTGCGTGAGCACCTGACGGACGGTGTGTCCATTGCCGCTGTCAACGGGCCGCGGTCTGTGGTGATCGCCGGTGTTGAGGCGGAGGTGCTGGCAGTCGCGGAGCGGTGGAAGAGCAAGCGGCTGAAGGTGTCGCACGCGTTCCACTCGCCGCTCATGGAGCCGATGCTGGACGACTTCCGGGAGGCGATCAGTGGGCTGACGTTCCATGCGCCGGTTGTAGGAATGTCGACATCCGGCGATGTCACGACCGTCGACTACTGGGTGAACCACGTTCGGGACGCGGTGCGCTTCCACGACAACGTGACGGCGTTGGGTGACGTGGCGCTGGTCGAGGTCGGGCCGGATGCGCAGTTGACGGCGATGGTTGACGGGTTGATTCCGACGTTGACGCGGGTCAAGTCTGATGTTGAGTCAATGTTGACTGCACTCAGTCAAGTACATGTTGACGGAATCAATGTTGATTGGACGCGGTTCTACGGTGGTGGCAAGCGCGTCGAGCTGCCCACCTACCCGTTCAACCGGCAGCGTTACTGGCCGGCGAGTGCCGGGAAGGCGTCGGACGCGTCCGGGCTCGGGCTGGTCAGCGTCGGGCACCCGTTGCTCGGCGCGTCGGTGGAGCTGGCCGAGGGCGAAGGCGTCGTGTTCACCAGCCGGGTGTCGCTGAGCACGCACCCGTGGCTCGCGGACCACGTGATCATGGGGCGCACCCTGGTGCCGGCCGCCGTCCTGATCGAGCTCGCGATGCGGGCGGGGGACGAGGTCGGACTCGACCGGGTCGACGACCTCACGCTGGCCGCGCCGCTCGTTCTGCCGGAGCGCGGCGCCGTGCAGGTGCAGTTGAAGGTCGGTGCGGAGAGCAACGGTCGTCGGCAGTACGCGATCCACTCACGGCCTGAGGACGCGCCGGACTTGCCGTGGACGCAGCACGCGACCGGTTTCCTGGCCAGTGGCACGAGCGGTAGCGACTTCGACGCCGCCGTCTGGCCGCCTGCCGGGGCCGTGGCGATGGACTACGAGGAGTGCTACGAACGGTTCGCGAGTGCCGGGTTCGCCTACGGGCACGCGTTCCAGAACCTCAAGGCGGCCTGGCGGGTCGGCGGGGAGATCTACGCCGAGCTCGCGTTGCCGGAGGACGTCGACGGTGCCGCGTACGGGCTGCATCCGGCGTTGCTCGACTCGGCGCTGCACGCCGCGTTGCTGGACGAGACGCTCGACGCGGGTCTGCCGTTCTCGTGGGAGGGCGTGTCGCTGCACGCCACCGGGGCGAGCGAACTGCGCGTCAAGCTGACCCGCGACGAGAGCGGGATGCGCAGGACGATCGCGCTGGCCGACGTCACGGGTGCGCCGGTCGCCACGGTCGAGGCCGTGATCGTGCGGGCCGTGAACGTCGAGCAGCTCGGGGAGGCCAGGCAGAGCGAGCTGTTCGGGCTCGAGTGGGTGCCGGTCACGCAGGAGGACGTCGCCGCGCCCGCGTCGGTCGTGGTGCTCGGGCCGGACGTGCTCGACCTCGGATTCCCGGTCGCCGACACGATCGCCGAGACCGACGCGGGGCTTGTGCTGGTGCCGATCGTGGGATCGGAGGACGTGCTCGGCAGCACGCATCGCAACACGTCGCGCGTGCTGGGGCTGGTGCAGGAGTGGATCAGCAGCGGCCAGGACGGCAGGCTCACGTTCGTCACGCGCGGTGCGACCACCGGCGAGGACATGGGAGCCGCGGCGGTCTGGGGACTGGTGCGGTCGGCGCAGTCCGAGCACCCGGAGCGGTTCGGGCTGATCGACCTGTGCGGCAACAACCTCTCCACCGCAATGGTTTCAGTGGCGTTCGGGGTCGACGAGCCGCAGCTGGTGGTGCGTGACGGCGAGGTGCTGGCCGCGCGGCTGGCGCGGGTCACCGGTGAGTCCGAGGTCCGGTGGGAAGGCAAGGTCCTGGTCACCGGCGGTACCGGTGGACTGGGTGCGGTCGTGGCGAAGCATCTCGTTGAGGCGCACGGTGTTCGGGAGCTGCTGCTCGTGAGCCGTCGTGGTCAGGCCGACACTGCGGAGTTGGAAGCGTTGGGAGCACAGGTCACCGTCGCCGCGTGTGACGTGACCGATCGGGTTGCTGTGGCGGAACTCCTTGCCCAGCACGAGATCCGAGGTGTCGTGCACGCCGCGGGTGTGCTGGACGACGGCGTGATCGAGTCGATGACGCCGGAGCGCGTCACGAACGTGCTCAAGCCCAAGGCTGATGCCGCCTGGCACCTGCATGAGTTGGCCAAGGACCTCACGGCGTTCGTGGTGTTCTCGTCGGCCGCTGGTGTGTTCGGCAACGCCGGGCAGGCGAACTACGCGGCGGGCAACGCGTTCCTCGACGCGCTTTCCGCGCACCGCAGGGCATCTGGGCTTCCCGCGACGTCGATGGCGTGGGGTGTGTGGGCCGGTGTCAGCGGGATGACCGGCGAGCTGACCGAGGCCGAGGCCGCGCGGATGACCGCCGCCGGCATGCCGCCGATCACGGTCGAGCAGGGGCTGGAGCTGTTCGACGCGGCCGTGACGAGCGGGGCGGCGCTGACCGTTCCGGTGCGGCTCGACCTCGCGACGCTGCGGGCACGGGGCGCGGTGGCGCCGTTGCTGCAGGGGCTGATCCGGGTCAGGGCGCGGCGTGCGGCGGCGGGATCCGCCACCGCTTCCGGGCTGGTGCAGAAGCTCGGCGCGATGGACGTCGCCGACCGGCACTCGGCTCTCATCGACCTGGTGCGCACGCAGGTGTCCTCGGTGCTGGGCCATGCCTCGATCGACGCGGTGGACGCGACGCGGGCGTTCCAGGATCTCGGATTCGACTCGCTGACGGCGGTCGAGCTGCGCAACCAGCTGACCGAGGCGACCGGGCTCCGGCTGCCGGCGACGCTGGTGTTCGACTACCCGACGGCGATCGCGCTGGCCGACCACCTGCACGCCGAGCTGTTCGGTTCGGCCGACGTGGTGGCGGATCTGCCCGCGCTGGTGTCCACTTCGGATGATCCGATCGTGATCGTCGGCATGGCCTGCCGGTTCCCCGGTGGCGTGACGTCGCCGGAGACGTTGTGGGACCTGGTGGCGTCGGGCACGGACGCGATCACGCCGTTCCCGGCGAACCGCGGCTGGGACCTGGACTCGCTGTTCCACCCGGACCCCGACCACCTCGGCACGTCCTATGCGCGTGCCGGTGGCTTCCTGCACGACGCGGACCAGTTCGATCCGGCGTTCTTCGGGATGTCGCCGCGGGAGGCGCTCGGCACGGACGGGCAGCAGCGCATCCTGCTGGAGACGACCTGGGAGGCGCTGGAACGGGCCGGGATCGACCCGCAGTCGTTGCGCGGCAGCCGGACCGGTGTGTTCGCCGGTGTCATGTACTCGGACTACGCGCAGATCCTGGAGTCCGATTCCGAAGGGCACCAGGGGGCCGGGACGTCGCCCTCGGTGGTGTCGGGCCGGGTGTCCTACACGTTCGGGTTCGAGGGGCCGTCGGTGTCGATCGACACCGCGTGCTCGTCGTCGCTGGTCGCGATGCACCTTGCGGCGCAGGCACTTCGGGCCGGTGAGTGCTCGTTGGCGTTGGCCGGTGGTGTGACGGTGATGTCGACGCCGGGTGCGTTCGTCGGGTTCTCGCGTCAGCGCGGATTGTCGGAGGACGGGCGGTGCAAGGCGTTCTCCGATTCCGCTGATGGTGTCGGGTGGTCCGAGGGTGTTGGTCTGCTCGTGTTGGAGCGTCAGTCGGATGCGGTGCGACTTGGCCACACGGTTCTGGCGGTCGTGCGTGGTTCTGCGATCAACCAGGATGGTGCGTCTAACGGGCTGACGGCGCCTAACGGGCCGTCGCAGCAGAGGGTGATTCGGCAGGCGTTGGCGTCTGCGGGGTTGTCTGTTGCTGATGTCGACACGGTTGAGGCGCACGGCACGGGTACGACTTTGGGTGACCCGATCGAGGCGCAGGCGTTGCTGGCGACCTACGGGCAGGATCGGGAGGTGCCGCTGCTGCTGGGCGGCATCAAGTCGAACATCGGGCACACGCAGGCGGCCGCGGGTGTGGCGGGCGTGATCAAGATGGTGCAGGCCATGCGGAACGGTGTTGTGCCGCCGACCCTGCACGTGACTTCGCCTTCGTCGCACGTCGACTGGAGTGAGGGGGCGGTCGAGCTCGTCACCGAGGCGACGCCGTGGCCTGCGGTGTCGCGACCGCGCCGAGCCGGCGTTTCGTCGTTCGGGCTCTCAGGCACCAACGCGCACGTGATCTTGGAAGCGCCGGGAGCGTTGGGGATCCCCCCAATTTCCAGCGTACGCGATGAAAATGCTGGTCAGGGGGCCGCACAGGAATCTGTGGATAACTCGGCGGCTGTGGACAACTCGGTGTTCGCGGGCGACTCGGCGCTCGGGGGCGGGCTGGTGCCGTTCGTGGTGTCGGCCAGGACTGCGGAGGCGTTGCCTGGGCAGGTTGAGCGGGCCAGGACTGCTGTGGGAGCGCCTGAGGACGTGGCGTACTCGTTGTTGAGCACTCGGGCGCGGTTTGACCACCGGGCCGTGGTGCTCGGGGGTGAGGTGCTGGCGTCCGGGGTCGCGTTGTCGCAGCGGTCGGTCGCGGTGTTGTTCTCCGGGCAGGGGTCGCAGCGGGTTGGTATGGGGCGTGAGTTGTACGAGGCGTTCCCGGTGTTCGCGGAGGCGCTCGACGCGGTGTTGATGTACCTCGACCCTGCCGTTCGGGACGTGATGTGGGGCGATGACCAGGAGGCGTTGAACCAGACCGGGGTGGCGCAGCCGGCGTTGTTCGCCGTTGAGGTGGCGCTGTACCGGTTGCTGGAGTCTTGGGGTGTCAAGGCCGACCAGGTTGCCGGGCATTCGATCGGCGAGATCGCGGCGGCGCACGTTGCCGGTGTGTTGAGCGTTGAGGACGCGTGTCTGCTCGTCACGGCTCGGTCTGCGCTCATGCAGGCATTGCCTGAGGGCGGCGCGATGGTGTCGGTTCAGGCCTCTGAGGACGAGGTTCTGCCGCATCTCACGGCTCGCGTGTCGATCGCGGCGGTCAACGGGCCCCGGTCTGTGGTGATCGCGGGTGCGGAAGAGGACGTGCTGGCGATCGCTGAGCGGTGGAAGAGCAAGCGGCTCAAGGTGTCGCACGCGTTCCACTCGCCGTTGATGGAGCCGATGCTGGACGACTTCCGGGAGTCGCTCGCGGAGATCACGCTTCACCAGCCTGGCATTCCTGTGGTGGCCAGTGGGGACGTCACCACCGTTGACTACTGGGTGAACCATGTCCGGGACGCGGTTCGGTTCACGGACAATGTGCAACGCCTTAGGGATGGTGGCGCGACCACGTTCGTCGAGGTCGGGCCGGACGGGGTGCTCAGTGCTCTGGTCGAGGACGCGATTCCCCTGCTGCGCAAGGACAAGGATGAGCGCGTTGCGGCCGTGACGGCGTTGGCCCGTCTGCACGTTGAAGGGGTGAAGGTCGACTGGAGTGGGTTCCACGTCGGCGGCAGGAAGATCGACCTGCCCACCTACGCGTTCGACCACCAGCGGTACTGGCCCGCGGTGCGGATCGGCGGGGACGACGCGTCCGGCATCGGCATGGTCGCGGTCGGGCACCCCTTGCTGATCGCGTCGGCGGAACTCGCTGACGGGGAAGGGTTCCTGTTCACGAGCAGGCTGGCGGCGCGCACGCATCCGTGGATTCGCCACCACACGATCATGGGACGCGTGATGGTGCCGGGTGCGGCGCTCGTCGAGCTCGCGATGCGGGCCGGGGACGAGGTCGGGCTGGACCGGCTGGAGGAACTGACGTTGTCGGCGCCGGTGGTCCTGCCGGAGCACGGCGGGCTCGCGTTGCAGATGAAGGTGTCGGCAGGCGATGACCGACGGACGTTCACCATCCACGCGCGGCCTGACGAGGTGGCCGACGCGCCGTGGACCCAGGTGGTCAGCGGTGTGCTGGCCAAGGGTGAGCAGCGCGTCGAGTTCGACGCCTCGGTGTGGCCGCCGAAGGCTGAAGTCGTAGACGTGGAAGGATGTTACGAGAAGTTCGCGGAGGCCGGGTTCGCTTACGGCGGGATGTTCCAGGGGTTGCGGGCGGCCTGGCGGGACGGCGACACCACGTACGCCGAGGTGGCGTTGCCGGACGACGTCAACGTCAAGCCGTTCGGGTTGCACCCGGCGTTGCTCGACGCCGCGTTGCACGCCTCGCTGCTCGACGAGAGCGGGTCGGCCGGGCTGCCGTTCGCGTGGGAGAACGTGTCGCTGCACGCGACGGCCGCGACGGCGTTGCGGGTCAAGATGACGCGCGACGGCAACGGGTTGCGGATCGCGCTCGCCGACCCCGCCGGCAACCCGGTGGCGTCCGTTGAGTCGCTGGTGATGCGGGCCGTCGCGGCCGAGCAGCCGGCTGAGCTGGACGCGTTGTTCGCGGTGCGGTGGACGCCTGTCGCGGTGCCGCCGGCCGAGGCGGGCAAGACGGTCAGCGTGCTCGGGCCGGACGTGCTCGGGCTGTCCGTCGGACGGGTCGAGGGCCTGCTTTCCCTGGCGGACACGGACGTCGTGCTCGTGCCGGTCGCGGGGGAGCAGAACGCGGAGTCGGTGCGGGCGGTGACGCACCGGGCGTTGGAGCTGGTCCAAGAATGGATTCGCGAGGACCGCGACGGGCGGCTGGTGTTCGTCACGCGCGGTGCGGTCGAGGGTGATGACCTGGCCGGTGCGGCGGTGTGGGGACTGCTGCGGACCGCGCAGACCGAGCACCCTGACCGGTTCGGGCTGATCGACCTGGACGCCGAGGAGTCGTCGCTCACGACGCTGCTCGGGGTGCTGGACCTGGACGAGCCGCAACTGGTCGTGCGGGACGGTGAGGCTCGGGCGGCGCGTCTTGGACGGGTCGCGGGCGGGACTGAGGACGCCGGCTGGGAGAGCCCGGTGCTGATCACGGGTGGCACTGGCGGGCTCGGGCGGATCGTGGCCCGGCACCTGGTGGAGACGCACGGGGTCACCGAGCTGGTGCTGGTGAGTCGCAGCGGTTCTGGCGACGTGAGTGAGCTGGAAGCGTTGGGTGCGAGGGTTTCTGTTGTCGCCTGTGACGCCGCTGACCGGGCCGCGTTGTGGGAGGTGCTGAAGCAGCACAAGGTTCGCGGTGTCGTGCACGCGGCCGGTGTGCTGGACGACGGTGTGATCGAGTCGCTCACGCCGGAGCGGGTTGATTCCGTGTTGCGCGCCAAGGTGGATGCGGCGCTGAACCTGCACGATCTCGCCGGTGAGGCGTCGAAGTTCGTGGTGTTCTCGTCGGCTGCCGGAGTGTTCGGCAACGCCGGGCAGGGCAACTACGCCGCCGGCAACGCGTTCCTCGACGCTTTGGCCGCGCACCGGCGGCTCAACGGGCTGCCCGGTGTGTCGCTGGCGTGGGGCTCCTGGGACACCGGCATGGTGTCTGGCGAGGACGCCGAACGGATGCAGCGCTCCGGCATGCCGGCCATCTCGTCCGAGCTGGGGCTGCGGTTGTTCGACGCGGCGGTCGCCGGAGCGGAACCCGCGGTGGTTCCGGTGCGGCTCGACCTGGCGGCGTTGAAGCAGAACGGCGACGTGAAACCGTTGCTGCGAGGACTGATCCGGGTCAAGGCGCGGCGCAAGGTCGCCGGGTCGGAGACGGCGTCCGGGCTGGTGCAGCGACTGTCCGTTCTGGACGAAGCTGGACGGGGCGAAGCGCTGGTGGACCTGGTTCGTGGCGAGGTCGCGGCCGTGCTCGGCTACGACACGATCGCGGCGGTCGACCCGGCGCGGGCGTTCCAGGAGCTCGGGTTCGACTCGCTGACCGCGGTCGAACTGCGCAACCGGCTCACGGCGGTCACCGGGCTCAAGCTGCCGGCGACCGTGGTGTTCGACTACCCGTCGTCCGCGCAACTGGCCGGGTATCTGAAGGACGAACTGCTCGGAGCGGTCACGGACGTCTCGGACCTGCCCGCGCTGGTGTCCACTTCGGACGATCCGATCGTGATCGTCGGCATGGCCTGCCGTTACCCCGGTGGAGTGTCGTCGCCGGAGGACCTGTGGGATCTGGTGGCTTCCGGTGTCGACGCGATCACGCCGTTCCCGACGAACCGCGGCTGGGATCTGGACACGCTGTTCCACCCGGACCCCGACCACCCCGGCACGTCGTACGTGCGGGCCGGTGGCTTCCTGCACGACGCGGATCAGTTCGATCCGGAGTTCTTCGGGATGTCACCGCGTGAGGCCGTCGCTACGGACTCGCAGCAGCGGCTCATGCTGGAGACCGCGTGGGAGGCGTTGGAGCGTTCCGGGATTGCGCCGGCATCGTTGCGTGGCAGCTCCACCGGTGTGTTCGCCGGTGTCATGTACAACGACTACACGCAGCTCATCGGCGGTGCGGACACCGAGGGGTTCGGTTCGACCGGTGCGTCGCCTTCGGTGATCTCTGGGCGTGTGTCCTATGCGCTGGGGCTTGAGGGGCCGTCGGTGTCGATCGACACCGCGTGCTCGTCGTCGTTGGTGGCGCTGCACTGGGCCATGCAGGCTCTTCGGGCCGGTGAGTGCTCGTTGGCGTTGGCCGGTGGTGTGACCGTGATGTCGACGCCTGGGTCGTTCGTCGGGTTCTCCCGTCAGCGTGGTCTGTCGGAGGACGGGCGGTGCAAGGCGTTCTCGGACACGGCTGATGGCGTTGGTTGGTCTGAGGGTGTTGGTCTGCTCGTGTTGGAGCGTCAGTCTGACGCGGTGCGTTTGGGGCACACGGTTCTTGCGGTCGTGCGTGGTTCTGCGATCAACCAGGACGGTGCGTCCAACGGTTTGACGGCGCCTAACGGGCCGTCGCAGCAGAGGGTGATTCGGCAGGCGTTGGCGTCTGCCGGGTTGTCTGCTGCAGATGTCGATGCCGTCGAGGCGCATGGCACCGGTACTTCTTTGGGCGACCCCATCGAGGCGCAGGCGCTGATGGCGACGTACGGGCAGGATCGGGACGTGCCGCTGCTGCTCGGTGGCATCAAGTCGAACATCGGGCACACGCAGGCGGCGGCCGGTGTCGCGGGCATCATCAAGATGGTGCAGGCGATGCGGCACGGGGTGCTGCCGCGGACGTTGCACGCTTCGACGCCTTCGTCGCACGTCGACTGGAGCGAGGGCGCGGTCGAGCTGGTGCAGGAGAACACCGTGTGGCCTGCGGTGGAGCGGGCGCGGCGGGCGGCGGTGTCGTCGTTCGGCATCAGCGGCACGAACGCGCACGTGATCTTGGAAGCGCCGGGAGGCTTGGGGATCCCCCCAATTTCCAGCGTACGCGATGAAAATGCTGGTCAGGGGGCCGCGCGGGAATCTGTGGACAACTCGGCGGCTGTGGACAACTCGGCGCTCGGGGGCGATTCGGCCCTTGGAGGCAGCCTGGTGCCGTGGATCGTCTCGGCTCGGAGCGAGGCGGCGCTGGACGGCCAGGTCGAGCGGATCAGGCAGGCCCGAGGAGCTGCCGAGGACGTCGCCTACTCGTTGCTGACGGCCAGGACGTTGTTCGACCATCGGGCCGTGGTGCTCGGCGGTGAGGTCGTCGCTCGTGGGGCGGCGAGCAGGAAGCCGGTGGCGTTCCTGTTCAGCGGGCAGGGCTCGCAGCGGATCGGCATGGGGAGTGAGCTGTACGAGGCGTATCCCGTGTTCGCTGAGGCGCTCGACGACGCGTTGCAGCACCTCGATCCCGCACTGAAAGAAGTCATGTGGGGTGAGGACCAGGAGGCGTTGAACCAGACCGGGTTCGCGCAGCCGGCGCTGTTCGCCGTCGAGGTCGCGCTGTACCGGCTGGTCGAGTCGTTCGGGGTCAGGCCGGATCACGTTGCCGGGCACTCGATCGGTGAGGTCGCGGCGGCGCACGTCGCCGGGGTGCTGAGCCTGGAAGACGCTTGTCAGCTCATCACGGCGCGGGCCGCGCTCATGCAGGCGTTGCCTCAGGGCGGCGCGATGGTGTCAGTCATCGCCTCGGAGGAGGAGGTGACGCCGTACCTGACGGGCAACGTGTCGATCGCGGCCGTCAACGGGCCGCGGACCGTGGTGCTGGCGGGCGAGGAGGACGAGGTCCTCAAGATCGCCAAGCAGTGGAAGTACAAGCAGCTCAAGGTGAGTCACGCGTTCCACTCGCCGTTGATGGAGCCGATGCTGCCGGACTTCCGGGAGGCGATCGGCGAGATCACCTTCAGCGAACCGGCGATCGCGTTCCAGACCAGCGGTGACCCGACGACGATCGACTACTGGGTCGGCCACGTCCGGGACGCCGTGCGGTTCCACGACAACGTGACCGCGCTGGGCGACAAGACGTTCCTGGAGATCGGGCCCGACGCGGCGCTCACCCCGCTGGTCGACGGAGCGATTCCGACGATCAGGCGGAACGAGAACGAGGTCACGCGGTTCCTCACCGCGCTCGGCCAGGCTCACGTCGAGGGCGTCAAGGTCGACTGGACGCCGTTGCTCGGCCAGGCCAAGAAGATCGACCTGCCCACCTACGCGTTCCGCCGGCAGTCGTACTGGCCGAAGGTCGTGGAGGGCGCGAGCGATGTGAAGGCGGCTGGCCTGGGCAGTGTCGGGCACCCGTTGCTCGGCGCGGCGGTGCAGCTCGCCGGGCAGGACGGGCACCTGTTCACCAGCCGGATCTCGCTGCGGACGCACGCCTGGCTCGCCGACCACGTGATCATGGGACGGGCGCTCGTGCCCGGTGCGGCGCTGGTCGAGGTCGCGCTCAAGGCCGGTGAGGAACTCGGGCTCGACACGCTGGAGGAGCTCACGATCGCGGCACCGCTGTTGCTGCCCGAGCAGGGCGGCGTGCAGATCCAGGTCGCGATCGGCGCCGAGGAGAACGACAGGCGCGCGGTCACGATCTACAGCAGGCCCGAGGACACGGACCTGCCGTGGACCGAGAACGCCGGCGGCACCCTCAGCACCAGCGAGAGTCGAGGCACCGCGCTGACCGAGTGGCCGCAAGGGGAGCCGATCGAACTGGACGGCGTCTACGACAAGTTCGCCGAGATCGGGTTCGCCTACGGGGACACGTTCCAGGGCCTCAGGAACGCGTGGCGCCACGAAGGTGCCGTCCTCGCGGAGGTCGCGCTGCCCGACGGCGTCGAACCCGGCGCGTTCGGGCTCCACCCGGCGCTGCTCGACGCCACGCTGCACACCGCGCTGCTGCAGGAAGGCGACGGGGGAGCGGGGCTGCCGTTCAGCTGGGAGGGCGTGAAGATCCACGCCACCGGTGCGGCAGCGGTCCGGGTCAGGATGACCAGGAACGACAGCGGTGCGATGCACATCGTCGTCGCCGACCCGCAGGGCAACCCGGTCGCCGAGGTCCGGTCGCTCGTGGTCCGCGCCGTCACCACGGGGCAGCTCAACGAGAACACCACCCGCGACGCCCTGTTCACGCTCGGCTGGACGCCGATCAACGCCACCGAACCCGTCAACGCCACCGTGGCCATCGCGGGCGAGGACCACTTCGAACTGGTCGACCACTTCGTCGCCGGACGCGTCTACGACACCATCGGGACCGCCGACGCCGAGGTCGTCCTCACCGAGGTCAAGGCGCTCTCGGACGACGTCGTGGAGTCCACGCACGCCGCCGTGAGCGACGCCCTGGTCAACGTCCAGCAGTGGATCACGGCGAACAGGCCCGGAAGGCTCTGGTTCGTCACGAAGAACGCCATCGCGGCGACCACCGGCGAAGCACCGGATCCCGTCGCGGCGGCGGTCTGGGGACTCGTCAGGGCCGCGCAGTCCGAGCACCCCGGCACGTTCGGGCTGCTCGACATCGACGACCAGCGCTCCAGCCTCGCCGTGCTGCGGCAGGCGATCCAGGCCGAGGAACCGCAGATCGTCGTCCGCGACGGCGAGATCCTCGGCGGCCGTCTCGCCAGGGCGGAACGCGGCGAGACGACCATCGACCACGGCAAGGTGCTCATCACCGGTGGCACGGGCGGTCTCGGCCGGATCATCGCGAAGCACCTCGTCGAGAACCACGGCGTCCAGGCCCTCGTCCTCGCGAGCCGCACCGGCCAGGCAGACGTCAGTGACCTCGAGGCGAACGTCACGGTGGCCGCCTGCGACGTCAGTGACCGCGACGATCTCGCCGCGCTGCTCAAGGCGCACAACCCGGCGACGATCGTCCACGCGGCGGGCGTTCTCGACGACGCCACCATCGACTCCCTGACGCTGGACCGCATCGACCCGGTGCTCCAGCCGAAGGTCGACGCCGCCTGGTACCTGCACGAACTGGCACCGGACGCCACCCTGATCCTGTTCAGCAGCGTCGCCGGCACGTTCGGCAACGCGGGTCAGGCCAACTACGCGGCGGCCAACGCCTTCCTCGACGCTCTCGCCGCGCTTCGCAAGGCGCACAACAAGAAGGCGACGAGCATGGCCTGGGGTGCCTGGGACACCGGCATGCTCAGCGCCCAGGACGCCGAACGCATGGCCCGCTCCGGCATGCCGGCGATCACGAAGGAACTCGGCGTCACCCTCTTCGACGAGGCGCTCGAAACCGGTGCCGCTGCAACACTTCCGGTCAAGCTGGACTTCGCGGTCCTGCGCAACCACGAGGTCGCACCGCTGCTGCGCGGACTCGTGCGCACCAGGTCGAAGAAGGCCGTGGCAGGCCAGGAAACGGCGGACTCGCTGATCACCCGCCTGACCGCGCTCACCGACCAGGGACGCACCGACGCGTTGCTGGACCTGGTGCGAGGCCAGGTCGCCGAGGTGCTCGGCCACGGCGAGAACGAGCAGATCGAGGGCGACCGCCAGTTCCAGGAGCTCGGCTTCGACTCGCTCACCGCGGTCGAACTGCGCAACCGGCTCGGCGGCGCGACGGGGCTGCGGCTGCCCGCCACGCTGGTGTTCGACTACCCGACGCCGAACGACCTGGTGGCACACCTCAGGACCGAGCTGCTGGCCGACGCGCCGGCCGCCGGGCTGCCGAGCGTGCTCGCCGACCTCGACGCGTTCGAGAAGGCACTCGCCGCGGCCAGCGTGGATCCCGCGCTGCACCAGCAGATCGCCGGACGACTCGACGTGCTGCGCACCAAGTGGGCCAAGAACACCAGCACCGAGAAGGACTTCGAGTCGGCTTCGGACGACGAGATGTTCGCGATGCTCGACGAAGAACTCGGTCTCTAGGCTAGGAGACGGACATGCTCGTGATCGGTGTGGTGGGGCTCGGCAGCCTCGGGGAGGGCCTCGCGCAGGTCCTGCTCGCGAACGGGGCCGAGGTGATCGGCGTGGACAGCGATCTCGAGGTGCTGGCGCGCGTCCAGGACAGGCTCGGCGGTCCCCGGCTGGGCCTCGCGACGGAACTGGTCGACCTCAAGCGGGCCGACCTCGTCATCGAGGCGCTGCCGGAGGACTTCGGCGTCAAGGAGACCGTGCTGCGGCAGCTCGCCGACCAGTGCGCGCCGGGCACGGTCTTCCTCACCGCCACGTCGACGCTGTCCGTGGCGAAACTCGCCATCGCGTCCGGCGCACCGGACCGCGTCGTCGGGCTGCGCTACTCCATCCCGCCGCCGTACGGGCGGCACGCGAGCCTGATCGGCACGTCCATGGTCTCCCCGGAGGCGTTCCACCTGGCACGCAAGGCAGTCCGGCTGGCGGGCACCGAGATCGTGAGTCTCGGCTGCCGGCCCGTCGAGGCCGCCACCGCGCTGTTGTACGCGTGCATGAACCGCACGATGAACCTCGCCGACGAGGGCTACGCGACCGTCGAGGACCTCGACGCCGCCCTGAAACTGGGCTGCGGCCTCAAGTTCGGCCCGTTGCACCTGCTCGACCTGATCGGACTGGACACCGTCCGCAACGCTCTCCACCACCTCCACGACAGCACCGGCTCCGCCGACTACGTCCCGTCCCCGCTGCTGGACCGCAAGGTCGAGGAAGGGCACCTCGGGCGGAAAACGGGCAGGGGCTTCCACCGGTACGACGGCCGCGGCGAGATCCAGCCCCCGCCCCGCAACCGCGTCAGCGACGGCGAACCACGCGAGATCCGCCGTGCCGGTGTCGTCGGCGCCGGACTGATGGGCCGCGGCATCGCGGAAGTCCTGATCGTGGCGGGCATTCCCACCACGCTCGTCGCGCGCACCCCGGACAAGGCCGAGGCAGCGCGGCAGCAGATCTGCTCGTCCCTGACCAGACTCGTGCAGAAGGGCAGGATGTCCGAACAGGACCGTGAGGACGTCCTCGCGAGGCTCACCGCCGGCACGGGCTACGAGGCCCTGGCCGACGCGGACATCGTGATCGAGGCCGTCGCCGAGGACATGGCCGTGAAAAGCGCTGTGCTGCAAGGCATCGACGCCGCCGTCAAACCCGGTGCCATCATCGCCACCACCACGTCGAGCCTTTCCGTCACCGACTGCGCGAACGCGACAAGCCGCCCGCGGGACGTCATCGGGCTGCACTTCTTCAACCCCGCACCGGTCATGAAGCTCGTCGAGATCGTCCGCACCAGCCACACCGCCGACGACGTGCACGCCACCGCCCACGCACTGGTGAAGTGGCTGCGCAAGACCGGAGTGGACTGCGCGGACCGCGTCGGGTTCATCGTGAACCACGTGCTGTTCCCGTACCTGAACGACGCCATTCGCATGCTCGGCCGCACCGACGTCACGGTCGACGAGATCGACACCGCGATCGTGACCGCGTTCCACCACCCGATGGGCCCCTTCACCCTCCTCGACACCATTGGGCTCGACATCTCGCTCGCCATTCTGGAGACGCTGAGCGCGGCCTCTCCCACCGGAGAACCCGCGCCCGCGGAGGAACTGCGGCGGCTCGTCGCCTCCGGTCACCTCGGGCAGAAAACGGGCAGCGGATTCCGGCTCGGGAACAAAGGAAAGTGAGGCATTCCCCTGGCATTGAATGCCGTACAACGGCATCAGGCAGCACGTCGTTCGCAGAGAGGTGGTCATCAACGATGGCCGAGGAGGTCGGCACCCGACGGCGGCACGTGGCGATCTTCGCCAACCCCGCGCAGGGCCAGGCACTACCGGCGCTCGCGGTGATCGAGGAACTGGTGCGCCGCGGCTACCGCGTCACCTACGCCACCTCGTCCGAGGTCGCCGCCCGTCTCGCGCTGAGCGAGGCGACCGAGGGCAGGTGGGACGTGGTGGGGTTCCTCGACGACAGCTCGTCGCCGATCTCGCTGGCACGCGGCTACTTCGCGGGCGACCTGCCGGACCTCGTCGTCTACGACAGCACCGCCGTCGACGTCGCGCGGGCCGCCGCCGAGACGTGGGACGGCCTGCCGGACGACGACTTCGTGGACGCGGCCTTCGGCGAGTTCCTCACCCGCTTCGGGCTCGCGTTCCTCCCGGAGAAACCGAGCCTCTACCGGGTTGTGCCCGGCCGCGTTGTGGCGTATTAGTTCACTGACTGGAACCGGCGGTGGATTCGCCACCCGCACAATGCGGAATCACCGTGCCAGACTTTGACACTTGCCTCGCGGAGTTTGCGGTCCGGTCACCTGGGGCAATTATCCTCAGCGCAGGGTCACTCTTCGAGCCTGAGGCGGTAGGCGGTGGACGACCAGTCGGAGCTCTTCGGTCGTGAGAGCGTGCTCACCGCGGTGGCGCACCACACGACCGAGGCCCGTCGTGGCAGGGGCGCGCAGGCCGTGCTCGTGCGCGGCGGCCGTGGCTCCGGCAAGTCCGCCGTCCTGCGCCTGGCCACCGGGACCGAGACCCGTGCCGGGACGACGGTGCTGAGCGCGGGCGGACGTGGTGAACGCCTGCCGCTCACCGTCGCCCGCCGGATGCTCGCTCAGGCAGGTATAGGAGTTCCGGAACTGCCGGACACGTCCGCCGCCTCCCTCTACCGCGTGTACCGGTGCATGTGGCGTGATGTCGTGGCGCTGGCGCGGCAGTCGCCCGTCTGTCTCGTCCTCGACGACCTCGACGCGTGCGACGACGCGACCGTGCGCTGGGTGGACTTCGTACTGCGCAGGCTCGGCGCCGAACCGGTCAGCCTGGTGCTGTCGCAGAACTCGCCGCTGCACGTCGATCTGGCCCGTGCGCACGTGGTCGACCTGCAGCCGCTCACCACGCCGCAGGTCGCCGACATGATCTCCACGACCCTGCACTTCCCGCCGGACGCGGTGTTCACGAACCTGTGCCTGCGCCTGTCCGGTGGCGTGCCGAGCCACCTCACGACCGTGCTCGCGGACATCCGCGCCGCGCGGGCGTTGCGGCAGGAGTCCGTCGAACTCGTCGCGGCGCGCCGGCTGCGCGACGAGCCGGAACACCTGCGCGCCATCGCCACCGCGCTCGTGGTCGTCGACCGGGAGGAACTCGTCGGGCCGCTCGCCGGGGTGTCCGCGCGGGTGGCCGAGAACGGGATCTCCGCGCTGCGCCGTCACCACCTGCTCGGCGAGGGCCTGCCCGACCACGTCCGCGCGTGGTACCGGGCGGGCGTGCTCGACGTGCTCGGCCCGGCCGAGGCCGCCGAACTGCGGCACCGCGCGGCCGTCGTGCTGGACGAGTTCGGGCACGACGCGGGCGCCGTGGCCGACCAGCTCGTCCACCTGCCCGCCGTCGACGCGCCCTGGATGTCGCAGGTGCTGCACGAGGCGGCCGCGGGCGGGCAGCCCCGGGACGCGTCCCGCTACCTGCGCCGTCTCGTCGAGCTCAGCCCCGACGACGTCGAGCTGCGGGTCAACCTCGCGACCGAGCTGTCCCGGCACGACCCAACGCAGGCGTGCGAACACCTCGCCGCCGCGTTCCACCGCACCACCGACCCGGAGCTGCGGGCCGCGCTCGCCGTGAAGCACGCGCTGACCGGGCGCACCCGCACGTTCCTGCGGCTGGCCAGGGATCCCGCGCTGTCCGCGGACCTGGTGACGCTGCTCGACGCCGTGCAGCTGTCGATCGACCTCGACGACGCCCGCGTGGTCGCGACGGCCGTCGCCAGGGCCACGCCACCTCCGGCGGGAGACACGACGGCACAACGCTGTCTGCTCGGCGTCGTCGCGGAGGCCGTCATGCGCGGCGGGGGAGCGATGGACGCCGCCGTCGGGTACGCGCGGGCCGCCCTCGTCGACTCCGAGGCGCTCACCGACTGGTCGATGCTGTCCGCCGCAACGGTTCTGCGCGTGGCGGGCCATGCTGGGGAAGCGCTTTCCGTGCTCGACCGGGCCGTGGACGCCTTCGCGGGCAACGGGGACTCGCTCGCCCGCTGCCGATCGCTCGTGCAGCGCGCGCTCGTCCACATGTCGCTGGGCGATCTCCCGCGTGCCACCCAGGACGCGGCGACGGCGGTCCACGCGATGCGCGACGGCGGCTGGCGGCTGCCGCGCGCGATCGTCCTGCTGGCCTGGCTTTCGTTGCAGACCGGCAACACCCCGCTCGCGGAGAAGCTGCTCGACGAGGTCGACGAGGACGACGTCCGGCACCTCACCCCCGTGCACCGCGAGTACCTGCGCGCGTCCGGCTGGCTCGCCTTCGTGCAGGACGACGTCCCGCTGGCGGCCGAACGGATGGCGGCCTGCCAGGCGGTGATGTCCGCGGTCGGGCTCAGCGACCCCGGCGCCCTGCCCACGTGGATCGACGTCGTGCAGGTGATGACCCTGGCCGGACGGGACGCCACCGTCGCCACGCGGGAGGCGGACCGGCTGGCCAGGACCTGGCCGACCAGGGAGTCGGCCGCGTTCTCGTTGCTGGCACGCGCCTACACGACGATCGGGCCCGGCGCGATGGACATGGCCAGGGCCGCCGCGGACGGGTTCGCCGCGGTGCCGTCGCTCATCCAGCAGGCGCGGACCGAACTGCTGCTGGGTCAGCGGTGGTCCGGCGCGGGCGATCCCCGGCAGGCGCGGGCGCACCTGCGGGCCGCCGTCGGGCTGGCGTTGCGGGCCGGCAGCAGGGCGCTCGCGGACTCGGCCAGGACGTTGCTGCTCGGCGTCGGCGGACGGATGCGCGCGCCGTCCACTGTGGACGGCCTGGCGGTGCTGACGGCCAGCGAGCGCAAGGTCGTGGACCTGGCGGCGGCCGGCGTCACGAACCGGGAGATCGCCGACCACCTGTTCGTCACGCTGCGGACCGTCGAGGTGCACCTGACCCGCGCCTACCGCAAACTCGGGATCTCCAGCCGTGCGGAGCTGGCGGACTACCTGGCCTCGTGATGATCCTGCTCGAACGCACCGGCGAACTGCGCCGGCTGACCGAGGCGCTGGACCGCGCCCGCCGGGGAAGCGGCGGCCGGATCGTCGTCACCGGACCGCTCGGCTGCGGCAAGTCCGCGCTGCTGGACGCGCTGCGGGCGCGGGCCACCGGCTTCCGCGTGCTCACGGCCACCTGTTCCGCGCTGGAGCGGGACTTCGCGTTCGGCGTCGCCCGCCAACTGCTGGACCCCGTGCTGGCTCAGGACGGCGCTCGCCTGCTCAGCGGCCCGGCGGGCCTCGCGAGACCGGTGTTCGAGGAGGACACGCCGGTCGACTCGGTGTTCGCCGTGCAGGAGGCGGCGATCAGCGGACTCACCGCGCTGCTGCGGGCGATCGGCGCGGAGCAGCCGGTGCTGCTGCTGATCGACGACCTCCAGTGGGCCGACGACCCGTCGCTGCACTGGCTGGTGACGGTCGCCGCGGTGTTGGAGAACGAGCCGGTGCTGCTCGTCGCGGCCACCAGGGACAGCACGCGCGGACTGCCCGGGAGCACCGAGATCCGCCCGGAACCGCTGTCGCCGCGGGCGGTCGCGGAACTCGTCGAACACCGCACCGGCCTGCGCCCCGACGAGGACTTCGTCGCCGCGTGCCACGCCGTGACCGGCGGCAACCCGATGTTCCTGTGCGCGGTGCTGCACCACGTCACCAGCCCCACCGCAGACCAGGTCCCGCACGTCCGGGAGCTGCGGCCAGCGCGGCTGCGGGAACGGCTCGTGCGCGACCTCGCCACCCAGCCGTTCTTCGCCCAGGACTTCGCCAAGGCCGCGGCCGTGCTCGGGGAGGACGAGCTCGTCGGCAGGCTCGCCGGGCTCACCGACCGGCAGGCGGTCGAGGCCCAGCGCGTCCTCGACCAGGCCGGTCTCGTCCTCGGCAGACCGGTGATCAGGGACGCGATCGAGGAGTCGATGCCCGTCGGCGAACGCGACGACTGGCAGGCGAAGGCCGTGAAGCTGTTGCACGACAACGGCAGGCCCGCCGAACAGGTCGCGGCCCGGCTGCTCACCGTCACCGCCGCGCAGGGGCCGTGGGCGATCGAGGCGCTCGGCGAGGCGGCCGCGACCGCGTTGCGCAGGGGCGCGCCCGAGGTCGCCGCCCGCTACCTGCGCCGCGCGTTGCGGTACGTGGCAAGGGACTCCGAGCAACGCGCCCGGCTGCTCGTCGACCTCGCCACCGCCGAACGCCTCTTCGACCCCGCCGCGTCGGTCCGGCACATCTCCTACGCGGTGCCGTTGTTCCGCGAGGTCGAGGAACGGGCGGCCGCGCTCGTGCGGATCGCGCCGACCGCCCTCGGCTCCGCGCCCCGGCCCGTGCGCGACCTCATCGACCACGTCGCCGCCGGCCTCGCCCACAACCAGGAGCTCGCGTACCGGCTCGAGGCTCGGCAACGGTATGCGTGGCACGCCGATCCCGCGTTGCTCGCCGACTCCGCGCAACGCCTCCAGCAGATCAGCGGTGCCACCCCCGGCGAACGTGAACTGCAGATCGTGCTGCTCGACGCCGCCATGCTCACGGCCCGCCTGCCCGCGCACGAGGTCGCGGCCATCGCACGGACCGTGCTGAGACAGGAACCGCCGCACCCCACGCACGTGCACACCGCCCTGCCGTTGCTCATCAAGGTCCTCGCCGCCGCCGACGCCGCGCACGAGGCCGTGCCGTGGCTCGACCAGGCGTTCGGGCAGGCGACGACCACCGTCGAGCAGGCCCTGATCCGCGCCCAGCAGTCGTTCGTCCTCATGCACCTGGGCAAACCGGGGGAGGCGCGGGCGGCCGCCGAACACGCCGTCGACCTCGCCGTGCTGGACTGGCGCGGCGACACCACGACCGCCGCGATCGGGCTCATCGCCGTCGCCGTGGACCTGCGTGACCCCGCCCTGATCGCGAAACTCCTCGCTTCCCGGCCCGATCGCGACGAGCCCGCCGGTGTGGAGGCCGTATACCGCATGCTGCACGCGATGGGCGAGGCGTTGGCGGGGGAGCACGCGCAGGCGCTCGAACGCCTCCAGGACTGCGGTCGCGTGTTCGACGCCGCGGGGTGGCGCAATCCCGTGCTGCTGCCCTGGTGCGTGCACGTCGCACGGCTGCATGCCCAGCTCGGCGACTTCGCGGCCGCGAGAGAAGCCGCGATGGCCGGCTGGGACCGCGCGGTCGAGTGGGGCGCGCCGCTCGGCATCGGGCGGGCCCTCACCGTGCTCGGCCGCTACACGCCCGGCGGTCAGGGCCTCGAAATGCTGCGTGAGGCCGTGGAGGTCCTGCACGCCAACCCGTTCGAACGGGCCAAGACGCTGCTGCACCTCGGCGCGCGCGAACGCGCCGACGGCGACCCTCAGGCGCAACGCCGTCTCAGCGACGCGTATCAGCTCGCGGTGGACAGCGGTGCCGAAAGACTGGCTCAAAGAATCGCGAAGGAACTCGACGGTAATTCACCCGGCATCGTCGTGGCGCTGACCCGCGCCGAGTTCAAAGTCGCCGGACTCGTGGTCCGCGGTCTCACCAACGCGGAAATAGCGGACGAACTCGCCGTGACCTCGCGGGCGATCGAAAAGCACCTCACGAACTCGTTTCGCAAGCTCGGCATCCGCCGGCGCACGGAACTGCCCGGCGCACTCGCCAGGGCCTACCCGCCCCACGCGTAACACCGGCGACACATCTACGAATTTCTTGTGCGCATGTGCCGCACAGTTGAGCTGTGCCTCAGTTACCGCGCGGTGGCGTCTCGATCGGTCGCGCGGGCATCCTCGCAGTTCAGGGCCGTAACGCGCCATCAGGTGAGACGCAGCCGAAACGGCCTACCGAAATACGCGGACGCCTCCCCGAACCCCCGGCCCACCCCTACCACAACATTAGGGGCCACCCCTCACACCTCGTTGACCGGGTTCGGCAGATCTTCCTACGATTCAACGTGTCAAGGTGAGAATCGGGAAATAGTTCTAGATCGCCTTGTGGCCGCCTCAAGTTTCACTTCTGCACGAGAGGGATTCTCTCTGATGCACACTGTTGCCGCTGGTTCTCTCGCAACCGACCAGATCGCCGTTCCGGACGCGGACGTGTTCCGCTCACTGCTCGAACGCTCCGGTCTCTGCCTCGCCCGTCTCGACCTGCAGCTGCGCGTGGTCGAGGCCAACGACGACTTCGTGACCCAGTTCGGTCACTCCCGCGAGTCACTGCTCGGCCGCAGCTTCTACGAGCTGCTGCACCCCGGCGTGCACGGCCCGATGCGCAAGCAGTTCGACCGCCTCGTCGAGGGACGCCGCCAGCGCTTCGTGGAGCACCTCGCCGGCATCGGCCCGCGGCACGCCGTCTTCACCGGCGACATCACCGGCATCGCCGTCCACGACGTGCACGGCGGCCTGGTGCAGTTCGTCGTCGTCGTGAACCCGGAGAAGGGCGAGCAGCCCAACGCCGTCGTGGTCGACCGCAACCGCATCCTCACCGAGCTCGACGCCCGCATCCTCGAGGGCATCGCCACCGGCGAGTCGACCGTGCGCCTCGCGTCGCGGCTGTTCCTGTCGCGCCAGGGCGTCGAGTACCACGTCGGCACGATGCTCAAGAAGCTCAAGGCCCCCAACCGCGCCGCCCTCGTCTCGCGCGCCTACAGCCTCGGCGTGCTCAGCGTCGCCAGCTGGCCGCCCCGGGTCTCCGCCGACTACATCAAGTAGGCCGTCGTGGAGGAGATCCTCGACCGGGCGACCGACGCCGCCCGTGAGTGGGGCACGACCCGGCCGGACGAGCGGGCGGCGGCACTGGACGCCGTCGCCGAGGCGCTCGACCACGAGACCGAAGACCTGGTCGCGCTGGCCGAGTGGGAGTGCAGGCTCCCCGGCGAGGGCCTGCGCGCGGAGGTCGCCCGCACGACCTTCCAGCTGCGCTCGTTCGCCGAGTACCTGCGCTCGGGCGCGGTCAACGGGGTCGTCGTCGACCGCGAGGACCCGGCGTGGCCCGCCGGGCCGAGGCCGGACCTGCGCCGCGTGCTGGTCCCGCTCGGACCGGTCGCCGTCTTCGGCTCCACCTCGTACCCGTTCGCGTTCTCCGTGGCCGGCAGCGACACCGCGTCGGCGCTGGCCGCCGGGTGCCCGGTCGTGGTCAAGGCGAGCCACAGCTATCCCGACCTCGCCGACCGCACGGCCGAGATCGTCGAGGCGGTGCTGCCCAAGGGCGTGTTCGCGCTCGTGCACGGGCAGCGCCGGGCCCGTCAGCTCGTGCTCGACCCGCGGATCAAGGCCGTCGCGTTCATCGGCAGCAGCCGCGTGGGCCGCGAACTGCACCACCTCGCCTCGACCCGGCCCGAGCCGATCCCGTTCTACGGCGGGTTCGGCAGCGTGAACCCGGTGTTCGTGACCGCTCGGGCCGTTCGCAGGCGCGGCCAGGAGATCGCGCGCGGATTCGCTCAGGCACTGGCTCAGCAGAGCGGGCAGCTCTGCACGAAGCCCGGACTTCTCGTCGTACCAGAGGCTTTCGCCGACGACGTCGCCGCCGAGGTGCGCGCGTTGCGGGCGGAGCCGTTGTTCAACAAGCTCGTGGCCAAGCGGTTCGAGACCGGCGTGGAGGCGTTGACGGAGTTCCTCGACGTGCTCGTCGAGGGCGGCTCCGGCGCGGGCGGGCACGCGCCCACGTTGTTGCGCACCACCGCCGCCGACGTCCTGAACGGCCACGACGACGTGCTCAGCGAGTGCTTCGGGCCCGTGTCCGTCGTGGTGACCTACCGCGACAGCAACGAACTGCTGGAGCTCGCCGCCGCGTTGCCGGGACAGCTGACGGCGACCGTGCACGGCGAGGACGACGACCTTCTGCCCGAGCTGGTCAGCGAACTGACCGGGCGTGCCGGGCGGATCGTGTGGAACCAGTGGCCCAACGACATCGCGACGACCCCGGCCATGCACCACGGCGGTCCCTGGCCCGCGACCACGTCGCCGTTCCACACCTCGGTGGGCGTACGAGCCGTCGAACGGTTCCAGCGTCCCGTGGTGTTCCAAGGGTTTCCCAGCCACTTCCTCCCGGAAGTCCTGGCTGACGAACGGTGAGGAAGGTCGGAGAATGCGCGCAGCGGTGGTCGCGGGACTCGGGTCATGGCTCCCGCCGCGAGTGGTCACCAACGACGAACTGACAGCCAGGCTGGACACGACCGACGAGTGGATCCGGTCGCGGATCGGGGTCGCCACACGACATGTGGTCGAACCCGGTATGGCGACCTCGGACCTGTCGGTCGAGGCGGCGCGGCGGGCACTGCGCTCGGCGGGCGTGCCGGGCGCGGGAGCGGTGATCCTCGCGACGACGACACCCGACAGGCCCTGTCCCGCAACGGCTCCGGAGATCGCGTCGCGGCTGGGACTGATCGACGTCCCCGCGTTCGACATCGCGGCCGTGTGCACGGGATTCGTGTACGGGCTGGGCGTCGGCGCCGGGCTGATCACGGCCGGCATCGTGGACAGCCTCATCATGATCGGCGGAGACGCCTACTCGACGATCCTCAACCCGCAGGACCGCACCACGTCCGTCATCTTCGGCGACGGCGCGGGAGCGGTGGTGCTGCGGGCGGGATCCCCGGACGAGCCGGGCGCGCTCGGGCCGTTCGACCTCGGTTCGGACGGCGAGCTGTCCGACCTGATCACCGTCCCGGCCGGTGGGTCGCGGCAGCGGTCGTCGCGCGACATCGTGCCGCACGGCGACAAGTTCTTCCAGATGGAGGGCCGCGAGGTCTTCGCGAACGCGGTCGCGCGCATGTCCGCCGCGTCGCGCAACGCGATCAAGCGGCAGGGCTGGGTCGCGTCCGATGTGGACAGGGTCATCGCCCACCAGGCCAACACCCGGATCCTGGACGCGGTGTCGGCGGAGCTCGGGGTGCCACGCGACAAGTTCGTCTCCAACATCACCGACGTCGGCAACACCTCCGCCGCCTCGATCCCGCTGGCGCTCGCGCACGGCGTGCGGTCGGGGGAGCTGGCGGCGGGGCAGAAGGTACTGCTCACGGCGTTCGGCGGCGGCCTCACGTGGGGAGCCACGACGCTGGTGTGGCCGGAGCTCGATCTGTCTGAGTGAACGCGAGAACGGCCGGGAGGACGCACCTCCCGGCCGTTCTTCCTGTTGCTAAACCGGAAGCACGCGGCGGAAGATCGGCACGGACACCGCGGCCACGACGACGTGCATGACCATCAGCGCGAGCACGCCGACGACGCTGGCGCCCGGCAGGAAGAAGACCGGGACGTCGGCGAGGAACGACACCACGACCACGATCGGGACGAGTTTGCCGAGCGTGCGCGCGGGATCCTTGGCGCGCTTGCGGATCGTCGCCCACGCGATCGCGGCGATGATCACGCCCAGCGCGGTCAGCACGACGTAGCCCTGGGGTTTCAGGCCCTCGACGGCGTTCGGGTCGGCGCCGAGCGCCTGCGCCAGGTACGACACGACGGCGTTGCCGATCGACGCCACCACGATCGCGGCCACGACTCCCAGCACGACCTTGCCCGTGCCGGCCTTGGTTTCTGTTGTCACCTGAGGATCTCCCTGCGTTGTCGGATCAGCGCTGCGCGGGCACGGCGGGCATGCCCACGCGGACCCGGCGGGACAGCTGGGCCGGGTCGGTGAGGAAGATGCTCTTGCGCTCGATCGAGATCCAGCCGCGCTGGGCGAAGTCCGAGAGCGTCTTGTTGACGGTGTCGCGGCGCGACCCGACGTACTGGCCGAGTTCTTCCTGGGTGAGGTCCTCGATCATCAGCAACCCGCCGCGGCGGTCGGTGCCGAACCGTCCTGCCAGGCGCAGCAACGCCTTCGCGAGGCGTGCGGGGGCGTCCATCTGCACCAGGTCCATCCGCATCTGGTGCGACTCGCGCTGCCGGCGGGCGATCTGGCCGAGCAGCCGTTCGGTGATCTCCGGGCACAGCGCGAGCCACTGCGTCAGGTCCGCCCGTGAGATCCGGCCCGCCCGCACGTCGGTGATCGCGACCGTCGTCGACACCGACGGCGCCGCGTCGAACAGCGTCGGCTCCACCAGGAGATCGCCGGCGCAGTGGAAGTCCAGCACCAGCTCGCGGCCGTCGGTGGAGGTGCAGCACGTCTTCGCCTTGCCCGACCGGATGACGATCAGGTCGTCGGCGGGGACACCGAGCCGTAGCAGCACGTCGCCGCGGCCGAACTCGACGGGGGCGAGGGCCTGCGCGAACTGGCGCCAGGCCTCCTGCGAAGGCGTGAGGATCGGCGGCCGCGCCGGGGCGAGCAGCTGAGGTGCCATGCACCCGACGTTAGGGTCGCGGGCACTGGCGTACCGCTGGAGAACGCTGGGGGTTTCCCCACTGCCCGCGCTGAAATCCTTCAGCGGTGCGAAAGATGGGAGGGACCCGTGCTCTTCGACGTCGGTCGCCTGCTGCACGAGGAGTTCCTCGCCGTCTACCGGGCCGCCGCCGCTGACGCCGACGGCTGGGAGGACGCCGCCGTGACGGTGGCGCACCGCGTCGGCTCACGGCTGCGTTCGGCGAAGGTCCCGGTTGCGCACGTGGTCGTGGCCCTGCGGTCCACGGACAGGCTGCTGACCGAGGCCATGCTGGACGACGGCGGTGACGCCCGCGCGCTGGCCGCCGCCGGAACCGCGCTGGCCGCCGAGCTGATGGCGTCGTTCTGCGCCGCCGACGACGGGCTGGCGGACGCGGTGCTCGGCGGTGGCGCACCCGATGGTGCCGCCGCGTTCTACACCGTCGTCTCGGTGCGCGGTGCGTTGGTGGACCGCGTGGTAAACGCTTTCCGTCGACGTGGGACCGTGCTGTGCGCGTCGTCCGGTCATCTGCTGTTGCCGGTCTCCGAAGGGGCCGCGCTGGCGTTGTGCCGGGAGGTGTGCCTGGAGCTCGGCGGCGAGATGTGGCTGTGCGTCGCGGAACGGCCCGCCGCGCGCGTTCCCCTGGCGCGCAGGGAGGTGGACGAGATCGACGCGCTCGTGTCGTCGCTCGGCCGGCCGCCCGGTGTCTACCGGATCGACGACGTGCTGTTCGAGAGCGCGATGGTCCAGACGCCGGAGGTCCGCGACGAACTGGACAAGGTCGTCGCGCCGCTGCTGGCGAACCCCGTTCTGGTGGAGACCGTGCTGGCGCTGCTGGAAGCCGACGGCAACCGGGCGGTAGCTGTCAGGAAGCTGTTCATCCACCGCAGCACCATCGACTACCGGTTGTGGCAGATCGAGGAGCTCACCGGGCTGAGCCCCGTCAACCCGCGTGACCTCGCGGTTCTGGGCACGGCGATCGGGATGAGCCGCGCGAACGCCTGGGGCTGAACGGATTCAGCTCGCCGGGGTGAACGTCAAGCCTCCCTCAAGCCGTCTGTGCCAACTGTCGACAGTTCCCTACCGTTCGGTGCGACACCGCAGGCCACCTCAAGGAGGCGACGCGTGACCACCGTGCTGGACAGCAGGCTGCTGGGAGACGTGCTGCGTGACATCCTCCGTCCGTTCGGCCTTCCCCCGGTCGAGGACGTGGCGACCCGCCGGCAGCTCGCCAGAACCCTGCTCTCCGGCCGTGACAACGGTTCCTTCGACGGACTGGCGCTCGCGTACGCGGTGATCGCGTTCTGCGCGTCCACTGAGGACGATGCCGCTCGCGTGCTGGAGTCGTTGCGGGACAACCCCGACGCCCTGGTGCTCGACGGCGTCCAGGGCGGATACGTGCTGCTGCCGTGCGCCCAGGACGGCCAGCTCGCGTTGGCTCGTGACCTGTACGAACGGCTCGGCGCCGACGTGTGGATGGGCGTCGCCTGGGCGCCCCGGCGCGACCTCGCGGCCGCCCGCGCGACGGCGGAGGACGTCCTGCGGATCGCTTCCCGCCGCGCGCCGGGCGTCTACGAGCTGCGCAACGTCCTCGCGGACTTCGCGGTGCTGCGCCAGCCGCACGTCGCCGAACGGCTGGTTCGCGTAATCGAACCCGTGGTGGCTCAACAGCCGTTGCTGGACGCGTTGCGGGCGTTCATCGACGAGGACGGCAACCGTGCGGCGGCGGCGCGGCGGCTGGACATCCACCGCAGCACGCTCGACCACCGCCTGCGGCTGATCGAACGGCTCACGGGCTGCCGTCCGACCTCGCCGCGTGCGTTGCTGACCCTGAGCGTCGCGCTGACCGCGCACTCAGCGCCGGAAGTGCCGCTTCCGCGCACTCACTGACCGGTCTGAGCCGCGATCTGCTCGCGCAGCCGGTCCTCCTGCGCCTTGATCTCGGGCGTCAGCGCGTCACCGAACACCTCGTCGCCGTGGACCTGGCGGATCTCGACCTCGCCCTCCTGGAACGGCGCCTTCTTCAGCCACTCGACGGCGTCCTGCAGGCTCGGCAGCTCCCAGATCCAGAAGCCCGCGATCAGCTCCTTGGACTCGGTGAACGGACCGTCGATGACCGTCGTCGCGCCCTTGCCGTCGAACCGGACCCGCGCGCCCTTGTCGCTCGAGTAGAGGCCGTCGCCCGCGAGCATCACGCCGGCCTTGACGAGCTCCTCGTTGAAGTTGCCCATGGCGGCGAGCTCCTCGGACGTCGGCATCACGCCCTGCTCGGTCTCCGGGGTGGACTTGACGATGACCATGAAGCGCATCTCGGGTCTCCTCTGCCTGGTGTCTGGTGCGTTTCTACCCAGGCGTCGATCGGGGACCCCGCCGTTTCGACCGGCTTCCACCAATTGTGACCGGCGTCACAGGGTTACTGTGGGAAGCATGCGCGAAGACGTCGACTGGATCCTCGAGAACTGCCAGGTCTGGGCCATCGTCGGGCTCTCGGACAACCCGTCCCGCGCGGCCCACGGCGTCGCCCGCTTCCTCCAGCAGCGCGGCAAGAAGATCGTGCCGGTGCACCCGTCCGCCGAGACCGTGCACGGTGAGCAGGGCTACGCGACCCTGGCGGACATCCCGTTCGCGGTCGACGTCGTGGACGTGTTCCGCCGCTCGGAGGACGCCGGCCAGTTCGCGGACGAGGCCGCGGAGATCGGCGCCAAGGCCGTGTGGTTCCAGCTCGGCGTGGTGGACGACGCGGCGTACGCGCGCGCTCGCGAGGCCGGCCTGCGCATGGTGATGGACGTGTGTCCCGCGATCGAGTGGCGCTCCCGTTGAACGACTAGCTAACCTGGCCTGGTCGTCCGGACACCTGGGGGTTCTGGAGACAATCAGCCTGGGGGGCTTGATTTCGCATGCTCGTCGACATCACCGCGTTGCGGTCCGCCGAATCGCCGCGGCTTCGCGGCTGCAGCGACGACTTCGTTCGTTCGCTGGCGTCGTCCGGCGCCTCACTGCCACCGATCGTGGTGCACCGCCCGACGATGAGGGTCGTCGACGGCACCCACCGCCTGAAGGCCGCCGTGCTGCGCGGCTGCCGTTCCGTCGAGGTCGAGTACGTCGACGGACCCGTCGAGGACCTGTTCGGGCTGTCGGTGTCGCTGAACCTGGCGACGCTGTCGACCGCGGACCGCGAGGCCGCGGCCCGGCGCCTGCTGCGGTCGCACCCGCAGTGCTCGGACCGCGCGATCGCGGCCTCCACCGGCCTCGCCGCCAAGTCCGTCGGCGTGCTGCGGCGCGCCGTGGGCGGTCAGGCCCCGGTGCGGGTGGGGCGCGACGGCAAGGTCAGGCCGGTCAACTCGGCCGCCGGGCGCAGGCTCGCCGGGCGGCTGGTGACCGAACGGCCCGACGCCTCGTTGCGCGACATCGCCCGTGCCTCCGGGGTGTCGCCGGGCACCGTCCGGGACGTCCGCCGCCGGCTCAGCGCGGGGCTGGATCCGGTGCCCGAACGGATGCGCGCCTCCGAGCGGGCCGGCGAGGCGCTGCCCGCCGGACGTGCCGACGTCCGCGATCCCGACGCCACCCTGCCGATTCTGCGGCGGGACCCGTCGTTGCGGTTCAACGAGCACGGGCGGCTGGTGCTGCGGTGGCTGGAGGCGCACGCGGTGTCGTCGGGGGAGTGGGCCACCGTGGTGTCCGGGGTGCCTTCGCACTGCCGGGAACTGGTGGCGGACATGGCTCGCGGGGTCGCGGAGGCCTGGGTGGAGATGGCCGAGGCGCTGGAACGCGAGGACCGGGCCGCCGTCTAGGACTCGAACAGGATCTCGCCGATCTCGCCCGCCACCTCGCGCCCCGCCGCGGGTCTCAAGCGGGACAACAACTTGCTGAACGCGGTCAGGTCGATGTGGACGGTCGCGGACTGCACCTGCCGGATGTCGTCGAGCAGGTCGACCACCAGGTCGCAGGCGTGGTCGACGTCGCCCGCCGCGGCGTGGGCCAGGGCCCGGCGCAGGCCGAAGCGGGTGCGGGCGCGCAGGGCGGTGGGGGCGATCAGCGGCATCTGGTCGTCGAGGATGACGGCGGCCTCGGCGTGGCGGCCCAGGTCGTGGAACGACCAGGCGCGGGCGATGGCTACCTGGTCGACGAGGCTCGTTGTGCCGTAACGGGTTTCACCCAGCGCTCCCTGGAGTTCCGCGGCGCGGTCGAGGGCGGCCTGGCAGCGGTCCGCGGCACCTGCCAGCGCGTAGCCCTGGGCTTCGCGTTGGGCGGCCACGGCTTTCACCGCGGTGGAACGGGATTTGCCCGCTTTGCGGGCGAAGTTGACGGTGGCGTGGGCGTCGCCGCGGTACAGGGCGAACTCCGAGGCCCTGACGTAGGCGTAGGCCTCCAGGTCCGGGTCACCGCCTCGCGCGGCGTACTGGACGGCGCGCCGGGTGAGTTCGGCCGCCGAGGCGTCGTCGCCGCGTTCCTGTTCCATCCAGCCCGCGTACTCGGCGTAGCGCGCGGCCAGCAACCAGAGGCCGCGGCCGAGACCGGGGTCGTCGGCCGAGCGGGCCATCGAACTCAGCGCGTCCACCTGGGGGCGGAGACTGGACAACACCACCTCGGGGCTCAGCCGGTGGCCCAGCGCGCGGTGGTGGTCGAACATCGAGTCGAAGGTGAGAAGAGTGGTGTGGTCACTGGGAATCGGGCGGGCCGGCGCGTCCGCTAGTTCGATCAGGTGACCGTCAGCCTGAAGGACGTTGTCGAAGAGCCTGGCCATTTCGGGGTTCGGGTGAACCTGGCCGTTCTCGATCTTGCTGAGGTGTCCCTTGCTGTACGGTACGAGGCCGGTCATCTGACTGAGTGAGAGCCCGCGCTCGTTGCGCAGGCGGCGAACCTCCTGGGCGAACGTGGGCGACAACGGCTTCACCCCCCTCCCCCCGGAAGTGTGTACGTCGCCAAACACCCGAATGCCGAATGTCCACTTATTGGCCGTTGATTGACGATCAACTGGGGCTATCTGGAACGGTCGGCGATGGTTCCATGTGAGTCATGGTGATGACGCGGCTCGACGAGGCGGCTGGTGTGGTGATGGTCTGGCAGCGCTTGGCGACCAACGTGGTCCACCGGTCGCAGTGGTTCGAGGTGCGCTCTGACAGCGTCGTCAGACCCGATGGCGGACATGGCACCTACACGCACGTCGTGGCGCCGGGATCGGTCACGATCCTCGCGATCCAGGACGACGACGAGGTCGTGCTGACCCGGCAGTGGATCTACACGCACGGCGGCACCGAGTGGCGGCTGCCCGGCGGCGCCGTCGACGACTCGGACGCTGATCCGCTGGCCGCGGCACGTCGTGAGCTCGCGGAGGAGACCGGGCTGCGGGCGGCGAAGTGGGAACGGCTCGGCCAGATCCACGGCGCGGACAGCCTGAGCAACCACGTCGACCACATCTTCCTCGCCACCGACCTCACCCAGGGCGAGGCGGCGCTCGAGCCCGGTGAGGCGGACCTGCGCGTGCGGACGATGCCGTTCTGCCACGCGCTCGACCTCGTCCGGCAGGGCATGCTCCCGCACGCCGGCAGTTCGCACGCGCTGCTCGTGATGGCGTTGCGCCGCACGACCCAGAAATAGCATTCCCCAGGGTTTCCTCATTTCGCTGGAAACAGGAAACCCGTTCTCATTCGACTGGCGAAAAGCCACTCTTGGTGCATCGGCGAGAACAACAGCCCGAAAGCCAGTCAGAATGAGAAGGTGAATTCTTCGATGAGAATGATCTGCTCACTCGCCACCGTCATGAAGGTTGCCGCTGTCTGCCTTTTCCTTGGATTCATGGCAGGAAGCGTCTTCATCGCAACGGTGATCTGACTTCGTTTCGGACTGCGGTTCTCCCTGGCCATCAAAGGGAGGTGTCAGCCGTGGAACCGCACTTCTGCATCGACATGATCTGAACCCGCACGGCTTCTAGCGTGGCGTCCACTGCACGCCGTAGCCGCGGCCCTGGCGGGGATGGGGGAACTGCACGTCGATCTCCCCGATCTCGTCCAGCGGCAGCGCCTGCGGCCAAGGCGTCAGGTCGTCGGTGTCGCGTGCCAGAGCCTCTTCGACGCGCCACACCGCATCAGGCAGGTCGTCCCGGTCGAACCGCACCCGCAACCGGAACGACTCGCACATCCGCTCCGGCCAGAACACGTAGGTCGGACGCATCGATTGTCCCCGCGGCACGCGCACTTCGAGCGCGAACTGATGTGTTTGTCCCGCGTTGAGGGGTCGGGGCAACCGCAGCTTCATCAGGAAGCGTCGCGGGGACGGACGTTCGTGGCCGATGAGCTCGACCCCGTGCAACACCTCCACGTCCAGGTCACCTGGAGCACCTTCGGGCGTGGGGGAGGGGATCGTGATCGACCACGCGATCTCATTGACACCATCGGTGTCGGCCACCACGGTCCGGCGCTCCGTGCACGCGGGCGTCGGACCGTCCAGCTTCAGCAGCGCGTCGAACTCCTTGACGTGCCACAGTTCCGACGGCGCCACGTGCGTCGTCGAAGGAGCCGGCTGCAGCGCCACCTCCACCAGGCGCTGCAGTCCGGCGTCCATCCGTCTGCGCACCGTGCGCGCCCCGCGGTCCTGTTGCTTCGCGAGCCACTCGATGCGTTCGTTGAGGAACCGGAACTGCGCGTCGTCGTGCAGTCCGAGCGGCGCCAGAACGGCGTTGCGGACCTCGACCGGGAAACCGCGCGTCGCGTTCAGGACCCAGTCGCGCAGTTTCGTCCGCACGGCTTCCGCGCCGTCCGTCTCGACGATGCCGCACACCTGCCGAAGAGCCGGTCCGACGTGCAAGTCGATACCGGGAGTCTGCACACCGCGCCCACGGCACAGGGTGCGCAGTTCTTCCATCAGCTGCTCAGGTGAGACTGGCATCCGTCCTCCGCGCGGAAATGCTTTGCCGGGCATGTCGGGCTTACCCGATCGGACGTTACTCCGGATGCACCATCCGGGTGAACGAATGCGGGCGGCCGAACGGATTCTTCTACATCGTCCCGCTAGATGATCACCGCCGAACGACTGATGTCCTGACCTGGTCCTGAGCGGTAACGTGCTGGTCACGGGCGGTGACTCCCTCCGGTCGCCGCCACCCCTGCCGATGGAGGTTGTCTTCGTGCTGCGCACAATATTGTCCGTCGCCGCCGTGTTCTCGCTGGTCAGCGGCGTTCCTGCCGTTGCTGCACCGGCTGAGAGCGCCTACCTGCTGCAGTTCCGCACCACCCTGAACGACGGCCAGCGCCACCAGCTCCAGGGCCTCGGCGTGCGGCTCGGCGCGTTCGTCCAGGACGGCACCTACCTCGCCCGCATGACGAGCACCGCGCGCGTCTCGCGGCTGAGCTACGTGGCCGACGTGCGCCCGTTCCAGGCCCAGCCGCAGATCATGGCGCTGGGCGGTGCTTCCGACTACCTGATCACGCTCGTCGAGCAGGACGAGCGCGACCAGAAAGCCGTCGCCGCCAAGGTGAAGTCCTTGGGCGGCAAGGTGAACGTCATCTCCGCGAGCCGTGAGCACATCATGGCCACCTTGGACGCCGGGCAGGCCGCGCAGCTCGCGAAGCTGCCGGCCGTGATCGCGATCGACCCGGTGTCCGCGCCGGAGACCGACATGGCGATCTCGCGCGAGTCGTCCGGTGCCAACTACATCGAGAGCGTCGGCGGCTACAAGGGCCAGGGCGTGCGCGGCGAGGTGATGGACGGCGGGTTCCGCCTGACGCACCAGGAGTTCCGCGCCCGGCCGGCGTTGCAGCACACCGCCAACACCACGAACACCTCGCACGGCACCTCGACGTACGGGCAGATCTTCGCGTCCGGCGTCTCGTCCGCGCACCGCGGCCTGCTGCCGGAGGCCCAGGGCATCACGGCCGTCTACAACACCGGCGACCGCTACGCGCACACCAAGCAGCTCGTCGACCCGGCAGGCCAGTACCGGGCGGTCTTCCAGTCCAACAGCTGGGGTGACTCGCTCACCACGTCCTACACGGCGATCTCGCAGCAGATGGACCGGATCGTGTTCGACACCGACCTGCTGATCTGCCAGTCGCAGAGCAACGCGGGCACCAGAAGCTCGCGTCCGCAGGCGTGGGCGAAGAACGTGCTGTCGGTCGGCGGCCAGTACCACTACAACACCCTCGACCGCGCGGACGACAAGTGGAACGGCGGAGCGTCGATCGGCCCCGCCGCCGACGGCCGCATCAAGCCGGAGATCTCGAACTACTACGACCGCATCGACACCACGACGTCCACCAGCGACACCGCCTACACGACGTCGTTCGGCGGCACGTCCGGCGCGACGCCGATCACCTGCGGCAACGCCGGTCTGCTGTTCCAGATGTGGGCCGACGGCGTGTTCGACGGCGCGCCCGGCAAGGGCCGTGACGTGTTCACGTCCCGCCCGCACGCGGCGACCGCCAAGGCGCTGCTGATCAACACCGCCAACCAGTTCACGTTCTCCGGCACCACCCACGACCAGACCCGCACGCACCAGGGCTGGGGCACGGCGTCGGTCCGCAACCTCTACGACCGCGCGAAGGCGGGCGGCTGGAAGCTGCCGGTGCTGGTGAACGAGACCGATCTGCTGGCCACCGGTCAGTCGCGCAAGTACACCGTGGCGTCCAACGGCCAGACGCCGCTGCGCGCGACGCTGGCCTACACCGACCCGGCCGGTTCGCCGACCGCGGCCAAGGCGACCGTCAACGACCTGACGCTGAAGGTCACCGCCCCCGACGGCACCGTCTACTGGGGCAACAACGGCCTGCTGGCCGGCAACTGGTCCACGTCCGGCGGCGTCGCGAACACCGTCGACACCGTGGAGAACGTCCTGGTCCAGACGCCCGCCGTGGGCAACTGGACGGTCGAGGTGATCGCGACCTCGGTCAACGTGGACGGTCACGTCGAGACGGCCGCGACCGACGCCGACTACGCGCTGGTCGTGTCGTAGTTATTCGAACCTGGTCGCGTCACCCGCGCCGTAGCGGATGATCTCGGCCTCGCCGCTCGAGAAGTCCACCACCGTGGTGGGCGTGGTGCCGCACTCCCCGGAGTCGATCACCGCGTCCACCACGTGGTCGAGGCGTTCCTTGATCTCCCAGCCCTGCACCAGCGGCTCGGCCTCGTCCGGCAGCAGCAGGGTGCTGGTGAGCAGCGGCTCGCCCATCGCCTCCAGCAGGGCCTGCGTCACGACGTGGTCCGGGATGCGCGCGCCGACCGTCTTCTTCTTCGCGTGCATCATGCGGCGCGGCACCTCCTTCGTCGCGGGCAGGATGAACGTGTAGTTGCCCGGCGTGGAGGACTTGATCGCGCGGAACACCGCGTTGTCCACGACCACGAACTGGCCGAGCTGGGCGAAGTTCTCGCACATCAGCGTGAAGTGGTGCTTGTCGTCGAGCTTGCGGATCTCGCGGATGCGGTCGATGCCGTCCTTGTTGCCCAGCCGGCAGCCCAGCGCGTAGCAGGAGTCGGTCGGGTAGGCGATCAGGCCGTCCTCCCGCAGGATCTTCACGGCCTGGTCGATGGCGCGCTTCTGCGGGTTGACCGGGTGGACGTCGAGGTACTTGGCCATGGCCGGTGAGCTTAGGCCGATCACCGAGGGGCCAGCATTTCGGCTCGCGCACGTTGCTAACCTGGGGCTACTTCTTTCCCTGGTTTGGAGACCCCTAGCGATGCTCGACCGTGCCGTCGTCGACGCCCTGTTCCCCTCGGACCTGCCCGAGCCGGCCCACTGGGAGGAGCAGTACCCGCCCCGCGGGCTGGGCGAAGGCGCGAAGGTCACCCGACTGGGGCCGTCACCGACCGGGTTCCTGCACATCGGCGGCCTGTACGTCGGCATGATCGACCGCGACCTCGCGTCCCACTCCGGTGGCTCGTACATCGTGCGCGTCGAGGACACCGACCAGGCGCGTGAGGTCGCCGGCGCCGTCGAGCAGTTCAACCAGGCGTTCAAGTACTTCGGCATCGAGCCCGACGAGGCCGACGCCGTGGGCGCGTACGGCCCGTACCACCAGTCGCAGCGCGAGCAGGTCTACCTGACGTACGTGCGTGAGCTGGTGCGTTCCGGTCACGCGTACCTGTGCTTCGCGACGAAGGAAGAGCTCGCGGACATCACCGCCCGCCAGCAGGCCACCAAGCTGCCGACCGGCTACTACGGCCGCTGGGCGATCTGGCGCGACAAGACCGCCGAGGACGTCGCCGAGGCGCTGGAGGCCGGTCGCCCGTACGTCGTGCGCTTCCGTTCGCCGGGCAAGGCGGGGGAGCGGACGTCGTTCGTCGACGCGATCCGGGGCCCGCTGGAGCACGACGCGAACCGCAACGACGTGGTGATCCTCAAGGCGTCCGACCAGTCGCCGCGCCTGCCCACGTACCACTTCGCGCACGCCGTCGACGACCACCTGATGCGCGTGAACCTGGTGATCCGCGGCGAGGAGTGGATCTCCTCGGTCCCGACCCACCTGCAGCTGTTCGACGCCCTGGGCTTCGACCGCGTCGAGTACGCCCACATCGCGCCGCTGATGAAGCAGCAGGGCGGCTCCCGCCGCAAGCTCTCGAAGCGCAAGGACCCCGAGGCGTCCGTCGAGTTCTTCATCGAGGCGGGCTTCCCGGCCCCGGCCGTCCAGTACTACCTGCGCGGCCTGGTCAACGCCCGCCTGGCCGAGCTGCCGCTGGCCGAGGCCCTGCAGACCCCGATCTCGCTGGCCGAGTGCGGCGTCGCGGGCCCGTTGGTCGACCTGGTGAAGCTCGACGACATCTGCGCCGACCACGTGGCCACCCTCTCCGGCGAGGAGATCATCTCGCTGGTGTCCGAGTGGGCGGCCACCTACGACCCCGAGTTGGTCACGGTGCTGGCCTCCGAGCGTGACGCGGCGCTGGCGGCTCTGAAGGTCGAGCGCGGCCCGGAGGTCGCGAACCCGCGCAAGGACCTCCGCAAGTGGGCGGACTTCCGCACCGCCTACGGCTTCTTCTTCCCGTCGTTGTTCCCGCTGGTGTCCGACCGGACCGACGAGCGCCTCGGGGGCCTGTCGCCCGAGCTGATCTCCGCGTTCGCCGCGGACTTCGCCGACGGCTACGCGGACCTCGAGGACGGCCAGGAGTGGTTCGGCCAGATCCGCGAGCTCGCCGCGAAGCACGGGTTCGCGCCGAACCCCAAGGAGCTCAAGAAGAACCCGGACGCGTACCCCGGCTCGATCCGCGAGGCCGCGCAGCTCATCCGCGTGGCGCTGACGGGGTCGAAGGCGAGCCCGGACCTGCACGCCGTGGCCCGCACGCTGGGTGCGGACGAGGTGCTGCGCCGGGTGCGCGCGCTGGCCGGCTGACAGGCGCTCGACGGCCCCTGGTTCCTACGGGAATCGGGGGCCGTTCGCTTGATCGGGCGGAGATCCGTCGTGTCCGCCCACATACTGCTGGCATGACGGGGGAGAGTGAACTGGCTGCGTGCGCTCGTGAGTTCACGGCGTTGCGTGGCCGTCGTGTCGAGTCGTGGGTCGGTGTGGAGTGGGCGCTGCGTGAGGACGTGCCGGGCAGCGGGCCCCAGTTCCACGACCCGGAGGTGCCCTGCCTGCAGCTGTGGGGACTGCAGGCGGTGCTCGGTGACGGGCTGTTCAGCATCTGCACGTTCGACGAGGAAACCGTGAGCGGGTTGTGGCGCAACCGGCACGAGGGATTCGAGGCCAAGCTGCAGGACTCGGGTCTGTGGGACGAGCCCGGTGACTGCACCCGCTGGCGTGCGTTGAGCGAGTTGCCGGTCGGATCGATAGACGAGGTGACCGCGTACGCCGAGCACGACGTGCTCGCCGAGGTGCTCCTGGTGGTCGGTGGACGGCCGTTGTTGTTGATGGCGGGCGAGCTGCACGAGACGGGAACGGGCGGGCTGGAGTTCCATCGGCTTGACGAATCGGTGCTGGCCTTCACCGCTCCCGCGGCGGCCGATCGGGTCGCCTGGAACACGTCCCGGCGGGACCTTCGCGTCCTCTGAACGAACTCCCGGCCCGGTATGGGAACTTCGTCCTGAAAGTTTCCGGAACAAAGTCGTGAGAGCGTTCCCATTGACGTGGACGTAACACGCCGTTGAGGATCGCGGCATGCATTGGAGAAGCACTCTCGCCGCAGTGCTGGGGCTGACGCTCGCCGCCAGCGCGACCTCGGCGGCCGGCGCGCAGGACGCGCAGCACTGGCCGCCGAAGCAGACGGTCATCGGGCAGCCGAAGACGGAGCACGGTTGTGCTCGCATCGAGAAGTCCCTGCCGACGCTCAAGGACTGGCCGAAGGTCGAGAGCCAGCTCGACGGCGATCGCAAGGACGAGGCTCGGATCAAGGCGATCCTCAAGGACATGACGCTGGCCGAGAAGGTCGGTCAGATGACGCAGCCCGAGATCAACGCGATCACGGCAGCGGACGTCACGAACTACGGGTTCGGCTCCATCCTCAACGGTGGTGGCAGCTGGCCCGGCGCCAAGAAGAACGCCACGCCGCAGGAGTGGCTGGCGCTCGCCGACACGTTCTTCGAGGCCTCGAAGCAGTCGCGCACCAAGATCCCCGCCATCTGGGGCATCGACGCGGTGCACGGCAACAACAACGTCTTCGGTGCGACCGTCTTCCCGCACAACATCGGTCTCGGCGCGACGCAGGACCCGTGCCTCATCCGCGACATCAACGAGGCCACGGCCGAGCAGATCCGCGCGACCGGCCAGGACTGGGCGTTCTCGCCGACGCTCGCCGTCGTGCAGGACGACCGGTGGGGCCGCACGTACGAGGGCTTCTCCGAGGACCCGCGCATCACGCGCGCCTACGGTTACGAAGCCGTGCGTGGCCTTCAGGACAACGCCAAGAAGCGCATCAGCTCCGACGGCGTGATCGCCACCGCCAAGCACTTCCTCGGTGACGGCGGTACGACCGGCGGCAAGGACCAGGGCGTCAACGCCTTCTCCGAGAAGGACATGATCAACCTGCACGGCCAGGGCTACTACGGCGCTCTCGCCGCCGGTGCCCAGACCGTGATGATCTCGTTCAACAGCTGGACGAACGACGTCATCAACGAGGGCAAGGTGCACGGGTCCAAGTACGTGCAGACCGGCATCCTCAAGGAGAAGATGGGTTTCGACGGCCTGCTCGTCGGCGACTGGAACGGCCACGGCCAGGTTCCGGGCTGCACGAACGGCAGCTGTGCGGCGGCGATCAACGCCGGCCTGGACATCCTCATGGTGCCGAACGACTGGAAGGCGCTCATCACCAACACGATCGCCCAGGTCAACGCCGGTGAGATCCCGATCGCGCGGATCGACGACGCGGTCACCCGCATCCTGCGCGTCAAGCTGCGCGCCGGTGTGTTCGAGGCCAAGAAGCCGTCGCTGCGTGAGCACGCCGGTGACGCGAAGGCGTTGCAGCACAAGGAACTCGCCCGCGAGGCCGTGCGCGAGTCCGCCGTGCTGCTGAAGAACGAGAAGCGCGTGCTGCCGTTGTCCAAGCGCAGCAAGGTTCTCGTCGTCGGCAAGACCGCCGACAACATCGGCAACCAGACCGGTGGCTGGACGCTGTCCTGGCAGGGCACCGGCAACACCAACGCCGACTTCCCGAACGCCACCAGCATCCTCAAGGGCATCCAGGACACCCTGGGCACGGCCAACGTCACGTTCTCCGAGACCGCGGACGGCGTCGACCCGGCGCAGTTCGACGCCGTCATCGCCGTGATCGGTGAGACGCCGTACGCGGAGGGCGTGGGCGACCTCGGCAAGCGGTCGTTCGAGTCCGCGCGCCTGCAGCCGCAGGACCTCGCCGTGCTGGACAAGGTGTCCGGCAAGGGCAAGCCGGTCATCACCGTCTACGTCGGCGGCCGCGCGCTGTACATGAACAAGGAGATCAACCGCTCCGACGCGTTCGTGGCCGCCTGGCTGCCCGGCACCGAGGGCGGCGGCATCGCCGACCTGCTGATCAGGGGCCGGCACAACGGGTTCAGCGGCAAGCTGTCCTACTCGTGGCCCGGCGAGGCCTGCCCGGCGCTGCCCGGTGAGCCCGCCAAGAAGCCGCTGTTCAAGCTCGGCTACGGCCTGCGCGACTGGGAGACCGGCCGCGTCGGCACGCTCGACGAGACCAGCCCCGGCGTCCTGTGCTCCGGTGGTGGCGGTGGCACGGCGACCGAGGACCTGGAGATCTTCAACCGCACGGACATCGCGCCGTACCAGTCGATGATCGGGTCCGCCGAGAACTGGGGCGGCACCGTGATCGGCCCCGACGGCCAGGCCTCGCACGCCGAGCTCAACGTCGTGCAGTCCGACGTCAACGTCCAGCAGGACGCGCTCAAGACGACGTGGACCGGCACCGGCCCCGGCCAGGTGTACCTGCAGAGCGCGGCGGTCAGCGACCTCCGCGGCTACGGCAACGCCAACGCGGCCATCCAGTTCGACGTGATCGTGCACCAGGCCCCGGCCAACCGCACGGTCATCAGCTCGCACTGCCAGTACCCGTGCATGGCGGAGATCGATGCCACGCAGGCGTTCCGCAACCTCCCCATCGGACAGAAGGCGACCGTCAAGATCCCGGTCTCCTGCTTCTCCAACAAGGGACTGGACCTGGAGAGCGTCAACACGCCGTTCCTCGTCTACACCGACGGCGCGTTCCAGGCCTCGTTCGCGAACATCCGGTGGGTGCCCAAGGCGGGCGCCGATCCAGACGCTTTGCCTTGTACGTAAGCACTAACGGGTAGAACGCGGCGCGCTTCAGGCTGTCTTGTCCAGCAGGAAGCGCGCCGCTTTCCGCGCCTGTCGGGCCGGTTCCGACGACACCGTGATCGCCGTGTTCGTCATCGCGCCCTCGAACAGCAGGAAGATCGAGTCCGCCACCCACTCCGGCCGCCCGGTCGCCGCGACCATCGCCGCGATCGCGCCCCGCACGCCGGTCTTCTGGTGGCGCACCACCGCCGTCACACGATCCGAGGACGGCCCCAGCTCCGCGTAGGAGTTGATGAACGCGCACCCGCGGAAGTCCGTCGTGCCGGACGAGTCCGCCATCCAGTCGAAGACCGCCAGGATCTGCTCCTCGGGCGTCGACGCGCGCAGCACGTACTTCATGGTCTCGGCGGTGATGGCCTCCTCCCGCCGGCGCAGCACCTCCTCGACCAGCGCCTCCTTGCCGTCGAAGAGGCTGTAGAGCTTCTTCAACGAGACACCGGCTTCAGCGCGCAGCTCGTCCATGCCGACCGCGTGCGCGCTTTTCGCGTAGAACAGCCGGTCAGCAGCCTGCAGAACCCTCTCTCGGGTCTCTGTGTCCCCTGATGTGGTCGCAGTCACCTTGTCTACCCCTTGCCGTGGAGAACGCTCGTTCTCTACTGTAGCAAACACACCGGAGAACGAGCGTTCTCCGCCACCGAGGGAGACGGAAATGTCGAAGATCGTGCTGGTTCACGGACTGTGGCTCACCTCCGCCAGCTGGAAGAACGTCGCCGAGCGGTTCGAGGCGGCCGGCCACGAGGTGCTCACCCCGACCTGGCCCGGCTACGGCGAGGTCGCGCAGATGCGGGCGCACCCCGAGGTCGCGAACGGCCTGGGCGTCGTCGAGATCACCGACCACGTCGAGAAGTTCATCCGCGAGCACCACGCGGAGGACGCGATCATCATGGGCCACTCGTTCGGCGGCCTGATCACGCAGAAGCTGCTGGACCGGGGCCTGGGCAAGGCCGGTGTCGCGTTCCACTCGGCGCCCGCCAAGGGCACGCTCGGCCTGCCGTTCTCGGCGCTCAAGGCCGCGTTCCCGGTGCTCAAGAACCCGGCGAACGTCAAGGGCAACGTCGAGCTGTCGCCGGAGGAGTGGCACTTCGCCTTCACCAACACCCTGCCGAAGGACGAGGCCGAGTCGCTGCGGCAGCAGTTCGCCATCACCGCGCCCGGACGCCCGCTGTGGCAGGCCGCGACCGCGAACTTCACCACCCACAATGCGACCAAGGTCGACCTGAAGAACCCGAACCGCGCGCCGCTGCTGTTCATCGCGAGCGAGGGTGACAACGTCGTGCCCGCGTCGATGAACCGCGAGAACGCCCGCCGCTACAAGGGCCCCGCGATCACCGAGATCAAGGAGTTCCCGAACCGCCCGCACTTCGTCCTGGGCGTGCAGGGCTGGGAAGAGGTCGCCGACTACGCCCTGAACTGGGCCGCGAAGTTCTGATCTGGGCGAGTTCTAACTGTCGAGGTCCACGGGCTCGCCCCTGATCGCGGTCACGGAACCGCCGGTCTGAGCGGCGAGCCAGACCTCGAAGTCGTCCGGGTCCTTCGTGAGAACGGTGAAGGTGACGTCATGACCGTATTCGGTGTCCGCGACGTGGTACCCGGCCGCGCGCAACCCGTTCTCCAGCTTCCCCGCCTGATCGTGGTCCACGGCCAGAAGCACGCTCTCGTGCCGTTCACGGGTGAGAGTGCCCAACGAGTCGATGGCCTCCGACACGGCCCGTCCGTACGCCCGGACCAGGCCGCCGGCACCGAGCTTGATCCCGCCGTAGTAGCGGGTGACGACGACAGCGGTGTCCACGAGATCCCGGCGCGTCAGCACTTCCAGCATCGGCACACCGGCGGTGCCCGCGGGTTCGCCGTCATCAGAGGACCGTTGGGTGTCCACAGTGCGAAAAGCCGTGCAGTTGTGCGAGGCCTGCCAGTGCTCCTTGCGGATGCGCGCGAAGAACTCAGAAGCCGCGGCATCGGAGGTGACGCGGGCGACGTGGCACAGGAACCGCGACCGTTGGATCTCGATCTCGTGCGTGCCGTCCCGCTTGATCACCTTCACGGTTCGATTGTCCGCCTGCGTTGTTCGGCCTCACCGAACAGGGCGTCCAGCTCGGCCGGCGCCACCTCTTCGAGCTGCTCGTACGTGCACTCCGCGGGCGTCTTGTCCTCGCGGAACCGCACCAACCGCGCGGTGTGCCGGAACCGTCCACCCTGCACGTGCTCGTACCGCACCTCGGCGACCCGCGTCGGTTCGAGCAGCACGATCTGAAGCTGCTTCTCGGGGTTCCACCGGCTGTTCATGCCAGGACCCTCGTACGTCGCCCACGCGCTCCACGGATGCTCGGCGGGACCCAGCAACGGCTTGAGCTCCTCGACCAGCTCCCGCCGCCGCGCCGCGGTGAAACTGCTGGCCACGCCGACGTTGTGCAGCTCGCCGTCCTGGTAGAGCCCGAGCACCAGCGACCCGACCGTCTCGCCGTCCTTGTGCCACCGGTAGCCCGCGACCACGCAGTCGGCGGTCCGTTCGTGCTTCACCTTGAACATCACGCGCTTGTCCGGCTCGTAGACGCCGTCCAGAGCCTTCACCATCACACCGTCGAACCCCGCGCCCTCGAACCGGGTGAACCAGTCCTGCGCCACGTCCGGGTCCGCTGTGGACGGTGTCAGGTAGACGCCGGGCACCTCGGTGACGATCTCCTCCAGCATCGCGCGCCGCTCGGCCAGCGACAGTCCGGTGACATCGGAGTCCCCGCACGCCAGCAGGTCGAACGCCACGAAGCTCGCCGGCGTCTCCACCGACAGCTTGCGGACGCGCGACGCCGCCGGGTGCAGCCGCAGCTGGAGCGTGTCGAAGCTCAGCCCGTCCGGCGTGACCAGCACGATCTCGCCGTCCACCACGCACCGCGGCGGCAGCGCCTCCCGCAGCAGCTCGACGACCTCGGGGAAGTACCGGGTCAGCGGCTTGTCGTTGCGCGACCCCAGCTCGACCTCGTCGCCGTCGCGGAACACGATGCAGCGGAAGCCGTCCCACTTCGGCTCGTACGCGAGTCCGTCCCCGCGTGGGAGCGCGGGAACGGACTTCGCGAGCATCGGCTTCACCGGCGGCATCACGGGCAGGTCCACCAGGGGACCATAAGCTCAGCGCAACGCCACCGCGAGCTTTTCGAGCTCCCGCACGTCCGCGTCCATGCCGTCGTCCTCCGGGATCGCGAGCGCGATCGGCCGCCGCATCGTGACCGCCCCCGACCTGCGCGTCTCCAGCCCGGCCCGCAGCCGTTCGGACAACGGCAGCTCGTCCGGCGTCTCGGCGACGTACGGGCTGATCCGCACCAGCCCGTCGCGGCACTCGATCACCCGCCGGTAGTAGCGCCGGTGCACGCCCCGCAACGACAACGAGTCGCGCCTGGACGGCACGCGGTGCAGGGCGTCCTCGGGGAACGACTGGTTCAGCAACGTCCACAGTGGAGAGAGCCGGTGGTACGCGCGCAAGTGCCGCAGCCACAGACGAGTCGCCGCGAACCGCATCGCGGCGATCGGGTAGATCACGCCGACCACGCACAGCAGCACACCGGGCAGCAGGAACCACACGGCCACCGTCAGCAGCCAGCGGGGGAGCGGCTCACCGAAGTAGCGGGAGACGTTCGACGACACGAAGATCGCGTCCGCGGGCACCAGCAGCGCGAGGCCCGTCGAGGTGATCCGCAGGCCGCGCCGCAGCCTGGGTTCGGCGCCGCGGGCGTAACGGCGGGCCCACACGAACATCGCCGCGAAGCCGTAGAGCAGGTAGCCGTTGCCCAGCGCGTAGAACACCGTGATGGCGAGGACGCCGGTGGGGCCGCCGCCGAGCGAGTTCGGCACGCGGGCCGCCGCCACCCGCAGGTCGTCCGGGATCGCGAGCACCGCCCACGTCATGAAGCTGATGCACAGGGCGAGCGGGACCAGCTGCAGGAGAGCGTGCTTGCGCGCTTTCTCGTCGTCCAGCGCCGAGAAGATGAAGAAGCAGATCAGGCCGTACACGCCGACCTGCAGCATCGAGTGCTGGATCAGCTGGCAGACCATCGGGTCGAGGCCGAGGAACCACCGCCCGCCGGCCGCCGCCCGCCCGAACGGGTAGCCGATCGCCCAGCCGGCCACCAGGCCCGTCACCGAACGCAGTCGCGGGTCGTGCGGGCGCCGCACCAGCAGGTACAGCACCACCGCGAGCGCCGAGAACGCGACGATGCCCTGGGTCTCCTTGAGGTACTCCACCTACAACCACCCCAGGCGGTCCGCGAGCGACTTCGACATGCGGCGGGCGGGACCCTCCGACGCCCGCGGCGCCACCTTGTCCAGCACCGACGCCCACTCCAGGATGATCGTCGCGACCGTCTCGGCCTCGCGTTCGTGCGCCGAGTCGTAGGACGTGCGCCGCAACGCGCGCCGCACCGCGTCCGGTTCGAGGTCGGGGTACAGGCCCGCGAGCAGGTCGTCGTCCTGCTCGTCGCTGGTGTGACCGGCCAGCAGGTGGCCGAGCTCGTGCAGGATGATGTGGTTCTGGTGCGCCTTCGACGTCTCCTGCTGGTACAGGATGTAGTCGGCCTTGGCGGTGGCGATCCACACGCCGTACGGGCCGGGCACCGGGATCGGGTGCGCGATCAGCCGGATGGGCTTGCCGCGCTGGTCACCGACCCGGCGGCAGAGCTCGCCGACGTCGAGCGGGGGCTGGATGTCCAGCTCGTTCAGCAGGCGGCGGCACCGCTTGCGCAAATCTCGTTCGGCCACGAGTCATCCTTCGCCGCGCTCGGCCTGTTCCTGTCGGTAGACGACGTCGAGCAGTTCCATGACCAGGCGGCGGCGGTCCGGCGACAGTTCCCCCGCGCGCATCGCCATGAGCTGCGCGTCGCTGCCCGAGGCGATCTCGTTGAGGCGCGACTGCTCGTCCTGCAACGACTTCAGCTGCTCGTCGACGCGGTCGGTCACCTCGTCGTCGAAGAAGTAGCTCACGGGCACACCGAAGAAGCCTGCCAGTGCCTGCAAGTGCTTGAACGTCGGGTTGTCCTTCTTGGCCTTGCGCAGCTGCCAGATGTAGCTCTGGGAGATGGTCACGCCGGTGTCGGCGATGGCCGCCGCGACCTGCTCGTTGCTGTACTCCTGGCCTGACCTGGCGGTGTGCCGGGCGAAGAGGTGGTTGAGCTTGTCCGCCAGGGACCGTTGCACCGCCATGCCGCCTCCCCCGTCGCGCGCAGTGAGTTTCTCCACCCATGGAAAGGGCTATCTGGGTGACGGGATTTTCACCAGTTGAAAGCCCTCCGACACCCAACATAGACTCCCCCCGTGTCTGCCTCAACTGCGGAGGGTGTCCGCGCGGTCCGGGACAGTCATGTCAGCCCACCCGATCGCCACTTCGCGGAGGTTCTCCGGACATGGCGCTTGCTGAACGACAAGGGTCGTTTCACCGCTCGGTGATCGACGTCGTCTACAAGACCATGAACCAGCTCGCGCAGACGGACTCGCCCAACGAGGTGTTCGAACTGCGGGAGCAGCTTCGCGCTGCCCTGCCCTGGTGGCGGGGCCTGCTGCGGATGCACGAGCCGAACGAGCGGCACCGGTGCAAGTCGTGTCACGCCTGGTACGGACGGCACCGCGCGTGGCCCTGCCCGGTGTGGCGGGACGCCGTGCAGGCGTTGCACCAGCTCAACGACATGTACGGGTTTCTCGGGGCACCTCACCCGACGGACCCGCTGCCAGGGGAACGGGTGGTCGTGAGTGGTTCCGGCCGCCTCGACGACCAGAACCGCTCACGGTCGTCCTAGCCGATCAGAACGACACCTTGTCCGTGCTGTCGGCGCGCAGCACCGACTCCTGGCCGAACTGGGACTTGTAGTCGCGGCGGATCTCCTCGATCTCGCGGTTCGCGCCGCGGTCGGAGAGCGGGTACAGCAGGATCAGGACGTAGGAGTCCTCCTTGCCGCCCTTCCACTGGCCGTGCGCCTGCAACCACGTCAGCCCGTCGGGGAAGGCCGGGGTCACCTCCCGGTCCAGGAACGTCTCGAACTGCGCCGGGGTGATGGGCGTGCCGTTCTGCAGGTTGCCGCCGAAGTAGAGCTCCGTGCGCTTGTACTGCTCACCGGGGGAGGCGGCCTCCGTGCCGGCGGCGCTCGCCGAGGTGAGACCCAGCATGAGGGCCCCGACGAGCCAGGCCACGGTTCCGCGTCGTGTCGTCATGTGCACATCCAACCGGCCGGGACCCGGCCGGTTGAACGTGTTTCGCACTCTGGGAACTAACCGATCTTGAAGCTCTGCGCCGCCGACCCGTTGCAGGTCGCCTGGATCAGCTGAACGCCGTCAGCGGACCCGGCCGGCGCGGACAGGCACTTGCCGGAGTGGCGTGCCGTCAGCGTCGAGTAGCCGTCGGAGCCGGTGGTGACCCGCCACTGCTGGTTGGTGCCGCCACCGTAGGTCCAGAGGTGGATGCCCGCGTTGTCGGCGGTGGACACGTTGCTCACGTCCAGCGCCTTGGTCGAGTCGTTGCGGTACTCCACGCGCGAGTAGTCGTCGGTCGTCGCCACCACGCGGTAGTTCTGCGCGGTGGTGCCGTTGCACGCGTACTGCTGGATGACGGTGCCGTTGTTGAGACCGGCGGCCGCGGCGTCGACGCACTTGCCGTTGCCGCGGTTGACGACCGTCTTCCACTCACCCTGCGACGGCGGGGTGCCGCCACCGCCCAGCCACAGCAGGCTGTCGATGAGGAAGTTGTTCTGGGTGGCGCTCGCGAACGTGGACGACAGCGGCTTGTTCGCCGCGTAGTCCATGGCGTTGTGGCCGAAGTTCGCGTAGATCATCTTGTAGTTCTTGTTGGTCCACATGATCGGGTAGTAGCCGCTGCGCCACTGCTGGTTCGGGTCGGTGCCGAGCGGGAAGCTCGACGGGTCGACGCTCGCCAGGATCTGGATGTTCGGGTTCTGGCGCAGGTCCTTGTCCCAGCTGTACCACTCGCTGACCGCGGAGGTGAACTTCTCCGGCAACCGCAGGGTCGACGGGTGCGTGCGGGTCTCGACCTTCAGCACCGCGGTCGTCGGGCCCCAGGTGTTGCTGACGAAGTTCCCCTTGGCCAGGAACGTGTTGTGGTACCACGGCCATTCGCTCGCGTTCTGGGTGAACGCGCTGACGTGGAAGCCGAAGAACCCGCCACCGGCCTCGATGTAGCGCTGGAAGCCGGTGCGCGCGGCCGCCCCGGTGGGCGCGTCGTCGAGGAAGATCACGACCTGCGCCTGGGCCGGGGTGAGGGTGTTGAGCCGGTTCCAGTCACGGGTCGACTCGTAGGTGAAGCCGTTCTCCTGCCCCGCGCGGGTCAGCCACGGGTTCGCCTCGTTCACGAACGCGATGTGCGCCGCGTCCCAGGTTCCGTTGTAGAAAGCCAGGACCTTGAACGGGGCCGCTTGTGCCGTGCTCGTTGCCGAGAGCGAAACCGGGACGAGGGTGGCGGCGAGCATTGCCAGCAACGCCAACAGTTTTCGAGCCATTCGGGTACACACCTTCGTGTAGCAGGGGTTGCGCGCCCGAAGATCATCGTAGAGAAGGTCTAGACCTGTTGGGGACCGGGACGTTCACAGAATTCTTTTGCGCCACAACATGATCCCGCCGAGTACCGCGAGCCCTCCGAGCGCGGCCACCACGGCCGATATGCCGAACCTCGTTGCGTTGGAAGGAGGTTGTTCGGCACTCGACGCAACGGGAACGGGCCGGGGGATGCTCGACTTCGGCGCGGACGGCTTGGTGGACGGCGCCGCGGAGCTCGGGGGTGTGGCCCGCACCGGGGGTGCGGCGGCGGGTGCGGGTGCGGGCTGGGCCGCCGGTGGCGCGGGCTTCACGGCCGCGGCGATCTCGACGTCCGTGCACGAGTAGTAGGTGTCGGGCGTGTCCGTGTTCTGCCAGACCGTGTAGATGAGGTGACGCCCGGTCCGGTCCTTCGGCAGCTGCACCTTGAACTCGTAGGAGCCGTTGACCAACGGGGGAGAGGGCACGTTCAGGAACTGGTCGAGGTCCGCCCACCGCAGCGGCGCGGCGGGGGAGTAGCCGTCGCGGGTCACGTAGAACCGGAACGAGCCCTGGTGCGGGATCGTCGCCTTGTACGTGAAGCCCGTGCTCTTCAGCTTCGTCACCGGCCAGTCCGCGGACGGCGTGTCCAGCCCGCCGTACTTCGCGAGCCCGGCGCTGCACAGCTTGCCGTCGGGAACCTTGGCCTCGTCCTGGCCGCGCACGTTCGGGAGCCGGATGTTGTCCCACTCCTTGGACGGCAACCCCGCCGCGATGGCGCTGCGGCAGAGCGGGGATGATGCTGTGGGCTGACCTGGCGAACACAGGAAAGCCCTGCTCGCGGGGTCAGTGGGCGCGCCATGGGCGTGCGCGGGAACCACGGAGAGCATCATGAGCAGCGATAGCACGCCCAAAAGGCGAAACACAGGCACCTCCCCTTCCTTCTAGGGGTACGCGTGCCAGACCCGAGTCGTTCACGGAAGATGTATTGACATGTCCTTCGCTGATGAGGTGTCCGCGGCCGCAGCCCGGCTCGGCGGTGTCGCACGCACGACGCCGCTCGAGGTCAACCAGCGGTTGTCCGAGAGGACCGGGGCGCGCGTGTGGTTCAAGCGCGAGGACCTTCAGGTCGGCCGCTCCTACAAGCTGCGTGGCGCCTTCAACCTGCTCTGCCAGACCGAGTTCGCGTTCGGTGGAGCGGTCTGCGCGTCGGCCGGCAACCACGGCCAGGGCATGGCGTACGCCTGCCGCCGCCTCGGCATCGAGGGCCGCGTGCACGTCCCGCGGACCACGCCGCGCCAGAAACGCGACCGCATCCACGCCCTCGGGCAGGGCATGGTCCAGCTGGTCGTGGACGGCGACACCTACGACGACGCGGCCGCGCTGGCGAAGGAGTACGCGCAGCAGACCGGCGCGACCCTCGTCCCGGCCTTCGACGACCGCCGCACGGTCGCGGGCCAGGGCACCGTCGGCCTGGAGATCGTCCAGCAGCTCGGCGGCGCGCCCGACGTGATCGTGGTGCCCGTCGGCGGCGGTGGCCTGCTCTCCGGCGTCGGCACGTGGTTCAGGGAGCGCTTCCCGCGCACCCGGATCATCGGCGTGGAGCCGGCCGGTGCCGCGAGCATGATCGCCGCGATCCAGGCAGGCGGCCCCGTGACGCTGCCCGAGGTGGACTCGTTCGTCGACGGCGCCGCGGTCCGCCGCGCCGGTGAGGTGACGTTCCCGATGGTGCGCGACAGCGGCGCCGAGCTCCTCACCGTGTCCGAGGGCGCGGTCTGCACGGAGATGCTGGAGCTGTACCAGATCGACGGCATCGTCGCGGAGCCCGCGGGCGCGCTGGCCTCGGCCGCGCTGCTGGAGGAGATCTCCGTCGCGCCGGACTCCACGGTCGTGTGCCTGCTCTCGGGCGGCAACAACGACGTCTCGCGCTACGCCGAGATCGTCGAGCGGTCCATGATCCACCGCGGCTTGAAGCACTGGTTCCTGGTCGAGTTCCCGCAGGAGCCGGGCGCGCTGCGCCGGTTCCTCGACGACGTGCTCGGCAAGGACGACGACATCGTCCAGTTCGAGTACATGAAGCGGGACAACCGGGAGACCGGGGCCGCGCTGGTGTGCATCGAACTGAGTCGCCGCGAGGACTACGACCTGCTGTGGGGGCGGATGAAGGAGTCCCCGCTCAAGATCCAGCACGTGGAGCCGGGGTCGACGGCGTACCGCTTCCTGATCTAGGCCGTGCTCACGCGGTGCAGCACGGCGCCGGTCGCGACGTCGATGATCTCGACCAGGTAGGCCGAGCGCTGGACCGCCACCCACGGCAGTCCGTGGTGGCGGAGCACGGGACCGTCGAACTCGACGACCGTGCGCACGTCCTCCAGCGTCCGCGCCCGGACGACGGCGCCCTCGCGGGTCAGCAGCGCCGGTCGATCGTCGAACTCGGTCAGCCCGAGGACCTCCTCGGCCGGTGGCACGGAGATGATCTCGCCGTCCCGCCCGAACCCCCACGTCACCCAGCCGCTGTCGCGTCGCGCGGCGGTGTTGCGGCTCGGTGCGAACAGCGACACGCCCGCGGCGTCGAGAACGGTGTGGAAGGGATAGCTCTCGGGCTGGTGCACCTTGGAGGTCGACGGTTCGAGTGTCACGTGGCCGGGAGACCAGCTGAACCGCCACCACAGTCCGGCGCGGCGGAAGTAGACGCGGTAGTCCCAGCACTCCACCGCGTGGAGGTAGAGCGGCGACAGATCGCGCCCGGCCTCGTCGGCCACGCTGAAGTCGATCGGAACGCGCAGGTTGCGCATGATCGTGTCGTGGTCGTCCTCGTAGTGCACGAACAGTTCGCCGTCGACCTCGATGAGCGCGTGCAGGCCCGTTCTGGACACGTAGGTTGCGGCGAGCACGGGGCCGGGGAGCCGGACCTTGGTCATCGGTGCGTCAGGCTCCCACAGCACCACCTCGTCAGGCCGGTGACCACGCGCGAGGAGGAACGGTTTCTGGCTGGGGAAGACCGGGAACCGCAGCACGGTGCCGCGTGCCCCGGGCTCCAGCAACCGCCGGCACTCCTGTTCGGACGGTGGCCGGAACTCGAACCGCTCCTCGCCGATCGTGACGCGCACGAGCCCGTCGCCGTCCTCCGCGATGGTCACCGGGCGTCCAGGCTGACGTTTCTGGGAAACAGCTTTCTTGAGCCTGGCCAGCCATCCCCTGCGCGGAGCTGTGGGAAGGACCTCGACCTGTTCGCCCGCCCGTTCCAGCGCCACGACCACGGCCAGCCGCACCAGATCCAGTCGCGCGGTGGAGTTCTCCAGGTCTGCCGGAAGCAGCGTCCGGCCTGTATGCGGTGCCGTGCCGGCGATCGCGTTCACCATCGCGCGGAACTCCGGACCGAGCTCCGCTTCCGTTCCTGCGTGCATCTTCGTCCCCCCAGACGTCGGCAGGGGACGATCCTCTCAGGACAGGGGCGTGCCGGGCACCCCGGTTCGCGGAATGCCCGGCACCTGGTCGGGTACTACGGCTTGGGCGGACAGACCTTCCAGGCGAAGTGGTAGGTCGTCTCGATGGACCCGTCGGTCGAGTCCATCGCGATGAAGCTGGTGACCTTCTTCGGGTCGGACGTGCCCGCCATGACCCGCAGCTCCGTGTTGATGTTGAAGTTCCGCTTCTCGCCACAGGGGTGGTAGACGATGGCGGCCACGTCGGTCGTGTCCGTCGCCTGCCAGTCGTCGCTGAGCGGGCCCTTGTAGTTGTGCTGCTTGTACTCGGTCTGCGACATGCCCTGGAAGTAGTAGTTGGCCTTCTCCAGGGCCGTGGCGCCGCGTTCGAGGTGCGCGAAGCCGCGGTAGTCGGTGGACGCGATGCCGTAGGTGAAGCCGGACGGCACGTTGACGCGCAGGTTCAGCTGGCAGTTCTTGCGGAAGTCGGTGGGCAGGGCCTGAGGGCCGACCTGCGCCATGAACTCGCTGTAGGTGACGGTGAACGCCTTGTTGTCCGGGCTCACGGCGACGGCGGCCGTTCCCGCCCGGCAGCCTGAACCGTTGATGGTCACGACGTCGATGGTGATGTTCTCCGGCGGGGGCGTGTCGCCGGGGGCGCCACCGGGGGGAATGATGATCGTCGACATCGCGAGCGCGGCCGCGGCGAGTGTGGTGAGCATGGGGCACCTTTCCGTCTGGGGTTCAACGAAATGAACGGGCGGCGGCAATCGGTGCCTGGATCAGCAACGCTTCCAGGAGAACTGGTACTTCGTGCTCACACTGCTGTCCGTGGAATCCATCGTCATGAAGCTGTTCAACTTCGACGCGGTTCCGGCGTTCACGCGCAGTTCGGTGTTGATGTTCAGGTGGCGGACTTCCCCGCACGGCGCGTAGATGATTTCCGACACCGTCGCGCGGTCGGTGGCCTGCCAGTTGTCGCTCTTCGGGCCGGTGAACGTGTGGGTGCGGCTCGCGGTCTGCGACATGCCCTGGAAGTAGTAGTTCCCCTTCTCCGTGCCCGTGGCGCCCTGCTGCAGGTTGGCGAATCCGCGGTAGTCGGCCTGGGCGATGCCGAACGTGAAGCCCTGCGGGTAGCTCACTCTGATGTTGAGCTGGCAGTTCTTCCGGAAGTCGGTGGGGCCTGAGCCCTGTCCGGCCTGGGCCAGGTACTGGCTGTACGTGACCGTGAAAGCCGTGCGGTCGTCCGCGGCCGCGACGGCGGCGGTGCCGGCGGGACAGCCGGAACCGTTCACGGTGACGACGTCGATCGTCACGAAATCAGGAACATCGGGTGCTGCGTTCGCGACCGGCGCGGTCAGGACCGCGGACAGCGCGAGGGCAGCAGCCGCCACCGTTTTCAGCATGGTCAGCCTTTCCAAACATGACTGCGGTAGCGGCGGCGGAATTCAGACGATATCGGAAACCCTGCGTGGTGACGGGCCGCCGAATGGGTGACTGAATTGATCGTCAATGCCAGGATGAATTCACGACGAATTGCACGACCGAAATCTTCGGCCGTGCGCGAACTATGTTCACTCACCGTGCAGGGAATTGACCTGACGATTGTCTGACGATCGCCGGTGGCTGCGCCGTCCGAGTGGCGCGCGGCACAGCGGCACCCCGGGAAGAAGCGCTCCCGGCCGAGCGTTGACACTGACGACACAGTCCAACCTCGACGAGGAGTGCGCCTGATGGCTCCCGACCAGCTGACCGTCTACTCGACCTCATGGTGCGGCTACTGCCGGATCCTGAAGAGCTCGCTCGACCGCGAAGGCATCGAGTACGTCGAGATCAACATCGAGGAGACGCCGGGCGCGGCCGACTTCGTGATGGAGGTGAACGGCGGCAACCGCACGGTGCCGACCGTCCACTTCCCGAACGGCGCGGCGCTCACGAACCCGTCGCTGGCGCAGGTGAAGGAACAGCTCGCCGCGTAACTACTCGTAGAGGAACGCGGTGGTCGACTGACCGTCGAGCGTCTCCCGGATGATGTCCGCGTGGCCCGCGTGCTGCGCGGTCTCCCGGATCAGGTGCAGCACGATTCGCCTGATGGACATCGGCTGCGGGTTCTGGTCCCAGGGTGCGGACGGCAGCGGCACCAGCTTGTCGAGCGAAGCGGTGCGCACGGCCTCATCGGTCGTGCGCACCGCTTCGTCGTAGGACTCCAGCAACGCGTCGAGGTCGTCGCCGGTCCAGGTGTACTGATCCCAGTCGAGCATGCCGGGCGGAGTGCCGGGCTGTTCGGTCAGGATGTGGGTCCAGCCGCGCTCACACCAGGTGAGATGCTTGAGCAACCCACCCAGCGTGAGCTCGCTGACGGTCGTGCGCTTCACCGCTTCTTCGGCGGTGAGACCCTGCACTGTGACGCGGAAGGTCCTGCGCTGATCGTTCAGCTCGTGCAACAGGTCGTTGAGCTCCATGGTCATTCATTGAAGCTACGACCGAACCAGGACCACTCAAGTCCTAGTCAGGGCGACCACTAGCAGTAGAGGCCGCCGCCCGTCGGCACACCGAGGATCTGCGTGAACCGCGTGTAGCTGTCGACGCGGCTCTGGACCTGCGCCGGGTTGCGGCCGTCGCACTCCAGTGAACCGTTGATGCTGCGGATCGACTGTCCGAACCCGGAGCCGTTGGTCATGGCCGCGTGTCCGGTCATCGAGCCGGGACCGGACTGCGTGTTCCAGTACCAGAGGCCCGTCTTCCACGCGATCGGCGCCTGCTGCTCGACCCATTCCGGGTGGGTCAGCAGGTCGAGACCGAGCGCGTCGCCGGCCGCCTTGTAGTTGAAGTTCCACGACAGCTGGATCGGGCCGCGGCCGTAGTAGTTCCGTTCGCCCGCAGGGCAGCCGTAGGGCCTGCCCCAGTCGCAGTAGACGCCCGGCGTGATCTCCCTGATGTACCTGAGGCCGCCGGTCTCGTGCGAGACGTTCGCGAGGAACGCCGCCGCTTCCTGCTTCGAGACCGTGTCGCCACCGGTCTTCGCGAAGGCGGGGTACGCGCTCATGGCCTCGACGAGACCGCCGTAGGTGTAGAACGGGTCGCGGGTGCCTTGGAACATCTGGTTGAACTGGGCTTCGCTGACGACGAAGCTGCCGCCACCACCGCCCCCGCCACCATTGCAGTTGTGGGGTTCCCAGAACCACGTGGAGATGGTCGGGTCGTAGCCGGGGTTGTCGTGCTCGGCGATGTAGTAGGAACCGTTGAACCGCACGATGTTGCCCGTGTAGTACTGCCGGCCCGCGACCCAGTCCGTGGCGCTGGTGCAGGTACCGCCGCCACCTCCACCGCCGTCACAGCTGGTCGGGTCCCAGAACCAGGTGGAGATGGTCGGGTCGTAGCCGGGGTTGTCGTGCTCGGCGATGTAGTAGGAACCGTTGAAGCGCACGATGTTGCCGGTGTAGTACTGCTTGCCGGCAACCCAGTCGGTGGCCGTGCAGGCCTGTGCGGACACTTCCGCCTGGGATGACGCGGTCGGTGCGATGACGGCCACGGTCGCCGCCATCACCACCGCCGCGAGAGACGCCAGAATTCGTTTTCTCAGCAAGGTCACTCACTCCTGGAGTCTTGCGCCCGGAGGATCAGGTATGTGAACAGCGCTGAGATTGGCACCAATGGTCCAGACCAGTCAAGGGTCTAGACCTGTTTTGTCACTAGCAGTACAGGTTCGATCCCGTTGCGACACCGATGATCGAGGTGAAGGAGCGGTACTTCGAGACGCGGCTCTCCACCGTGCCGGGGTTGCGGCCGTCGCACTCCAGGGATCCGTTGATGCTGCGGATCGTCTGGCCGAAGCCGCGCGAGTTGACCATCGCGTTGTGCGGGGTCATGGTGCCAGGCCCGTTCTGCGTCATCCAGTACCAGATCGCGGTCCGCCAGGAGACGGTCGCGTCCGTGGCCACCCGCTCGGGGTTGTTGAGCAGGTTGATGCCGAGGTAGTCGCCGGCCGCCTTGTAGTTGAAGTTCCACGACAGCTGGATCGGGCCGCGGCCGTAGTACTTCTGGGGCGAGGGACAGCCGTAGGGCCGGGTCTCGTCGCAGTAGTCGCCGTTCTGGTTGATCTCGCGGATGTAGTGGAGACCTCCGGTCTCGTGCGAGACGTTGGCCAGGAACGCCGCGAGCTCCTGCTTCTTCACCGTGTCGCTGCCCTGGTTCGCGAACGAGCCGAACGTGGCCATCGCGTTCTTCAGGCCGCTGTAGGTGTAGAAGGCGTCGCGTTGCGGGGTCGGGAACATGTTCTTGAACTGCGTCTCGGTGATGATGAACTGCGCTGCCGTCGCCGGCTGAACGAACGTGAAGACGCCGATCAGCGCGACGAACAGGGCGGCGGCGCGGGTCCTGAGCATGGGACCAACTCCTCGGAGTGTCAGGGCGGCCACTGCGTGTTACCGCTCTCACGGTGGCAGGCAAGAACTCCGAGCACAAGAGGTGGTCTATACCTTTTAGATACGTGAACCGGTTCGTCAGGAACCGGAGCCGTAGGGCCTGGTGATGATCTCCAGCGCGTGGCCGTCCGGGTCGTTCCAGTAGACGCCGCGCCCGCCGTCGTTGCGGTTGATCTGCTGGGGCTGGGAGTGGAACGGGTCGGCCCAGTACTCGAGGCCGCGTTCCTGGACGCGGCCGAAGATCTGGTCGAACTCCTCCTCGGTCACCAGGAACGCGTAGTGCTGCCCGGTGATCGGGCCGGACACGGTCATGTAGTCGAGCGAGACGCCGTTCGCGACCTCGACGACGAGGAACGGGCCGTAGCGCACCGGGTCGGGCAGGCCGAGCAGTTCGGTGAGGAACCGGGCGGAGACGTTCTGGTCGCTGACGTGGACGATGGTGTGGTTGAGCTGTACGGGCATGCCTCCTGCTTACTCGGGTGTCAGGGAGTTGTCAGCGCGAACGGCGATGATCACCCGCATGAAGAGGGCCATCATCGCCGCCGCGTTCGTGCTGCTCGGTTTCGTCTCTCCCGGTGTCGCCAACGCGGAGACGCCGCCCGGTTGCGCCAGCGCCGCGCAGATCGGGTCGACCGGGTACATCAAGTGGCGTGGCAACAACATCGCGTCCGTGAAGCAGTTCGCCGGGTGCGGGTCGAACTACTCCTACGTCTACGTCTGGGAAAGCTTCCGCGCCACCGGTCGTTACTGGGGAACGCAGACCGCGATCGCCGTCTACAGCAGTGCCGGCGACAGCACGCCGAACTCCTACAAGGGCGGCAACAGCAGCCAGTTCGCCCCCGTCGAGCTGTGGGGCAAGCCGGCCTCCACCCTGTCCCAGTGCACTGCCGCCTACGGCATGGTCAGCGTCCAGCAGGACGACAACTTCACCGCGTTCTCCAGCAAGCGCTGCTGACTAGCCGCGAATCGAGAACACCGGCCACGTGCCCGTGTGGTTGGTCTTGCGGGTCTCGTAGTCGATGGTGTTGGCCACCAGGTCGCTCGGCCGGTTCTCCACGAAGTTCGCGTAGAACGTCGTGTCGGCACCGGCCGAGTACGGCACCGTCAGGTCGTGCTTCGCCGTCACAGACCCGCCCGGCGTCCACGACTTCACCAGCAACCGCTTGCGATCCGCGCTGGCGTAGGAGAAGTCGACGCCGTTGCCGGTCGCGGCGAGGTCCTTGAACAACGACGTCGAGGTGTCGACCGTCGTGGAAGTCCAGGCGCCACCGGCGAAACGCGCGAGCACGATCTTGGCGCTGGTGCTGGTGTGCACGCCGTAGCCCAGCACGAGCGAGCCGTCGTTCAACGGCACCGTCACCGGGTTCTCCTCGGGAAGGTCCTTGCCGCCGGGGAGATCGGTCGGGTTCGTCGTGACGACCCTGGCCTTGTCGGTGTCCGAGGAGTCGATCACCGTGCCGAGCGACGCGCCGCCGACCGTGAACAGGTTGCCGGACGCCGTGTCGAAGTAGGCGACGTAGATGTTCTTGCCGCCGCCGTTGTGGCCCTTGGGTCCGCCGTGCAGCGACCAGGTCAGGTACACGCGGCCGTTGCGGTGCGTCACGCCGAACGCGTACACCTCGGCGTACTTGTCGGCCGTGCGCCCGGAGTCGATGATCGTGCGCGGTGCGGACCACGTCTTGCCGTTGTCCGTCGACTTGATCACCTTGTACGTGCGGTACGGGTACGACAGATCCGTGTTGTGGCTGTAGAACAGGTGGATCGTGTTCCCGGTGACGATCGGTTCGGGGTAGGTGTTCTTGTCCGTGCTGATCGTCCGCGCGGTCCACGTGCCCGTGATCGACCGCGGCGTGGGTGCGGTGTAGAGCTGCATCGACGTCGTGTGCGTGGCCCGGAAGATCGCGAGCCTGCCGTCGCCGAGCTGCGTGAGCACCGGGTAGTCGTGATAGGCGTTGTCGTGCGTCAGGTTCAGCGTGGCGACCTTGACCGCCGCCGACCACGAGTTCGCGGCGTGGTCGAACGCCTTGACGTAGATGTCGTGCTTGGACCCCGAGTACGTCACGAACGTCTTGCCGGCCGTGGCGTCGTACACGCCCGCGCCGTTGGTGCGCAGGCACCCGTAGACGCTCGCCGTGGTGACCGTGTCGAGAGTGGGCGCGGCCTGCGCCGGATGACAAAACGCGACAAGAAGCAGCAGCGTTGCGGCCAATGCGCGCATCGCCGACCTCCGATGGGTGTCGGGGCGGCGACGATCAGACAATACTGCCTCCCATGCGGACACTGGTTGTAGTCGGGCTGTTACTGGGGTTAACAGTCCCTGCTCAAGCGGCACAGGCGGACGAGGATCCTTCGTCGTTGGTGAATCCCTTCGTGGGCACGCAGAACTTCGGCAACACCTTCCCGGGTGCCTCGGTGCCGTTCGGGATGGTGCAGGTCAGCCCTGATACGGGAGGTCAGGGCGGGTACGACTACAAGGCCACCTCCATCTACGGCTTCTCGCAGACACACCTGTCGGGCGTGGGCTGCGGCGTCATGGGCGAGCTGCCGGTCATGCCGACGGTCGGGTCCGTTGACAACGTTGACATCAACGCTTACAAGTCCGATTTCAGTCATTCGGACGAGACCGCGCAGCCCGGGTACTACCGCGTCCGGCTGCCTCGCTACGGAGTGAACGCCGAGCTCACGGCCACGCAGCGGACCGGGTGGCAGCGCTACACGTTCCCTTCGAGTGGCGCGGCGAACGTCCTGTTCAACACCGGACGGTCCAACCAGACGGTGCTGGACTCGGAGATCCACGTCGTCGGTGACCGGACGATCGAGGGCCGGGTGCGCAACGGCCGGTTCTGCGCGGGCAAGGACGAGCACACCGTGTACTTCACGGCCACGTTCGACCGCCCGTTCGCGTCCTTCGGCGCGTGGCGGGGGAGCGCTCCCACGCCGGGCGTCCGGGACGCGACCGGCACCGGTGGCAACGGCGCCTGGGTCACGTTCGACGCCACCGCCGACCGGGACGTCGTGCTGAAGCTCGGCCTGTCCTACACCGGCATCGAGGGCGCGCGGAAGAACCTCGCGGCGGAGGCTCCTTCCAGCGACTTCGACGGCGCGGTCGCGGCCGCCAAGGACGTCTGGAAGAAGCAGCTGGACGCGGTGCGGATCTCCGGTGGGCCACGGGACCGGCAGGTCGCGTTCTACACCGCGCTCTACCACTCGGTGCTGCACCCGAACCTCGCCGGTGACGTCGACGGCAAGTACATGGGCTTCGACGGCAAGGTGCGGACGGCCTCGGGCTACACGCCGTACCAGAACTTCTCGCTGTGGGACACGTACAGACCACAGAACCAGCTCCTGCAGATCCTGGAACCGAAGGTCGCCCGTGACGTCGCACTGTCCGTCGTGGCCAGTGGACGGGATGGCGGATGGTTGCCGCGCTGGGCTCTGGCGTCGTCCGAGACCAACATCATGACCGGTGACCCGGTGACGCCGTTCCTCGTCGAGGCCTGGTCGAAGGGACTGCTGAAGGGCTACGAGGAGGAGACGTACAAGCTGTTGCGCGCCAACGCCACGTCGTTGCCTCCGGCCGAATCGCCGTACAACGGGCGATCGGGTGTCACCTACTACAACGACCGCGGTTACATCCCGTCCGGCCTGGAGCTGGGCAAGGACTGCGCGCACAAGGGCGGCGACAACGACTGCGTGCACCCGGCCTCCGCGACCCTGGAGTACTCGGCCGCCGACGCGTCACTCGCGTTGATGGCCAAGGGGCTGGGCAAGAAGGCCGACGCGCGCCTGTTCGCCGACCGCGGCCAGTGGTACCGCAATTTGTGGGACGCCTCGATCGGCCAGTTCCGGCCGCGCACCGCCGCGGGCACGTGGCTGACGCCGTACAACCCGGTCGACGCCTCGCACCAGTTCCACGAGGGCGGCGCCTACCAGTACCAGTGGCTGGTGCCGCAGGACCCGGCCGGACTGGTGTCGCTGATGGGCGGGCGCAAGGAGACCGAGAAGCGGCTCGACTCGTTCTTCGCCTACGAGAAGCTGCTCGCCGACCCGGCCGGCACCGCACGGCACGACTGGATCACCGAGCCGTACGACTACTACGGCAAGCCCACCTACAACCCGAACAACGAACCGGACCTGCTCGCGCCGTACATGTACCTGTGGTCGGGCACGCCGTCGAAGACCGCGACGGTCGTGCGGGCGGCGATGACGTTGTTCACCACCGGCCCGGACGGCATGACGGGCAACGACGACCTGGGCACGATGTCGGCCTGGTACGTCTTCTCGTCGCTGGGCATCTACCCGACGTTCAACGGCGCGGACTTCGTCGCGTTGTCCTCGCCGCAGTTCGAGTCCGCGACCGTCCGAATCGGACAGTACGGTTCGCAGGGCGGGACGCTGACCGTGACGGCGCCAGGGGTCTCGGACACCAACCGGTACGTCAAGAGCGTGTCGTTCGGTGGTCGTGACGTCCGCAAGACCTGGCTGTCCTGGTCTTCGTTGCAGCGCGGCGGAAAGCTCGCCCACCAGGTGTCGTCGAAGCCCTCGTCGTGGGGAACCGGACGGGGTGACGAACCGCCTTCGCTCAACGACGGCAACGAGGACTCGCGTCGTGCGCTGTCCGCGTCGTTGCGCAACTCCGAGATCGTGCTGCCGACTTCGGAGTCCGCGCAGTCTTTGACGGTGCAGCTCGACGTGCTGGCCCAGTCGCCGGGGGCCACGACCGTGCGGCCGGTCGCCACCGTGCCCGCGGGCTGGAAGGTGAGCGGTGCCAAGCCGTTCGTGATCGTGTCGCGGCACCTGCCGACGCAGAAGACGGTGCCGTTGACGCTGACCGTGCCCGCCGGGGTGGCTCCTGGCTCGTACGAGGTCCCGGTGCAGGTGGAGTCCGTGGCGCTGAAGGTGGTGGTGGAGGTCAAACCGGCCGCGCTGTGCGCGTTCTCGACGTGTTCGGTGGACGTGACGCCGGAGCTCAACCACGACGGCACGGCGACGGTCGCCGACTCCGCGTCCGGGAACTTCGACGGCGGCGGCTGGAGCTACGACGCGGCCCTGCTGCCCCCGGCCGGGCCCGTCACGTGGGGCGGCATCACCTACCAGGCGCCTGACCCCACCGGGACGAAGCCGAACTTCGTGGAGGCACGCGGGCAGGGGCTCCTGCTGCCCACCGGCCAGTTCTCGTGGCTGCACGTCGTGGGCTCGTCGCACAACGGACCGGTGTCGACCGCCTTCACCGTCTGGTACACCGACGGCACCTCGGCCGAGGTCGTGGCCTCGGTGGCGGACTGGGCGGGCGGCGGCCCGACCGTGCTGGAGATGCCGCACCGCATCAAGGCGGGGCAGGGCGTCGACGGGCCGCCGGTCCGGTTGTTCGGTCAGTCGCTGAGGCTGGACGCCGCGAAGACGGTCCGTTCGGTCACGCTGCCCGACGATCCGCGGGTGGAGCTGTACGCGCTGACGCTGGCGTGACCAGTGCTGGCCGGGGTGCCCGCTTGATGAACCGTTCCGCGGGCACCTCGACCAGCCGGTACAGCAGCCAGGCGGCGAGCATCGACACCACGAACATCCCGAGTGCCGCCACCAGCGGGAACGCGTGGACGTCGAGGAGCTTCTCGCTGATCCGGATGACGATCTGGTGGACCATGTAGAACGCGAACGACACGGTCCCCAGCCACACCATCGGCTTCGAGCGCCACGGCGATGACTTGCCGGTGAGGTCGGCGACCGCCGCGGCCGGGATCAACAGCGCGAGCGGGATGACGGTGCCCGCGACGTACGGGAACGACGCCGGCAGGTACCACGACCCGACGTACGCGGCCACGAACAGCGCGCTCGCGGGCCACAACCCGAGACCGATCCACTTCCCCTGCTGCACGACCCGCGCCATCGCCATGCCGAGCACGAACTCCAATGCGCGCACCGGCGGGAAGACGAATACGAACCAGTATTCGACGTGGCCCGGCATTGACAGTGCGACGATCGGAACTGTCAAAATTGTGAACACCGCCGCACTTGCGATCAGCCACGGCTTGCGCATCCGCCATTTGATCAGCAGCGGGAACGCCAGATAGAACGCCAATTCGCACGACAATGACCATGCCGGGGTGTTGAGGCTGAAGTAGACGCTCTCGGCGGGAAACCACGCCTGGATCAGCGACAGGTTCGCCAGTGCCGTCGCAGGGGTCACCGCGGCGGCGGCGACCAGCACGACGAGCCAGGTCGCGACGTGGTTGGGGAAGATCTTCGCCGCTCGGCGCCGCCAGACGGTCGCCGGCGCGGTGCCCGGCCTGGCGGACCAGGTGAGCACGAATCCGGACAGGATGAAGAAGAAACTGACCCCCGTCGCACCCTGGCGGAAGGGCACGTCCAGATACGGCCACAACCCTGCCGTGCTGATGTGGAATCCGAACACGATGAACGCCGCGATGAATCTCATCCCGGTCAGCGAAGGCAATCGCCCCAGATTCTCTGCCGCCCCGTGGTTCTGCACGCCGGTGGATTCGCGGCCTTTTGGAGCGTTGTTACACGGTGGTCCGAACAGCGGAACAATTCTACTCTGAGTCGCCCAGTGAACGGCAATGTATTCGTTATGGGCAGGGAATAGGATTCGCATGTGGAGCGACTCAAGAGCGGTGTCCGGTCCCGCGTCTGGGCGGACGGGGACCGGATCGTCAAGCAGGTGGTCGGCGACCAGGTGGCGTTCGAGCGCGAGGTCACCGCGCTCAGGCTCGCCGAGCACACCGGCGTGGTGCCGCGCGTCCTCGACGTCGACCACGAGGAGCGGACCGTGGTGCTCGAACGCTTGCGCTCCGACCCGTTCGGGGAGGACTGGGTGATCGACTACGCCCGCGGCCTCGCCCGCCTCCACAGGGCCACCGGACCGGAGCACGCCGGGCTGCTGCCCCGCCAGGCGGTCCCGGACCCCGCCCCGTTCCTGCGGTTCGTGCGGGCGCTGGAGGTCGAGATCGGGGGCGCCGAGAACGAGCTGGTGTTCGAGGACTCCGGGAAGTTCGACCTGCTGCACGGCGACCCGTGCCCCGGCAACGACATGTACTCACCGCGGGGCGCGAGGTTCGTCGACTTCGAGGGCGCGGCGCTGGGGGACGGGCTGACCGAGGTCGTCTACCTCCGCATCGGCTTCCCGACCTGCGCGACCGTCAGCGAGACGCCCCGGGAGCTGCGGGAGGCCGCCGAGCAGGCCTACTTCGAGGAACGCGGCTTCACCGCCGGGCTCGAAGACGCGTGCGTGCGGTGGCTCGTCAACGGCGACGCGCTGGTGCAGCGCGCCGAGCGGGACGGCACCGACCACCTCGCCAGGGTCGTCGACGAGGACTGGTTCTGGTACAGCACCACGGCGCGCGGCCGGCTGATGTTCCGGGCGAAGGTCGTGGCGACGTTCACCGAGACCCACCCGGAGACGAGTGCGCTCGCGCAGCGGTTGCTCGACCGGATGGGCCAGGTCTGGGAGCCGCAGCCGATCGACGCCCGCCGCACGCACATCTCATGACCAGGCGGACAGCTTCAGCCCCGAGGTGAACGACCGGTCGACGCCCGAAACGGGATCCACAAAGGACAACGTGCGGGCGAGGAGTTGAAGGGGTGACGAGAAGTCGTCCAGCGGACGTTCTTGCAACACGGGGTAGAAGTCGTCGTTCACGATCGGCACGCCGAGCCCGGACATGTGCAGCCGCAGCTGGTGGGTGCGGCCGGTCACCGGCTTGAGGTGGTAGCGGCCGAGGGAACCGCGATGCTCCACAAGGGACACGTGGGTCTCGGCGTTCGGCTCGCCGTCCTCCTCGAACGCGGTGATGATGCCGCGTTCCTTGATGATCCGCGACCGCACCACGCGGGGCAGCTCCAGCGCCGGGTCGTACGGGGCGATCGCCTCGTACTCCTTGCGCACCACGCGATCGCGGAACATCGTCTGGTACTTGCCGCGCAGCTCCCGGCGCACCACGAACAGCACGAGCCCGGCCGTGACGCGGTCCAGCCGGTGCGCGGGCGAGAGCTCCGGCAGGCCCAGCGAGTCGCGCAGCTTCACCAGCGCGGTCTGCATGATGTGCTGACCGCGCGGGATCGTCGCGAGGAAGTGCGGCTTGTCCGCCACCACGATGTCGTCGTCCTGGTGGACGACGCCGACCTCGAACGGCACCGGCACCTCGACGGGCAGGTCGCGGTGGAACCAGATGTAGGAGTCGGGCACGAACGGCGCGTCCACTCCCAACGGGCCGGAGACGCTCCAGATCCGTTCCTCGGCCAGCATCTCGTCGATGCGCTCGACCGCCACCCGCGGCAGACGTTCCACGAGGTGTTCGCGCAGGGACAGCCAAGGGCCTTCCGGCGGCAGCTTCAACCGCGCCGCGTCCAGGCCGTTGCGCTGGGGGAGAGGGGAGGAGGGTTTGCGTCTCATCGCACCGGCCAGTCTAAATGTTCGGGAAAACCGAACGATATCGCTCGCAAACATTCGCTGTACTGAAGGGACGGCGGAAACAAGACTGAACACATGTCGGTCTTCCTCGTCCTCGGCTCGGTCGTCTCACTGCAGTTCGGCGCGGCGTTCGCGAACCAGCTCTTCGGCCAGATCGGCGCTCCCGGCGCCACGGCCCTGCGGCTCGGCATCGCGGCGTTGATGCTGGCCGTGGTCGTGCGGCCGAAGTTCCGCCAGGAGACGCTCGTGCTCGGGATGACCATGGCCGGCATGAACGGCACGTTCTACCTCGCGATCGACCGGATTCCGCTCGGCGTCGCGGTGACGATCGAGTTCCTCGGACCGCTCGGGCTCGCGGCGGCGCTGAGCCGGCGCCCCAGGGACTTCGTGTGGGTCGTGCTGGCGCTCGCCGGTGTCGTCGTCCTGGGCGTGCACGAGTACACGGGCGCGAAGCTTGACCTCATCGGCGTGGTGCTCGCGTTGTTCGCGGCCGCGTTCTGGGCCTGCTACGTGCTGGCCGGCCGCAAGCTCGCGACGGCAGGGCTCGGCACCGGCGGTCTCGCGGGGGCGAGCCTGATCGCGGCGGCGCTCACCCTGCCGTACGGGCTGTCGACGGCCGGCGCCACGTTGTTCGAGCCCAAGATCCTGCTGCTCGGCACGCTGGTGGCACTGCTCGCGTCCGCTATCCCGTACACCCTGGAGATCAGGGCGCTCAAGACGTTGCAGCCCAGCACGTTCGGCGTGGTGCTCGCGCTCGAACCCGCCGCGGCCGCGCTGGCAGGCGCGTTGCTGCTCGGCCAGCACCTGAGCGTGATCTCGTTGTGCGGCATCGCCCTGGTGATCACGGCAGGTGTTGGAGCGGCGCTACGGAAAGCGCCAGCGCCTCCCGGAACGCCCGAACGGCCGGATGCTGACCTCGTCCTGCCCGTGCCGCAGTGAACAGCAGCCGAGACATCGGCACCGGCAGTTCGTGCAGGTCGACGGCGACCTCGCGGTCGTACCAGATGAGGTCCGGCAGCAACGCGACCGCCAGACCCCGTTCCACGAACCGCAGCTTCACCAGCACGTCGGTGGAGGAGAAGCGGACGTCCGGCTCGAAGCCGTTGTGGCGACACCAGTTCACGTTGAAGATCCGTTGCGGGAAGCCCTCGGTCTCCATGATCCACGGGTAGGAGCCGATCTCGTCGACCGGCAGTCCACGTGGGACGGCCAGCCGGATCGGGTCCCGGCACAGTTCCCGGTACTCGAGGCCGGTGAACCGGGCCTCCGGCTGGTCCGGCCACTCCTCCACGAAGACGAGGTCGAAGTCCCTGGCGTTCAACGCGGAAAGCGCTTCCGCGGGGTCGAGCACCTGGAACTCGATCCGAAGTGACGGATGCTCGTCTCTCATGCGTGCCAACGTCGCCGGGATCAGCGCCAGTGCCGCGGTCTGGAACGTCGCGACCCGCAGCGTGCCGGTGATCTCGTGCAGCGACGCGGCCACCTCGGACTCGGCCTGGTCCAGCCGCGCGAGCACCTCTTCGGTGTGCCGAACCAGGATCTCGGCCTGCGGCGTGAGCTTCACCCGCCTGCCGACCGGTTCCAGCAGGGGCACGCCGACCTCGGATTCCAGCAGGGAGAGCTGCTGCGACACCGACGACGGGCTGTAGTTCAGCGCCTGCGCGACGGCGGCGAGCGTCCCCCTTTGGGAAAGTTCACGCAGCAGTCGCAGACGATGGAGGTCGAACATTCGATCAGTATCGGCTACTCTCGCGATACCGCCCCCTGAGAAAACGTGCTGTCCTCAGCACGCTTTGAGGAGGTATCGGTATGTCCAAACGACTCCGCACCGTCGCGGGGATCGCGCTGGCAGCCGGTCTGCTCGTGTCGGTCTCACCGGCGCGGGCACAGGTCGAGACGGGTCCCTGGACCAGCTACTCGCCGTCGTTCACCGTTCAGGAACGCGGCTGCGGCAACGTCAACAACCTCACGTTCCAGCTCACCTGCTCGACCGCGAGCGGTGACCAGCGTGCCGAGCGGCGTTACGCCACTTACACCGGCGGCACGCGCCAGTTCGAGGGGAGCTTCCGGATCACGAGTCTCGGCGGCACCCGCATCAGTCTCAAGCAGACGTTCCGGGAAGCTCCCAGCGCCGGACCGTTCTGGATGCTCGCCGTGGAACGCGGCGGCCGGCTTTACGCCGTGCACGGGGGCGACACCATCGCCACCGGCGCGACCGTGGGGGCGACCGTGCGCGTGAACACCGTGCACAACACGGCCACGGAACACCGCACGTACATCAACGGCTCGCGTGCGCACACCTACGCGAGTTCGGGTACGAGCTTCTACGACAAGTTCGGCGCGTACAGGACGTCCAGCGGTCAAGGACCTGCCACGGTCGTCTGGAGCAACATCAAGTTCTGGCGCAAGTGATCCGACGCACGACTGCTTTGGTGCTCCTGCTGTTCTTGGCTGCCTGTGGCCAGGAACAGCAGGACCCCGTGCTGACGTCCGAGCTGACCTCGCCGATCGACGTGACGCTGAAGTGGCGTCCGGAGGCGGGGTCGGCCGGGCAGGTCGTCGAGTACGCGAACGCGGCCGACGGCGAGTACACGATCCTGGAGTTCGCGCCACCGGCGAAGGACACCTACACGCATCCTGACCTGATCCCGGAAACCCAGTTCTACTACCGGGTCCGGCCGTTCGTCGGACCCGCTTCGGCCACTGTGGACGTCGCGCTGCCCCCTGGTGACGACGTGCCGGAGATCGAGGGGCCGGACTGGACCGCGCCGGTGCGCAAGGGCGGGGGCGCGAAACCCGTGACCTCACCCGAGGCGGCGGCGACGGGCCTGAAGGCGGAGGTGAAGCACGCCAACGGGATCCTGTTCACCTGGGAGGACCGCGCGTCCGACGAGGACGGGTACCTGATCGAGGTCAGGCCGGCGGGCGCGGCGGACTACCGCGTCGCCGTGCAGCTCGACCCGGACACCACCTCGTACGGGGTGATCACACTTCCAGACGAGAAAACCGCGACCTATCGGGTGCGGGCGTTCCGGTTCGGGTCACCGTCGAACCTGACGCACCAGACGACGGGGAAGGCCTGACCGCCTGTCTGGCACTCCACGCGCTCGCGGCGAGAAGTAACGCCGCGAGCGCGTAGGGCCAGGTCGTTCTCTCCGTCACGGCCAGTGCGACGTTGATCGCCGCGAGCAGGCCGAACACGCTGGTCAGCAGCCACCAGGTCAGTTGATCTTCACGTGTGAGAGCGCTCATGCGGGTGGGCTACCCGTTTTCGAGCTCCCTCACACCTTCTTCCTCTTCTTTTTTCTCGCCGCGGCGGCGCATGAACCCGAAGCCGGGGATGCCGAGGATCGCCTGGCGCATGTCGCTGGTGACCTCCAGCAGCTGGTGCACCTCGGGACCGACCTTGTCGAGGGTCGCGAGGATCGGCAGGATGTCGCTGGTCAGGTGCTCCGTCAGCACCGGCAGCTCGTCCACGAGCTTGATCGCGGCCTCGACCTCGTGCGGCGAGAGCTCGTCCACGAACCGCTGCGCGAGCGGCTGGGCCTTCTTGGCGATCGGCTCGAACATGCCGATCAGCTCGTTGGCCGTGTGCGCGGTGTGGCCCGCCGTCGTGACGACCAGCCCGGCCCGTTCGGCGACGTCGCTCGCGCTCGCCGTGATCGCGCGGACCTCGTCGACGGCCTTCTCCGCGTCGGCCACGACATTGGCCGTGCGGTCGACCAGGTCGCCAGCTTTGGCGACGATGCCGTCGACGGCGTCGATCGTGCCGTTGACCTTGCGGACGAGCTGTTCGACCTCGCCGATCAGGCTCAGCACGCGGGCCGGAACGGCCGCGACGGCCACTGTCGTGTCGAGGGCGGTGTTGAGCGCCTGCTTGGCAAGTCCCATGCCGGGGATTTCCATGCGTCCACTCTGCCTTACGCGTTGGTCGATTCGGGGTAACGCCATTCGGTTTTCAAAACTGCCGGTCGGCATCCATCACCATTCCCGATGTCTGCCAGTCGGCTGACCAGGCGAACCGGGAACCATGCGCCGCCCGAAGTTGTCAGAGCCGGGGGTTAGCATCCCCGGCGGGCGAGGGAGGGCGCGTTATGTCTTGGTGGCACCGGATCAGACGCATTATCTCCGGTGGAGGGCGGGAATCGGCGAGTTTCGTCGCGGCACTGCTGGGTGTTCTGGTGCTCGCGGGCGCCGCGCTCGGGCAGGGCATCTCGCGCACGTCGGTCGCGGTGTCGGACGGGCTCACCTGGCTGGGCGATGACCAGCGCGGCGAGGTCGTGCAGGTCAACCCGGTGTCGGGCAAGCCGCAGACGCGGTTGCAGATCAGCGGTCCCGACTCGCAGCTCGAGATCGCGCAGGAGGACGGCCGGCTGATCGTCCTGAACCGGCGCACCGGCGAGATCACCGTCATCGACCTCGCGACGCTGCTCGCCTCCGGCCGCCGGCAGGCGCCGCCCGGCGCGACGAGCAAGGTGCTGGTGGCGAACGGGCTCGTGTTCGTCGTCGACCGCGCGGCCGGCACCGTGCACACCGCCGACCCGTTGTCGCTGGCCGACATCGGGCAGACCTGGCAGGCAGGGCAGCCCCTGGCCGACGCCGTCGTGGACGAGCGCGGGGTGCTGTGGCTGGTCGATCACGGTGGCACGTTGCGGTCCCTGGACTGGTCGGACGACGAGGAGCGGTTCCAGGAGCGCTCGCAGCGCCAGGTCACCGGTGCCGGGCCCCGCACCGTGCTGGTGCCGCACGACCAGGGCGTCACCCTCATCGGCCTCGACGGCGGTGTCGTGGTGCGCGACGGCACGGGTGAGGACGTGGACTCGTCCACCGACCGCTCGGACGCCGAGGTGATCGCCGCGCAGACCTCGCCGCTGGACCTGGTGCCCGCGTCGGTGCCGTCGTCCTCGGTCGTGGTGCTGGTCGTCGGCCGTGAGGTCCTCCGCGTCGACGTCGGCGCGATGGGGTGCCCGAACCCCGGACGGCCCGCGGTGTTCCGCGACAAGGTCTACGTGCCCTGCAAGGGATCCGGCAAGGTCATCATCCTCGACCGCGGCGGCAACCGCGGTGGCGACGACGTGCGCACGTCCGGCGGTTCCGACCCCGAGCTCGTGTTCGACGACGGCCGGTTGTTCGTCAACGTGCCCGGTTCGTCCACGGGTGTGCTGGTCGACGCGGACGGCGCGACGCGGTCGCTGACGATCCGCAGTCCCGAGGTCCCGGTGAAGGACCCGGACCGCTCGCCGCCGCCGTCCGTGCCGCCGCCTCCGCCGCCGAACCCGAACGAGCCGACGAAGCCGCCGCGCAACCCCGGCCTGAACAACGGTCCGACGACCGAGGTGCAGCCTCCGCCGTCGACCCCTGTTTCCACCCCGCCGTCGGCCGGTGGCACGGCTCCGGCCGCGCCCGCCGGGGTGACCGTGCGGGAGAAGTCGCGCAACTCCTCCGCGCTCGTCGTGACGGTGAGCTGGACCGCCGCCGCGTCGACCGATCCGGTCGTGGGGTACACCGTGTCGGGTTCCGGCTCGTTCAGCGGTGGCTCGGTGTCGGCTCAGTCGGCTGGTACGTCCACTGATCTGTCTGTGCCGTGCACGGGTTCCACGTTCTGCACGAGCGGCAGGCTCGACGTGACGGTGCGGGCCTCGACGGCGTCGACGGCCGGTGCCGCGGGCATGGCCGCGTTCACCGTGACGCCGCCCGCGAACACCCCGCCGCCCAACACGCCCCCGCCGAACACCCCGCCCCCGAACACGCCTCCGCCCAACACCCCGCCGCCGACCACGACCACCACCACGCCGCCGCCACCTCCGCCTCCGCCGTCGTTGCCGACCGCGGGTGCCGTGGTGATCACCTCCATCACCGGCGGTCCGCGGATTCCGTCGCGCACGGTGAACATGGCGCCGCCGGCGGACTGGGCGAGCCACAACGGTCGCTGCGAGGTCGTCAACACGACGTGGGAGTACGCCGTCGGCATCGCGTGCAGCGCCACCAGTGTCCGCATCTCGCTGGAGGAAGGTCCGAACCGCATCGTCGTGCGCGCTTACGCGGCGACCGGGGGTGGCCAGGTCGAGTCGGCGGGCAAGAACGCGACGCTGATCCTGGACGAGTGCGGGGGCAAGCCCGGCTGCGTCCCGCGGATGGCACCGGCGGGAGCCGGCACCGCCCCGATGGGTGCGGGCGGTCTGGGTCTGCTGGCGTGTGCGTTCCTGCTGCGCATCGGTGTTCGTCGTGGAGATGAGGAAAAGTGATCGACACCGGTGAGGTTTCCGCCTTCCGCGACCTGCACACCCGCCTCGGCGACGCGGTCGAGAGCGCGGTGCGCGGCAAGCGCGACGTGATCGACCTGGTGCTGGTGGCGATGTTCGCGGGCGGCCACGTGCTGCTGGAGGACGTGCCCGGTACGGGGAAGACGACGCTGGCGCGTGCCGTCGCCGGCGCGTTGGGTGGTCTGTCGCGGCGCGTGCAGTTCACGCCCGACCTGCTGCCGTCCGACGTCACGGGCACCTCGGTCTACGACCCGCAGACGGGCCAGATCCGGTTCCGGCCGGGTCCGGTGTTCGCGAACATCGTGCTGGCCGACGAGATCAACCGCGCGGCCGCCAAGACGCAGTCCGCGCTGCTCGAGGTCATGGAGGAGCGCACCGTCACGATCGACGGCATCGGGCACGCGGTGCCGGACCCGTTCCTCGTGGTGGCGACGCAGAACCCGATCGACCTCGACGGCACCTACCGGCTGCCCGAGGCGCAGCTCGACAGGTTCATGCTGCGCACCTCGATCGGCTACCCGTCGGTCGAGGACGAGCTGGACGTGCTGCGTCCCGGCAGCGGCGCGGGCCGGATCGCCGACGTGCGCACGGTGTCGTCGCCGCGCGAGATCAGCTCGTTCAGCGGACGGTTGCAGCTGCTGCACGTCGCCGACCCGATCCTGCAGTACATCTCGTCGGTGGGCACCGGTACCCGTACCGACGAACGGTTGCGGCTCGGCACCTCGACGCGTGGTCTGCGGACCCTCGTGCGCTGCGCGCAGGTCTACGCGGCGTCGAAGGGGCGGCATTTCGTCGTGCCGCAGGACGTTCAGGACATCGCCGAGCCGGTGCTGGCCCACCGCCTGGTGCTGACGCGGGAGAGCGTCCTGTCGGGCGTGACGACGGCCGAGGTGCTGTCCGACGTGCTGTCGCGCGTGGCGGTGCCCAAGCCCGCGGCGCAATGAGACTCACCGTGCGCGGCACCGGGACAGCGGTGCTGGGCCTGCTGATGCTCGGTGTCGGGCTGTGGTGGCGGTACGCGGGGATGGCGGCGTTCGGCCTGGCGCTGACCGCGCTGGTCATCGCCTCGATCGTCTCCGTGCTGGTCGCCTCGCCGCTGTCGGTCTCGCGCACCGTCCGCCCGCGCACCGTGCCCCGCCTGGCCCGGTGCAACGGTCGCCTGGAGCTGTCCGCGACCGGGCGCTGGCCGGTGGCGCTGGACGCCGTCGACATGGTGGCGGGCTCGCCGATGGACGTCGACGTGCCGCTGCTGGCACCCGGCGCGGTCGAGGCCGTCGACTACGCGATCCCCACCGAACGCCGCGGCGTGTTCGACGTGGGCCCGTTGACGTTGCGGCGCAAGGGTCTGGCCGGCCTGGCGCAGGCGCGCACCGTGCTGGGCGAGGTCGTCCAGGTGCGGGTCGTGCCCCGCGTGCTGCCGATTCGCGGTCTCCCGTCCGGTGCCCGCCGAGGTCAGGTCGGCGCCGACGAACGCGTCGAGCGCGGCGGCACGGACCTGGTGGGACTGCGCGAGTACGTACCGGGGGACGACCTGCGGCGCCTGCACTGGGCGACGTCCGCGCGCACCGGCACGCTGATGATCCGCGAGGACGCCGACCCGGCCCGCCCGCACCTGGCGGTGCTGCTGGACGACAACGCCTCCTCGTACGCCGAGGAACAGCGCTTCGAGGAGGCCGTCGAGGTGGCGGCGTCGCTCGTAACGTCGGCCCTGGAGCAGGGACACCCGGTGCGGCTGCTCACGTCGTCGGGTGGCACCGACATGGAGGAACAGCAGGACTCGGCGCCGATCCTGTCCGCCTTGGCGGACCTGGAACTGCGGGACGTCGACGGCCGTCCGACCGTGCCGGTGCGCGACCTCGACGTGGTCGCCGTGATCAGCGGCAGGTCCGTTCCGGCGCTGGTGCTGGAGGCCGGGCGGGCCGCGTTCGGCGCGGTGCTCGTGGTGGACGAGAAGCGGCCGGTCGGCGCGGCGGGTTCGGTGCTGGTGATCAGCGGGGCACGTGCGGAGGACCTGGTCGACTCGTGGAACGCGGTGGTGGCCCGATGAAGTTCGCGTGGGTCGCCGCCGTTCTGCTGGTCGGGTCGCTCCAGCTCGCCCAGGCGTGGGACGGCGCGTTCGTCTACTTCGGACTCGCCGCGTTCGCCGGATTCCTCGCCCTGGCCCTGAAACGACTCGTCCCGGCAGGCCTCGCCGCCCTCGCGGTGATGGTGCTCGCGATGACGGGCGGGTTCTTCCTGGCCCGCGGCGCGTCCCCGGACCGCGACCCGGCGTGGGTGCTGCTCGACACCGTGCCGAGGCTGCTCACCGCCGCCCGGCCCGCACCGGCGACGCCCGAACTGCTCGTGCCCGGACTGCTGCTGATCGTCGGCGTCTCCACGGGAATGGTGCTGTCGGTGACCAAGCGCGGCACGGCGTTGTTCGTGCCGGCCCTCGGCGCAGCCACCCTGTACGTGTCGGCGGCGCTGCTCACCACCGGCCGTGCGGACCGCTACGGGCTGGTGGCGCTGACGCTGGTCGTGGTGCTCGCGCTGGGATGGCTGATCATCGACCGGCGCGGGCCCGTGGTACCGCCCGCGGTGCTCGCCACCACGCTGGCCGCGCTGACGTTGCTGACTTTCGTGTTGCCCACCAACGGGTTCGAGCCGCGCAAGCTCGTCACGCCACCCGTCACCGACCTCGCCCTCTCGAACCCGTTGCCGCAGCTCGCCTCGTGGGCCGCGCAGGGGGAGACGGAGCTGTTCCGCATGCGCGGGCCCGAGGTGCCGGTGCGACTCGTGACGCTGAGCCGGTACTCGGGAGCGTCGTGGGAGGCCGCGTCGACCTACGGGCCGCTCGGCGTGGTGGACGCGCCGGATCTGCCGACCGGCGGGAAGTTCCAGGACGCCAGCGTCGATCTGCAGATCACCGGGCTGAAGGGGGAGTGGCTGCCGGGCGTCGGGAAGCCGCAGGCGGTGTCCCTGAGCGACGCCATGGTGGATCCGGACACCGGGTCTCTGGTCGTGGCCGAAGGACTCAAGACCGGGCTGAGCTACACGGTGCGCGGCGTCGTCGAGACGCCGGCCGACACCGATCTCGCCGAGGCCCAGGTTCCTTCCAGCGCAACGAAGTACACGGCGTTGCCGCGGCTGCCGTTCACGCTCGCGGACTACGCGCGGCAGGCGACGCAGAACGCGCGCACGCCGTACGAGAAGGCCGTCGCCCTGGAACAGGTCGTGCGGCTCAACCGCAGACCGGACGCCGAGGCGCCGGTCGGGTCGTCCTACGCGCGGCTGGAGACGTTCCTGTTCGGCGCGCCGGGCGAGTCCGGCGCGGGAGCGGGGACGGCGGAGCAGTTCGCGTCGGCCTACGCGGTGCTCGCGCGGGCCGTCGGTCTTCCGACGCGGGTGGTGGTCGGGTTCCAGCCGGTGCCCGAACAGAACGGTGAACGGATCGTGCGCGCCGCCGACGCGACCGCGTGGCCCGAGGTGTACTTCAGCGGGTGGGGCTGGGTCGCGTTCGATCCCGTGTCCGGCAACGGAAGCGGGCCCAGCGCCGCGTCGAAGCGCGAGGTGCTGAACCGGCTCGCGTCGACCACCGCGAAGCCGACGCCGACCTCGTTGCCGTCGGTGCCGCCGCTGGTGCAGCCGACCGCGGTGCAGGGCGACCAGGTGGCCGCGCCCGAGGCCCCGAAGGGATTCCCGTTCTGGGTGTTCACGCCAGTGCTGCTGCTCGTCGGCCTGTACGTGGCACGGACTTCGCGGCGCGTCCGGCTGCGCGCGGCCGGGCCGGTGGGAGCGTGGCACGAGGTGCTCGACGCGCTGCAACTCGCGGGACTGCGGCCGAAGCCGAGCCGGACCGTCCCGGACGTCGCGAGGGAGTGGGGAGAAGCGGGCGCGCAGCTCGCGGTCCTGGTCGACCAGGCCGCGTTCGCACCGCAGCCGGTCGTGGGCGAGAACAGCTGGCGGCTGGCCCGTCAGGTGAAGAAAGCGGTGCGGCGCAAGGCTTCCTGGTGGCGCCGGGTGGTGTGGGCGATCGACCCGCGGCCGTTGTTCCGGCGCTGACGTTGTTCCTGCACTGACGGATCAGCGCACCACCTGGGCGGGAATGCAGTTCTTCCCGATGACCTTGAACAGCGCCTCGCACAGCCCTGGCGCCGTGTCGGACGGGAACGGGCCGAGCCAGATGAACTGCGTGAACCGCGGGTCGTCCGGGACGATGACAGGGCACACGTCGTCGCGTCTGGTCAGCAGCGCGGTTTGGCCGCGCAGTGCCGGGTTCGCGCTCTCACGATGCTTCACCCACATCGTCTCGTAGTCCAGCAGCACCTGGACTTCGGACTGCGGCATCGCGCCTTCCAGCGAGTGCAGCACGAGGACGGACGAGCCCGGGTCGCACGGCATGTCCGTGTATTCGAGCTGATCGGGCACAGCCGGAGAAGTGGGCGACGCACCGGTGTTCTGGTGGGACTCCGGCTGGAGGTTGCCACCGATCAGCATGCCGATCCCGATGCCGACCACGAGTGGAATGACCGCCCACACAATGAGAATGCGGCGTTTTCGTTGTCGAGCGAACATCGGTGGGCCGGCATAACGAGCGCTTTGCACCGGGGCAACCTACGCCAGTACGTGTACGCGCAACAACAACGGTCGTGAAACAGTTAGTTCTTGTTGGCACAGACCTTTGCGGAGCTGCCCCGTTCGCCGTTGTAGCCGAAGGCCGCGATCTGGAAGCACCGGCGGTCGCCGCCACCGTCCTCGATGACGTACTTCGTGCCACCGCCCGTCACCCGCGTCACGGCGTTCGGCTTGGCGCCGGTCACGTCGACCACCACGAACTCGGCCTTGCCGTCGCTGGGATCGCTCCACTCCAGCTCGATCGCCCTGCCCTGGTACTCGGCGCGCTTGAGGACCGGGACGAACCTCGGGTCGGTGTTCGGCGACGGTCCCGCGTCGGCGGAGTCCGACGTCGGCACGGGCGGTGTCGTTGTCGTCACAGGTGGTTGGGCCTGCTGACGGTCGTCGCCCCGGTTCAGGAAGATGCCAGCGGCGAGCCCGCCGGTCACCGCGATCACGGCCAGCAACGCCAGCACCGCACCGCGTTTGCTCTTGCGGACCGGCGCGGTCATCGGTTCGACGGGAGGCAGATCTACTGTCGGTAGCACCGCGACCGGCTGGGGGCGGGGAGGTGGCGGCGGGATGAAGTCGTGCTGCCGGTAGGTCAGGTCCTCGAGCCGGCCCTGCCACGAGTCGTCGCGCTCTTGTTCCGGTTCGGGTTCCGGTTCCGGCTCTGGCCTGAAGCCGCGCGGGCCGAAGCCGGGCGCCTCGGTCGGGCCCTCCGGGTAGTAGTCGGGGCGTTCGCCCAGCATCGCGGTCGCATCGGGGTCCACAGTGGACAGCGAGGTGCCGGAGTGCACCGCCATCAACGCGTCGCGCAGCTCCAGCGCCGATCCGAAGCGCTCGGCCCGGTCCTTGCGCAGGCAGCGCCCGATCACGGCGATGAGCGACGCCGGCACGTCGAACCGGGTGAGCGACCGCGGTTCGCCGCTGCCGACCCGGCCGACGTAGGAGAGCAGCGTGTCCTCGTCCGGGTTGTCCGAGGCAAACGGCGGTTTGCCCTCCAGCAACGTGAACAGCGTCGAGCCGAGCGACCAGATGTCGTCGGCGAACGACGGCGCGGCGCCCTCCAGCATCTGCGGCGCGGCGTGCCGGTAGCTGACCATCTGCAGTGACGCGGAATGTCCCGCGTCAGCGCCGCGCGCGATGCCGAAATCGGCCAGCACGTACGAAGTCGGGAGCACCAGGACGTTCTGCGGCTTCACGTCCCGGTGCAGGATGCTCTGGCCGTGCGCGAACGCCAGCGCGTCCGCCACCGCGATGCCCGCCGCCACCACGTCCTGCACGGGCAACGGGCCCATGGCGCGCAACCGGTCGTGTAGCGAGCCGCGTTCGTAGAACTCCATGACGATGCACGGGCGGCCGTCCGGGAGCGTGCCCGTGTCCAGCACCGTGACGATGTGCGGGTGCTGGCGGCCGAGCTCGACGGTGATGGCCAGTTCGCGGCGGAACCGCGTCACCGTGGCCGGGTCCGTCACCTGCAGCACCTTGACCGCGACGTCGCGGCCCAGGCCGTCCTGACGTGCGCGGTAGATCGTGCCCTCGCCGCCCTGCGCGATCACGCGGAAGCCGCTGTAGCCGGGCAACGCGATCTCCGGCGCCTGCGCAGCACCCTGCGCGGGCGCCCAGGCCATCAGATCGTCTTCCACCGGCGGATCCTATCCCGGAGCGAGTGGGTCACCGCTGAACGTTCGTCCGGAAAGGCACCTGAGGTTCGCCTCAGTCGCCGACGACCTTCACCTGGAATCCCAGTGCCTGCAACATTCCCGTCAGCATCACCCTGGTGTTGTCCTCGGCGCGCCGGAGGATCTCGGACTTCTGCGCGGCCTCGGTGAGCTTGGCCTCCGCGGCGACGTAGAACCGTTGCTGGTCAGGAGGTCCCGCCAGCGCCTGCAGGTCGTTGATCAGGCCGCGTTCCTGGCTGAACACGTACGACCTGTCGTGGTGCAGGTTCGGTTTGTCCAGCTGCGGTTTCGGCACGCGCAGCTCGACGGTCTTGCCGTCAGGGGACAGGATCAGCCCGTCGTCCTTCAAAGTCCCCAGGTCCACGAAGGCGTTGACCGACCCGGCCGCGACGAACAACGTGCGTTCGCCCGCCAGCGCGTCCGGCACCCACTTCACGTCGTTCTCGATGTCCAGCACGACCTGGAACTCGCCCGCAGCGGCGTGGTACTGGCTCAGGTCCCGCACCGACTTCAGCATCGCGGGCTGGCTGCGATCGATCGATTCGTCACCGAAAGGTTTTATTTGTGCGAAGCCGAAGACCGCCGCTCCGAGGAGAATGAGGACGGCCGCGACCAATGCTCCACGCGTCACCCAGCGCCTATACACCGCGATGGAGTACCCGTGAGGTGATGCGCGCACACGGTCCGTATGGGCTAATCGACCCGAGCGGAATCAGTTCCGTGTCCACGTGGTTGGCTTGGACGAGACGAGAGCGACAGTTCAGGAGGCGTGCGGTGGACCCGGAGAACCTGTACGAGGTGGACTCGGAGGTCCCGGACCTCACGGGTGCGGTGCTGCTGCACCACTTCGAGGGCTTCATGGACGCCGGTGCCGCGGGCCGCCTGCTCACCGAGCACCTGCTGGAGACCCTCGAAAGCCGTGTCGTCGCGCGCTTCGACATCGACGGCCTGATCGACTACCGGTCGCGCCGCCCGCTGATGACCTACGCGACCGACCACTGGGAGGACTACGCCGCCCCGGAACTGGTCGTGCACCTGCTGTGGGACAGTGCGGGCCACCCGTTCCTGCTGCTCACCGGCCCCGAGCCGGACCGCGGCTGGGAGGCGTTCATCCAGGCCGTGCGCTCGCTGATCGACCGCTGGGGCGTGCGTCTGACCGTGGGCTTCCACGGCATCCCGATGGGCGTGCCGCACACACGGCCGTTGAACGTCATCGGCCACGCCACGCGCCCTGAGCTCGTGTCGGAGTACCAGCCGTTCTTCAACCGCGTGCAGGTGCCCGGCAACGTGTCCGGGCTGCTGGAGTTCCGCCTCGGCCAGGCCGGTCACGACGCGATGGGCTTCGCCGCCCAGGTGCCGCACTACCTGGCGCAGTCGCAGTACCCGACCGCCGCCGTGACCCTGCTCGACGCCCTCGCCCGCGCCACGGGCCTCGCGCTGCCCATCGGCTCGCTGGTCGAGGCCGCGCAGGCCGCCGACGCCGAGATCCACCGGCAGGTCGCGGAGTCCGAGGAGGTCGCCCAGGTGGTGGAAGCGCTCGAGCGGCAGTACGACGCGTTCATCCAGACTGTGGGCACCACCGACCTCCCCAGCGCGGACGAACTGGGGGCCGAGTTCGAACGGTTCCTGGCCGAGCAGCAGCGTCCGCCGGACCACCTGTAGGAGCTTGTGATGGCCACCTGGGACGACGTGCACCGGATCGCCACCTCCATGCCCGATGTCACGGAGCGGGTGCGCGAGGGCGTCGTCGACTGGAGGGTCAAGGACAAGCTGTTCGTCTGGGAACGGCCGCTGCGCAAGACCGATCTTTCAGCGCTGGGCGCGGCGGCCCCGTCCGGACCGATCCTGGCCGCCCGCGTGCCGGACCTGGGGGCCAAGGAGGCGTTGCTCGCCTCGGACCACTCGGTCTACTTCACGACGCCGCACTTCAACGGGTATCCCGCGATCCTGGTGCGGCTGGAGCACATCGACGTGGGGGAGCTGGAGGAGTTGATCGTGGAAGCGTGGCACGCGAGGGCACGGCGCCGGTGACGCTGACGAAGTGGATCCGCGAGGTCGCGGACGAGCCGTTGCAGCTGACGGGTGACCTCCAGGCCCAGGCCGAGGAGAACACCTGGTCGCTGGGTCAGGCCAGGGACGAGACACCCGTGGCGGCGGAGGTGGTCGCCGCGTTCGAGGACACCGCGCGACGCCTCGGTGAGCGCGTGACGCTGATGGAGCGGACCGCGACGTTCTACGTCTGGTTCGACGTGCAGGCAGGACACCTGAGGTGTTCGACGACCTCGGCGAAGAAGGACGCGCTGCCGTTCGGTTCGAAGATCGATCCGGACGCGAAGCTGGAGGACGTCGTCGGTGCCTACCTCGCGAACGTCCGGCCGGAGACGGCCGAGGGGTACGTCCTTCCCGTGTGGGCCACGGAGGTCGGGCTCTAGGTGGAGTTCCTCTGCTACCACCGGGACCGGCCCGGCTCGATGCCGTTGCGCTCGGCCCTGATCGAGGAGCACTGGTCCTACATGGACGGCTTCGAGCTCATCGCCCGCGGCCCGACGTTCGCGGACGGTGTGCTCACCGGCAGCGTGCACGTCGTCGACGTGCCGGACGCGGCGGCGGCCCGTGCGTTCGCGTTCGACGAGCCCGTCTACCAGGCCGGTGGCTACCGGGACGTGCTGGTGCGCCGGTGGCGCAACGTGCTCGGTCGCACGATGTGGGACTCGCCCCGGGGCAGTGGTCACCTGGTGCTCGGGTTCGGTTCCGGAGAGGCTGCGGACCTCGTGCCCGCACGCCCCGAGGAGCTGATCGCGTACGGGCCGTTGCTGTCCGACGACGGCACGGCGTGGCTGGGGACGGCGGCGCTGGTCAGGTCGGCCGACCCGGCCTCAGTCCTGACCGCGGACCGCTACGACGCCGTCGAGGTGCACGAGTGGGAGCCCGGCGGCCGGCGTTAGAGGTCCCGGACGCTGCTCACGGTCGTGTGCCGGGGGAACAGCGTGCCGATGAGGAACTCGTGGGTGGCCGGATCCGGGTCGGCGCACGCGTCGGCGAGCACGGTGATCGCGTAGTCGCGGTCCATCGCCTCGCGCACGGTGCTGAGCACGACGCCGCTGGTGCTGATACCGGCCAGGACGAGCTTGGTGACGCCACGGTCGGTCAGTTGCGCATCGAGGTCAGTGGTGGTGAACGCTCCGACGCGGGTCTTGCGCACCACGATGTCGTCCGCGAGCGGAGTCAGCTGGGCGTGGATCTGGGTGGCGGGGGAGTCGGCGTGCATCGCGTCACGCAGCTCGGACGTCACCATGCCGGCCATGACGCTCGTGGACGGGATCGCGGCGAAGTCGGCGTCCTCGAACGCCACACGCACCCACCCGACGTGACCACCCTGGCCGCGCACGGTGTCGACGGCGGTGGCGACGTTGCCCAGCAACGCCTCCGCGCCGGGGATGCGGCCGACGATGCCGGTCTGGAAGTCCATGACGAGCAGTGCGGTGGTCATGTCGTGCCTTTCAGGGAGCGGTCGAACACGTTGACGAGCAGGTACACGACTCCCGCGACGACGAGGAACACCGCGAGCTCGTGCAGGCCGTCGGTGTCGGCGGTGTCGCCGAACACGAGTCCCTGCACGGTGGACGAGACGATGGCGCCGAGGTAGCCGAACGTGCGCAGCAGTCCGGCCGAGGCGCCGACGGCGGCAGGATCCGCCTGGCGGTACACGGCGTTCTGCAGCGCCAGGCTGTTGAGGCCCTGGGGCACACCGGTGATCACGACGACCACCACGAGAATCCACAGTGGACTCGAAGGGTGCAGCAGGAGCAGCAGCACGCAGGCCGCGATCTGGGCGATCGACGCGACGATCAGCTTGCCGCGCAACGCCTGGCTGCGTCCGGTGATCGCCGACACGACGATGCCGACGCCGAACATCGGCAGCATCACGAGGCCCGCCTGGCCCGCGCTGAGCCCGCGCCCCGCCTCCAGCCACTGCGTGAAGCCGTAGACGAAGCTGTACGACACCAGGTACGCGAGCAGCGCGCGGCCGTAGGTGATCATCAACGGCGTGTTCAGGCCGCTGAGGTCGAACAGGGGCCTGCGTTCCCCGGCTTCCGGCCGCGCACGCGGGAAGTAGCGCCACCCCAGCGCGAACGCGGCCAGGGCGAGCGGGACGTTGATCGCGAGGGTCGTGCGCCAGCCGCCGAAGTCGACGAGCAGGCCGCCCAGCGGCGGGCCGATCACGGAGACGGTCTGGGTGGCGATCGCCAGGATCGTGAGGATGCCGCCGGGGCTGTCCTCGCCCGTGCGGTCGGCCTCGTCCCGGAGCAGGCGCATCGCGGCGGGGTAGCCGGCGCACGTGCCGAGGCCGAGCAGCACGCGTGCCACGACGAGCACGGCCAGGTTCGGTGCGAGGGCACCCAGCACGCCCGCGATCCCGACGAGTGCGGTGGCGGGGAGGAACAGCCTGCGCGGCCCGTAGGTGTCGATCAGGCGGCCCGCCACCGGTTGCCCGATCGCGGTGGCCACGTACAGCGAGGTGATCAGCCACGCCGTCGCCGAGGGCGGTTCGCCGAACGACGCCCCGATCGGCACCAGCGCGACGGACAGGATCGTGGTGTTGATCGGGTTCAGCACCGCGCCGGCCACCAGTGGGGTGATCAGGCGTCGGTCGAACCCGGTGGCGGTGGTCATTCGTCCACCACGCGCTCCAGCAGCGTCAGCGCCTCGGCGATCACCTGCCGCTCGGACTCGGTGAACTGCCGGGTCAACGCCTCGGTCAGCCACTCGATGCGGGTCGCCCGCGCGCCCTGGGCGGCCGCGCGGCCCTCGGCGGTGAGCGTGATCAGCTGACGGCGTCCGTCGGCGGGGTCGGCCGCGCGTTCGATCAGGCCCTGCTCGTGCAGAGAAGTCAGCGTCTTGGCCATGGACTGCGGCTTCACGCGTTCCGCGCCCGCGAGCTGGCTGGCGGTCGACGGCTCGTCGAGCAGCAGCAACCGGGCCAGTGCGGAGGCCTGCGGTGCGCTCAGGTCGTCCACCGACGACTCGTCCTGCAGCTTGCGCCTCAGTCGTCCGACGAAGACGCGCAGCTGCTGGTTGATGGCGGCGGGTTCGGTCACAATAGACAGCCTAGACTGAACAGTCTGGGCTGTCGATTAGTAGCTGATGAACCTGTAGTGCAGGCCTGAGCCGGACTCCAGCCACTCACCGACGCTGACCGGCTCCCGCTCCACGGCCGGTGCGAAGGTGTCGCCCTCGAACGTCTCGCGGATCTCGGTCACCTCGACGCGGTCCGCGAACGGCAGCGTCGCGGCGTACACCGCGGACCCGCCGATCACCCACAGGTCGCCGGTGACGTCGGCCAGGGCCTTCTCCAGGCTGTCGAACGTCTCCGCGCCTTCTTGTCCGGTGCGCGACAGCACCAGGTTGCGGCGCCCAGGCAGCGGCCGGAAGCGCGACGGCAGCGACTCCCACGTGCGGCGTCCCATGAGGACGGCCGAGCCCGCGGTGATCTCCCGGAAGTGCTTCATGTCCTCGGGGATGCGCCAGGGGATCGCGTTGTCGCGGCCGATCACGCCGTTCGCGGCCTGGGCCCAGATCAGCCCGATCACACCGCCACCGGGGCCTTGATGCCGGGATGCGGGTCGTAGCCCTCGATCGTGAAGTCCTCGTACTTGTAATCGAACAGACTGGGGGAGTCCGCCACCTTCAGCGTCGGGAACTCGCGCGCGTCCCGGCTGAGCTGCAGCTCGACCTGCTCGACGTGGTTGTCGTAGATGTGGCAGTCACCGCCGGTCCAGATGAAGTCGCCGACGCCGAGGCCGGTCTGCGCGGCGATCATGTGCGTCAGCAGCGCGTAGGAGGCGATGTTGAACGGCACGCCGAGGAACAGGTCCGCGCTGCGCTGGTAGAGCTGGCAGGAGAGCTTGCCGTCCGCCACGTAGAACTGGAAGAACGCGTGGCACGGCGGCAGCGCCATGTTCGGGATCTCGCCGACGTTCCAGGCGGAGACGATGATCCGGCGCGAGTCCGGGTTCGTCCTCAACGTCTTCAGCACTTCGGCGATCTGGTCGACGTGCCCGCCGTCGGGGGTCGGCCACGACCGCCACTGCACGCCGTAGACCGGGCCCAGCTCGCCCTCGGGGGAGGCCCACTCGTCCCAGATGGACACACCGTGTTCCTGGAGCCAGCGAACGTTGCTGTCGCCGCGCAGGAACCACAGCAGCTCGTACGCGATCGACTTGAAGTGCACGCGCTTCGTCGTGATCAGCGGAAAGCCGGCGGCGAGCGGGTAGCGCAGCTGGTGGCCGAAGATCGACCGCGTGCCGGTGCCGGTGCGGTCCTCCTTGCGCACGCCCTCTTTCAGGACGTGGCGGAGCAGGTCTTCGTACTGCGTGTCGGGCATGAATGCACCCTAACTAACTCCAGCGGTCGAACGACGTCACCTCCGCCACGTCGCGTCGCACGGCGACGAAGAACTGCTCGGCGGGGTGGCCGAGCGGCACCATCGCGGCGATCTCCCACCTGTCCGGCACGCCGAGCAGGTCCAGCGCCTCGGTCTGATGCACCCTGATCACCGTGGTCAGCGTGGTGCCGAGCCCCAACGCGCGTGCGGCCAGGCAGAAGTTCTGCACGGCCGGGTAGACCGACGCGTGCACCGGTCCGATGTCGATGCCCTTCACCAGCGACGGCAGGCGCGGCATGAGGAAGAACACGATCACCGGCACTGACGCGAGGGTGTCGGCGAGGTGGTTCGCGGACCGGCCGATGCGCAGGCCGACGGCGTCCGTGCGGTCCGGCGCCATCTCGGCGTAGCGGGTGAACGCGCTGCGGTACAGCCTGCCCACCTCGGCGCGCACGTCCGGATCGGTGACGACCAGGTACCGCGTGGGCTGGACGTTGCCGCCGGACGGTCCCTGCTGGGCCGCGCGCAGACACGTCCACACGTCGTCCTCGGAGACGGGCTCGTCGGTGAACCGGCGGATCGCCCGCGTCGTCATGATCGCCTCGAGCGCGTCCATCAGAACCTCGTCATGTCCGGCGCGAGCCCCAGCTTGAGCATCGAGTACGTCTCCAGCATCCGGCGCGACACCACCGTGTGCTGCGCGGCGACGTGCACGTCGCGCAGGCAGCGTTGCAGCGGAGAAGACTCGAACACCGAACTGCCGCCACCCGCCGCGAACGCCTTCTGCGTCACGTCCGTCGCCTCGCCCGAGGCGAACGAGCAGGCCAGCCGCAGCCGCGCCTTCACCGGATCGGGTGTCTGCGAGCCGCTGACCGCGTGGTCCCAGGCCGCGCTCAACGCCTCGTGCAGGAACGCGGTCGCCGCCGACAGCCGTGCCTCCATCGTCGCGAGCTCGATCTGCACGCCGGTCTGCTCCGCGAGGCGGGACGTCGCGTACTGCGGCACCTTCTCGACGGCCAGCGCCTCGATCTCGTCGATCGCGCGGCGGGCCACGCCCAGGCACACGGACGCGACACCCACGGCCAGGAAGCTGAAGTAGGGGAACACCGTGATCGGGCCCTCGATGCCGGGGGTGATGCCGATCGGCCACACCGCACGGCGTGACGGCAGGAAGGCGTCCGTGAGAGAGAACTCGTGCGAACTGGTCGCGCGCAGGCCGGCGGCGTGCCACGTGTCGTGGATCGTCACGTCCTCACGCGGGTACACGGCCAGACGCGGGCCCACGGGCGTGAGAGTGCCACCGATGACCCACGAGGAATGAGTGACAGCGCTACCCCAGCCCCAACGGCCGGTCACGCGATAGCCGCCGTCGGTCTCCACGGCCTTGCCCAACGGCGCGGCGGTGCCCGCGATCAACGCGCGCGGGTCGCCGAACACCTCGTCGGCGGCGTCGACAGGCAGGTACCAGGCCAGCGACGACGAGATGGTGGTCGTCATCGCGGTCCAGCCGGTCGAGGCGTCGGACCGCGACAGCTCCTGGACCTCCCGGCTCCACTGCGGCAGGCCGAGTTCGGCGCCGCCGTAGCGCTTCGGGGCGATCAGGCGGTGCACGCCGTGGTCGACGAGCGCGGCCAGCACCGGGTCGGTGAGGGCGCGCTGCTGCTCGGCCACCGGCGCCTCGGCGCGGATCAGGGCGTGGAGATCCATGCGCGCGATCTTGCTCCAGCGGTTACAGCTTGGCGAGCGCCTCAACGAGTGGCTTCAGCTCGGGAACGTCCCCGGCTTCCGACAGCGACTCGGACAGCACCTCGTCGTGCGTGGGACGAGCGAGCGCGAGCAGCTCGTGGCCCTTCTCGGTGACCTCGGTGTAGATGCCGCGCCGGTCGGTGGGGCAGAGGTAGCGCGCGAGCAGGCCGCGGTCCTCGAGTCGCGTGACCAGGCGCGTTGTGGCTGACTGGCTGAGCACCACGGCGTTGGAGAGCTGGTTCATCCGAAGGTGGAAACCGTCCTGGCGATTGAGGACGTCCAGAACGGTGTACTCGCTGACGGAGAGACCGTGCGCCTTCTGCAGCGCTCTCTCGAGGCGGTCCTCGATGCGCGCGTGCAGCGCCGCGAGCGTGCGCCAGCCCTGCGCGCGCGCCTGGACGGCGTCGTCGTCCAGTGACATAGGTCAACCCTTCTCGAATAGACAGCGTGTGCAACTATTGCGTACGCTTGTAATCGTCTTCAACAAGTCTACCGGGGAGAGACATGGATCTGTCGGGACGCACGGCACTTGTGACGGGCTCCACCGCGGGCATCGGCTTCGCCACCGCGGAAGGCCTGCTCAAGGCAGGTGCCGCCGTCGTCATCACCGGCCGCGCCGAGGACCGCGTGGCCGAGGCGGTCGGCAAGCTCAGCGCCCACGGTGACGTGCGCGGTGTCGCGGCGGACCTCGCGACCGCCGAGGGCGCGGCCGAACTGACCGGCCAAGTGCCCGACGTGGACGTGCTCGTCAACAACCTGGGCATCTACGGCGCGAAGCCGGTCTTCGAGATCGACGACGCCGAGTGGCAGCGGTTCTTCGACACCAACGTCATGTCCGGCGTCCGGCTCGCGCGGCACTACACGCCCCGCATGGTCGAACGCGGCTGGGGCCGGGTCATCTTCGTGAGCAGCGAGTCCGGCGTCTTCACGCCGACCGAGATGGTGCATTACGGCATGACCAAGACCGCGCAGATCGCCATCTCGCGCGGCATGGCCCAGGAGGTCAAGGGCACCGGCGTCACCGTGAACTCGGTGCTGCCCGGCCCGACTCTCACGCCCGGCGTCGAGGAGTTCATCCGCGAACGCGTCGGCGACGGCGGCGAGGCGGAGTTCGTCCGCACCGAACGCCCCACCCTGTTGCTGGGCCGCCTGATCCGCCCCCACGAGGTCGCGAACCTCATCACCTACGTCGCGTCGGACCTGTCGTCCGCGACGACCGGAGCCGCGTTGCGCGTCGACGGCGGCACCGCTCCGACGCTGCTCCCTTGATCGAACACAGTCGTAACCACGTGAGGATTCCGCTTTGAACACCGTGAAGCTCAACAACGGCGTCACCATGCCCCAGCTCGGTTTCGGCGTCTGGCAGGTGCCGGACGCGGAGGCCACCCCCGCCGTCGCGGAGGCCCTGAAGGCCGGGTACCGCAGCATCGACACGGCCGCGGCCTACGGCAACGAGGCCGGCACGGGTGCCGCCATCGCCCAGTCCGGTGTGGACCGTGACGACGTCTTCGTCACCACCAAGCTCTGGAACGCCGACCACGGCTACGACTCGGCGAAGCGCGCGTTCGACGTGTCGCTGGGCAAGCTCGGCCTGGACGTCCTCGACCTGTACCTGATCCACTGGCCGACCCCGGCCCGCGACAACTACGTCGACACCTGGAAGGCGTTCGTCGAGCTGCAGAAGGAGGGCCGGGTCCGCGCGATCGGCGTCTCCAACTTCCAGCCCGAGCACCTGCGCAGGCTGATCGACGAGACCGGCGTCGTGCCGGCGGTCAACCAGATCGAGGTGCACCCGTACTTCCAGCAGGCCGACGTGCGCGCGTTCAACGCCGAGCACGGCATCCAGACCGAGGCCTGGTCGCCGCTCGGCCAGGGCGGCGAGCTGCTGAGCGACCCGGTCGTGCAGAAGATCGCGCTGGCGCACGGCAAGTCCGCCGCGCAGATCGTGCTGCGCTGGCACCTGCAGATCGGCAACGTCGTGATCCCGAAGTCCGTGACGCCGTCCCGGATCCGGGAGAACTTCGACGTGTTCGGCTTCGAGCTGCCGGACGCCGAGATCGAGGCGCTGTCCACTCTGGACCGTGGCGGCCGCATCGGCCCGAACCCGGACGAGCTCAACTAGTTGACGAAATACGAAGCCCCGGCCCGCATGATCGCGGTCCGGGGCTTCGTCGGCAACGGGCCGCCTCAGGCCCGCATGACTGTGGCGATCGGGATCCGCGCCGCCCGGATGGCCGGGATGAGTCCACCCAGCACACCGGCGACGAGGCCCGCGATCACACCGGCGACACCCGCCTCCCACGGGAAGGCGGTGCCCTGCAGCGACGGGAAGCGGCTGCCGAACATCATCAGCGCGATCTGCAACCCGGCGGCGCCCGCGCCGATCGCGAGCGCGGCGGTCAGCAGACCGGTCAGCAACGTCTCCGCGAGCACGATGCCCGCGAGCAGCAGCCGGGACATGCCGACCGCGCGGCGCAGTGCGAACTCCTCGACGCGCTCGCCGACCGTGGCGAGGCCGACGTTCAGGATGCCCGCGACACCGATCAGCAGCACCAGGAACGCCATGCCGAGGAAGATCAGTCGCATGATCCGGAGCTCGGACTCCATGCGCTCCTTGGACTTCACCGCCTGGAACTGCATCTGCTCCTGAGGCAGGCCCGCGCCGACGAGCTTCGCCTTGAGCATCTGCTGCAGGTCGTCCGTGCCCGGCTGCATGAACAGCTCGAGGCTCGTGCCGCCGCCGCGGAACTGGTTGGCGTTGCTGGTCTCGGAGGCCGCCGGCATCCACGTGCGCAGCTCGTCGAGCCGCATGTAGATGCGCGGCTGCATGTCGCCGTCCTGCACCACCCCGATGATCTGCGGCGTCACGTGGTGGGTGGCGCCCTCGATCGTCATCTCGCCGGGGATGCGGTACTGCCGCAGGCCCTTGGCGGCCTCCTCGTTCAGCACGATCCGGGGAGCGAGCGACGGCGCGGTCCCGAAGTCGAGCCAGCTGCCCGAGACCGGGCGGAACGGCTTGAACGGGCGGATGTCGCCGGTCAGCGCGACCATGCTGACCTCGATGGCCTGGCCGTCCGGCTTCTTCTCCGGCTCCTTCTGCTCCTGGCACGTGCCGTTGGAGTCGCAGATCATCCTCGGGCCGTAGTAGCCCCTGCCCTGGCCGGCGTACTCGAACGGCGCGCCGCCCTCGTTGATCGGCCGCACGCCCGGCTCGCCGATGATCGCCTGCGAGCTGATCATCGCGACGGCGTCGGTGCGGCCCTTGAACGTCGACTCGACGATGCCCGGCGCGCCCTTCTCGCCGGGGACGTAACCCCGGATCGTGCCGTCCTTGCCCGACTGCAGTTCGACGTCGGTGAGCATCGCGCGTTCGGCGATCTCGGACCCCGCCTGCACGGCGACGACGGCGAGAACACCCAGGAACAGCGAGACCATCGAGAGGAACGTGCGCAGTTTTCGGGCGCGGATGCCCTGTCCGCCGATGACCAGGGCGGACCGGAACTTGCCGGAAAGCATCAGTTGAACCGCCCGTCGCGGAGCTCCATCACGCGGCCCATCTTGCGCGCGTGGTCGTGGTCGTGCGTCACCAGCACGAGGCCACAGCCCTGCCTGGTCGTGTTGAGCAGCACCTCGACGACGAGGTTGCCCGTCTCGGTGTCGAGCGCGCCCGTGGGCTCGTCGGCGAGGATGATCCGCGGCTGCCGCACGAGTGCGCGGGCGATCGCCACGCGCTGCTGCTCACCACCGGAAAGCCTGGTGGGCTTGGACTTCGCGAGGTGCGCGATGCCGACCTGCTCCAGCGCCTCCATCACCTGCTGCCTGCGCTTGCGCCGCGCCGACCAGCCCTGGCCGTTGACCAGCGCCATCGCCACGTTCTGCGCCGCGGTGAGGTGCTTGAGCAGGAAGAAGCGCTGGAACACGAACCCGAACTCCGCGCTGCGCAACGCCGCGGCCCTGCGCTCGGGCAGCTTCGTGATGTCGTTGCCGTGCAGGAAGTACTGGCCCTCGTCGGCGCGGTCGAACAGCCCGATCAGCGACAGCAGCGTCGACTTGCCGGAGCCGGACCGGCCGAGGATCGCCACGCTCTGTCCAGGATGGACGGTGAAGTCCACGCCGGACAGGATCGTGCGCGGTTCCCCTTGCCCCTTCAGGACCTTGGTGATGCCGTTGAGCTGCAGCAGCGGTGCCTGCACCTGAACCGTGGGTTGATCGAATGACTGCGTCATCACGGACCCGTCGGCTTGGTCTGGTCGCCGCCCTGCTGCTGACCCTCTGGCAGGTTCGGGCCCGGCACGGCCAGTTCCTCGTCGCCGGTGAGACCCGACTTGACCTCGATGACCTTGCCGTCGGTCAGCCCCAGCGTCACGTCGGTGGTGCGGCGCGAACCGTCACCCGCGATGACGTCGACCTTGCCCTTGCCCTGCGCACCCGCGACGGCCTCGACCGGAACGACCAGTGCCTGCGCCGACTTGCCGGTGGTGACCTCGATCGACGCGCTGGCGCCGTTGATCATCTGCACGTCCGCCGGCGCGGTGCACACGATGCGCAGGCCGGTTGAGGTGCTCGGCTGCTGCGGCTGGTCCTTGGGCTGGGTCTGCTGCGGCTGGTCCTTCTTGTCGTCCTTGGTGTCCGGCGTGACCGGCGGCTTCTCCGGGATCGTGCCCTGCGGCAGCGCGGCGATCGTGCCGAGCACCGTGCACGGGAACGGGCCGGGGCCGTTCTTGATCTGCACCACCACGTCGGTGAGCGCGCCGTTGATCTTGTACGCCTGCTGGCCGTCGATGTCGCCGACGATCGCGTAACCGACGTGCTTGGCCGACGCGATCGGCATGCCCGCCGTCACCGTCGCCTTGTCGTCGACGAGCCGGCCGCTGAACGTGGAACCCGGAGGCGCCTCGACGTAGTTCGGCGTCTGGTCCTTCCACACCGTGGCGACCCGGATGGGCCTGGTCGGCGTGCCGTTCGGCGCCGGGACGTCGAAGTACCGCACCTCACCCGCGACCGGCGCGACGAGCCCGAACGTCGGGTTCATCTCGACCTTGCCGGTGATGCTGATCTTGGTGGTCAGGTCCTGCCTGGTGGGCTTGACCTTGGTCATCGCCGTGCCGCGCGGTGCCAGCTCCGGATTGGTCTGGTCCGGACCTGACGGACTGCACGCAGCCACGCTCACCGTGACCAGCGCGCACAGCGGCGCGAGAACAATTTTGCGCACGAACGTCCCCCATGTCGTTTCGACCAACCTACCGATAAGGACACCCGATAGGTCCCGGAGGTTGCATCAGTCTTTCGGCCGATGCCCCTCGACGTTTCGGCCCAGATCGAAACTAGCGGCTCAACGCGGCCGCGTAGGTGGAAAGCGCTTCACGGTCCGGCTGGCCGGTCTTCGCGATCAGCGAGGCGACGTGCTTTTCCACCGTACGCGGCGAGATGTGCAGCCGGGTCCCGATCGCCTTGTTGCCCATTCGGTCGGCCAGCAGCACGAACACCTCGAACTCGCGCACCGTCACGCCGTGCCCGCGCAACTGCCGAGGCACCTGTTCCGTGCCGTTGCGGCGTTGCTGGACCGGCGCACCGGCCTGGCGCAGCAGGCCGCGGCACGCCGACGCCACCGCAGGAATCGTGGCCTGGTGGAAGTACTCCTCGGCCGAACGTAGCCAGGACACCGGATCGCCCCACGAAGCCGCCTCCGCCGCGATCAGCCGCCGGCCCAGATGCCGCGCCAGCGGATACAGCTCCGAGGCTTTCTGGGCGAGCTGGAACGCCTCCAGCGCCTCGGCGAACCGGTTGTCGCGACCGAGGAGCACGGCGTGTGCCAGTTCGGTGAACTGCCGGTTCCACCGCATTCCCGAGGCGGAGGCCGCGGTCAGCTCCCAGTAGTCGGACCAGCCGAACCGGCCGTCGAGCACGCCGAGCAGCACCCGCATTCCGTGTGTGCCGGAAAGGTGGAACGTGGTGGGGTTCTGCGATTCCAGCGCGAGCGCGCGGTCGAGCTCCGCCATCGCCAGCGGGTGGTTCTCCTCCAGCAGGGCGCAGAACGCGCGGGCGAGCCCGAAGCACAGCGGGTACTCCTGCGCCCCGTTCTTCGCGACCGCCTCGAACTCGCTGATGGCGTCGTCCGTCCCGGCGCGGTCGCCCCGGTGCGCGGCCAGCGTCGCCTTCGCCATCAACAGATAGCGGGTCAGCGCGTGGAAGCGCAGGCGGGTCGTCGTGCGCAGACAGCGGGCGATCTCCTCGGCCGCCACCGCGTAGTCCCCGGTCAGCACGGACTGCAACGCCAGGATCGCGTCCACGTTGTGCGCCACGGTGATCGCGCCCGCCCGGCACGCCTCGGCGTGCGTGCGGCCGAGCGACGCGGTGGCGCCGTGTTGCAGCCAGTCGTTGCCCGCCAGGCGAACCAGCGCGTAGACGTGCTGGATCGGCATCTGGTGCGCGTCCGCGAGCGCGAGTGCCTTGCTGAAACAGGTGTTCGCCTCGTCGATGTCCTGCTCGCGCGCGATGATCCCGAGCAGCTGCCAAGCCTCGCACGCCACCATCGGCAGCTGCGCCCGGTCGGCCGCCAGTGCCGCCTGGCGGGCGAGACCCGCGGCCGAGGAGATCCGGTCGGCGCTCGGGATGTTCAGCGTGAGGTAGGCGGAGTTGACGTCCAGCTGCGCGACCAGTTCGTCGGGCGCGTCCGGCCCGAGCAAGGTCCTCGCGACGCGCACCTGTTCCACGCCTTCGGTGAACCAGCCTGCGAGATAGGCGACGCGCGCCAGTCGCGTGTGGAGCTTCGCGCGCCGGGCGCCGTCCAGCCCCTGGAGGTCGTTCATCTCCAGGGCGAAGGCGCGTTCGAAGTCGCCCGTCTCGGCCAGCGCCGGCAGCAGCGTGTCCAGCACGTCGGCGCGGGCGGCCGCCTCGTCGGTGAGCAGGCCCTGCGCGCGGTCGAGCAACGTAACGGCCGACTCCGCGGCACCACCCGCCAGCGCCCGTTTGCCCGCCTCGGCGAACAGAAGTCCTGCCCTGGTGGGCGATCCGGCGTCGAAGCGCAGCTGCGCGACGAGCGGGCACCAGTCGCCGGGCAGGCCCGCGTGCAGGTCCTCGATCGCGTCGGCCGTGCGCCACGACAGGTTCACGCGTTCGGCCGGGGTCAGGTGGGCCAGCAACGCGTCCGCGGTGAGCGGGTGCCGGAACGCGTACCAGTCCGGCGCGGGCTCGTCCGGCGTCACGAGCTGCGCGGCCACCCCGGCGTGCAGGTGACTCAGCAACGCGCGGTCGTCGGTACCGGTCACCTTCTGCACCACCGAGAGCGGGAACCGGTGGCCCAGCACCGCCGCGATGGACAACACCTCGCGGCCCTGCGGTCCCAGCCTGTCCGTGCGGTGCGCGACGCTGCGCACGAACGCCGCCGGCACCGGCAGTTTCAGCTCGCCCAGCACCTGCCAGCCGTGCGCCCCCGCGACGAGCAGGCCGCCGCTGACCATGCCGTGCAGCAGTTCCTCGATGACGAACGGGTTTCCGGCGCTGTCCGTCCACAAGCGATCGACGAGCTCCGCCGGTACCAGCTCGCTCTCCAGACAGGCGGCCGTCATCTGCCCGACCTCGTCCTGCGAGAGCCGCTGCAGCTCCACCAGACTGCCGGACCCGCGTCGCCCCATCCGGTGCACGAGTTCCAGCGCGTGACCGGGTTCGGTGCGGATCGTGGCGAGCAGCAGGACCGGCTGGTCCTCCAGGTTGTCCGCGAGGTATTCCACGACGGCGAGCGTCTCCGCGTCCGCCTCGTGCAGGTCTTCGAGCACGAGCAGGCACGGCGTCTTGCGCGCGACGGACGCGAGCAGCCGGAGCACCGCCTCTGCCAGAACCACGACGGATTCCGTCGTGGACCGGTGGTCGTGCCACTCCGGGATCAGCGTGCCCAGCACGGGTTTGTACGGTCCCAGAGCGGAGTCGTCCGGCGGTTCGCCGCGGAACAGACCCAGAAGTGCTTCCGCGATTGGACGAAACGGCACCATCGGCCCGATCGTCGTGCCGCGTCCTTTGAGCACCCGCATGCCCTCGTCGTACGCGTGCCCCGCCGCGTACCGGGCGAGCCTGGACTTGCCGATCCCCGCCTCCCCGGTGAGGAAGACGGCGCCGCCACGGGACTCGCGCGTGTGTTCGAGTGCCCCCGTGATGGCCGTGACCTCGCGATCACGGCCGACCACGTGAGGCGCTCGGGTCTGCATGTCTGGACCCTAACGGTCCTGTGCAGTTCTCCGTATCGGCTGCCCAGGCGTATTAGGGGTGAAAGTTTCCTACTTGTCGCTCACCGTGGTGTCCGAGATCGCGGGTGTGATGGCCACGAACGCGCTCATCGCCATGGTCACGCCCATCAACGCCCGCGCCCGCGCACCCGCGAAGGTCCTCGGTGCGAGCTCCATCTCCCCGATCGCGTGCTCGGCCGGTTCGGGCTGGTCGGCGGTGCGGTGCAGGGACTCGTTCATCAGGTGCACTCCTCTTGGTCAGGTGACGGTTCCAGCAGCAGGACTGACGGGATCGGGAACCCTTGGCGCAGCAGGCCGTGACCGATGCCGGCCAGGCCTGTGAACAGGCCTGGTGACGGCACTCCGCCCGGGGTGGCGCAGTGCGCGCCGTGTTCCTCCAGTGCTCCCAGCAACAACGCCGTGCGACGGGTCGCCGCGCTGGGGTGGTGCGCGGCCAGTGCTTCGACGACGCCCAGTTCACCGTGGCAGAGACTCATGTCCCGCAACGGTTTCCTGGACGCCAGCAGGCCGGCCAGGCGCTCGTCGTCACGGGCGAGCGCGGCACCGGCCAGACCGGTGCACCAGCCGGTGTCGGTCGGGTCGATGGCGTCGCTCTCCAGGAACGATCGTGCGGTCACGTCGGACAACCTGTCATGAAACGTTGCCGCGTAACGCTTCAGCGCCCATCCGATTCCCGCATGGCCACGGGCGAAACCATTCGCGGGGCAAATAGCACCACGCAGAGTAGATGCGTAGTGCTCGGCCAGCGCGAGTGATTCCGGCGTGCCCACGGCGAGCATGGCGGCCAACGAGCCCGCTACTCCGTCCACGACGGTGAGCGACGAATCTTCTCGAGGCATCAGTCGCACGGCCTGCGTCAACAGTTGAGGATCGAGGCCGAGCAACGAAGTGAGACGCGCGAGGCCGTAGCAAATGCCGCCCAGGCCGTGGACTCCGCCGCCGACCGCGGTGACGAGCTCCGGCTCCTCTGCGAACATCTCCAGCAGCGCGGGCAACGGCCGCAGGGCGTCGCGCGCGAACTCCTCGTAGCGCGCGGCCCCGGTCAGCGCGCCCAGTTCGGCCAGGAACAGCGCCACGCCCGTGTAGCCGTTCGACAAACCGGCGCCGAGCGGCTGCACCGTCCAGTGCCGGTCGTCGACCAGTTCGAGCCCGAGCCAGTTGACGCGGTCCCTGCCGGTGACGGCGTGCGCGAGGATCTGGTCGGCGAGCCCGCACGCGGCGACCAGCAGCCGTGCCGGATCCGGATCGACCGGGGCGACGTGCCCGGACACCGCGACGCCGCTGTGGTGCGACACCGGCCGCGGCCGCGACGCCAGCAGGGCCGTGATCACCCACTGTTGGTCGTGCCGGTCGACCTCGCTCATCGCCAGGATCTTGCGCGTCACGGCGTGCAGTCCGGGCTCCGGCAGCATCCCCGGAAGCCGGAGCCCGGACGCGGTCCACAGGTCGGTAGACCCGGGCCGGCACGTGAACAGCGGCACGTCACCGCGCCACAGATCGGAGACCTCGAACGGCACCAGCCGGTCGAGCAGCGGATCGTCGACCACCAGCACGCCGAACGCCAGGTCGCGGTCGAGCGCGTCGGCCAGCACGGACGGATGCGTCGACTCGTCCAGCAACCGCGCGTACTGCCGTGTCGCGCGTGCCACGAACCGCACTTCTTCGTTGACGCACGCTCGCACGAGCCGCAGCAGCTCGTCGCGATGCGCCACGATCGCGTCGTAGCCCGCGCGGAACCCGGCCAGAAGCGAGTCCTGGTAGTCGGCCGGTTCGGCGGGTTCGCCGTGCAGCAGGGGCCGGTTCAGCGCCCCCGACGACGTCTTGGGGCGCCGGACCAGCCGCATCCGGTCGGTTCCCGCGTCGGCCCAGTCGACCGCGTCCAACGGCGACAGCACGCCGTGATCGCCGCCGACCCCGGAGACGTCCGCGACCCCGTTGTCGCCCAGCAGCACGTGGGGGAGCAGGGCCGTGCGGTGCACTGAACGCACCAGTGCGAGCGTCGCGGGATCGGTGTCCGGCGTGAGCGTGGGGTGGAACAGCGTCTCGACGTCCACGAGCACCGGCTGGTCGCCGCACGCGATGAGGTTCTCGTAGTGCATGTCGGTGCCGTCGACCGCGTAGAGCAACGCGAGCAGCGCGCCGAGCCTCTTGTAGAACTCGGCGACCCCGGCCACGTCCGCGCACGGCACGTACGGGATGTGTTCCAGCCAGCCGTAGCCGTCGCGGGGGAGGAGTCGCGGGGTGCGGAACTCCATTCCGGTTCGCCGGGAAAGCCAGTCGAGCTGTTCCTGGAACCGCGCGTGCAGCCCGACCGGCCGAGGCCGGTAGATCAGCCGTCGGCCGGTTTCGAAGGTCAGGATCGCCACGGTCCGGCCCTGCCGATGAGCGTCGCCCTGGCCCATCTCGATGGAGATCAACGCGCCGGGATCGTCGTTCTCGAAGATCGTCCGGATGATCTCCCCGCGGTCGCGGGTGAACCGCGACGACAGCTCGTGGTGAGTCGAAACGGCCTGCTCGCAGGCCTGCGCGAGCAGTCGCGCCAGCACCGGGTAGCGGTTGAAGACCGATGACAGGCTCAGGGTCCGGGTGAACTCGGTGAACCGCTCGGAGCTGCTGGGCGCGGTCAGGGTGTCCCGGGCGGTGTGCAGCTCCAGCACGAGCGTCCGCGCCGCGATGGCCACCAGCCGGCGGCCGAGCTGTTCGGCGAACGCCGCGTCGAACGGCGGCGCGACCTCCGTGCGGGACGCGTCGATCAGCGGGCGCAGGGCGTGCGCGAAAGCCGCTGTCCAGCTCTCGCCGGTGCTGGTCTCGGCCGCGGAGGTCACCGGGCCAACCTCGCACGCGCGGGCGGGCGGCACATGGGGACCAACCCCCCAGATTTGCGGGCGGTCGTGAATATGGGGGATCGCCACCCATGTTTCGGCGGCCGATTCACCCGAGACTCGATGTCCGAGGGAGGGGAACGGGATGAGGGAGTTCGGAGAACTGCTGCGCACGCACCGCATCGGCGCGGGCCTCACCCAGCAACAGCTGGCTGACTTCGCGATGGTGAGCGTGCGGGCCATCCGCGACCTGGAATGCGGCCGCACCCGCTCACCGCGGGCCGAGACGGTGCGCCTGCTCGCCGACGGGCTGCGGCTCGACGACGGCAGCCGCGCGGACCTGCAACAGGCGGGAGGCCGGTCCGCGGGCCGCACCGCCGTGGCACCGCCCGCACCGGCCGGGCCCGCGGGGCTGATCGTGGGACGGGAGGCGGAGGCGGCGGCGCTGGCCGCGTTGCTGACGGAGGGACGCCCGGAGGCGGGCGGCTACGAGTCGCGGCGGCTGGTCACCATCACCGGCGTGAGCGGCGTCGGCAAGACCCGGCTCGCCCTGGAGGTCGCGGGAGAGCTGCACTTCCGGCACGGCTGGTCGGTCCTGTGGCATCCCACGCAGGCGAGCCCGTCCGTCGTCGACGGCCAGGACACCGTCCTCGTCACCGACCACCTGCCGGACCCGCGCCTGCTGGAGGCCCACCCGAGGCTGCGGATCGTCGTCACGGCACTCGCGCCGACCGGCCTGGCCGACGAGCACGTGTTCCCGCTGGGAGCGCTGGCCGACGACGCCGCGATGCGGGTGCTGCTCACGCACGTGCACCGGGTGCGGCCCGCGTTCAAGCCGGAGCCGGCCAACCAGGCCGCGCTCATGGGACTCGTGCACGAACTGGACGGCCTGCCGTCCGCGCTGGAGTTCGCGGCCGGGTGGTTCATGGTCTACTCGCCGCAGCACCTGCTGGACCGGCTGCGGACCAACCCGCTCGACCCGACCTCGGCACACCTGCGCGACTCCCTGCGCCGCTCGCTGTCCACATTGGACGACGAGGGGCGGGAGCTGCTGGTGCGCATGGCGGAGGGGGAGGACGCCGGGCACGGCCGGTCCCTGCGGGAACTGTGCGTGCGCGGGCTCGTTCGTCGCATCGGACCCCGGCACGAGGTGCTGAACCTCGTGCGGGCGGCGGTGCTGGAACCGGTGTCAGGACCACACCTCGCGGGAGGGGTGGCCCTGACCGGACCCTGCTAGAACGCGGCGGTCAGGCACGCGAGGCGGTCACCGGCGGTGCCCGCCTTGCCGTGCTCGGTGCTGGAGTGCGTGGCGTGCACGATGACGGCGTTCGCCTCGCCCTTGCGGAACTCCCAGCCGACCGTCGCCGTGCCGGTCGCGGCACCCTGCGCGTCGGTGGTGAAGTCCAGCCAGATCTCGTTCTGCGCGTTGGCGTACTTCGGGTCGACGCTCGGCGACACCGGGTCCTTCTCGTTCTGGTAGTGCGGGCCCGAGTCGGCCGGTTTGGCGCCGCACGGCTTGGTGTGCACGTGCGAGCCGTACTTCGTGTTCGGCAGCAGGCCGGACACCTTCAGCTCCACCGTCGTCTGTCCATTCGCGATGGACGAGCCGGTGGAGAGCTTGGCGCCCAACGGGATCCGCGCCACGTCGTAGGTGATGCCCTTCGGTTGGTCGCCGGACGCCACAGGCGCCGCCACGTCGGTCTCCGCTACCAGTTGCACGGCCTGGGCCTGCGGTGCGGGCGCGGGCTCGCTCGAACAGGCGGTCAGCCCTCCGGTGAGCAGTACGGCTCCCGCGAGGGTCGCCACAGTCGTGCGCATGTTTCTCCTTGAGTCAGCTGCGTTCCAGGTTCCCATCCCCTTCACGTCCACGATCGGGTGACTGGTTCAGATCAGCGTGCGACGAGCTCCGTGAGCGCGTCTCGATAGGCCGTGCACAGGTGATAGTCGCCGTGAGTCTCCACTTTGTCCGGTGACCCGTTCGTCTCGCCCGCGCGGCGGTCGAGGTCGTTCGGTTCCCAGCCGTGCACGGGGAAACCCAGGTAGTCGGTGCGGCGCCACAGGTTGATCCAGTTCTTGCCCATCAACCTGGTGAGCCCGCGTTCCGGTGTGTCGCCGGGGTTTCGGCGCCACGGATCGCACGAGAACATCGCGCCCGCACGAACTTCCGGCGTGCCCAGGACCGAAGGACCCAGCAGTTCGGGGAAGATCCGCCCGAAGTACGGCCGCAGCTGCACGCCGTAGGTGAGCAGCCGCACGCGCTGGAGATAGCCCTCCGGCAACGCGAACAGCGCCGCCACCGCTAGCACGGCACCCAGGCTGTGCGCGGACACCACCACCCGGTGATCAGGCGACTCGTCCAGGAACTCGCGAGACCTGTCCGCGATCTCCGGCACCGCGCGTTCCGCGTAGCAGGGCGGCGCGAACGGGTGGGCGGTGCGCGGCAGGAAGCACATCAGGTCCCACACCAGGCCGAGCGGGCGCCGGTTGGTCAGCATCCCGGCTCCGACGAACGACCCGATCACCGCGACCCCGGCGAGCCCGGTGACCCAGTCGCCCTTGCCCACCACCCACGTCACACCCCACCACTGCGACCACGAGGGCGAGGCGAACGCCAGGTAGCAGGTCAGCAGCAACGCGAGCACGCCCAGCGTCGACAGCACGCCCGCCACGTTCTCCGCCCGGTGCGTCACCGCGACCACGTGCCGCACCCGCACGACGAGCACCTCAGCCTCGTCGTCGAGCACGGCGGGCCTGGCCACCCGCGACAGCAGCACGACGGCCTGCGCGAGCACCAGCAGCACCAGCGGGACCAGCGCGACGGCGAACGCGGCGCTGAACCACGAGTAGAACGGCGGCGCCTGGAGCCCGGTGCCGACCCAGCCCCGGAACGTCAGCACCAGCACGGTCGCCATCGTCACCGACGACGTCAGCGACAACCCCAGCAGCACACCGGGACCGGCGCCCCGCCAGGCCTGCCACTGGTCACCATCACGCGGCCGGGCCCGCCACGCCAGCGCCCCGCCGGCCACGACCGCGCCGATCCAGGCGAGCGGAACCCAGTACGTGGCAACCATGAACGCGACGAACAGCACGAGCAGGACCAACGGACCCTTGGCGTCGTTGCGCCGCCACGACCACGCCGCCAGCACGGACCCGAGCAGCGCGACCGTGACGACCGGCGGCCCCCACGACGTCAGCCACAACGGCCCGTCGAACACCGGCTCGATCGCGTACAGGCCGAACCCGTGCGCCACCAGCACGAGCACCGCCGAGATCATCAGCAGCCACGACCACAGGCCGCCCTTCTCGGTCGACGGCACGTCCGGGCAGTCGGTCGCCGTCACCACCACGCGCGCCATCACGACCGCCAGCACCCCGGCCGCGAGCACGGTCAGCACCAGGAAGAACGCGTGCCGCCACAACTCCACGCTCGTCACGAGCACGACCACGCAGCACCCCGCCGAGATGTGCAGGCGGGTGAGCCGGCGGATCCGCGGGCTGCCCTCCCACATCGACGCCCTGCTGAGCATCACGCCCGGCCGCCGCACGGGCTTGCGCCGCATCGCCGCCTGCTCGTACCTGCTGCGCGACAACGAGGTCAGCGCCACCAGCCCGAGCAACAGCAACACCGGCACGACGGACGCGGCGAGCACCCGGACGTGCCGCGCGGGATCGCCGAGCACGTCCAGGAAGTCCGGCAGCCGCTTGCACGTGGTGCCGGGCAGCGAGCACTGGATCGCGTAGACGTCGATCGCGACCTCGCACACCGCGAGCACCAGCAACACCGTCAGCCCCAGCCCGAAGAGCCGCGTCGACGCCGCGCCGCGCCCGGCGTTCCACCAGGCCATGTGCTTCGTCGTCGGCGTCGAGTCGTCGGGGAGCTTCCGGGACCAGTAGGCGACGTTCGCCAGCCCGAACGGCAGCAGCAGCGCCCAGCCGATGCGTCCCAGCACGTTCGCGAGCACCGACGGCACCCCGCTGCCCGGCACGCCAGGACTGCTGCGCGCCATGCCGCCCCACGAGTACGCCTCGCGCCGCGCGGCCGCGGGCACCTGTCCGGGGTGATCCGGTGGCAGCTCGGCGAGCTTGTCCGGCTTCGGCCGCCAGAAGCTGCCGAACCGGTCGCCGCGGAACTGTTCGACGGCGTGCTCGGGAAGGGCCAGCATCGCGTCAGGGGGTGTGTTGTTGACCCCGTGGATGCGCAGTTCCAGGACCCGTGGGTGCATGACCGGCCTCCCCTTTACTCCAGTTGTCGTCCAGGAAACTGCTCCAGTTAGCGGCCGAACGGGTGAAACAGGTGTATCCAGACGCCCTGGAAAGCCTCTACTGGACAAGGAGGCCCCACCATGACCACAACCGCTCACCCGAACGTCGCAAACTCCGTCGGACTCGCCGAGTTCCACGCGACGGCGGGCACCCTCACCCTGGCGCAGCGCAAGCTCATCGTCGACCAGGCGCTGATCCTGCTGGAGCAGAACTACGCGCACCTCCCACTCAAGGTCGCCATGCACGCGGTGAATCCTGTGCAAAGACTCAGAGTTCTCCGAGCCAGACTCGAACGGCAGACCGATGCCACCGCCGAGCCGGAGTGGCAGTTCCACCGCGAGCTGTCGAGCACCTTCCACTCGGTGCGCGACCTGCACACGAACTACCTGTTGCCCGCGCCGTTCGCGGGCAAGATCGCCTTCCTGCCGTTCCAGCTGGAGCGTTGCTTCGCCGCCGACGGCACCGAGCAGTACCTCGTCGCCCGCACGGTCGCGAACTTCAACGGCCTCGCGGTCGGCGCCGAGGTGACGCACTGGAACGGCACGCCGATCGCCCGCGCGGTCGCGCTGAACGGCGCGATCTTCGCCGGCAGCAACACCGCCGCGAACCTGGCCCGCGGCCTCGAGTCGCTCACGTTGCGCCCCTTGGTGATCCAGCTCCCGCCCGACGAGGACTGGGTCGTCGTCAGCTACCGCGACGAGACCGGCGCCGCCGACGACATCCGCGTCGAGTGGCAGGTCACGGAGAACCTTCCCCCGATGACCGACGTCGACGCGCTGAGTCCGGCCGCGGCCGCCCAGGGCGTCGACCTGGACTCCGACGAGAAGGCGCGCGCCAAGAAGTTGTTGCACGCGCCCAAGGTCGTGCAGGCCGAGGCCGCCGGCGGCGCGGTCGCGATGGCGTCGCAGGACGTGGCGACGACGATGCCCGGCGTGTTCCGGGCGCGTCCGGTCACCACGCCGTCCGGCACGTTCGGGCACCTGCGGATCTTCACGTTCAGCGTCGACGACCCGGACGCGTTCCTCGCCGAGTTCGTCCGGCTCGCGAACCTGTTGCCGCAGAACGGACTCATCGTCGACGTCCGGGACAACGGCGGCGGTCACATCTTCGCCTCGGAGTTCCTGCTGCAGACGATGACGCCGCGGCCCGTGCAGCCGGAGCCCGTGCAGTTCCTGAGCACGCCGCTGAACCTGCGGATCTGCCGCCGGCACGCGGAGGACCCGACCGGGCAGATCGACCTCGGCCCGTGGTTCCCGTCGCTCGACAGCTCGACGGAGACCGGCCAGGCGTTCTCCTGCTCGCACACGATCACGCCGGTCGACGGCGCGAACGCGGTGGGCCAGACGTATCACGGCCCGGTCCTGCTGATCACCGACGCGCGCTGCTACTCGGCCACGGACATCTTCGCGGCGGGCTGGGCCGACCACGAACTGGGCCCGATCCTCGGCGTGGACGACAACACCGGCGCGGGCGGCGCGAACGTGTGGACGCACGGGCTGCTGAAGACGTTGCTGACGATCCCGGCGCCGGGCGACGCCGAGTCGCCGTACAAGGCGTTGCCCAACAAGGCGAACATGCGCGTGTCGATCCGCCGCACGTTGCGCGTCGGCAAGCTCGCCGGCACGCCGGTGGAGGACCTGGGGGTGCGTCCGACGCACCAGCACAAGGTCACGCGCGCGGACCTGTTGCAGGGCAACGTGGATCTGCTCGCCCGGGCGGGGGAGCTGTTGAAGGCGCTGCCGGTGCGGCGGCTCGGAGTGGCGGTCGAGGGAACGACCGTCTCCCTGGACACCGTGAACCTCGACCGGGTGGACGTCTACGTCGACGGCCGCCCGATGACCTCGCTGGACGTGACCGACGGCGCGCACACCGCGACGTTGACCGCGACCGGGCGCGAGGTGCGCGTCGAGGGCTTCGCGGACGGGCAGCTGGTGGCCGCGCGCAAGGTCGCCAGCTGATCGAGCGGGCGCTTCCGGTGACTCCATGACCGGAAGCGCCCGCTCTCTCAGGAACTACCTCGTGAAGGTGAGCGCGCGGTCGGAGGCCAGAACCGCCAGCTGCGCCTCGGTGCCCGGAGTCCAGGCCTGGACCCAGACCACCTCACCGTTGCGGCGGAAGTTGCGGGCCTCCGTGATGCCGAACTGCTCGTTCTTCGAGAACACGGTCACGCCGCCCCGGTGGTCGCTGACCTGGCCGGTGCAGTGCGCCCACGGCTGCTCGCAGTACTCCTCCGGCGACCACGCGTGCTGGCCAGGAGCGTTGACCTGCGTGTACGTCCGGACGTTCTGACCCTGGTAGGAGAACGTCACCGTGTTGCCCATGTACTGCATGTCGTCGAACACGCCCTCGGCCTCGCCACCCCAGTTGCCGGGCGAGACGTTCTGCGCGCCGCGGAAGGCCCGCGGGTAGGTCCGCTGCTGCTGGGCGGAGAACGCGTCCGCCTGCTTCTGCAGTTCCGCCTTGGTCTTGTGGACCGGCGTGACGTCCTTCGGCGGCCACGTCAGGCCGGTCTGAGCGGACGCCGTGCCCGCGAGACCGAGCAGTGCGAGGCCCGTCAGGGCAGCCGCCATCACGTTGCGCATGCGCATGAATCCCCCTGGTGATCGTTCGCTTGCGAAGAAGAAGACGCCGCAAGATCACCGGAGGTTGCATTCAAGATCGTTCCTAGAGCCAGCCCCGCCGCATCGCCTGCACACCAGCCTGGAACCGCGTCTGCGCCCCGCACCGGTCCATCAGCTGCCGCACCCGCCGCTGCACCGTGCGCGGCGCGAGCCCGAGCTGCCGCGCGATCGACTCGTCGGTCAGCCCGGCGGCGAGCAGCCCGAGCAGGTTCGGGTCCACATCGGACGCCGCCGCGTAGATGCCGCCGGGGCTGAACGGGATTCCCTTGTCCCAGTACAGCTCGAACGTCGAGCGCAGCACGTCCAGCAACGCGGACGGCCGGATCAGCAGCACCTTGTCGATCACGTCGCCGGACGCCACCGGCAGCACCGCCGCGTGCGCGTCGATCACGGCGAGCTTGAACGGCAGCGTCGGCGTGACGCGGGCCCGTTCGCCGGCCGCGACCAGTTCGATGATCTCGGTGACGCGGCCCGGCAGGTCGACGGCGGACCTGTCGTAGACCACGCGCCACTGCACGTCCCGCTGCCGCGTCGAGTCCTCCAGCTCGGCGTGCTCCTCCTGCGGAGACAGGTACGGCGGCTGGTCGAGGACGCAGACCTCCTCGCGGGCGCCGCCCAGCAGCGTGCGCCACAGATCGCGCACTGCGTCCTTTCCGGACACGACCTCGACGAACGCGTTGTCCGCCAGCTCCTCGTCGCGGTTGCGCAGGTACAGCTCCATCAACGGGCCGACGTCCGCGCGGGCCCGGCGGTTGGCCTCCTCGCGGGCCGCGATCAGGGCCTCCACGGCGAGGTCGGGCGGGACGGCCTGCCACACGTCGCCGGGCAGGTGCCGGACCATGCCGAGCTCCCGCATCGACTCCAGCAGGGCGGTGGACGCGCCGATCTCGTCGGTCGTGCGGCTGCCGCCCGTTACCAGAAGCTCGTAAACAGCGGTCTGTTCCGCGTTGACGCCCAGGTGTCCCAACACGGCCACATTGTGCGCCATTCAGCGCAGTACCCCTGTCGTGAACACGCCAGTGTCGTCAAACGGCCTCCGCTAGACCTGTTTTCGCAGCTGTGACCCGGCTTACGGTCCCTCCACCTCCGCAGCCGGTTCAGAACACTGACGCCCTCAACGGCACGCGAAGGCCCTGCGTGGAAGGACCTCACGTGAACGGATTGCGACGCACGACCCTGTGCGCCGCGGCAGTTTCCGCCGCCGTGTTCAGCGTTGCCTCACCCGTCAACGCCGCTCCAAGCCAGATCCAGTCCCAGCCGGACTCGACTCAGGTGAACCGACCGTTCGAGCGGCTGATCGTCGGCTACAAGCCCGGCACCGCCGAAGCCTCGTCCGACACCGCTGCCTCGGACGACGCCCGCAAGAAGGGCAAGTCCCTGCACCGCCGCACGGCGAGTGGCGCGGTCGTCGTCGACCTCGGTTCGAAGACCACGAACGCCGACAGCACGATCCAGGCGTTCAAGAGCGACCCGAAGGTCGCCTACGTCGAGCCGGACCTGCTGATGCAGCCGTTCGCCGACCCGAACGACACCGAGTACTCCCGGCAGTGGGACCTCTTCGAGGCCACCGCGGGCATGAACGTGCCCGGTGCGTGGTCCAGCAGCACCGGCGCCGGTGTGACCGTCGCGGTCATCGACACCGGCTACGTCGCGCACAGCGATCTGGCATCCAAGGTCGTCGCGGGGTACGACTTCGTTTCCGATTCCGCTCGTGCCCGTGACAACAACGGCCGTGACTCCAACCCGGCCGACGAGGGCGACTGGACCGCACGCGGTGAGTGCGGCACGGACGCCAACGGCCAGCCGGTTCCGCCCGCCGACCAGGGTTCGTCCTGGCACGGCACGCACGTCGCCGGCACCATCGCCGCGGCCACCAACAACGGCAAGGGTGTCGCGGGCATCGCCTACGACGCCAAGATCCAGCCGTTGCGCGTGCTCGCCAAGTGCGGTGGCGCCACCTCGGACATCGCCGACGCGATCACCTGGGCGTCCGGCGGCACGGTGAGCGGCGTTCCCGCGAACCAGAACGTCGCCAAGGTCATCAACATGTCGCTGGGTGGTCAGTCGTCCTGCTCGACGACCTACCAGAACGCGATCAACGGTGCCATCAACCGCGGCACCACGGTCGTCGTCGCGGCCGGCAACTCGAACGCGAACGCCGCCAACTTCACCCCGGCCAACTGCTCCGGTGTCATCACCGTCGCGGCGACCGGCCGTGAGGGCAACAAGGCGTTCTACTCGAACTTCGGCACCCGCATCGACATCGCGGCGCCCGGCGGCGAGACCCGTCGCGGCACCGACACCCCCGGCACCATCACCACGCCGGAGAACGGCATCTGGTCGACGCTGAACGCGGGCGCCACCACCCCCGGTGCCGAGAACTACAAGCCCTACCAGGGCACGTCGATGGCCGCCCCGCACATCGCGGGCCTCGCGGCGCTGCTGGTCGCGAAGAAGCCGTCGCTCACGCCGGCGCAGGTCAAGGACCTGATCAAGACCAACGCCCGGCCGCTTCCCGGCACCTGCTCCGGTGGCTGTGGCGCGGGCCTCGCGGACGCCACCAAGACCGTGAACGCCGTCGACACGACTCCGCCGCCGTCCGGTGGCCTGGAGAACACGACCGACGTCGCCATCCCGGACCGCGGTGCCGCGGTCACCTCGTCCATCACCTCCACTGTGACGGGCAACGCCTCCTCCGCCACCAAGGTCGGTGTGGACATCGTCCACAGCTACCGCGGTGACCTGGTGATCGACCTGATCGCGCCGGACGGCACCGCCTACCGGCTGAAGAACTCGTCCACTTCGGACAGCACCGCCAACGTGGTGGCGACCTACACGGTCAACGCCTCGTCCGAGGTCGCGGCGGGCACGTGGAAGCTGCGGGTCCAGGACGTGTACTCCGGTGACACCGGGTACATCAACTCCTGGAACCTGACCCTGCGATAGCTCCACGAGTTCGCCGAGGGGCGGTGCCTTCCATCCCGGAGTCCTGGGGGAGGCGCCGCCCTTTTCACATGCGCACGAGCTTCCGGTTGCGGTGCACGATCCGTTCCAGGTAGTCGGCGACGTCGCGGATCGACGGCAGCCCGAGCACGTGCCGCTGAGCCCGCCGCACACCCGCCCGGATCCCGTCGTCCGCCAGCGCGCGCTCACACGCCTGCGCGACCGCGTCGCCGCAGAAGTCCTGCACCCGCACGCCCAGTTGGAGATCGCTGACCCGATGAGCGTTGTGCATCTGATCGTGCAGAACCGGCAGCACGGCCGACGGCACGCCGGCCCGCATCGCCTCGCGAACCGAGTTGTACCCGCCGTGCGACACCAGCAGGTCCGCGCTCTGCAACAACAACGCCTGAGGCAGCGACTCGACCAGGTGCACGTGCGCCGCCGGGGCCTCCACCGGCAACCCGCCCGTCAGCACCACCGCCTCGCAGTCCACGGAGGACAGTCCGGCCACCATCGCCTCCAGGTGGGCCAGCGGCGAGCGGTCCAGGGCCTGCGCGGGCAACGCGTCGAAGTCGAACAGCTCCAGCGACGACTCGGACTCGAACACCCCGCCGGAGGTGGAGGTCGACGCCACCACCAGCGGCCGCGTCGGGTCCAGGTCCGCGAGCCACTGCGGCAGCCGTTCCCCGGCGCTGTGGTGCGGAGGCTGCTGGAAGGCGAACGCGGGAGGCATCGGCTGGCGGGCGAACGAGTAGCCCGGCGGGACCGCGTCCAACCGGCCGTACCGGTGCGCCGAGTCGAGGGACTCGTGCAGCGGCGTGCGCAGTTCCGAGCGGCGTTCGTTCAGGGCGTTCAGCAGCGTCAGGCGGTCCATGTACTGGCCGACACCGGTCGGCGTGGTCACGTGCGGCACGCCCAGGTGCTCGGCGACGAGCAGGCCCGCGAACTCGATCCCGCCGCGCAGCACGATTTCGGGCCGGAACTCGGTGGCGACCGGTAACAGCGCCTGGACGGCCGCGGCGATGTGCGGGCCCGCCGCGAACTCGACGATCATCTCGTCGGAGAACGGGTCGTAGTCCGGCGGGAGCGTCAGGACCTCGCCCTGCAACAGGTCCGCGAGCTGGTCGGCGACCTCGGGGAACACGGCGGCGACGCGCACCGGCTCGTCCGCGAAGCCGCGCAGCACCGACGGAGGGCCCGCCACCAGCACCTCGTGGCCGAGCGAGGTGAGCATCGCGACCAGCGGCAGGGTGGCCCTGGCGTGAGCGGCCGAGAACGCGACTGTGCACAGCACGCGCACGGCGTCCTCCCCGCGGCCGAGGGTTTGTTCCCCACCTTAGGGAGAGGCGGGGGCGTGGGGGAATGGCGAAGTTCCATTCACAGGTAACGTCGCGGTCATGGCGACATTGGTGACGTTCCACGCCCACCCCGACGACGAGTGCATCGTCACGGGTGGCGTGATGCGCAAGGCGTTCGAGGAGGGACACCGGGTCGTGCTCGTCGTCGCGACGCGCGGAGAGGCCGGAGAGATCCCGGACGACCTGGCGGAGGGCGAGGAACTCTGGCAGCGCCGCGTCGTGGAGACGCACGCGTCCGCGGACCTGCTGGGGGTCGCGCGCGTGGAGTTCCTGGGGTACCGCGACTCCGGGATGATGGGCGACGAGCTCAACGGGCAGCCCGGGTCGTTCTGGACCGCGGACGTCGAGGAGGCCGCCCAGAAGCTCGCGGCGATCCTCGTCGAAGAGGACGCGAAGGTGTTCACCACCTACGACAGCTTCGGCGGCTACGGCCACCCCGACCACATCCAGGCGCACCGGGTGGGCATGCGGGCCGCGGAGCTCGCGGGCACGCCGGCCGTCTACCAGGGGATGGTGCGGGAGTCGGAGTTCCGCGAGGCGTTCCGGATGGCCGGGATCGAGGAACCGCCGCCGCTGGGCGAGGGCGCGGTGCCCGAGTCGGAGATCAACGTCGGTGTCGACGTCACGAAGTACCTGGAGGTCAAGCGAAAGGCGATGCGCGCGCACGCCTCGCAGATCCCCGAGCAGTCGTTCTTCCTGTCGCTGGACGAACCCACGTTCGCGCACGCGTTCGCCACGGAGTGGTTCATCCGCGAGGGCCACGGGCTGGCGACCGAACTGGACCTCTAGCAACGAAAAGAGCGGGGCGGTCCATTTCGGACCGCCCCGCTCTTCTTTTGGATCAGCTGACTCAGGCGCTCTGACGGCGGCGCAGGAACAGCAGGGTGCCGGCACCGGCGCCCACGAGGCCCAGACCCGAGAGCAGCAGCCACAGCGGGGACGCACCGGTGGCCGCGAGGGGCGGCTCGGGAGCGCTTCCACCAGGAGCGGCCGGGGTGGACGACGGCGGGACCTCGGCGGAGGACGAGGGCACCTCCGGAGCCGACGAGGTCGGCTCGGTGGGCTTGGTCTCCGTCGGCTTGGTCGGCTTGGTCGGCGGCGCCTTGTCCACGCACGCCTCGACCGTCTTCGTGTCCTCGTAGTTGTAACCGTCCGACGCGGTCACGACGAGCTTGAACACGTGCTTGACCGAAGCGTCGAGGTTGGTCCACTCCTTCGAGAAGGACTCCTGGAACTCGGGCTTGTCGATCGGCAGCTTCGTCTCACCGTCCAGGACGGTGACGGTGTTCTTGGCCTTCTTGTTGTACTGGGTCAGGTTGACCGAGACCTTGGTGACCTTGGCGCCCTTGTCGCAGGACGCGGTCCACTTCGGGGTGTGGGCGCTGGCAGGCGTCGACAGCGCCAACGTGGCGAGTACAGCGGTGGCGGTCACCGCGAACGCGCCGAGAACTCTACGTGCCAACGAATCTCTCCTGCTCTTGCTTGATGCGTGGCGGGGTCGAGCACACATTCATGATCTGAATCACCCGACCGGGTGAACCGGGCCACGCTAGCAACCGAGCGGGGTCGGAAGGTCACCGTATGACAACGCTACGGTGTCACCACGGATAGATCCTCATGTTTTCTGTTAGGCCGATCATGCCCGCGACCAACCGCATCTGCTCCACGCCGCGCACGTCGGCGTCCAGCAGCCGGGGCGAGCAGATCATCACGGCGAGCGTCTGGGCACGCGACAGGGCCACGTTCAACCTGTTGCGTGACAAAAGAAAGTCCAGGCCACGCGGCAGGTCCACGGTGGACGACGACGTCATGGACATGATGACGGCGGGTGCCTCCTGGCCTTGGAAGCGGTCCACAGTGCCCACCCGAGTTTCGCCGAATCCCGCATCGGCCAGCCGCCGGCGGATCACCCGCACCTGCAGGTTGTAGGGCGCCACCACGAGAATGTCCGCATCGGTCAGTTCGCGCGTTTTGCCGTTGTCCGTCCACGTACGACCGACGATCGCGCGCACTGTGTCCACCACGGCGTCGGCTTCCTCGGTCGACGACGTGATGTTGTGGCGGTGGTCGACCTCGTGCAGGTAGATGCCGGGCTCGATGCCCGCGATAGCGCGATGCGCGGCCGTTTCGTGCGAATGGAGCAGTCCCGCGTACGACAGTTCGGACACCGGACGGCACACCGCCGGATGCATTCGCCTCGTCTCGGCGAGGAAGTAGCCCAGATGCGCGGGGATCACGTCCGCGTCGCCGAGCAGATGGCCCAGCGCGGAGGCGTCCGAACCGGGCGGGTGCACGCCCTGCACGACCTGCGGCAGCTGCTGGGGATCGCCCAGCAGCACGAGGTTGCGCGCCGCCGTCGCCACCGCCACCGCGTCGGCCAGGGCGAACTGCCCGGCCTCGTCGATGATCATCACGTCGAACGGCTGCGCCTTGATCACGGCGTTGGAGAAGGTCCAAGCCGTGCCGCCGACCAGGTGGCCCTGCGGGTGCTCCTCACGCCACTGGGCCAGCGCGCCGTTGGTCTTCGGCTGGTCCCACGGCAGGCCCTCCTCGGGCTTCTTCTCCTTGGGGCGCTTGGCCATCGGGATGTCCGGATCGACGCTCGACAGCACGTTCTCCACGGCCTTGTGCGACGTCGAGGTGACCGCGACGGTCTTGCCCTGGTCGATCAGGTGCCGCACGAGCTTGGTCGCGAGGTACGTCTTGCCGGCGCCGGGCGGTCCCTGCACTGCGAGCGTGCCGCCGTCGAGCTGGTCGACGGCCTTGATCACGGCCTGCACCACGTCGTCGTGCTGCGGCAACGGTTGCGCGGGCGGTGTGCGCAGCAACAGGTCGATGCCGGGGTTGCGGGGGAGCAGCGGCAACAGGCCGACGGCCTGCTCGGCGAGCTCCGCGACGGCCTCGTCCTTCGGCGACGCGGGCACCGGACTGCCCGGCAGCACCGCGATCGGCAGCTCGGAATGCTCCTGCGAGTTGCTCTCGGTCAGCACCAGCTCGTACGGGTTGTCGTCCGCCACGACCGCGTTGCGCGTCACGTTGCCGGGATACAGCAGCCGGACGGACTCGTTCGCGCCGAACGGGTGCGGCCGCTCCGGGTCGATCCGCGCGTGCACCTGCCGCTTGTGCGTCCGGACCCGTCCGGCCGGCGGCACCCAGTCCTCGGCCCTGAGCGTGATCGGCACCGCGCAGTGGGAATCGGTCTCCAGGTCGGAAATGGGCGCGAGGGCCTGCCGGAAGAAGTCGCCCCACGCCGGGCTCGACTCACGCCGGTGGTAGCCGACGGTCGCCGCGAACAGGTCGTGCCCCTCGGCGAGCAACGGCTCGGTCAGCGCCGCAATCCGGCGCGCCCGCTCGGCCGCCTTCTCGCGAGCCGCCTCGTCCTGCTCCTGCGGCGGCGCGGTCTCGATCTCGCGCTCAAGTTTGATGGCGTGCAACAGATCCCGCAGCCCACGAGTCGGAATCTCGTCGTCCAGCAACGGCTTCAACGCCGGCAGCGTGTACTCCCTCGTGGACACCCGCAACACCCGCCGCGTCAACGCGCCCAGATCGACGCACCTGCGCACCAGTTCGTCCACTTCGGACTCCCTGGTGGCCGTCCGCGCGGCCCGCCCGGCGAGGTCGTGCGGCGTGAAGTGGTAGACCGTGCCCTCCGGCGTGCGGTCCACGAACTCCGCGAACGTCCCCTCCCACCCCGGCGTGCGGAACGTGTCGCCGTCGACCTCCAGGAACACGTCGTCCTCGGCAGGCTCCGGCAGGTTCGCCAACGCCTCGGGCGCCACCACCTCGTAGGTGATCACGCCGGTGCGTTCCTGCCGCACCTGAAGCCGGGCCTGCGCGGTCAACGCGGTGAAACTCGCCGGCGACAGCGTGGCGGGCCGCTCCTCGGTCGCCGCAAGCGCGTCGATCGTGTCAATGCCGGCTGAAACCAGCTTCCGCCGCTGATCGGTGCGCAGCCCGGCCACCAGCGACAGGTCCCGCGCCTCCTCACGACCAGAAACGCAGTGACGAGCGAACCGGCACCCGACGCAGGCCGCCCGCACATCACCCCACGACCGCTTCGGCGCGGGTGACGGCTTCGCGAGCCGGGTCCGCAGCCGCCCCAGCAACGGCAGGAAGTCGGCGACGCGGAACGAGGTCCGCCGCCCGTCGACGATCAGGTGCGCCCGCGCGGCCCCCAGCGCCTCGGCAGCCGCGACCAGCGACAACACGGCCAGGGGAGTGGCGTCCGTCGCCTCGTCGCACGGCTCGTAGCCCTCGGGAGTGCGCACGAGGGTCTGCGCCGAGCAGTGGAACACGCCGTCGAAGAAGACCGCGTCCTCGACCAGGTCCGCTCCCGAACGCATCTCGGCAGCCGTCTGGGCGGCCCGGCGGTGCAGTTCGGAGGGGTCGCCACGCCGTTCGTCACGAGCGAGGAAGCTGCGGTGCTCGCATTCGAGCAGGTCGACGAGATCGGACGGGCTGGCGAGCATGGCTGCCGATGCTAGTGCCGACCCCTGACAGAACGGGCGCGCGACCCGCGTTCATCCCCGACTCGCGGGTCGCGCACCCGCACCATCAGGAGCCCGGTCAGACGTTCGCCTCCACCAGGTGCAGCAGGGCCTCGTGGTGCGTGTTCGGGTAGTCGTGCGGCCGGAACGGACGCGTCTGCGCCCGCACCAACGCCGCCGCCGCGGCCAGTTCGCCGGTCCGCACCTCGGTGTCCCGGTGCAGGAACGCGAAGTGCGGCTCCCGCACCTCGTCCGGCCACAGCAGCGTGTGCAGCACCAGGACGCCGTGCTGTGGGCGCAGCGCCGCCAGCGTTTCCTTGCCCCGCAAGGCGAACTTCACGATCGCCGCGGCCTTGGTGCGCTCCAGCGTCTCCCGCAGCAGCACGTACGACCGCACGGCCAGGTCGTCCGGCTCCACGTAGTAGCTGCGGTGCAACGCGACCGGGTCCAGGTCGACCTGCGGCGCGAACTGCTGCACGTCGATCACGCCGTCCTCCGGCGCCGGCAGGTCGCCCGGATCGATCTGCACGATCCGGCCGTCGTCGAGCTCGTAGCCGCGCCCGATGTCCTCCGGCGTCAGCCGCAGCGAGCACTCGCCGCACACCTGTTGGTGGCGGACGCGGCCGCTGTCCTCGCGGTGCACCAGGTGCACCTTGCTGCGATGTTCGGTGGCGGCCGACACCAGCCGCACCGTCATCGTCGACATCCCGAACCGAAGTGCTCCCCGCCACACAGTTCTCATGACAAATGAGTACTCGAACAGGTGTTCAACTAAGCATAACGCCTGATGAAAGGCCTCGTTCGGACGCGTCCGACAGGTGCCTCGGACGCGTGTTTCCGACGAAAGTCACTCCGAAGGCCTACCAGGGCGAAGGCGCGTAGTCCTTGAGGAAGCAGCCGTACAGGTCCTCGCCGGCCTCGCCGCGCACGATCGGGTCGTACACCCGCGCCGCGCCGTCGACCAGGTCCAGCGGGGCGTGGAAGCCCTCCTCCGCGAGCCGCAGCTTCATCGGGTGCGGCCGCTCGTCGGTGATCCAGCCCGTGTCGACGGCGGTCATCAGGATGCCGTCGGCCTGCAGCATCTCCTCGGCGCTGGTGCGCGTCAACATGTTCAGCGCGGCCTTCGCCATGTTCGTGTGCGGGTGCCCGGAACCCTTGTAGGCGCGGGAGAACTGGCCCTCCATCGCCGACACGTTCACCACGTACTTGCGGCGGTACGAGGACTTCGCCATCGACGACCGCAGCCGCGAGATCAGCAGGAACGGCGCCGTCGAGTTGCAGAGCTGCACCTCCAGCAGCTCCACCGGGTCGACCTCGTCGACGTTCTGGATCCACGAGTTGACCGGCGCGGTGTCCGGCACGAGGCCGCCCGCGTCGATGTCCTTGGACCCCGCCATCAACGCCAGCGTCGTCACCGAGTGCGCCTCGGGCACGGCGGTGCCGGGCAACGCCAGCTGGCCGTGCCCGCCGAACGAGATCAGCTCGGGACGGCGGGCGTCCCCGGTCAGCTCCTCGTGCTCGGCGTGCGCGAGCGGCGTGTAGGCGTTGGCGGAACGGCGCACGGTCTGGGCGGCGTTGTTGATCAGCACGTCCAGCGGGCCGCGCGACGCCACCTCGTCGGCCAGCGCCAGCACCTGGGACGGGTCGCGCAGGTCGATGCCGACGATCTTGAGCCGGTCGATCCAGTCGGCGGCGTCCGGCATCGTGGCGAACCGGCGGGCGGCGTCCTTGGGGAACCGGGTGGTGATCGTGGTGTGCGCGCCGTCACGCAGCAGGCGCAGCGCGATGTACATGCCGATCTTCGCGCGGCCGCCGGTCAGCAGCGCGTTGCGGCCGGTCAGGTCCGTGCGGGCGTCGCGCTTGCCGTGGTTGAACGCGGCGCACTCGGGGCAGAGGTTGTGGTAGAAGGCGTCCACCTCGACGAACCTCTTGCGGCACGTGTAGCAGGAACGCGCGCGCAGCAACGTGCCGGCGGAAGCGCCGACGGCGTTCGACACGAGGGGGAGGCCCTGCGTCTCGTCGTCGATGCGGTCCGGCGACCCGGTGGCCGTCAGCGCCGTCACAGCGCGGTCGTTGGCCGTGATGGCGGCCTTGCGCTCGGTCTTCCGGAACTTCTTCGCGGCCTTGAAGATCTTCGCGGTGGCCCGGCGGACGCGCACGGCGTCGTCGTGTTCCGCCGGCAGGTCCTCGACCTGGGCAAGCACGCGCAGGCAGACTTCCAGCTCTGCGGGGTCGATCGAGGTCATGAGCAGGCATTTTACGGGGTGAGGGGGTGCTCGGGATGACCGGGCCCGAACTGCTGGTGCTGTGGGACATCGACAACACGCTGATCGCGGCGCGCGGTTTCGGCGGACTGATGTACCGCGAGGCGTTCCGGACCGCGTTCGGCCGGGAGCTGGAGGGCCCCGTCGACCTCGGCGGGCGCACCGAGCTGGACATCATCGAGGAGACCCTGCGGCAGCACGGCATCGAGCACACCGAGGAGGCGTCGCAACTGCTGGCCGACGCGCTGGCGGACTCCTTCGAGACGCGCCGCGCCGAACTTCCGGGCCACGGCGAGGTCCTGCCCGGCGCGCTCCAGGCGCTCGAACACTTCGCGGACGACCCGCGGGTGCACCAGGGCGTTCTGACCGCGAACCTCCGCAGCGTGGCGAGGATCAAGCTGGAGGAGTTCGGGCTGGCGCACCTCGTCGACTGGGACGCGAGCGCGTTCGGCGACGACCACGCCGACCGCGCCGAGCTCGTGACGTTCGCCCGTGAACGCGCACAACGGATCCGGCCGTTCACACACGACGAGGTGGTGCTCATCGGCGACACCCCGCACGACGTCTACGCGGCGACGAAAGCGGGCGTGCGGCTCGTCGCCGTGGCCACCGGGCGCAGTTCGAGACAGGATCTCCACCAAGCTGGAGCCCAGATCGTGATCGACGACCTGAGCGACCTGTCGCGGCTGGCCAGGAGCGTGTGGGCCACCTGAGACGGGTCTGAACGGCCCTGGCCGACGGTCGATCACGGCGTTATGGTGCGCGGCATGCCCACAGCAGGCGGCCCGACAGTCAAACGGCTGTCCCAGCCGGACGCCGACATCAAACCGAAGGCCCTCGGACTTCCCCGAGGCCGCACGGTGATCTCGGTCTTCGGCTCTACCCAGGACATTGAGACGGATCTCGCCGCGAAGTTGTTGCCGGTGCTCAGATCCGTGGTCGTGACGGCGGCGCGCAACGGCGCCGTGTTCGTCACCGAAGGCACCGACAGAGGCGTTGTCCACTTGCTGGGCATGGCTTTGCAGGCGTGCGAGCAACGCTGGCCCGTCGTGATCGGTGTCGCGCCCAGCAGCAAGGTGCACGACCTCACCGAGAGCTCCACCAACGGTCAGGTCGCGCTGGAACCCAACCACAGCATCGCCGTCATCGTGCCCGGTTCGGAGTGGACGGACTCGACACCGGTGCTGTTCCGCACGATCGACGCGGTGCGCAACAAGAAGCCCGTGGTCGCTCTCGTCGTCGGAGGCGAGAACGAGCGGGAGGTGATCGACCACCTCAGCGGGGACAACCCGTTGCTGGTGCTCGCCGGCACCGGTGGCCTCGCGGACCGCATCGCGACGGGCGACCTCACCGGCGACCTCGCGGTGCTCGTGCGCAGCGGCAAGATCTTCATCATCCACGTGGACGAGGGTGCCGGTAAGGCCGTCACCGCGCTGGAACGGCTGCTGGGCAAGGAGAAGCCCGTCAAGCCGCCGCGGATCCTGCCCAAGGTCCGGTACCGGGCGCCGGAACCGCGCCCGCTCGTCGACCCCGGCTTCGTCGTGGCCTATCCGACGCTCGCCGACGCCATCCACGACGCGAACCAGGTCGTCGCGCCGGCGTTCCAGGAGCTCGACGCCGAGGCCGAGGTCGAGCAGAACCGCTACCGGCTCACGGCCGTGCTCGCGATCGCGGGCGGCCTCACCACGACGGTGTTCGCCGGGCTGCAGACCTGGCTCAAGGACACGCCGTGGCCGGGAGTGCTCGTCGTGGCGGGTGGCGCGTTCGCAGCGGCCATCACGATCGTGGCGCGCAAGCGGGAGTCGCTCGACAAGTACCTCACCGCCCGGTCGCGCGCGGAACGCCTGCGGGCGCTGTACTTCGCGCACCTCGCCTCCGTCGCCCCGGCCACGGAGGAAGAGCGCCTGGACAAGGTGGCGGATCTGGAAGCCGCGGTCAGCAACCGCAAGCACGAGGTGGTACGGACATGAGCGACAAGCAGCGCCAGGCCCAGTTCGTGGAAGCCTATCTGCGCCACCGCTTCCAGGACCGCCTCGACCACTTCGAACGCGCCCGCAAGCGCTACTCCCGCGCTCGCACGTGGACGGTCGCGCTCGCGGCCGCGTTCTTCATCGCCGCCGCGGCCGCCGCGGCCGTGGGCATGGCGGACGGGCCGCGCAGGGCCATGTGGGGTTTCGTGGCAACGGTTCTCGCCGCGCTGGGCACCGCGCTGTCGCTGTACGAGGCGACGTTCGGGTTCCGCCGCCTGGCGCGGGAGAGCGCCACCACTTCCGTTGCGCTGCAACGACTCGCGGTGGACGGCCCCACGCCGGACGATGTGGACGACGAACGGCTGGTCGCATTTGTGACCGAAGTGGAATCGGTGCTCAGGTACGGCAGGTAATGTCGAATCCTGGCAGAAATGATCAGGGGCTGGTTCGAAGAAAGCGCTCCCACGGTTAACACGCAGCGTGGGTGATCGATTACGGTAAGCACCGGTTCTGGTGTTTCCGTCACCCAGTTGCCATGATGACCACATCCCCCGATGCGGAAGCAGGCACGAGATGACTTGGGCGCGTCCCGCGATCGCCGAGCCCGAAACCGGCACCTTCGCCGAGGCCAAGGCTCTGGAGAAGGAGCACAGCACGATTCAGAACAGCAAGGCGGCACGCACCGTGGCCTGTCACGCCACGGACGCGCTCGACTGCGCTGACCTGCTGGAAATGCTCGGCTTGAGCGCCACGGAGGGCAAGGTCCGGGTGTAACCCCGCGACTGGATCCACCACTCGGCCACCAGCAGGTTCACCACGAACGACAGCCAGTTCGCGGTGGCGAAGATGAGCAGCCCGTCCCCGTCGGGCATCACAGCGCCGAGAGCAAGCCCCCAAAGGCGACCCGTCACGGCGGCGCCAGTGAGTGCGAAACCGCGGATCATCCAGATGCGGTGCTCGCCGAACTGGCGCCGCCGTGCCGTCTTCAGGCCGTAGAGCGCCGTCACGAACCAGAGCACCGACAGCACCGTCAGCGGCGCGGACGAGGCCAGCCCCGCGAGCGACAGCTGGGCGCACACGACGCCGAGCAACGACGACGGCAGGACCGCCGCGAAGTAGACGCGCCCCATGACCCGGTGAACCCTCGGGTGCCGGCCGCGCAGCCGCGGCCAGAACTGAGAGACACCCGCCAGGACCGCGACCGTTCCGGTGAAGATGTGGGCCACCAGGAGCCCGTAGTGGACCGGTCCGTGCAACGGCGGTCTCGCTTGATCCATGTCCAAAGTCACGTACGCGCTCGCGGCGAAGATCGTTATCGCGACGCAGACGAATCCCGACACCGCCAACCAGGCGGCGTACCCCCAAGAAGTTTTCATACTTCAAGCCTGTCAACGCGTTCACTCGAACGCGCTGGTGTGAGCCCCCGAGCGAGCAGTGGGGAACGCCCTACTGGGATGATGGGACTCATGCGGACGGTCGAGATCTCCGAAGAGCCGATCAGGCTAGGACAGTTCCTCAAGCTGGCGCAGCTGGCTCAGGACGGCGGACACGCCAAGGAGCTCATCGAGGACGGGGAAGTCCACGTCAACGGCGCTGTGGAGCTGAGGCGTGGCGCACAGTTGCGGCACGGTGACGTGGTGGTCGTCGAGAGTGACGAAGTGCGCATTTCTGTTCGGCCGTAGCCCATTACTCCGTTCAGCGGTAAGTGCATGCACATTCGCAGACGATCAGACTAGGGCCTGAAGACCTGTTCTGGGCCATTACCTCGCGCCATACGTGCTCTTTATGTCCCTTGTGGACATCTGGAAACGTGTTACGTCGCCACGGTTTTCAACGTGGTGAGACGCGCGTCACGTCCGGTATTCGGACTCCGGGAAACTTTTTTCCAGGGTCTGTAACGCGGATGCCAGAACATACGAATCACCGGTTGCGAGCTTCGGCTGCCGATCCAGTTTGCGGCGTGGCCGAAGATCGCGAAGTCCGCCAGATTCCAAGGTCCTCGGGGTGACCTGCGTTCGTGTACGTCCGAATCGCCGCTGAGCCGGGGAGATCAGAACGATGAGTGAGCAGGTCCGCGCTGCCCGTGACGTCGCTGCCCGTGACGTCGACGGGGTGCGCTCCACGCTCAATCCTCTGTCAGAACACAGACAGACGCACCCACCCGTTGCCCGCTGGGAAAGCCGCTACCGCTATGCCGTGATCACCGCCGACGTGGTGACCGTTGCCCTGGTCGTCGTCGCCGTCGGTGCCGTCATGAGCATCAGACACGCCGCTTTCGGCCCGCTTTCCCTTGCACTGCTGGACATACTCACAGTAGTCCTCGTCGTCGGTTCGCTCGCGATCAACCGCGTGTGGACGCCGACCGTTCTGGGTCAAGGAGCTGAGGAGTTCCGAAGACTCGGCCGGGGTTTGTTCGGTGCCGTCGTGGCGCTCGGACTCGGAGCGCTCGCCGTCGACATCCCCGGCGCCCGCCTGTGGATCTTCGTCGTGGTTCCCGCGATCGCCCTGGTCGCGTTTCCCATGCGTTACCTCCTGCGCCGCCCGCTGCACCGCGGCCGCAGTGAAGGACGTTTCCTGCTCTCGGTCCTCGCCGCCGGCAACCTCGACACCGTCGAGGACCTCATCCTCCGCACCAAGCGCGTCGCCCACCTCGGCTGGCGCGTGGACGCGATCTGCACGATCGACGGCCGCGGCCGCTCCGGCACCGACGTCGACGGCGTTCCCGTCGTCGGCCAGCTGCGCGAGCTCGCCGAGCACGTCCGTCGCGGTGGGTACCGCATCGTCGCCGTCACGCCCGACGCCTACTGGACACCTCGCCGTCTCCAGCAGCTCGCGTGGGCACTCGAGGGCTCCGGTGCCGAAATGGTCGTGTCGCCCGGTCTCATGGAGGTCGCCGGCCCGCGACTGCACATGAGCGCCGTGCTCGGCATGCCGCTGCTGCGCGTGAGCGAACCGGCACTGAGCGGATTCCGCCGTCTGGTCAAGGAAGTCGTGGATCGCGTCGGAGCGTTCCTCATCCTCGTCCTGCTGGCACCGCTCATGTTCGCCGTCGCCGCGTTCGTGATGATCGACAGCCGTGGTCCCGTCTTCTACCGCCAGAAGCGGGTCGGCAAGACCGGCGTGCCGTTCACGATCATCAAGTTCCGCACGATGGTGACCAACGCCGACGCGTTGCGCGCCAGGCTCGCCAGTGTCGACGAAGGCAACGGCGTGCTGTTCAAGATGAAGAAGGACCCGCGCATCACCAAGGTCGGCACGTTCCTGCGCCGGTACTCGATCGACGAGCTTCCGCAGCTGTTCAACGTCCTCGCGGGCAGCATGTCGCTCGTCGGCCCGCGCCCGCCGCTGCCGGAGGAGACCGCGAAGTACTCCTCGGACGTGCGGCGCCGCCTGTTGGTGAAGCCCGGACTGACCGGCCTGTGGCAGGTGAGCGGACGGAGCGATCTCTCGTGGGAGGAGTCGATCCGGCTCGACCTGCGCTACGTCGAGGACTGGTCGCTCGCCCTCGACCTCGTGATCATGTGGAAGACCTTCCGCGCCGTCTTCGGCGGCCAGGGGGCCTACTGATGGGGAACCAAGACGTGATTGGCCTTGCTGTCATCGGAGCCGGGTACTGGGGGCCGAACCTCGTTCGCAACGCCCAGGCCACTCCCGAGCTCCACCTGCGTTACCTGTGCGACCTCGACGTTGAGAAGGCCCAGCGCGTGCTGGGCCAGTACTCGACCGTGCGCGCCACGGCGTCGCTGGACGAGGTCCTCGCCGACCCCGATGTCCACGCGGTCGCCATCGCCACCCCCGCCGCCACCCACCTGCCCGTCGCACTGGCGGCGCTGGAGGCCGGCAAGCACGTCCTCGTGGAGAAGCCGCTCGCGGCCAACTTCGAGGACGGCCTCAAGCTCGTGGAGACCGCCGAACAGCGCGGCCTCACGCTGATGCTGGACCACACCTTCGCGTACACCTCGTCGGTGCAGCACCTGCGCAAGATCATCCGCGGTGGCGAGCTCGGTGACATCCAGTACATCGACTCGGTGCGCATCAACCTCGGTCTGGTGCAGCCGGACGTCGACGTGCTGTGGGACCTCGCGCCGCACGACCTGTCGATCTTCGAGGCGATCCTGCCCGACGACGTCCACCCGGTGGAGGTCGCGGCCCACGGCTCCGACCCGATCGGCGCGGGCGTCGCGTGCGTCGGCCACCTCACGGTGCGGCTGTCCAACGGGGCAATCACGCACGTGCACGTGAACTGGCTGTCGCCGACGAAGATTCGCACGATGGTCATCGGCGGTTCGCAGCGCACGGTCGTGTGGGACGACAACAATCCCGCACAGCGACTGTCCATTTACGACCGGGGCGTCGACAAGTCCCCGGAGCAGCAGAAGATCTCCTACCGCACCGGCGACATGGTCGCGCCGGCGTTGGTGGAACGCGAGGCGTTGCGCACGATGATGGCGGAGTTCGCCGCGTCCATCACCGAGAAGCGGGCGCCCCTGACCGACGGCCGCGCGGGTCTGCGCGTGCTGGCGGTGCTGGAGGCGGCGTCGGAGTCGCTGCGCACCGGCGGAGTTTTCGTTCCTGTTCAACAAGTTGAAGGCAAGGTGTCCTGAATGTCCGCACAGCCCATTTCGGGGCAGCGCGCTCTCGTCACCGGTGGTGCGGGCACGATCGGATCCTCGGTGGTGGACCAGCTCGTCGAGGCCGGTGCGGCCGAGATCGTCGTGCTGGACAACTTCGTGCGCGGCCGCCGCGAGAACCTGGCTGCCGCGCTGGAGTCCGGTGTCGTCCGCGTCGTCGAGGGCGACATCAACGACAAGGCGCTGGTGCGCGAGCTGACCGAGGGCATGGACCTCGTCTTCCACCTCGCCGCCATCCGCATCACCCAGTGCGCCGAGGAACCGCGGCTCGCGCTGGAGTGCCTGGTCGACGGGACGTTCACGATCCTGGAGGCCGCCGCGGCCGCCGGGGTGAAGAAGGTCATCGCGTCGTCGTCGGCGTCGATCTACGGGCTCGCGGAGTCGTTCCCCACCAACGAACGGCACCACCCGTACAACAACGACACCTTCTACGGCGCCGCGAAGGCGTTCAACGAAGGCATGCTGCGCAGCTTCAAGGCCATGTACGACCTCGACTACGTGGCGCTGCGCTACTTCAACGTGTACGGCCCGCGGATGGACGTCCACGGTCTGTACACCGAGGTGCTCATCCGCTGGATGGAGCGCATCGTCGACGGCAAGTCGCCGCTCATCTTCGGTGACGGCGCCCAGACGATGGACTTCGTGCACGTGCACGACATCGCACGCGCCAACATCCTCGCGGCCAAGGCGCCGGTCACGGACACGGTGTACAACATCGCGTCCTCCCAGGAGACATCGCTCAAGGAGCTCGCCCTCGCGTTGCTTGCCGCGATGGACTCCGACCTGCCGCTGGAGCACGGCCCCGAGCGCAAGGTGAACGGCGTGACGCGCCGGCTCGCCGACATCAGCCTCGCGGCCACCGAACTCGGGTGGAAGCCCGAGATCGGGATGGACGGCGGTCTGCGCGACCTCGTCGCGTGGTGGCGTGCCGAGAAGGCCGCCGCCGAGCAGAACGCGGCCGAGAACGCCTGATCCACTCGGACCGCGGGCGCGGCGGCCTCTCCTGGATGCCGCGCCCGCACCCGCAAGACCGCGAACACGGCAGCCGGTCAGGCCCGCCGCGCCCGCACTCCGCACGAACGTTCGCCGGTGCCCGAGCAGGAAAGCGCCGCGGACGAGCCCGCACCACAACAACACAGACCGCGGGCGCGGCCGACACCCCCAGGTCCGCCGCGTCCGCACCCCTTCCGCGGTCGTCGCTCTGCTCCACCCGCCGTCGAGCAGAGCGACGGCCGCGGACACCAACTCCGCCAGCGAAGAGGTAGAGCTTTGATTCCGGTTATGCGGCCGTTGCTCGGCGAAGAAGAGGCGCTCGCCGCCGCCGAGGCCGTCCGGTCCGGCTGGGTGGCCCAGGGTCCTCGCGTCCGGGAGTTCGAAGAAGCGTTCGCCGCCTCGGTCGGCGCGCAGCACGGTGTCGCGGTGTCCTCCTGCACAACGGGTCTGCACCTCGCCGTGCACGTGCTGGGCATCGGCCCCGGCGACGAGGTAGTCGTGCCGTCGCTGTCGTTCATCGCCACCGCCAACGCCGTGCGCTACACCGGCGCCACCCCCGTCTTCGCCGACGTCGAGGTGGAGACCGGCAACCTGAGCGCGTCCACAGTGGAACCCGTGCTCACCGAACGAACACGCGCGGTCATGGTCGTGCACCAGGCCGGCGTGCCTGCGGACGTCGACGCCCTCAAGGCGTTGTGCGAACCGCGCGGCATCGCGGTCATCGAGGACGCGGCCTGCGCGGCGGGTTCCACCTACAAGGGCAAGCCGGTCGGCACGGACGCGCTGCTGGCCGCCTGGTCGTTCCACCCGCGCAAGCTCCTCACCACCGGTGAGGGCGGCATGGTCACCACCGACGACCCCGAGTGGGCCGTCCGGCTCAAGCGTCTGCGCGAGCACGGGATGAGCGTCTCCGCGGCCGACCGCCACAACGGCGGAAGCGCCGTCATCGAGCAGTACCTGGAGACGGCGTTCAACTACCGGATGACCGACATCCAGGCCGCGGTCGGCCTGGTGCAGCTGTCCAAACTGGACGCGATCATCGCCCGTCGCCGTGAGCTGGCCGCCCGCTACCACCAGCTGCTCGACGGCGTCGTCGAGACCGTTCGTGACCCTGAGTACGGAACGACGAACTACCAGTCGTTCTGGGTCTGGCTGCCGGAAGGCGCGGACCGTCAGGAAGTCCTTGCGGGCCTTGCCGAACGCGGCGTGAGTGCACGGCGCGGAATCATGGCGTCACACCTCGAACCCGCCTACGAGGGTCATCCCGGCGTCGCGTTGCCGGTGACGGAGGCCTTCACGGCCAGGACGCTGATCCTTCCGCTCTTCCACGACATGACGGAGTCCGAACAGGACACGGTCGTGTCAGCGTTGTCGGAAACTCTCCACACATTCCAGCTGACCGTACGTGGTTGAAAAATAAAGATTGAGCCAGCAGCGGAACATTTTTGTGTTGACACGTAACAGTTCTAACGAGATCGCCGACGTTCGGAGTAGCAGCCCTGTGCTGTCCAGCGTAGTGCGCGGATCACACACGGTAACTCCGTCCGAGAGGTGAAACCCAATGGTGGCTCAGCAGTCGCGTCTCGTGCGGGTGCTTGTGATCACGGCATTAATCGCATCGACGATGTTCGTGATGGGGGTCTTCAACGCCCCCAACGCCAACGCTGCTCCGTGTGACTTCCCGGTCACCAACAAGGTCGCGTGCGAGAACACGCAGACCGGTGCTGATGACTGGCAGGCGCAGTACCGGGACGACACGATCCTCGGGTACACAACGGACATCAGCTACAACATCGGCCAGACCGTCAGCTTCAAGATGCTGACGTCGGCCTCCTCGTACAAGCTCGACATCTACCGGATGGGCTGGTACGGCGGCAAGGGCGCCCGGTACATGGGCACGGTCAACCGCAACACCCCGCAGAACCAGCCACCATGTCTGCGGGACGCGCCGACCGCGCTCATCGACTGCGGCAACTGGGCCGTGTCGGTCACCTGGAACATCCCCTCCACCGCGGTCTCCGGCATCTACTACGTGCGCATGACGCGCAACGACACCGGTGCCGAGAACGAGATGGCGTTCGTCGTCCGCGACGACGCCTCCACCTCGAAGGTGTTCTTCCAGACCTCCGACGCCACCTGGGTCGCCTACAACCGCTACGGCGGCAACAGCCTCTACTTCGGTGACGGCCCCGGTCAGGGCGGCAGCTCGTACAAGGTCAGCTACAACCGCCCGTACACCGGCGGCGACGGCGACGAGAACTTCATCTTCAACGCCGAGTACCCGATGCTCAGATTCATGGAGCGCAACGGGTACGACATGAGCTACACGACCGACGTCGACTCCGCGCGCCGCGGCAACCTGATCAAGAACCACAAGGTCTTCATGGCGGTCGGCCACGACGAGTACTGGTCGAACGAGCAGTGGAACAACGTGATGGCCGCCCGTGACGCGGGCGTGCACATGGCGTTCCTGACCGGCAACGAGATCTTCTGGAAGACCAAGTGGGAGAAGAGCATGGACTCCTCCCAGACCGACTGGCGCACCATCGTCTGCTTCAAGGAGACGAAGGGCACCCAGAACGACGGCACGAACACCTGGACCGGCACCTGGCGAGACCCTCGCTACAGTCCACCCCAGGATGGCGGCAGACCCGAGAACGCGTTGCTCGGCAACATGTTCACCGTCAACGGCCGGCGTGACGACGCGCTGCAGGTCCCGGCCGCGTACGGCAAGATGCGGCTCTGGCGCAACACCGACCTGGTGAACCTCGCCGCGGGCACGACGTACACGTTCCAGCCCGGCACGCTGGGCTACGAGTGGAACACCGTCTACGACAACGGCTTCCAGCCCGCCGGTGTCGCGCAGATGTCCCGCACGACGGTGAACCTCGAGGGCTACTACGGCCTGAAGAACTACGGCGACGAGTACGGAGGCGGTCCCGAGACGCACGCGATCACTTACTACCGCGCGCCTTCCGGTGCGCTGGTGTTCGGTGCCGGCACGGTGCAGTGGGCGTGGGGCGTCGATGACGAACACGCGTTCCCGACCAACACGCCGACGTCGGACAAGCGGATCAAGCAGGCGACGGTCAACTTCCTCGCGGACATGGGCGTGCAGCCCTACCAGCTGTGGGGCGCGGACCAGCTGACGATCTCCGGTGCCATCAACGACAACGCGGCACCCGGCGTGCAGATCACGACGCTGCCCGCGCAGTCCACGGTCGGCCAGGCCTACACCTTCAGCGGCACCGTGATCGACGCCGCGGGCAAGGTCGCGGGCGTCGAGGTCTCGACCGACGGCGGCAACCGCTGGCACTACGCGACCTGGCAAGCCGGCCAGACGTCGTGGAGTTACACCTACACGCCGAACCAGTCCGGTACGGCGCAGATCAGGGTCCGCGCGGTCGACGACTCGCTGAACCTCTCCGCACCGGTGAGCGCGACGCCGAACGTCACCGCCAAGACCTGCCCGTGCGGCATGTTCGCCGGCACGGAGGTCCCGAAGGTCACGTCCGCCGACGACAGCTCGCAGCTGGAGCTCGGCGTGAAGTGGAAGGCCGCGAGCAACGGCTACGTCCGGGGCGTGAAGTTCTACAAGGGCACCGGCAACACCGGCACGCACACCGGCAGCCTGTGGTCCTCCACCGGTGACCTGCTCGCCACCGGCACGTTCGTCAACGAGAGCGCCACGGGCTGGCAGACGCTGCTCTTCCCGTCGCCGATCGCGGTGAACGCGAACACGACCTACATCGTGTCGTACTACACGCCGACGGGGCACTTCGCCTACGACACCGGCGGGTTCTACCAGCAACAGGCGTACATGCAGCCGATCACCGGCCTGCAGTCCGGTGTGGACGGACCGAACGGGATCTTCCGCTTCGGCGCCGGCTTCCCGAACCAGACGTTCGACAACACGAACTACTGGGTCGACGTGGTGTGGGCGACGGACCCCGGTCCCGACACCCGCGCGCCGATCCAGAACGCGAACTCGCCGGTGACCAACGCCGGTTCGGTCGCGCTCAACACCACGGTGTCCGGCACGTTCGACGAGAACGTGACCCTCAACTCGGCGCAGGTCACGGTGACCGGCCCGGCGGGTGCGGTCACGGGCACCAAGACGATCTCGAACGACGCCCGCACGATCACGTTCACGCCGTCCGCTCCACTGGCGGCGGCAACCGCCTACACCGTCACGATGAGGGCGGCGGACGCGGCGGGAAACCTGTCCACGCAGTCGAACTGGACGTTCACGACAGGCTCGCCGCGCCCGGCTGCCTGCCCGTGCACGATCTGGGACGACTTCGCGGCACCGGCCGTGATCGATGCCGGTGACACCAGCCAGGTCGAGGTCGGCACCAAGGTCCGCTTCGACGGCAAGGGCGAGGTGCTCGGCGTCCGCTTCTACAAGGGCACCGGCAACACGGGCACGCACACCGGCTCGCTGTGGACCTCCACGGGTCTGCTGCTCGCGACTGGCACGTTCACCGCGGAGACCACGTCCGGCTGGCAGAAGCTGATGTTCAACTCGCCGGTCCAGGTGCAGGCGAACACGACCTACGTCGTCTCGTACTACGCCCCGAACGGCCGGTACTCGGTCAGCTCCGGCTACTTCAACGGCCAGGAGGCGAGCTACCAGTCGCTGCACGCGTTGCAGAACGGCACCGACGGCGGCAACGGCGTCTACAAGTACGGAAGTGGTGGCGGGTTCCCGAACTCGTCGTACAACGCCACGAACTACTGGGTCGACGTCATCTACCGCAACGGTCTCAACGGTGACACCACGCCGCCGACGATCACGACCCGCACACCGGCCGTGAACGCGACGAACGTGGGCCTGCAGAGCGCGTTGACGGCGACGTTCAGCGAGGCGGTCGACCCCGCGTCGGCGCAGATCTGGCTGACGGACCCGAAGGGCGCCAAGCTGTCCGGCTCGGTGTCGCTGTCCGGCGACCAGAAGACGGTCACCTGGACGCCGTCCGGCAAGCTCGTGTCCGGCACGCAGTACAAGGCGCACGTGGGCATCGCGGACGTCAACGGCATCGCGATGCCGGCGGCCGCGGAGTGGACCTTCACGACCACGACCACCGCGACCTGTCCGTGTTCGCTGTTCAGCACGGCGACGGTGCCGACGGAGACGTCGGCCGACGACTCCGGCGCGTACGAGCTCGGTGTCCGGCTCACCCCGACCCAGTCGGGGCAGATCACCGGCGTCCGCTTCTACAAGGGGACCGGCAACACCGGCACGCACACCGGCAGCCTCTGGAACGCCAACGGTCAGCGCCTCGCGACGGGCACCTTCACGGGTGAGACCGCGACGGGCTGGCAGACGCTGACGTTCTCGCAGCCGGTGGTCGTGAGCTCCGGCCAGACCTACACCGCCTCGTACACGACGACCACCGGGCACTACGCGGTGAACGCCGGGTACTTCGGCACGGGTCCGGTCAACTCCGGTCCGCTGTCGGCACCGCAGGAGACCAACGGCGTGTTCGTGCCCGGCAACGGGTTCCCGACCATGACCTACGGTTCCGGCAACTACTGGGTCGACGTGCTGTACCAGCCCAACGCCGACAACGTCGCTCCGGTGCCGCAGTCGCACACGCCGCTGACCGGCGCGAGTGACGTGGCCCTGAACTCGACGGTCACCGTGTCGTTCGACGAGCCCGTGGATCTCAACTCGGCGCAGTTCGACGTCACCGACCCCGGTGGCGCGAAGATCGCCGGCACGCGGGCGCTCTCGCCGGACAGCAGGATGATCACGTTCACGCCTGCCGCCAGGTTCGCGGCGTCCACTGTGTACTCGGTGACCGTGAAGGCCGCGGACACGTTCGGCAACATGATGGCCAACCCGGTCACGTGGTCGTTCACCACGACGACGACGCAGACCTGCCCGTGTTCGTTGTTCAGCGCGGCGACCGTTCCGACGGTAACTTCGGCTGATGACAACGGCGCGTACGAGCTGGGCGTCAAGTTCACGTCGAGCACGAACGGGCAGATCACCGGCGTGAAGTTCTACAAGGGCACGGGCAACACGGGCACCCACACCGGGTCGCTCTGGTCCGCGGACGGCCAGCGCCTGGCCACCGGCACGTTCTCGAACGAGACCGAGTCGGGCTGGCAGACGCTGACGTTCTCGTCGCCGGTGTCGATCACCGCCAACACCACGTACACCGCCTCGTACACGACCACCGTCGGTCGCTACGCGGTGAACGAGGGCTACTTCGGCACGGTGACGTCGCCGCCGCTGGGTGCCACGCCGTCCGCCGGTGTGTTCACCGCCGGGTCCGGGTTCCCGACCTCGACCTACAACGGTGGCAACTACTGGGTGGACGTGATGTTCCAGTGATGCGCCTGTGACTGCTCGGCCACTGCTGTTCCTCGGGGCAGGTGGACTGACTCGCGAGACTCTCGCGGCGGTCCGCCTCCTCCCGGAGACGTGGGACCCGATCGGGGCTCTCGACGACTCCACCGCCCTGCACGGCACCCTGATGGACGGGGTGCCCGTGCTGGGCGGGCTCGACACCCTGGCCGATCATCCGGACGCGGCCGTCGTGCTCTGCATCGCGAGTGCGCGGCGGTCGCTGGTCCGGCTGGACGTGGCCAGGAGGCTCGATCTGCCGGACGAGCGGTGGGCGACCATCGTGCACCCGGCGGCTGTCACCTCCGGTGCTTCTGTGGGCGCCGGAACGATTCTGCTCGCGGGTGTCGTCATCACGACCCCGCTGTCGATCGGCCGGCACGTGGTGGCCATGCCCCAGGTGCTGATCACCCACGACGACGAGGTCTCGGACGGCGTCACGTTCGCCGGCCGCGCGTCGCTCGCGGGTTCTGTGCACGTCGGGGAGGCCGCGTACCTGGGACAGGGAGCCCTGGTGCGCGAGGGCGTGAAGATCGGCGCCGGTGCCGTCATCGGCATGGGAGCCGTTGTCCTGCGGGACGTTCCCGCAGGAGAGACGTGGGCCGGTGTGCCGGCCCGCCCGTTGCGTGGGGAGAGCGCGTGATCGAGATTCCACTGGTGGACCTGCGTGCCCAGCACGAGCAGGTGGCCGACGAGGTGGCCGACGGCTGGGCCGAGGTGCTCAAGACGACGGCCTTCATCAACGGCCCCCAGGTCGCCCGGTTCGAGTCGGAGTTCGCCGCCTACCAGGAAGTCGCGCACGCCATCGGTGTCGGCAACGGCACCGACGCCATCGAACTGGCGTTGCGCGCGCTGGGCGTCGGTCACGGCGACGAGGTCGTGCTGCCCGCCAACACCTTCATCGCCACCGCCGAGGCCGTCGCCCGGGCCGGTGCGACGCCCGTGCTCGTGGACTGCGTGGACGACACGCTGCTGATCGACGTCGACCAGGTGTCCTCTGTGGTCACTTCGCGCACCAAGGCCGTTGTGCCCGTTCACCTCTACGGCCAGGCCGCGCCGGTCGAACTGCTGCCGCTCGGACTTCCGGTCGTCGAGGACGCCGCGCAGGCCCAGGGCGCGCGCCGCAACGGCGTCGCGGTCGGTGGCCTCGGTGTCGCCGCCGCGACCTCGTTCTACCCCGGCAAGAACCTCGGCGCGTACGGCGACGGCGGCGCGGTGCTGACGACGTCCGACGCGATCGCCGAGTCGGTGAAGCTGTTGCGCGAGCACGGTTCGCCGCGCAAGTACGAGCACCCGGTGCTCGGCTTCAACAGCCGCCTCGACACGCTGCAGGCCGTCGTGCTGTCCGCGAAGCTGCGCCGCCTGGAGGGCTGGAACCAGGCCCGCCGCGCCGCCGCCCAGCGCTACACCGAACTGCTCGCCGACGTCGAACGGGTGCGCGTGCCGGTCGTGCTCGACGGCAACCTGCCCGTCTGGCACCTCTACGTCGTCCGCGTGCCGGACCGCGACCGCGTGCTGTCCGCTCTGCACGCCGCGGGAATCGGCGCCGGCATCCACTACCCGACGCCGCTGCACAAGACGGGCGCGTTCGCGCACCTGGACGGCTCGTTCCCGATCGCGGAGACCTCCGCCGCGGAACTGCTGTCGCTGCCGCTGTTCCCGGAGATCACCGAGGCCCAGCAGACCCGCGTGGCCGAGGCACTGAAGGAGGCGCTGCGATGACCGGCGTTCGTGTGCACCCCAAGGGTTTGTGCGAGTCCGAGGACGTGGGCGACGGCACGCGCGTGTGGGCGTTCGCGCACGTGCTGCCGGGCGCGCGCATCGGCCGTGACTGCAACATCTGCGACGGCGCGTTCGTCGAGTCACGCGCGGTGCTGGGCAACAACGTGACGGTCAAGAACGGCACGTTGGTCTTCGACGGCGTCACGTGCGAGGACGACGTGTTCCTCGGCCCGAACGTGCTCTTCACCAACGACCTCCGCCCGCGCGCCCACGTCAAGAAGACCGGCGACGCGCTGGAGACCACCCTGGTGCGCCGGGGCGCGACGCTCGGCGCCGGTGCGATCGTCGTGTGCGGCACCGAGATCGGCGAGCACGCGTTCGCCGCGGCCGGTGCGGTCATCACGAAGTCGGTGCCCGCGCACGCTTTCGTGGCGGGCAACCCGGCGGTCGTGAAGGGCTGGGTCTGCGCGTGCGGCGTGCGGCTCTCAGACGATCTCTCGTGTCCCGAGTGCGGCATCCGGCACGAGGAGACCCCGGACGGCCTGAAAGCCGTCTGAGCAAGCGTTCGAGGCCGCCGGAGCAAGTGCTTCGGCGGCCTTTCGCGCAAAACCCGGACGTGCCGCCGCGGGCCTTGTAGCGTCCCGGCGGTGCATTTGCTCACCACCGCGCAACAGGACCGGATGCGGCACCTGGCCCGTCGCAGCCCGGCGTTCATCGGCATGCGGATCGTCGTCCACACCGACCACGTCGAGATCAGCCATCCGGAGCCGCTCGAACTCGGCTTCGAGTCGCTGTCAGCGGCACTGGCGGGCACTCCGTCCGGCGACTGGCCGGACCTGGTCGACGAGCACTTCCGGCGGGCCATCGCTCTCGGCACGGCGGACGGTGCCGACCTCGAAGGGCCGGCCGACGTCGTGCTCCAGAGCACCTACCTGCGCCTGGCCACCTCGGACAGCGGCGTTTCGGAGGTCGCGTCCTACGCGGAGGAGATCACGCCCGGCCTGCTCAGGGTGCTCGCCTTCGACCGGCCCGACTCCATCGTGGTCATGAAGGACGAGGACGTGCTCCGGCACGGGTACGACCAGCTCTGCGACGCCGGCGCCGAGAACCTGGCGAGGGAACTGCCGGACCGGTTCCTCGAGGCCGACGGCGTCTACTACCTGCAGGGCTCGGACTACGTCGGCTCCCTGGTGCTGATCATCCCGTGGGTGATCGAGGCCGTGACCGGGGTGGCCGACGCGCCGCACGGCGCACTGGTCGCGATGCCCGCCCGCGACCAGTTCGTCTTCTCCGTCATCCGGGACCAGGACACCGCGGGCGTGCTGGCGGCGCTGGACGAGGTCGGGCGGCTCACCGCCGAGTGCCACGCGAACAGCGCCTACCAGCTCAGCTCACGCGTGTACTGGTGGCGTCCCTGGCCCGTGGGCGGCCTCGAAACCGTCGGGCACCACAACGGCGCGGGCATGGTCACCTACTACTCCGGCGACTTCGAGGACATGCTCTTCACCGTGGGACTGGAGCACGGAACCGCCTGAGTGCTTATTCGGGCTCCCAGGCCACGAGGCGGTCGAAGGTGCGCAGGTAGTCGCCCTCGCCCTTCAGCGCGTCCGCGGTCTTGCGGCCGTAGAAGGACAACACCAGGTCGCTCGCCGTGCCGCTGAACGACGCGTCGGCCGTGCCAGGGACGTCACCGAGCCGGGCGCCGTCGCCGTCGAGCGTCACGCGCCAGGAACGGCCCTCGGAGGCGTGGTAGTCGACGAGCACGGGCTCGTGCGGCCACCGGGACCTCGTCGCGACGCAGGTCGTCTGGAACTCCTCCACGCCGTCGAGCGCGACCTCGGTCGGCAACGGCTGCGGGGCACCGATGGTGAGCTGGGCGTCGTAGGTGTGGACCGCGATCTCCTGGAGCTGGTGGCGGGCCGCGGTACCGGTGTTGCGCGGCGACTGGAAGTCGCTCCACCACGCCCAGCACTCGCGGTCGGGGCCGGACTCCTTCAGCGCGTCGACCAGCAGCCGCGACGACTCGGTCATCCACGCCACGAGGTCCTCGCGCGGTGCCTCGACGGGCGTGCGGACCGGGGGAGCGTCGGACGGGCCGGCGGCGACGATCTCCGCCCACTTGCGGCGGCCGTCGCCCAGGTGCTGGACCAGGTCGTACAGCGTCCAGCCGGGGCACGACGGCACCGGTGCGTCCAGATCGGGGGCGGCGGCGATGGCGGTGGTGAAGGCGGCGGTCCGCTCCTCGATCAGTCGCAGAAGGTCGGGGAACGCCAGGTTGTTGTGCACGGGCGCTGTCTATCACCGTGCCGGGGTGGGCGCACACTCATTTTCCGCGGCGAGCAGGCGGAGGCGGTCGTCGTCCCGGCTGCCCGGCTCGGCGGTGTAGACGATGAGCACGGGGCCCGGCGCGCCGGGGATCGGGTAGGCGTCCCAGTCCAGGTTCAGCTCGCCGACCAGCGGGTGGTCGACGCGCATGCGGCCGCGGGTCGTGCCCTCGACGTCGTGACGGGACCACAGCGCCGCGAACTCGCCGCTGCGCGCCTCCAGGTCCGCCACCAGCTCCGTCGCGCGCGGGTGTCCCGGCTCGGCGGAGACCTGGGCCCGCAGCATCCCGGTCAGTTCGGCGACCGTGGCCGCGCGGTCCGGGCACGCCTGGTCTGAGTCCGGGTGCAGCAGCAGGGCGAGCAGGTTCCGTTGAGGCGCCTCGGCGAACGCTCCGAGCAGGGCGCCGGCCAGCGGGTTCCAGGCCAGCACGTCGAGGAAGCGCCCCACGACCAGCGCGGGCGAGGTCGTGGCGTTCATCAGCCGCAGGGTGGTCGGCGGCACCTCCTCCGGCGGGTACCGGCGAGCCCTGGCGGGGGTGCGCGCGGCGGCCGCGAGGCTGTGCAGGTGCCGGGACTCCTCCGCGGAGAAGTTCAGCGCCCCGGCGATCGCGTCGAGCACCTGGTCGGACGGCCGCACGTCACGGCCCTGCTCCATGCGCTGGTAGTAGTCCGGGCTCACCCCGGCCAGCAGGGCCAGTTCCTCCCGGCGCAGCCCCGCGACGCGCCGCCGCGGACCCGGCTCCAGCCCGACGTCCTGCGGCCGCACCCTGGTTCGCCGGGTCCGCAGGAACTCGGCCAGCTCACGGCGGGGATCGTCGGTCATCGGCCCAGTATGCCCACGGTCCGACCGGCGAGGGTGGGTCCGCCAGACCCAGGACAAGGCGAACGACCGAGATCACGCGAGGGGAGCCCAGGATCGGTGACATCAGCCGATCACAGGAGGAACTCGACATGAAGGCCGCACAGATCACGAGCTTCGGAGCACCGGACGTCCTGCGGGTCGTCGAGGTCGACCGGCCCTCTCCCGGCGCCGGCGAGATCCTGGTGCGGGTCGAGGCCGCCAGCGTGAACGGACACGACGCGATCGTGCGGTCGGGCGGGCTGAAGATGGTGTCGGGCCGCGCTTTCCCGATCGGTGTCGGCCTCGACTTCACCGGCGTCGTCGTCACGACCGGCTCCGGCGTCGAGAGCTACCGCGCCGAGGACCGTGTGTGGGGCATGGTGCATCCCCGCCAACGACACACCGTCGCGGGAGCGGCCGAGTACGTCGTGGTCGCCGCCGACCGCGTCAGTCCCGCCCCGGCGGGTGTGTCGGCGGTCGAGGCGGCGTCCCTGGTCGTCGCGGGCAGCACGGCGCTGATCGCGTTGCGCGACAGCGTGGAACTGGCCGAGGGCGAGCGGGTACTGGTCCGGGGCGCGGCCGGTGGCGTGGGCACCGCGGCCGTGCAACTGGCCCACGCGATGGGCGGCCACGTCACCGCACTGGCCCGCGACCGGCACGCCGACGCACTCCGCGGCCTGGGGGCCGACGTGGTCCTGGACCACAGCACCACCACCCCGGATCAGATCGGTCCGTTCGACGTCATCGTCGACACCGTGGGCTCCGAGTTGCCGCGCTATCGCCGCAGGCTCGCCAAGGGCGGCCGCATGGTCACCATCGCGCTCTCCGGCCCCGCCCTGGCCGCGATCGCGATGTCGAGCGTCCACGGCTCCCGCCGCATCCGCACGTTCAGCGCCAACCCCGGTTACGCCGTGCTGGACGACCTCGCCGACCACGTCACGTCCGGCGCGCTCCGCCCGGTGGTGCACGGCGTGTACCCGCTGACCGACATCGCGGCCGCGCACGAGGCCTTCGAACGCGGAGGCGTGCTGGGCAAGCACGTCATCGCCGTTTAGAGCTGTCCGTTTTCACCCGAACGAGCCGTTCTTTGGAGTTACTTCAACAGTTACGGTCCAAGGGCATGACTGCATTCCTTTCCACCGCGTACAGCCGGGATCTGGGCGACGAACTCCGCAGGTTGCGCGAGGACAACACCAGTTTCGGAGGCCGATCCATGGCCGTCCAGCTCGGCTGGGACCCGAGCAAGGTGTCGAACATCGAGACCGGCAAGGCCCGCCCCACCGAGGTCGACCTGGCCCAGTACCTGGCGACGTGCGGGAAGGGCATCGAATTTCTGCAGGACTTCACCGATCGGTACCGGCACGCTTTCGATCTGTACTTCGCCCAGGCCCCGAGCAACAACCTGCGCACGCTCACCATGGTCGAGAACATGGCGACGAAGATCTTCGCCTACGAGATCTTGTTGATCCCCGGACTGTTGCAGACGGAGACCTACGCGCGCGCCTTGTTCATGGATGCAGGCCTCGAAACGCTCGAAGCCATCGAGAAAGGCGTCGAGAAGCGGATGGAGCGGCAGTGCATCTGGCGGCGGCCTTACCGCCCCGAGTGCGTGTTCTACGTGCACGAACTGGCGCTACGGTTGCAGGTCGGCGATGCGCGGACGATGGAAGACCAGTACCTGCGCCTGCTCTTCAACGCGGATTTCGTCCGGATCGTGCCGGCGAACGCTGTCAGCTTCGCGCTCAAGAAGCCGCTCAGCCTGTTCGAGTTCGGCAAGGCATCGCCTCTTGCATACACGGAGACCGACCTGGCCAACGTGTTCGCGCAGGATGCCGCCGCCATCACGGAGAGCAGGAAGCTGTTCGAGCGGTTGGATGCGGTAGCCCTGAATGCGGAAGAATCTCGGAGCATGCTGGCGGCGTACGTCAGCGGTCTTCGAGAGGATCTTCATGGCCACGGAACAGACTTGGCGTAAGAGCAGCTACAGCGGCAACACGACCGACAGCAACTGCGTCGAGGTCTCGCTGACCCAGGACGCGTTGGTGCGGGACTCGAAGAACGCGAGCGGCGACGTCCTCGCGTTCTCCGCCCCTGCCTGGCAGAGCCTGCTCAGCTGGCTGGGCTGACCTCGGCCGCCTTGCGTTCGGCGGCCTCCTGTCTGGCTATGCGCAGCAACGCCCCGGACACGCCGATCAGCATGAACGTCATGCCGGTGGCGACGCTGAACGCGAGTTCGTCGAACGTGGCGGCGCCCAGCGCGGACGTCAGCATCGCGGCCACCAGGCACATGGCGATGCCGCGCACGCCCTCGTCGCGGGACAGCGCGCGGGCCCGCAGCGCCGCGAAGATGCCGCCGAGGAACAGCAGCACGAACGCGATCAGGCCCAGGTAGCCGTTCTCGATCATCGTCAGCAGGTACTGGTTGTCGAGGATCGTGTACTTCGAGGGCAGGAACGTGCCGAATCCTCGGCCCAGGAACGGGTGTTTGGCGATCTCCAGCCACGCGCCGTCGTAGTCCTTGGTGCGGCCCTGGAACGACGGGTCGTCCTCGATGTTGGAGAACATCGAGGTGACCGTGCCGAACAGGCCCGGCACGACGACGGAGGCGCCGCCGAGGAACACCGCGCCGACGCCCAGAAGCGGCAGCCCTCGTTCGCGGGGGAGCAGGATCGCCATCACGATGCCCGTCACGACGAGGCCGATGATCGCCGTGCGGGACAGCGACAGGATCGCCATCAGCGCCAGCAGCGACAGCGCCATCCACCAGCGGCCGACGGGTTCGCCCTTGTCCTTGGCCCGGAACACGAAGTGCGCCGCGAACGGCACGCCCAGCACGCAGACCAGACCGAACTCGATCGGGTGGTTCACGGTGCCGGCCGGGCGGAAGAAGATCGACCGGGACTCCAGCGCCGAGTAGCCGTTGTCCTGCACGCGCAGGCCCGGCAGCGTGATGTACGAGGCGAGGTCGAGGCCCAGGCCGAACTGGAACAGGCCGACGAACGCGCTGACCGTCAGGCAGGCCACCATCACCCGCAGCGCGCGGCTCAGGCGTTCACCGCTGCGGACCGCGTCGCACACGAACACCGCGAGCGCCGCCATCGACACGACCCGGATCAGCGCCGAGTCCGACACCGACAGCTCGTCGATCGGCAGGTAGCGCCGCGTCGCGAGGGCGTACGTCATCAGGTGCAGCATCACGTAGATCGCGAGGATCGTGCGGACGGCGTTGCGGCCCTTGGCCATGCCGAGGTGGTCGACGAGGTGCGCGGCGAACCACACGACGGCCAGGCACATCGCCACGAACAACGCCGGCGGCAGCGTGATCGGGACGAACGCGATGGTGAACCGGGCGGGGACGACGAGCAGCGCCACCATGTAGAAGATGAGCAGAGTGGCGCCGTCGGCTCGCTGGGCGGTCAGTCGTCTTTCGTCGGCCATGCGGGGTCTGGCTTGGGTGCGGCGATGATGACGGTCTTCTGGTGCGCGTTCGGCACGCCCTGGGGCATTGGCCGCTGCGGCGGGGCTCCGTTGCCGTTGCTCTGCGGATGCGGATTCGGCCGGACCGGCGGAACGGGCTGCGGCGTCGTCTCCTTTTCGGACGGTGCCGGGTCCTTCGCGTCCTTGCCGTCCTTGGCCTCTTTGTCCTTGCGGCGCTTGGCCTTCAGCATGATCGAGTCGGCGGCGAACGTCGAGGCGAGCGTCAGCAGCAGCAACACGACGGTGGCCGCGCCGACGTACCGGACCTTGCCGCCGATCTTGGCCGACGCCGTCGTCGGCTTCACGAGGATCTGCGCGGTGATGAACGTCTGTTCGGGCGCGTTCAACGCCTTCTGCTGCGCCGCGAGCTCGGCGACGGTCTTCTCGAGCACCTTGCCGACGAGGCCTTCCGCCGACTCGGCCGAGTCCGACTCGGTCGTGATGAACAGCAGCGGGCCGCCGACCGGGCCGGTGTTCGCGGTGTAGACGGACGTCGAGCCCTTGCCCGCCAGTTCCTCCGCCGTCTTCGGATCGCCGAGGACCTGGGTGAGGATCTGCGCGGTGGTCGTGAGGCTGCCGTCGAACTGCAGCAGCGGGTTGACCCTGACGACGTCCTCGGGCTTGGTGTTCGCCGTGTACCGGCCACCTGCCGCGGGGGAGGTGAGGACCAGCACGCCGCTCGACTCGTAGCGGGTGGGCACGGAGATGTAGACGTACAGCGCGAGGATGCCCGTGAGCAGCACTGCGGGGAGGGCGATGTACCACCGCCGCCGCAGCACTCGTACGGTTCCCCAGAAGTCCATCAAAATCCCCGATCCGCGGCTCGGTATTGCGAACGCAATGTTCGTAGGGTATCGCCTGCTTTGAAAATCGGGGTGAGCTGCCAACTGTTACAGGCCGTAGCTGATCGGCGATGAACAGGTGGAAACCAGGAGGCAGCATGCGTGCAGGACGTCTGACCGTGACCGTCGCGGCCATTCTCGTGGTCATCGGCGGGACAACGGCTTACGTCGTCACCGCGGCCACCGACGCCAAGCAGTCGGGTGGTACCGAACAGGTGACTCAGGCCAAGGTCGGTGATCTTCTCTTCGTCGATCTCGCCGGCGGCCAGAACCGGGTCGAGAAGCTCGCCGACGGCGGCGCCCGCACCCAGACGGAACTCGCCTGCCAGCGGTTTTACGCCGCAGCGGGTACCAGCGTGTGCCTCAAGCTCTCCGGTCCCGGCCCGACCTACGCGGCCGAGGTGAGCCGCGACGGCAAGCCGATCAAGACCGTTCCGCTGCCGGGCATCCCGAGCCGCGCGAAGGTCTCGCAGTCCGGGAACGTGGTGTCCTGGACGAGTTTCGTCACCGGCGACTCGTACTCGGTGCCCGGCGGCTTCTCGACCCGCACCGGCTACTTCGACGTGCGCACCGGCGAGACCGTCGAGTCGCTCGAACACTTCGCCGCCACTGTGGAGGGTGCTCCGCTCACCGCGAGTGACGTCAACTACTGGGGTCTGACGGTGGGGTCCAACGACCTGACCTTCTACGCGACGCTCGCCAGCGGCGGTTACACGTGGCTGGTGAAGGGCGATCTGGTGAGCAAGTCCGTGACGTCGTTGCGCCGTGACGCGGAATGCCCGTCGCTGTCGCCGGACGGTACGAAGGTCGCGTACAAGAAGCGCATCGGCCGCCTCGGGCCGTGGGACCTCGCGGTGCTCGACCTCGCGACGAACACCGAGAAGCGGCTGCCCGGCACGGCCGGCATCGACGACCAGGCGACGTGGCTCACCGGCACGGAACTCGCGTTCGCCGCGGTGCCCAAGGACGCCAAGCTGCCCGCGGTTCACGTGGTGCCCGCCGACGGATCGCAGGACGCCAGGGTGCTCATCCAGGACGCCACGTCGCCGTCTCCCGTCACGTAGCGAGTTCGCGGCGGAGCACCTTTTCCAGCTCATGTCCTGCCGCATCCCAAGAACGTCCCTCCACACTGGACGCGGCCGCACGGGCGACCGCGTCGAAGTCCGGCGATGTGACCACTTCGGACAAAGCACGCGCCAGTGAGTGCGGGGTGGGTGTCGCGTACCGGACGTGGTCGTTGTCCAGGACTACGCGGTTGAAGTGCGCGTCGTTCACCACGGGGATGCATCCGGCCGCGAGCATCTCGTGCGGCACGAGGGACACGTTGGTCATCGACAGCGACAACCCGGCGAAACAACGGTTGTAGATGGCGTTGAGGTCGTCGGGCGTGACCAGGCCGTGGTCGTGGAACTGCGGCCCGAGCTGCCCGATCTTCTCGCCGTAGACGTGGATCTTGAGGTCCGGGTGCTTCTCGGCGAAGACCTCCAGCGCGAGCACGCCGAGCTCGAACGCCCTGCGCGGTGCCTTGCGCCGGGCGTAGAAGACGATGCCGTCGCGCTTCTCGTCGCCGAGCCTGTACCGGTCGGCGTCGCAGCCGAAGTCGAAGTAGTCCGCCGGCATGCCGTGCTCGTCGCGGACCTTGTCGGCGAGGAAGCGTCCGGCGGTGAAGCCGTGCATGCCCATCCGGTACGTGTTCTCCGCCAGCGCGTAAAGGCCGCCGGACGGGTAGAACCACGGTTCGTAGTCCTGCACGAGGTAGAACCTCTTGCCCGCGCAAGGATCGTTGAACGCCGGGTACGCGGTGATCCACGCCGTCGAGAAGACGGCGTGCGCGTCGGCCATGCCGTCCGTCACGTCGTGGATCGAGCCCCGGAAGAACGGGAACGCTTCCCTGACACCGGGTTCGAGGTCGGCGACGGTGTTGCCGAACGTGTCGTACAGGTAGAGCCGGCACTCGTGCCCGAGCGACTCCAGGTGCCGGATGAGCCGGAACATGGTGGTGTGGCCGCCGGAGCCCCTGGACGGGGGAGTGGTGACCCAGTTGATCACGAGCTTGCCGTCCTGGGGGATCGGCGGGATCACCACGGGCTTGCGCTGCTCGACGTCGGCCCTGCGGACGTCGTCCAGGCGCACGGGCAGTTCTTCGCCCTCGGCACCGAGTCTGCGGGTCGCGGCGGTGAGCAGGCGGACGCCGAGCTGCTTCGCGCCCTGCTCGCGGACGATCTTCGTGACCTGCCTCAGTCGCCTCACGCGTCGGCCCTCTTCTTCAGCACCGCAAGGATCTCGTGTCTCATCGGGAACACCACGAGCAGGTAGGCGAGGCACGACAGCGCGCCGCCGACGAGGATCTGCAGCAGTTCGCTGTCGATCATGTTCCGGACAACGAGCACGACCGCGACCATCAGCACACCGCCGAGGAACGGCCGCAGCAGCCTGGTGCCGAGCGCGCCGGCCCGGATGCCGTAGGGCTTGAACGTGACGAGGTACGCGGGCGTGATGATCAGGACCGCGACGATCACGTGGGCCGCCGCGACGCCCCGGATGCCGTCGAGGTGCGCGCCCAGCGCCAGCAGCGGCACCAGCGCGCCCAGCCAGACGACGTGGATCACGAGGATCGCTCGCGAGCGGCCGGCCGAGGCGAGGAAGTCGTAGCCGAGTTCGAGGGCGACCCTGACCGCGCCGAGCAGCACCAGCAACGCGAGCGCCGTCGCCGCGGGGGACCAGCGCTCGCCGTAGACGACGCGGATCAGCGGTTCGGCCAGGGCGGCCAGCAGCACGCACGCGGGTACCGTGACGAGCGCCAGCAGGCCCAGCGCGCGGCCGAACGCCTTCTGGAACAGCTCGGGATCCTCGCGGACCTTGGAGAAGGCGGCCAGCGACACGCTTCTGACCGGGGCGCTGAACGCCGCCACCGGCCAGCTCGCGAGGTTGAACGCCAGCAGGTAGAAGCCGAGCTGGACGGTGCCGAGCATCGCGCCGGCGACGATGTAGTCGACGTTCATCACGCCGAAGATCAGCAGGCTCGATCCGGCCAGCGGCAGGCCGAACGCGAGCAGTTCCTTGGCCTGGACCGGATTCCAGCCGGGCCGGAACCGCTCCTTGGTGAGCCAGAACATGATGATCGCCGCGGAGACGTTCTGCGCGATCCGCTGCCACGCGAGGCTCCACGCGCCGAAGCCCATGAGCGCCAGCACGACCGCGACGGCCGTGCCCGCCACGAACGCGGCGGTGTCGGCGTAGAACTTGTGGTCCTGCCGGAAGTTGCGCTGCATCATCGCGCCGGGCACCGCGGTCGCGCCCGCGACGATCAGGGCGATCGACATGAGCTGGATGACCCCGGCGGCCTCCGGCGCGTCCATGGCGTTGGAGAACCACGGCGCGCCGACCGCGCAGATCAACGCCAGCAGCGTGCCGGACGCGAGCGACAGGGTCGTGACGGTCGGCGCCATCTCGTCGATGGGGCCGTTGTGACGGACCAGGGCGGCGCTGACACCGAGTTCGGACACGCTCAGCACGATGTTGAGCACGACCAGGGCGACCGCGAAGACACCGAACTGCTCGGGCGCGATCAGGCGCGCGAGCAGGACGCTGATGCCGACCGCGGCGAGTCGTTGCAGCAGTGAGTTGATGGCGCTCCAGCGGATCGCCGAGGAGACCTTGCCTTCGAGCCGGCCGGTGTCCGTGCTCACCACTCGCCCCGCCACTTCCAGCGCTGCGTGCCGATCCACAGCTTCGCGCGCTTGACGGCGTGGGGTGCGAGGAACAACTGAGTGCGGCTCAGGAAACGCGGGCTGAACTTCTTGCGCCGCTGCAACGCTTTGTACTCCGGCAACTCTTCGAGCCGCGGGTAGGTCTCGCGGGCGAAGTCGAGGAGTTCCTGCTCGGTGCCGTCGAGCTGGTCGCGGTCGTGCAGCCGGACCGCGCGCCACAGCGCGTCGGCCGCGATCGCTTTGTGCGCCAGCGTCTTCAGTCGCGCCGGCAGGCTCGGGTTCTGCTCCAGCACCAGGTCGAACACGTCACGGCGTTGCTCCAGGTCGGCGAACACCGACTTGAACGTCGTGCGCATCATGGAGTTCTCGTGCACCCGGTAGTACGCGCCGGGCTTGCCGCTGACGTACCCGATGTCGGACACCGCGGCGATGCGCAGCCACATCTCCAGATCACCCGCGTGGGGGAGGTCCGAGCGGTAGCCGCCGACCTTCTGCTGGATCTTGGTGCGCACCACGACCTCCGGCGAGGAGATCACGTTGCGGCTGCTGCGGAAGCGGTTCTCGATCCAGTCCTCGCCGCGCCAGACCTTCGAGCTGGTCGGAAGCTGAGTGACCCTCGGCAACGCGTCGTGGTCGCTGTAGTAGACGACGCGGCCGTAGACCATGCCCACTTCGGGGTTCTGCTCGAAGACCTCGGCGGCGCGCTGGAGTGCTCCCGGCGCCAGCAGGTCGTCCGCGGACAGCAGCACCGTGTAGTCGGCGCTCGCCCAGTCCAGCAGACCCTCGTTGTAGGTGGCGATGTGTCCCTTGTTCACCTCGTGCCGGTAGCCCTCGACGCGCTTGTCGGCGGCCATCAGCTCGGCCATCACCTCGGGGGTGTTGTCCGATGACGTGTCGTCGATCACAAGCACCCGCACGTCCACGCCTGGCTGGTCCAGGACGCTGCGGACGCAGGCCGGTAGGAAGTGGGCGTAGTTGTAACAGGGGATCACGACGTCCACTGTGGGAAGCGTTGGCACAACCTCACTATCGGTGTGGATGCGCATTCGTTAGCCCCGCAACGTTTTGGGCCCATCAGGCGATGTAGGGATGACCGGAGTAAGGGGAGTCATGGCCGACCACGTCATCCTGACGCGCTTCAACCTGCCTTCAAAGGGTGCCGAAAGTTACGTCCGGGCAAAGGAAGGGTGGCTGACCGAACGCGTTGCGCTGTTCGAGCGCTACTGCCTGCCATCGGTGCTCGCGCAGACGGACGAACGGACGCGTTGGCTCATCTATTTCGACCCCGAATCACCGCAATGGCTCAAGGACAAAATCGCCTCACACGGTGACGCGTACACGCCCGTCTACCGTCCGGAAGTGTCGCGGGAAGAACTGAGATCGGACATCCGGTCGCTTTACGGTCAGGTCGGCTCCGAGCTCATCACCACGAACCTCGACAACGACGACGGTCTCGCCGTCGACTTCGTGGAACGCCTCTGCGCCGCTCCCCGCCCCACCACGACCGCCGCGTACTACCTGGTCAACGGCCTGATCAAGTCGCCGGGCGGCCTGTACCACCGGGTCGACCGGCACAACGCGTTCGTCTCGGTGCGGGAGTCCTGGGACGAGCCGGTCACGTGCTGGGCGCACTGGCACAACCACATGCACCTGCACTTCCCCGTCGTGGAACTGGACGGGGCGCCGGGCTGGCTGCAGGTCGTGCACGGCGGCAACGTGTCGAACCGCACACGCGGCCGGCTGGTCTCGCCCGAGCCGTACAAGGCGTCGTTCGGGGACTCGCTGGACGACGTGGCGGCGCCGGGCTCGCTCGCCGTGGCGCAGGACCGGCTGGTGGACCAGCCGGTGCGGTTCATGCGCGACTCCGGACGCGTGGCCGCGAAGAACGCGGCCATGAAGGTGCTCGGCAAGGGTGGCTTCGAGAAGATCAAGCAGAAGCTGGCTGCTCGCGGTTGATTCCGTAAGCAGCGATGAGCGTCACGGTGAGTGCTCCTAGCGCCACCGTGATGCTCGTTCCGAAGCTGGAGTACTGCAGCAGCAGTCCGAACGCGACGGACGAAACGAGACGGCCCAGCGCCTGCCCGGTCTGCACGACGGAAAGCCCGGAGGCCCGCAGTGACTCCGGCGCCGACTCGCTCACCTTGGCCGACAGCACGCCGTCCGTGGCCGCGTAGAACAGGCCGTGCAGCAGCAGAGCCGCGATCGCGACCCCCATGCCGCCCTCGGGGATGAACAGCAGCGCGTACACGCCGAGCAGCAGTCCGTGGCCGGCGAGGAACATCCGCCAGCGCCCGATCTTGTCGGACAGCCTGCCGAGCGGCGCGGCGGCGGCCAGGAACACGACGGCGGTGCCGAGCGGCAGCAGCGGCAAGTAGCCGAGCGAGATGTTCGTGGCCTTCTGCACCAGGACGTAGACGAACGCGTCCGACACCGTCGCGAGGCCCAGCATCCCGGCCGAGATGGTCGTGCGGCGGAAGTGCTTGTCGGTGAGCAGGTTGAGCCCCGCCCGGAACGACGGCCGCGGCCCCTTCGGCTTCTCGGTGGCCGGCTTCTCCCGCACGAACGAGACGAGCACGATCAGGCCGATGACCGCGAACGCCGCGGACACCGCGAAGATCGGCCCCGGCACCATCCCGATCTGTGTGAGCAGCAGGAACGTGATGAGCGGGCCCAGAAGCGCGCCGAACGTGTCCATGCTCCGGTGCACGCCGAACGCCGCGCCGAGCCGATCCTCCGGCGTGGCCAGGGAGATCATCGCGTCGCGCGGCGCGGTCCGGATGCCCTTGCCCGCCCGGTCCGCCGCCATCAACGCGCCGATCCCGAACGGGGAGGCGCCGACCAGCGGGAAGAACACCTTGGTGAGCGCCGAGAGCCCGTAGCCCGCGGCCGCGACGGCCTTGGGTCTGCGGAACTTGTCCGAGACGCTGCCGCCGACGAGGCGCAGCAGGGCCGTGGCACCGGTGTAGATGCCGTCCAGCAGGCCGAACTGCGCGTAGCCGAGGTGCAGCGTGAAGAGCAGGTACACCGGCAGGAACGCGGTGATCATCTCGGCGGAGACGTCGGTCAGCAGGCTGACCGTGCCGAGCGCGAACACCGTGCCCGGCAACCGCTTGCGGAAGTCCGTCTTGGACGGACGGGAGGAGGCGACGTACATCGGGTCACCCACCTGCCCCGGAAACGAAATCCCTGTTCATGGACCGTCCTACCAGCTGAGCGTTTGGTGCCACACCTCGAGGGACAGCAGCGTCCAGATGCGCGGCTGCTCGTTGCGGTCACCGGAATCGTGGTCGTCGAGCAGTGAGCGCACGGCCGCTCGGTCGAAGGTCTTGCCCACGAAGGACGTGGGCCCGGTCAGCAGGTCGTAGGCCATGTCCCGCAGGCCGTCGCGGAACCAGGCGTCGAGCGGCACCTTGAAGCCCGACTTCGGCCGGTCGACGATGTCGGCCGGCAGGTGCTGGCGCGCCACCTCCTTCACGACCCACTTGGTCGTGCCGCCGCGCACCTTCACGTTGCTGGGCAGCGAGAACGCCAGCTCGGCGACGCGGTGGTCGAGGAACGGAGGCCTGAGCTCCAGCGAGGCGGCCATCGACATGCGGTCGCCGCGCTCGAGGAGGTTGTCCGCGAGCCAGGTGTGCGAGTCGGCGTACAGCATGCGCCGCAACGCGTCCCCGCGCCCGTTCTCGTACGGGGCCAGCACGGACCGGGTGGCGGGACCGCCCAGCAACGCTGCCCGTTCGGACACCGTGAAGGGCGCGAACCAGCCGCGCATGCGTTCGGCGTAGGAGGGCTCGGCGATGGCGCGCAGGGCGATGCCCAGCCGTGCCTTGGAGGCCGGCAGCACCTTCTCCAGGCGCTTCAGCGCGAACGACGGCGCGGCGGCGGCCAGGCGGGTGGCCTGGGCGAAGCGGTACTTCGGGTAGCCGCCGAACAGTTCGTCGCTGCCCTCGCCGGACAGCACGACCTTCACGTCCCTGCGGGCCAGTTCGGCCAGCCGAAACACGGCCACGTCGGCCGGTTCGGACAGCGGCGCGTCGCGGTGCCAGGAGAGCTTGGCCCAGCTGTCGCGGAAGTCGTCGGCCGTGACGATCACGTTGTGGTGGCGGCTGCCGACGAGCTTGGCGACCTTCTCGGCGTGGTGGATCTCGTCCACGCGCGGGTCGCCGAAGCCCGCGGAGAACGTGTGCAGCTCCGCGTCACCCCGTTCCCGCGCCACCAGAGCCGTGATGAGCGAGGAATCCACGCCGCCGGACAGGTAGGCGCCGACCGGCACGTCCGCGACCAGAGCGTCGCGCACGGACGCCGTCAGCGCCTCGTCCACGAGCCGCACGGCCTCCTCGGGGGTGACCTGCCTGATCTCCGACTCGCGCGGCAGTTCCCAGTACGCCTCGGTCCGCACCTCGCCGTTCGCCTTCACGACCAGGTGGTGGCCCTGCGGCACTTTCCGGACGCCGCGGACCAGCGTGTACGGCGCGGGCACCGAGCGGTGCGCCAGGTAGTCGTGCAGCGACTCGTGGTCGACCTCGGCCGCGCCGATCGCGGGCAGCAGCGCCTTGATCTCGGACGCGAACGCGAACATCTTCGAGTCCGCGTAGTAGTACAGCGGCAGGATGCCGAGCCGGTCGCGGAACAGGTGCGTGTCGCCGGTGTGGGCGTCGTGGATCGCGTAGGCGAACTGGCCGCGCAGCTGGGCGACGGCGGCCGGTCCGTGCTGCTCGTACAGCGCCAGCAGGACCTCGGTGTCGCCGTTCGTGCGGAACGGGTAGCTCAGGGTCTCGCGCAGCTGCCGGTAGTTCAGGATCTCGCCGTTGAACGCGATCTGCGTGGTGCCGGACGCGCCCGCCATCGGCTGCGGCGAGCCGGCCAGGTCGATGATCGACAACCGGGTGTGCGCGAAGCCGATCGAGCCGTCCGACCAGAAGCCGCTGTCGTCGGGGCCGCGGTGGTGCAGCCGCTTCGCCATCTCGGCGAGCAGCTCACGGGAGACGGGAGCGCCGTCGAACCGTCTGATGCCTGCGATACCGCACACGTCTAGCGCTCCCCAGAAAAGGATTTTTCAGAGATCTGCATGAGCTCGCGGGCACGGGAGTCCCAGGAGGCGGTGAGCACGGCCGCACGGCGTTCGGCGGGGGTCTTCAGGCCGCCGTCCTTGAGCGTGAGCCGGATCTGGTCGATGAAGTCGGCCTCGCCCTGGGCGATCCGGATGACGTCGCCGTACCGCTCGACCTCGGGGAAGTCCGTCGACACGACGGCCAGGCCCAGGGCCAGGTACTCCTTCATCTTGATCGGGTTCGCGTGCTTGATCCAGTCGTTGTCCAGCCACGGCATCAGCGCCACGTCGAAGCCCGAGCCGTAGCCGGGGATCTGGTCGTAGGACCGGAAGTCCAGCCAGTGAACGTTCGGGTACTTGTCGTAGCGCTCCATCGAGCAGGTCGCGTCACCGATCAGCACGACCGACGCCTCGGGGAACTCCTGCGCGACCTTCTCGATCAGGTCGAAGTCGACGAGGTAGTCGTCGAGGCTGCCGAAGAACCCGATGCGCGGCCCGGGAACGCTCGCGATGTCCGCGGGCAGTTCGGTGCGGCGGGTGAAGTGGTCGACGTCCACGCCGTGGTCGAGGAAGTGCGCCCGGTCACCGGTCAGCGCGGACTCCTCCTCCTGGAGGGCTCGCGACACGTAGAGCACGGAGTCCGAATTGGACAGCAGCTGGTTCTCCAGCCCGGCGATGGTGCCCTGGTCGGCCTCGGGGAACGCCGAGTGCCGGTCGGAGCGGTTGAACACCAGGCCCTTGGTCTTCATGGGCTTCACGACGTCCCACGCGGTGGGGATCGTGGCGACCACGACGGGCGTGCCCATCCGGAGGAAGAAGCACACGGCCTTGACCTGCGCGCGGACGAGGACCGAGTTCAGCTTGCGCAGCCACGGCTTGCCGTAGAACGGCAGGGGAGCGGGCGTCATCACGTAGAAGTTCGGCGTCTCGGGGATCGGCTGGCGGACCAGCATCGCGACGCTCTTGGCCTTACGGAAGATCCGGCGCAGGAACTGCGTGCTCTTGCCGGGCGACGGCATCCGCAGGCCGATGCTGTTGACCAGCAACACCTTGCGGTGCTTCGCGACGCGGCGCAGCAGCTGGAAGTCCGAGTGGGCGCGGTTGTGGTACCACCAGTCCTGCGCCGAGAAGCACAGGTAGCTCGGGCCCTCGGAGGCCACTTCCTCCGGCCAGCGGCGCATGCGGAAAAGCCCCTTCAACGCGGTGCGGTGCTTCGGCGAACGCGCGCGAAGCCCTTCGTTCACGACCATGGCGAGCCACATGAACAGCGCGGCGAACCGGCCGTGCAGCTCGCGGTGCAGGCGGACCTTGTTCTGCGTGAGCATCGACCACAGCCGGGCGTTCGTGGAGACCTCGCCGCCGATGTGGGTGGCCGTCGCGCGCGGCTCGAACCAGACGCCGCCGGCGCGCAGCATGTAGTCGGTTTCCTCCGAATAGAGGAAGTAGCGTTCGTCCAAAAGGCCGTGTCGCTCGATGACTTCCCGCTTGATCAGCCACGCGCAGCCCGTCGCCCAGTCGGCGGCGTGCGCGCCCTGGTACGCCACGGTGTTGGTGACCGTCTCGCCCAGGCCGATCCGCCCGGCGCGGCCGCCACCGATGAGGGCTTCCGCGAACGCTCCGGCGGCGCGCGGCTTGCGGCGCAGCGAGTGGGAAAGCTCACCGGAATCGTCCACCAGGCGCGGCACGACGATCGGCCGGTCGGCGGCGCGGAGTGTCTCCACGGCTCCGGGGTGCAACCGGATGTCGGCGTTCAGGACGAGAACGTCGTAACCCTCGGCGGCTTTGATGCCCGCATTCACACCGGCCGCGAATCCCGCATTAACCGGGTTTCGCACGATTTGCACGCCTGGCCGAGTGGCGGAGGCCACAGTGCCGTCGGTGGAAGCGTTGTCGACGACGATCACTTTCACACCGTCGGGCAACGAGTTCAGGCATCCCTCGATGACCTGTTCGCTCTGGTACGTGACGATGACCACCGCGACAGGTGACCGCTCCACAACCGCTCCTCGCTTTGGGGCCTCTGCGCGCTACATCGAGTGTTTTGCAACCTCCGTTACGAGATTCGCGCCATGTGTAACCGTTTTGCCCTCCAAAACGAGAACCAGAGCGTGACGTCATCGCCTCACGTGTTGATCATCGTGCAGAACCTCCCCGTGCCGCTGGACCGGCGGGTGTGGCTGGAATGCCGCGCCCTGACCGCCGCCGGGTACGAGGTTTCGGTGATCTGCCCCAAGGGTCCGGGTGACCCCGCCTACCAACTCCTCGACGGAGTGCACCTGTACAAGTACGCTCCGCCGCCCCAGGCCGAAGGCGCGCTGGGCTACGCGTGGGAGTTCCTGTACTGCTGGGTGCGCACGGCGTTGCTGAGCGTGAAGGTGCGTGCCCGCAGGCGGTTCGACGTCATGCAGGCGTGCAACCCGCCGGACACGTACTGGGCGCTCGCGCTGCTGTGGCGGCTCGGTGGCGTGAAGTTCGTCTTCGACCACCACGACCTCAACCCCGAGGTGTTCCTGTCTCGTTTCGGTGAGCCCAAGGGTTTCGCGGGCAAGCTGCAGTACCGGATCCTGAAGTGGCTGGAGCGCCGGACGTTCCGCACGGCCAACCGGGTGACGTCGACCAACACCTCGTACCAGAAGATCGCGTGGACGCGGGGCAACGTGCCGCCCGAGCACACCACCGTCGTGCGCTCCGGCCCGGACACCACCGTGATGCGGCCTGTCGAGGGCGTGGACGAACTCCGACGCGGCGGCAAACACTTGGTTGCCTATCTCGGAATCATGGGACCGCAGGACGGCGTCGACGGCGTCCTGGAAGTCGCACGGAGAGTTGTTTTCGACCGCGGGCGCACCGACGTCCGCTTCGCGCTGCTGGGCTTCGGCGACTGCCTCGAAGACCTGAAGAAGCAGGCCACGGCCTGGGGACTCGATCCGTACGTGGAGTTCACCGGACGGGTTGGGCCCGAACAGATCACCCGTTACCTGTCGACTTCGTCCGTCGGACTGGGCCCGGATCCGTTGTCGCCTTTGAACGACGTGTCCACTATGAACAAGACCATGGAGTACATGGCCTACGCGCTGCCGGTCGTCACGTACCGGTTGCAGGAGACCGTGGTGTCCGCCGGCGAGTGCGCCGTGCTGGTCGAACCGGGTGACGTCGAGGCGTTCACGACGTCGCTGCTCGACCTGCTCGACGACGCGGAACGCCGTGCGCGCCTCGGCTTCGAGGGCCGTCGCCGCTGTGAGGCCGTGCTCGACTGGCGCCCGCAGGCCGAGAACTACGTGGCCGTGTTCGACGGGCTCACCGGCTTCGCCTCGCGCGGCCCGTTCCCCGACGGCAGGCCCGAGCTCGGTGCCGGCACTGACCAGTGGGGCAACAAGATGATCGACGTGAGCGACGACGCCGTGCTCCGCGCGTTCGCCGTGACCCGAACGGGAGAATGATGTTCGTCAGAAGGATCGCTGTCGTCGGCACCGGCTACGTCGGTCTGACCACGGGTGCCTGTCTCGCCTCGCTGGGTCACCGCGTGGTGTGCGCGGACGTCGACGCCTCGAAGGTCGAGCGGCTTTCGCGCGGTGAGGTCGACATCCTCGAACCGCGCCTCGCCGAGCTGGTCGCCGAGGGTTTGGCTTCCGGTCGCCTCACGTTCGTACTGGGCGCGTCGGCCGCGGTGGCCGACGCCGAGGTCGTGTTCCTGTGCGTGCCGACGCCCATGGGTGTCGGCGGCATCGCGGACCTGGCCGCGGTCGAGTCCGTTGTGGACGAGACGCGCGACCTGCTGCCGTCCGGAACGGTGATCGTCAACAAGTCCACGGTGCCGGTCGGAACCTCGATCCGCACCGCCGAACTGCTGCGCCGCGACGACGTCGCCGTCGTCTCGAACCCCGAGTTCCTGCGCGAGGGCTCGGCCGTGCACGACTTCCTGAACCCCGACCGCATCGTCGTCGGCTGCGACCAGCAGGACGCGGCCGAGCGCGTGGCCGCCCTGTACGCACGCCTCGGCGCGCCCACGGTGCTGACCGACGCGGCCTCGGCCGAGATGGTCAAGTACGCGGCGAACTGCTTCCTGGCGATGAAGCTCTCGTACGTCAACGCGGTCGCGGAGCTGTGCGAGCGGCTCGGCGCGAACATCACCGACGTCACCGAGGGCATGGGCTACGACAAGCGCATCGGTCAGGCGTTCCTCAACCCCGGCCCCGGCTGGGGCGGCTCGTGCCTGCCCAAGGACACGCACGCGATGCTCCAGGTCGCGGACGCCGCCGACTTCGAGTTCCGCCTGCTGCGCGCCACGATCGACACCAACGAGCGCCAGCGCCAGCGGATGGTCGAGAAGGTTCGCCTCGCCGTCACCGGCAAGCGCGGCGGCTCGCTGTCGCACGTGCGGCTGGGCCTGCTGGGCCTGACGTTCAAGGCAGGCACGGACGACCTGCGCGACTCCCCGGCCCTCGCGGTGGCGGCGTTGCTGAAGCAGGCGGGAGCCGAGCTCGTCGGCTACGACCCCGCTCTGGCCGGCGGCACGGACCTCGGCCCGGTGTCCGTTGTGGACGATCCGTACCTGGCGGCGAAGGACGTCGACGCCCTGGTCGTGCTGACCGAGTGGCCGGAGTTCAGGTCCTTGGACTGGGCGCGTCTGGCCGAGACCGTGCGGCAGCCCGTCGTCGTCGACACGCGGAACCTGCTGGACCCGGACGTTCTTCGCCGTGCCGGCCTGACCTGCACGTCACTGGGGCGCCGCTAGTCCACTTGAGACTGTCCATTTAGCTCAATGGTGTGACAGGGCGAGCGAGCTTGTCGTGCTAGCGCTTTGATTCCCGGCAACACCCGGTGGGACTGGCCCACCGGGGTTGGTCGGGGAGGTTCTCGCCGTGGCTGGACTCATGGACATGGTCAACGGAATCGTGCACCAGGCTTCTGGCCTGCTGGCTCAGGCGAGCGACCTCGCGAGCAGCCTGCTGTCCGCACTCCCGCTCTAGTCTCGAAGGGGCGTTCGTCTTCACGGCGAACGCCCCTCGGCATTTCACCAGCGCGGCAGATCCGGCCCGTGGTGCGTGATGCCGGCGAACAGATCGGTCTCCGGCAGCGGCGCGCCGGTCGTGTCGATCGCGCGGATGTACGACTCGGCCGCGAACCGTTGCTGCGCCGTCAGCTTCCCGATGAGCGACTGGCTCTCGTAGCAGTACAGCGCCTTGCGCTTCACGTCGGCGACCGCGGAAGTGTCGACTGTGGTCGTGGCGAGGCTGTCGTGGGCCTCCAGGTACAGCTTCGCCGGGATCCCGGTCTCCTTGACCGCGTGCTGCGCGACCCGCGCGGCGTGGACGTGATCGCGGTGCTGATGTGGATTGTGGTGGTCGTGCGTCACGACCACCTGCGGCCGGAAGTGTTCGATGAGCGCGGCCACCCGTCCCGCGGCGGTCTCGACCGGGATCGAGCAGAACGCGCCGGGCGGTACCTCACCGGTCTCGCCGGAGTCGTGATACCCCAACAGTTCCAGGTCTGTGATGCCGAGCACATCGCACGCGGCGTTGAGCTGCGCCCGTCTGCGCGCCGCCACCGCCTGCGGGTGGTGGTTCAGCTCGCCGGGCTTGATGCCGCCGGGCATGTCACCCAGCTCGCCACTGGTACAGGTGACGAGGACGATCCGGACACCCTGACGGGCGTAGTGGGCCAGGATTCCTCCGGTCGACCGCGACTCGTCGTCGGGGTGAGCGTGGACGGCCAGCAAGGTTCTCGGTCCATCGAACTGCACGCGGGGAAGTTACCCCGAAACTATTGTCTTGCCGGTGACCGACTTGCCGTCCGGCCTGAAGCCGCACGAACTAGCACAGCACCTGCTCGGGCAGATCGAACGCGGGCACGCGTACGCCCGTTCCCGCAAGCAGCGGTTCAGGTGGAAGTCCGTAACTGTCCGACTGACCACTTTGGTGCTTTCGGCGGTGTCGACGATCATCCTCGGCCTGCAGAACCTGGACCCCTGGACGGGAACGGCGTTCTCGCTGGTGGCGGTGGTGACCGTGGTGTCCGCTTTGGAGCCGTTCTTCGCGTGGCGCTCGCTCTGGGTGCTGATGGAGGAGGCCAGCTACAAGTTCCACCGGCTGGAGGACGACCTCGCCTACTACGTGGCGTCCACACCGGCCGCCGAAGTGGACCCCGAGCGGGTGCGGGAGATGTTCGAGCGCTACCAGGAGATCTGGGACTCGCTCAGCGGGCGCTGGCTGAAGTTCCGCGACAACGGCTGAGCGGGTGCCGCGGCCGGTAGTGTCGATCTCCGCTGTCCGAGGATCAGGGGGTTTCTCATGTCGGACGCTTGGGGTTTGCTGATCCCCGTCACCGCTCTCGTGGGGATCGTGCTCGTCGGGTTCATCATCATGAAGCTGCAGAAGTCCTTGTTCCGCGCGCTGGGCGCTTCCACTCCGGCGCCGGAACCCGGTGCCGCGCCTTTCTCCGGGTTCCAGCAGTCGCCGCAGGAGAGCCGGGAGGACTTCGTGCGCAGGCATTGGCAGCGCCCCGGCGTGGTGGCCGACGGCGTGACCCTGGTCGATCTCTACGACCGCATCCGGGCCCTCGAGGAACGCCTCGCCGAGGCCGAGCGCCGTTCCGGCACCGCCTGACCGAGCCCACGCACCGCCTTCGCCGCCGGCGGGGGCTCGGCGGCGAAGGCGATCGGTGGACTACGGGGTGCCCGCGGGCTTGCCCTTGGCGTCCGGCGCGTTGGCGTCGTGCAGGTAGTTGTCCTGCCACACCGCCCACTTGTACGAGGCGCCCTTCTGGCTCACGTAGGCCGCGCCCCATCCGGTGCCGCTGAAGCGGTTGTTGATGGACTTCATGTTGCGGCCGTAGAGGTTGTCGAAGCCCGACTCCAGGCCGAGCTGGTAGCCGCCGCCCTCCAGCAGGTTGCCCTCGACGGTGACGTTGTCGATGTCGCCGCCGTAGGTCTGGATGAACAGGGCGCCGGTGTCGTTGCCGGTCGAGCAGTCGATGCGGTTGTTGCGGAACGTCAGGGTGCGGCCCGCGTTCTTGTCGAGCGGGAAGTCGCGGACGGTGGCGCCGTCGTTGTGGGACTCGCCGTCCGAGCGCAGGCCGCGGACGTAGTTGCCCTCGGCGAGGCCGCTCAGGGAGCTGCCGGTGTTGTAGAAGCAGATGCCGGAGCCCATGCCGCTGATGTAGTTGCGCTGCAGGGTGCCGACGCCGAGGAACGCGCAGGAGCCCGCGATGGTCTTGGCCGACAGGGCGGAGCCGTCGATGTTCGAGTCGCGGATCGTCACGGGGGCGCCGGTGACCTGGCAGGAGTTGCTGCCGCACGGGCCGTTCGTGGTGATCAGCGGGGCGGTCTCACCGAGGTTCTTCGGGCGGATGCAGGACTTCTCGATGGTGATGTTGCCCGCGAACAGCGTCAGGGCCTGTTCGACGCGCTTGCCGGAGATCACGGTGCCCGCGGCGGGGGCGCCGGGACCGGTGTAGAGCGGCAGCGAGTCGCAGTTCAGGCCGTGGGCGGCGAGGCCCGTGTTGGCCTGGGTGAGCTTCCAGCCAGGGGAGCCTGCCGGGGCGGGGGAGTTCGCCGGGGGCTTCACGGGGCCGTTGGTGGCGGACTTGGTGGTCGTCGAGCTGGGGGCCGCCGAACTGCTACTCGGGGCCTCCGAGGAACTGCTGGGAATGCTGGTCGAGGTGGCACTGGAGCTTTCCGCCACGGGTGTCGGCTGGGCCGCCTTCGTCGGGGAACAGGCGGCCAACACGATGACACCACCGGTCAGCAGCAGGGCCAATCTGGGTCTCACGGCTGGTTCTACCTCCACGCGCGCTCACGACGGGGGACCGTGAACTCGCTGATTGTGTCGTCGGCCGTTGCGGAATGTGTACAAAACTCGTGCGACGAAGTTTCGTACGGGGCCGTTGAACGGTCAGCACACTGCACGGCAGAACCGGAGGAGTCAAGCGGATCTCCTTGCGGCGCAACATCATCTTCCGCCTGGTGGGGAATGCTCCATCCGTGTGAGCAGGTAGATCACGGTTTTATCACCGAGCCATATGATTCCTTGATGTGTGAGATCAGCGACCCGTGAATGTCGCGCGACCGGGACCGTCCGTGAGGAAGCTGTGCACAGCGCGTGGCAGGTCCTCGGTCTCGAACAACGCCGACGCGATCGTCGTGACGTGAGCGTCGGCCTCCGGGACGCCCCCGTTCTCGAAATGCGCGAGGACCTGTTTGGTCGCAAAGTGTGCCTGCGTCGGACCGGTCGCGAGACTCAGTGCGAACTGCTCCGCCGCCAAAGCGAAACCTTCGTCGGGGAACACCCGGTTAACGACATTCCACCGTTCCAGCGTGGCGGCGTCGTAAAGGTCGCCGGTCATCACGAACTCCTTCGCGCGACCCACGCCCGCACGCGCCGCCAGCCGCTGCGTGCCGCCCATCGTCGGCGTCAGGCCCACGACCTTCTCGACCAGCCCGAACCGGGCACGCTCGGACGCCAGGATCAGGTCGCACGCCACCGCCAGCTCGAAAGCCCAGGTCAGACACAACGCGTGCGCGGCGAAGACGGTCGGGATCGGCAGCGCGGCGAGGCGTTGCGGCAGGACCAGCATGCGGTCGAACAGCTGCTGCGCCTCGTCGCGGTACTCCTGCGCGGCGAACAGCGACACGTCGACACCGCCCGACACGACCTTTCCCGTGGCGTTGACCAGCAACGCCCGCGCGTCACCCAGTTCGTCCAGGGCCTCGTGGAACTCGGCGTCGAGGTCGAGGGAGTACAGGTTGAGCGGCGGCGCGTCGATCGTGATGATCGCGAGCTCGTCACGGCGGGTCAGGTGGATCTTCACAGGCTCACAGCCAATCGCGGCGCTTGAACATCAGGTACAGGAAGTAGGAGAGGCCGAAGATACCCAGCGTGGCCACCCAAAAGCCCCATTTCTGCTCAAACCCGGGGTAAGGGACGTTCATGCCGTAATAGCCGGATATCGCCGTCGGCACGGCGATGATCGCCGCCCAGCTGGTGACCTTCTTCATGATCGAGTTGAGGCGGTTGCCCTGCACCGCGACCTCGGCCTCGCGCAGGTTCGTGACGAGCTCCCGCATCGACTCGGTCAGCTCGGCCGTGAACAGCGTGTGGTCCTTCACGTCCAGGTAGTACGGCATCATCGCGTCGTCCACGAGGTCGTGCTCGCGGTGCAACAGCGACCCCAGCACCTCACGCATCGGCAACGCGACCCGCCTGAGCTGCACCAACGCGCGCCGCAGCTGCAACGCCTTGCGTCCGACGTGCGGCTTCTCCTGGTAGATGCGGTCTTCCAGGGCCTCGATGTCGTCGTCGAGCTTCTGGGCCGCCGCGTAGTGGCCGTCCACGACGTCGTCGAGCAGGCCGTGCAGCAGGAACCCGACGCCCGAGGTGGCCAGCGTCGGCGCGCTGTCCCATCTGCGCTCCACGCCGGCGAGGGAGTAGTCCTCACTCTCGCGCACCGTCACGAGCACGTTCTTGCCCACGAACACGTCGACCTCGCACGCCTTGATCTCGTGTTCGACGTACTCGACCGCGTAGACGCTCATGAACAGGTGGGTGGGGTAGCGGTCGACCTTCGGGCGTTGCCGCTCGGTGAACGCGTCCTCGATCGCGAGCTCGTGCAAGCCCAGTTCGTCGCGCAACAGACCTATCTCGTCCTGAGACGGCGCGCAGAGGTCGAACCACACGACGGCGGAGTGATCTTTGACGTGCTCCGCGATCTCGGAGACCGGGAAGTCCCTGTCCACGAGTTCGCCGTTGCGGTACAAGCGGGTCCTACCCATGGGCGACAACGATACGTAGATCTACTCAGATGTGAGGTTTCGGCCCGAGTTCCCGCTACCCTCGATCCGGTGAAGGTGGACCAACCACAGCGCATTGGGGACTACCTGCTCTTGGGCAGGCTTGGTCGTGGTGCCATGGGAACGGTCTACCTGGGACAAGGCAGCGACGGACGCCAGGTCGCCGTCAAGGTGGCCCGCGCGGAGCTCGCCGACGACCCGCGCTTCCGCGAGCGGTTCCGCCGCGAGGTCCAGATGGCCCGAGCGGTCGGCAGCGCCGGCACGGCGGCCGTCGTGGACGCCGACACGCGCGCGCCCCGGCCGTGGATGGCGACGGAGTACGTGCCCGGGCCGACGCTGCAAGAGGCCATCGAACGGCACGGTCCGTTGCCGGAGCACCATTTGAGACGCCTCGCGGAAGGTCTGGCCGAGGCGCTCACCGCGATCCACCGGGCCGGCCTCGTGCACCGCGACCTCAAGCCGTCCAACGTGCTGCTGGGCGCCGACGGTCCTCGTGTCATCGACTTCGGCATCTCGCGCGCGATGGAGCACACCGCGCTGACCGAGACCGGCATGGTCTTCGGCACGCCCGGCTTCCTCTCGCCCGAGCAGATCACCGGCCAGGAGGTCGCGTCACCTTCGGACGTGTTCGCCCTTGGTGCCGTGCTCGTGTACGCGGCGACGGGCAAGGGCCCGTTCGGTGAGGGCCCGACGGCCACGTTGCTCTACAAGGCGGCGCACGGCGAGCCGGACATCGACGGCGTGCCCAAGCCGTTGCGTCCGTTGGTGCAGAAGTGCATGCACCGCGACCCGGCCAAGCGTCCCGAACCGGCCGAGGTGACGCGCCTGCTCAGCCAGGTCGTGACGCCGAAGGCACCGACCAGCAAGCTCCCCGCGCCGATGACGCCCGCCGCCGCGACGTTCTCGACGTCGCGGTTCGTGCCGATGGCGTGGGGCGGGCTGAACCTCGCCGTGGCCCTGCTCGCCGCCGCGATCGCCGACCCGGCCGCGCAGGCCAACGGCGCCACGCAGCTGCTGGCCCTGGCCGCGTTCTGCGTGCTCGTCGTGCGCGCGGTGCGGTACTTCAGCGCCGCCGCCCGCCGCAAGGTCGTCATCGAGATCAGCCGCGAGGGCATCGCCACCACGCGCAACGGCAAGTTCCACCAGTACTGGTGGTACGAGCTCGCACGGGTGCGCGTGGTGCCGCACAAGAAACGGCCGTGGGTCGTCGTCTGGCTGAAGGATCCTGCGCCGCGTCGCTTCTTCGGCGCGCACCACGGCGGTGTGCGGGTGTTCCCGATCGCCCACGAGCGCACCAGGCGGCGGCGCGAGCGCGACGTCGCCGAGCTGCGCGCCGCCCTGGCCTGGTACCTGCCGCGCAGCTACGACGGGCGCTGATCGGTCCACTCGTAGGTCAGGGAGACCGTCAGGATCGGCGTGCCCGGCGGCAGCTTGCTGCCTGCGGGCGCCGCCACCTCCGTGCCGGCGACCTCACCCGTCTCCGGGTCGATGCGGAACGAGGTCAGGCCGCCGTCGACCGACAGCGCCCCGTCGTTCCAGTGGACCTCCGGGGAGGCGGCGAGCTCCCGGTAGGTCGCGGCCTTCTCCTCGTTGGTCGTGTACGGCGACAGCAGGCGCGACGAGGCGCCCTCCAGCTTCTGCGTGGGGTCGACCGGCAGCGGCAGTCCGAGGCTCGACTCCTTGCAGGGCGTGGAGGTGCAGAACGTGCTCCACAGCTGAGGGCCCTTGTACTCGATGGCCGTGAGGCGGTCGAGCGGCTCCTGGACGCCGGTGACCGCGCGCTTGTTCCCGGTGAACCGGCGGTAGATGACGACCATCTCGCCCTTCGCGGCGGGCACCCACGCGTCGATCTGGTACTCGAGGGCGGTGGCGCCGAACGAGGTGGACTCGCCCCCGATGGACATCGTCTGCCACACCGCGTACCTGACGTGCCGGTACTTCGCGGACGGCTGCTCGGCCCGCTCCAGCAGTGCCGCGGCCTCCGCCAGCGAGGTGGCGGGCGCGACCGGCATCGTCGCGGCCGAGTCGCGCGAGGCGGGCCGCAGCAGCACTACCAGCCCGGCGATCAGCACCACCGTGACGGAGGCCGCCGCGATGCCGGCCCAGCGTCGCGAACGGCGTTCCGGCTTCTCGGCGAAGAGCCGTTCGCGCAACCGGGCCAGCCGCACGTCGTCGTCGCCCCGCACCGGGTACAGCTCGGCGAGGTCGTCGTCCAGCAGGTCACGCATGTTCCACTTCCTTCAGCTTCGCGCGCAGCCGGTGCAGACGGGACCGGGCGGTTCCGGGGTTGAGGCCGAGGGCTTCCGCCGTCTCCTGCACGGTCAGCCCGGCCAGCGACACGAGCAGCACCAGGTCGCGGTCGTCCTGGGACATCCGCGCCAGCTCGCGGGCGATCCGCCGCAGGTGCGAGCGGGCGTCGACGCGGGTGACCACGGTGTGCTCCAGCGACTCGGCGACACCGAGGTCGACGCCATACCGTTCGGCGGTGCGCAACAGGCGGGTCTCGCGTTTGGCGTGGCCGCGCAACAGGTTCGTGGCGATGCCGTAGAGCCAGCCGACGACGCTGCCCTTCTCCGGGTCGTAGCTCTCCTCGCCGCGCATGGCGGCGAGGAACGTCTCGCTGACGAGGTCGTCAGCCACGTCCGTGCCCACCCGTCGCGCCAGATATCTGTGTAACGGTTGGGCGTGCTCGTCGAACAGCTCCGCGAACATCACGCCCCCAGTTGGCTTCTCGCGGGTCCAGTGTTGCAGTGACCTGAATCACAGTGGACGGGCTTTCGATGATGGTGACATGACCAACTGGACCGTGACGGCCGTCGACGCCGCGCGCTCGCCGCTCAACCGCGAGTACAACGCCGAGATGATCAGCCGCTACTGGGGCCGTCCGACGAACGACGCCGAGATCGACGCCTACGAACGTGACGAGCAGGACCACGACGTGCCCGTCTTCCTCGTGGTGTCCCGCGATGGCAACGATGTCGGCTGTCTGGGCATGCGCTTCCTCGACAACGGTGTCGGCGAGCTGACGCGCATGTTCGTGCGCACGCCGTTCCGCGGACAGGGCGCCGCGTCGGCGTTGCTCGTCGCGATGGAGGCCGAAGCGATCAAGCGCGGCATCACGTCGTTGCGGCTCGACACCCGCAAAGATCTCGTGGAGGCAAGGAGCCTGTACGCCAAGCACGGGTTCGTCGAGATTGCTCCGTACAACGCAGCCGAATACTCCGACCACTGGTTCGAGAAGAGGCTAACGTCCGCTCATCCGGTCGCGATGTCCTGAAGGGTCGGGATGACTCGCGCCAGGAGGCATTGAACATGCGGTTGCGTCCACTGGTGATGGCGGCTGCCATCACCACGGCACTGGTGGTGACCCCGGCCTCGGCGGCTCCCGCCGGCCGGGTGCTCGGATACGTCGCCAACAACGGCGGCGGGGTGTCGGTGATCGACACGGCCACGAACGCGGTGTCCACGACGATCGCCGACAGCGGCGGTAACTCGCCCTACATGGCAGCGGTCGCGTTCGACGGAACCCGTGGCTACGTCACGAACTCCGTGCAGAACACGCTCACGGTCATCGACACGCCGACCAACACGGTCGACAAGTCCATCCCCGTCGGGTCCCACCCGGCGGGTGTCGCGGTCGCCCCCGGTGGCGGCTTCGTCTACGTCACCAACTATCTGGACGGCACGGTGTCCGTGGTCGACACGGCCACGCTGACGGTCACCGCGACCGTCACGGTCGGCTCGAACGCCGACGGCGTCGTCGTCACGAAGGACGGCAAGTCCGTCTACGTCACGCACGACGTTCCCGGGCCGGGCAAGGTCTCGGTCATCGACACGACGTCCAACGCGGTCGTCACCACTATCGCCGTCGGCAACGCGGCGACCGCCATCGCGGCGTCGGCGGACGGCACGCGGATGTACGTGGTGAACAAGGGTTCGGACAGCGTCTCCGCCATCGACGTGGCCTCGCGCACCGTCGTCGGCACCGCGTCCGTCGGCTTCACGCCGCACGGCATCGCGTTGGCGCCCAACGGAACCCGCGCGTACGTGACGAACAGCGAGTTCGACTCGGTGTCCGTCGTGGACCTCACGACGATGACCGAGCTGCAGAAGATCTTCGTCGGTGACCGCCCGATCAGCGTGGCCCTCACGCCGGACGGGGCCTCGGCCTACGTGACGAACTTCAACAGCAACACGGTGTCGGTCATCGACACGGCGTCCAACACGGTCACCGGCACCATCGCCGTGGGCCAGCGCCCGGTGGGCATCGCGATCAACTTCGTGCCGCCCGCCGCGTCGAAGCTCGTGTCCGGCTCCGCGCAGTTGCAACTGCGGCTCCTCGGGTTCACGGTCCGCTCGCTCGACGCGACGCTGACCGACAAGCACACCGGGGCGCCGATCGCCGGCCGGTCGGTCGTCTTCCGCACGGTGAAGGGCAACCCGCTCTGCACCGCGACGACCAACTCGTCCGGCAAGGCCACCTGCGACGCGAACGTGGCGTTGCTGGTCGGCCTGTCCACCCTGCTGCAGGGCTTCACGGCCTCGTACGCGGGCGACAACGAGCACGGTGGGGCCTCTTCGCACGGGTACATCACTCTGCTCTAGTCAACGCTTGTCATGGTTGTTACATCCCTTGACTCGGTCGAAATGCCCGGCATAACGTCCGGGTCGAGGGATGTACCTCCGGTGACCGCCGCCCCGGTTCACGAGGGGAGTGTCCGTGGCGGTGAGAACGCTTGCTGTCGTCGCGCTGGCGTGGGGCTGGTCGTACCACCTGCTCAGGCGGGTGTTGAGGGCCCGCGGGCCGTTGTCGACGTTGCCGGTGGGGCCGTCACGCTGGCCGTGACGCATCGGGGCAGGACCGTCGTGCGGCCGTCGCCGGTCGGGATCACGACCGAGCGCGCTGATTTCACCTCCGGCCTTGCGTTGACCGGCAAGTCACGCCGGGCGATCTTCGAGCGCTACCGCACGACGTCCGGCAAGAAGCGGGACCGGGTCGTGCGCGCCACCGAGACCACCTACCGGTTCACGTCCTCCGCTGGTGAGCTCGGCTTCGTGGTGCGCGAATCTCCCGACGGCGTCGCGTACCGGTACGAGCTGCCGCGGAACTTCGGCGCGGTCACCGGTGAGGCCTCCGCCTTCGTGCTGCCCGCCGATTCGGTGGCGTGGCTCGCGAAGTTCCGGCGTGACTACGAGAACCCGTTCCTCCAGACCACCGCCGGTTCCGCCGAGCAGACCGAGTACATGCACCCGGCGCTGTTCGAGGTCGGCGGTTCGTACGCGCTGATCACCGAGTCCGATGTGGACGGACGCTACTCCGGCGGTCACCTCGTGCACGTCGGCGGCGGCCGGTACCAGGTCAAGCTGTGGGACTCCGCCGTCGCGGTGACCGGCGCGCTGAAGACGCCGTGGCGCACGATGATCGTCGGTTCGCTGGCCACCGTGGTGGAGTCGACGCTGGTGGACGACCTCGCGCCGGCCTCGCGGGTGCGCGACACGTCGTGGATCGAGCCAGGCCCCGCGGTGTGGTCCTGGCTCGCCGGTGGCCGTCCCGTGCAACAGGACCTGGTGCGGCAGAAGGAGTTCGTGGACTACGCGGCCGCGCGCGGCTGGCCGTACGTCGTGGTCGACGCGGGCTGGTACGACGACCCGAACTGGCGCCAGACCAGCTTCATCCCCGAACTCGTCCGGTACGCGTCGGCGCGGGGCGTCGGCATCCACACGTGGGTGCGGTTCAGCAGCGTCGACACCGCCGAGAAGCGCGCGGACTACCTGCCGTGGCTGCACCGGTGGGGTGTACGGGGCCTGAAGATCGACTTCATGGACTCCGACGGCCAGGAGCGCTACCGCTGGTACGACGAGATCCTGCCCGAGACCGCCCGAATGCACTTCCTGGTCAACTTCCACGGCGCCACGCTGCCGCACGGCATCCACCGCACCTGGCCGCACGTCATGACGACCGAGGCCGTGCACGGCGCCGAGAAGTCCAGCGGCCTCACCACTTCTCACCTCACCGCACTGCCGTTCACCCGCAACGTCGTCGGCGGCATGGACTACACGCCCGGCGGCTTCCATCGGACTCGTGCCAACACCGATGGTGGCGAACTGGCGTTGTCGGTGCTGTACGAGTCGGGCGTCCAGAACCTGGCCGGGCGCCCGGACTCCTACGACGCCCGCCCGTTGGCGCGCTGGTTCCTGGAGCAGGCGCCGGCGGCGTGGGACGAGACGCGGCTGTTGTCCGGGCGTCCGACGGAAAGCGTGGTGATGGCGCGGCGTTCGGGTGACCGGTGGTTCGTCGGCGGGACGGTGGCGGGGGAGGCCCGTGTCCTGGACCTGCCCGCGTTGGGGTCGGGTCGGTGGCTGGTCGAGGTCGTGCGCGACGGTGCCGCCGGGCTGGTCGAGGAAACCCACGTCACTTCGGGGAAGCTGACCATTCCGGTGGCGCGGGACGGCGGGTTCGTCGCGCTGGTCTGCCGTCCTGCACGCGACACCTGCGCACGGCCTGTTCACGGCGTCCCGTCGACTTCCGTCGCTGTCACGCCTGCGGAGGTGTCGGTGCGGCCGGGGGAGGCGTTCGAGATGATCGGCACGTTCACCAACACCTCGGACCGGCCGTTGTACGGCGTGACGTTCGCGCCGCGCGTGCCGTCCGGGTGGAGTGCTTCCTCGGCGGTGAGGGCGTTGCGGGTCGCGCCGGGGGAGTCGGTGCACGGTAGGTGGACCGTCCGTGTCGGCGCGAATCCTGTTGTGGGCCTGACAGACGTGCCGTTGGTGGCGCGGTTCGCCGGTGCCGAGGCAGAGAAGGCGACGCGCGCACACGTGTGGAAACCGTTGCCCGCCGGACAGATCTACGTGGCCGGCAACGACCGTTCCGTCGAGGGCAGGACGCTGACCACCGGCGGCGTGCGGTTCGGCAAGGGCATCGGCACGACGCCCGCGGACAGGACCGTCGAACTCGGGACGTGCTCCCGGTTCGACGCGACCGTGGGCGTGGACGACGAGGTGGACGGCCGGGTGGACCGCGCGGCCGGCGTTGGCGGCACGGTGACGTTCGAGGTGCTGGGCGACGGCCGCGTGCTGCACGCGAGCCCGCTGCGCCGGTCGGTGGACCCGGCGCTGCCCATCAGCGTGGATGTCGGTGGGGTGAAGGCGTTGACGCTGCGGGTGACCGACGGCGGCGACGGCACGAGCCTCGACAACGCTGTGTGGGGTGACGCCCGGCTGACTTGCTAGGCAGCCAGGGGAAGGTCGTTGCGGAGAGCCTGGACGTAGTCCTCGCAGGACTGGCGGCAGGCGACTCCGTGGACGACCTGCCACCCTGCGGGCACCTGCAGCACCGCGGGCCAGATCGAGTACTGGCCCGCCGGGCTGACCAGCACCAGGAACATGGTGTGAGCCTGAGCGAACGGGGAAGTCATGCCCCCAGGGTGACCTGGGACACCTATGGTCCGGCTATCTCTACGCTCAAGCTCACTCGTCCGCGTGGTTCCCGATCTTGGCCCGCGTGTGATTACGTGGTGCCCGTGACTGTGGAACAGGTGGTCCTCCTGGCCGAGGACGGTTCGGCCATCGGCGTCGAGGACAAGGCGGTGGTGCACCACGCGGCCACCCCGCTGCACCTGGCGTTCTCCAGCTACGTCTTCGACTCGGCGGGCAACACGATCCTCACCCGCCGTGCCCTGCACAAGAAGACCTTCCCGGGCCTGTGGACCAACACCTGCTGCGGCCACCCCCTGCCGGAAGAGGACATGGCCCAGGCCGTGTTGCGCCGCCTGTGGGACGAACTCGGCATGAAGACGCCCGAGCCCGAGCTCCTGTTGCCGGCCTTCCGCTACCGCGCGGAGATGGACGGCGTCGTCGAGAACGAGATGTGCCCGGTGTTCCGCGTGCTCTCCGACGACGAGCCGGTGCCGAACCCGGACGAGGTCGACTCGACCGAACGGGTGGCGTGGGCGGACTACGCGTCCGGTGTGCTGGACGGGACGCGCGCGGTCTCGCCGTGGTCGCGGCTACAGGTCGCCGAACTGGTGAAGCTGGGGCCGGATCCGCTGGCGTGGCCGGTGGGGGACCAGGCAGGCCTCCCGAAGGCCGTGAAGCTCGGGTCCTGATCACGACCCGGCGATCAGGGTCACCCCGAGGGTGATCATCACGGCCGCGATCAGGCCGTCCAGCACCCGCCACGCGCGGGGCTTCGCGAACAACGGGCCCAGCAGGCGCGCGCCGTACCCGAGCGCGACGAACCACGTGATGCTCGCGGTGACCGCGCCGACGCCGAACAGCCAGCGGCCGGCCGCGATCGAGCCGAGCAGCAGGAGCGTGTCGAGGTAGACGTGCGGGTTGAGCCACGTCAGCGCCAGCGCGGTCAGGACGGGGCGGGTGTTCGTGTCCTCGCCCGCCCGAAGCGCTGAGGGGTGGAAGGCCCGGCGCGCCGCCAGGAATCCGTAGCCCAGCAGGAAAAGGCCGCCCGCGATCGCCGCGACCGTGATCGCCTGAGGGAACTTCTTCACGATCGCGCCGAACCCGGCGACTCCTGCCGCGACCAGGATCGCGTCCGAGAGGGCGCAGACGGCGACGACCTTGGCGACCGCGTGCTTGCGAAGGCCTTGGCGCAGCACGAAAGCGTTCTGCGCGCCGATCGCGACGATCAGGGTCATCATGGTGCCGAAGCCGAGCAGCAGGTCAGTCACGCGGTCCACGCTATTGTCGCCTTCTTGATGAGACCAGCTACAGATTCTTACGTATCATTAGCGGACGTGATGGATCTGGACCTGGTGCGCACGCTGCTCGCCGTCGTGGACGCGGGCACGTTCGACGCTGCCGCCGCCGCGTTGCACGTCACGCCTTCCGCTGTCTCGCAACGCATCAAGGCCCTCGAACAACGAACCGGACGCGTGTTGCTGGTGCGGGCGCGGCCGGTGCGGCTGACGCCGTCCGGTGAGGTGATCGTGCGCTACGGTCGGCAACTGCTCGCGCTGGACCAGGACCTGGACGCGGCGCTGGGCGAGGACGCCGTCGTGCGGGTGCCGATCGCGGTGAACGCCGACTCGCTCGCCACGTGGTTCCTGCCTGCCCTGCAACGGGTTTCGCCGTCGCTCAGGATCTCCTTCGACCTGCACCGCGAGGACCAGGACCACACGACGGCGTTGCTGCGGCAGGGGCTGGTGATGGCGGCGGTGACGTCCTCGCGCGAGCCGGTCGCGGGGTGCTCGGTCACGAAGCTGGGGGAGATCCGTTACGCGGCAATGGCATCGCGGCCGTACGTGGACAGGCACGAGGACGGACCGCTGAAGTCGTGGCTGCCGGACGCGCCGGTGGTCGTGTTCGACCGCAACGACGAACTGCAGGACCGGTTCGTGCGCACGCTGACCCGCGGCCGCGGCGCCTCGGAGCACCGCCACTTCGTGCCGTCGTCCGAGGTGTACGTGCGGACGATCGTGGCGGGCATCGGCTGGGGAATGGTGCCGCCGCAACAGCTTCAGGACGGCCTGGTCGACCTCGCGCCGGGCCGCACCATCTCCGTGCCGCTGTACTGGCAGCAGTGGAAGCTCGACTCGCCGGCGCTGAACGCCGTGGCCGAGGCGGTCGCGCAAGAGGCGGTCACAGCTCTCCGGAGCTAGTGGTGTGGCTCGAAACGTTGGCGGTGAATTCACGCTCAGCAGGGCACCTCGCGGCGCCGCCCCCACGCCCCCATACATCCAGTATGGGGGCGTGGGGGCGGCGCCGCGATGCACCCGCCTGACCGCGAATTCGCACGGCAACGTTTCGAGCCACACCACTATCCTCGACGCCATGACCGGCGAACCGATGAACCTCAACGGGAAGACCGCAGTCATCTACGGCGGCGCGGGCAACGTGGGCGGCGCGATCGCGGCGGCGTTCAAACAGGCCGGTGCCGACGTGCACCTGGCCGGCCGCACCGAGGCGACGCTCAAGGCGAAGGCCGACGAGCTCCACGCCCACTACGCCGTGGTCGACGCGCTGGACGAGGAGGCCGTGGACCGGCACGCCGCCACGTTCGACCGGATCGACATCTCCGTCAACGTCACCACCGACAACGACGTCCAGGGCACGCCCATGATCGAGATGAGCGTCGAGGACTACCTCAGCCCGGTCGTGTCGGCGGTCCGGTCGAAGTTCCTCACCGCGCGGGCGGCGGCCCGGCACATGACCAGGCAGGGCGAGGGCGTCATCCTGTTCTTCGGCGGCACCGGCGAGCCGTCGGCGCACCGGAAGTGGCAGCTCGGCGGCCTGCTCGCGGCGTTCGACGCGGTCGAGTCCATGCGCCGCCAGCTCGCGGCCGAGCTCGGTCCGCGGGGTGTCCGGGTGGTGACGCTGCAGACCGGCGGCATCCCCGAGTCGGTTCCGCCGGAGCACCGGGCGCCGATCGAGCAGGACATCGTCGGCGACACGCTGCTCGGCAGGGCCGCGACCCTGGAGGACGTCGGGCGGACGGCGGTGTTCGTGGCCTCGGACTGGGGACGCACCCTCACCGGATCGCAGGTCAACATCACCTGCGGCAGCGTCTTCGGCTGAAAGCTGTTGAAACCCTGGGTGCGAGCTGTCGGGTTCCTGAACCCAGGAACCCGACACGCGCACCTGGGCGTTGTCCGTTATGTGCTGATACCTCGACTAGCCGCCACCGGCGGTTCACTCGCCGTCGTCGCGACGGTGGCCATGGTCGGCCTGCTCGACCTGACCGTCGGCCCGCTGCGTCGCACGATCAGCGAGTACGCGCTGGGCGACTACCGCACGGTCTTCGACATCGCGGTGGTGTCGCTGGCCGTGGGCTCGCTCGCGATCCTCGCCGTGCTGGTCCACAAAGGACTGACGAGGTGGCGTTCCGGCGGGGCGATCGCGCTGACCCTGTGGTCGATCGGCCTGTTCCTCGTGGTGGCGTTCCCCAAGACGAACTGGGCCATGGGCACCAACGAACTGAGCGGCAGCATCCACCGGTTCGGCAGCATGATCGCGTTCGTCAGCCTGCCGATCGCCGTCATCCTGCTCGCGCGGCCGTGGCTCCGCGATCACATGTGGGGCAAACATGCCAAATGGACTATGGCGTCCGGTTTGTTGAGCGTTGTCGCATTCATGCCCATCCTCTACGCCATTGTGATGGGCATGGCCTCCGACGTTCGGTGGTGGCGCGTGTTCCCGTTGGGCTACATAGAGAGGATCTTGCTCGCCGCGGAGGTGGCGGCTGTTCTGGTCGTCGGGCTGTGGGCCATCGCGGCAAGTAGGGTTGCGCCATGGCGAGTTGGGGAGACCTCGCGGATTACGTCCGCGCCGAGTACGACGTCATCCACGACGAGGACGAGGAGCTGAGGATCCTCTTCACCTTCGGGGACGAGGACGAAGGCGACGATGAACGCACGCAGGTCGTGATCATCGTCAGGGAAGTGCTCGACAAGATGCACGAATGGGTGCAGATCGCGTCCCCGTGCGGCCTGGCCAAGGACGTGGACCTCCGCGCGGTGCTGGCGGAGGTGGGCAACTCGACCGTCGCGTGCGGCCTCGCGATCATGGGGGAGCACGTCGTGGTGCGGCACTCGTTGCCGCTCAAGGATCTCGACATCCACGAGTTCACCGATCCGCTCCAGTTGCTCGCCGGTACCGCCGACACGCTCGAGGAACAGTTCTGGGGAGGCGACGGCTACTGATGTTCGACCTGACTCCCGCGGCTGATCAGCTCGCGGGCCTGGTGCGCACCGTGACAGACGGCGACCTGAAGGCGCCGACCCCGTGTCCCGACTACACGGTCGGCGACCTGCTCGACCACGTGAACGGCCTGTCGGCCGCGTTCACGGCGGCGGCGCTGAAGACCCCGCTCGAAGGCTCCGGCACCGGCGACGCGGCCCGGCTGCCGCTCGACTTCCGCGAGTCCGTGCCGGCGAGGCTCGGGGAACTGGCGAAGGCCTGGCGCTCACCCGAGGCGTGGGAGGGCATGACCCGCGCCGGTGGTGTCGACCTGCCCGGCGAGGTCGCCGGTGCCGTGGCGCTGGACGAGATCGTGCTGCACGGCTGGGACCTCGCCAAGGCGACCGGGCAGCCGTTCGAGGTCGAGGAAGGCCTGCTCCAGGTCGTCCACGGCTTCGTGGCGTCGATCGGACCGGACGACCGCGACGGCTCGCTCTTCGGAGCCGCGGTGGAGGTCGACTCGAACGCGCCTCTGCTCGACCGTGTCCTGGGACTCAGTGGGCGGAACCCCGGCTGGGCCTAGGTTAGGCTCTCCTAACGTGAGAGCCATTACGGTGCAGGTTCGGGCAGGGCTGGGCGTGGGACGTCTCGCCGCCGCCATGGATTCACTGGTGGAACTGCATCCTGAGCTGTGTCGTTCCGGCTTCGCGCACCACGAGGTCGCCGACCCCGCCGCCGCCACCCCCGCCGCCCTCGCGGAGGCGGAGGCGGGGCTCGACCTGCAGACCGGCGTCCTGATGCACGTGGTGTGGCTCGACGCCGGCCCCGCGCACTCCGGCCGGATGGTGCTGGTGCTGCACGACATCGTGGCCGACCGGCTGCCGCGCGTCCTGCCGTGGCTGGTGCAGGCCTGGAAGCAGCCCGCGCTGGTCAGTTGACCCTGCGCGCCACGAACACGTGCTCCCGGCCCGGCCGGTCGGGTGCGTCGCGCACGTCGACGACCTCGAAGCCGCAGCGCGTCAGGCTCTGCTCGATCTCGGGACGCGACCGGAACCGCAGCGTCGAGTCCGAGGAGATCACCGAGCCGTCCGGGAACTGGTAGGTGTGCCGGAACGACACGAACGGCAGGCTCACGTTGAGCAGTTCGAGCTGCTCGCGCACCCCGACCAGCACCCGCGGCTTCGCGCGTGACCAGTCCTCCCAGGCGCGGTGCTCCGGGCGGCGCGTCTCGAACACGAAGTGCCCGCCGGGCTTGAGCGCCCGGCGCACCCCGCGCAGCGTGGCCTCCCAGTCGTCGCCCAGGAACACCTGCGCGACGTTCCCGGTCATCGTGGCGAGGTCGACCGACAACGCGGGCAGCGTGGTCGCGTCGCCGTGGATCCAGGTCACCCTGGACTCCTTGGCGCGCGCGATCTCCAGCGACGCCAGCGCGGGATCCACCCCGACGACGGTCCGGCCGGACGACGCCAGCATCACCGCCAGGCTGCCCGTCCCGCATCCGACGTCGAGCACGCTCGCCGCCTCCAGTTCGGCCGCGATGCCGAGGTACAGGTTCAGGTCCACGCGCGGCCCGTCGAAGGCGTCGTAGAGCCGAGCCAGTCTCGGGTCGGCGAAAATAGCGTCAGGCATGCCACATCCTAGGTCCGACCACGAAGGGCATCAGCAACTCGATCACCTCGCGGTCAGGTCGTCCGTTGAGTTCTTCCTCGGCGACCCGTCGCGCGATTCCGGCCAGGAAGTCGGCAACCTGCACGCGGGCGTCGTACTGCGAGTCGACCAGCGTCAGGCATTGCAGCCGTGGCGCGAGTTTCTTGAGCTGCCGGATACGTCCATCGGTGAGCGACAGCTGCTGGTCGTGCACGATCGACACCGGCCCGCCACCGGAAGTCTCCCACTGAGCCACGGCGCGCAGGATGGCGGGGAACAATGGGTCGAGATTCCCGCGCGGACCACGGGCCCGCAGCAGGTCGTTGTACAGCTCCAGCGGCCCCGTCACACCGCCGAACTCAGCACGCACGCGCGAGGCCAGGTACCGCCGTTTGTCCACGAGCTGAACGCGCGCCTTGCCCACCAATGGTCCGTCCGGCCCCAAGAACCACAACAGCACCCACCGGTTCTTCTGCCGCAGCAGGTGGTTCGCCTTGTACTCCAGCGCGGGCGACTTGATCATCTCGCGCAGCGTCTCGACGCACCCCGAAGCCTCCTCGTGCGAGAGGAGAACGCCGGCGTGGGCGAAGACCGCGGTGACGCCGCCGACGAGCTTCTCGCCCTCGGAACCCGACTCGTCGCAGGCGATCTCCATCAGGACATCCGGAAGACCGGGCCGCGGGCGCGGAACGGCAGATGCGCGCCCGCCGGGATCAGGAACGCGTGCTCGCGCCGGATCCTCAGCACGTCGCACCCGGCGTCGGTGATGATCAGGATCGGGCCGGCATCGGGAAAGTCGGAGGCGCGTTCGAGCAGGTCGACACCGGGCTGCAGCACCGTTCCGCCGCGCCCGCGGACCTTCACCCGGCCCGCGATGTCCTCCACGGGCACGTATCCAGCGTCATATGCCATCGCGTCACAGAAAACCACGCGTGCGGCGGGCACGTCACGTGCCGCGGCATAAGAAGCGATCGCGCCGAGAGCCTTTCCCAGCAACTGGGGGTCCATCGAGCCGGACGTGTCGAGCACGACGCCGAACGTCGGCCGCGCCTCCAGTGACTCCGGCCGCACCCAGCCGGGCCGCGGAATGTCCGGAGTGGACGCTTGCCGTCGCGACGCACGGGCGTAGCTGCGGCGCTTCTCCACGGCCGGAACGAACTCCTCGAACCACCGCGCCAGCTGGGCGTCCCACGACAGCGGCGGGTGCTCCAGCGCCCGGATCTCCTCGACCAGTCCGGCGGGCAGGAGTCCACGCGACGAAGTGTGATAGCTCAGCCCGGTCAGCAACGCACGCCGGTAGAAGTCGTCCAGATCGGCCACGTCCGACGGCCCGCGCAGAGGTTCGCCGAGAAGGTCGCCCTGATGATTGCCGCGCAACGTGAGCAGCTTGCGGTACCGCCGCAGGTCCACCGCGATGCGGTCGTAGACGGACTCCGCCGAAAGGCCGCGCAGCTCGGGGTCGTGCAGGACTCCCGAGGGCGGCGACCCGACGCCCATCTCGACCAGCCAGCCGTTCACCACGAAGTCGGCGGCGATGTTCCACAGGTACGGATCCCTCCCGCCGACCCGGTCGCCGTGGCGCAGCGCGGCGTGCAGCATCTCGTGCGCGAGCACGAACCTCCACTCGGGCTTCGTCAAGCCCGCCAACGGGTTCACGTAGATCTCGGCCGCGGCCGCCGACACCGCCGCGATCGAGATGTCCCAGCCCCGCGCCAGTTCCGCGTCCGCCACGACCGTCATCGTCGACGCCAGCGCGCCCAGCAGCGGGTAGTTCGACACGAACCACTTGTGTTCAGCGCAAACCCACACACCTGCCCGATCGTTGGTCATGATGGCAGACCACACCAAAAAACCTTGTCCTGCAACGGATTTCTGGCGCGGGGCGGTGCACTCACGAAGGATGACGAGCGTCCCGAGGTGAACCCTGAGGGGGCATCAGACCTCTCCCTGGTCACGTCAGGACCGAGCCACGACGCGGTAGGCGGCACGCGGTCAGGGCATCATGAGGAGCGACTAAGCAAGATCATCTCTTTGCAGTCGTCGTCTCTCGATTCGGCTCAAGAACGCAGAGAGTCTGATCGCTGTTTCGAATTCGATGCAAAGCGACTGGGCTAGGTCATACTGTGGGGCGTAGAGATATCCCCAAAGAACACCTCTGTGCAACAGTGCTGCACACGCGGCTAGGTCAAATACGTTCGCGCTAAAGGTGGCCGCCGTCAGGTTCAGGTACTCCCATGCCTCATCAGTACGCCCCTGCTGTCTGGCTTCAAGGCAGAAGTTGTAGTCATCAATAGCGTACTCAAGCGCCGAAGTGCCAATGCCTAGCGTGATCGCAACCTCGTGCACCCTGCTCATGAGCCTTATGCGTGTACGACGCGTAATCGCGACTCGATATAGTCCCCATGTGGCACGGCGAACCTCGAATGCCCGGAAGCCCATCCAAAGATTTTGCGCAGTTTCAACCAAGCGCGGCCAGTTGAACCATATGAGCAGTGCGATTGCCGCTAGCGCAAAACTTCCTACGAGGATGAGCATTGCGCCATCACTTCCGTCCACAGTTCCGCGCGCTCGCTCAATTGAACAGCTAGCGCGCGTTCGCCGCTACGTCGGTAAACCTCTGCCTGGTTAGTCGCACGATCAGCACGGACCCTGGCAATCTCGATAGCTCGATCTGGGGGGAGGGAAGCCCGAATTCCTCGAATCTCCAGGCCTATCCGAGACCCTTCCAGCGTGCGCCACGACTCTTCGCTGCCAATCCCCTTCCAATCCCGTCTGGGCCTTGGCCAGCAAGAGGATATGCTTCGAAGTCGCTCAATCTCCCAACGCAGGACGGCATCGCCCATGAGAAACAGTTTCGAATCGGCGGCGCTATCTAGCGCCTTGTAGGAAGCCCTCAGGATCTCGACCAACTCACTCAGGTCAACCCCGAAGTGAACTGCGGCGACCTTGAGATCGTCAATACTTAGGCGGACTTTCGTCTTTTTCAGAAAGTGGGCGAGATCATCCTCCCATGCGTACCTCCATCTCACCGTAACCGGACGGCGAACTACCTCCATGCCTACTCCTCTAGTAACTGTCATAAGCGCGCCATTGACAATGAGTGGGGCGCTTGCGCGTATTTGCCCACTCGGTCATCGCAATGCGAGCGTCATCAACTGAGATGGCCGCTGAACGCGGAAATACGGCTCCCGTATCGCCGCTGAAGATCAGGTCTACTTCCGGAAGTGGGCGCGCCGGGTTGTATGAGTTTGCAATCATCATTTCTGGATCATCGTGATCCATGTAGTTCAGAGCGGCAAGGCTGCGCGTCGGAATAACACTTACTCTTAATTGATGTCCTGGTTGCGGGCCTTCCTTCGTGCTTCGCACTTCCTCGTCTCCGACGAACATCAATGTTTCCCACGTGCGGTGGTCGATGTGAAGGACTTCAGAAATCAGGTTGTTGACCTCGATTGGCCCATTCGCAACGACAACTAAGCCGGTACTGAGAACTGCTGTGACAATCACGCGATTCCCGCAAGAGTTCTGGCGCCACCTTCAAGTACAGGGGAAATGCGCTGGCGGACGTTTTCACGTCTCACCGTCAAGCCTGTTCCAGTTGGATGTCTATACCTGGTTCTGAGAGGGCCTTGCACGCCATGGGTAACGCCTGATCAGAGGGCTGGGCGTACCGATCGGCGTAACCTAATGGTGTCACCCAGTTGTGGTGCGTACGCTGGTCAGAGGTAGCGCGTCCGCCGCAGACGCTGACGGAGGAAGAGACGAGATGACCGGACCTCTTTTGCCGGGAGGCAAGCGCCAGGAGGACAGGCATTGTCAGGGCTGCAACACCAAGCTCCCTCTGGCCAATACGGCAAGGCTCTGCGCAACCTGCCATCGCAGTCAGCGTGATCAGCTGCGCACGCCACCTGCCCAACTTCGGAATGAGTTCTTTGAAACCGACCAGTTCCGTGCGGCGTTCGCGAACCAGCACATCGGGCAGGTTTTCAAGGCTTACCGAAACCATCCGATGTTCTTGAGTCTGTATGGGCACACGCTCACTCAGGAACTTTTGGCTCGCTGGCTGAACGTGACTCAGTCGAAACTCAGTCGAGTCGAAAATGGGCCTCCAGAGGAAAACATCCGCTGGCTGCGCACCTGGGGCAGGACGCTTCACCTCCCGCAACATCTTCTGTGGTTTGACTACGCAGGAGGCAGTAGCAGGCAGGTAATCCCCGACCAAAACGGGACTGACGGTCGCGCTCCGATCGATCAGTCGGAGCGCGACCGCATCTTGGTTGTAAGTACCGGGATGGACACCTCCGAACTTGTTGGGCGTATTCGCGCTTCCGCGATCGATCAGCCCACTATTGATGCTCTAAGCTTGACCGTCACACAACTATGCTGTGACTACTCACATGCGGACGCCCGAAAGCTAAAGCGCACTGCACAGTCTTGGCTTAACCACGTCAGTCAACTGCTGAATCGTCAGCTAACCCTCGTGCAGCACAAGGAACTGTTGCATAATGCGGGACTTCTTGCGCTTCTGGTCGGATGCCTTGAGTACGATCTCGGCGAAAAGGCACCTGCGCAAGCTACCCGTGAGATGGCGCTAAAGCTGGGGACTGATTCGGGAGATGCCTCTGTAATTGGCTGGGCTCACGAAATGCTCGCCTGGTTTCACCTAACCACAGGAAACTATCGGGCCGTCATTGCGGCCGCAGAGACAGGAATCATTGCTGCGCCGTCGCAGTCTGTCGCCGTGCAGCTTCACGCGCAGCAGGCGAAAGCGTATGCGCGCATGGGTGATGCGGAGAAGGCTTACGAGGCGATGCAGCTTGGAAGCGAAAAGCTTGGCAGCCTGCCGTATCCAGAACGTCCGGATAACCATTTCGTTGTCGATCCCGATAAGTGGGATTTCTATGCGATGGATACCTATCGCATCGCGGGACGCGATGATCTCGCCAAGCGGAATGCGGAAGAGGTAATCCGACGTAGCGAAACGGCGGATGGTCTTGTGGTTGCGCCAATGCGAAATGCCGAAGCAAAACTTACCCTTGCTGTCGTGGCTGCACGGTCTGGGGACCATGAATACGCAAGCCGGTTGGGCGTTGAGGCGTTCGAGGCAGGGCGTCAAAGTCGCTACTCCCTGTTGATGGTTGCGGCTGAGCTAGATGCAGAGCTGGCGACGCATGGCGTTCACGCGGGCGCGGAGTTCCGTGGTCTCTTCCGCGCGGCCAAGAACCCCAGTAGTGCAAGCGACGAGCTTCCTGGCTGACCTATCTCGTCACCTTGCACCGCTTGCATAAAGCGTCACCTGCTTATGCAAGATTTAGAAGTCGCGCCAAGGGGCGCAGGCTCTGAGCAGGTGTTTCCAGCCGTTGCATATCCGAACGCAGATCTCGAAATAGAGTTCGTCGCGCCGTTCCCGCCTACTTGAGTCACGGCCAGCGAAACCGCTGGTCGGAGCCTCAAGTAAAGGGTTTAACGCCATGCGTTTCTCGCGTTCTGATGTTCTTTCGATTAAGCAAGTGGTGTGGCTGACCGGTGGCAGCGTGCACGCCGTCTGTCACGCGATCCGCGTCGGCAACCTGCCCGTGGTGTGGCGGCGTGGCAAGGCGTGGATTCCGGCTGATGCGATTCGACACCTGGCGTATGCCCGGTCCGGGTGTGTGAGCCGATGAACGAGATCTACGAGCGGGTTGCCGCCGATCTTGATGAGTTCGCCGGGCTGGCGGATGACCAGCTGGTGCACGAGGTCCGCAATCGGGGCTTGTGCGGGTGGTTGTCGACCAGTGGCGAGTATCCGGAGTGGACTGGAGAGTTCCGGGCTGACCGGGAGTTGGCCGCGCGGGTGTGTGCGGACTGCCCAGTTCAGCGTGAGTGTCTGGAGTGGGATTTCCGCGCTCGTGGCCACGAGCCTGCGGGTGTGTGGGGTCCTCTGCCGGAAGACGCCCGGCGTGCGGTGTTCGAGTGCTGGGAGGAACGCCGCGACGGCGGCACCGGGTTGGGTGAGCGGTCATGACCGGGGTCGAGGTGTCTGCTCCGCTCGTGCTGGCTGGTCTGGTCGCGGTGCTCGTGTTGTGGGTCTGCTGGCGGTTGTCGGTGCGGCGGGCGCGCAAGGCGGCGGAGGCTGACCGTGGTGGCGCGCGGCTGCTGTCGCTGACTGGCCGGGTGCTTGTCGGCGCGGGGCTCATCGCTGGCGTTCAGTGGCTCGTTCTGACGCACCCTGGCGCGTCGGGATGGGCACGGCTGGCCGCTCTGTTGGTGCCCGCGTTGTTCGCGTCCTGGGTCCTTGTGCGGGCGCTCACCGTGACAGCGGTGAGTGATCATCTTCGGGGTCGGGGCCGGCGTGGATGATGATCTTGAAAATCCGGGTAAGGAACTTGTCTCTCAAGTCCTAGATGGACAGATCGTGGACGACGAGGAAATCGTTGTGCGGCAACAGGTAAAGCCGTTCATGATCAAGACCGCGGTGAGGTATATCGGCGACCTGGACGGGGTGATCCGAGCACGGTCGGTGATCTTGTATCGACTCCGTTCAGCACCCCGCGATGTGGCCCGGCTGCTGTGGTTCCTGACCAGGGGAACAGGGCGGTGGATCGCCAAGGGCTGGCGATGGGCGTCGTACTCGGATCTCCGGGCCGACGCACGGGCTGCCAGGCTGGCCGGAGACACCCAGGCACGGCGCACGGCGCAGGAGTTGATCCGCTCCGACGCACGGGCACGGTGGGCCAAGCTCGGGATCTTCCTCCGCAGGACGCTTGTCGGCGCAGCGGCCTGCACGGCGCTGCTCGTTCTCCTGGCGCTCGTAGAGGCCGTTCTGGACGTCTCGGCTATGCCGGGGTGGCTTCGGGCCGTCTACGCCGTCAGGGACGCTCTGAGGGCCGCTGTGTCGGCGGCGTGGCCGTGGGTGCCCCCGGTGACTGCGGTCGGGATTGTCGGCGCGGCCGTGTGGGAGGGCCGCGACCGGACGCCGGGTGCGGGATGGCTGACGCGGCCGGACCGCGACGATGCCGGGTCCTGGGTGGACGAACGGATGATTACCCGCGCGCTGGCGCATCTGGGAATCGCTCCGCTGAACGCCTTTCTCAAAGGTGGCGGTGAACTCGTCTACACCCTGGCGGCACGAAAGGACGGCGACGGAACACAAGCACAAATCCGCCTGCCGCTCGGAGTCACAGCCGAGATGGTCTCCGATCGGCGAAAGGTTCTGGCGGCCAACCTGGGACGCGCGTCATTGGAGACGTGGCCCACCACAGGTGAGGAAGACGGAGTGCTTGACCTGTGGATTGCCGACAAGGGCACGCTTTCCGGCGGCGCTGGCGATTGGCCGCTACTGCACGATGGCGTGGTCGACGTGTTCGAGGGTGTGCCGTTCGGCTTGACGCAACGCGGGCTCGTCATCAACGCGCCACTGATCGGAAGCAACTGGCTAGTCGGTGGGCGACCGGGGCAGGGAAAGACCAACCTTCTCCGCGTGCTCATGGTCGGCGCGGCATTGGACCCGACCGCCGAACTGTGGGCGTTCGTCATGGGCGAAAGCCCGGATTTCGATCCGCTGGCGCCGCGCCTGAGTCGCTATCGGATGGGAATGGACGACTCGGTTGCCGCCGATGCCGTTCAGGCCCTGGAGGACCTTCTCGTTGAAATGGAGCGGCGCGGCCGGGTTCTCGGAGAGCAGCCGGGCCGACCGCCGAAGGTATCGCGCAGGCTTGCCGACAACCCGCGATTGGGCCTGCATCCGCTCTTTCTGGCGATCGATGAGTGTCACGAGCTGTTCCAGCATCCCAAGTATGGAAAGCGAGCGGCGGAACTCGCTGTCAAGCTCATCAAGCGTGGCCGCAAGTACGCGATCGTTGTTCTGTTCGCCACCCAATCGCCAACCAAGGACAGCATCCCGAAGGAGATCACGCGGAACATCTCATGCGGCACAGCGTTCGCTGTCGCTGACCACATCGCCAACGATGGTCTATTGGGATCCGGGAAGTATCGCGCCGGTGTGCGGGCAACCGAACTGAGGATGCACACCGACCGGGGAACGTGCGTGGCAGTTGGTGTCACGCATAACTCGTTTGAACTCGTCCGCACGTTCTATCTACCGTTCGAGGACGGCATTGATGACGTCACCCCCATCATTGCCCGAGCAATCGCAAATCTCGAAATTTTGCCGGTAACCGCCGGCGTGAATTTGAAAGAAATCGAGAATACCGCGCCAATCGACCACCTTGCCGACATACAGTCAGCAATCGAAGGAGAGCCCCGTGTCCGCACTCAAACCGTCCTCTCACGGCTCGCAGCACTCAACCCCAAAGAGTACGAACCGTGGACGGCGCGAGACCTCCGCGCTGCACTTCTCGGATTCGGAATCCGGCCAAGGAAATCAGACGGAACGATGGTCATCCGGTCTGAAGACGTCGCGGACGCGATTGCTCATCGCGCCCGCAGTGGCGACGGCGGCGAGACCACAGTGGACACAAGGGAGGCGGCAGGGAGTCAGGGACCTTTCCCTGGCTCCTCCCTGGCGCTAGCTCCCTCTGCTGAACAGCCTGAACGCCTCGCAGGGAGGCCGTCGGGCCAGCTTGGAGGCAGCTCGACCGCAGGCGTGAGGCCGAAGCTAGACGGGCAGGCTGGAGGCTCCCTCCCCGGCGGGATGAGAGGTGATGCTGACGACCGCTAGCTCGTCCGCTAGGGACTTCCCAATCGGTCAGGAGAAAACCGAGCAAGAGGAATGGATTCGGAACTTTCTTGCGAAGCTTGAGCAGCGAGGATTCTTTGATGAAGCCAAAGCGAGAGACATCAGGTCAATACTCGAATAAAGGCGGTGCCCCTGACCTGGGTCAGGGGCACCGCCTTTGGGATAAGGGAAGCGCTAGTCTTCCTCGTGCTCCGGGAAAACCAGCTGATCCGGCTTGAATCGAACGCCGGACCCAACCCTTTTGACGCCCACTCTGGGAAAGAATCGCCGGATCGTGTCTCGTTTTTTGGCGACTTCGGCTTGCATAAAGGATTCCGCGTCATCGACAGGCAGTGGTTGGCGCCGCTTGACCTGATCCTTTTTCAGTGCTGAGATCTTCTCTTGCGCATCTTGTTTGATGTCCGCGAGTTCGGCGATGTTGATGATGTCGTCCTTGAACGCCTGAATTGCAGTGCTGATCTTGGCCTCTAGGCGAGTGATCTCATTGCCGGTGTTATCGACGACCTGCTCTGTCGCGTCCGGCAGTCGCAGGATTGCCTGGTATGTCAGCTCGATGAAGAATTTGTCTAGAGCGCGTGCATTGCGTGAGAGTTTGCCGCATCCTCCGCGCTTCTTGTGGCAGCTGTATACGTGCAGGATGTTCGCGGAGCCGTCCTTGTGTTTCTTTCCGATCTTGGGTTGATGAGCCATCGTGGTTCCGCACTCGGCGCAGACGAGGATTCCGGAGAGCAAGTACTTCGCCTTGTTCTCGGTCGCCCATGCCTTATTTTTGGACAAGTGCTTCACGACTTCGTGGTGCTCATCTTCAGTAAAGATCTTCGGCCAGCTGCCTTTGGAGACCGGTGTGCCTTTCGGGATAACGATGCCTTCTACTTCGATATCACGCTTAAATACGCGGTACCCTGCGTAGGTGGGATCACGCAAAAGCCTGCTTATGTCGCTGACGATATACGGCTTTCCGCTCCGCTTGACGTCTCCTCTGCGGAGCATGTCTTCGCAAATGCTGTGCAACGATTGACCGGAAACGGCCTTGTTGCGGGCGCGCCGGAGAATCTTTGCTTCTTCCCAGTTTATCGCTGTGTAGTCGGCGGAGTAGCCTGTCTTTCGGATGCGGCCTGCTGGAGGCATGCCCGAGATAGCACGGAACTCTTTCTTTGCGCGCTGCCTGGCGGCTGTGATCTTGGCCTCTGCTCGGTTAACAACGCCGATAACGCCGGTCGCGATGTCATCTTTGATTTCGCGGCCAGTGGATTCGAATGTCCTGACCTTGGCCAGCTCTGTGATGATGTGGTATTCCTCAAGAACGGATGATTCTTTGCGAGAGAGCCGATCTTGATCGCGAACGATGACAAAATGGTCCTTGAGGTCACCCCGCATCACTCCCGACATCAGTCGGTCGTAACCGAGCCGCTCGACGTTCTTCATGCCGGACTTGTCCTCGTCGAAGAAGACGCCGCCAACTCCTAGGGTTGGGTCGAGTCGTAGGTTCGCGCTCCGGGCGTATTGCAGACATCGCATTACTTGGGTGGCAAAGTCGTCGCCTACGGACTTGCGGAAGTAGAACACGCAAGGGCGAGCGGACTCGTCAAGGTTCAACAGGTAGTCGCGGTCTGCGCGCAGGGCCGGAGGAAAGAGATCGTCCGTCCCCTTAGGACGGCGGGCGGTGCTGGCCATGTTGACTCCCATCCCCGACCTGACGGTACCTCGTCAGGTGTGTGGTTTCAGAGTGAACAGGACCAGCTCAACGCCAGATCCCACTCGCTGCGCACCGGCCGCGAGTCGGACAACGACGACCGCGCGCCACCCGCCACGTCGATCGCGGCCACGGCGGCGTTGGACAGTCCGGCGGCGAACCGATCGGCCCAGCGCTTCGGTTCCCTGGCGGGCCCGCCGCGCACGCACCGGCCCGGCTCCCACGACAGCGGGCGGGTGCCGAGCCGGATCGCGGGCTGGAAGTCCAGCACCTCGTCGCAGGAGCCGGTGCCGAAACCCAGGTGCAGCAGGCAATGCGCGAACACCCACACCCATTCGGCCTCACCGGCCTTGCGGGTCGGGTGCGCGCGCATTGACCCGTCCAGCGAGATGTCCGCCCACGGGTGGTCGGAGCTCCGGCTCTCGTAGCTGCTCAACGGCGCGAACAGCGGGTGCAGCCGGATTTGCGCGCGTGCGGCCTCGAAGTCCAGCGCGGCCTGGTCGACGTGGGCCTTCCCGCGCCTGCTCATGCGCGTGCGGCGACCAGTCGGGGCAGGTCGCGGGTGACCTCGACGAGGAACCACGCGGGCAGCACGGGATTGCCGTCGTCGTCGGCCGCGATCACCATCTGCGCGATCTCCAGCGACAGCTCGGCCAGTTCCAGCAACAGCGCCTTGCCCCGGTGCGCGAGCTGCTTGCCCGCCGCGGGCGCGTGCGCCTTGTCGTGCGGCAGTTCCTTCACCAGCCGCGCGCGGAACGCCTCGGCCAGGAAGTACAGCAGGTCGCGGTCCTGGGGAGCGGACGGCCAGCGGGCGTCACCGCGCAGCACGGACTCCAGCCCGTACGCGTGCCGCACGGTCTTCACGTACGCCTTGAACATCGACGCGTGGTTCGCGGTGACCGTGCCGAACGCCAGCACCTCCAGCAGGTCGTCGGAGATGTCGTCGCCGAACGAGTGCAGCGCGTCGGAGAGCATGTGCCAGCCACGTGGCGTGGAGAACGACTCCTCGACCTTCGGTGCCGCGCTCCACAGGTGGTCCGGGCGCTGCGTCAGGTACTCCAGCACCCACGGGTGGATGTTGCTCTCACGCGCCCACGTCAGCCAGTCGCGCGCGGACGCCGTGAGGTGCACGTGGATCATGCGGTTCACGAGCGCGGACGCCATCGGGCGCGCCAGGGCGTTGTCGACCGCCCGGTTGCCGGCGCCGATCACGATCGAGCCCTTCGGCAGCTCGTAGGAGCCGATGCGCCGGTCGAGGATCAGCGAGTAGAACGCCTTCTGCACCTCGGGGGAGCTCGCGTTCAGCTCGTCGAGGAACAGGCAGTACGGGTCGTGCCGCGCGATGGACTCCGGCGGGGCGAACCGGGAACGGCCACCGACCAGTTCCGGAACTCCGATGAGGTCCTCCGGCGCGAGCTGCGTGCCGAGCAGCGTCACGCACTCCAGGCCCAGCTCGGCGGCGAACTTGCGCACGAGTGAGGACTTGCCGATACCCGGTGCTCCCCACAGGAAGACCGGCCGGACGACGGCGACGTGCAGCAGCACCTCCGGGAGCTGCGCTGGGGTCACGGTGACTTTGGATCGCATCAGGTGGTTGAGGATGCCTCATCCCACTTGTTCCGGTCGCCCGAATTTGTTGACAGGAGCAGTGGTCTAGTGCTGTGATTCAAGCCACCACTGATAGGAAACCTTCTTAACTAAATCGCCGCCGCGCCCTGCTGTTCCCCTTACACAGGAGGCACCCTGTGGCCAGACCCCTGTTCCTGGTCGTACCAGCAGCTCTCGCACTCGCTGTTGTTCCGGCCGTCGCCTTCGCCGCCCCGGTCCAGTACCAGGCGGAGAGCGCGACGATCGCCAACGGCCTCGTCGAGTCCAACCACGCAGGCTTCACCGGTTCGGGCTTCGTCAACTACGACAACGAGGTCGGCAGCTCCGTCGAGTTCACCGTGAACGCGGGGACCGCCGGTCCGGCGGCGCTCACGTTCCGGTTCGCCAACGGCACCACGGCGAACCGCCCGATGAACATCTCGGTCAACGGCACCGTGGTGGCGTCGAACCTCGCGTTCCCGGGCACCGGCGCGTGGACGACGTGGACCACCAAGTCCACGACGGTCACGCTGAACGCGGGCGCCAACACGATCAAAACGGTCGCGACGACGGCGAACGGCGGCCCGAACCTGGACCGCATCGACGTCGACGCCCAGGCGGGCACGCCGGACACCGTGGCCCCCTCGGTGCCGGGCAACCTGCGCTCGACGGGCACCACGTCGTCCTCGGTGTCGCTGGCGTGGAACGCGTCCACCGACAACGTGGGCGTCGCCGCGTACGTCCTGTCCAACGGGCAGACCGCGGTCGGCACCACGCACACCGTGACCGGCCTGACGCCGGACACCGCGTACACCTTCACCGTGCAGGCGCGCGACGCGGCGGGCAACCTGTCCGGCGCCTCGAACTCCGTCTCGGTGCGCACGCAGCCGGGCACGCCCGGCGGCACCAGGCCGCACGACATCAACGGCCTGCTGCGCGTGTGCGGTGTGCAGCTGTGCAACCAGTACGGCAACCCGATCCAGCTGCGCGGCATGAGCACGCACGGCATCCAGTGGTACCACCAGTGCGCCAAGTCCCAGTGGTGGGACGCGCTGGTGAACGACTGGAACGCGGACTTCATCCGCGTCGCCATGTACATCCAGGAGGACGGTTACGAGACCGACCCCCGCAAGTTCACCGACATGATGCACAGCTACATCGAGGAAGCCACGCGTCGCGGCATCTACGTCCTCGTGGACTGGCACCAGCTCTCGCCCGGTGACCCGAACTACAACCTGTCCCGCGCCAAGACGTTCTTCACGGAGATCGCCAACCGGCACAAGGACAAGACGAACATCATCTACGACATCGCCAACGAGCCCAACGGCACGTCGTGGGCGAAGGTGAAGTCCTACGCCGAGCAGATGATCCCGGTCATCCGCAACATCGACCCGGACAGCCTCATCGTCTCGGGCACGAACGGCTGGTCGACGTTCGGCCACTCCGACGGCGAGGACCCGTCGGTGGTGCTGAACAACAAGGTCAACGCGACCAACTTCATGTACTCGTTCCACTTCTACGCCAACTCGCACAAGCAGGCGTACATCGACGTCCTGAACCGCGTCTCCAGCGCTGTTCCGGTGTTCGTGACCGAGTTCGGCACGCAGACGGCGTCCGGCGGCGGCTCGAACGACTTCACGACGTCGCAGAAGTACATCGACCTGATGGCCCAGAAGAAGATCTCGTGGGCCAACTGGAACTACTCCGACGACGGTCTGTCGGGCGCGGTGTTCAAGACTGGCACCTGCTCCGGCACGAACTTCTCGGGTACCGGTGTGCTGAAGGAAGCCGGTGTGTGGGTGCGCGAGCGCGTCCGCACCCCGGACAACTTCCCGACCAGCTGAACTGACTGAATGAAGAAGGGGTGGTCGCTTCGGCGACCACCCCTTCTTCTTGTGCCCTCTTCTTACGTCAACGGCCAGGTGTGCACGGGTTCGTTGGCGTGCATCAGGTCCACATAGGTCCGCAGCATCGTGCGCAACGCGTCCGCCCGGTCCAGGTGCGTGTGGTCGTAGTGCCGGTGGAACTCCCGCGCCTGCCAGGTGGCGCCGTTCACGCCGCTCAGGCACCGCTGCTCGATGACGCCCAGTAAACGGTCGCGCTCCGCCGAGTCGACGCCCCACCGGATCAGTCCCTCGTGCGCGAGCGGCAACAACCGGCGCAGCACCAGTTCCACCACCGGCACGGTGCCGACGCCGGGCCAGTACATCTGCGCGTCCATCCCGTTGCGCGAGGCGGCGTTGAAGTTCTCCTCCGCCGCCTGGAAGCTCATCTGCGACCACAGTGGACGTTCGTCCTCGGCCAGCGCGCGCACCAGCCCGAAGTACAGCGCGGCGTTGGCCAGGGTGTCCACGACGGTCGGTCCGGCCGGCAGCACGCGGTTCTCGACGCGCAGGTGCGGCCGGTCGCGGACCACGTCGTACACCGGCCGGTTCCAGCGGTAGATGGTGCCGTTGTGCAGCTTCAGCTCGCTCAGCGTGGGCGTGTCGCCCTTGTCGAGCACGGCCAGCGGGTCCTCGTCGTCGCAGATCGGCAGCAACGCGGGGAAGTAGCGGACGTTCTCCTCGAACAGGTCGAAGATCGAGTTGATCCACCGCTCGCCGAACCACACCCGCGGCCGCACGCCCTGGGCCTTGAGCTCGTCGCCACGGGTGTCCGTGGCCTGCTGGAACAGTGCGATGCGGGTCTCGCGCCAGAGCTCCTTGCCGAGGAAGAACGGCGAGTTCGCGCCGACGGCGACCTGCACTCCCGCGATGGCCTGCGCGGCGTTCCAGTACGCGGGGAACTGCTCCGGCGACACCTGCAGGTGCAGCTGCGTGCTCGTGCACGCGGCCTCCGGGACGATCGAGCTGGCCGTGAGGTGCAGCCGCTCGACGCCGTCGATGGAGATCTGCAGGTCCTCGCCCCGCGCGGCCAGCACCTGCTCGTTGAGCAACGCGTAGCGCGGGTTCCCGGAGAGCAGACCGGGGGAGATGTCCTTGGTGCGCAGGGTCGGCAGGATGCCGTTGATGACCATGTGCGCGCCGACCGCGCGGGCCTTCTCCTCGGCGTCGTTGAGGCTGCGGCGGACCGTCTCCTCGAACGACGTGATGCCGCCGCCCGCTAGCCGGCGCGGTGCCACGTTGATCTCGATGTTCCACTGACCGAGCTCGGTCACGAAGTCCGGGTCGTCGATGACGTCCAGGGCCTCGTGGTTCTTCATCGCCGGATCGCAGTTCTCGTCGATGAGGTTGATCTCGATCTCCAGGCCCGTCATCGGCCTTTCGAAGTCGAAGCGCGCTTCACGCAGCATCCGCGCGAACACGTCGAGGCATCGCCGCACCTTGGTGCGGTACCGCGTGCGGTCCTCGCGCGTGAACTCGTGCTTCGCGACGTCCTCGCCCATGGTGGCCTCCCGGCGGTCGAGGGTTCAGCCCACCACTCTGCACCATGGTTGATCAATCCGACACTCGTGTGTCCTGTTCCGGAACAACACGACATTCCCTACCCGCGTGCGGGCACCGCGATGACGGTCAGCAGGAGGTCGCCCTGCACCAGCCAGCGGCCGTCGAACCCGGCGATCGGGGTGCCGGGCAGCAGGATGCGCGAGTGGAACGTGCCGTCGGCGTTCAGCGTGATGTCCGCGTCCTCGAACCCGAGCCACTGCTTCGTGACCGGGTACCAGGCCTTGTAGGTGGACTCCTTGGCGCTGAACAGCAGCCGGTCCCAGCAGATCTTCGGGTCGTCGACCTTCAGCCCCGGCATCCTGCGCAGCTCGGCCGGGATGGCGATCGCGCCCAGCACGCCGTCCGGTGCGGGCTTGTGCGGTTCGGCGTCGATGCCGATCGTCTCGAAGTCGCTGTCGCGGGCCAGTGCCGCGGCCCGGTACCCGGCGCAGTGCGTGAGGCTGCCGACGATTCCGGCCGGCCACAGCGGTTCGCGCTTCGGTCCCGGCAGGATCGGGGCGGGCTCGACGTCGAGCCGCCGCATCGCCTCGCGGGCGCACGCGCGGACCGTGCCGAACTCGAACCGGCGCTTGGGCACGGCGTTGCCCAGCAGCGCCTCCTCCTCGGGGAAGAGGTCGGCCGGCTGTTCGTCGTCGTACCGCTCCACGGCCACGATGGGCGGGGGGAGGACCTGCTCCAGCACTTAGGACTCCCGAAGCACGTCGTGCAGCTTCACCTGGGTGGTGCCGCGTGGTTTCCACTCGCGCGGGTAGCCGAGCGAGACCTCGTCGAAGCGCACGCCGTCGTAGTGCGTCGTGCGGGGGATGTGCAGGTGGCCGTAGACCATCTCGACCACGTTGAACCGCTTGTGCCAGTCGGCGGTCAGCGTCGTGCCGCACCAGAGCGCGAACTCGGGGTAGCGCAGCACGAACGTGGGGTCGCGGACGAGCGGGTAGTGGTTGATCAGCACGGTCGGGCCGCTGACCTGCGCGAGCCGCTCCTCGGTCTCCTTCACGCGCGCCTGGCACCACGCCTCGCGGGACGGGTACGGGTCGGGGTGCAGGAAGTACTCGTCCGTGCACACCACGCCCGCCTCGTGCGCGATGGCGAGGGCCGACTTCACGTCCGTGGCACCGTGCGGCCGAAAGGAGTAGTCGTAGCCGAGGAAAAGTGGACAGACGGTGACCGGACCCCGGGGACCGTCGAACGTGACGTACGGGTCTTCCGGCGTGATGACGTCGAGGCTGCGGCACAGCTCCACGAGCTGCTTGTAGCGCATCTCGCCGCGGGCCTGGTTGGGGTCGTCCTTGGTGGTCCACAGCTCGTGGTTGCCCGGCGACCAGATCAGCTTCGCGAACTTCGGCCGGAGGGTGGCGAGCGTCCACTCGATGTCGGCGAACTTCTCCCCGATGTCCCCGGCGATGATCAGCCAGTCGGTCTCGTCCGGTGAGGCGATCGTCTCCACGACCTGGCGGTTGTCCTGGTAGGAGACGTGCAGGTCGCTGGTGGCCAAGAGCTTCACAGTTCGACGGTATCTGTGGCGTCAACGACCGGATCATTACCCTCCGGTGGGCCACTCGATCGTGAGAGCGGTACCACGACCGGTTATCCGTTCGTCGCAGACAGTGCGCCACTCGTCTCAACAGGGCAAGCCGCGTATCGCCGCCGCACGCCCGTTCATCGCCTTTTATGGCCTACGTACTTACCTGTTTTCTGGCCGCCTTCTTACTGTGAGCGCTGTCACCTGACGGAAAAGTCCTGGCGGAGGACCCCATGACCGACTCGCAGTTCGCTCGCACCCCGGACCCGCGCCTCGCGCGCCAGGTCCCGCCCCGTCAGGTGCCAGGACGCCCGGTTCCCCCACGCCAGGCGCCCGCGGGTCAGATCCCGCCGCGCCAGGCGGCGGTGGGCCAGGCCCCCACCCGCTACGGCCAGCCGGTCGACCCGCGCCTCGCGGGCAACCCGTCGTTCCGCCGCACGGTGGGCGCCGAGATCGCCCGCCACGCGCAGCAGCACCAGGCCTACGCCGTCCCCCAGCGCCGCACCACGGCCGAGGACACCGCACTGGCCACCCTGCTCCGCTCCCGTCAGCGCGCCGAGTCCGCCCGCCAGGACCAGCGGCCCGCCGACGTGGCGCAGCGCCCCGACTCGTGGATGCGCACGTCGGCCTGGCCCGAGTCCGGCCTGGAGGCCGGCCGCGGTGACGTGATCGACCAGCTCTCCGCCCGTCTCGTCTCGGCGAACCTCTGGGCCGTCGTCGAGCCGCTCATCCCACCGGCCAAGGTCCGTCGTCAGGGCGGCGGCCGCGGCCGGGTGTGCAGCCGTTCGGTGTTCACCGCGATCGTGTTCGTGCTGTCGTCCGGGTGCGCCTGGCGGCACCTGCCGGCGTCGTTCGGCGTGACCGTGCCGACCGTGCACCGGCGGTTCCAGGAGTGGACGGACCTGGGCCTGTGGGTCCGGCTCCGCCGCGCCGCGGCCGAGGGCGCGTGCGGGACCGACGAGATCGACTGGATCCGCGCGGTGCTGGACGCGGCGGACCGCCGGGCCGCGAAGGCCGCCAGCTGACCGCTGGTTCGCAAGCTTCGCCGGAGTCATCCTGAACAAGGGTGGCTCCGGCGTTTTCGTGCGCTCACATGCCGTTGATGCCCGCGTGGTACTTCGGCACCCGCACGGTGATCTTCGTGCCCAGCCCGCACGCCGTCTCCACGACCAGCCCGTACTCGTCGCCGTACACGCGCCGCAGCCGTTCGTCGATGTTGCCGAGGCCGATGCCGGCCGACTCGTCCACCTGCCCGGCCAGCGTCCGGCGCAGCTTCTCCGGGTCCATGCCGATGCCGTCGTCCTCGATGGTGATGTGCGCCTCGGCGCCGCCGTCGTTCGCGTAGATCTGGATGTGGCCCGGCTCGACCTTGCCCTCCATGCCGTGCCGGACGGCGTTCTCGACCAGCGGCTGCAGGCACAGGAACGGCACGGTCACCGGCAGCACCTCGGGCGCCACCTGCAGGGTGACCTTCAGGCGTTCGCCGAAGCGGGCGCGTTCCAGGGCCAGGTACTGGTCGATCGAGCGCAGTTCCTCGGCCAGGGTCGTGAAGTCGCCGTGGCGGCGGAACGAGTAGCGGGTGAAGTCCGCGAAGTCGAGGAGCAGGGTCCTGGCGCGCTCCGGGTTCGTGCGGACGTAGGAGGCGATGGCGGACAGCGAGTTGTAGATGAAGTGCGGCGAGATCTGCGCGCGCAGGGCCCGCACCTCCGCCTCCACCAGCCGGGTGCGGGAGCGGTCCAGTTCGGCCAGTTCGAGCTGGCCCGCCGCCCAGCGGGCGACCTGGTTCGTCGCGCGCACCAGGCCGGCCGAGGCCTCGCGGGAGTAGGCGGCCAGGGTGCCGACGACGCGGCCCTCGACGGTCAGCGGGGCGACGACGGCGCAGTTGATCGGGCAGTTCGGTTCGGTGCAGCCGATGTCGAACGCCTGGGTGCGGCCGGTCTGGAAGACGTCCTCCGCCTGCGCCATGGCCTCGGCCGCGTGGTGGTCGGAGACGCCTTCCCAGGCCACGACCTCCGTCTCGTCGGTCAGGGCGAGAGCGGGTGTGTCCAGCAACGTGCGCAGGTGCCGCGCGGACTTCTTCGCCGCGTCGGGGACGAGGCCGGCGCGCAGCGGGGGAGCGGCGGACCAGGCCGTGTGCAGGGTCTCGTAGGTGACGCGCTGGGCCTCGGTCGAGAGCGACTGCTTGTTGCGCGTGCCTCGCCACAGGACGAGCACGGCCGCTCCGCCCACGAACAGGATCGCGGCGGCGGTGAGGAAGTCCTGCATGTCACCCCTAGCTTCGCTCGTCGCCCGAGTTCGAGCTTGAGCTGTCCAGCCCGAGGTTCTCGGGCGCGTGGAGCTTGACCATCGTGCGCTGCACCCCTGGCGGAACGTGCCGTTGGGTGAGCAGGGAGACGACGTACATGACCGTGAAGCCGAGCGGGACCGTCCACGCGGCGGGGCGGGAGAGCAGGATCTCGTACCAGGCGTCGCCGGTGTCGGTGAACATCGTGACGAGACCCGCGGTCAGCGCGGGCACGCCGCCCGCGAGCATGCCGGCGATGGCACCGACCGTGGTGATGCGGCTCGACCAGATCCCCAGCATCAGCAAGGGGCACAACGAGGACGCGGCGACGGCGAACGCGAGGCCGACCATGTCCGCGACGGGCATGCCGGTCGACACGAACGTCATCGCCAGCGGCACGAGGCCCGCGAGCACCGTCGAGATCCGGAACCCGCGCACGCCGCCCAGGCGCAGCACGTCCTGCGAGAGCACGCCCGCCAGTGACACGACCAGGCCCGACGACGTGGAGAGGAACGCCGCGAACGCACCGCCCGCCACCAGGGCGCCGAGCAGTTCGCCGCCGATGCCGTCGATCATCCGGGTCGGCAGCACCAGCACCACGGCGTCGGTCTGGCCGGTCATCAGCAGTTCGGGGGTGTAGAGCCGGCCGAGCGCCCCGTACATCGGGGGCATCAGGTAGAAGACGGAGAGCAGGCCGAGCACGATCAACGTCGTGCGGCGCGCGGCGGTGCCGTTCGGGTTGGTGTAGAAGCGCACGATCACGTGCGGCAGGCCCATGGTGCCCAGGAACGTCGCGATGATGAGCGAATAGGCCCCGTACAACGGGAAGTCCTGGCCGCTCGACATCGGCAGCGACCACATCTCGTTGGTGTTGTGCTCCATTGTGGACAGATGCGGGACGGGCGCGTCCTTCGGGAACGTGAACTCCGAGCCCTGCCCGATGCGGTGGTAGCCCTCGGTCAGCACGATGCCTGTGTTCTCGATGCGCACGCCGTCGACGTCGCCGGTGCCCTTGATGAAGAGGGCCTTCTCGGCGTGGATGGTGGTCTGGCGCTGGAACGCGACCTCGGTGTCCTGCCGGAACATCGGGTACTCGGGCTTGGTCAGCGAGTCGGCGCCGTGCGCCTGCCACACGACGATCAGGAACACGATCGGCACGGTGATCGCGGTGAGCTTGAGCCAGTACTGGAACGCCTGCACGAACGTGATCGACCGCATCCCGCCGGACATCACGTTCACCGTCACGACCACCGTGACCACCAGCGCGCCCAGCCAGTCCGGCGCGCCGGTCACCGTGTTCAGCGTCAGGCCCGCGCCTTCCAGCTGCGGCAGCAGGTACAGCCAGCCGATCGCCAGCGCCAGGATCGACGCGACCGCGCGGACGCCGCGGGAACGGAAGCGGGCCTCGGCGAAGTCCGGCAGCGTGTAGGCGCCGGACCGCCGCAGCGGCGCGGCGACCATCGTCAGCAGCACCAGGTACCCGGCGGTGTAGCCGACCGGGAACCACAGCATGTCCGGCCCGTAGGCGAAGATCAGCCCGGCGATGCCGACGAACGACGCCGCCGACAGGTACTCGCCGCCGATCGCCGAGGCGTTCCACCACGGCGAGACCGTGCGCGAGGCGACGTAGAAGTCGGACGTGGTGCGGGAGACGCGCAGTCCGTAGGTGCCGACCAGGATCGTGCCCAGTGCGACGACCAGCACCGCCACGATGGCGTAACCACTCGTCATGGACGTTCGACCAGCTCCGCGAACTCGCGCTCACTGCGTTCGGCCTGCCGCACGTAGAACCAGCCGGCCAGCAGCAGCATCGGGCACGTCGCCACGCACAGCAGGAACCACGGCAGGCCGAGCCCGAGGATCCGGAACTTGCCGAACTCCGGCTCGATCGCGAACAGCAGCGGCAACAGACCCAACGCGCCGCACGCCACCAGGCAGACCGAGATGCCCAGCCGCCGTTGCGCCCGGATCAGCGTGCGCATGTAGACGGCGCCGAGCTCGCTCTGCTCGTTGATCTCGCGCGTGCCCGAGTACGGGCGGCGCGCACGGGGTGCCCGCGTGCGCGGGCTCGTCACCACCACGCGCTGGGTCGGCCTCGGGTCCGGCCGCCGGGGTGGTGGCGTCGTCACGACCCGAGCCCGTTCCTCGGTTGCAGGACACCGGCGCTACCCGAGACGGGAGTGGGCCTGGCGCGGCGGACGAGCAGTTGCCGCAGGTGCCGGGCGTGCCGGCGGCTGACCGGCAGCACCGCGCCGCCGATGGTGACGCTCAGGTGCCCGTCCTCCAGCCGCAGTTCGTCGATGTGGCCGAGCGACACCAGGTGGCTGCGGTGGATGCGGACGAACCCGGCGCTGCGCCAGCGTTCCTCGAGCCCGTTCAACGCCGCGCGCACGAGGCCGCTGCCGGTCGCGGTGTGCAGGCGGGCGTAGTCGCCGTGCGCCTCCACGTACCGGATGTCGGCGAGGCGGATGAACCGGGTGACGCCACCGAGTTCGACGGGGATGACCTCGTCACCCATCTCTGGCGGCGTGGAGTTCGCGGGCTGCGCGGGCGCCGGGGAGGCGGGTTCGGCAGCGGTCTTGGAGTCCCAGACCTCGTGCACGATGCGGTGCACGGACTCGGCGAGCCGTTCCGCGCGCACGGGCTTGAGCAGGTAGTCGAGCGCCTTGAGTTCGAACGCCTCCACCGCGGGCTGCTGGTGCGCCGTCACGAACACCACGGGCGGCGGCTGCGCGAACCGCGACAGCACGCGGGCGAGGTCGAGACCGTCCAGCCCCGGCATGCGGATGTCGAGGAACACCGCGTCCAACGGCTGCCCGGCGTCCATCGCGCGGTGCAGCACCCGCAGCGCCTTGGTGGCGTCGGTGACCGCTTCCACGTGGGCGATGCGCGGATCGGAGCGCAACAGGTAGGTGAGGTCTTCCAGCGCGGGCGCCTCGTCGTCGACGGCGAGCACCCGCAGGGAGCGCTCGAGGCTGCCACGTCGATCCGGCCCCTCGCAGATGGGGCAGGGCAGACCTGAGGTCATTCGAGATCGAGTCCAAACTGTGTACGGCCGATCCTCACGTGGCGGCGATTAGACCACGCTCGGTCATCGCGCGCCTGGTGAGCCGTGGGCGTCGGATACGCGATCATGCCCCCTCACGGAGGGTGACCCGCCGCGGGGGTCCGGTTGCGCACCGTGTGCACCACGAGCACCCCTCCCGCCCTGAAAGCCCGATCGGGCGCATCATCCGCCAGGGAGAGGAGGAGCGGAAACCCTCCGATCGGGTGTGTCTCGGTGAGGATCTGCGAACCCTCGGTGAACTCAGCCGTCAGCGGAGGCGAAAGATCCAGTCAGGGCTGCCGGATCGCACGGGGCTGGGCCGCCAGCGCGTCACCGAGCGTGATCTCCAGCTCGATGAACGACTCCTCGGCGCGGCGGGCGGCGACGCTCACGGAGGCGGCGGCGGCCGGGCCGATGAGTCTGCGGGTGGGCGCGCGCAGCGCCTGGATCGCCTCGGACCACTGGTTCGACAGCTTGGCGAGGCCGCTCAGCGTGTCCACCAGTTCCTCGGTGTTGTCCGGCGGTGACGCGACGATCTCCGCCAGCCGGTCGCGCAAGGCGTCCAGTGCCGGGTCCACGGATTCCTCCAGTCGTGCTGCGCCAGACATTTCCTGCTGGGCATCACCATATCTCGACCACTGTGGCCCAGTGCAATGATGTTGCCCCAGGAGGACTACCCGGTCAATCGATTGCGCAATCGTCTCATTTGGCGCTCGTCTCAACTGGCGCGCACTTATGGCCGTCGGCTGAAATGAACGGTTTTCGGCGTTTAGTCGACGTTTCTCGACACTGTGTCGGTTCTACGTGCCTGGTAGGCCCGGCGACACGGGTGGCGCCGGGCCTGCCGGGTGTGTCCTGGGTCGCAGGAATCACGGCATTGAGTTACGTCGGCCGAGGGACTTCTCGACCGACGTATTAACTCTCTTGCTGCAATGCGGCGCGGTGGAGCGCACGCGGAGTTCCGTCGTTCGGTTCAGGTGGAAATAGTGGCGAGTTCCACTAGGACGCGGCGGGCGTGCCGCGGGTCTCGTCCTCCCAGCCCTGCACCGGCGAGCCGAACGCGCTCCCCGTCGACTTCCACGTCCACAGCTGCGTCCTGCCACCGGCGGTCCGCACAGCGGCGATGTCCTCCTTGCCGTCGAGGTCGAAGTCACCCGCGGTGAACACCGGCGCGGCAAGAGCGCCGCTCCACCAGGTGCGCGCGGCGAAGTCCGCTGCGGTGTGGACCACCAGCTTCGTGCCGCTCGCGGCCACCACGTCCCCGCGGCCGTCGCCGTCCACGTCGGCGGCCACCAGCGTGACGTCGGCGGCGCGGTAGTCGCCGCCCTGCCAGCGGACCTCGCCCGCCCCGAACGCGGTTCCGGACGACGCGTAGGTCCGCATGCTCGTGGTCCCGTTCTCGTCCCGGACCTCGGCGAGGTCGGCCTTGCCGTCACCGTCGAAGTCACCGGCGACGATCTTGCCGGTCACGCCCTCCAGCCACGTCGCGGGCGCGCTCAGGTCGGCACCGCGGAACACCAGCACCCGCGAGCCGGTGGCGGCCGCGACGTCGGCCTTGCCGTCGCCGTCGAAGTCACCGGACGTGAACCGGGCCTGGTCCAGCGGCAGAGCACCGGTCCACGGCACGGGCGGCGCCCCGAGGCGGTTGCCGTCGGACCGGAGCAGGATCAACCGGGTGTTGTCCCCGCTGCGCTGGAACTGGACCACCTCGCTGCGACCGTCCCCGTTGAAGTCGCCCCGCACGTGCAGACCCCACTGCTCGGACCCGGAGGAGATGCCCGTGTCGTAGAGCTGCGTGCCGGCGTGGAAGCCGCCGTCGCGCGCCGTCACGTTCCAGATGGTCATCCGGCCGAAGTCGTGGCGCTGCATGAAGGTCACGTCCGCACGGCCGTCGCCGGTGAGGTCACCGCGCACGTGCGGCTGCGGCGTCACCGGGTCGAGCGCCGCGACGTCCCAGCTCTTGTTGTAGTCGCTGACGTTTCCCGCGCGGTCCACCGCCCGCGCGTAGAAGAACGACCACCAGCCCACGTCGTCGCGCTGCACCGTCACCGGGACGACCGCGCGGCCGTCCGGCCCTGCCTTGACGAAGGTGGTCGCCGAGTCCTGCTGCAGCCCGAACTGGTAGCCGTAGACGTCGTCGCCGGGGGTGGCGGGGGACAGCGTGATCGTCCCCGTGGTGCCCGCCGGGATCGCCGGCTCGCCGTTCGGGTAGTCGGTCGAGGAGATGCCCGGCTTGCCGGGCAGCACGCTGTCGACCTGGAACCAGCACTCGGCGCTGTACGGGCCGGTGTCCGTGCCGTCAGAGGTCTTCGCGCGGTAGCTGTACTTCTCGCCGTGCTTGAGCAGGCCCGCGGGCAGCTCCGGCCACGAGAACGCCGATCCCGGCGTGGTCGGGCCGACGGTGCTGGTGTGCACCGTGGCTCCCGCCGCGTCACGGATCTCCAGCGTGGTGCTCACGTTGTCGTCGTCCAGGTCCTTGGCACGGCCCGAGAACTGGCTCGGCGGAGGCATGACCGTCGGCGCGTCCGCCGTTCCACACGCACGCGGATATGAGGTGTTCACGACCGGCACGCTCGGCGCGTTGTTGTATTCCACGACGAGGGCCACGCTCTTGGGCACGATCGCCTTGCCGTACGCGGAGTCGTGCTCCTGCTGCGCCCGCAACCCGAATCCGATCGCCCCGGCCCGTTCGTCGGCGACCTGCTGGACCACCTGCCTCATCTGGTCGCTCTCGAACCCCAGCGGCGTGTTGAACTCACCGCACGCCTGCGCGGCCCCGGTCGCGACCTGGGTGCGCCAGAGATCGGCCGAGGTCCGCCAGGTCAGCGGCCTGGCCGGGTCGATCGCGCCGGTGTTCCACAACTGGACGGACGTCTCGTCGCACGACTCGGTGCGGTCGACGACCAGGTAGACGTTGACCTTGATGATCCGTGCACCGGCCAGATGCCGCGTGTCGAACTGGAACAGCGACCGCCACACGCCACCGTCGATCGTGCCGGCGCGGACCGCCCCCCGGTCGGTCTCCCAGTACGAGGTGTCCGGCCGCAGCTCGTTCACCTGCGTCCACGCGACCGGTTCGGCCGAGTGGGACACGGCCTGGGCCGGCGGTGTGATCAGTGTCGTGACCAGCGCAAACAGCGCGCCGAAAGACAGAATTCTTCGCACGAGTCTCCCCCTCGCTCATGAATGCCGCACTGCGTTCACGCGCGGGGGAGAGGTTCGGTTGCCTATGGAGTCAGAGCCTGCCGACGTCGGTGATGACCACGACCGCCTCGCCCAGCTCGTCCGACGCGGCCAGGTCGACCTCGGCGTTGAAGCCCCAGTCCTTGTCCCCGGCCGGGTCCTCGAAGATCTGCCGGCACACCCAGCGCTCGCGCTCGACGTTGATGATCAGGAACGCCGGGCCGCGCGCGTTCGGGCCCGCGCCGATGTCCGAGTGCTCCTCGAAGTACGGCTCCAGCGCGTCCATCCACTCCTTGGCCGTCCAGCCCGACTCGTGGTCGAGCTCGCCCAGCGAGTACCAGTCGCGCTTGGCGGCCAGTTCGACGCGGCGGAACAGCGCGTTGCGGACCAGCACGCGGAACGCGCGGACGTTGCGCGTGACCGCGGGCGGCAGGTCGACGCGCACCTCCTCGACCGGGGCGTCCGGGTTGGTGAGCTTCTCCCACTCGTCGATCAGCGACGAGTCGACCTGGCGGACGAGTTCGCCCAGCCACGAGATCAGGTCGTTGAGCTCCTCGGTCTTCGCCTCGTCCGGCACCGTCTGCGACAGCGCCTTGTAGGCGTCGGCCAGGTACCGCAGCACGAGGCCCTCGGAGCGTGCGAGGCCGTAGAACGCCACGTACTCCGTGAACGTCATCGCGCGCTCGTACATGTCCCGCACGACGGACTTGGGGGACAGGTCGTAGTCGCCGACCCACGGGTGGCCGCGGCGGTAGGTGAAGAACGCGGCGTCGAGCAGTTCGGCGAGCGGCTTCGGGTACGTGACCTCGTCCAGCATCTCCATCCGCTGGTCGTACTCGATGCCGTCGGCCTTCATCGCGCCGATGGCCTCGCCCCGCGCCTTGTGCTCCTGCGCGCCCAGGATCTGCCGCGGGTTGTCCAAAATGGACTCGATCACCGACAGCACGTCCAGCTCGTAGCCCGGTGCCTCGCGGTCGAGCAGTTCGACCGCGGCCAGCGCGAACGGCGACAGCGGCTGGTTCAGCGCGAAGTTGAACTGCAGGTCGACGGTGAGCTGGAACTCCTCGCCGTGGCGTTCGACGACGCCCGCCGCGACCAGCGCCTTGTACATCGCGAGCGCGCGGCGGATGTGCTTGAGCTGCTTCGGACGGTCCTCGTGGTTGTCCTCGAGCAGGTGCCGCATCGCCTGGAACGCGCCGCCCTGCGGGCGGCCGATCACGTTGAGCAGCATCGCGTGCGAGACCTGGAACGACGACGTGAGCGGCTCCGGTTCGGCACCGACGAGCCGTTCGAACGTCGACTCGCTCCACGACACGAACCCGTCCGGAGCCTTCTTGCGCACGACCTTGCGGCGCTTCTTCGGGTCGTCGCCGGCCTTGGCCAGCGCCTTGATGTTCTCGACCTCGTGCTCCGGCGCCTGCACGACGACGGTGCCGATGGTGTCGAAGCCCGCGCGCCCCGCCCGTCCGGCGATCTGGTGGAACTCACGGGCCTTGAGGATGCGCGTGCGCGTGCCGTCGTACTTCGAGAGAGCGGTGAACACGACCGTGCGGATCGGGACGTTGATGCCGACGCCGAGCGTGTCCGTGCCGCAGATGACCTTCAGCAGACCGGCCTGCGCGAGCTGCTCGACCAGGCGGCGGTACTTCGGCAGCATGCCGGCGTGGTGCACGCCGATGCCGTGCCGGACCAGCCGCGACAGCGTCTTGCCGAACCCGGCCGAGAACCGGAAGTTGCCGATCGTCGCGGCGATCTGCTCCTTCTCCGGCTTCGTGGCGACGTTGACGCTCATCAGCGACTGCGCGCGTTCCAGAGCCGCGGCCTGGGTGAAGTGCACGACGTAGATCGGTGCCTCACGGCCGTGCAGCAGGTCTTCGATCGTCTCGTGCAACGGCGTGGAGACGTACTGGAAGTTGAGCGGCACCGGGCGCTGCGCCGAACGGACCACCGCCGTCGGCCTGCCGGTGCGGCGCGTCAGGTCCTTCTCGAAGAACGAGACGTCGCCCAGCGTCGCCGACATCAGCAGGAACTGGGCCTGCGGCAGCTCGACGATCGGCACCTGCCAGGCCCAGCCGCGGTCGGGCTCGCTGTAGAAGTGGAACTCGTCCATCACGACCTGGCCGACGTCGGCCGTGTGGCCGTCGCGCAGGGCGATGTTCGCGAGGATCTCCGCGGTGCAGCAGATGATGGGCGCCTGGTCGTTGACGCTGGCGTCGCCGGTCATCATGCCGACGTTCTCCGGCCCGAAGATCTCGCACAGCGCGAAGAACTTCTCCGAGACCAGGGCCTTGATCGGCGCGGTGTAGAAGCTGCGCTGGTTGGCCGCCATCGCGACCAGGTGGGCGCCGATCGCCACCAGGCTCTTGCCCGACCCCGTGGGGGTGCTGAGGATGACGTTGGCCCCCGAGACGAGCTCGATGACCGCTTCCTCCTGCGCCGGGTACAGCGCGAGGCCGCGCTCAGTCGCCCAGTGGGAGAAGGCGTCGAACAGTTCGTCTTCGTCGGCGATCGAGGTGAGCCGGTCCGTAAGTGCAGTCATCGCAGGTGAACTATAGGTGGTACGCGTATTCGGTGAACTCCCAGTCGGTCACGAACCGCTGGAACCGGGCCACCTCCTCCCACTTGAAGTCCACATAGGACCGCACGAAGTCCTTGCCCAGCACCTCGACCATCGCCGTGTCCTCCTCCAGATAGGCGAGGGCGTCGGGCAGCGTGGCGGGCAGCGTGGGGGCCTTCGACGGGTCGTAGCCGTACCCGGCGGACGGCCGCGGCGGCTCGATCCGGTCGCGAATGCCCAGGTAGGTGGCCGCGACGAGACCCGCGATGCCGAGGTAGGGGTTCGCGCTCGCGTCGCCGAGCCGCAGTTCGAGCCGGGTGGTCTCGCCGCGTTCGGCCGGCACCCGCAGCATCGAGCTGCGGTTGTCGAGACCCCAGTCGATCAGCCACGGCGCGAGCGAGTCGGGACCGAACCGCTTGTAGGAGTTGACCGTGGGGTTGAGCAGCGCGGCCAGCGCCGGGGCGTGCTTGAGGATGCCGCCGATGGCCCAGCGCGCCTCGTCGGACAGGCCGCTGGAGCTCCCCGGCGCCTGGAACGCGTTGCGGCCGTCCTTCTCGTGGCACGACAGGTGCAGGTGGAACCCGCTGCCGCCGCCGTCGTTGAACGGCTTGGCCATGAACGTCGCCAGCCGGCCTTCGCGCCTGGCCAGCTCTTTCACGCTCGTTTTGAAGCGGAACGCGCGATCGGCCGCGTCCATGGCGGGCGAATGGACGAGGTTGATTTCGAACTGGCCCCCGGCGTATTCGTGGTTGCCGCCGGTCGTCTGCAGACCCGCCGAGCTGAGCGTGCGCAGAGTTCTCAACAGATGACCGTCTGAATCTCCGCGGCGGCCGGTCGCGTAGACGTTGCCCGGCTCATCGCAGTAGGGGCGCCACCCGTTCGGGCGATCTTCGTCCGGTTCGCAGAGAAAATATTCCAACTCGGGCCCGATCACCGGTTGCAGGCCGGTCGTCTCGAACACCTCCAGGGCCCTGCGCAGCACCTGTCTGGGAGATTCGTCGACGGGCCTTTCGTCGGCGGGGCTGACCGCGTCGCCGATGCACCACGCCACGCCCGGTTCCCACGGAATGGGGAGCAGCGTGTCGAGGTCGGGGACCACGATCACGTCGGGCAGCCCGGCGTCGAGCACACCCCCGGTCTCGGTCGTCTTGCCGCCGGGCGTCGTGCTGTACACCGCCCGGCAGAACGACAGTCCGCGCTGAATCACCGCAGGTAGGTGCTCTACGAGGACGTCACGGCCCCGGTCGGTGCCGAGCAGGTCGGGGAAGACGACGCGCACCACGTCGATCCCGTCCTCGCCGAGTCTCGCCGCGAGTTCCCGTGTCACCTGTTCACCGACCACGTCGAACTACCTTTCCGGCACAGTGTGTCGCTGACGCGGAGGGGATAACGTTGAGGGGCAAACGCTATCGACCCGTCCGTGGGGCAAAGACCGCCATTGGTCCCCGTTCGGTGCCCCACACTCATCGTCCACCACGAGGCAACAGTCCGTAACTGGACGGGTGACGACCGTCACGAGATCATGCACGATGTGGGATCGTGATCAAAGTGGTTGCGGACCGACTCGCACCACATCACAGACATAGTTCGGAACCGCAAGTATTGTGCCGGGAACACCTGAGCTCGAGCACGGGAGACTTTGAGTTGTCTGGTCACCACACGATTGCCGAGACCGAGAAGGCCGTCCAGGCCAAGCTCGGTGCGGTGCCGCTGCATCGCGAGCAGATGGCGGCGGTGTCGAACATCCACCGCGCCGCGACCGCGATTCGCCAGCACCTCGAGAACTCGGTGCTGCGCACCAGCGATCTGACCTGGACCGGCTTCGTCGTGCTCTGGGTCGTGTGGATCTGGGGCGAGATGGAGACGCGCTACGTCGCCGAGGAGGCGGGTATCTCCAAGGGCACCCTGACGGGCGTCGCCAAGACGCTGCAGTCGCGGGGCCTGCTGGAGCGCCTGGGCCACCCGACCGACGGGCGTCTGGCGGTCCTGCGGCTCACCCCTGAGGGTGAAGAACTGATGGCCGACCTCTTCCCCAAGTTCAACGAGGAAGAGGTCTTCGTCAGCGGTTCGCTGGAGTCGTCGGAGTCCCAGTCGCTGGCCGAGATGCTGCGCCGCATGGTCACGCACCTCGAGGCCAACGGCGAGCAGCGCCGGCTCGACCTGCGCGGGGACACGCCGCTGCCGCCGCGCCGATCCGGTCGGCGCGCGAAGCACGGCTGACCCGCCGCCATCGGGCGACTCACCGGGGGTGAGTCGCCCAATTTGGCGTTCTTGGAGGGTCTGACTGGTCAGAGGGCAAGCCCCTGACCAGCGCTCAGAGCAGGCTCAGCACCCGCGCGTGCAGGGTGTCGAGGTAGTCCTCCGACTCCGGCTTCATCAGCACGCTGCGCAGCACCCGCGCACCGTCCACGTCGGCCTCCACCTCGGGATGCCGGGCGGCGAACGCGGTCTTCGAGGCCCGTGCCACGCTCAGGAAGATCGGGTCGACGGCCGCGTTCATGCCCGTCTCCATCACGCGGTGGGAGGCGGCGTCCACCGCGGACAGGGTCAGCGGATCGGTCCGCGGGAAGTACGTGACGATGTCCAGCTCGGGCTCCTGGTAGAGCTCCAGGGCCTCGGACTCGCGGATGATCGACGCCCACCGCACGGCCGCCCGCCGTCCGGCCGCCAGCACCTCGCCCAGACCGTCGCGCGTCAACGGCAGCAGCCGCAGCGTCAGCCACAGGCCGGCTGCCGCGGCGCCCGCGCGGGAGCACTCCAGGCTGATCTCGCCCAGGTGCATCTCGTCGGACGTGAAGTACGTGTAGGGGGAGTCGTGCAGGTAGAAGCGGCCCACGGACGGGTCGCGGAACAGGACCGCGCCGCAGCCGTAGGGCTGTAGGCCGTGCTTGTGCGGGTCCACCACCACGGAGTCGCACGAGCCGATGGCCTCCCACGGCTCGGGCGCCAGATCGGTGCCCGCGAGCAACGTGAAGAAGCCGCCGTACGCTCCGTCCACGTGCACCCGCGCGTCGTAGCGGCGTGCGACGTCCAGTACAAGATGCACCGGTTCGATGGCACCCAAAGCGGTAGTTCCCGGAGTGACCACGACGGTTCCGACCTTGCCGGTCTTCAAGAGGTCCTCGAGCGCGTCCAGATCCATGCGCCCTAGGCCGTCCACGGCGACAGGGAAACCCTCGATGCCGAGCACGCCGCACATCCGTGAGTGCGTGTAGTGCGCCTCGGAGGAGTAGGCGACGCCACGGGTCGGATGCAGCGAACGGGCCACGAAGAGCGCTTCGAGGTTCGCGATCGTGCCGCTGGACGTCAGGTGGCCCAGGTGGTGGTCGCCGTAGCCGAACATCGTCGCCAGGTCCGAGACGACCTCGCGTTCCATCGCGGCGGTCGCGGGACCGCCGTCGAGGGCGTGGTTGTTCGGGTTGATCAGCATCGCGGACAGGTAGCCCACGACGGCGGCGGGATGCGGCGGTTTGAGCATCTGGCCCGCGTAGCGCGGGTGGAAGAACGGGTAGTTGTCGCGCAGCCGGTCCTGCAGCTCGGCGAGTGCCGAACCGAAGAGCGCCGGGTCGACCTGCAGGGACGAGTGGGGTGTGAAGGTGCCGTAGTCGGCCGTCCACTTCTCGTGGTTGGCCAACGCCTCGTTGAGCCAGTGCTGAAGATCCACCGCACACTCCACTCGTCCACGCGCACATCCGAATGTTCGAATTTGGACGTTACGGCAGACCCCAGCGCGAAGACGAGCCGTTGGCTTTCACATCACGTGCTGAGACGTCAGGACGTGTGCCGCGACGCGACACCACGGCGCTCTGACCTCGGCGAAGCGGGATCTCGATGGCCGAGCCACGTGACTTGTGGTCGAGGCGTCGCCCCCACGTGTCGCGGACGTCGATGTCGCCCTGGATCCCGTGCTCCAGAAGCAAAGGCGAGCCTGCCTCCGAATGGACCTTGATCCAGTCCGTCCGTCCGGAGGAACGCGAAGCGTCCACAAGGAACGCTCCTTGCGTGCGCAACGACGAGATGGACGCATCGGCCCATGTGGACGAAACGGACGGGAAGACGCGCACGACGTTGTTGTGAGACTGGACCATCATTTCCAGCACGGCCTGGCCGGACATCAGCGGCGACTCGATCGCGAGGTTGCCTCCCTCGCGGTAGAAGGTGTTCTCGGTCAGCACGGCGTTCGTGCCGACCTGTTTGCGGTCGAGGAAGTAGCGCAGGAACTGGAGCGCCTCCTCCGGCCGGCCCATCGCCGACGCCATCGCGGACGCGGCCCCGTAGCTGTAGCCCGCCCACGCCTGTTGCCGCGACACCCAGTGGTCGAACGTCTTGTTGATCAGGTCGCGGTGCTCCGGCATGTCGTAGGTCAGTTCGCGCAACGGGTAGAACCAGAGCATGTGCGAGAAGTGCCGGTGCGAGTCGTTGAGCGACACGTCCTTGCCGATCAACGCGCCGTTCGGGCCCAGGGCGTAGGGGACCAGTCGATTGGCGATGTCGCGCCAGCGCGCGTTCTCCTCAATGGACAGCAACGTGCGCACGCCCCAGCGGATCAGCGAGAGGTCGTACGTCGTGTCCGTGGCGTTCGCGTACTCCGGTGAGCGCGTCTCCGGCAGGTGCAGCTTGCCGTCCGTTCCCTCGACGAGGAACCGGGCGTAGTAGTTGACGGCCTTGGTGAGGATGGGGAAGAGGACGTCCTTGAGGATCTTCCCGTCCATCGTGTGCCGGTAGCCCAGCCAGACGTTGTGGCAGGCCCACAGAAGATTGCCCGTATGGTCGTTCGGCGCGACGCCGGGAACGCCGCAGTAGCGCGGCCCGGAGCGCAGCGTGCGGTCGCCGGGGTGGCAGATCGCGTACGAGTTCCCGTCGCGGTAAGCCGGGTTCACGTTGAGTTCGAGGTTGTGCTCGAACCGCTTCAGCGTCGTCGTCACCGCGTCGAGTTCGTGGTGGTTCGAGCCGTTGATCAGCGGATACGAGATCTGGACGTTGAGGTTCCACCACACGGCCGTCCAGCTGTTGCCCTGCTCGGGGAACCACGGGCCCCACTCGGAGATGACGGGCGCGTCGTTCCTCGTCGCGGCGGCCATCTTGTAGAGCTGCAACCAGTAGAAGCGCTGCACGAGCTTGTCCGGCACGGACACCAGCGACTTGCCGAAGTAGGCGTTCCACCAGCGGCGATGCTGCAGCGTCAGCACCTCGGACGGGATCGCGAGCGCCTGCCGCACCTCACGGATCGCGTCGGACGTGTGCGTGTCCGCAGGGTGTGTGTACGCCACGTGCGCGGCGAACCGGCCGTTGCGGGTCTGCCAGGCCGTTGTGTAGCCACCGCCCGCGAGCAGCGGTTGTGCGGCGTAGGAGACGCCGTTGGCCGTGCCCAGCGTGGGGGCGGGGTTCGCGGTGTAGTCGGCCGGCCTGCGGATCTGGCGGGTCGTCGACGACTCCAGCGGCTGGAAACCCCAGGTCGCCTCACCCTTGACGGAGGCGAGGAACGTGCTGCGCGAGTTGTGCACGAGCATCGTGAACGTGGCGCTGCCCTGCGTGGTGGTGACCGAGCCGGTGAGCTCCGCGTTCCACAGGTCGAGCGTCCAGTCGACGGCGGTGATCGCGCCGGCGAACCGCAGGGTCAGGTACCCGATCGGCAGCCGGGACAGGCCGACCGCGGCCTCCCAGTGTTCGCGCTGGTCCTGGACCTCCGAGTGGCTGAGCATGAGCTTGAGCTCGTTCGCGGTGCGGCCCGCGTAGACCTGGACACCCAGGAATCCATTGGCGAGGAAAGGACTGTCGCCCCAGTTCTGCGGCAGTTTCCTCCACTCCATGCGGGCATCGCGGACCACGTCCCGGTGGACGTTGTGACCCGATGTTTCCGGCGCTGCGACGGCGGAGCCCACCCCGAGTGCGGAGGCCCCCACGGCCGCGCCCGTCCCGTACAAAAAGGTTCTACGCGACAGCTCTGTCACTGTTCGTCCCTCCGTGCCGTGGCGGCGGCGGAACGGATCTAACCGCAGAAGTCATCCGATGACTAGCGACCCTGTGACGATCAACGCCCTTCTTGCCTGCAAATCGTTGTTGCACAGTTCTAGCCATAGCCGAGGTCGGGCAATTAGCGTGACCCCTCATGTCACCTGTTGCCATGCACATGAGCGACGGTCTGCTGAACGCGCCGGTGTCGGTCGCCTTCCTCGTCCTCGCGGCGGTGGGCGTCGGGTTCGCGTTGGTCAAGGCCCGTGCGGACCTCGACGACCGCACGGCGCCGATGGCGGGCCTGGTGGCCACGTTCATCTTCGCCGTCCAGATGATCAACTTCCCGATCCTGCCCGGCGCGTCCGGGCACCTGCTCGGCGGAGCGCTCGCGGCGATCCTCGTCGGCCCGTGGGTCGGCGCGCTGTGCGTGACGATCGTGCTGGTGGTGCAGGCGCTGCTGTTCGCGGACGGCGGTCTCACCGCCCTGGGCGCGAACGTCACCAACATGGCGCTGATCGGCACCGCGACCGGCTTCCTGGTCGCCGTCGCCCTGCGCAAGTTCGCCGAGAAGGGCAAGGGCGGGCTGTTCGCCGTCGCGTTCGTCTCGGCGTTCGTCAACACGGTGGTCGCCGCGACCGGCTTCGTCATCGAGTACGCGATCGGTGGTGCGGGCGGCGTGGAGATCGGCAAGGTCGCGCTGCTGATGTGGGGGCTGCACGCGTTGATCGGCATCGGTGAGGGCCTGATCACCGCCGTCACCGTCACGTCGGTCGCCTCCATCCGGCCCGACCTCGTCTACCTGCTCAAGGGCAGCCGCAAGCCGCTGGAGGTCCGGTCGTGAAGAAGTTCGCCATCGGGTTCGTGTTCGTGTCGCTGCTGATCGCCGGGGTGCTGTCGTACTTCGCGTCCGGCGACCCGGACGGCCTGGACAAGACCGTCGAGGACACCGGGATCGCCGAGCACGCGCAGGAGCACCCGTTCTCCGGCAGCACGTTCGCCGACTACGCGCTCGGCGGCGACGACAAGTTCACCGGCCTCGCGGGCGTGCTCGGCGTGATCGTCGTTCTCGCGCTCTCGTTCGGCCTTTTCTGGGTGCTGCGCAAGAAGTCCGACGTTCGATGAGCGGTGCCCACGACGTCCTGCACCACGCCGGCGACTCGCCGGTGCACCGCCTCGCGCCCCACGTGAAGATCCTCGTGGCGTTCGGGGCGGTGCTGGGCGTCGTGGCGACCCCGCGCACGCTGTTCCCGCTGTTCGGGTTGTACCTGCTGGTGATCGTCGCGGTGTGGTTCGTGGCCCAGGTCCCCGTGCTGTGGTTCGTGAAGCGCGCGGTGATCGAGGCGCCGTTCGTGGTGCTCGCGTTCCTGCTGCCGATCTTCGGCACGGATCCGCGCACCGACTTCCTCGGCTTCTCCGTGTCGGTCGAAGGTTCGCTGGCGGGCTGGAACATCCTGGCCAAGGGCACGCTGGGCGTCCTGATCAGCCTGACCCTGGCGGCCACGACCGCGCCGGGGGAGTTGCTGCGCGGCCTGCAGACGTTGCGGGTGCCCGCGCCGTTGATCATGATCGCGACCCTGATGCTGCGGTACGGCGAAGTCGTCGTGGGAGAAGCGAAACGCATGCGCGTCGCCCGCATCTCGCGCGGCGACGACCCGCGGTTCCTGTGGCAGGCGGGCGCGATGGCCCGGTCGGTCGGCACGCTGTTCATCCGGTCCTACGAACGCGGAGAGAGGGTGCATCTCGCGATGGTGTCGCGTGGCTGGACGGGTCAGTCGGGAGGCTCGGCGACGATGGTGCCCGAGACCGTGGCGGCTCCCGCGCTGGAGGTCTCGAAGCTGGCCTTCGCCTACCCGGACGGGCACCAGGCGTTGTTCGGCATCGACCTGCGCGTCGACCGCGGCGAACGCGTCGCGGTGCTCGGCCCGAACGGTGCCGGCAAGACCACGTTCGCGTTGCACCTCAACGGAGTTCTCGGCGGCGGTTCGGGCTCGATCTCGATCGCCGGGCTGGAGGTCCGCAAGCAGAACCTGCGCGAGATCCGCCGCCGCGTCGGCCTCGTCTTCCAGGACCCCGACGACCAGCTGTTCTGCCCGACGGTCGCCGAGGACGTCGCGTTCGGCCCGCGCAACTTCGGTCTGTCCGATGTGGACTCGCGCGTGCTGGAGGCGTTGAGCGCCGTGGGAATGGAGTCGGTCGCGGACCGCTCCCCGCTGCACCTGTCCGGCGGCCAGCGCCGCCGCGTCGCGCTGGCCTCGGTGCTGGCCTGCTCGCCGGAGATCCTGGTGCTGGACGAGCCGTCGGCGAACCTCGAACCGGTGGCCCGCCGCGAACTGGCCGAGCTGCTGCTCTCGTTGGCCCCCACCATGCTCATGGTCACGCACGACCTGCCGTTCGCGCTGCAGATCTGCCCCCGCAGCGTGCTGATCGACGACGGCGTGGTCGTGGCGGACGGCCCGACCCGCGAGATCCTCGCCGACAGCGCTCTGCTGGCGCGCCACCGCCTCGAACTGCCCTACGGCTTCCGGCTCGACTGAAGCCCTTTCAGCACGATCTCCAGCAGCACGGCGGGATTCGCCCCGTCGTGCATGCTCTGCAGCATCCCCTTCATGAGCACCACGAGGTCCGTGGCCGTGACGTCGGCACGGACCGTGCCCGCTTCCTGGGCCTTGTGGAGAAGCCCGCCCAACGCCTTGTGCAGGCCCTTGCGCAGCTCGGGTGACACGGTGATCGCGTCGGACATGTCCCGCTTCACCGCCGCCTCGTCCGCCATCTTGGTGAGGAACGCGAACAGCGCCTGTTGCGCGTCCTCCGCGGGCTCGTCGGCGGACGCGATCATGGCCGACACCCGCGTCTCCGTGACGGCCTGGAACAACGCCTGCTTGGTCGGGAAGTGCCGGTAGACCGTGCCGGGCCCGACGCCGGCCTTGCCGGCGATCTCGTCCAACGGCACCTCGAAGCCTTGGGTCGCGAACAACTCCCGTGCCGCGTCCAGCACCTTCTCGCGGTTCCGCGCCGCGTCGGCCCTCATCGTTGCCAACCGGGGCGCGCGTTCCGTATCGTCATAACCGGGGTCACCGTTCCGATTCTACTTTTGGGGATGAAGCCATGACGCGCACACCCGAACAGATCGTCGACCACGTCCGCGGGATGGTGGCGGGGGAGGAGACGCACAGCCAGTTCGCCGACCTCTTCGCCGAGGACGGGGTCATGGCCTACCGCTTCCCGACGCACTACCAGCCGGAGGAGATCAAGGGCCGCGAGGAGATCCGCGCGTACTTCAGCCAGGTCAGAGGCGCGGGCGTGCGGGACCGGATCGAGATCCAGAGCGTCGAGGCCCAGTGCTGGCGCACCAACGATCCGTCCGTCGCGGTCGCCGAGATCACCCACCGCGGCTGGTCGAAGGTGAAGCAGGACTACTACACGTTCACCGCCATCGCGATCCTCCACTTGCGCGACGGCGAGATCGTCCGTTACGACGACTACATGAACCCGCTGCTGCTGACCGAGCTACTGGGCGTATGACGTTCGACCTGCGGGCTTGGTGCGTCGCGGAGCTGGGCAGCCCGGTGTCCGAGGTGCTCTACGAGCGCGTGTCGATCTCGTCGGTCTTCGGTGTGCTGCTGGCCGACGGCCGCGAGGTCTACGTGAAGGCCCGTGAGGACGACGGCCGCGCCGTGTCGTGCCTGACCGCGCAGGCTTCGTTGGCGGAGCGGGGGTTTCCGTGCCCCCGCCCGCTCACGCCGGTGCTTTTCGCCGACGGGCTGGCCGTGCACGCCGAATCGTCGTTGCCCGGTGGGGAGATGCTGCTCGGCACGTCGCCCGACATCGCCCGGCGCTATGCGGCCGTGTTCGCTTCGCTGATGGCGTTGCTGGCCGACGTCTCCGTCCCGCCACCGCTGCCGTCGCCGCGCTGGGCTCGGTGGGACCACAAGGATTCCGGCGTGTGGCCGGCGATCGACTTCCTCGACGCGCGGGACCAGAGCGTCGTGCCGCCGTTCGTGGTGGAGGCGGCTTCTCGGGTGCGTGCGCGGCTGCTGGCCACTTCGCTGCCGTGCGTGTTGGGCCATGCCGACTTCGAGGCGCAGAACCTGCGTTGGCAGGACGGCGCGGTGCTGGCCGTGCACGACTGGGACAGCCTGGCGTGGCAACCGGAGGCGGCGTTGGTGGGTGCGGCTTCCGGCGCGTTCGCCAACGCCTCGCCACCTGGCTGGGTGCCGTTGGAGAGTTCTTTGGCGTTCATCGAGGCCTATCAGGCCGTTCGTGGGCGTGCGTTCTCCCTGGAGGAGATGGAGATCGCGTGGGCGGGGAGCATGTGGACCGCCTTGCACAACGCACGCTGGGAGGTGCTGCACGGCGATCCGACGCCGTCGGGTGACGCTGTGCGGGAGCAGGGAGCCGAACGCCTCCGGCTGGCGAACGCCTAGGCGGCCGCGCGACGCCGACGTTCCGCCAGCACCGCCGACAGGTACGGATGCGGGTGCGTGTACTCCAGACGCGGCGACCGGATCGCGGTCCCCACGTCGTCCGACAGCCGCGACCCCAGGTCCCACCGCGCCTGCTCGGTCAGCTCCGCGTAGCGGCTCAGGTACTGCCGCACCGCCAGCACCAGCTCGTCCGGCAGCTGTGACAGGTCGAGGCCGGACGCCCACTCGGCGAGCTGCGGCGGCATCGTGGCGAGTTCCACCTGCTGCTTCGGCACGCGGGTGTGGATCACGACGGTGCCCGCGAGGTAGTCGCCCACGCGCTTGCCCTGCGGGGAGAACAGCGACACGAACAGGGCGACGGCGCCGCCCAGGCCGAGGGCCCAGAAGTCCACGAAGAAGCCGCCGAGCGCGCGCACCAGGGCGTGCCGGAAGCGGATGGCGCCGCCGTCGTCGCGGACGACGCGCAGGCCCATCACGAGCTTGCCCAGCGAGCGGCCGCGGGACAGCGACTCGACCGCGGTCGGGTAGCCGACGAGGACGAGCACCGCCAGGGACAGCGCGAGGGCCGTTTGCAGCGCGTCGTCGAAGCCGATCGGTACGAGCAGTGACACGAGCAGCAGCAGGCCGAACTGCACGGCCACGTCGAACGCGAACGCGACGGCCCTGCTCGCGAGCTGTGCGACGCGCAGGTCCAGAACTACGGCTTCACCGGTGACGAGGTCCCCCACGCGGATAGTGTGACTCATCGTGGATCTGGACGTGTTCATCGATCGCCACCGCGAGTCGTGGCAGCGGCTCGAGAAGCTGGTCAAACGCTCCGGCCGGCTCACCGGTGCCGAGGCCGACGAGCTGATCGAGCTCTACCAGCGCGTCACGACGCACCTGTCGATCGTGCGCAGCCAGACCCCGGACCCGGCCACGGTGGAACGGTTGTCGTCGCTGGTCGCACAGGCCCGCTCGGCGCTGACGGGCACGCACACCCCGGCCTGGCGGGTCTTCACGCGCTTCTTCACGCACCGGCTGCCCGCCGCGATCTACCTCGGCTGGCGCTGGTGGGTGCCGGCCGGCGTCGCGTTCTACCTGGTCACCGGCATCATCGCCGCGTGGATCGCGTCCAATCCCGACGTGCAGGCCGCCATCGCCGCGCCCGACGAACTGCGCGAGATGACCAAGGTCGGCGGCGGGTACGAGTCCTACTACTCCAGCGATCCCGCCGGGTCGTTCGCGGCGAAGGTGTGGACCAACAACGCGTGGATGACCGCCGCGTGCCTGTTGCTCGGGGTGTTGTTCGCGATTCCGCCGATCTACCTGCTCTTCACCAACGCCGTGAACGTCGCCGTGGGCATCGGACTGATGTTCGGTGCGGGGCGCGGTGAGCTGTTCCTCGGACTGTTGGCGCCGCACGGGTTGTTGGAGCTCACGGCCGTGTTCGTGGCGGCGGGCATCGGCATGCGGCTCGGGTGGCAGGTGATCGACCCCGGCAAACGCACACGGGCTCAAGCCCTTGCCGCGGAAGGACGATCGGTCGTGGCCGTGGCGCTCGGACTGGTCGTGGTGCTGCTGGTCTCCGGTGTGCTGGAAGGGTTCGTGACGCCGTCCGGCCTGCCGACGTGGGCGCGCGTGGGCATCGGCGTGGTCGCGGAGGTGCTGTTCCTGTTGTACGTCTTCGTGATCGGACGGCGGGCCGCGCAGCAGGGCGAGACGGGCGACGTGGACGCGAGTGAACGCGAGGACGTCACGCCCGTCGCTGTCTAGAGCTTGCCCGCGGCCTTCAACGAGAGATAGCGGTCCGCGAGAGCGCGTGGCAGGTCATCGGGCAGTGCGTCGACGACGTCGACTCCGTGCCGTGCGAGCAACGCGGTGAGACGGCGTCGTTCGGCCAGAGTGCGTTCCGCGGCAGCAGCCTGGTAGACGGCCTCCAGGTCGCCACGTCCGGCGGCCATCGCGTGCACGGCCGGATCGGACACCGAGGCGATCAGCAGGTGGTGCCGTGAGGCCAGTGTCGGCAGCAGCGGCAACAAGCCGTGCTCGATCGACGGCTCCAACGACGTCAGCAGCACGACGAGCGAACGGCGGCCGGCTCGGCGGAGGACCTCGGCCACCGCGGCGCGGGCGTCGAACTCGACCAGTTCGGCTTCCAGCGGTCCCATGGCCTGCACCAGGACCGGCAGCGTGGCGCGGGGGACCGAGGCGCGGACCTTGTGGCTGAACGCCAGGAAGTCGACCTGGTCGCGGGCCTGCGATGCCAAGGCGGACAACAACAACACGGCGTCCATCGACGTGTCCAGACGTGGCAGGCCGCCCAGAGCACCCTCGACGCGGCTCGCCGAGGTGCGGGCGGTGTCCAGCACGATCGTCACCTGACGGTCGCGTTCCGGGCGCCACGTGCGCACCACCACGTCCGACGAACGAGCCGACGCACGCCAGTCGATAGAACGCACGTCGTCACCGATGACATACGCGCGCAGCGAGTCGAACTCCGTGCCGGCGCCACGGATCAACGACGCACGGCGGCCGTCTAGTTCACGCAGACGTTCCAGCAGGGGCGGAAGGTGACGGCGGCTGTGGAACGGTGGCAACGCGCGCACGGTCCACGGCACGACGTGTGAGCCTTGTCGTGCCGCGATACCCAACGGGCCGTGAGAACGCACAGTCACACGGTCCGCAGTGCGATCCCCGCGACGCACAGGCCGTAGCTCGAAAGACAACACACGCGAGCCACCAGCGGGCACGTCCACCGCGACGCGGTCGGAGACCACACCGGCAGAGGGCGCCCATGCGTCACGAAGAACGCCACGGAGCCGACGGCCGGGGTTGTGCACCGTGAGCTGAACAGAGCACAACTCGCCCGTGCGAACAGAGGTCGCCCCCGCGCGCGAGAACGTCAATGGCCGAACGCCGGCAGCCAACAACAGGTCGGCCGCCACGCACAGCACGAGAACAGCGAACACGACGAGAATCCCCTGCCACGACGGCAAGAGGAGCCCGACGACGAGAACCCCGATGAGCGCGAGCAGGCCCGCGCGACCCGTGAGCGCCACGTCAGCGCGGCACCTGAACCGCGCCGAGCACGCCGTCCAGCACGCCGTCCGCCGTCACGCCCTCCAGTTCGGCCTCCGGACGCAACTCCAGCCGGTGCCGCAGGGCAGGACGGGCCAACGACTTCACGTCGTCCGGCGTCACGTAGTCACGGCCCGAGAGCCACGCCCACGCGCGTGCGGCGGCGAGCAGAGCCGTTGCACCACGCGGAGAAACGCCCAGACGGACAGCCGGCGACTGACGAGTCGCACGGCACACGTCCACGACGTACGCGATCACCTCAGGAGCCACGGTCAACGCGCGCACGGCCGCCCCACCGGCCTCCAGGTGCGCGGCACTCGCCACCGGCTGCAACGAGGACAGGTCGCGCGGATCGAAGCCGGACGCGTGACGCGTCAGCACGTCGATCTCGTGCTCCCGCGCGGGAATCGGCATCGTCACCTTGAGCAGGAACCGGTCCAGCTGCGCCTCGGGCAACGGGTAGGTGCCCTCGTACTCCACCGGGTTCTGCGTCGCCACGACGATGAACGGCGAGGGCAGCGGCCGGGTCTTGCCGTCGGCGGAGACCTGCCGTTCCTCCATCGCCTCCAGCAGCGCGGCCTGCGTCTTCGGCGGCGTCCGGTTGATCTCGTCGGCGAGCAGCAGGTTCGTGAAGACCGGACCCTCGCGGAACGAGAACGCGGCGTTGTGCGAGTCGTAGACCAGCGACCCCGTCAGGTCGCCGGGCATCAGGTCCGGCGTGAACTGCACACGCGTCGTGGACAGGTCCAACGCGCGCGCGAGGGCGCGCACGAGCAACGTCTTCGCGACGCCCGGTACGCCCTCCAACAGCACGTGTCCCTTGCACAGCAACGCGAGGATCAGCGACGTCACGGCGGCGTCGTTGCCCACCACGGCCTTGCCGATCTCCGCGCGCAACGCCACCAGCGCCGTGCGGGCTTCCTCGGTGGTGACCACAGCCGTCATCCCTTGCGCACCTCGTCCTCCAGAGCGTCCAGATCAGTTGCCAGCGCGACCAGCCCCCGGTCGTCCACCGACCCCTCGTCGTACAGCAGCGCCCGCACCGAAGCGACGGGACGCGAAGTCCTGCGGGCGATCTCCTCGGACGGATCGTCCCCCACCGGCACCCCCAGCAGCGGCGCCAACCGGTCCCGAGTCGCCTGGCGCAGCACCGAAGCGGCGTGTGCGGCGGCGTGCGACCGGCGATACAGCCGGGCGCGGCCCTCCACGGTCTCGGCGGCGCGCACCACGACCGGAAGCCGTTCGGGCACCACCCGGCCGAGCCTGCGCGCCCGCCACAGAGCGATCAGCACCGCGGCGACGCCGAGCTGCAGGGCGGCGAACTTCCAGCCGTCCGGGACCAGGTCGGTCAGCGACTTCTGCTGCGACCTGTCCGCCGCCGACGGCACGTACCAGACCAGCCGTTCGTGCTGGCCCAGCAACGACAACGCGAGCGCCGCGTTGCCCTCGGAGTCGATGTCGCGGTTGGTGAAGATCCCGCCGTAGCCGATCATCGTCACGGTGCCGGTGCGCACCAGCGTCGAGTCGTAGCACCGTTGTTCGCCCTCGTAGACGAACCCGCCCGTGGTCGCCGCACCCGCCTTGGCCGCCAGCGGACAGCCCGGCTGCCGCGTCTCGGGCTCCAGCCGGCCGACCGCACTGGCGGGCGCGAGGAGCACGGTCGCGGCGGCCCGCCCGCTCAGGTCCACGAGCCGCTGCGGGTCGATGAGGTTCGGCTGCGTCACGAACAGCGTCGCACCGTCCACAGAGGACGCGTTGTCGGTGAGCTCGACGCGCACCCCGTTCTGCTCCAGCAGATCGGCGACCGCGTGACTGCCCTCCGGCCGGAACGAGCGGGGGTCGAGCGACCCGCCCTCGCCGCTGCCGCGCAGCAACGTGATCACGATCGCGGTGAACAGGATGATCACGCCGATCAGCAACGGACCGCGCGCGGCCGTCCAGATCCGCCCGGCGTCGGGGGAGACCGCCGTCATCCGCGCACCTTGCCGTCCACGGAGACCAACGCCTCGTACCCCTCCACCGTCGCGGGCCTGCCGCCGTACCAGACGTCGTCGAACTGGACGGCGGCACCGCGCAGGTCGTCGGCGAGCACCGGAAGTGCCCGGCCCGCCTCGAAAGCGACCTCGTCCACGGTGCGTCCGGCCCGTGCGTCGAGCACGCCGCGTTGCTCCAACTCGCGCACCACGGCACGAAAGCGTTCGCGCACGGCTTCAGCCAGGTCACCGGCGGCCGCGGCCTTCTCGGCGGCGGCCCGGTGTTGCGCGGCAGTCAGGACGGTCGAACCGAACACCTTGTCGCCCGACCGCAGCGCACGGCCCGTGCGCCCGGTGCGGAGCCGGATGACGATCACGATCAGCACCGCCACGGCCACGATGATCACGATCGCGGTGAGGCCGCTCATGCCGCCCGCCCCGGCGAAGAGCTCGCCGAGGCGGTCGAGGATCCAGTTCAGGGCGCGTTGCAACGGGTTCGGGTCGTCGGAGACGTACGCCGGGTCGCTGAGCTCCCGGACGGCCGCCTCCCTCGCCTCGTCGCGGCCGAGATCTACCGGTACGTCAGATACCGCCATGCCCTGCGGCCCGCTGGAGTTCGATGTCCATGCCCTCGGAACGCATCCGGCGGTCGACGTAGAGCAGCACGGTCACCGCGGAGCTGAACGGCAGCGTGATCGTCGAGGCGATGATCGCGCCGATGGTCGACAGGATCAGCGAGCCGATGCTCAGCGCCGCCGTGGGGTCGGAGGAGAACCCGGTCGTCGCCGCGCCCAGCAGGCCGAACGGCAGGCCGATGATCCACTCGATCACGATGGTGATCACGACGGTGAGCAGCAGGATGCCGAACGTCCGCCACCAGGCGCCGTCGACGAGCTTCTTCGACCGGCCGAACGCGGCGGTGACACCGCAGCGCTCCAGCACCAGCGCGGGCGTGACCAGGGCGAACAGCACCCACAGCCAGACGCCCGGCACGATGCACAGGACCAGGCCGATGGTGATCACGAGACCGGAGAGCAGCGTCGCGCCGAGCAGCGGGAGCAGCCGGGGCTTGAACTCCTCCCAGGCCTGCGCGAACGTGACCGGCTTGCCGAGCACGGCGTGGCCGACGATGACGGTGATGAAGCCCGACAGGAACACCGTGCCGAGCAGCAGCAGGAAGACGCTGAGCAGCGTGCCGGTCAGGAAACCGGTGATGGCGCTGGTGAACTGGTCGATCGCCTGTTCCTGCGTCACCGAGTTCGGGTCGAGCGTCACGACGGCGGTGAGGTCGTCCAGGAACGGCAGCTGCACCAGCAGGCCGACGATCTGCGTGACCGCGGCGACGACGGCGGCCGCGCCGATGATCAGCTTCGGGTAGCGGCGCATCGTCGTGATGGCGCCGTCGACGATCTCACCGACCGCCAGCGGGCGCAGCGGGATCACACCGGGCTTGATCGTCGGACCCGCTCCGGGCGGCGGAGGGGCGTTGTAGCCGCCGGGCTGGCCGTACTGCGGTGGCGGCTGCTGCCCCGGCTGCTGCGGCTGGTTCGATGGCTGGTCCGGTGAGGACCAGCCGGGCGTTTCGGACATCTCGGCTACCCCCGGTCGTGGTGTGAGCGGCATCCTGCCAGATCAGGCCCACCGCCACCCGGCAACCTGATCACGAAACGAGCTCGGTCCGCGCCTTGGCCGGTGTCGTGCGCCGCATGCCCGCGCTGACGCAGCGTTTGATCACCTGCGGTTGTTCGCGCATCAGCCGCAACCCGCGCCTGACCAGCGTCGGCACCGGCTTGCGGGCCTCCGCGACGTCGCGGGCGAACCGGCGCACGAACGTGACGGGCGGACTCGGCGCGAGCACGATCGCGTCTCGCAGCACCCCGGCCTCCCGCGCGCCCTGGACCAGCAGGTCCGCGAACAGCCCCTCCGCGATGAACGCGGGCGCGTCGCCGAGCTCGATCGTCTGCGTGCCGACCGCGCGGTCCTCGCTGATCGAGTAGACCGGCGCCTCGACCCGGCCCGTGTCCGACAGCTCGATGATCGCCTGGAGAGCCTTGTCCGCGTTCCACGAGCCGATGTCGTCCCAGTCGGCCCTGCCGTGCTCGTCACGGGGCAGCAGCGGGTCGTCGCCGTCGCGGTAGAAGTCGTCCAGGCGCAGGACCGGCCAGCCGAGGTGGGCGGCGAGTGTCGACTTGCCTGAGCCGGAGGGTCCGGCGAGCAGCACGGCACGAGGGATGGGCACGGAACGCGATCCTCGCACATGACCTACGCTCGAACGCATGAGCGAAGGTCTGTTCGACGAGGGCCTCTTCGGCGCGTCCGACGAGGAGAAGGCCGAGCGCATCGCGGCCAACGCCCCGCTGGCCGTGCGGATGCGTCCGGTCACGCTGGACGAGGTCGTCGGCCAGGACCACCTGCTCGGGCCGGGCGCGCCGCTGCGCCGCCTGGTCGAGGGCGCCACGCCGGCGTCCGTGATGCTCTACGGCCCTCCCGGCACCGGCAAGACGACCCTCGCGACGCTGGTGTCGAAGGCGACCGGACGCCGGTTCGTCGCGCTCTCGGCCCTGTCCGCCGGGGTCAAGGAGGTGCGGTCGGTCATCGACGAGGCCCGGCGCCGCCTGGTCCGCTCCGGCGAGTCGACCGTGCTGTTCATCGACGAGGTGCACCGGTTCTCCAAGACTCAGCAGGACGCCCTGCTCGGCGCGGTCGAGGACCGGATCGTGCTGCTCGTCGCGGCGACCACCGAGAACCCGTTCTTCTCGGTCGTGTCGCCCTTGCTGTCGCGTTCGCTCGTGTTGCAGCTCAAGTCGTTGACCGACGACGGCGTGCGTTCGGTCATCAAGCGCGCGGTGTCCGACGAACGCGGCCTGGGCGGTTCCGTCGTGCTGGAACCCGACGCCGAGGACCACCTGATCCGCCTGGCCGGTGGCGACGCCCGCCGCTCGCTCACGGCCCTGGAGGCGGCGGCGGACTCGGCGCTGGCGTCCAACGAGGGCGTGATCACGCTGTCGCTGCTGGAGTCCACTGTGGACAAGGCGGCGGTCCGCTACGACCGCGACGGCGACCAGCACTACGACGTGACGTCGGCGTTCATCAAGTCGATCCGCGGCTCGGACGTCGACGCGGCCCTGCACTACCTCGCGCGCATGATCGAGGCGGGGGAGGACCCGCGCTTCATCGCGCGGCGGCTGGTGATCCACGCCAGCGAGGACGTCGGCATGGCCGACCCGACGGCGCTGCAGACGTGCGTGGCGGCGGCGCAGGCCGTGCAGCTCATCGGCCTGCCCGAGTGCACCCTGAACCTCGCGCAGGCCACGATCCACCTCGCCACCGCGCCGAAGTCGAACGCCGTCACCACCGCGATCTACGCCGCCATCGAGGACGTCCGCAAGGGCGCCATCGGTTCCGTGCCGGCACATCTGCGCGACGGCCACTACGCGGGCGCGGCGAAGCTGGGCAACGCGCAGGGGTACCGGTACCCGCACGACGTGCCGGAAGGCGTGCTGACGCAGCAGTACGCGCCGGACGACCTGGTGGGGCGCGACTACTACGAGCCGACCGGGCGCGGCAACGAACGCGCTGTGGCGGAACGGCTTCCTCGGCTGCGCCGGGTGATCCGAGGCGAGTAGATCGCGTGGAGTTGCTCTGTTCGGACTAATATCCGGTCGCGTTGGGTGATTGCGCGTACACCGGGGGCGACGATGACCGATCCTGACCAGATCCTCGCGACCTACGAGGGGACGCTCGCCGAGGCGCAACGCCGCAGCGACGCGATCCGCGAGACGCTCGCGACGTTGCAGGTCACCGAACGCAGTGCGGACGGTCAGATCTCGGTGACCGTCAACGACGCCGGCAACCTGGTGGACCTCCGGCTGGGCAACGCCCTGCAGCGCAAGGACGGCGACGCGGTCGGCCGCGAGGTGCTGCGGGTCGTGCAGGCCGCGCAGGGGCGCGTCGCGTCGACGGTGCGGGAGGCCATGACGCCGTTGATGGGCGCGGACTCCGAGGCGATGCACATGATGATGGACAAGCTCCGCAGCGCCCAGCCGCCCGCCGAGCCGGAACGTCCGTCGTGGGGTCCGCCGCAGTCCGGGCTCGGCCAGATCGAGGACGACCACCCGCCGATCCCGCGCCCGCCCCGCGCACCCCGTCCGCCCGAGGAGGACGAGGACTTCGGCGACGGCGGGTACCTGCGATGAACCACGCCAGCGACGAAGCCGAGATGAAGGCGCACCTGGGCAAGCTCGACGACGTCGGCGCCCGCATCAACACCGCGGTCACGTCCGCGAACGCGACCATGGACGCGACGGCGTTCGGCCTGCTGGGCATGCCGCTCGCGGGCATCTGCGCGGGCGCGTCGGCCCTGGCGGCCAACGCCATCGAGAAGGCCGCGGACTCGGCGGTCGAGCACTACCGCGAGTTCGCCGGCATGGCGTCGCACATCAGGTCGAACGAACAGGTCCAGGCCTCGAACCTCGACGGGATGCACCGGAAATGACGAACCCGCTGAAAGTCGAGGGCGAGGCGACCAAGGCGACCGAGGGCCTGGGGCTCGCGCACGACGCCGCCGAGACGTTCTCCGCCATCAGCCAGGGCAACTGGGCCGAGGGCCTGATGAACGCGGCCGGCGGCGCGATGGGCGTGGCGGGCTTCCTGGCGGACCCACTCGCCGGCCTGGCCGGCGCGGGCTTCGGCTGGCTGGTCGAGCACGTGCCGTTCCTGCGGGAGCCGCTCGACTGGCTCACCGGTGACCAGGAACAACTCGACTCGATGTCCAAGACGTGGGGCAACATCGCCAACCACGTCGAACAGGTCTCCACCGACCTCCGGCAGTGGGTGAAGACCGACAGCGGCCAGTGGACCGGCGAGGAGTTCCGGGCGTACGAGCGGTTCGGTGTCGACAAGGCGGACACGTACGGCTCGGTCGCGACCGGCGCGGGTGTCGCGGGCGCGATCGCCGAATGCACCGCGACGGCCGTCAAGTACGCGAACAAGGCCCTGGGCTGGTGCAAGAAGCTGTCCAAGGCGTTCAGCAACGCCACCGGCCTGTTCAGCAAGCTGGAGAACGTCTTCCAGGGCGCCATGAACGCGCTGACCAAGCTCTCCAAGGGCGTGCGGACCGGCGCGACGAACTTCTCCGTGGCCAACGCCATCACGAGCAAGGCCACCGACCTGGACGCGCTGAAGCACGGGGTGAGCGAGGCGAAGAAGCACGTCGTGGACGGCGTGAAGTCCGCGCCCGCCGACTCCGTGCCGAAGCTGGGTGTCGATCTGGGCAAGGAGGCGGGCAAGGTGTTCGACAGTCAGTCGGGCAACCTGTTCGACTCAGAGCCGGAACAGAAGCAGGGTGGATGAAGCTCCTCGGATTTCTGTTCGTGTTCTTCGTGATGCCGCCGCTCGGGTACCTCACGGCTGCCACGGTCTGGACCCACCTGGGCGACCAGATCGAGGCCGGCGGCACCAGCACCCTCGTCGGGGTGGCGAGGTCGTGCGAGCGGCAGGACCCGATCACGCTGACCGGTGGCTTCAAGGCCTGGTACATCTGCCAGGTCGACGTGAGCGCGCGGGGCGGCCCGCCGCGCACCATGAAGTCACGGGGTTTCCTCACCCCGGAGCACATCGGCGTCCCGGTTCCGGTCGCGACGACGCACAACGGCCGGGACCTGGTGGCCGACTCCGACTCCAAGCGCTACCCGAACCTCGCGCCGCTCACGCTGGCCGGGACCGTCATCGGCTGGGTCGTGCTGATGGCCGCGATGCTGTGGTCGTTGAGCCGCAAGCACATCGCGGAGAATTCCGTCGGGCGATCGGGCGGGATCGCGTAGCTTCGGCGAGGTGACGATCAGAGAAGACTTCCTGACCACCGCCCGCATCGCACTGGACCTCCTGCGCCACCGGCAGGTCGCGGAGAACTGGGACCAGCCCAGCGCCCTGCCGGAGTTCGGGGTCAGCGGCCTCGCCGGGCACGTCGCCTACCAGGCCCTGCCGTTGCCGGGCATGATCGGGACCCCGGCCGGCGACGAGCCGGTCGTCAGCCTGATGGAGCACTACGAGCGCGCGAAGTGGACCGACCTGGACGTCGACTCCGAGTTCCACACCCGCATCCGCGCGGGCGGCGAGAAGCTGGCGGCGGAGGGGCACGCGGCCCTGTGCGACCGGTTCGAGCAGACCGTCGACGAGCTCGCGAAGACGTTGCCGGGCATGGACAACCGGGGCGTCCGGATGCCGCACTGGGGGCCGTGGGCGGTGCCGCTGGACGAGTACCTGGTCAGTCGCCTGATGGAGTTCGTCGTGCACTCCGACGACCTCGCGGTGAGCGTCGGGCTGGAGACGCCCGAGTTCCCGCGACCCGTCAACGAGACCGTCATCGACCTGCTGACCCGCATGTCGCTCAACAAGCACCGAGCCATCGACGTGGTGCGCGCGCTCAGCCGCAAGGAACGCGCACCGCAGGACATCACTGCCTTCTAACGACGGCAGACCATCAGCAGCGCGAGCTTGCCCGGCAGCATGATCTCGTCCGCGGCCACGAACCCGCCCGCCTCGAACGACCTGATGGCGCGGGTGTTGCGCACGTCCGGTTCCACGACGATGCGGGTGCAGTGCGGGTCGGCCTCGAACAACGCGTCGGTGAGCCGGGGGAGCAGCGACCGCACGAGTCCGCGGTCGGTCATCGCCAGGTCGCCGACCGCGAGGTTCAGCCCGAGGTCGTGCGGCCGGGCCTGATAGCAACGGGCGACGGGGCGTCTGGCCGCGCGGTAGACCTCGGCGTAGATCACCGGGCGGCCGTGCCAGCTGATCAGCACCGGCCGGTCGTCGTCGCCCGCCAGTTGCTCCTCGAGGCGGCGTTCCCACTGCGGCAACGTCCACGCCTGCCGCCAGAACGCCGCCACGTGCGGTGCCTGGTTCCAGCGGTGCACGAGGTGCAGGTCGTAGCCGTCCGCACGGGCGACGCGGGCGTCCCACGGCATCGACAGGTCCGGAACGGGAGGAGGGCCCGCCGTGATCTGGGGCCGATAGGAGTCCAGGTGGGACACCGGCTTCACTGGGCCTCCTGCACGGGTCAACTTAGGGTGGCCTAACTTCACGCTGTGCAGGACCGAGCTGTCAAGCCCTGTGTGACGGGTATTTCACAGGCTGTGACGGCAGTGAGTCAATGAGTGGTCCGTTCCAATTGGTGATGCGTAGGTTGACCGCCATGCCGGAGACCCAGCGCGAGCCGGTGCCGCGCGTCGACACGGGCGAACTCGCCGTCGCCCACGAGTTCCTGAAGTTCCAGCGCCACTGCGTGCTCAAGAAGGCGGAGGGGTTGACCGACGAGGAGCTGCGGCGGCCGATGGTCGCCAGCGGCACGTCGATCCTCGGCCTGATCCAGCACCTGGCCGAGGCCGAGCACTACTGGTTCGGCTACCACCTCGCGGGCGCCGAGTGGTCCGAGGACACCGAGTTCGGCATGACCGTGCCCGCCGAGCGCGACGTGGCGACCGTGATCGCGGACTACCGCGCGGCGATCGCCGGCAGCGACGGGGCGATCGAGGCCGCCGGCGATCCCGAGGCGCTGATGGTGACCCCGGTCGAGGGCGTGCGGAAAACACTGCGGTGGGTACTCGCGCACATGACCACCGAGACCGCCCGGCACGCGGGCCACGCCGACATCATCCGCGAGCAGATCGACGGCGCCACCGGTCGTTGAAGATCAACAACTGGTGCCCCTCGGTCGGGTGTCGGACCTACCCGGTAATCTCACCCGCAACCAAGCCCGAACGCCTGTTCACCAGGAGGATCCGTGTCGCCAGGGTGGCTCGCCGCCGGTGCCTTCGTGCTGCTCGTGCTCATCGTGGGGATCGTGGCGATCAAGGCGGCGCGTTTCTTCGACGAGGCCACGGTCGCGATGCGCAAGGCCCACGAGAACACGGACCCGTTGTTCGTCGAGGCCAACACGACGCTCACGCACGTGAACACGCAGCTTGAGCGCGTCGACGGCATCACGGCCAACGCGCGCGCCGTCACCGGCAACGTCTCCGCGCTCACCAGCCTGTTCACCGCCACGCTCGGCGGCCCGCTGGTCAAGGCCGCCGCGCTGTCCTACGGCGTGAGCAAGGCCGTCAAGGCCCGTCGCAAGGCCGCGGAGCAGCCGAACAAGCACGCCAAGCGCCGCCCGAAGCGGGGTGCCAAGTGAGCCGCCTCTTCTGGTTCGGTCTGGGCGCCGCGGCGGGGCTGTTCGCCGCGAAGAAGGCCGCCGAGGTCGCAAAGCAGGCGACTCCGGCCGGTATCGGCACTAACGTGGGTGAAGGCCTGCGCGAACTCGCCGGCGCCATCGGTTCCTTCGGGGCCGAGGTGCGCGCGGGAATGGCCGAACGGGAACAGGAGTTGCAGGACACCGTGGAACGTCAGACGGGATTCACGCCGGGGCGCCGAGCGCCCAGGGCGAACGGGAAGCACTGACACCGTTCGCCTCACGACCGTGCCCTGACAGTCCCCAGCAACACACAAGGAACTTCCCGTGCAGACCCACGAGATCATCAAGCGTTTCCGCGAGCACTTCGAGAAGGCCGGGCACAAGTACATCCCCAGCGCCTCGCTGCTGCTCGACGACCCCAACCTGCTGTTCGTCAACGCCGGCATGGTGCCGTTCAAGCCGTACTTCCTCGGTGAGGCCCCGCCGCCCGCCCCGCGGATGACGAGCATCCAGAAGTGCGTGCGCACCCCCGACATCGACGAGGTCGGCAAGACCACCCGCCACCTCACGTTCTTCCAGATGGCCGGCAACTTCTCGCTCGGCGACTACTTCAAGGAAGACGCCATCCGGCTGGCCTGGGAGCTGATCACCAACTCCCAGGAGGCCGGCGGCTACGGCTTCGACCCCGAGCGCATCTGGGTCACCGTCTACGAGACCGACGACGAGGCCATCGAGCTGTGGCAGAAGGTCGCCGGCATGCCGCTGGAGCGCATCCAGCGCCGCGGCGTCGAGGACAACTTCTGGTCGATGGGCGTCCCCGGCCCGTGCGGCCCGTGCTCGGAGATCTACTTCGACCGCGGCCCCGAGTACGGCAAGGAGGGCGGCCCGGTAGTCGACGAGGACAGGTACCTCGAGATCTGGAACCTCGTCTTCATGCAGAACATCCGCGGCGAGGGTGGTGCCAAGAAGGACTACCCCGTCATCGGTGAGCTGCCGTCGAAGAACATCGACACCGGCATGGGCGTCGAGCGCGTCGCCTACCTGCTGCAGGGCGTCGACAACGTCTACGAGACCGACCTGGTCCGCGCCGTCATCACCAGGGCCGAGGAGCTCTCCGGCCGCAAGTACGGCGCCAACGAGGTCGACGACGTCCGCTTCCGCGTCATCGCCGACCACGCCCGCAGCGGTGTGCTGCTGGTCGGCGACGGCGTCACGCCCGGCAACGAGGCCCGCGGCTACGTGCTGCGCCGCCTGCTGCGCCGCATCGTCCGCTCGTCACGCCTGCTCGGCATCAACGAGCCGGTGCTGCAGCAGTTCGCCGAGGTCGTCCGCGACTCGATGGGCGAGGCCTACCCCGAGCTGGTCAGCGGGTTCGCCCGCATCCAGCAGGTGCTCAAGGCCGAGGAGGACACGTTCCTGCGCACGCTCGACGCCGGTTCGCGGATCTTCGAGGGCGCCGCCGCCGAGGTGAAGTCCGACGGCCGCGCCACGCTGCCCGGTGACAAGGCCTTCCAGCTGCACGACACGTACGGCTTCCCGATCGACCTCACGCTGGAGATGGCCTCCGAGGCCGGCCTGTCCGTGGACGAGGACGGGTTCCGCAAGTTGATGGCCGAGCAGCGCGCCCGCGCCAAGGCCGACGCCGCCGGCAAGAAGACCGGCCACGGCGACCAGTCGGTGTACCGCGAGCTGCTGGAGCAGGGCCCGACCGAGTTCACCGGCTACACCGAGCTCGCCTCCGAGGCCACGCTGCGCGGCATCGTGCTGAACGGCGCTCGGGTGAAGTCGGCCAAGGAAGGCGACATCGTCGAGGTCGTCCTCGACCGCACGCCGCTCTACGCCGAGTCCGGTGGCCAGGAGTCCGACGCCGGCACGATCGTCACGGCCAACGCCGAGCTGGAAGTGCTCGACGTGCAGAAGGTCGCTCGCAAGCTGTGGGTGCACCAGGTGCGCGTCAAGTCCGGTGAGGTCAGCGAGGGCGAGCACGTCGAGGCCCGCGTCGACCCGGAGTGGCGCGTCGGCGCCCGTCAGGGCCACTCGGGCACGCACGTCGTGCACGCCGCCCTGCGCCACGTGCTCGGCCCGTCGGCCCTGCAGAGCGGTTCGTACAACAAGCCCGGCTACCTGCGGCTCGACTTCGCCTGGACCGGTGGCCTGTCCGCCGAGGCCAAGAGCGAGATCGAAGAGGTCTCGAACCTCGCCGTGCGCCGCGACCTGCCGGTCAGCATCGTCTACACCGACATGGCCGGTGCCCAGGAGCTGGGTGCCGTCGCCCTGTTCGGCGAGACCTACGACGAGACCGTCCGCGTCATCGAGATCGGTGGCGAGTGGTCCCGCGAGCTGTGCGGTGGCACCCACGTCGAGCACTCGTCGCAGATCGGCCCGATCACCCTGCTGGGTGAGTCGTCGGTCGGTTCCGGCGTGCGCCGCCTGGAGGCCTACGTCGGCATCGAGGCCATGCGGTTCCTGGCCAAGGAACGTGCCATCGTGCAGAACCTCTCCGACATGCTCAAGGTCGGCTCCGAGGGTCTGCCCGAGCGGATCGAGTCGCTGGTCGAGCGCCTGAAGTCCGCCGAGAAGGAGCTCGAGAAGGTCCGCGCCGCCGAGTTGCTGGGCAACGCCGGCGCTCTGGCCGACAAGGCTCTGGACATCCGCGGGCTGTCGCTCGTGGCCCTGGGCCTGGAGGGCGTGTCGGGCAACGACCTGCGCACCCTCGGTGGCGAGGTCCGCAACCGCCTGGGCAGCAAGCCCGGTGTGGTGGCCCTGTTCTCGGTCGACGGCGACAAGGTCAGCTTCGTGGTGGCCACCACGGCCGCCGCTCGCGACCTGGGTCTCGCCGCCGGCAAGCTCGTCCCGGTGTTCGGCCCGGCCATCGCCGCCCGCGGTGGCGGCAAGCCGGACCTGGCCCAGGGCGGCGGCACGAACCCGGCCGGTGTCCCCGAGGCCATCACGAACCTCACCAACGAACTGGACAAGGTGCTTGAACAGCGCTGATTCCACTGATGTCGGCGACCCGGGCCTCGGTCGGAGGCTCGGCGTCGACGTCGGATCGGTTCGCGTGGGAATTTCCCTCAGCGATCCATCGGCATTTCTCGCCACTCCGCTGGTTACCCTGCAGCGTGACGAGAAGCGCGGCTCGGACCTCACCGAGCTCGTACGTCTCGTGGCCGAACATGACGTCGTAGAGGTCGTGGTCGGCTTACCGAAGACATTGGCCGGTCGGCACGGCCCCGCAGCGGAGTCGGCTTCCGCGTACGCTGCGGCCCTGGCCGATCGCATCGCCCCGGTGCCGGTACGGCTCAGCGACGAACGACTGACGACGGTTGTGGTGAGCCGAGTGCTGGCACAGCGCGGTGTGAAGGGCAAGAAGCAGCGTGCCGTGGTCGACCAGGCCGCCGCTGTCGAGATCCTTCAGTCTTGGCTGGACGCACGGGCACGGGTTGTGTCCGCCCGAAAGGACGAGGTGTGAGCGGCGACGATCTCGGGTTGTTCACCGACCCCGAAGCGGACGAGCGACGCCCGCTGAAGCGTGACCGCAGCCGGGACAACGCCCGTGCCAAGGCGAAGAAGCGCAAGAAGACGGTCCTCTGGCTCGTCGTGGCGCTGATCCTCGCCGTCGGCATGGGCGGCGCCTACTACGGCTACAAGGAGCTGCGCGGCATCGGCTCGTTCGAGGACTTCGCGGGTACCGGCGAGGCCGACGCCATCGTCGAGGTCCAGGACGGCGACGTGGTCAGCAAGATCGCGTCGACCCTGTACGACAACGGCGTCATCGCCTCCGCGCGCGCCTTCATCGAGGCCAGCAAGACCGACGCCCGCGTGACGTCGATCCAGCCGGGCTTCTACCTGATGAAGACGAAGATGTCGGGCCAGAACGCGGTGGCCCGCATGATCGACCCGAAGACGCGCGTCCCGGCCGTCCAGGTCGTCGGTGGCCTCAAGCTCACCGACATCCAGGCCAACGGCAAGACCGTCAAGGGCATCTACTCCCTGCTGGCCGACGCGAGCTGCACGGAGAAGGACGGCGCGAAGGTCTGCCTGACCGGCGACGAGATCAAGGCCGCGGCCGAGCAGACCGACCCGGTCGCCCTCGGCGTGCCGGACTGGGCGCTGGCCGACGTGAAGCGCGCCGAGCCGCAGTACCGCCTCGAAGGCCTGATCATGCGCGGCGTCTACCAGGTCAAACCGGGTGTCAGCGCGGTCGAGCTGCTGCGCGGCATCATCGTGTCCTCCTCGCAGAAGCTGCAGGGTGCCGGCATCCCCGGCGGCACCATGAACACCGGCTTCCGTCCCTACGAGGTGCTGGTCATCGCCTCGTTGATCGAGAAGGAGGCCATCGAGAAGGACTTCGCGAAGGTCTCGCAGGTCATCTACAACCGCATCAAGAAGCCGATGGCGTTGCAGTTCGACTCGACCATCAACTACAAGAACAACCAGCCCCACATCCGCACGTCCGACGCGGACCGCGAGGCGCAGGGGCCGTACAACACCTACATCAACCAGAACCTGACGCCGACCCCGATCGGCTCGCCGTCGCAGCAGGCGATCGCCGCCGCGATCAAGCCGGAGGGCGGCGACATCCTGTACTTCGTGAAGTGCCAGACGGACGGTACGTCGTGCTTCGCGACCACGTTCGAAGAGCACAACGCGAACGACCAGAAGGCTCAGAAGGACGGCATCTACTAGTGGTGCGCAAGGCCGCGGTGATCGGTTCGCCGATCGAGCACTCCCTGTCCCCGGTGCTGCACAACGCCGCGTACGCCGCGCTGGGCCTCGACTGGGAGTACACCCGCCTGGAGTGCTCCGAGGCTGAGGTTCCCGCTCTGGTCGCCTCGCTGGGACCGGAGTGGGTCGGCCTGTCCTGCACGATGCCGACCAAACGTGCCGCGCTGGCGTTCGCGTCCGTCGTGACCCCGCGTGCTTCGGCGGTGGGGGCGGCGAACACGCTGGTGCGCAACGGTTCCGGGTGGCACGCCGACTGCACCGATGTGGACGGTGTGGTGGGTGCGCTGCGGGAGAAGGGTTTCTCCGGCGGCACGCACGGCGTCGTGCTGGGTGCCGGTGGCACGGCGACGGCCGCGCTGGCCGGGTTCGCCGCGCTCGGCATCACCTCCGCTTCCCTTGTGGTGCGCGATCCCTCGCGTGCGGGCGAGGCTCTGGAGACCGCGTCCAGGGTCGGCGTCACCGTCGAGGTCCTGGAACTGTCCTCTGTGGACCTGGCTGTGCTGGCCGGTGCGTCGGACGTCGTCGTGTCGACGGTGCCCGCCGAGGCCACCGTGCCGCTGGCCGCCGACCTGGCCCGTGCGCCCTACGTGCTGGACGTGATCTACCACCCGTGGCCCACGCCCGTTGCCGCGGCCGTGGAGGTCTCCGGGGCGCGACTGGCCACCGGGCTGGACATGTTGCTGCATCAGGCTTTCGGGCAGGTGGAGCAGTTCACCGGGAAGCCCGCGCCGCAGGACGTCATGCGGTCGGCGCTCGACGCCGCCCTCGCCGCGCGCGCGTAACTTTCGTCTTGATCTTCGGCTGTTCGATTCCGGCGTGCGCGAGGCCTGTGATTGCCTACGGCTGACTCGCTGGCTGTGGACGATGTGCCACTCGGCCGCAGCCATCGCATGCCGGTGTTCCTCACCTTGGGAGGGCCGGTCGGTGGGACGCACGGCCTACGGCCGCCGCTGCGTCCCGCCTTTTTCCTAGGATGACCCGGTGGAGATCCCCGGACTCGGCACCGTGGTCGAGAACGAGTACGAAAGCCTGGTCAGCGCGCCGATCCCGGTGCCGGTGATCGGTGTCGCGCTGCCGTTCCACCTGGACGGCTACACCGACGACCCGGCGCCGGACGACTTCCACGCCGCCATTCGCGCCTTCCTGGCGTTGGACGGCACGGCGCTGGAGGCGGCGGCGCCCGGTGTCTTCGACTACTACCGGCACATGGGCGAGGTCTTCGGCGACGAACTGGACGACTTCCCCCGCATCGCCGGGCCCGCCGAGGTCTGGAACCACGTCTCGTTCGCGGGCCACGAGGTCACCGTGCAACGTGACCACGGCGGCGGGCCGGTCTACATCTCTCTAGAGGCCGAGTGCGAGTGGGAAGTGGAGCACGGGCTGCAGGTCGTGTTCCGCGACGGCGCGCGCGTGACGAAGGTCGGGCCGTACGACGGTCATCTCACCAACGACCGGGATGTGCTCTACGAGCGTTGACGTCACTTCGATCCCGCGGCGGCCAGCTTCGCGCTGATGGGGTCGAGTTCGGTGACCAGCTCGTCCAGTTCGGCGGGGGAGAGGGCGTCGTAGGGCGCCGCGGCGAGTTCGTCGGTGAGGGACTCGATGCCTTGCTGGGTCTCGCGACCGGCGTCGGTGAAGTGGCCCTCGGCGTCGATGAGACCACGCTCGCGCAAGCCGTCCATCACCGCGGCCAGTCGCTTCTTCGGCAGGTGGTGGATGCGCCCGAACGTCTCCGCCGGGTGGACGCCCATCGCCAGCGCCGAGAGCACGTGCGCCTCGGTGCCGCCGATCCGCGCGCCGACGAGAGCGGCGATGTGCCCGTCACCGCGGTGCTCGCGCAGCATGGTCGCGGAGTGCCACAGCCGGGCGACGGGGTCGCTGGGCACCGGGACCGTGCGCATCCCGGCGTACATCACCCGGCCGACCGTGGGCGCGCTCGTCGCGGCCTTGGTGGTCAGGTCGGCGGCGCGCACCAGACCGGGGGAGTCGGCCAGGTCGCCGAGGATCCGCCGCAGGGAGGCCGCGCTGCCCCGTTCCCGTGCGGCGAGCGACGCCTCGGGCGGAATCGTCTCCCACGCGCTCGGGATGTGCCGTGCGGCCTCTCCGTCGGCGAAGTTGTAGAACGCGGCGTGCACGACCTCCGCCGGCACCCGTCCCAGCGGCGCGGCCCGGCTCGCGAAGTAGCCGTCCCAGTAGGTGCGGTGGCCGAGCGCGGCCAGCTCCTCGCCGCACTCGGCGGCGAAGAAGGTCACCAGGCAGATCGGCTCCAGGAGCTCGAACAGGCGACGGGCGGTGTGAGCCATGGTCTCCCTCATGCCTACGGGCAGTTCTCGTCGGGGAGCGACTCCACGCCCGCCACCTTCGCGCGGCTCGCCAGCGCCGTGCAGTGCACCTGGAACACCGCCCACTTGGACGACGGCGGCTCGACCCCCTGCGGCATCACGATCACGTTCTGCACGGCGATCGCCTTGGCCGACGTGGTGGGCAGCTCGCTCGTCAGGCCGAGCTTCTTCTCCTCGTCGGTGAGCCCGGCCAGCAGCAGGTTCATGGCCGTCGTGATGTCGAGGGTGCCGGTGTACTCGCGGGTCCGGCGCACCAGGCCGTCCCCATCCGGGTTCACCAGGTAGATGGTCACCGAGTGCGAGGACACCGTCGGCGCCTCGGCCCCGGTGAGGATCGAGGTCGGGCGGATGCCGCAGGCCGTGAGGGTCACCAGGGCAAGCGCAAGGTGAAGACCGCGCCACCGGAGGGCGCGTTGGCCGCTTCGATGGTGCCGCCGTGCAGGCGTGCGTTCTCCCATGCGATCGCCAATCCCAGTCCGCTGCCCTCGGAACGGGAGCGGGCCGTGTCTGCCTTGTAGAAGCGGTCGAAGATGTGGGGCAGGGCCTCGGGAGAGATACCGGGGCCGTGGTCGGACACCTCGATGACACCAGGCCGCACGGTCACACGCACCGGCACGCCGCCGTGCTTGAGCGCGTTGCCCACGAGATTGGCCACGATGACGTCCAGGCGGCGGCGGTCCACCCGGCCCACCACGCCCTCGGGCAGCGAGGCCTGGACGGACGTGGCCCAGCCGCGGGCGGCCAGGGTGTCGCGGACGGCCGTGCTGATGTCCCAGTCGTCCAGTTCCAGCAGGTTGCGGCCCTCGTCGAAGCGGGAGATCTCCATCAGGTCGTTGACCAGGCGGGTGAGCTTGCGCGTCTCGGCCGACACCAGCCTGGCCGCGACGGCCGTGTCGGGCGGCAACGTGTCCGCGTCCTCGTCCAGGACCGCGGTCACGGCGTTCATCGCGGTCAGCGGCGTGCGGAGCTCGTGGGACACGTCGGCGACGAACCGGCGGGACGCGGCCTGGGAGGCCTCCAGCTGTTCGGCGGCGCGGTTGAACGTCCGTGCCAGGTCGGCGAGTTCGTCGGAGCCGCGTTCGTCGACACGGGTGTCCAGCCGTCCGGAGCCCAGCGCGCGGGCCGCGGTGCCGAGCCGGCGGACGGGGCGCAGGACGCCGCGGGCGGTGAAGAGCGCGAGCCCCAGGGCCAGGGGCAGGACCAGGCTGACGCCCACCCAGGCGGCGGTCGAGAAGCTGTCGATGGCGGTCTGCGGGCCCCTCAGGTACAGCAGCGCCCACACCTCCACGCCGGTCGGATTGCCGTCCGCGCGCAGCAGCGGGATGCCGATGACGACGTACGGGTCGGTCAGGTCCGTGCGGCGCTGCCAGAGGGTCGTCCTGCTCGTCTTGAGCATCTCGCGCATCTCGGCGGGGATGAACGCCGGATCGGGGCCGGTGGTGGAACGCAGGCCCTCGTACAGCACCACCGCCGAACCGCGCAGGTACGTGCCGAACTCGTCCAGGTCCTGCTGCGCCGGCGGCACGGTCAGCCGGGGCGCGTAGTCGCGGACGTCCTGCACGAGCGGGTTCATGAAGTTGTCCTGCGCGTCCGCCAGCAGCAACGTGCGGGCGGTCGCGTAGGAGGCGCCCGCGGCTCCCACCGCGCCCAGCACCGTCAGCAGCAGGAACGCCGCCATCAGCCTCGGGCGCAGGCCCCTGAGCAGTGACCTCACCACGACCTCATCGCGGGCCGAAGCGGTAACCGAAGCCGCGCACGGTGTGGACGTAGCCGGGGTCGGACGGCACGTCCTCGATCTTCGCGCGCAACCGCTGCACGCACGCGTCGACGAGCCGAGAGTCGCCGAGGTAGTCGTGCTCCCAGACGGCTTCGAGGATCTGCTGGCGGGTCAGCACGCGGCCGGGGGTGCGGGAGAGTTCGAGCAGGAGCTTCAGCTCGGTCGGGGTCAGCGCGACCTTCACGTCGTTCTTGAGCACCTGCAGGCCTGCCCGATCGATCACCAGCGAGCCGTGGCGTTCGAGGCTGGACGGCTCCGCGACGGTCCGCCGCAGCACGGCGCGGATGCGGGCCTCCAGGACGCGCGGTTCGACGGGCTTGACCACGTAGTCGTCCGCGCCCGCCTCCAGGCCCGCGACCACGTCGAAGTCGTCGCCGCGCGCGGTGAGCATGATGATCGGCACCTCGGCGTGCGTGCGCATCCGGCGGCACGTCTCGAAGCCGTCGATGCCCGGCAGCATGATGTCCAGGACCACGATGTCGGGACGGGACTCGCGCAGCCGGGCGACGCCTTCCTCGCCTGTCTCCGCCGCCCGCACGTCGTGTCCCTGCCGGCGCAACGCCAGTCCGAGTCCTTCACGCACGGAGGGGTCGTCCTCGACCAGCAAGACCATCGCCACGAGATCCATTATCGGCAGGAGACGGCACCCGCGCCGGTTCTGTAGCGGAACCATGACATGCCGTGCACGTTCCCATAGAGCGGCTCGCGGAATCTCGAAGTCATGGCCGGAAGCTTGCTGGGATTCCTCTTCACGTACTTCGCGCTGGTGTGGACGTCGTTCGGGCAGAAGGCGGAGAACGCCGCGTTGCCCGAGCTGTCACTGCAACGCTCGTGGGCGTCCAACGTGGACATGGCGATCCTCGTCGCCGCTGTCCTCGTGATCCTCTTCGCGCGCAAGAAGTCGCTGACACCGTTGCTGCTGCTCGGCGGCTCGGTGCTGGGCGCGCAGGTGCTGAAGCTCTACGTGCTGGTGCGGCCGCCGCTGGACGACGACGCCGTGCTGGTGCACAACAGCTTCCCGAGTGGACACACGACGGCCGCGGTGGCGTCGGTGATCGCGGTGACGATGGCCGTGCCCAAGCGGTTCGCGCTGGTAGTGGCGATTCCGGGGGCGATCGGCGCGGGGGCGGTCGCGGCGGAGACGGTGTCGCTCGGCTGGCACCGGTTCAGCGACACGCTCGGCGCGGCGCTGCTGGTCTCGACACTCGCGTTCCTGTTGCTGCGCAAGTGGACCGCTGGTCTTCTCGTGCCGCCCGTGCTGGCCGTGGGCGGGGTCTGGCTGATGGTGAGCTACCCGCAGGCCACGCCGTCGACCTTGGCCGGCGTCGTGACCGCGGGTGTAGTGCTGCACTTCGGGTGGGTCGTGAGTGGTCTCGGCCATCGGGGCGACCGAGACCACTCACGACCCGGCTCACTCGTCGTGATCGGTGGCGATCAGTTCGGCGATGGCGTCCAGAGCGGCATCCGCTCCGTCCCCGTCGGCGCTGAGCACCACCTCGTCACCATGCATAGCGCCCAGGGTCATGAGTCCCAGGACACTCGCCGCGTCAACGGCTTCGCCGCCGTCCTTGCTGATGGTGACCGTCACCGGCTGGTCGGCGGCGGCCTTCGCCAGCAGTGCGGCAGGCCGGGCGTGCAGTCCGACCTTGCTGGCCACGGTGACCCGTCGCTCGGCCATGATGGTTCCTCCCGGTAGTACTGGTTGTGCTTACTGCTGTTCGTTCGTGGCGCGCCTTTCGCGCACCGCAGTCTCGCGCACAGCGGTGTCACCGCTGCTGCCGACGACGCTCTCGTCGGCCTCCGGCGACTCGTCATCTTCGCGGCCGGGCGTCTTCAGGTTCCACTTGGTGATGACGAAGCGGAACAGGAAGTAGTAGATCGCCGCGTAGACAAGACCGATCGGGATGATCAGCAACGGCCTCGTCGCGATGTTGAAGTTGAGCAGGTAGTCGATCACACCCGCCGAGAAGCCGAAGCCGTCGTGCACACCCAGCGCGTTGGTGATCGCCAGCGATGTGCCGGTGAGGAACGCGTGGATGACGTACAGCGGCCACGCGACGAACATGAACGCGAACTCGAGCGGCTCGGTGACACCCGTGATGAACGAGGTGAGGGCCGCCGAGCCCATGATGCCGGCGATGATCTTCTTCTGCGACGGCTTGGCGGTGTGGATGATCGCCAGCGCGGCCGCGGGGAGCGCGAACATGAAGATCGGGAAGAAGCCGCTCATGAACGTGCCCGCGGTGGGGTCGCCCGCGAAGAACCTCGGGATGTCACCGGTCTTGGTGGCACCGTCCGCCTGGTACTCGCCGAAGACCTGCCACATGAACGTGTTCGGGATGTGGTGCAGACCCAGCGGGATGAGCAGGCGGTTGATGACGCCGTAGACGCCCGCGCCGAGGATCGTGCTGCCCGAGACGGCCTCGCCGACCGCGGTCAGGCCCTTGTCGAACCACGGGTAGATGAGGCCCATGAGGACCGCGACCGGGATCATGACGGCCGCGACGATGATCGGCACGAAGCGACGGCCACCGAAGAACGCCAGGTACGGCGGCAGCTTGATGCGGTGGTACTTCTGCCACAGAACGGCGGAGATCAGGCCGACCACGATGCCGGTGAGCACCGAGTAGTTGATCTGCTCCTGCTTGGCGGGATCCTCGGCGAGAGGAAGCACCATCGGCGACATGGCCTTGAACACGGCCTGGGTGACGACGAAACCGACCACGGCGGAGAGTGCGGTCGAGCCGTCGCCCCGGCGGGCGAAACCGATGGCCACACCCACGGCGAACAGCAACGGCAGGTTGCTGAACAGGGCGTCGCCCGCACCGCCGATGACGGCGGCGACCTTGTTCCAGCCCAGGCCGTCCTTGCCGAGCAGGTCAGGCTGACCGAAACGCAGAAGAATCGCGGCGGCGGGCAGTGAGGCGATCGGCAGCATCAGGCTGCGGCCGAATCGCTGCATACCGGCCAGGCCCTTGAACCCGCGACCGCCTGTCGCCTCTGGGGCGCTGGCGCTCATGTGGTACCTCCCTTGGCGGAGTTAGGTCCGGAACCCGGGACGGTCCGGTCCAGTTGCATGGTCACCTGGTAGAGATCGCCCCGGTACCAGGAGGTCACGTCTTCGCAGGGCCGCCCGTCGGAGCTGGCGACCCTCCTGAAAACGAGGAGCGGGCTGCCCTTGCGGACGTCGAGCGCCTTCGCGGTCTCCGCGTCGGCGGTCTCGGCCCACACGGTCTGCCGCGCGTGGTCCAGCTGAATTCCGTACCGGGTCGCGATGATCTCGTAGATCGATCCGGTCAGGTCACATCGGTCGAGCTCGGGCAGCATGTGCGGGCTGTACCAGCCGGCTTCGAGCGCCAACGGTGCCCCGTCGGCCTTGCGCAGCCGCACGACGCGGTACGCGTACTCGTCGGCCTCCAGGCCCAGCGAGGCCTTCGAGCCGGGTGCCGCCTGGGCGCAGCTGATCACCTCGGTGCTGGGTTCGACCCCGCGCGCCTTCATGTCCGAGGTGAACGAGGCCAGGAAGAGCTGCAGGTCGTAGCGCCGCTTGGCGGTGAACGTCCCACGGCCCTTGGCCCTGGTGAGCAGGCCTTCCGCGACCAGTTGGCCGACTGCGGCCCGCACGGTGATGCGAGAGACTCCGTACCGCTCGGCGAGGTCGCGCTCCGACGGAATGGGTGAGCCGGGAGCGAGTTCCTGTTCGGCCAGCCGTCGCAGGATCTCGCGCAACTGCGCGTGCTTGGGCTTGGGCCCGTCCACGATCTCGTTCACTCGGTCACCTCCCTCGTCGCTAGTGGTACTTTCCGGTCTAGACCAGTTGGTGCGGGAGAATGCTCCGCGCACCGAGCGGGTGTCAACCGCTGTTACGGGAACGAGAGGTACGAACGTGGCTGACGAGAAGGCTCAGAAGATCCTCGCCGCGCTGGGCGGACGGGACAACATCGTCGAGATCGAGCCGTGCATCACCCGCCTGCGGTGTGAGCTCGAGGACGGTTCCGTCGTGGACGAGAAGGCCCTGAAGGCGTTGGGAGCACACGGAGTCATGCGCTCCGGCAACGTCGTCCAGGTCGTCGTCGGACCCGAGGCGGACACCATCGCGTCGGACATCGAGGACCTCCTGTGAGCCTCCGCGTCGGCAGCCCGGTCGCCGGCCGGGTGGTCGCGCTCTCCGCCGTTCCGGACCAGGTCTTCGCCGAGGCGATGGTCGGCCCCGGTGTGGCCGTCGAGCCGGTTCGATCGAAGTCCGACGTGGTGTCGCCGCTCGACGGGACCATCGTCACGCTGCACCCCCACGCGTTCGTGGTCGCCAACGGTGACGGGGCGGCCGTCCTGGTCCACCTCGGCATCGACACCGTGAAGCGCAAGGGCGAGGGCTTCGAGTTGCACGTCGTCAAGGGCGAGCAGGTCAGGGCCGGTCAGAAGATCGTGACGTGGGACCCGGCCGAGGTCGAGGCGGCCGGGTTCGCGCCGATCTGCCCGGTGATCGCGCTGGACGCGTCCGCCGAGGTGCTGGCCGACCTCGCGCTGGACGTCGACGTCGCGGCGAACGACGCCCTGTTCGACTGGTCTCGCTGAACCGCTGTTCCGGGCGTTCTCCCAGCCCTTTCTGAGGCACCGTGAAGCCTGTGCGTGAACGGACCGTTCACGACAGGCCGAAATTTGTGCCAGGTCGTGCCGAGCAGGACCGTGGTGTCATGACCACGGTCCTGCTCGCGTCTGTGCTGGGTTCCCTGTGGACGGTCGCCGCCGTCCTGGACGCTCCACCCTCGTCGTTCCTGCTGGCCTGGTTCGGCATCGTGCTCGCCATGATCGATCTGCGGCACCACCGGTTGCCGGACGCGCTGACCCTCCCGTTGGGTGCCGCCCTGCTGCTCCTGCAGTTCCACGGGGTGGGAGCGGCGGTGCTGTCGGCGCTCGTCTTCGGTGGCGCGCATCTCGCCGTCCGGCGGTGGCGGCCCGCGCTCATGGGCGGCGGGGACGTGAAGCTCGCGTTCGGTCTCGGCGCGGTGCTCCCGCTGCCGTCCCTCTTACCTGCGGCGATCCTGTCCAGCGCGGTCACGCTCGTCGTCGCCGCGCTGCGGCGCAGCCGTGCCGTGCCGCACGGACCGGGGCTGCTGGCCGCCACCTGGGCGTTGACGACGCTGTGAAAGGATTGTGAACGTGCTGCGCTGGATCACCGCTGGAGAGTCACACGGCCCCGCTCTCGTCGCCGTCCTGGAGGGCATGCCCGCCGGAGTGGAGGTGACCACCGAGGACCTGGTCACCCAGCTCGGGCGCCGCAGGCTCGGTTTCGGTCGCTCGCCCCGGATGGGCTTCGAGCAGGACGAGGTCGAGATCCTCGGCGGCGTGCGCCACGGCAAGACCCAGGGCGGTCCGGTCGCGGTCACGATCGGCAACTCCGAGTGGCCCAAGTGGCAGACGGTCATGTCGCCGGACCCGGTCGACCCGAGCCTGCTCAAGCCGACGGGCCGCAACGAGGCCCTCACTCGCCCGCGCCCCGGTCACGCCGACCTGCCGGGCATGCAGAAGTTCGGCTTCGACGAGGCCCGCCCGGTGCTGGAGCGCGCCTCGGCCCGTGAGACCGCCGCCCGCACCGCGCTGGGCACGGTCGCCCGGCAGTTCCTGCAGCAGTTGCTCGGCGTCCAGGTCCTGAGCCACGTGGTGTCCATCGGCAAGGCCGTGACGCCCGAGGACTCCGCGCTGCCGACGCCGGACGACCTGCCCGCGATCGACGAGTCGCCGGTGCGCTGCTTCGACTCCCGCGGCACCGCCGCGATGGTCGCCGAGGTGGAGGCCGTGCAGAAGGCCGCCGACACCGTCGGCGGCGTGATCGAGGTGCTCGTCTACGGGTTGCCGCCGGGCCTGGGCTCGCACGTGCACTGGGACCGCCGCCTCGACGCCCGCCTGGCCGCCGCCCTGATGGGCGTGCAGGCGATGAAGGGCGTGGAGATCGGCGACGGCTTCACCTCCGCCCAGCGCTGGGGTTCGCAGGCCCACGACGAGATCGACCGCGGCAGCGGCCCGGTCGGCGTGACGCGCCGCTCGAACCGCGCCGGTGGTCTCGAAGGCGGCATCACCAACGGCGAGATCCTGCGCGTCCGCGTGGCGATGAAGCCCATCTCGACGGTCCCGCGCGCACTGGCCACTGTGGACGTGCGCACCGGTGAGGCCGCCACCGCGATCCACCAGCGTTCGGACGTCTGCGCCGTGCCGCGTGCCGGTGTCGTGCTGGAGTCCGTGGTCGCGCTGGTGCTGGCCGAGGCCGCGCTGGAGAAGTTCGGCGGCGACTCGCTCGACGAGACGCGCCGCAACGCCCACGCGTACCTCAAGGCCCTGGAAGCCCGCTGGGAGGGCATGTGAGCCCCCGCTACGTCGTGGTCGGCCCGCCCGGCGCGGGCAAGACCACGGTCAGCGAACTGCTCGCGGCCCGCCTGGGCCTGCCGTTCCGCGACGCCGACGCGGACATCGTCGCGCTGGCCGGCAAGCCCATCTCGGACATCTTCACCGACGACGGCGAGCCCGCTTTCCGCGCCATGGAAGAGGAAGCGGTCGCCAAGGCGCTGGTCGAGCACGAGGGCGTGCTGGCGCTGGGCGGGGGAGCCGTGCTGTCCGCGGCGACCCGCGAGCGCCTTCAGGAGCACACCGTCGTGTTCCTGAACGTGGGCATGGCCGAGGGCGTGCGCCGCACCGGGCTGTCGTCCTCGCGGCCGCTGCTGTCCGGCATCAACCCGCGGGCGACGTTCAAGGCGCTGCTGGACGCGCGCCTGCCGCTGTACCGCGAGGTCGCGACGATCGAGGTCCTGACGGATTCGCTGGACCCGGAACAGGTCACCGACGCGGTGATCGAGGGAGTGCAAGCATGACCGAGCCCGTGCGCATCCGGGTCGCCGCGGAGAAGGCCTACGACGTCGTGATCGGCCGTGGTCTGCTCGGCGACATCGTCGAGTTCCTCAAGAACACGGCGAAGATCGCGATCGTCCACCAGCCGACACTGGCCGAGACGGCGAAGGTGCTGGTCGACGAGCTCAAGGCCGTGGGCGTCGACGCGCACCGCGTCGAGGTCCCCGACGCCGAGGACGGCAAGGACCTCGCGGTCGCCGGCTTCTGCTGGGACGTGCTGGGCAAGATCGGATTGTCGCGTTCCGACGTCGTCGTCGGCCTGGGCGGCGGCGCGGTCACGGACCTCGCGGGCTTCGTCGCGTCCACCTGGATGCGCGGCGTGCGGCTGGTCAACATCCCGACGACGCTGCTCGGCATGGTCGACGCCGCCGTGGGCGGCAAGACCGGCATCAACACCGACGCGGGCAAGAACCTCGTAGGCACGTTCTACGAGCCGGACGCGATCTTCGTCGACCTCGCGACGCTGGAAACGCTGCCGCGCAACGAACTCATCGCCGGCATGGCCGAGATCGTGAAGGGCGGCTTCATCGCCGACCCGGTCATCCTCGACCTGATCGAGGCCGACCCCGCGCTCGCCCTCGACCCGACCGGCGACGTGCTCGCCGACCTGGTCCGCCGCAAGATCCAGATCAAGGCCGACGTCGTCACCACGGACCTGCGCGAGTCGAACCTGCGCGAGATCCTGAACTACGGCCACACCCTCGGCCACGCCATCGAACGCCGCGAGCGCTACCGCTGGCGCCACGGCGCCGCCATCAGCGTGGGCCTGGTCTTCGCCGCCGAACTGGCCCGCCTCACGGGCCGGCTGGACGACGAGACGGCCGACCGCCACAAGCGCGTGCTGCAACTGCTCGGCCTCCCGACCTCCTACGACCCGGACGCCCTCCCGCAGCTCATGGAGGGCATGAAGGTCGACAAGAAGAACAAGGCGGGCGTCCTGCGCTTCGTCGTCCTCGACGGCCTGGCCAAGCCGGGCCGCCTCGAAGGCCCGGACCCGTCCCTGATCGCCGCCGCCTACTCGGCCGTCGCCGCCGAACCGACCACGGGCTCCGGAAAGGTGCTGCTGTGAGGGTCCTCGTCCTCAACGGTCCGAACCTCGACCGCCTCGGCACCCGCGAGCCGGACGTCTACGGCCGCACGACGTACGCGGACCTGGTCCAGATGTGCGTGGCCGAGGGCAAGGAACTCAACTTCGAGGTAGAGGTCCGCCAGACCGCCCACGAGGGCGAGATGGTCGCGTGGCTGCACGAGGCCGCCGACGCCTCGATCCCCGTGGTCCTCAACGGCGCCGCCTGGACGCACTACTCGATCGCGATCCGCGACGCGTGCTCCCAGCTGACCGCGCCACTGGTCGAGGTGCACATCTCGAACATCCACCAGCGCGAGGAGTTCCGGCACCACAGCGTCATCTCGGCCATCGCGAGCGGCGTGATCGTGGGCCTGGGCGTCGAGGGCTACCTGCTCGCACTGCGCTGGCTGGCGCTCAAGAGGCAGTGACGTGGAGCGCCGCGAGGCGCTCCACTGTGCGTAAACCGCCTGGCCGACGTTCCGGGTCGCGCCGTGAGGCGCTCCGCTGTGCGTGAAGCACTCAGTCAACGTTCCGGTCACGCCGTGAGACGCTCCGCTGTGCGTGAACCACCCGGCCAACGCTCTGAATCTCGCCGCCAGCTCAGCGGTGGCGCATCCAGAGGTTCGTCTCCTCGTAGCGCCCCTGGTCGCGCTCCCGGTCGATCGCCACGAGGTCCAGCCCTCCCGCGACGACGTAGCGGCCGGTCTGCGGGAACGCCATCCCCGTCCACGTCTCCCACTGCGCGACGGTGCCGGTCACGACCATCGACCGAGCCGCCGGTCCGAGGATCGTGGCACCGAGCCGCTGGTGCGTGCGGATCCACGGGTCGAGGTGCAGGCCGTCCTCGCGCGTCCACCGCTGGAAGTCCTCCATCGCGGTCAGCGGGTAGGTCGCCTTGAGCGTCGGCCGGACCGGCACGATCACCCGCGCGAGCCCGTCGGCCGCGGCCCGTTCGCGCAGGCCGGTGAGCACCTTCCCCGCCAGCCCGCCACCGGTGCGGTCGGACCGCACGGTCGCGGCCACCACACAAAGGGTGTCCGGCGCGACCCCGGCCTCGTGTTCGGTGACCGCCGCGACCAGCGCGCCGTCATACCCGCCGTCGGGCAGCGTCTCGCCGTCCCAGCGCAGCGCGACCGCCGTCGCCCGCGCCAGCACCGCGTCGTCATCGAGAAGCAGCACGTCGTAGCGCGGGAAATACTCGGCCACGGCGTCGCGATGGGCCGCCGGGATCTGGCCGCGCAGCACGAACGGTGGCCAGCCGTCCCGCAGCGAGGCCTGGGCGGGGCCCTGGAGGTCGGGTCGCTCGCCGTTCGAGACGATCTTCACGAGCCGATCGTAGGAGCCAGGGGAGCCCGGAATGCTGCATCACGTCGAACTGTGGGTGCCTGATCTCGCCCGCGCCGAGGCCACGTTCGGGTGGATCTTCACCGAACTGGGCTGGACCGAGCACCAGCGCTGGAGCGCCGGCGTCAGCTGGAAGCTCGGCGAGACCTACGTGGTGGTCGAACAGTCCCCGGCCATGACCGGGCCGCACGACCGGATGAAGGCGGGCCTGAACCACCTCGCCCTGCACACCGGCACCCGCGAGGACGTCGACCGGCTGACCCGGGAATCCGAGGCGCACGGCTGGAAACTCATGTTCGCGGACAGGCACCCTCACGCGGGAGGACCGGACCACTACGCGGCGTTCCTGGAGAACGAGGACGGCTTCGAAATCGAGCTGGTCGCCATCTGAACGTGTGAAGATGCTGATCGTGCCGAGACCTTGGATCGCCGCGTTCGCCCTGCTCCTGGCCGGGTGTGCCGCCGCGCCGGAGCCCGCGCCCGTCAGCAGCGAGACGACGACGGCCGCAGGCGAGCAGTTGTCCGATCAGGAGCTGCAGGCGCGGTGGTGGACGTGGGCGGCGTCGAGTCCGGAGAACCGCAACCCCGTGGTCGACGACACCGGGCAGTGGTGCGCGGAGAACCAGCCGAAGGACGTGTGGTTCTTCGCCGGCACGTTCGGCGGCGCCGTGAACCGCAGGTGCCAGGTGCCCGCCGGGCGCCCGCTCGCCGGTCCCGCGCTCAACCTCGCCTCCACGGACACGAACTGCGCGTCGTTCATGGACGCGGCCAAGGGCTCGGTGACCCTCGACGGGCAACTGGTGGAACTGCGCCGGATCGCGCCGGTCGCGATCACCTACCAGGCCTCGCGCGACAACGTGGTGGGGCAGCGCGAGGGACGGGTGCCGGCGCAGGGCTGCGGACTGTGGGCGTGGATCCCGCCGCTCAAGCCCGGTGAACACGAGCTGCTGGTCAAGGGCGAGTCGGGCACCTTCAGCAACTCGGCGCGCTACCTGCTCCTCGTCAGCTCCTCGGACTAGCCGGGTCCTTGCCCACCAGGAACCCGCCCAGCAGCATCCCCAGCCCGGCGGGCGCGAGCACGAGCAACGCCGTGAACGCCGCGCCGCCCGTCAGCGCCACCCACAGCGCCTCCTGCCCGGTCTGGTCGACCAGCAACGCCGTCCCGATCACACCCAGCGCGCCCGCGAACGGGCCCGCGATCAGCGCCGCGATGAACCACTGCATGCCGCGCCCGTCCAGGTCGCGCGCCGTGTCGACGGCGCCCCAGATGACGGCGGCGGCGATCAGCAGCCCGATCGCGATCGGGCGGACCGAGGAGGCCTCGGGGCTGCGCACGCCCACGGCCGCCACGCCGGTCTGCACGGCTCCGTGCAGGAGCCCCATCCACAACGCACGGACGAACCAAGGACGCATGCGGACAGCTTAGGACTGGCCGTACGCTGCGAGACATGTCGTCGTACGCCGCACGCCGAACCGCCCTCCGCCAGGAGCTCCAGGCCACCAACCTGGACGCGCTGCTCGTCACGAACCTGCTGAACGTCCGGTACCTCACCGGGTTCACCGGATCGAACGCCGCCGTCCTGATCGGCGCGGCGGGCGACGACACGACGGTGTTCTGCACCGACGGCCGCTATCTCACCCAGTCGGCGAAGCAGGTGCCGGACCTGGAACGGCTGATCGACCGCCCGTGCGACACGGCGCTGGCCCAACGCGCGAAGGGCCGCCTCGGGTTCGAGAGCCACCAGGTGACGGTCGACGGCCTGGACGAGCTGACCGCGGCCGCGGGCAAGGCCGAGCTGGTGAAGGCCGGCGGCCTGGTCGAGAAGCTGCGGCTGGTCAAGGACGAGGTCGAGATCGAGGCGCTGCGGATGGCGTGCGCGGCGGCGGACCGCGCCCTCGGGGCGTTGATCGGCCACGGCGGGCTGCGTGCCGGCCGCACCGAACGCGAGGTCGCGCGCGAGCTGGAGAGCCGCATGCTCGACCACGGCGCGGAGGGCCCGTCGTTCTCCTCGATCGTGGCGTTCGGCGCGAACTCGGCCGTCCCGCACCACTCACCGACGGACGCGACCCTGCACGTGGGCGACCTCATCAAGCTCGACTTCGGCGCACTGGTCGACGGCTACCACTCCGACATGACCCGCACGCTCGTCCTCGGCAAGCCCGCGGACTGGCAGCGCGACCTGTACGACCTGGTCGCGCGGTCGCAGGCGGCGGGCCGCAACGCGCTCACGCCCGGCGCGCGGGTGAGCGACGTCGACCACGCGTCGCGCGAGGTGATCGAGAAGGCCGGGCACGGGAACGAGTTCCTGCACGGCCTCGGCCACGGGGTCGGGCTGGAGATCCACGAGGCACCGGCGTTGTCGAAGGCGGGTGCCGGTACACTTTCGGCCGGTATGGCGGTCACCGTCGAGCCCGGCGTCTACTTGTCGGGGCGGGGCGGGGTCCGCATCGAGGACACCCTCGTGGTCCGCGAGAGCGGGCCGGAGCTCCTCACCCTGACCACGAAAGAACTCGTGGTCGTCTGACACCCCCGTCCTACACAGGAGAAATCCCACCGTGGCCACCACGAACGACCTGAAGAACGGCCTGGTGCTGAACCTCGACGGCCAGCTCTGGACCGTCACCGCGTTCCAGCACGTCAAGCCCGGCAAGGGTGGCGCCTTCGTGCGCACGACCCTCAAGCACGTGCTGACCGGGAAGGTCGTCGACAAGACCTTCAACGCGGGCACCAAGGTCGAGACCGCCACCGTGGACAAGCGCGGCATGACCTTCCTCTACAAGGAAGGCACCGACTTCATCTTCATGGACGGCGACACCTACGACCAGATCCCGGTTTCGGCCGAGACGGTCAGCGACGCCGCGAACTACCTGCTGGAGAACCAGGAAGCGATGGTCGCCACGCACGAGGGCGTCCCGCTGTTCGTCGAGCTCCCGACGTCGGTCGAGCTCATCATCGAGCACACCGACCCGGGCCTGCAGGGCGACCGCTCCACCGGCGGCACCAAGCCCGCCCGCCTGGAGACCGGCGCCGAGATCCAGGTCCCGCTGTTCGTCACGACCGGCGAGAAGATCAAGGTCGACACCCGCGACGGCCGCTACCTCGGCCGCATCAGCGACAAGTCCTGATGGGTGCTCGGAGCAAGGCCCGCAAGCGCGCGGTCGACTTCCTCTACGAAGCCGACCTGCTGGGCAGCGACGCGGTGACGTTGCTGGCCTCGCGCGTCGGGTCTCCCGACGTGCCGCCGGTGAACGACTACACGGTGACGCTCGTCGAGGGCGTCACCGCACACCGGTCGCGCATCGACGACCTCATCTCGGAGCACGCCGAGGGCTGGACCCTGCAGCGCATGCCGGCGGTCGACCGCGCGATCCTGCGCCTCGGCCTGTACGAGCTGCTGTGGGCGACCGAAGTGCCGGACGCGGTGGCGATCGACGAGGCCGTGGAGCTCGCCAAGGGCCTGTCCACGGACGACTCGCCGAGGTTCGTGAACGGTGTGCTCGGCCGGATCGCGGTCATCGCGGACCAGCTGCGCGCCGTCCTGTAGTTCCCCATTCCGCGGGTGTCTCATCAACCAGGTTGATGGGATGCCCGCGGTTTTGGCATTGGACGTCATACGGGCGCTGCCCCAGGCTTCAGGTCATGAACCTGCAGACCTTCCTCGACGACGTGGCGTCGATCGTGGCCGCCTCCGACGACGAGCATGAGATCACCAAACGGGTCGCGGACCGCCTGTCCGCCCTGCTGGACAGCGGTTACCGCCTCCCGCCCGAACTCACCCGCCCGTCGCCCGACCACCACGTCAACTACCCGCTGCACCTCGCCCTCGGCTGGTGCGTCGCCGTCGTCGTGTGGGCGCCAGGACAGCGCACGCCCGTGCACGGCCATGAGACGTGGGGCGCCGTCGGCATCTACTCCGGCGCCGAACGCGAGATCCGCTACGCCAAGCCCACCGGACCAGGTCCCCTGATCGAGCTGGGCGAGCAGATCTTCCGGCGCGGCGAGGTCACCGTGTGCTGCACGACCGACGACGATGTTCACTCGGTCGTGGCCGAATCGGAGGAGCCGACCATCGGCATCCACGTCTACGGCGCCGACATCGGCACCATCGAACGCCGTCGCTACGACCCGGAGACCGGCGACGTGGAGTGGTTCGTCGGCGGCTGGCACACCCCTTAGGACCGCGCCCAGCCTCGCCGCTCGCCCTCGTCGATCAGCTCCAGCGCCGCTTCCCAGAGCTTCGTCGAGCCCTCGCCGATCACGGCCTTGCGACCGCGCACGGCATCGGCCGTCACACCGGGCGTCCGCCAGGTCCCGCCCTTCGCCATCCAGTTGAGCAGCAACGGTTGCAGCCGGTCCATGGCCTTCGCGAACCGCGCCTCGGGCGTCGACCGCGCCTCGAACTCGTCCCACAACGCCCTCAGCACGCGTCCCGAGTCGTCGGGAAGAATTCCGAACAACCGGTCGGCGGCGGCCTCCTCGCGTTCCTGCTGGCTCTCGCCCAGTTCGGTGTCGTAGATCGGCGTGTCACCCGCGTAGATCTCGACCAGGTCGTGCACGACCACGAGCTTCATCGTGTGGCCGACGTCGATCGGTTCGTCGGCGTACTCCGCGAGAGTCAGCACCATCAGCGCGAGGTGCCACGAGTGCTCCGCGTCGTTCTCCCGCCGGTCCGCCGCCGCGAGAGGGGACGCGCGCAGCACGGTCTTGAGCTGATCGACCTCGATCAGGAACGTGAGGTGCTCGCGCAGCCGGGAGTCCACACCGGACGGCAGCGGGTTCTGATCGGCGAGAAGTCCTGCGTCGGAAGAGGTCACGTTGCCGGGATTCTACCGATCGGCGAGGAACTCCTCCCACGTGCGGGCGCCGTGGTCGCCGTCCAGCGTCAGGTTCCGCCCGTCCCGGTAGGCCTGTCCGGCCTTGCCCGGCAGCCGCACCGGCACGGTGAGACGGCGCTTGCCCGTGACCGACAGGTAGTCCCGCACGAGCTGCCGCAGCTCGTAGACCGCGGGGCCGGCGATGTCCGTGACGCGTCCGGCGGGCGCACCGAGCGCCAGCTCGACGATGCGCGCGGCCACGTCACGAGCGTCGACGGGCTGCAGCCGCAGGCCCGGCACCGGCACGACCGGCAGCTTCGCCAGGCCGCGCACCATGGTCAGCGTCAGGTCGTGGAACTGGGCCGCGCGCAGGATCGTGAACGGGATGCCCGAGTCCGCGATCGCCTGTTCACAGGCGAGTTTGGTGCACAGCCACGCCAGCGGCACGGTGTCCGCGCCGATCACCGAGATGTACACGAGGTGCCGGACGTCCCGGCAGGCCGCCAGCAGGTTGCGGGTCGCGACGTCGTCGCCCTTCTGCCCGCCGGCGAGGTGCACCACGACGTCGGCCTCGAGCGGCGGCACCTCTCCGAGCAGGTCGCAGGCGATGTCGCCGTGGCGGCTCAGCACGGTCACGTCCGCCTCGGCCGCACGCAGCGCGGCGACGACGTGCCTGCCGAGCGTGCCGGTGCCGCCGGTGACGAGGATCTTCATGATTACCCTCCCGAATGAGTCGTTGCCCGGTCGACCCGGCGGCGCGCGGGAACGTGACAGGGTGTGTGCCAGGCCACAGGGGGAAGCTTTGATCGCGCAGTTCGAGCAGGAGCGCACGAGGTTGCGCGCCATCGCCCACCGCATGCTCGGGTCGTTCGCCGAGGCCGACGACGCGCTGCAGGACGCCTGGCTCCGCGTCGAGCGCGCCGACACGAGCGAGATCGACAACCCGGCCGCGTGGCTCACGACCGTCGTCGGGCGGGTGTGCCTGAACATGTTGCGCGACAGGCGGGAGCACGCGTTCGAGATGCCCGATCCCGTGATCGAGACGGGGGAGGAGCCCGAGCAGCAGGCCGTCGCGAAGGACCAGGTCGGGCTCGCGATGCTGATCGTGCTGGACTCGCTCAAGCCCGACGAGCGGCTGGCGTTCGTGCTGCACGACCTGTTCGCCGTGCCGTTCGACGACATCGCGCCGTTGATCGACAAGACCCCGGCCACCGCGCGTCAGCTGGCGAGCAGGGCCCGCAAGCGCGTGCAGGACCGGCCACAGCCCAACGTCGACCTGCCCAAGCAGCGCGAAGTGGTGCAGGCGTTCCTCAGGGCGTCCCGGGAGGGCGACCTCGAAGGCCTGGTCGCGGTGCTGCACCCGGACGCCGTGCTGCGCGCGGGCGACCTGCGGGTCGTCGGCGGGCGGACCGTCGCGGGCCGTGCGAGCCTGTTCCGCAAGTACGCCGCGCTGGCCGCCGTCGAGTTCGCGGTCATCGGCGACGAGATCGGCTTCGTCACGAGGGTGGACGGCGTGGTGTTCTCGATCATGGCGTTCACGGTGCGCGACGACCGGATCGCCGCTATCCACGTGATCCAGGACCGGCAGCAACTGGCCGCACTTATTCCGTGAGCAATACCACTGCTGTCACTGGTCACGTCGAACGCCCGCCAGGTGTCTATTTGAGGTGGGCGCTCGAGGTGAAGGGGACCAACGATGATCGGGGAGTTGGACCAGGGGGACAGGCTCGCCTACCGGATGCTCGGCCGGTTCGCCGAGGCGGCGGACGCGGTGCGGGAGGCGCGCCGCAAGATCGAGAAGACCGGTGAGCCCGGCTGGCTGAGCACGGTCGTCGCACGCGTGAGTCTCACGATGCTGCGCGTGCGGGCCAAGAACGGCTTCGAGATGCCGGACCCGGTCGTGAGCAGGGAGCCGAACCACGAACCCGGCCTCGGTGTGCTGACCGCACTCGACGCGCTGACCCGCGACGAACGCGTCGCCTACGTGCTGCACGACATGTTCCAGGAGCCGTTCGAGCAGGTGGCGCCGTTGATCGGCCGCACACCGCTGGGCGCGCTGCAGGTGGAGGCGCGGGCGCGCAAGCGGGTGGCGGGCAGACCGGTGTCCGATGTGGACCTGGCAGGACAGCGCGAGGTCGTCGACGCGTTCATGGCGGGCGAGAACGTGCTGGACGCGGACGTGACGCTGCGCTCGGAGGGGATCTGGCTGCGGGGTGCCGGCATGGTCGCGCACAAGACCGCGGTGATGCAGGCCGCGCCGTGCATGGAACCGGCGGTCGTCGGCGGCGAGGCCGGGCTGGTGTCGACAGTGGACGGTCAGCCGGTCGCGCTGGTGGCGTTCACGGTGCGCGAGCGGAAGATCGCGGCGATCCACGCGATCACGGACCGGGAGCACGTCCGGCGGCTGTTCTCACCCGAATGACCTCGAGAACGCACATGGCTCCCTCGAACGTCCTCAGGGCGACCAGCAGGACGTCGGGGGAGCCATGAACGGCGTGTGAAGCTCAGTCTTCCTTCGCGGGGCGGGCCTCGGGAGGCAGCACACCCCAGTCGATGAGCTGCTCGGTGAGCTCGCCCGGCGTCATGTCGTAGATGATCGCGAGCGAACGCAGGTCCTCGGTGCGGATGGAGAGGACCTTGCCGTTGTAGTCCCCGCGCTGCGACTGGATGGTCGCGGCGTAGCGGGCCAGCGGTCCGACCTTCTCGACCGGCAGCTGCTGCAGCCGTTCGAGGTTGATCACGATCTTGGTGGCCGGCTCGGCACCGGAGGGAACGCGGCCCTCGGGCAGGAGCTCGGCGACGGGAACGCCGTAGAAGTCGGCCAGCTCGGCCAGCTTCTGCACGGTCACCGCGCGGTCACCGCGCTCGTAGGAGCCGACGACCACGGCCTTCCAGCGACCGCCGGACTTCTGCTCGACGCCGTGCAGGGACAGACCCTGCTGCTGGCGGATAGCGCGGAGCTTGGCCCCCAGCGCCTTGGCGTAGTCGCCCATGTGGCGGTTCTCCGTTCATTCGCCCCGTCAGCAGTACCGGCGTGCTGCGGGGAGGCTTCGATCGATACGCAGAGTAATGATTACTCGCCGTGGTCGGCAGGTCAAGCTGATCTCAAGGAGAGACGCGCGCCACGCCTGGCACACCACTCGGATGGTTGACCGTCCGTAGGTGATACGGTGCAGGTCAGCCTAGTTGTCACTAGGTGTCCGACGTCCTTTAAGGACCCGTCCAGTGAGGCGGGGAAGGAGGTCCAGCCGTGGCGTCACGTCAACGTGGCGCGACGGATCCGGCCGGGGATCGCGAGATTCTCTCGGCCGGTGACGTCGCGCGCACTGTCGCCCGAATGGCCCATCAGATCATCGAGAAGACCGCACTCGATGCACCCAGCGCACCCGACGTCGTCTTGATGGGTATTCCCAGCCGGGGAGCCCCCCTCGCACGACGTCTAGCCGCTAAGATCGCCGAATTTTCCGGCCGGACGGTGCACGAGGGCACGCTCGACATCACCCTCTACCGCGACGACCTGCGCAGAGGCCCCACGCGGCCCCTGGAAGCGACGAAGCTGCCCGAGGGCGGCATCGACGACAAGCTGGTCGTTCTCGTGGACGACGTGCTGTTCTCCGGCCGCACGATCCGCTCGGCCCTCGACGCGCTGCGCGACCACGGCCGGCCCCGCGCCGTCCAGCTCGCCGTGCTCGTCGACCGCGGTCACCGCGAACTGCCGATCCGCGCGGACTACGTCGGCAAGAACCTGCCCACGTCCAAGACCGAGGACGTCGTCGTGATGCTCGAAGAGTTCGACGGCCGCGACGGAGTGGTCCTGAAGTGAAGCACCTGCTCTCCACCGACGGCCTCGACCGCGACCAGGCGATCGCGATCCTCGACACCGCGGACCGCCTCAAGCAGGCGTTGCTCGGCCGCGAGGTCCGCAAGCTGCCGACGTTGCGCGGCCGCACGGTGATCACGATGTTCTACGAGAACAGCACGCGCACGCGGGTGTCGTTCGAGATCGCCGGCAAGTGGATGTCCGCGGACGTGATCAACGTCAGCAGCTCCGGTTCCAGTGTCAGCAAGGGTGAGTCGCTGCGCGACACCGCGCTGACGTTGCAGGCCGCGGGCGCCGACTGCGTGATCGTGCGCCACCCCGCCTCCGGTGCGGCGCACCGGCTCGCGGGCTGGCTCAAGCACACCAGCACGTCCGTGGTGAACGCCGGCGACGGCATGCACGAGCACCCCACGCAGGCGTTGCTCGACGCGGCCACGCTGCGCGACCGCCTGGGCAGCCTCGACGGCCGCCGCGTCGCGATCGTCGGCGACGTCCTGCACAGCCGCGTGGCGCGCTCGAACGTGCACCTGCTCACCACGCTCGGTGCCGAGGTCACGCTGGTCGCGCCGCCGACCCTGCTGCCCACCGGCGTCGAGAAGTGGCCGGTCGCGGTCTCGCACGAGATCGACTCCGAGCTCGCCTCGCAGGACGCCGTGATGTTGCTGCGCGTGCAGGCCGAGCGGATGACCGGCGGGTTCTTCCCGAGCTCGCGCGAGTACTCGATCGCGTACGGCCTCAACGAGCGGCGGCTGAAGCTGCTGCCAGAGCACGCCGTCGTGCTGCACCCCGGCCCGATGCTGCGCGGCATGGAGATCGCCTCCGTCGTCGCCGACAGCCCGCAGGCCGCGATCACCGAGCAGGTCCGCAACGGTGTCCACGTGCGCATGGCCGTGCTGTACCACCTGCTTGCCCACGAGGAGGAAAACGCGTGAAACCCTTGCTTCTCAAGGGAGTCAGGCCCTACGGCGAGGGTGATCCGATCGACCTGCTGATCCGCGACGGCGTGATCGCAGAAGGTACGGACGAGAACGCCGAGATCATCGAAGGCAACGGCGCGGTTCTGCTGCCCGGCTTTGTAGACCTCCACACCCACCTGCGTGAGCCGGGCCGCGAGGACACCGAGACCATCGAGACGGGCTCCAAGGCCGCCGCACTCGGTGGCTACACGGCCGTTTTCGCGATGGCCAACACGGATCCGGTCGCCGACAACGCCGTCATCGTCGAGCACGTCGCCCGCCGCGGCCAGGAGGTCGGCCTGGTCGACGTCCACCCGGTCGGCGCCGTCACCGTGGGTCTGAAGGGCGAGAAGCTCGCCGAGCTCGGCACGATGGCGAACTCCAAGGCCAACGTCCGGGTCTTCTCCGACGACGGCCACTGCGTGCACGACCCGTTGATCATGCGCCGCGCGCTGGAGTACTCGAAGGCCCTCAACGCCGTCATCGCCCAGCACGCCGAGGAACCGCGCCTCACGGTCGGTGCCCAGGCGCACGAGGGCGAGAACGCCTCCAGGCTCGGACTGCAGGGCTGGCCGGCGGCGGCCGAGGAGTCGATCGTGGCCCGTGACTGCATCCTCGCGAAGCAGGTCGACGCGCGGCTGCACGTCTGCCACGTCAGCACCACCGGCACGGCGGACGTCCTGAAGTGGGCCAAGGCCCGCGGCACCAAGGTGTCCGCCGAGGTCACCCCGCACCACCTGATCCTGACCGACGACCGGCTCTCCACCTACGACCCGGTCAACAAGGTCAACCCGCCGCTGCGCACGCAGTCCGACGTGGACGCGCTGCGGCAGGCGCTCGCGGACGGCACCATCGACTGCGTCGCCACGGACCACGCCCCGCACGCGATCCAGGACAAGGACTGCGAGTGGTCGGCGGCCCGTCCGGGCATGCTCGGCCTGCAGACCGCGCTCGGCATCGTCGTCGAGACGATGGTGCGGACCGGCCTGCTGGACTGGCGCGGCGTCGCGCGGGTGATGAGCGAGAAGCCCGCCGAGATCGCCGGGCTGACCGACCAGGGCCGTCCGATCGCGGTCGGCGAGCCCGCGAACCTCGTGCTGGTCGACCCGGACGCGTCGTGGACGGTGAACGGCGCGGAGCTCGCGAGCATCGCGGGCAACACCCCGTTCGAGGGCATGGAACTGCCCGCCGCGGTGACGGCCACCATCTTGCGTGGCCGGGTGACCGCACTGGCGGGGAGGATTGCGGAATGACGCGCATTCTCCTGTCCCTGGCGGTTTTCATCTTCTTCGCGCTGTGCGTCTACGGCATGTGGCACGGCTGGAAGCGCCGCCAGCGCGAGCAGGCCGGCCTGCCCGCGTTCCCCTCGACGCCGGCCGCCCTGGGCGCGCCGAAGCTCGCGACCACGGGCGTCTACATCGGAACGACGAACGCGGGCAACTGGCAGGACCGCGTCCAGGTCGGGGACATCGGCTTCCGCGCCGAGGCCACGCTGAGCCTCGTTCCGGAAGGTGTCGCCATCGAACGCGTTGGCGCGTCACCGATCTTCATCCCCGCCGAGTCCATCCGGGACGCCCGCACCGACCGCGGCCTGGCCGGGAAGGTCATGTTCAGCGAAGAAGGCCTTCTGGTGGTCCAGTGGGAGAACGAAGGCCACTTGTTCGACACCGGGTTCCGCGGTGACGACAAGGACGTTTACCAAGAATGGGTTGCAGCACTCGTGGGAGGCAAGGCGTGACGAACGCGGCATTGGTGCTGGAAGACGGACGTGTCTTCCGCGGTGAGGCGTACGGAGCGACCGGCGTCTCGCTCGGCGAGGTCGTGTTCTCCACGGCCATGACCGGGTACCAGGAAACCCTGACCGACCCCTCCTACCACCGCCAGATCGTGGTGCAGACCGCGCCGCAGATCGGCAACACCGGCTGGAACGACGAGGACGACGAGTCCTCGAAGATCTGGGTCGCCGGGTACGTGGTCCGCGACCCCGCGCGCACGCCGTCGAACTGGCGGTCCAAGCGCGGCCTCGACGAGGAACTGACCAACCAGGGCGTGGTCGGCATCGCGGGCCTCGACACCCGCACCCTGACCCGCCACATCCGCGAGCGGGGCGCCATGCGCGCCGGGGTGTTCTCGGGCTCCGAGCTCACCGACGACGCGTCGATGGTCGAGCAGGTCAAGGCGTCGGCGGAGATGGTCGGCGCGAACCTCGCGGTCGACGTCACCACGGACAAGCCGTACGTGGTCGAGGCCATCGGTGCCAAGAAGTTCACCGTCGCGGCGCTCGACCTGGGCATCAAGTCGAACACCCCGCGGATGATGGCGGCGCGCGGCATCGAGGTGCACGTGCTGCCGCTGACCAGTTCCTTCGAGGACATCCTGAAGGTCAGCCCCGATGGCCTGTTCCTGAGCAACGGCCCGGGCGACCCGGCCACGCAGGACCACGCCATCGCGCTGACGAAGGAGGCGCTGGGCCGCAAGCTGCCGCTGTTCGGCATCTGCTTCGGCAACCAGATCCTGGGCCGCGCGGTCGGCCGCGGGACGTACAAGATGCGCTACGGCCACCGCGGCATCAACATCCCGGTCATCGACGTGACCACCGGCAAGGTCGCCATCACCTCGCAGAACCACGGGTTCGCGCTGGAGGGCACGCCCGGTGAGGAGTTCTCCTCGGAGTTCGGCCGCGCCGTGCTGTCGCACTACTGCCCGAACGACGGCACCGTCGAGGGCGTCCGGCTGCTCGACGCGCCGGCGTTCTCCGTGCAGTACCACCCCGAGGCCGCGGCCGGTCCGCACGACGCCGCGCCCCTGTTCGACGAGTTCGTGACGCTGATGAATGAGGCCCGCTGATGCCGAAGAGGACTGATCTCAAGCACATCCTGGTGATCGGCTCCGGTCCGATCGTCATCGGTCAGGCGTGCGAGTTCGACTACTCCGGTACCCAGGCGTGCCGCGTGCTGCGCGAAGAGGGCATCCGGGTCAGCCTGGTGAACTCCAACCCGGCGACGATCATGACGGACCCCGAGTTCGCCGACGCCACCTACATCGAGCCGATCACGGCCGAGTTCGTGGAGAAGGTCATCGCGCAGGAGCGCCCGGACGCGATCCTGGCGACGCTGGGCGGTCAGACGGCGCTCAACACGGCCATCGCGCTGCACGAGCGCGGTGTGCTGGAGAAGTACAACGTCGAGCTGATCGGCGCGGACATCGACGCCATCCAGCGCGGTGAGGACCGGCAGATCTTCAAGGACCTGGTGCGGGGCATCGGTTCCGAGGTGCCGCGCTCGGCCGTCTGCAAGTCGATGGACGAGGTGCGCAAGACCGTCGCCGACTTGGGTCTCCCGGTCGTCATCCGCCCGTCGTTCACCATGGGCGGCCTGGGTTCCGGCATGGCGTACACGGCGGAGGAGCTGGAGCGTCTCGCGGCGATCGGCCTGGAGGAGTCCCCGGTCACCGAGGTGCTCATCGAGGAGAGCGTGCTCGGGTGGAAGGAGTACGAGCTCGAGCTGATGCGCGACCGCAACGACAACGTCGTCGTCATCTGCTCGATCGAGAACATCGACCCGATGGGCGTGCACACCGGTGACTCGGTGACGGTCGCGCCGGCGATGACGCTGACCGACCGCGAGTACCAGCACATGCGCGACGTCGGCATCCAGGTCATCCGCGAGGTCGGCGTCGACACCGGTGGCTGCAACATCCAGTTCGCGATCCACCCGGACAACGGCCGCATGGTCGTCATCGAGATGAACCCGCGCGTCTCGCGGTCGTCGGCACTCGCGTCGAAGGCGACCGGCTTCCCGATCGCCAAGATCGCCGCGAAGCTCGCCATCGGCTACACGCTCGACGAGATCACCAACGACATCACGGGGGAGACCCCGGCGTCGTTCGAGCCGTCGCTCGACTACGTGGTCGTGAAGGCGCCGCGGTTCGCGTTCGAGAAGTTCCCCGGCGCGGACCCGACGCTGACCACCACGATGAAGTCGGTCGGCGAGGCCATGTCGATCGGCCGGAACTTCGTGGAGGCGCTGGGTAAGGCGCTGCGTTCGCTGGAAACGAAATCGGTCGGTTTCTGGACGCAGCCGGACCCGGAGGGCACTACTCTGGAGTCCACTCTGAAGCAGTTGGAGCGCGGCCACGACGGGCGCCTCTACACGGTCGAGCGTGCTCTTCGACTCGGCGCGTCCATTGAGGACGTGTACAACGCGTCGAAGATCGACCCGTGGTTCATCGAGCAGATCGCGTGGCTCGGCACGTTGCGGCAGGAGCTGCTGGACGCTCCCGTGCTCGACGAGCCGTTGCTGCGCAAGGCGAAGCGCGCTGGGCTCTCCGACCGGCAGATCGCGGTGCTGCGGTCCGAACTGGCCGGTGAGGACGGCGTGCGCAGGCTGCGGCACCGTCTGGGCGTGCGTCCGGTCTACAAGACGGTCGACACGTGCGCGGCGGAGTTCAAGTCCGAGACGCCGTACCACTACTCGGCGTACGAGCTCGACCCTCAGGCCGAGTCCGAGGTCGCGGAACAGCGCGAGAAGCCGAAGGTGCTGATCCTCGGCTCCGGGCCGAACCGCATCGGTCAGGGCATCGAGTTCGACTACTCGTGCGTGCACGCGGCCATGGCGTTGCGGGCGGCCGGGTACGAGACCGTGATGGTCAACTGCAACCCGGAGACGGTGTCGACGGACTACGACACGTCGGACCGCCTGTACTTCGAGCCGCTGACGTTCGAGGACGTGCTGGAGGTCGTGCACTCCGAGCAGCGCTCCGGCACGGTCGCGGGCGTGATCGTCCAGCTCGGCGGCCAGACGCCGCTGGGCCTGGCGCAGCGCCTGGCCGACGCCGGTGTGCCCGTCGTGGGCACGACGCCCGAGGCGATCCACCTCGCCGAAGACCGCGGCCAGTTCGGCAAGGTGCTGACCGAGGCCGGCCTGCCCGCGCCGAAGTTCGGCACGGCCACGTCGTTCAGCGAGGCCAAGGAGATCGCGGACGAGATCGGCTACCCGGTCCTCGTGCGGCCCTCCTACGTGCTCGGCGGCCGTGGCATGGAGATCGTGTACGACGAGGAGTCGCTGTCGGGCTACATCGCCCGCGCGACCGAGGTGACGCCCGAGCACCCGGTGCTGGTCGACCGGTTCCTCGACGACGCCATCGAGATCGACGTCGACGCGCTGTGCGACGGCGAGGAGGTGTTCATCGGCGGTGTCATGGAGCACATCGAGGAAGCCGGTGTGCACTCCGGCGACTCGTCGTGCGCGCTGCCGCCGATCACGCTCGGCGCCTCCGACATCGAGAACGTCCGCCGCTCCACCGAGGCCATCGCGAAGGGCATCGGCGTGAAGGGGCTCCTGAACGTCCAGTACGCGCTCAAGGACGACGTGCTGTACGTCCTGGAGGCAAACCCGCGTGCGTCGCGCACGGTGCCGTTCGTGTCCAAGGCGACGGCGGTGTCGATGGCCAAGGCCGCGTCCCGCGTGATGCTCGGCGCCACGATCGCGGAACTGCGCGTGGAGGGCATCCTGCCGGCCACCGGTGACGGTGCCCGGCTGCCCGAGCACGCGCCGGTCGCGGTGAAGGAAGCGGTCATGCAGTTCCACCGCTTCCGCACGCCGGAGGGTCTCGGCGTGGACTCGTTGCTGGGCCCGGAGATGAAGTCCACCGGCGAGGTCATGGGCATCGACTCGTCGTTCGGCAAGGCGTTCGCGAAGTCGCAGACGGCCTCGTACGGCTCGCTGCCGACGTCGGGCAAGGTGTTCGTGTCCTTCGCGAACCGCGACAAGCGCGCGATGATCTTCCCGGTCAAGCGGCTGGCCGACCTCGGTTTCCAGATCCTGGCGACCGCGGGCACGGCGGAGGTGTTGAAGCGCAACGGGATCGCGTGCACCGAGGTGCGCAAGCACTTCGAGGGCGAGGGCAACGTCGTCGACATGATCCTGGCCGGCGAGATCGACATGATCTTCAACACGCCGTACGGCAACAGCGGCCCGCGCATCGACGGCTACGAGATCCGCACCGCCGCCGTGGCGAAGGACATCCCTTGTGTGACCACGATCCAGGGCGCTGCCGCGGCCGTGCACGGCATCGAGGCGCTCATCCAGGGTGACATCGGCGTCCAGCCGCTGCAGGCCCTCCAGGCCGCTCTGCGGGGTGACAAGTGACCTTCGGCGACAAACTCGCGAAAGCCGTTGAGGCGTACGGACCTCTGTGCGTCGGCATCGACCCGCATCCGAGCCTGTTGGAGGCGTGGGGCCTCTCCCCGACCGCGGAGGGCCTCGAACGGTTCGCTCTGACGGCCGTGGAGGCGTTCGGCGGCAGGGTGGCGATGGTGAAGCCGCAGGCGGCGTTCTTCGAGGCCTACGGGTCGCGTGGGGTCGCCGTGCTGGAGCGGGTGATCGCGGAGCTGCGCGACTCGGGCACGCTGGTGCTCGTGGACGCCAAGCGCGGCGACATCGGCTCCACCATGGCCGCCTACGCCCAGGCGTACCTGGGCGACGGCTCGCCACTGGCCGGTGACGCGGTCACGATCTCCCCGTTCCTGGGCTTCGGATCGCTGCAGCCCGCGCTCGACACGGCGCGGGCGACGGGCAGGGGCGTGTTCGTGCTCGCCCTCACCTCGAACCCGGAAGGTGCGCAGGTCCAGCGGGCGGTTGCTCCAGACGGGCGAACCGTCGCGAAGACGATCATCGATTTCGCCTCCGCTCGGAATTCAGGCATTTCCCCGTGCGGCGATGTTGGTCTCGTCGTGGGTGCCACGATCGGGGAAACGGATGTAGACCTCTCCGGGTTCAACGGACCGATCCTGGCGCCCGGTTTCGGCGCTCAGGGAGGCTCCGTGGCCGATCTAAAACGGCTCTTCGGACCCGACATGCGCAACGTCTTTCCGACTTCTTCACGAGATGTTCTCAAGCACGGCCCCGACGTGTCTTCGCTGGTCAGCGCGGTGCAGAGGGTTCAGCAGAGCCTCTGAGGAGGGGCGCGCCACGCCTTTTGGGGTGTGGTGCGCTCACCAGGGCAAACATGTGTTGGTAGGGTCCACGCCACCGGCTGCCCCGCTGGTCACCGGCCTCATAGCACACCTAGAGTGGGCGATGAGTTGCCGGAGGGCGGTGATCAGGCCGCCGGAGGGTGTTGGTACTACTACCACCCGCCGCAATCATGACCGCTGAAGATTTACCTGACTGGGTCACGTTGTACTCAGGCAATTGCGGTCGGTACGGTCGCGGCACCGATCCGAAAAGAATCCACACGGAGGAAATCGTGGCTCTTCCCCAGCTTACCGAGGAGCAGCGGGCCGCAGCGCTGGAGAAGGCTGCTGCCGCTCGTCGCGTTCGGGCTGAGCTCAAGGAGCGCCTCAAGCGTGGCGGCACGACCCTGACGGACGTGCTGAAGTCCGCCGAGAGCGATGAGATCCTTGGCAAGATGAAGGTGTCCGCGCTGCTTGAGGCCCTGCCGGGTGTCGGCAAGGTGCGTGCTCAGCAGATCATGGAGCGCCTCGAGATCGCTCCCAGCCGTCGCCTGCGCGGTCTTGGTGACCGTCAGCGCAAGGCCCTGCTCTCCGAGTTCAGCGGAGAGTGATTGGCACCGAGGCGGGAACGGGCTCTGCCCGTTCCCGCCTCACCGTCTTGTCCGGGCCGTCCGGCGTTGGCAAGTCCAGCGTTCTGACGGAGCTGCGCAGCCAGCAACCCGATATCTACTTTTCCGTCTCGGCGACCACCAGGAAGCCGAGGCCGGGCGAGGTCGACGGAGTGCACTACCACTTCGTGGACCACGAGAAGTTCCAGCAGATGGTCGAGGCTGGCGAGTTCCTCGAGCACGCCGAGTTCGCCGGAAACCACTACGGAACCCCTCGCAGGCCCGTCGAAGAAGCTTTGGCCGCGGGCCGCCCCGCGCTCCTGGAGATCGAACTCCAGGGCGCGCGGCAGGTCCGCGTGGCCATGCCAGACGCCCAGCTGGTCATGCTGGCGCCCCCGTCCTGGGAGCACCTGGTCGACCGGCTGACCGGCAGAGGCACCGAACACCCGGACGTCGTCGAACGCCGGCTCGCCATCGCCCGCGAGGAGCTGGCGGCCGAAAAGGAGTTCGACGAGGTCGTCGTGAACGCCGACGTGCAGTCGGCCGCGTCCGACTTGCTATCCTTGATGGTCGGACCACGAAATTCAGGAGATTGACGAGTGATCACCCACACCGAGCTCGGTCACCTGACCGGTTCTCCGGAGGGCATCACCAACCCGCCGATCGACGACCTGCTTGAGCAGGTGAGCTCGAAGTACGCGTTGGTGATCTACGCCGCGAAGCGTGCCCGCCAGATCAACGACTACTACGCGCAGCTCGGCGAGGGCCTGCTCGAGTACGTCGGCCCGCTCGTCGAGCCGGGCCCGCGTGAGAAGCCCCTCTCGATTGCTCTTCGCGAGATCCACGCGGGTCTGCTTGAGCACACCGAGGGCGAGTGACTGCGTCATCTGACGCTGGTGCCCCTGTTCGCCCCAAGATCGTTCTTGGGGTTGGCGGGGGCATCGCCGCGTACAAGGCCTGTGAGGTTTTGCGGCGACTGACCGAATCAGGCCACTCGGTGCGGGTCATCCCCACCGAGGGCGCGCTGAAGTTCGTGGGAGCCGCCACGTTCGAGGCGCTGTCGGGCCAGGTCGTGTCCGCGGACCCGTTCGACGACGTGCACGAGGTGCCGCACGTCAAACTCGGGCAGAACGCCGACCTCGTCGTCGTCGCCCCGGCCACGGCGAACCTGATCGCGAAGGCCGCGCACGGCCTCGCGGACGATCTTCTGACGAACACCCTGCTGACCGCGCGCTGCCCGGTCCTGCTGGTGCCGGCGATGCACACGGAGATGTGGGAGCACCCGGCCACCCAGCACAACGTGGCGTTGTTGCGCAGTCGCGGTGTCATCGTCGCCGAACCCGCGTCCGGCCGTCTCACCGGCAAGGACACCGGCAAGGGTCGCCTGCCCGACCCCGCCGAGATCGTCGAACTGGCCCGGCTGCTGCTGGTGCGCCGCGACGCCCTCGCGAGGACACTCGAAGGTGTGCACGTCGCGATTTCCGCCGGTGGCACGCGAGAACCACTCGATCCGGTCCGGTTCATCGGCAACCGCTCGTCCGGCAAGCAGGGCTATGCACTCGCACGGGTGGCGGCGCAACGCGGTGCCCGAGTGACTTTGGTCGCGGGAAACACAGCGGATCTGGCCACACCTGCCGGTGTCGACCTCGTACGTGTGGGCTCCGCCGTGGAGTTGCGCGAGGCCATGCACAAGGTCGCGGCGGACGCGGACGTGGTCGTGATGGCCGCCGCGGTGGCCGACTTCCGGCCGTTGTCGCTCACCGGGCACAAGATCAAGAAGACCGACGGCGACCCGGACCCGATCGCGCTGACGAAGAACCCCGACATCCTCGTGGAGCTCGTTTCCGCACGTAGGACGGGCCAGCTGATCGTCGGGTTCGCGGCGGAGACCGGCGACGAGACGACGTCGGTGCTCGACTACGGACGGGCGAAGCTGCGGCGCAAGGGCTGCGACCTCCTGGTGCTCAACGCGGTCGGCGACGGCAAGGCGTTCGAGCAGGAGGACAACGCCGGCTGGCTGCTGTCCCCGGACGGCGCCGAGACGCCTATACCGCACGGCCCCAAAACACAAGTGGCGTCCGCTGTGTGGGACGCGGTTACCGTTCGCTTGACTGATTCTCAGTAGAATTTTTCCCTGTTGAGCCCCTCGAACAAGGAGTGTCCGTGAGCCAGCACAGCAGCAGGCTGTTCACCAGTGAGTCGGTGACCGAGGGACACCCCGACAAGATCTGTGACGCGATCAGTGACTCGATCCTGGACGCGTTGCTGGCCAAGGACCCGCGCTCCCGCGTCGCCGTGGAGACGATGGTCACCACCGGCCAGGTCCACGTCGCGGGTGAGGTCACCACCGAGGCGTACGCGGACATCCCCACGATCGTCCGCGAGAAGATCCTGGAGATCGGGTACGACTCGTCGCAGAAGGGCTTCGACGGCAACTCCTGTGGCGTGAACGTCGCCATCGGCGCGCAGTCCCCGGACATCGCGCAGGGCGTCGACACGGCGTTCGAGAACCGCGTCGAGGGCGCCGACGACGAGATCGACAAGCAGGGTGCCGGCGACCAGGGCCTGATGTTCGGCTACGCGTGCACCGACACGCCCGAGCTCATGCCGCTGCCGATCGCGCTGGCCCACCGCCTGTCCCGTCGCCTGACCGCGGTCCGCAAGGACGGCACCGTGCCGTACCTGCGCCCGGACGGCAAGACCCAGGTCACCATCGAGTACGCGGGCGACCAGCCCGTGCGCCTCGACACCGTCGTCATCAGCACCCAGCACGCCGACGGCATCGACCTCGAGAAGCTGCTCGGCGTCGACCTGCGCGAGCACGTCGTGGCCCCCGAGATCGCCGAACTGGGTCTCGACACCTCGAGCGTCCGGCTGCTCACCAACCCGACCGGCCGCTTCGTCATCGGTGGCCCGATGGGTGACGCTGGTCTCACCGGCCGCAAGATCATCGTCGACACCTACGGCGGCATGGCCCGTCACGGTGGCGGCGCGTTCTCCGGCAAGGACCCGTCGAAGGTCGACCGCTCCGCCGCGTACGCGATGCGCTGGGTCGCCAAGAACACCGTCGCGGCGGGCCTCGCCACCCGCGTCGAGGTCCAGGTCGCCTACGCCATCGGCAAGGCGGCCCCGGTCGGCCTGTTCGTCGAGACGTTCGGCACCGAGACCGTCGACCCGTCGAAGATCCAGCAGGCCATCTCGGAGGTCTTCGACCTCCGTCCGGCCGCGATCATCCGCGACCTCGACCTGCTGCGCCCGATCTACGCCCCGACCGCCGCGTACGGCCACTTCGGCCGCACCGACGTGGACCTGCCCTGGGAGTCGACGGACCGCGCCGACGCCCTGCGCAACGCCGCCGGCGCCTGATCACCCCGCACGCCCGAACGGTCCGCTTCCACCCGGAGGCGGGCCGTTTCGCGTATTTCGGGTCTCTCGCGGGCCTCCGCAGTGAGTGGGGGACGACCAGACAGGCTTGCACGCGGTGCCGCGCCCGCTCGACGTCGAGCTGGCCCGCCCGCGGCTGGTCGACCGCCTGAGAGGCCGCTGGTGCCGCCCGGTGACGCTGGTGACCGCCGGCGCGGGCTTCGGCAAGACCACCGCGCTGGCCCAGGCGGTGCGCGCGAACCTCCTGGAACCACGCGGCGTCGACGCCTGGGTCACCTGCGGTCCCGGCCACGAGGACGCGACCCGGCTCGCCACCGCGATCCTGGACGCCCTCGCGGCAGAACGCGGATCCCAGGCCGGCGCGGCGGAGATCCTCCAGGCGCTGCACCGCAAAGCCCCGCTCGACGTGTGCCTGCTGCTCGACGACGTGCACGAGGTCCCGGACGGATCACCCGGCGCGGAGCTGCTCGCGACCCTCGCCCGCGCGTTGCCGGCCACCGCGCACCTCGTCCTGTCCGGACGTGTCGTGCCGGGCCTTCCGCTGGCGCGCAGGGAGGCCGCGGGGGAGGTGGCCACGATCGAGACCGCCGACCTGGCCTTCACCGACGCCGAAACGTCCGCGCTGGCCGCGAGGTTCGGCCGGGAGCTCACCGAGGACCTGCACGGCTGGCCCGCGCTGATCAGGCTGTCCCTCACCGCCGGTCCGGCCGCGTCCTGGCGCTACGCCGCCGAGGAGGTGCTGAGCCGCCTGTCCGCACCGACGCGGGAAACGTTGGCGGCACTGGTGATCCTCGGAACCGCGACCGCCGCGGAGATCGGCGCGGTGGCGGGTACGGACACCGACGTGGAACACCTCGTCCGGACCGTTCCGCTGGTGGACCGCCTCGACGACGGCCGCTACCGGGCTCACGACCTGTGGGCGAGCGTTCTGCCCACCGCGCACATGCGCGCCAAAGCGGCCGAAGTGCTGGTCCAGCGCGGCGAACTGGCGGGGGCCGGACGGGTCGCGTGCCGGGCCGGCGACTGGACGCTGCTCGCGCGCCTGGCGGTCGAACTCGTGCGGACCACGCTGTCGGTCCTGCCCGGCGCGACGGCCCGCCGATGGCTCGAAGCGGTTCCGGCACACCGACTCCAGGAGCCGGCGTTCCTGTTGCTCACCGCCGCCGTCCGGCACGCCGACGACTTCACCGACCCGGCCATCGACTGCCTGGTCGACCGGGCCTGTGCGCAGTGGCTCGACGCAGGTGACCACGACGGCGCGGCGGTGGCGCTGGGACAGGCCGTGATCACCGCGCATTCGAGGGGAGACCTCACCAGGCTGGCCGCCGTCGCCCAACGGGCACAACGACTTGAAGCGCGGTCACCCGTGCTGAGACTGCTCCGGCACAGCGTCGCCGCGGTGATCGCCGAGCTCGCCGGCGACCCGGAGACCGCGCTCGTCCACCTCGCCCAGGCGCCCACGAGTGAGGTGCCCCAAGCGCTTGCGGTGTCCACGACGCGGTTCCACGTGCACTGCCTCGCGCTGTGCGGGCGGGGCCAGGACGCGGCCGAACTGGCCGGCCGGATGCTCACCGGCGACCTGTCCCGCCGGCACGTCGCCACGGCGCGGTGGTTCGACGGTGAACCCGTTGAGTTCCAAGGAGACGACGAGGACGGCACGGCTCGCGACGAGTTCGTGGCGCGGGCCTTTCACGCGGTCATCGCCGCGTCGTTCGGCGAGACCACCGCCGAGTTGTCGGCCGAGCAGGACAATCCGCGCGACGCGGTGCTGACGTGTGCGGCGCAGGCGGCGGCCGCCGTCACCCGCGGCGACGAAGAACTGGCCCGCGACCTCTACAAGCAGCACCTGGCCCGATGGCCCGTGGACGTCAAGGTCGCCGAACGGCACCTGCGCCGGTTCCTGACGCTGGGCTACGTGCTCAGCGACGAACTCAGGGAACGCTGGGACAGCACCGATCTGGGCCCGTCCCACCGCAGGGCCCGTGCGGCGGGACGGGCGTTCCTGCAGGCCAGGCAAGGAGATCTCCGCACCGAGCTGCCGGCGGAACACGCCCTCTGCTTCCTCCCGTTGCCGTGGTCGGCGGAACTCGCCGCCCGTCAGGCCGCGAGAGGCAGGACCGCGTTGGGCACCTGGCTGGCGGACCGCGTCGGACCTGCCGCGCACCGCCGGTTCCGCGAGCTGGCCAGAGATCCGGGCCTCGCCGCCGGTGCCCTCAAGCTCCTGGCCACCGTGCCCTCGCCGCCGGAGCATCCGATCGGCATCGAGGTCATCGGCCCGATGCGGGTCACCAGGAACGGCCTCACCGCACCGGCTCCGGAACTGCGCCGCGCCCGCGTCCGCCAGCTCCTCGGCCTTCTCGTGGTGCGCACCGTGATCACCCGTGCCCAGGCGATCGACCTGCTGTGGCCCGACCTGGACCCCGCGAGCGCCGCGAGGAACCTGCGCGTGACGATGACCCACCTCCGGCGGCTGCTGGAGCCGGGTCGGACGGGCGGTGAGGCCAGTTACTTCCTGCGCAGCGACAGCGAGTCCCTCCGGCTCGTCCGCAGCGACCTGCTGACGGTGGATCTGTGGTCGTTCCACGAGCTGAGCGACACGGCCAGGCAGAGCGAGGCCGTCGCGTTGTGGCGAGGTGAGCCGCTCCCGGACCTGACCGACCTGTGCGAGGCGGAGATCGCCCGGATCAGGGAGCGGCACGTCGGCAACCTGCTGGCGCTGGGCGAACTCCGGCTCGTCACCGGGGATCCGGCGCAGGCCCGTCACCTCGCCGACCGGGCGCTGGACCTGGAGCCGTTCGAACCGCGTGGGCACCGGCTGGCGCTCGCCGCCGCGTTGCGCGCACGGAATCCACAAAGGACCGAGGAGGTCCGTGCGCGCGTGCTGGACTCGTTGCGGCAGCTCGGGGTGGGACCCGACCCGGCCACGGAGATCCTGTTGCGGCAGGCGGTCACACGCAGCTGACGGTGACCTCCGTCGAAGGCGGGCAGAAGTCGAAGCCGAGCTGGCCGTCGCCGCGGTCGAAGTTCAGGTCGCCGGACAGCAGGTCCATGCCGTCGCCGCCGAGCATGTCGTCGTCGCCGGCCTCGCCGTAGACGGTGTCGTGGCCGTCGCCGCCCTGGACCTGGTCCGGGCCCCAGCCGGCGCACACCAGGTCGTTGCCGTCTCCACCGAAGATGGTGTCGTCGGCACCGAGCCCGAGGATGATGTCGTTGTCGCCCAGCCCGAGGATGGTGTCCGGCCCGTTGCTGCCGACGATCACGTCCGGTCCCGGCCCGCCGACGATGAAGCCCGCGCCGACGATCGTGGGCACGGCGTTGTAGCAGTTCGCGGGCGTGGGTCTGTTCTGGAACTCCGGCGGCACCTCGTCGGCCTGGGCGACACCGGCGGTGCAGAGCCCGATGGCGAGCGCGGCGGCGGCAATGCGCAGTCTCATGGTCGTTTCCCCTCTTCTGTGTCTTGCCTGGGGAGAGAGTCACAACCGCGCGTTGCCCGAACGCTAACCAAAGGTCGGTTCCGCGACACCTTGCGAGGCTACAAACTCCGTTCATGTCGCTCTCTCGTCGTGGGTTCATGGCTGCCGTCGCCGCAGCCGGTGCGGGCACGCTGCTGCCGCCGTCGGTGTACGCCGCGTTGGCCCGTGAGCCCCGTGCGGGAGGGTTGCGCGCGATCAAGCACGTCGTGCTGTTGATGCAGGAGAACCGCTCGTTCGACCACTACTACGGGACCCTCCGCGGCGTGCGCGGGTTCTCCGACCGCAACGCGCTGAAGGGCGTGTTCAACCAGTCGGGCGTGCTGCCGTTCCCGGTGCGTGAGGCGGCGTCCGGGCGGGACATCCAGTACATCGGCGACTTGGACCACAGCTGGAACGGCGGGCACTCGGCGTTGCGCGGCGGGTGGAACGACAACTGGGTGCCGGCGAAGACCGGGGCGACGATGGCGTACTACACGCGCCAGGACATCCCGTTCCACTACGAGCTCGCGGACACGTTCACGCTGTGCGACGCCTACCACTGCTCGGTGCCGTCCTCGACCTCGCCGAACCGGAACTACTGGGTGTCCGGGTACACGGGTTTCGAGCCGTCCGGCGGCCGTGCGACCGGCAACGCGGCCTACAGCGAGGACACCCACACCGGGTACACGTGGAAGACGTACCCGGAACGCCTTGAGGCGGCGGGGAAGTCGTGGCGCGTGTACCAGGAGTGGGACAACTTCCAGGACAACAACCTGGAGTTCTACGTGCGGTTCAAGGAGATCGCGCGCAAGGTGCTGCCCGCCGGGTTCAAGTCGCTGGACAAGCTGTACGGGACCGGTGACCCCGCGCTGATCGGCTCGCTGGACCTCTCGAAGCTCTCCGCGGCGGAGAAGTCGCTGTACTCGCGCGGACTGCACCGGGTGAAGCCCGGTGGGCTGGGGGAGACGTTCCGGGCGGACGTCGTCGCGGGCCGGTTGCCCGCCGTGTCGTACCTGGTTCCGTCCTCTGTGGACTCGGAACACCCCGGCGCGTCGTCGCCCGCCGCCTCCGCCTCGATCACCTACCAGGTGCTGGACGCGCTGGCGTCCAACCAGGAGGTGTGGGAGTCCACGGTCCTGTTCATCACCTACGACGAGAACGACGGCTTCTACGACCACGTGCCGCCGCCGCGCCCGCCGTTGTCCGTCGCCGACGAGTACGTGGGCGACCGGCCGTTGGGGCTGGGTGCGCGCGTGCCGATGACCGTCGTCTCGCCGTGGTCCGTCGGTGGTTACGTGAACTCGCAGGTGTTCGACCACACGTCGATGACGCGGTTCCTGGAGAAGTGGACCGGGGTGCGGTCGGAGGAGATCTCCGCGTGGCGCCGGACCGTCGCCGGTGACCTGACCTCGGCGTTCGACTTCGACCGGCGCCGGACGTGGCCCGAGGTCGGCGAGCCCGCCGCCGTGCCGCCCGCGACGCCGCGCTGGCGTCCCGCGCCTCCGTCCGAGCAGAAGATGCCGGAGCAGGAGGCCGGACGGCGACGTGCGCGCGCTCTGCCGTACCAGCCGGACGCCTCGTTGCGCGGGTCGACGCTGGACATGTCGAACTCCGGATCGGCGTCCGTGCACTTCGCGCTGTACCCGTACTCGGGCCAGTTCGCGCTGCCGCAGCACTTCGACGTCGCGTCGTCGGCGTCGCTCGAGGTCGCCGGTGATCACGACCTCGTGTTGCTGGGTCCCAACGGCTTCCGGCGTGAGTTCGCTGGGTCTTCCTCTGACCGTGCGCGCGTCTCGTCGTCGGTGCGTGGATACAGCCGTGTGCTGACGTTGACGTTCGAGAACAGCGGATCGTCGCGGCTGACGTTCGTGCTGGGGCGGCGTCGTTACGTTGTGAGGCCGGGACATCGTCACGTCATCCCATGGCTGACCGTCATGAACTCCGGCTGGTACGACCTGACGGTGACGGTGGAGGAGGAGCCCCGGTTCCGCCGTCGTCTGTGCGGTCACATCGAGAACGGCCAGGAGTCGATCTCCGGATAACGTTGCCCCCGTGGAGATCAAGGGGGATGAGATCCGGCGGCGGATGATCGAGCACGACTTACTGGATCCCGGCGGGTTCGTGCTCGTCGGGGCGAAGATCACCGGTCAGCTCGACCTGTCCGACGTCGTGGCGAAGAAACCGCTGGTGCTGCGCGACTGCACGACCGAGCAGCCGGTGCTGCTCGACCGGGCGCAGTTCTCGCAGCTGGACCTGCGCGGCCTGACCGCGCCCGCCGTGCACGCGCGGGGCCTGTCCGTGGAGCACAACCTCAGCCTGAGCGGCGCGCGTCTGAGCGCCCCGGAGTCGATCGACGCGCTGCACATGCGCATCGGCGGCAGCGTGTACCTGGACGACGGGTTCCACGCCGCGGGTTCGGTGACGCTGAGCGGATCGCAGATCTCGGCCGTGCTCCGGTGCGTCGGCGCGCGTTTCGAGGGCGGGATCTTCCTGGTCGACCTGCGGGTCGGCGACGGGATCTTCCTGTCCCAGGGGTGCCACATCTCCGGTGGCGGCAAGCACGCGTCGGTGCGGATGCGCGGGACGCGGGTCGACGGGCAGCTCGTCCTGAGGGAGGGCCGTTTCAGCTCGCCCGAGGTGGCGCTCGACCTGCGGCACGTGCGCGTGGGCAAGGAACTGTTCCTGCCCTTCGAGGGCGTCGAGGGCAGGGCGCAGCTCGAAGGCCTGACCTACGAGGGCCTGCCGCGAGACGCCACTTTGGACGATTGGCTGGCGTTCCTGCCGGCGCGCACCCTGCGCTACTCGGCGCAACCCTGGGCCCAGCTCGCCGCCGCGCACCAGGGCGCGGGGCACGAACGCGACGTGCGGCGGATCCGGGTGGCCCAGCAACGCGACCTGCGCCGCCGCGGCCAGCTCTCGCGATGGGGCCGCGCCTGGCACCTGATCCGAGGCGTGACCGTCGGACACGGCTACCGCCCCGGCCTCGCGCTCGTGTGGCTGGCCGGCGTGCTCGCAGTGTCGGTCGGTGTGGTGTTGATCTCCGGAGCCGTCCGCTGCTCGACCGTGGAACAGGTCGGCTACGCCCTGAACGTGGCGACACCGCTGGTCAAGGTCGACGCCACCCGCTGCACGGTCGACTCGGGCGCGAGCGCAGGCCAGGTGGTCCTGGCCACCACCTGGCTGCTGCAGATCCTGGCCTGGGCGTTCGCGACCCTGTTCGTGGCGGGCTTCACCGGTTTGGTGAGGCGCAACGCGTGACTGTCGGGGGTGTCTGATACACCAGGAGGCATGAACGCGAAGACCGCAGCGAGAAAAGGGGAGCGGGTCCCCGCGGAGTCGCTGCCGGTCGCCCGGATCGTGGTGGACGTCCCCTTGGCCCACCTGGACCGCCCTTTCGACTACTCGGTTCCGTCCGAACTGGACGAAGCCGCCGTCGCGGGCTGCCGCGTCCGGGTGAGGTTCGCGGGCCAGCTCGTCGACGGCTACCTGCTGGAGCGAGCCGAAACCTCGGAGTACGGCAAGAAACTCGCCTTCATCGAGAAGGTCGTGTCACCCGAACCGGTCCTCGCACCCGAGATCGCCACCCTCGCCCGTGCCATCGCCGACAGGTACGCGGGCGGCATGATCGACGTGCTGCGCCTGGCCATCCCGCCCCGGCACGCCCGAGCGGAAGCCGCCGCCTCAGCGGAGCCGCCGCCGCTGCCCCAGCTGCCCGCGTGGGTGGGTCAGCCGCCGGCCGAGGCGCCACAGGGCGGAGCCGCGCTGCTGACCGTGGTGGCCTCGCAGCCCGAGGTGGCTGCGCAGACCGAGGAGCGGCAGGCCGAAGCCGCTTCATCGCCTGTGGAGGCTTCGCAGACCGAGACGCGGCGGGCCGACGGTGCATCTCATTCCGGAGCTGTGCCGCCGACCGGAGCCGTGCCGCAGATCGGAGCCGTGCCGCAGATCGGGGTTCCTCAGACCGAGACGGGCTCGCAGCCCGAGGCGCAGCAGGCCGAGGCCCTTTCGCACCCCGCAGCGCTCCCGTCGACCGGAGCCGTCCCACCAACCGAACCCGCTTCCCAGCCCGGATCCGCTTCGCCGGCCGAACCCGCTTCGCATCCCGGAGCTGTTCCGCAGGCTGGATCCGCTGCGCACCCCGGATCCGCTTCGCCGGCCGAACCCGCTGCACAGCCTGAACCCGCTTCGCATCCCGAAGCAGACTCGCCGGCCGAAGCCGTGTCGCTTCCCGAAGCGGCCGCCGGGCGTTCGCAGCTGCCTCCCGTCCCCGCCGACGCCTGGGCGCGCTATCCCCGCGGCCCCAAGTACCTGGAGGCCCTGCACGAGGGCCGGCCCGCCCACGCCGTCTGGCAGGCGCTGCCCGCCGAGGACTGGCCCGCCCGGCTCGCGGAGGCGGCCGCCGCCGTCGCGTCGTCCGGGCGTGGGGTGGCCATCGTCGTTCCCGACCACCGCGACCTGGCCCGTGTCGCCGAGGCGTGTGGCCAGCTGATCGAAGGCGTCGTGACGCTGTCGGCCGACCTCGGGCCGTCGGAGCGCTACAAGCGCTGGTTGTTGGTCCGCCGGGGTGTGGCGCGGGTGGTGGTCGGTACGCGGGCCACGGCGTTCGCGCCGGTCCAGAATCCTGGGCTGTTGGTCGTGTGGGACGACGGTGACGATCTGCACGTCGAGCAGCGGTCGCCGTATCCCAACGTGCGTGACGTGTTGGTGCAGCGCGCGCACATGACGGGGGCCGCGCTGCTCATCGGCGGGTTCGCCCGCACGGCCGAGGCGCAGTTGCTGGTCGAGACGGGCTGGGCGCACGAGATCGTGGCGTCGCGCGAGACGTTGAGGTCCGTGGCGCCGCGGGTGGTGTCGGTGGGCGACAACGAGTGGCAGGACGTCAAGGACCCCGCTGCCCGCACGGCCCGGCTTCCGTCCATCGCGTTCGACGCCGCCCGGTTCGCGCTCACCGACTCGCCGGTGCTGATCCAGGTGCCGCGCCGTGGTTACGTGCCGTCGCTCGCCTGCGGTCAGTGCCGGGGGCCCGCGCGGTGCCGCCGGTGCGCGGGGCCGCTGGCGTTGCCGGGCGGGACCGAGGACGGGCTGCCGAAGCCCGCCTATTGCCGGTGGTGCGCGGCGACGGAGGCCGCGTTCCGTTGTCCCACGTGCGGGTCGCGCAAGCTTCGCGGGCAGATCATCGGGGCCCGGCGCACGGCGGAGGAGCTCGGGCGGGCGTTTCCCGGGATTCCGGTGCGGACCAGCGGCGCGGACGAGGTGCTGACCAAGGTGCCGGGCAGGCCCTCGCTGGTGGTCGCGACGCCGGGCGCCGAACCCGTGGCCGAGGGCGGCTACGGTGCCGTGCTGCTGCTCGACGGGTGGGCGTTGCTGGGCAGGGCCGACCTCCGCGCCGCCGAGGAGGCGCTCCGGCGGTGGATGACGGCGGCGGGCCTGGTGAGGCCCGGCAACGGGCGGGTGGTCGTGATCGCGGACTCGTCGCTGACCCCGGTGCAGGCCCTGGTCCGCTGGGACCCGGTGTGGCACGCCGCCACCGAACTCGCCGCGCGGACCGAGCTGGGCTTCCCGCCCGCGGTCCGGATGGCGACCGTCGACGGCACCCCGGACGCGGTGAACGCCCTGCTCGACGAACTCCGGCTGCCGCCCACCGGCGAGGTCCTCGGCCCGGTGCCGCTGGGCGACGACGAGACCAAGGAACGAGCCCTGGTGCGGGTCGCCCGCGGCGAGGGCCGTCAGCTGGCCGCCGTGCTGGCCGAGGCGCAGGCCGTGCGGACGGCGCGCAAGGAGCAGGAACTGGTGCGCATCAAGCTCGACCCGCTGGAGGTCCTGTAGGCGCTCAGTTCGCGAAGTGGGAGCGCAGGCCGGCGATGTGCTCGCGGATGTCCTCGTCGGTCAGCTTCTCGTACTCGAGGTACTCGCTCATGTAGGTCATGAGGTCGCCGCGTTCCGGGTGCTCCTCACCCGCGATCACGTGCGCCGTCGTGCCCGCGATGCCCGCCGGGAACAGCAGGAAGCCGTCGAGGCCTGCCATCGTGTCGAAGGAGGCGTTCTTGGCCTCCCAGAGGGCCCAGACGTCCTCTTCACGCCCGCATTCGGCGAGCAGCAGGGCGGCGAGCACCAACGCTTCGCGCACGCCCCAGCCCTCCTGGTGTGCGGCGGTCTCCTCGGCCAGGAGGTGGCGCAGCAGGCCGGCGTCCTCGTCGCGGCGCTCGCGCAGCAGGAGGTGCAGCGCGTCCTCGCGGTCGGCCTCGTCGAGCGGGGTGTTCGTGAAATCGGTTCGCAACTGATCAAGATCGATCGACACGCCCGCACCTTAGGCCTTCCTCAAGGGGTGTTGCCATCCGGTGACAACGGAGTAGAAGTTTCCGCATGTTGCGAACGGTTGCCGCACTGACGCTCTCCGTCGTACTGGTCGCTCCTGCCCCGGCAGGAGCGGCGGAATCATCGCCACGCGTGCCCGAGCAGGTGGGCTGGGGAGGCGCTGTCTCGAGCGTCGACCCCGACGCGTCCCAGATCGGCATCGACGTGCTCCGCCGCGGTGGCAACGCCGTCGACGCCGCCGTCGCCACCGCCGCCGCGCTCGGCGTGACCGACCCGTTCAGCGCGGGCATCGGCGGCGGCGGGTTCTTCGTCCACTACGACGCCCGCACCGGCCGCGTGTCCACTTTGGACGGCCGGGAGACCGCGCCGCGGTCCGCGACCGACCAGCTCTTCGTCGAGAACGGCCAGCCACTGCCGTTCGCCGAGGCGATGACCAGCGGCAAGTCCGTCGGGGTCCCCGGCACGCCCAAGACGTGGCAGCAGGCACTGCGCAAGTGGGGCACGCTGAACCTGCGTGAGGCCATGGCGCCCGCGGAAGCGTTGGCACGGCGTGGTTTCGTCGTCGACCAGACGTTCAACTCGCAGATCACGAACAACGCCGCCCGCTTCGCCGACTTCACCTCGACCCGCGACCTGTACCTGCCCGGCGGCCAGGCGCCCGCGGTCGGCAGCACGTTCCGCAACCCGCAGCTCGCCGACACCTACCGCGAACTCGCCCGCACCGAACTGGCGTCGCTCTACGGCGGCGCGGTCGGCCGCGACCTCGTGAAGGCCGTGCAGAAGCCGCCGGTCGTGCCCGGCTCGACCCGCAACGTCCGCGCCGGCGACATGCAGCTCTCCGACCTGGCCCGCTACCAGGTCGAACGCCGCGACCCGACGCGTACCAGCTACCGCGGCCTCGACGTCTACGGCATGGCGGCGCCGTCGTCGGGCGGCACGACCGTCGGCGAGGCGCTCAACATCCTCGAGTCGACCGACCTGTCGAAGGTCTCCGACGTCGAGTACCTGCACCGCTTCATCGAGTCGACCAAGCTCTCCTTCGCCGACCGCCTGCGCTGGGTGGGCGACCCCGCCTTCTCCCGCGTGCCGACCGAGGGCCTGCTCTCGCAGAAGTTCGCCGACAGCCGCGCCTGCCTGATCAAGCCCGACGCCGTGCTGCCCGCCCCGCAGCCCGCCGCCGACCCGCGCGACCCCAAGGCGTGTGAGGCCACCGCCGGACTCTCTGCCCTGCGTGAGGACGCCGAACGCACCACGCACCTCACGACCGCCGACCGCTGGGGCAACGTCGTCGCCTACACCCTGACCATCGAGGCGGAGGGCGGCAGCGGCATCGTCGTCCCGAACCGCGGCTTCCTGCTCAACAACGAGCTCACCGACTTCGAGTTCGTCGCCCCGACCGCCGGCGTCCCGCACCCGAACCTCCCCGGCCCCGGCAAGCGCCCGCGCTCGTCGATGGCCCCGACGATCGTCCTCGACCAAGGCAAGGTCGTGCTCGCCGTCGGCTCACCGGGCGGCGCCACGATCATCACCACGGTCGCCCAGATCCTGACCGGCCGCCTCGACCGCAAGATGTCCCTGGTCGACGCCGTCGCGGCCCCGCGCGCCTCCCAGCGCAACGCCGCCACCACCCCGGCGGAGGCCGCGTTCATCGCCGCCTCGACCACCGCAGGCCTGCAGGCCATCGGGCACAGGTTCAGCCAGAACGCCGAGATCGGCGCCGCCACGGCCGTCGAACGGGCCAAGGACGGCCGCTGGCGCGCGGTCGCCGAGCCGACGAGGCGCGGAGGTGGCGCGGCCCGCGTGGTGAAGGTGGGCTGAGCTAGTTGTTGGTGCGTCCGTCGATGCGTTCGCGGAGGAGGTCGGCGTGGCCGTTGTGCTGCGCGTACTCCTCGGTCAGGTGGACGTAGAGCCAGCGCACCGAGATCTCGCCCACCCGTTCGTGCAGGAAGACGTCGTCGAGGTCCCGCGTGGCGGCAGCCGCGCGGGCCTCGGCCATTTCGGCCACCAGATAGGCGTACTCGGCCTCGGCTCGGGCCGGGTCGAGGCCCTCGAAGGCGCCGTCCCAGTCGCCCGGTTTGCTGTGCACGGCCTGCACGTCCTGGCCCGCCAGGCGGACGCGGAACCAGACGCGTTCCACGTCCGCGAGGTGCCGGATCAGGCCCAGCAGGCTCAGGTTCGACGGCGCCGCGGACTCCTCGGCCAGTTGCTCGCCGGTGAGCCCCGCGCAGTTGCCCAGGAACGTGGCTCGATGGCGGTCGAGCCACGCCTCCAGCATCGGGCGTTCCGCCCCGAGGAGCGGTTCGTCGGTGATGTCGACTTCAGGTGCGGTCCAGGTCATGGCTCCATGATCACTCGAACCCGCCCTCGTACACGACCGCGTTGTCGGTGTCGTGGCCGACGACGTGCAGGCGTTGGGCGTATTCGGTCTTGTCGTCCCTGTTGACGGGGACGGCGGCGAGGAAGTGACCGTCCACGACGTCCGCGGTCACCGAGGACCCGTCGCCGTCGGACACCTCGACGGTGTTGACCGACCGCTTGATGCGCCCGACCACCATGAGCGTCGACTCGGCCTCGTGCGTGCCGAGCAGGACGGGCTTCTCGGGCTTCTCGGTGATCATGCGCAGCTGTTCCCAGGTGGTCGGACCGGACGAGCCGCCGCTGAAGGAGCAGCCGGCCCACACGTCGTGCTCACGATGGGCGACGACCATGCCGTCGTGCTGGTCGAGGCCCGCTGCCAGCATGGGTTCCCAGCCCTGGAGTTCGGCTGCGCTCACACCCATCGCGTAGGCCTGGTCCGTGCACCTGGCGATGAGGTTGACCGGCGTCCACGGGTTCGCGTCGCCGCTCTCGTAGCTCTCCGACCCGGTCGCGGAGTTCTCCGGGATGACGGGCATCGGCATCGCCCTGTCGTCGAAGACGAGGTCGAGCGCGGAGACGTTGTGCCGGGTCTCGATGACGAAGAAGTGCGGGGTGACGACGCCGGCCTCGGGCTCGAAGCTCTGGGAGGAGCCCGGCTTCGGCCTGGCCTTCACGGTCCGCGCGCCGGAGCGGGGAACGCCGGCGATGACCCGGCCGGAGCGATAGGCGACCGAGCCCTCCTGCAGCGCGGCCGGCCGGAAACCGTCCGCCGCGACGAAGGCCTGAGAACGGGTGAGCTCGCAGAAACGGCCGTCCAGGCCGATCAGGACCTTGCGCAGGCCGAACTCCACCATCTCGGCGGACTGCCAGTCCTGGTCGCCCAGCGCGGTGCGGCACCGGGCCAGGTCCTGGCCGGAGGGCTGGACGACGCGCTCGTTGCCGGGGCGGGCCTGGTGGATGAACGGCTGCACGACGAACTGCGTGGCGGCGACACCTCCGGCGATCAGGAGCACGGCGGCGGCCACGGCCAGCGGCGCGCGGCCGCGGCGTTCGGGCTCCTCGCGGGAGTCTTCGAAGGCCGGGCGCATGCGGTCCTTGACCTCGGCGGGGAGTTCGCGGCGGGGCGGCAGGTCGAAGGCCATCACTCCACCTCCAGGGTGTCGTAGGAGAGTTGCTTGCGCAGGCGGGCACGAGCGCGGGAGATGCGGGAGCGGACGCTCGCCTCGGCGACCCCGAGGGCCTCGGAGGCGTGCGCGACGGACAGTTCGCCGAACAGCACGAGCTCCACGGCCTCGCGTTCGGCGCGGGGGAGACGTTCGACCGCCTCCAGCACCTCGCGCAGCCTGGCCTCGTGGTCGAGCGACTCCGCGACGTCGTCGGCGTGGTCGCGCTGCACCTCGTTGCGCGGCACGCGGTGCAGCAGCCGGGTGAACCGCGCTTTGCGGCGGAACTCCGAACGCGCCAGGAAGCCCGCGACGGTGAACAGCCACGGCAGCGCGCTGTCCCGGACGAGCGTCATCTCGGCGCGGCGGCGCCACGCGGTCATGAACGTCGCCGACGTCAGGTCCTCCGCCGTCGACCACGACGCGGTCAGCCGGTAGGCGTGGTTCCACACCGCCTCGGCATAGCGGTCGTAGAGCTCGCTGAACGCGTGCTCGTCGCCGCGGGTCCACAGTTCGGCGTCCGACGGGGCGTCCTCGCGCACGCCGGCCGCCCCCTCCCAGATCGGTCGCATCAGCCTCATGACCCGAAGGTGTCCACCTTCCGGCCGAGTGTTGCACCCGATCTTCCTACCTCGGGCTGACACAGGCTCGATACTCCGAGCCGATGTGAGCTGACCTGCGCGAACGGCACAGTTGACACCATGACGACGACCACTGTTTCCCACGCCCCGGCCGCCCACATCGACTTCCACGCGCTGCTGCGTCCCGTGCTGACGGCGCTGCGCTTCACCGGCCACTTCGCCGTGGCGCTGGTGAGCGTGATCTTCCTCGGCAGCGCGTCCGAGCACTGACCGCGCTCCTCGTAGACTGGCCTCCAGTCCACACGAGGAGCATTGCGTGACCGTCCAACCCATCCGCCTGTTCGGCGACCCAGTGCTGCGCACCGCGGCCACCGAGGTCACCGACTTCGACAAGGAACTGCGCACCCTGGTCAAGGACCTGTGGGACACGATGCAGGACGCCGGCGGAGCGGGACTCGCCGCGCCTCAGCTCGGTGTTGGACTGCGCGTGTTCACGTACCACTGCGACGGTTTCGCGGGGCACCTCATCAATCCCACCTGGGACGTGGTCGGTGAGGAGATGCAGGACGGCTCCGAAGGCTGCCTGTCGATCCCCGGCATGTCGTGGGACTGCAAGCGCCACCTGCACGTGGTGGCCAAGGGCTGGAACATGCACGGTGAGCCCGTCGAGGTCGAAGGCACCGAGACGCTGGCCCGCTGCATCCAGCACGAGTCGGACCACCTCGACGGAGTGCTGTTCCTCGACCGCCTCGACGCCGACACCCGCAAGCAGGCCATGCGGGAAATCCGGCAGTCCGAGTGGTTCGACGGTACGGTCCCCACCTTGAAGCAGAGCCCGCACCCACTCTTCGGCAGGTCCAGCTGACCATGCGACTCGTGTTCGCCGGTACGCCCGAGGTCGCACTGCCCTCGCTGCGCGCCCTCATCGACTCCTCCCGCCACGACGTCGTCGCCGTGGTCACCCGCCCCGACGCCCCCTCCGGCCGAGGCCGCAGGCTCGAGCGCTCCCCGGTCGGCGCGCTCGCCGACGAGCACGGCATCGAGGTCCTCACCCCGGCCAAGGCGGGAGAGCCCGAGTTCCTGGAGCGCCTGCGCGCGCTGGAACCCGACCTCTGCCCGGTCGTCGCCTACGGCAACCTCCTTCCGCAACGGACGCTCGACGTCCCCAAGTTCGGCTGGGTCAACCTCCACTTCTCCGTGCTGCCCGCGTGGCGCGGCGCCGCGCCGGTGCAGGCCTCCGTGCGCAACGGCGACGACATCACCGGCGCCTCGACGTTCCGCATCGTGAAGGAACTCGACGCGGGCCCGGTGTTCGGCGTGGTGACCGAGAAGGTGCGCGACCGCGACACCTCCGGCGACCTGCTGACCCGGTTGTCCCTCTCCGGAGCCGACCTGCTGCTGTCCACTGTGGACGGCATCGAGGACGGCACCCTGCGCGCCGTCGACCAGCCCGACGACGGCGTCACCTACGCCGCGAAGATCTCCGTCGAGGACGCGCGCCTCGACTTCACCACGCCCGCCACGGCCGTCGACCGCCTGGCGCGCGCCGTGACACCGGAGCCCGGCGCGTGGGCCGAGTTCCGGGGCGAGCGGCTCAAGCTCGGCCCCGTCACGCCGGTCGCCGACGTGACGCTGCCGGCCGGTGAGGTGCTCGTCGAGCGCAAACGCGTGCTCGTGGGCACCGCCACCACCGCCGTGGCCCTCGGTGAGGTCCAGGCGCAGGGCAAGAAGCGCATGGCCGCCACCGACTGGGCGCGCGGCGTGCGGATCGAATCAGGGGAGCGCATCGCATGACGTGCTCCTGGACGAGCTCGGCAGGCGTCGCCTGTGAGCGGCAGGACAGGACCGTGGCGCGCGTGACCCGCGCCGCCGCAGGGGAGCCAGAGACAGTGGAGTACAACGCATGACCGGCCACCCGCGAGGCGCTTCCAAGCCTTCCCGCCCGAGCAGGCCCCACCCGCCGAAGCGGCGCACCGGACCCGCCCGGCCACCCGTGGAGGATCCGGCACGCCTCGCCGCGCTGGAGACCCTGCGCGCCGTGCGGCAACGTGACGCGTACGCGAACCTGGTGCTGCCGCAGATGCTGCGCGACCGCCGCATCACCGGCCGTGATGCCGCGCTCGCCACCGAACTCACCTACGGCGCGTCGCGGGCCCAGGGCCTGCTCGACGCCGTCATCGAGGCGTGCTCGGACCGCCCGCTGTCCGAAGTGGACGGCTCGGCGCTCGACGCGTTGCGGCTGGGCACGTACCAGCTGCTGCGCACCCGGATCCCGTCCCACGCCGCGGTCGCCTCCACCGTCGACCTCGTGCGGGGCGAGCTCGGGTCCGGCATCGCCGGCTTCGTCAACGCCGTCCTGCGCCGGGTGGCCGAGCAGGACGAGGCCGCCTGGGTCGACGAGCTCGCACCCGACCCGGACACCGACCCGATCGGCAACCTGGCCTTCACCCACGCCCACCCGCGCTGGATCGCGCAGGCGTTCGCGGAGGCCCTCGGCAGCCGCGAGGAACCGCTGAAGCTGGCTCTCGCGGCGGACGACGCCCGCCCGGCCGTGCACCTGGTGGCACGTCCCGGCGAGGTGAGCGCCGACGAGCTCGCCGCCATCACCGGCGGCGACGTGGCGCCGTACTCGCCCTACGGCGTGCACCTGGAGCCTGGAGCGGGCGACCCGGGCGATCTCGAGCCCGTCCGGGAACGCCTCGCCAACGTCCAGGACGAGGGCAGCCAGTTGTGCGCCCTGGCCCTGACGCGCGCGCCGCTCCAGGGCGGCGACAACGGGGGTACGGACGACCGCTGGCTGGACCTCTGCGCGGGCCCCGGTGGCAAGGCCGCCCTGCTGGCCGCGCTGGTCGGCATCGAGGGCGGCGAACTGATCGCCGTCGAGAAGGCGCCCCACCGCGCCGAGCTCGTGCGCAAGCTCACCTCAGGCCTGCCGGTCACCGTGGAGGTGGCCGACGGCCTCGAGACCGGCTTCGTCGAAGGAGCGTTCGACCGCGTGCTGGTCGATGCGCCCTGCACCGGTCTCGGCGCGCTGCGCAGGCGCCCGGAGGCGCGGTGGAGGCGCCAGCCCGCCGACGTCGGCACGCTCACGAAGCTGCAGCGTGAGCTGCTCACCGAGGCGTTGCGGCTGGTGCGGCCTGGCGGCGTCGTGGCTTATGTCGTGTGCTCACCTCATCTCTCCGAGACCGTAGGGGTGGTGACGGACGTCGCCCAGCGCACCGGGGTCGAAGTGCTGGACACGCGGGAGTTCTTCCCGGGAGTTCCGGACCTCGGGGAAGGCCCGCACGTTCAGCTGTGGCCCCATCTGCACGGCACCGACGCGATGTTCTGCGCGGTGCTGCGACGCCCTGTTTGAGCGCTCGTGAAGGACGCTAGCGACGGGGTCCGACAGGTTTCGGGCCTCGTCGCCGTTGTGGGGTGGAACGGGAGCGGAGTTCACCGGTTCGGGTGACGGTAGGCGCTGCGGGGCCCGTGGTCGCGTAGGGCTGTGGGCGGCGGTTTGCCTGTGGCACAACGGATGCGGCGGCGAGAGAGCGGCATCGAGGCGGTGTCGGGCGGCGGTCGGCCGAGTGGGACGGCGGCCGGCTCGGCGAGAGTGGCGCCATGCTCGGCAAAGTTGTGGCTGGGCCAGCGGGGGTGGTGGTCGCCGCCGCTGGTTGCCCGATGGCCGGCTTGGCGGCTGCGGGACTGCGCTGCTGGTAGGGCGGCTGTGGGCAGGGCCGGCCGCGGTTGGTGGGCAGGAGGCTGTCGACAGGGCCTGTCGCGGCTGGTGGGGCAGGACGGCCGCGGAAGAGGCCCGGCCGCGGCAGCCGGTAGAGCTGCTGGACGACCTGGTCGTGCGGCAGCGCCGACGGCCGGCGAAACCGGCTGGCTGCCCGGCCTAACATCAACAACGTGACGGGTCGACTGCTGGGACTGGTGGCATCGGGGTGCGGCGGCGTGGAGACGTGGTTCCGCACCGAGCTCGCTGAACCCGCCGCGCAACGGGGGTGGCGGTTGGCCATCACGTTCACCCCGGCCGTCGCCCCGTGGTTCGAGGAAGCCGGAGAGCTGGACAAGCTGCAGGCGCTCACGGACCTCCCGATCCGCTGGGAGCCGCGGATGCCGAGCCAGCCCAAGCCCTACCCCACGCCCGACGCGTTCATCTTCGCCCCCGCCAGCGCGAACTCGGTGGCCAAGCTGGCCCTGGGCATCGGCGACAACCAGGCGCTGACCGCGTTGAACGAGGCCATCGGCGTGGAGGGCTGCAAGGTCGTCGTCCTGCCCCAGGCCAACGCGGACAAGCGCCGTCACCCGATGTGGGAGACGCACGTCACGACGCTCACCAATGCGGGTGTCGTAGTGGTCACCGACGAGCCTCCCGGCAGGCTGCTCGACCTGCTGGACACCTAGACTTCACCCTTGTGGTCCACACGCCGATGATCGCCCCCAGCATCCTGTCCGCCGACTTCGCGCGCCTCGCCGACGAGCTCGCCGCGGTGCCCACCTCGGACTGGATCCACGTCGACGTCATGGACAACCACTTCGTGCCGAACCTGACGCTCGGCCTGCCGGTGGTGAAGTCACTGCTCAAGGTGACCGACATCCCGATCGACTGCCACCTCATGATCGAGGACCCCGACCGCTGGGCCATCGGCTACGCGGAAGCGGGCGCGTACAACGTGACCGTGCACGTCGAGGCGGCCGACGACCCCATCGCGCTGGCCAAGAACCTCAAGGCCGCCGGGGCCAAGGCGGGGCTGAGCATCAAGCCCGGCACCCCGCTGGAGCCGTACGTCGACGTGCTGAAGCACTACGACACGCTGCTCGTGATGTCGGTCGAGCCGGGCTTCGGCGGCCAGAGCTTCATGGCCGGCGTGCTGGACAAGGTGCGCCAGGCCCGTCGGCTCGTCGACACCGGCCACCTCAAGCTGGTCGTGGAGATCGACGGCGGCATCAACGCCGACACGATCGAACAGGCGGCGGAGGCCGGCGTGGACTGCTTCGTCGCCGGATCCGCCGTGTACGACGCCGCCGACCCCGGCAAGGCCGTCGAGGCGTTGCGCGCCCAGGCGGCCGGCGCCCAGGGAATCAGGACCACGTGACGCCTGAGGACGCGATGGCGCTCGCCATCGCGGAGAGCGAGCGGGTGCGGGGCACCACCAGCCCCAACCCGCCCGTTGGGTGCGTCATCCTCGACGAGAACGGCGACGCGGCGGGGTTCGGCGGCACGCAGCCGGTCGGCGGTCCGCACGCCGAGGTCATGGCGCTGAAAGAAGCGGGCACGAAGGCACGGGGCGGCACGGCCGTGGTCACCCTCGAACCGTGTTCGCACCACGGCCGCACACCGCCGTGCGCCGAAGCGCTCATCGAAGCCGGCATCAAGCACGTCATCCACGCGGTCAGCGACCCGAACCCGAGGGCGGCGGGCGGCGCGAACCGGCTGGCAGAAGCCGGGATCACCGTCGAGAGCGGACTCCTCGCGACAGAGGTCAGCCGCGGCCCCCTCAGGGCGTGGTTGCACTACGCGCGCACGGGCCGTCCGCACGTCACGTGGAAGTACGCGGCCTCGCTGGACGGCCGGATCGCGGCGAGCGACGGCACCAGCCAGTGGATCAGCTCGGAGATCTCCCGCAAGGAGGTCCACGAGATGCGCGCGAAGCTCGACGCGATCATCGTCGGCACCGGTACGGTCCGGGAGGACGACCCCGCGCTGACGGCCAGGGACGCCGGTGGAATGCCGTTGCCCCGCCAGCCGTTGCCGGTGGTCGTGGGCATGAGCGATCTGCCGGTCGGAGCGAAGCTCCAGGACACCGCGCTGCACCTGCGCACGCACCACCCGGACGACGTGCTGACCGCACTCGCCGAACGAGGGGTGGTCGACGTGCTGCTGGAGGGCGGACCGACGCTGGCCGGCGCGTTCTGGCGCGCGGGCAGGATCGACCGCGTGCTCGCCTACATCGCGCCGGTGCTGCTCGGGGACGGTCCCGCGGCGGTGCTGGGAGCGGGCGTGTCAACCATCACGGACGCTGTCCGGTTGACCGTGCAAGACGTCACCATGAGCGGGCCGGACGTGCGGATCAGCGCGGTTCCGGAAAATTAGGAGGAGCGGTGTTCACCGGGATCGTCGAGGAACTCGGCCACGTCGTAGCGACGGAGGACCTGCCGGACGCGGCACGGATCCGCATCGCCGGGCCGATCGTCACCAGCGACGCGAAGCACGGCGACTCCATCGCGGTGAACGGCGTCTGTCTCACCGTCGTGGAGGTGCGGGACGACTCCTTCACCGCCGACGTGATGCGCGAGACCCTCCTGCGCAGCAGCCTCGCGAAGGTCGCCGAGGGTGACCGGGTCAACCTGGAGCGCGCGGCCGCGGTCGGCCAGCGCCTCGGCGGCCACATCGTGCAGGGCCACGTCGACGGCACCGGCACGATTCTCGCGCGCGAGAAGGCCGAGCACTGGGAGATCGTCCACATCGGACTCCCGCCGGCCCTCGCCCGCTACGTCGTGGAGAAGGGCTCCATCACGGTCGACGGAGTCTCGCTGACGGTCGTGACCGTCTCCGAGGACGAGTTCACCGTGAGCCTCATCCCGACGACCCTTGAACTCACCACGCTCGGGCGTCGCACGCCCGGCGACGTGGTGAACCTGGAGGTCGACGTGCTGGCGAAGTACGTTGAACGACTGGCGATCCCGCACCTGCGGGCCATCGCGGGCGAGGAGGCCCAGTGAGCACCGACTTCGCCGACATCGAGCGCGCGATCAAGGACATCGCCGCCGGACGGCCCGTGGTCGTGGTGGACGACGAGGACCGCGAGAACGAAGGCGACCTGATCTTCGCCGCCGAGAAGGCGACGCCAGAGCTGATCGCGTTCATGGTCCGCTACACGTCCGGGTACATCTGCGTGCCGCTGACCGAGGCTGACTGCGAGCGCCTCGACCTGCCGCCGATGTTCCACACGAACCAGGACGCGCGCGGCACCGCCTACACCGTCACGGTCGACGCGCGCGAGGGCGTCAGCACCGGCATCTCCGCCGCCGACCGCGCCCGCACGATCCGGTTGCTCGCCGACCCGACCGCGAAGGCCAGCGACTTCAACCGCCCCGGCCACGTCGTGCCGTTGCGCGCCAAGGCCGGCGGCGTGCTGCGCCGTCCCGGGCACACCGAGGCCGCCGTCGACCTGTCGCGCCTGGCCGGGCTCTCGCCAGCTGGCGTGCTCTGCGAGATCGTGTCGCAGAAGGACGAGGGCGACATGGCGCGCCGCGACGAGCTGGAGGTCTTCGCGGCCGACCACGACCTCGCGCTGATCACGATCGCCGACCTCATCGCGTACCGCCGCCGGGTCGAGACGCAGGTCGTGCGCGCCGCCGAGGCCCGCATCCCGACCGCGCACGGCGTGTTCACCGCGTACGGCTACGACAGCCTGCTCGACGGCATCGAGCACGTCGCGATGGTCTACGGCGAGATCGGTGACGGCGAGGACGTGCTGGTGCGCGTGCACTCCGAGTGCCTCACCGGTGACGTGCTCGGCTCGTTGCGCTGCGACTGCGGCCCGCAGCTCGACGCGGCGCTGGAAGCCGTTGCGGCACAAGGCCGTGGCGTCGTGCTGTACATGCGCGGCCACGAGGGCCGCGGCATCGGCCTGATGCACAAGCTGCAGGCCTACCAGCTGCAGGACGAGGGCGCGGACACCGTGGACGCGAACCTGGCGCAGGGCCTGCCCGCGGACGCGCGCGACTACGGCACGGGCGCGCAGATCCTGGTGGAGCTCGGCATCAAGTCCATGCGGCTGCTGACGAACAACCCGGCCAAGCGCGTCGGCCTGGAGGCCGGATACGGTCTTCGCGTGCTCGACCGGGTGCCGCTGCCGATCTCCCCGAACCCGGAGAACCTCCGGTACCTGCGCACCAAGCGCGACCGGATGGGCCACGAACTGCACCAGCTCGAGCAGTACGAGTCCGTTGTTTCCGCTACGGAGGACAAGGAATGAGCGGCGAGGGCCGTCCAGAGCAGACCAGGCTCGACGGCAAGGGCCTGAGCGTCGCGATCGCCGCGACGCGCTGGCACACCAAGATCACCGACCAGCTCGTCGAGCGCGCCCTCAAGGCCGCCGAGGACGCCGGCTGCGTCGACACGACCGTCGTGCGCGTGGCGGGAGCGATCGAGCTTCCCGTCGTGGTGCAGGAACTCGCACGTCACCACGACGCCGTGGTCGCGCTGGGCGTGGTCATCCGCGGCGGCACCCCGCACTTCGAGTACGTGTGCGACTCGGTGACCGACGGGCTCACCCGTGTCGCGCTGGACGAGTCCACGCCGGTCGGCAACGGCGTGCTGACGACGAACACCGAGGAGCAGGCCCTGGCCCGCGCCGGCCTGCCGGACTCGGTGGAGGACAAGGGATACGAGGCGACCGTCGCCGCGATCGACACGGCACTGGTGCTGCGCGGCCTGCGTCAGCCCTGGACCGAGCGGGGTTTCGAGTGATGACGTCCATCGTGTTGCGTCCCAAGAAGATCCGCCGCGTCGCGTGGGCGTGCGCGGTCGGTCTCGTCGTGGTGTTCACGATCGTGGGGCTGCTGCTGGGCAACACCCCGACCGGTGTGATCTTCCGGACGTCCGACCAGGTCGCCATGATCCTGCTGGGCTTCCTGCTGGCGGGTGGTGTGCTGCTGCTGACCCGTCCCCGCGTCACCGCCGACGCTGCGGGTGTCGACGTGCGCAACGTCGTGACGTCCCACCACTACGACTGGAACGACGTGCTGTCGGTCAGCTTCCCGGACGGCGCCGCGTGGGCCCGTCTGGAGCTGCCGGAGGACGAGTACATCTCGGTGATGGCCGTGCAGGCCGTGGACCGCGAGTACGCCGTGTCGTCCGTGCGCGCGTTGCGTGAGCTGCACAAGGCTGCGCGCGTCTAGACCCACAGACCGAGGATCGCGCCAGCGAGCGTGAGTCCGACGACGTGATAGCCCGCTCCGATGGCCGCGAAGGTGATCGGGGCGGGCTTCGTCATGTCGTAGGCGCCCGTCACGAACCGGACCGGCAGCGCGATGCCGACACCGACGACGAGCCCGAGCAGGATGCCTTCCATGATGTTGTCGGTGTTCGACGCGTTGCCGATCATCGCGGTCGCGAGCGTGATGACGAAGCAGGTCAGCAACGGGACGGCGTAGACGGCCGCGCTCTGGTTCTCCGGAGGGCTCAGGTCCTGGCCGGACGCGTGTTGGTAGGCCCTGCCGAAGGCGTACTCCGCGTACCAGACCATGCCCAGCGCGAAGTAGGTGATCGTGGCCACGATGACGGCTAACCAGTTGAGGTCGCCGAGCACGGTCAAGCTCATGTGGGGTCTCCCGCGGTGATCAGGGTGACTTGGCATCGCGGGGTGCGCGCCCACCGTTACGAGTGCATCAACGGCGAAAGGGCCGCTCACCCAGCGGTGAGCGGCCCTTTCGTCAGGGTTGACTAGCTGCGGACCATCTTGCGCAGCACGTACTGCATGATGCCGCCGTTGCGGTAGTAGTCGGCCTCACCGGGCGTGTCGATGCGGACGACCGCGTCGAACTCGACCTTCGAGCCGTCCGTCTTCGTGGCGACGACGTGCACCGTCGACGGCGTGGTGCCGTTGTTCAGCTCCGTGACGCCGGTGAAGTCGAACGTCTCGGTGCCGTCGAGGCCCAGCGACGACGCGGTGTCGCCCGCCGGGTACTGCAGCGGCAGCACGCCCATGCCGATGAGGTTCGAGCGGTGGATGCGCTCGTAGGACTCGGCGATGACGGCGCGGACGCCGAGCAGCGAGGTGCCCTTGGCCGCCCAGTCGCGCGACGAGCCGGAGCCGTACTCCTTGCCCGCCAGCACGACCAGCGGAACGCCGGCCTCCGCGTACGACACGGACGCGTCGTAGATGGTGGTCTGCGGGGCGCCGTCGGCCAGGAAGTCGCGGGTGAAGCCGCCCTGGACGTCGTCGAGCAGCAGGTTGCGCAGGCGGATGTTCGCGAACGTGCCGCGGATCATCACCTCGTGGTTGCCGCGGCGGGAGCCGTAGGAGTTGAAGTCCTTGCGCTCCACGCCGTGCTCGGTCAGGTACTTGCCCGCGGGCGAGTCGGCCTTGATCGAACCGGCGGGGGAGATGTGGTCCGTGGTGACCGAGTCGCCCAGCAGCGCGAGCACGCGAGCACCCGAGATGTCGGTGACCGGCTTCGGCTCCATCTCCATGCCCTCGAAGTACGGGGGCTTGCGCACGTAGGTGGACTGGGCGTCCCACTCGAACGTGTTACCGGTCGGCGTGGGCAGCGACTGCCAGCGCTCGTCACCGGAGAACACGTTCGTGTAGCCCTTGGTGAAGCCCTCCGCGGAGATCGAGGTCGAGATGACCTCGGCGATCTCGGCCGGGGTCGGCCAGATCTCCGACAGGTACACCGGCTTGCCCTCGGGGTCGTACGCGAGCGGCTCGGTGGTGATGTCCTTGTCCATCGAACCGGCCAGCGCGTACGCCACGACCAGCGGCGGCGACGCGAGGTAGTTCATCTTGATGTCCGGGTTGATCCGGCCCTCGAAGTTGCGGTTGCCGGACAGCACCGAGACGACCGCGAGGTCGCCTTCCTGCACGCCAGCCGAGATCTCCTCCTGCAGCGGGCCCGAGTTGCCGATGCAGGTGGTGCAGCCGTAGCCGACCAGGTGGAAGCCGAGCTTCTCCAGGTACGGCATGAGGCCGGCGCGCTCGTAGTAGTCCATGACGACCTTCGAGCCCGGCGCCAGGGTCGTCTTGACCCACGGCTTGCGCTCGAGACCGCGCTCGACGGCCTTCTTCGCGAGAAGGGCCGCGCCGAGCATCACGGACGGGTTCGAGGTGTTGGTGCACGACGTGATCGCGGCGATCGCGACGGCGCCGTGGTCCAGCTCGAACTCGTTGCCGTCGAGGGAGACCTTGACCGGCTTCGACACGCGGCCGGTCGCGCCCTCGGCGGCGGACTGGAACACCTTCGGCGCGCCCGAGCCGTTGCCACCCTCGTGGATGGCGGCCGGGTCGCTCGCCGGGAAGGACTCGTCGACGGCCTCGTCCACACCGGACAGCTCCGCGGACTCGGTGTGCGCGACGTAGGCGCCCAGAGCCTGGCGGAACGACTCCTTGGCGTTGGTCAGCTCGATGCGGTCCTGCGGGCGCTTCGGGCCGGCGATGGACGGGACGACCGTCGCCAGGTCCAGCTCCAGCGTCTCGGAGAACACCGGCTCGCGGGACGCGTCGTGCCAGAGGCCCTGCTCCTTGGCGTAGGCCTCGACGAGCGCGATCTGCTCCTCGGAACGGCCGGTCAGGCGCAGGTAGTCGATCGTCTCGCCGTCGATCGGGAAGATGCCGACCGTGGAGCCGAACTCCGGCGACATGTTGCCGATCGTGGCGCGGTTCGCGAGCGGCACGGCGCTGACGCCCTCGCCGTAGAACTCGACGAACTTGCCGACGACGCCCTGCTTGCGCAGCATCTCGGTGATCGTGAGCACGAGGTCGGTGGCGGTGGCGCCGGGGGGCAGCTCGCCGGACAGCTTGAAGCCGACGACGCGCGGGATCAGCATGGAGACCGGCTGGCCGAGCATCGCGGCCTCGGCCTCGATGCCGCCGACGCCCCAGCCCAGCACGCCGATGCCGTTGACCATGGTGGTGTGCGAGTCGGTGCCCACGAGGGTGTCCGGGTACGCCTGGCCGTTGCGGACCATCACGACGCGCGCGAGGTGCTCGATGTTGACCTGGTGCACGATGCCGGTGCCGGGCGGGACGACCTTGAACTCGTCGAACGCCGTCTGGCCCCAGCGCAGGAACTGGTAGCGCTCGCGGTTGCGCTCGTACTCCAGGTCGACGTTCAGCTCGAACGCGTCCGGGCGGCCGAAGATGTCGGCGATGACCGAGTGGTCGATCACGAGCTCGGCGGGCGCGAGCGGGTTCACCTTCTCGGCGTCGCCGCCGAGCTGGGTGACGGCCTCGCGCATGGTGGCGAGGTCGACGACACAGGGCACACCGGTGAAGTCCTGCATCACGACGCGGGCCGGCGTGAACTGGATCTCGGTGCTCGGCTCGGCGGCCGGGTCCCAGTTGGCGAGAGCGCGCACGTGGTCGGCGGTGATGTTCGCGCCGTCCTCGGTCCGCAGCAGGTTCTCCAGCAGGATCTTCAGGCTGAACGGCAGACGCTCGGCGCCCTCCACGGCGCTCAGCCGGAACACCTCGTACGAGGCGTCGCCGACGTTGAGCGTGCCGCGGGCGCCGAAGCTGTCCTTGCTAGCTGGTGCAGTCACGTGCAACTCCATAACTGGTGACAGCGCGGTGGTCAGTTCGGGATGGGGGAGAGTCTTCCTCACCTGGTTGACCCCTGCCCCTCGACCCCAAACAGTACGCTTGTCCTGTAAGCCGGTTCAACCCAGGTTGCCCTAAGTCACGAGTCGTGTCCGGTACCCGCCCGGCTTCGGGCGCGCGGAGCTTCTCCGTGGGCTGATCGCGACCGTCGCTGCGGCCGGGATGGCTATCTTGGCGGGGTGCTCCTCGATCAGGTTTCCAAGCGGTACGGGCGCGGGCCCTGGGTGCTGCGCGACCTCACCCTGGAGGTGTCCGGCCTGACCGTGCTGACCGGCGCGAACGGCACCGGCAAGTCGACGTTGCTCAAGATCGCCGCCGGGGTGTTGAAGCCGACGTCCGGACGTGTCTCGCGGCCTGCTTCGGTCGGCTACGTACCTGAGCGGTTCCCCTCCGACGTCAAGATGTCCGCTTCGGCGTATTTGGCGCACATGGGACGGATCCGGCGTGCTGAGTCGAACGACGTGCTGGAGCGATTGGGGTTCGTCGGCTCGATGACGGCGCCGATGTCGGAGCTGTCCAAGGGCAACGCGCAGAAGGTCGCGCTGGCGCAGGCCTTTCTGGCGTCGGACGTGCTGGTGCTCGACGAGCCGTGGACCGGCCTCGACGCCTCGGCGGCCGCCGAGCTGGTGTCGTTGCTGGAGGGACGGGCGGCGCTGGTGTCCGATCACGAGGGACACCTCGCCTCGGCGACACGCGTGGACCTCGCCGGTGGGCACGTGACGATCGATCTCAGCCGTGTGTCCGCTTTGGACGCTCTGGAAGCCTTGGAAGGCGTGCGGTCCGTGCAGGCCCGCGGGTCGTCGGTGCGGGTGGTCGTGGCGCCGGACCGGAGCGATCAGGTGCTCGCGGAGGCGTTGCGGCTCGGGTGCTCGGTGCGGAGTGTGCGGTGATCTCTCTCGTTCGGTACCTCGCCGCTGACGTCTTTCGCGGGCAACGGTATTTGGCGCCCTTGCTGGTGTTCCTCGGTGTGATGGGGATGCTGTTCTCCTCCGACGCCGGGCAGCCGCTGGAGGCGTACTCGGGGTCGTCGGCGTTGCTCTACCCGATCGCGGCGTGGATGGCCGTCGTGGTGGCGACGTCCGAGGACGTGGTGCGGCGTGAGATCACCGTGGTGGCCGCCGGTGGGTGGTCGCGGGTGCTGACGGCGGCCGCGCTGGTGTCGGTGCTGGTCGCGCTGGCGATGGCGCTGCTGGCGGCGGTGTGGCCGGTGGTGACGAACCCGCACCCGTACACGGCGGGCGAATTTTTTGTCGGACTCGCCGCGCATACTGGATGTGCGTTGCTGGGCGTCGGTGTGGGCCTGATGTTCGCCCGCCCCGTTTTCGACTCCATCGGGCGCACCGTGCTGGCGGTGTTCTCGGTGGTGGTGCTGACCTATCCGCTCGGGCGGGCCACTCCGCTCGGGTGGGTGCTGGACGCGCTGGGGCACAACCGGGCGTCGCTGTCCTTGCTGGGGACGGTGGTGGTCGGTGTCGCGCTGGTGGCCGCCGCGGTGGTGGCCGGGGTGCGGCGGGCCTGATGCGGGTCAACGTGCTCGGGCCGTTGCAGGTCGTGGCCGCGGACGGCGCACCGGTCGAGGTGCGCGGTAAACGACTGCGCTGGTTGCTGATCCGGCTGGCGATGGAACCCGGCCACGTCGTCGCGGCGGACCGGCTGATCGCCGACCTGTGGCCGGACGAGCCGCCGGTCGACGGTCCCGCGGCGTTGCAGTCGCTCGTGTCGCGGCTGCGGCGGGTGGTCGGTGCTTCGACAGTCTCGTCGCACGCGTCGGGGTACCGGCTGGAGGTGTCGACCGACGTCGAGGCCTTCGTCCGGACGCGCGACGCGGCCTTGTGGCGCGGGGCGGCGTTCGAGGAGGCGCCGTTCGCTCTCGACGAGGCCGTGCGGCTGGCGTTGCTGCGCGACGACCTGGCGGGGCTGGAGGCCTTGGCGGCCGCGCATCCGTTGCGCGAGGACGTCCAGGCCCGGTTGATGCTGGCGCTGAACGCCGCCGGACGGCGGTCGGACGCGTTGGCGGTGTTCGCGCGCGTTCGAACGGCGCTGGCCGACGAACTGGGCGTGGATCCCGGTGAGGCGCTGGCGGCCGCCCATCTGACGGTGCTGCGCGAGCGCGTCTCGCGGGGCAACCTGCCGGCACCGGTCGGGTCGTTCGTCGGACGGGCCGGCGATCTGGCCGCGCTGGCGGAGCTGTTGCGGGACAACCGGTTGGTGACGCTCACCGGGTTCGGCGGCGTGGGCAAGACGCGCCTCGCGCTGACGCATGCCGCGTCGGTGCCGCAGGCGTGGTTCGTCGAGCTGGACTCGGCGGCCGAACCGCTCGCGGCGCTGGACGCCGCCCTGGGCCCGAACCCGCTGGCGGCCCCGACTTTCTCACGGCTCGGGTCGTCGCTGGTGGTGCTGGACAACTGCGAACACGTCGTGGACGCGGCCGCGGAGTTGTGCGTGCGGCTGCTGGCCGAGGCACCGGACGCGCGCGTGCTGGCGACCTCGCGCGAGCCGCTGGGGATCCCGGGCGAGGTCGTGCACCCGGTGGCGCCGCTCGGCCTCGACCACGCGGTCGGCCTGTTCTCCGCACGGGTCGGGTCCGCGTTGGATCCTGGCGTCGTGCGGCGGGTTTGTGCTGCCCTGGACGGGATTCCGCTCGCTCTGGAGCTCGCGGCGGCCCGCGCCAGGTCGCTGTCGGTGGCGCAGCTGGAGTCGCGGGTGGACAGCCGGCTGCGGCTGCTCGACCGCGGCGCGCGAACCGGACCGGCGCGGCACCGGACGTTGCGGGCGGTGATCGACTGGAGCTGGGAGCTGCTGGACGACGCCGAGCGCGCGTTGCTGGCGCGGCTGGCCGTGTTCGTGGGCGGGGCGACGGCCGCGGCGGTGCATTTCGTGTGCGAGGCAGGCTCGCGCAGGGGTACCCCCGAGCTGGGAACCCCTGCATCACAACGTACTCAGGAGGTCCGACAAGATCAGGATCTCTGGGACACCGAGGACCTGCTCGCCGCGCTCGTGGAGAAGTCGCTGGTCGTGCGCTCGGGTGAGCGCTACCGCTTGCTGGAGACCGTGCGCGAGTACGCGTTGGAGCAGGGCCAAGCCGATGCGGCGAGGCACGCCGCCTACTACGTCGCGCTGGCCGAGCGGAACGAACCGCTGCTGCGCGGCCCGGAGCAACTCGACGCGTTGAAGGTCTTCGACGTGGAACGGTCCAACCTCGACGCGGCGCAGGCGTGGGCGGTCCGGCACGACATGGCCGTGGCGCGGCGGATGATGGCCGCGCGCACGTGGCATTGGCTGGTGATGACCAAGCGGTTCGAGGAGATCCGCCGCTGGGCCGCGCTCACGCCCGACGACCCGCTGTCGGAGGTGCTGGCCTCGCTCGGCACGCCGGCTGCTCTCGCCGCGGCGGAGCGGTTGTGGGAGGAGGACCTTCCGACGGCGCTGTGCGCGTTGATGCTGACGAGCGGTCAGGTCTGGGGTGCGACCGGGCTGGCGGAACGGCTCGAGGTGCTCGCTGGTCGGCTGGAGCGGTCGCCGGACGCGTGGATGCGCGCGTTCGCGGCGCTCGTGCGCGGGCTGGTGGCCGGTGAGTTCAGCGAGGGCTCCGCGCCTCGGGCGGAGGCGGCGTATCGGGACGCGCTCGACGGGTTCCGGGCCGTGGGGGATCGGTGGGCCGTCGTGTTCGGGCTGTCCTGCCTGGTCATGGTGCTGATCAACCGGGGTGCGTTCGCCGAGGGCTTCAAGGCGGTCTCCGAGGCGCGGCAGGTGGCGGCCGAGCTGGGTGAGCCGGAGTCCGTGCTGGTGCCGATGTCCGTGCTCATGCAGACTGCGCGCCTCAAGATCAGGATCGGCGACCTGGCCGGAGCCCGGGAGGATCTGGAACTGGTGCCGGCGTCCTCGTTCGACCTGGATCGGGCGCGGGTCACGCAGGCCTACGGTGAGATGGCGTACTTCAGCGGTGACTTCGAGCAGGCCGTCGCGTTGTACCGGCAGGCGCTCGACGCCACGGAGGACTCGCCCGCGAAGCAGTTCCGCGCCACCGTCCACGCCGGACTCGGGCTGGCGCTGACCCGCCTCGGGCAGTTCAGCGAGGCGGGCGAGCACCACGGCAAGGCGCTCGACACCGTCAACCGCAGTGCCGACGGACCGGCCAGGGCGCTGGTGCTGGAGTGGTACGCGGACTGGCTGCACGCCCAGGGCGACCCCCGCGGCGCGAGGGAGGCCCTGGGCGAGGCGGAACGGCTACGCGGCGGTCCGAGCAGCGACCCGGCGGTGGTGCAGCTGCGTGACCGGGTTCGCGCCGAAGTAGGCGTCGATCGCTGACCGGCCGATCGCGGCGACGTAGCCGTCCGGGCGCACGAGCACCGGGCCGTCCGGGAAGTCGAGCGTCACGAAGTCGGGGCCGCGCAGCAGGTCGAAGATCCGGCCCTGCTCGGTGACGCCGTCGGGCATGCGGTCGCCGGCCCGCAGGCCCTCGCCCTCCTCGGTCCGGTACGACAGCGAGAGTTGCAGCGTCTCGTCGCCGCGGCGCTCGAACGGCTTGCCGGACATCATGATCGCGGTCGTCATGCCCAGCAGCCACTCCGCGACGGGCTTGCGCTCGGACTCGTAGGTGTCGAGCAGCGTCTCCATCGCGAGCTTCCAGCCCAGGTTGTAGGCGTCCTGGATGCCGGTGTTCATGCCCTGCGCACCGGCGGGGGAGTGCACGTGCGCGGCGTCGCCCGCGAGGAACACCCGGCCGGTGCGGAACCTGTCGACCATCCGGATGTTCATGCGGTACAACGACGTCCACGTCGCGTCGTGCACGACCACGTCGTCCAGGCCGGTGCGGTCGCGGACGATCTCGCGGTAGAGCTCGAGCGACGGCTCGCCGTCGCCGGTCGCCTGGAACTGGAAGAGGTCGGTGCCGGGCAACGGGCAGAGGGCGAGCCACTTGTCGACGCGGCCACCCCACTGGTGCCAGTGGTCGCAGTCCAGCCCGGAGACCCGGACGTCGCCGACGAGCATCCGCTGGTCCTCATGGGTCTCGCCGACGAACGACACCCCGAGTTCCTTGCGCACGAACGACTTTCCACCGTCGCACCCGACGAGGTACCTCGCCCGCACGGTCTCCCCGCCGACGACCGCGGTCACGCCGGAGTCGTCCTGGCTGAAGGACGTCAGCGGCTTGTCGTACTCGACGGGCTGGGGGAGTGCCTCGCGCAGGATCTGTTCCACCCGGAACTGCGGGATGAGCATGGTGCTCGCGTACGGGCGTTCGACCGTCGGGGTGCGGCCCTCGTGCACGTCCCACTCGCGCAGCACCTCACGGCCCTTATAGGCGCGCATCGTCATGTGGAACGTGCCCGAGGCCAGCACCGGCTCGATCACGCCCAGGTCGTGGAAGACCTCCATGCTGCGCGGCTGCAGGCCCTTGCCGCGCGAGCCGGCGAACGGCGCCGGTGAGGCGTCGACGATGCGGAACGGGACGCCGCGGCGGGAGAGGTCGAGCGCCAGGGTGAGGCCGGTCGGGCCGGCACCGATGATCAGAACCTGAATGTCCATGACGCCCACAGTCGGCCCACGAACTGCCACGGCCCTGTCACCGCGCTGTTGCGGGTGACAGGGCCGTGGACGACCAGCGAGAACTTACTTCTTGAGCAGCTCGATCAGCGCGTCGACGTCCTTGGGCTCGAAGCCGCGGAACAGCGTGAGCGCCAGCTCGTAGTACGAGCGGACCGGGCTGACGTACCACTTGCCGTCGACCTCGGTGGAGACGACGCCGACACCGGACTTCATGACCGATCCGGCCACCCGGCCGATGATGTCGATCGCCTCGGCGGGGATCTGCTTGCCGCCCTGCTGCTTCAGCAGCTGCGTGATCTCGCTCGCGCACAGCTTCTGGTTGCCCTGGCCGGGCACCTCGGCCGCGTAGCAGTCACCCTCGCGGGTGATCGTCATCGTCTCGCCCTCGGCGGTGATCGAGAGCTTCTTGATCGTGACCTGCTTGCCGCCGGTCACGTCCTTGACGTCGGTCTCCAGCGCGTTGAGCTTGGCACCGGTCGGCTTCATCGGGCCGGCCTCGTCCAGCAGCAACGGGCCGAGGTCCTGCAGCACACCGGCCTCGTCGGGCGGCAGCAGCGCGATGACCTTCGTCAGGTCGCCGTCGAGCGCCGCGTTCACCATCTGCTTGGCGGCGTCCTCGGCGGAACCCGCGCCCTGCGCCGCGATGCCCTTCGCCGGCCACTTCTGCTTCTCCTCCTCCAGGACCGCGTTGGCGATCGTGTAGAAGGCGCTCGGGTACCACTTGTCGCCGACCTTGATCGACGCGATGCCGATCGGCGTGCCGCGCTTCTTCACCTCGGCGGTGATGTCGACGGTCTCGGACTTCGACGTGGTCGTGCTGAACTCGGTGCCGAGCGCGTCCACCAGCTTGTCGGTGAGCGGGATCTTCGACGCGTCCGAGGTGATCGTGATCTTGCCCTCGACCAGCTTGTTGATGGTGAGGTGGTCGTTGATCTTCTCGGCGGCGGCCTCGTCGAACTTGATGTTCTCGCTCTTGAACTCGACGCCCGTCAGCTTGTTCGGGTCGGCGTCGGGCTTGAGGATCTCGAGACGCTTCATCTCCTTCGTCATCGAGTCCATGTAGTCCTTGGACAGCGCGGCCTCGGCGGGCGCCAGCGACGCCATGATGCCGACGACGTCACCGCTGCCCAGCTGCTCGATGAGGTTCTTCGCCGCGACGGCCGGGGTGTCCTGGCCCGCGTTCGTGCCGGGGTCGGCCTTCTTCAGCGCGAAGAACGTGACACCGCCACCGATCAGCAGCAGCACCGCGACGACGGCCGTGACGACCAGGCCGGTGCGCTTCTTCTTCGGCGGCTCGCCGCCCATCGGCGCGTAGCCGTAGGGCTGCTGGTCGAAGCCCTGCTGCGGGAAGCCCTGCGGGCCCGTCTGCGGGTAGCCCTGCTGGGGGAAGCCCTGCGGTCCGGTCTGGGGGTAGCCACCCTGCTGCGGGTAACCGCCCTGCTGCGGCTGCTGCGGGTAACCGCCCTGTTGCGGGTAGCCGCCCTGCTGGGGCTGCTGCGGCTGCTGGCCGTACGGGTTGTTCTGCGGCTGCCACTGGCCGCCGCCGCCACCTGGGTAGCTCACGGTTGTCCTCCCGGAGTAATCACTGCGCTGCGCCTGTTGGAGGTGAGCACCGTGATCGCCCCCACGATCGTCAGTACGGCACCGGCAAGAGTGGTGACTGGTCCGGAGATGCTGATTCCGACCAATGCACCCTTGCTATCCCCTTGGACTGTGGCTAGTAGCGCCACGGTTCCCCCGATCGTGCCAAAGAGAAGGCCGATGCATGCGGCAAACCGTGGAAAACGGACCACGTAGAGACCAATCGCGACCATGGCCAGTGGCGTTAGCCCCACCCAGATCGACGTCACTACGGTGCCCGCCACCCCGTCCAACCCGGCGAGATCACGGAGCGAAAGCACCTCGTAACTGTCCCTCGTGGTCGATCCGGATTTCAGCCACGGCAAGAACGTTCCGGTGATGGTGGTGACCAAGCCCACTGCCGCGATCGCGGCTCCCACTGCGCTGCGCACGGGGACTAGTGTGAACCGATGGCCTCGGAGGCGTGCGCAGCGGCACGGGCGCTGGTCGCGTCCGCCCACCGGATCACGGTGCTGACCGGGGCCGGAGTCTCCACCGATTCGGGCATCCCGGACTTCCGCGGGCCGGACGGGCTGTGGACGCGCGACGCCGACGCCGGGCTCGGAGCGACGCTCGACTCCTACCTCTCCGACCCCGAGGTGCGCAGGCGCTCCTGGCGGGCGAAGCTCGAAAGTCCCGTGTGGACCGCGAAGCCGAACGCCGCACATCTGGCGCTGGTGGAACTGGAACGGTCCGGCCGGTTGCGCACCGTGGTCACGCAGAACATCGACGGCCTGCACCAGAAAGCCGGCTCCGATCCGCATCGCGTGCTGGAACTGCACGGCACGCTGCACGCCACCGTGTGCCTCGGATGTGGTGCCACGGGCCCGATGCGGGACGCGTTGAAGCGCGTGGCCGAGGGCGAGCAGGAACCGGACTGCCCGCGCTGCCGGGGAATCCTCAAGTCCGCCACGGTCTCGTTCGGGCAGGAACTCGACGGCGAGGTGTTGCGCCGCGCCCGCCTGGCCGCCCTGGATTGCGACGTGCTGCTCGTGGCGGGAACATCACTGTCGGTGCAGCCCGCCGCGGGCCTCGTGCCGCTGGCGGCCAAAGCGGGTGCCGAGGTCATCATCTGCAACGCCGAGCCGACGCCGTACGACTCCGTGGCGGCCGTTGTGCTGCACGAACCCGTCGCCGACGTGCTTCCCGACCTCAGTTCCGTTCCTCCATCCGGGGGAGGCCGATTCTCGTCCTGGGGAGATCCGAGCACCTGGTCGTAGGGTCGCTTCATGCGCGTACCGCTGATCACCACGGACTTCCTGGACCGCGCGTCGTTCGCGTTCGGAGCGACGACGGCGGCCATCGACGAACCGGACCAGCCCGCGAAGCCGGTAGCGACGACGACGTACGCCGAGATGGCGACCCGTGTGCGCGCGTGGCAGGCCGGGTTCGACGCACTGGGCGTCGGCGAGGGCGAACGCGTCGCCGTCGTCAGTCACAACTCCGCGCGGATGCTGGAACTGCTACACGCGCTGCCCGGCAGCGGGCGCATCTGCGTGCCGGTGAACTTCCGCCTGCGCCCCGACGAGGTGAAGTACATCGTCGAGCACAGCGGCGCCTCGGCGTTGTTCGTCGACCCCGAGCTGGAACTGGACGACGTCGTGGCGCGCCACCGGTTCACGCTCGGCGAGGAGTCGGAGTCGCTGCTTCGGTTCGATGTGGACCCGCGGCCGTGGAGTGCGCCCGACGAGGACGCGACGGCGACGATCAACTACACGTCCGGCACGACCGCACGTCCTAAGGGCGTGCAGCTGACGCACCGCAACATCTGGCTGAACGCGGTCACGTTCGCCATGCACACCCGTGCGTGGGAGGGCGACGTGTACATGCACGTGCTGCCGATGTTCCACTGCAACGGCTGGGGAATGCCGTTCGGTCTCGCGGGCCTCGGTGTGCCGCAGGTGGTGCTGCGCAAGGTCGACGGCGCCGAGATCCTGCGTCGTGTGCGCGACCACGGCATCACGCTCATGTGCGGCGCACCGGCCGTGTGGAACGCCGTGCTGGACGCCGCGCAGACGTGGGACGGCGAGATCCCCGGCCGTGACACCGTGCGAATCGTGTGTGCCGGTGCACCGCCGCCCTCGCGCACGATCCAGCGCGTGACCGAGGAGCTCGGCTGGGAGTTCCTGCAGATCTACGGCCTGACCGAGACGGCGCCGCTGCTCACCTTCAACCGCGCCCAGCCGGGTCCGGAGGGCGAGGAGAAGGCGAAGAAGCAGTCACGGGCGGGTGCGCCGGCTCTGGGCGCGCAGCTGCGGATCTCCGAGAACGGCGAGGTGCTCGCGCGCTCGAACGTGGTCATGGAGGGCTACTGGGAGAACCCGGAGTCCACCGCGGACGCGATCGAGGACGGCTGGTTCCACACCGGCGACGGCGGCTACTTCGACGACGACGGCTACCTGACGATCTCGGACCGCAAGAAGGACGTGATCATCACCGGCGGCGAGAACGTCTCGTCCATCGAGGTCGAGGACTGCCTGTTCTCGCACCCGGCCGTCGCCGAGGTCGCGGTCATCGGCGTGCCCCACGAGAAGTGGGGTGAAACGATCAAGGCGCTCGTCGTGCTCTCCGGGGAGGCCACCGAGGCCGAGCTGATCAAGCACTGCAAGGAGCGGCTCGCCGGGTACAAGGCGCCGACGTCGATCGAGTTCCGCGACTCGATCCCGCGCACGGCGACCGGCAAGATCCAGAAGTTCAAGCTCCGCGAGCCGTACTGGTCCGGCCGGGACCGCGGCGTCAACTAGGCCGGTCGACTAGGCCATTTCGGCGACACGCCGGAACTTCGATCGTCCCAAAAGGACCACACCGCGTGTTCCACTGTGACACGTGTGGCTGACGGTGCGTTAGTTCCGGATGCGCCGAGTGAGTCCAATTGGTCTAATGCGGTCGGAGGTGATGTCCCGTGTTGACACGACTCTCCGCCGTGGTCGCGGTGTTGATGACGGCCGTCCTCACGGGGACAGCGGCCGCCGTGCCTCCACCGCCGCCGAACCCGAGTGACGCGGAGATCTCGGCGTCGCGGGCGGAGGCGGACGCCAAGGCCGCCCGCGTCGGCGAGCTGACCGGGCGGCTCACGCAGGCCGAGTCACGCCTGCAGGAACTGCTCGACGACGTCTCGTACAAGCGCGAACTCGCCAACAAGGCCCGTGTGGACCTCGAGACGGCGATCTCCGAGGCCGAGACCGCTCGCCGTGAGGCTTCGGCCGCCCGGATCGAGGCCGACGCGGCCTCCAAGGCCGTGGAGAAGAGCCGCCTCGAACTGGACGAGTTCGCCGCCGCCTCCTACGCGCAGGGCACGACCGTCGGGTCGTTCTCCGCGTACATCGGTGCCAAGTCGCCGGAGGACCTGCTGGCCCGTGCCCAGATGCTGGAGGCGGTGTCCGCGTCCAGCCTGAACCGGCTCGACCAGGTGACCCGCGACCAGGGCACCGCCGCGAACCTCGACTCCGCCGCGCGTGCCGCGCTGCAGAAGGCCGAGTCGAAGCAGGCCGCCGCCGACGAGGCCAAGAAGGTCGCCGAGCAGGCCCAGCAGGTGGCCGTGGACGCGCACTCGGCGCAGGCCGCGGCGACCGAGGAGCTGCAGTCCAACAAGGACGCCGTCGAACGTGAGCTCGCCTCGGCGCGAGGTGCGGTCAACGGGCTGGAAGCGCAACGCCAGCAGTACGACCAGTGGACCGAGGCCAAGCAGCGCGAGGACGAGGAGAACGCCCGCAGGGCCGCCGCGGCAGCCGCTGCTCAGGCCGCCCCGCAGGCTCCGGCACCCCGTCCGGCCGCCTCCGCGCCCGCGCCGTCCGGCAACCGCGTGCAGACCGTGATCAACCGGGCGTTGGCTCAGCGCGGTGTCATCTACGCGTGGGGCGGTGGCAACCACTACGGCCCGACGTACGGCGTGCGCGACGGCGGCGTCGCCGACTCGTACGGCGACTACCGCAAGATCGGCTTCGACTGCTCGGGCCTGATGATGTACGCCTTCGCGGGTGCCGGCGTGTACCTGCCGCACTACAGCGGCTACCAGTACAACTCCGGCCGCAAGGTGCCGCTGTCGCAGATGGCCCCCGGCGACATGATCTTCTGGGGACCCGGCGGCGGCACGCACGTGGCGTTGTACCTGGGCGGCGGGATGATGGTGGAAGCGCCGCATTCCGGTGCCGTGGTGCGGATCTCCCCGGTGCGGTACGGCGGCATCATGCCGTACGTGACTCGCGTGCTGTGACCGATGGCCCGCCGGTGAGCGGGCCATCGGGGCACCACTCAGGCGGCGGGCAGCCGGAGCGGGTTGTTCTTCGTGGTCGCCGAACGCAGCCAGTTGCCGTACGGGTGGACCGTCACGCCCTGCGGACCGCGGATGACGACCTCCACGAGGCACCAGTGCGAGCTGTCGCCCTTGTTGTCGAACGCGATGTCGATCGAGCTGATGGCGCCGACCTCGGACAGCGTCCGGTCGTAGACGTCCCTGTCGCCGCGCTCGCGGTCGTCACCGGGGTTGTCGAGGTTGATCCAGCCGGACGACGAGGTGCTGCCGTTGATGCGGGCCTCGACGCGGGAGTCGGTGCCCGCGTCGGGCACGTCGCAGGTCTGGACCTCGATGCGGTACTGGCCCGGTGCGGCCTGGGCGGTGCCCATGGCCAGCGTGCCGGCGAACGCCGCGGCGAGAACGCCGACGGCCGCGGTGGTTGCCACCTTCTTCATGCCTGTTCCCCTCTCGTGGTGGTGCAGTGGGGCAACGGTGGCGGCGGGCGGTTGCGGGACTGTGCGGTGATCATGAAATCCGCAGCTCAGAGATCACGTGCCCAGAGCTGGCCGGTCACGTCGTGGCCGAAGCTGTGCTGGGGCGTTTCCTCGACCAGTTCGAACCCCTGCGCCTCGTAGATCTTCCGGGCGGACGTGAGACCGGCGACCGTCCACAACGCCATTCGTGCGTAGCCCGCGTTCCGGGCGAACTCGATGCACGTGCTGACGAGCTTGTTGCCCGCGCCGTGGCCACGCGCGTTCGGATGCACGAGCAGCACGCGCAACTTCGCTGTCGTGTCGTCCTCACGAACGCAGAGCACGCATCCGACGCGTTGGCCGTCGAGTTCGGCGATCCACGCGCCCTCTCGCTCAGGATCGTGGTCGGCCGCGTAGTCGCCGACGATCTTGGCGACCAACGCCTCGAACGAGGTGTCCCAGGCGAGCTCGGACGCGTAGAGCTCGCCGTGCGCCTGGACCACCCAGCCGAGGTCGCCGGGGTGGCCGAGCGGGCGGATCAGCATGGTCGCCTCCACTGACACGACTGTTTCAGTCATGCCAAGATACTGCCATGCCGTCCGCCCGGGAGACCGAACTGCTCGAAGCCGCCTACCGGTACGTGCTCACCCACGGCCTCGCCGACGTGTCGCTGCGGCCGTTGGCGGCGGCCATCGGGTCGAGCACGCGCGTGCTGCTCTACCTGTTCGGCAGCAAGGAAGGCCTGGTCAGGGCATTGCTGGCGCGGGCACGCGCCGACGAACTGGCGCTGCTCGCCGACATCGGCACCGGCCCCGGCCTCGTCACGCGGCTGTGGGAATGGCTGTCCGCGCCCGCACACCGGCCGTTGCTGACGTTGTGGCTGGAGGCCTACGCGCGTTCTCTCGTGGAGCCGGACGGGCCGTGGGCCGGCTTTGCGCGTGCGACCGTGGAGGACTGGCTGGAGGTGTTGCGCGCCGCTCAGCCCGAGGAGGTGCGCGACACCGCCGCCGGACTGGCGGCGCGCACGCGTGAGCTCGCGTTGCTGCGGGGTGCGTTGCTGGACCTGCTCGCGACGGGGGACGGCGAGCGCGTCACCTCGGCGGTGGGGACTAGTTTTGCGGTGTGAAGATCGTGGTGTTCGGTGCGTCCGGAATGGTCGGTCAGGGCGCGTTGCGGGAGTGCCTGCTCGACCCGGCGGTGGATTCGGTGGTCACGGTCGGGCGTTCGCCGTCGGCCGTGGCGGATCCCAAGCTGCGGCACGTGGTGCACGCCGACTTCGGTGACCTGTCGCCGGTCGCCTCCGACCTGGCCGACGCCGACGCGTGCTTCTACTGCATGGGCGTGACGTCCGCGGGTTTGAGCGAGGCCGAGTACACGCCCGTGACGCACGACTACGCGCTTGAGGCTGCACGCGTCGTCGGCGGCACCTATGTGTACGTGTCCGGTGAGGGCGCCGATGCCGAGAGCAAGACGATGTGGGCGCGGGTGAAGGGACGCACGGAGAACGAGCTGCTGGCGCTGGACCGGCCGGTGTTCGTGGTGCGGCCCGGGTTCATCCAGCCGCGGCACGGGATCACGTCGCGCACCCGCATCTACCGCTACGTCTACTCGTGGTCCTCGTGGCTCATGCCGCTGCTGAAGAAGGTCGCCCCGAAGTTCGTCACGAGCACCGACGAGCTCGGGCGCGCGATGGTGGCGCTGGCCAAGGGCGCCCAGGCGACGCGGGTGCTGCGCAGCGACGAGATCAACCGGATCGCGGGATGACGCTCGAAGAGGCCATCCGCGAGTACCAGGAGGACGGCTACGAGGTCACGCACGTCGTGGAGTCCGTGTGCGGCGGGTGTGGCGAGAAGTCGTTCCACGTGCAGATGACCGAGGACCAGGCGATGCGGCGGACCTGCCTCGGCTGCGGTCTCGCGGAGTTCATCGCCGACTCCGACGAGCACTGGGACGACGATGACGCGGAGGAGTGCGAGTGCACCTGCGGCGGCGAGGAGTTCGCCGCCGCTCTCGGGTCGTCGTGCCGCCCGGACGGCGAGGTGCGCTGGCTGACCGTCGGGCTGCGGTGCCTGAAGTGCGGGCTGTGCGGCGTCTACGAGGACTGGAAGATCGACTACCTGCCGAGCAGGCACCTCATCACCCGAGCCTGACCGCGTCCCGAGTTCGAGATGCCGGTGTCGGACCTCGTCGTTACGCTCGGGTGCCATGGGCGATTTCAAGATCGGCGACACCGTTCAGATCACCGGCACGACGATGACGGGCAACGTCGGCACCGTGGTCCACTTCGACACGGAGCGGGAGAAGATCCTCGTCCGGATCACGGACGTGACCCAGAACTACTTCTCCGCCGATGAGCTGAAGGTGTTCTCCGCTTAGGACTTGAACGCGTCCTCGGTCTTCACGACGCCCGCGGTGCGCCCCGGCGCCGTGTGGTTCTCCCAGTACAGGTTCGTGTGCGCGACGACCTTGTCCGGGGTGGGCGCGCCCCACTCCGACAGGTCCTCGGTCGTGTGCGCGTCGCTGACCAGCTGGGCGTCGTAGCCGCGCACGACGGCGCCGTGCAGGGTCGAGCGGACGCACTCGTCGGTCTGCGCGCCGGACACCACGAGGCTGCCGATTCCCTTGCCCGCCAGCACTTCCTCGAGGTCGGTCTCCTCGAACGAGTCGGCGTAGGTCTTGTGCACCACCGGTTCGCCCTCGGCGAGCTTGAGCTCGGACACGAACTGCCAGCCGTCGGACTCCTTGGGCATGTGCTCGCTGCTGTGCTGCACCCACACGACGGGGACGCCGGCCGCGCGCGCCTTGTCGACCAGCGCGGCGACGTTGGCGACGACCTCGTCGCGGTTGTGGGCGTGGTTCACCACGCCGTTCTGGACGTCGATCACGAGCAACGCTGTGTTGGGGCGGTTCGCCAGAGTCGTCACGCGGTCAGCTTAGGCCGCTTCCGGTGGCGTGCAAGGGCGTTCGTCGACTGTGGACGGCCGCACGCGTGTGGCTCAGCGGGAACGCAGCCGCCGCAACATCCGGGCGTCCTCGAAACCGACGTTGCGGGCGGCGGTCTCGACCGTGGCACCTTGACCGATCAGGTGTTCGGCTCGTTCGACGCGCAACGCCTGCTGGTACTTCAACGGCGTCATGCCCGTCGCACGGCCGAACAACCGCGTCACGGTCCGTTCGCTGCAACCGGCGTGGACGGCGAGTTCCGCGAGCGAGAGACGGTCGGCGAGGCGTGACTCGATGACGTCCTGAACGCGGTGCACGGTCTCGTTGATGTGCGACCGGTGCCGCAGCAGGACACTGGCTTGCTGGTCGTCACCGTTCCTGCGCGCGTAGATGACCATCGTGCGTGCGATCGCGGCGGCAACCGTGGGCCCATGGCGCACGGCGACGAGATGCAACGCCAAATCGATACCGCTCGCGATGCCCGCGGACGTCACGACCCTGCCGTCCTCCACGAACAAGACGTCACGCACGACGTGTGCGGCCGGGTAGCGCCGTGCGAGCTCCTCCTGCAACTCGTGATGCGTGGTGCAACGCCGTCCGTCGAGCAAACCGGCGCGCCCCAACGCATCCGCGCCGGCACACACACTCGCCACCGTGCCGCCGTTGTCGTGGTGCGCGCGCACCCACGCCAACGCGCGTTCGCTCAGATGTCCAGTCCCCACGATCTTCGGCGACCGCCACCCCGGCACGAACACGAGGTCGTCCACGTCGAGAGAGGGCAGCTCACGCGACGCACCCAGCGGCACGCCCTGATGACTGAGCACGGTGTCCATGTCGCCGACATAGGACAGCGCGTACCCGTTCACCAGGTCGGCAGCGCTGGAGAACACCTGCGCCGGCCCCGCAAGGTCGAGCAGGTGCACTCCAGGAACGAGCAGGAAGACGACTCTGGTCACGATCCGGTCAGCGTAGCGACATCCGAGATCCGCGCGAACCGACCGGCCAGGACGTACTCGGTGCGTTCGATGATCTCCTCGACGCCGAGCACCTTCCCGGTCCGCCAGTGCGGCAACGGCGTGGTGGCGGTCGCGTCCGTCACGAACGTCATGTCGAACCCGAGGTCGGACCCGACCCGCGTGGTCGTCTCGCAGCACTGCTCGGTCCGGATGCCGCTGATCAGCAGCTCCCGCACACCCCGCTGCGTCAGCGTCTGCTGCAGGTTCGTCGTGGTGAACGCGTTGTGCGCGGTCTTGGTCAGGATCGGCTCGTCATCGAGGGGCTTGAGCCCGTCGATCAGGCGCACGTGCCCGAGCGCCGGGTCGAACACGTCGCCGGAGCCGGGCTCGGAGTGCAGCACCCACACCACCAGGTCGCCGGCGTCGCGGCTCAGGTCGACCAGCTGGTTCACGTTGCCCACGACGTCCGGGTTGGACACCTCGGCCCAGTTGGGGCGCTGGCGGAACGACTCCTGCACGTCGATGACGATCAATGCTCGCTTCATGTCCTCCAGCCTGGCGGGTTCGAAGATCGCGGAACAGGCACGGGCCGGGCGAGGAGCGGACGGATCCGGTCACCGTGCGAAGATCGCGGACGTGAAGCTGCGCGTGCTGGCGGGCGATCCCGCGGATCCGGCTCTGGGGGCCGAGGTCGAGGTGACCGCGGGTGACGGCCCGAGGAGCGGCCTCGCCGTGCCGTACCTGCGCCTGACCGGCAGCCGCGGCAGCCGGGAGATCCTGGTCGGCGAGGCACGGGTCACCGCGACGCACGTCGAGATCGCGGTCAGCGCCACCTGGAACGAGACCGGCGGCTGGCACCGGGAGTCCTGGAACGGCGAGGTGCTGGGCGAGACCCTCGCGCACCCCGCTCACCCGGTCCGGTCCCACCAGCGGGACGTCTCCATCGCCAAGGGCGTCGCCGAGGGATCGCGCAACGCCGTCGGCGAGCTGCGGCAGCTGCGCTACGAGATGGAACGCCAGGTCGCCGACCTGCTGACCGAGCGCGGGAACGCGACGCTCCGGCTGATCATGGCCCAGCTCGTCGAACTGTCGATCGCGTTCAGCCGTGCCCGTGACTTCGCCCGTGAGGCCATCCGCGAGCAGCTCTGGATGCGCGACGGCGGCGCGTTGCCGCACTGCCAGGCGATGGACGCCGAGCTCGGTGACGAGATGACGCGCCTGCAGTCGTTGCTGGGCAGCGTGTCGACGCTCGCCGTGGCCCAGGACGGCGAGGCGCAGCAACGGTTCAACATGCTCGCCGCCGCCGCTGCCGCCGGACTGGGTCTGCCCGCCCTGATCCTGTCGCTGTACGGCGCGGACGAGTACCTGCCGTTCACGTGGGACAAGGCGTGGCGGGCGCTGACCCCGATCGCGGGCGTCCTGACGGTGGCCGCCGGGATCATCCTGAGCCGCATGCCAGGAGGCACCACCGGGAAGCACTACCTGGTGGCCGCCGGACTCATCACCGGCCTGATCGCGGTGCTGCTGATCGCCGGATTCCTGGCTCCCGGCTAGAGGGGGCGGCGGCCCGCGAACCCCAGGTCCGTCCGGTGGTACCAGGCCAGTTCGCGGTCGCCCTCGAGCCAGCACAGCAGCACCGGCACACCGTCCATCTCCGACGGGAAGTCCACCAGCAGCGGCGCGAAGCCCTTCAGCTCGGCACCGGTTCCCTGCACGGTCTCCATCAGCTCGTCCAGCCGGGCCTGCGCGGCCTTGAACTCCGGCAGCCCGCCCAGCGAGGACCCGCCGACGGCGAGTTCGGCGGCGTCGGCCCGCAGGCGCACGATCTCGTCCAGCGCCGGCAACAGGCGCGCGAGTTCGGTCCTGGCTTCGGAGAGGCTGAACAGTCCCACGGCTACAAGGCTGGCACAGTGGCGGGAATGACGTGGCGACTGGGTGACCTCACCGTGAACCGGATCGGGTTCGGCGCGATGCGGCTGCCGCAGCGGGGGACGGCGTTCGACCGCCGGGCCGAGCCGCGCGACCGCGGGCAGGCGATCGAGGTGCTGCGCAGGGCCGTGGAGCTCGGGGTCGACCACATCGACACGGCCGCCTTCTACTTCTCCGCCACGCGGTCGGCGAACGAGCTGATCAACAGCGCGCTCTCGCCGTACCCGGAGGACCTGGTGATCGTCACCAAGGTGGGGCCCGGCCGCACGCCGCAGGGGGAGTGGCTGCCGCTCGCGACGCCGAGGCAGCTGCGGGGACAGGTCGAGGAGAACCTGCGGCAGCTCGGCCGCGACCACCTCGACGTGGTCAACCTGCGGGTGAGCGCGCTCGACGACCTCAGCGCGCACTTCGAGCAGCTCGCGGCACTCCAGCAGGACGGCCTGATCCGGCACCTCGGGCTGTCCAACGTCAAACCGCACCACCTCGACCAGGCACAACGGATCGCACCCGTGGTGTGCGTGCAGAACTCCTACGGCCTCGGGCACCACCCGGAGCAGGACGACTTCGTCGGCGTCTGCGGCGAGCGGGGCGTCGCGTACGTGCCGTTCTTCGCGCTCACCGGTGCCAACCAGGAGGCCGGGACGTCGGCCGACGACGACGTGGTCACCGAGATCGCCCATGCCCGCGACGCCTCGCCCGCGCAGATCCGGCTGGCGTGGACGCTCGCCAGGGGGCCGCACGTGCTTGTCATCCCCGGCACGGGCGACCCGGAGCACCTGCGGCAGAACGTCGAGGCGGGGCGGCTGAGCCTCACCACGGACGAGCTCACCCGCCTCGACGCCGCACACCTCAACGGGAGCTGATCCGCCGGAACAGCCAGGTCGCCCACCCGAACGCCACCACCAGCAGGCCACCCGACCACGCCAGTGCGAGCCAGCCCGACCCCACGGGCTGGTCGGTCAGCAGAGCGCGCACGGTCTCGATGACCGGCGTGATCGGCTGATGTTCGCTGACGGCGCGCAGCCAGGACGGCATCGTCGCCACCGGCACGAACGCGCTGCTCAGGTACGGGATGAACAGCATGAAGAACCCGAGCAGGCTGGCCGACTCGACGGTCCGCGCGATCACACCGAAGCCCGCCGCGAGCCACGACAACGCCAGCACGTAGAGCAGCAGCAGGCCCATCGCCAGGATCCAGGACCCCAGCGACGCCGTGGGCCGGAAGCCCATCAGCAAGGCCACCAGCACCACCGCGAACGTCGCCAGGGCGTTGCGGGCGACCGACGCGGCGACGTGGCCGGTCAGCACGGTGAAACCGCCGATCGGCATCGAGCGGAACCGGTCGACCACGCCCTTCTTCATGTCGTCGGCCACGGACATCGCGGTGGACGTGGCGCCGTAACCGGTGCACAGCACGAGGATGCCGGGCACCACGTAGTCCACATAGGACTGGGTTGAGCTGATCGCGCCGCCGAACACGTAGACGAACAACGCCATCATCAGCACCGGCAACACGATCGCCATGATCAGCGTGTCGAGGTTGCGGCGGCTCAGCCGGATGCCGCGGCCGATCATCGTCAGCGGGACGGTCATGCCGCCACCGCCGTCAGCGTGGTGAACACGTCGTCCAGAGTCGGGCGGTGCGCGGACACCCGCGACACGCTCACCCGTGCCGCCAGCAGGTCGTCCAGCACGCGGTGCAGGTGAACCGCACTGCCGTCGGACGGCACTCCCAGCGTCAGCCCGTCGGCCACCCCGCCGACCACGGCCTGGGCTCGCGACGCGTCCTCGGCGCACGAGAAGGTCAGGTCCAGGCGGGTGCCGCCGACCGAGTTCTTCAACGCGTCCGCGGTGCCGTCCGCGACGACGCCTCCGTTGTGCAGCACCACGATCCGGCCGGCGAGGCGGTCGGCCTCCTCCAGGTACTGGGTGGTGAGGAAGATCGTCACGCCGTCGCGCACCAGGTCGCCGATCGCGTCCCACATCGTCGTGCGGCTCACCGGGTCGAGGCCGGTGGTCGGCTCGTCCAGGAACAGCAGCCGCGGCCGCGCCACCAGGCTCATCGCGAGGTCCAGGCGCCGGCGCATGCCGCCGGAGTAGGTGCGCACCCGCCGATCCGCCGCGTCGACCAGGTCGAACCGCTCCAGCAGTGCGACGGCCCGCGCCCGAGCCGCCGGCCGGGCGAAACGGCGCAGCCGGGCGATCATGACCAGGTTCTCCCGGCCGGTCTGCTCCTCGTCCACCGCCGCGTACTGGCCGGTCAGGCTGATCACGCCGCGCACGGCGGCGGCCTCTCTCGTCACGTCGAACCCGCACACGCGGGCCGCGCCGCCGTCGGGCCTGGTCAGCGTGCTCAGGATGCGGATCGCGGTGGTCTTGCCCGCGCCGTTGGGCCCGAGCAACGCGAGCACGGATCCTTCCGCGACCTTCAGGTCCAGGCCGTTCAGCACGGTGTTCGAGCCGTATCTCTTCGTCAGGCCCTCTGTCTCGACGATCATGGAACCCCCTTTTATGCGTACCTCATACGCAAAACCTGAATTAGCGTATGATATACGCATCTGTTTGACTAGAGGGCATGAAGAGGGGGCGCAAGCCGACCATCGACGCCGCCGACATCACCCGCGCCGCCATCGCCGTCGCGGACGCCGAGGGCCTGGCCGCCGTGTCGATGGCCCGCGTCGCGCAGGAGATGGGCAACGCCACGATGGCGCTCTATCGCCACGTGAAGAGCAAGGACGAGCTCCTGGCGTTGATGGCGGACGCCGCGTTCGACGAACCGCCACTCCTGCCGGACGGCGACTGGCGGGACAAGCTCGGGGTCTGGGCGAGGGAGATGCTCGGTGGCATCCGCAGGCGCCCGTGGTTCCTGCAGATCCCGATGAGCGGCCCGCCGACCGGCCTCAAGAGCCTCGCCTGGTTCGACAGCGCGCTGAGTGCACTCGAGGGCACGCCGCTGGAGGCCGGGGAGAAGGTCGGCGTGGTGATGGGCCTGATGACGTTCGTGCACGGCGAGGCCTGGCTGGGCGTCGCGCTGCAGCAGGGCTTCGAGGACGACCCGGCCCAGTTCAGCCGCCAGTACGGGCAGCGGTTGCGCGAGATCGTCGACCCGCGCCGCATGCCCGCTCTCGCGAAGATCGTCGCGGCCGGCGTGTTCGACGTGGACGACCTCTTCGAGGAGCAGGACGTCGCTGCCGACTTCGACTTCGGCCTGCACCTGTTCCTGGAGGGCGTCGCGACGCACATCGGAGGCAGGGCATGACCTACGCGGTGATCATCCTCACCGGCGGCACCGGCGAACGGCTCGGTGGCGTCGACAAGGCCGCACTGTCCTATCGGGACGCCACGCTGCTCGACCACGTGCTGTCCGTTGTGGACGACGCGAGCCGGAAAGTCGTTGTGGGTCCGGAGAAAGACCTGCCCGGCGTCGTCTGGGCACGCGAGGACCCACCCGGCGGCGGACCGCTCGCCGGGCTGGCCGCCGGGCTGGTCGAGGTGACCGAGGACTGGGTCGCGGTGCTCGCCGTCGACCAGCCGGGCCTCACGAAGGCCACCATCGCGAGGCTGCGGGGAGCCGGACGCAACGCCGTGCTGAAGGACGACCGCGTGCAATGGTTGATCGGCTACTGGAACGCCGCTGAGCTGCGGGAAGCCCTCCCCGAAGATCCACGGAACCTGCCGTTGCGCAAGACTCTGCTTCAGCTCGACCCCGTCGAAGTGTCCGCTTTGCCCGGTGAGGCTCAGGACGTCGACACGCCCGCCGACCTGGACACCCTTCACAGCGGTTGAACAGGCGAAGGGTAAGACTGTTCCACTATCGGTAAAACCCTGTTCTGCATGGAGGCCCGCACGTGACCGAGCCCGCCGCCGAGGCAACGCCGAACGCATCGGCGCCCGTCACCCCGGCTCGTGACGCCCAGCTGCTCGAACGCACCGTGTTCGAGGTGAAGCGGGTCATCGTCGGCCAGGACCGGCTCGTCGAGCGGATGCTCGTGGGTCTGCTGGCCAAGGGCCATCTGCTGCTCGAAGGTGTGCCGGGTGTCGCGAAGACGCTCGCTGTCGAGACGTTCGCCCGTGTCGTGGGCGGCTCGTTCTCCCGCGTGCAGTTCACGCCCGACCTGGTGCCCGCCGACATCCTCGGCACCCGCATCTACCGCCAGTCCACCGAGACGTTCGACGTCGAACTCGGGCCCGTCGTCGCGAACTTCGTGCTCGCCGACGAGATCAACCGCGCGCCCGCCAAGGTGCAGTCGGCGATGCTCGAGGTCATGGCCGAGCGGCACGTGTCCATCGGTGGCCGCACGTTCCCGATGCCGAACCCGTTCCTCGTGCTGGCGACGCAGAACCCGATCGAGAACGAGGGCGTGTACCCGCTGCCAGAGGCGCAGCGCGACCGGTTCCTGTTCAAGATCCAGGTCGAGTACCCGACCGCCGAGGAAGAGCGCGAGATCGTCTACCGCATGGGCGTCGAGGCGCCGGTGCCGAACCAGGTCCTCTCGCCCGAGGAACTGGTGCGCCTGCAGGGCGTGGCGTCGCGCGTCTTCGTCCACCACGCGCTCGTCGACTACGTGGTGCGCCTGGTGATCGCGACCCGCGCGCCTGGCGAGCACGGCCTCACCGACGTCGCCGGCTGGGTCGCCTACGGTGCCTCGCCGCGTGCCTCGCTCGGCATCATCGCCGCCGCACGTGGTCTCGCGCTCGTGCGCGGTCGTGACTACGTGCTGCCGCAGGACGTCGTGGACGTCGTCCCGGACGTGCTGCGTCACCGCCTGGTGCTCTCCTACGACGCGTTGGCCGACGGCGTGCCGCTCGACCACATCATCACCCGCGTGCTGCAGATCGTGCCGTTGCCGCAGGTGTCGGCCCGTCCGCAGCAGCCGGTTCCGGCTGGTAGGCCGTGAGCCGGGACAAAGCCGAAGAGCGTCCCTCCTGGGCACCGCCCGTCCTGCGCGGCGTCCGGATGGAAGCCGCGCTGCGCATGCTGGAGCTCGACGTCCGGCGCCGTCTCGACGGTCTGCTGCAGGGCAACCACCTCGGCCTCGTGCCGGGGCCGGGCACCGAACCGGGCGAGGCGCGCACCTACCAGCCCGGTGACGACGTGCGCCGGATGGACTGGGCGGTCACGGCCCGCACGACGATCCCGCACATCCGGGAGACGGTCGCGGACCGCGAGCTGGAGACGTGGATGGCGATCGACCTGTCGCCGTCGCTCGACTTCGGCACCGCGGCCTGCGAGAAGCGCGACCTGGTCATCGCCGCGACGGCCGCGGTCGCACACCTGACCCGCGGCGGTGGCAACCGGATCGGCGCCGCCGTCTCGACGGGTGCCGAGAACGTCCGGATCCCGGCGCGCGGTGGCCTGGCGCACGCGCGCGGCATGATCCGCAAGATCGCCGAGATCGACCGGGCGCCCGAGGGCACCCGCGGAGACCTGGCGGAGTTGCTCGAACAACTGCGCCGCCCGCCTCGCCGGCGCGGCCTGATCGTGGTGGTGTCCGACTTCCTCGGCGGCATGGAGTGGCAACGGCCGTTGCGCGCCTTGTCCGCGCGTCACGACATCGTGGCCATCGAGGTCGTCGACCCGCGTGACGTCGACCTGCCCGAGGTCGGCACCGTGGTGCTGTCCGACCCGGAGAGCGGCCGGCAGCGCGAGGTGACCGCGTCCGCGTTGCTGCGCAAGGAGTTCGGCGCCGCGGCCGCGGAACACCGGGGCGAGGTGGCGGCGGGTCTGCGCCGCGCCGGCGCCGGGCACCTGGTGCTGCGGACCGACTCGGACTGGATCGCGGACACGGTTCGTTTCGTGGTGGCGCGCAAGCGCCGCTGGTCTGGGGGTGTCGCATGAGCTTCTCGAACTTCGTCGCCCCGTGGTGGTTCCTGCTGCTGCTCGCGGTGGGGCTGCTCACCGCCGGATACGTGGTGGCGCAACGGGTCCGGCGCAAGCGGGTGCTGCGGTTCACGAACCTGGAGCTGCTGGAGAAGGTCGCGCCCAAGCGGGAACGCTGGTCGCGGCACGTCCCGGCGGCGTTCCTGCTGGCGGCGCTCGCGTTGCTGACGGTCGCCCTGGCCGGTCCGACGTCCGAGCAACGGGTCCCGCGCAACCGGGCGACCGTGATGCTGGTGGTCGACGTGTCGCTGTCGATGAAGGCCACCGACGTCAAGCCGTCCCGGCTGGAGGCCGCGCAGGTGGCCGCCAAGTCGTTCGCCGAGGGCCTCACGCCGGGCATCAACCTGGGCCTGATCTCGTTCGCCGGCTCGGCCACCGTGCTGGTCGCGCCGACGACGGACCGCGCCGCCGTCACGCAGTCGATCGACGGGCTCAAGCTCGCCCAGTCGACCGCCACGGGTGACGCGCTGGTGGCCGCGATGGCGTCGATCGACTCGTTCGGCAAGGTCGTCGGCGGCGCCGAGGGCCCGCCGCCCGCCCGCATCGTGCTGATGACGGACGGCAAGGAGACCGTCGGCACCCGCAAGGCGTTCGACGCGGCCGAGGACGCGAAGAAGGCCGGGACCCCGATCTCCACCATCTCGTTCGGCACCGAGGACGGCGTGGTCGACATCGAGGGGCGCCAGCAGTCCGTGCCCGTCGACGACGACTCGATGAAGGAGATCGCGAAGATCTCCGGCGGCGAGTTCTTCAAGGCCGCGTCCGCCGAGGAGCTGCGCCGCGTCTACGACACGCTCGGCGAGCAGATCGGCTATGAGAAGAAGCAGGCCGACGCGTCGAAACCGTGGCTGTTGCTCGGCACGATGACGGCGATGTTCGCGGCCGCCGCGGCTTTGCTGCTCGGTCAGCGCCTGCCATAGGTGAGCAGCACGACTCCGTTGTCGAACGCCCTGGTGCCCTTGAGCGCCAGGGCGTTCGGCTTCCGGAAGAACGGCGTGCCGGCGCCGATCGCGACCGGGTTGACGTAGAGCCGGATCTCGTCGATCAGGTAGTGCTCGAAGAACGTCTGAAGCAGCTCGTTGCCGCCCACCATGGTGTCGCCCTCGAGCTCGCGGATCTCGTCCGGAACGACCTCGGTGCGGGTCTCGGTGTTCCACTCGGTGAACTGCCGCGTGCGCGAGTAGACGATCTTGGGCGTGTCCCGCCAGATCGGTCCGAAGTCGCGCATCGCCTGCGGCCAGTCGGGGTGGTCCTCGGCGTGCGGCCAGGCTTGCAGCATCAGCTCGTGGTTGCGGCGGCCGTCGACGAACGTGGTCATCTTCGCCAGTTCGTCGTTGATGTGGCTGTGCAACTCGTCGCTCATGTGGTGCCAGTCGATGTCGTGATCGGGGCCCTCGAAGAACCCGTCCAGCGAGACCGACGCCATCGTGATGATCATCCGTGCAACCTCCGGTACTCCGCCGCCGCGCCTGGGTGCAGGGGCACTTTGCCTGTGTCGATCAGACTGCGCACGTCGAGGTACTGCGTGCCGAGCGCCTGTTCCGGCACCAGTTCGGCGGCCCTGCCCACCAGCAGCCGCACGACGGCGCTCGCGTACTCGGAGTCGAGATCCGGCCGGCACACCAGCAGGTTCGGCGTGCCGATCGTGGGGACGTCGACCGGGGAACCGTAGACGCCCATGCGCACATCCACGCGTTCGTAGACCTTGCCGTGGTCCTGCCGCAGCCTCGGCAGGAAGCCGTCCAGCGGCAGGAGCCTGATCCCGCTGGCCTTGTCGAGCTCCGGGGTCGGGACGCCGCCGGACCACAGCAGGGCGGCGATCTCGCCCGCCTTGAGCGCGTCGACGGCGTTGCGCAACGGGTAGTGCTCCTCCTGAACGCCCAGCGCGAGCCGTGAACCCTGCAGTGCGGCACCGGATCCGTCCGCGCCCAGCGACACCGGCCTGCCGACCAGGTCGGCGGCGGTCGTGTACGGCGAGGACTTCAGGACCACGAGCTGCAGGTAGTTCTCGTAGACGCGGCCCAGCGCGACGAGGCCGGGTTCCAGGTGGGCGCTGTCGCTCAGCGAAAGCCCTATGTCGGCGGTGCCTTCGCGCAGGTGCTTGAGGTTGTCGGCGCTGCCACCGGTCTGGATCGGCGTGATGGTCAGCGGGGCGAGGGAGAGGCGGGAGATCAGCGCGGCGAAGTCGTTGTAGAAACCGCCGGGCTCGCCACCGGCGATCCTGATGGTGCCGTCGGGTTCTGAGGCGCCACACGCGGTCAGGGCCAGCGTGCCCAGCAGGAACGTCCGGCGCCTCACAGCAACGGCTCCTTCGGCAGTTCCACCGTCACGACCAGGCCGTTGTCGGTGTGCAGCTTCAGCTTTCCGTCGTGCGCGGTGACGATGCGCTCCGCGATGGCGAGACCCAGGCCCGTGCCGCGCCGGGTGTCGTCGCCGCGCCAGAACCGTTCGGTGGCGTGCTTGAGGTCCTTTTTGGACAGGCCGGGTCCGTTGTCCCGCACGGTCAGCGTGGCGCGGTCGCACACCACCGTGATCTCCGGTCCGCCGTACTTGATGGCGTTGTCCAGCAGCACGTCCAGCACCTGCGCGAGGTCCGACACCGCGCACCGCACCAGTCCGGGCGCCCGGTCATCGACGGTGATCGTGACGCCGTCCGCCTGCGCCGCCGCACGCCACGCGTCGACCCGGTCGTGCGCGACGACCTGAAGATCGGCGAGTTCGGGTTCGACGCCACCGGCCGCGCGTTCGGTGGCGGTGCTCTCGGCGTTGGCGAGGGCGAGCAGCCCGTCCAGCAACGACTCCAGGCGTTCGACCTCGGTCAGCAGCGATTCGTTGGAGGGCAACATGTCCACGCGCAACCGCAGTGCCGCCATCGGGTTGCGCAGCTGGTGCGAGGCGTCGGCGATCAGGCGTCGTTGCTGGTCGGCGGCCTCGGCGACGGCGTCGGACATGCGGTTGAACGACTCCGACAACGCCCGCAGCTCGGCCGGTCCGGCGGTGTCGGCGACATGGGTGCGCCGCTGGCCCTCGGCGACCGCTCGTACACCCCGATCGAGCTCTTTCAGAGGCCTGATCAGCCAGCGGGAGACGACGAGTGCCAGCAGCACGCACGCGCACGCCGCCAGCAACGCCCCGGCCAGCACGATCGCCCACCGCCGTGCCACGTCGAGTGCGGCCACGCGGGTGGAAGCCCGCAGCACCACGGCACCCGCGACCTTCGTGCCGATGCCGACCGGCCGGGCGAACAGGACGTCGCCGCCGCTCCACGGCAGCACGGTCGGCACGGGCGCGGCGGGCTGGTTGCGCAGGGCCGCGTCGATCTGCGCGGACACGTCCCCGGCCGTCATCCCCGACTCCACGACGGGCGTGCCGGACGCGTCGACGACCACGATCTCCTCGCCGTAGACCTCGGCGTACCGCTCCGCCTCCGACACCACGACGTCGACGGGCAGCGTGGCGAAGCGGTCCAGGTCGGCGGTGCGGCTGATCACGAACTGCTGGGTGCGTTCGGAGGCGGTGCTCATCAGCAACGGGAACGCGAACGCGGTCACGGCCGAGAGCGAGAACAGCAGCAGCACCAACAGAAGCCGTTGCCGCATCTATTCACCGAGCCGGTAGCCGAAACCGCGGATCGTGTGCAGCAGCCCCGGCCGGTCGAGCTTGGCGCGCAACTGCGTGAGGTGCACGTCGAGCGTCCGCGACACCGCCACGAACGCGTTGCCCCACACCTCGTCCATCAGCTGCTGCCGGCTCACCGCCGTGCCCGGCCTGCGCGCGAGCACCGCCAGCACGTCGAACTCCTTGGTGGTCAACGAGATCTCGCGTCCGCCGACCACGACCTGACGGCTCTGCAGATCGATCTCCACATCGGACACCCGCACGACGTCCTCCGGTTCCTGCGACCGGGCCGCGCTGCGCCGTGCCACCGCGTCGATGCGCGCCAGCAACTCGGCCAGCCGCACCGGCTTGACCAGGTAGTCGTCCGCGCCGAGCCGGAGACCCCGCACCACCGTGCGCTCGTCGCCACGGGCCGTCAGCACGAGTACCGGCACCGGGTCGATCTTGCGGAGCTTGCGCAGCACCTCCAGGCCGTCCTGGTCGGGCAGGCCGAGGTCGAGCAGCACCACGTCCGCGTCGCGATGGGCGATCAGCGCGTCGGCACCCCGGCGCACGCGGGAAGGCCGGTGGCCGTTCGCCCGCAGCGCTTCCACCAGGGCGTCGGCGACACCGTCGTCGTCTTCGACCAACAGCACCCGCATGGGAGCAGTATCAGCCATGACGTCTGTTTCGTGTGCGTGGCGACGCGCCTAAGGGACGGTTAAGTTGCCCGCGGAGCCCGTGGAGGTTGCCGTACGTTCGGATGAACGGGACGTAGTCGTTCCATCACAACAGGTTCTGGGGGAATCTGAATGATCGCGCAGAAGAGCCGTGCGCTGCTCCTGTCGGCGGGACTCGCCGCCGCCGCGCTCACCCTGACGGTGCCGGCCTCCGCCGCACCCGTGAGCACGGCGTCGGTGTGCGGCCTGCACTACGAGGCGGGCGCGCCCACGCAACTCTGGTGGCACAACTGCGACGCGTCGCCCGACCTGGTGGAGCTGCACTACGCCGTGCTGCCCAACCTGAAGGTGTGCATTCCGCCGTACGCCGACCAGTGGGTGGCGAGCCAGGACTACGACAACCCGCTGGGCTGGGTGAACTCGCTCTCCCTCGCGGGCGAGTGGTGCTGATCGGGTAGACCTCGCGGAGGGCGGTCATGCGGCGACCGCCCTCCGCTTCCGCCGCTAGCAGCGTTCGTCGGTCGACCCGTTGGCGCTGTAGCCGGATCCGAACACGTCGCCCGCCGCGTAGGTGCAGACGTTCAGCGTGTTCGCGCCGTTCGACCACAACTCCTGTTTGGTGCCGTCGTGGCCCGCGTAGTCGACCGCGCCGTCACTGGTGCGCGTCCAGATGCCCGCCCGGATGTGGTTGGACGGGTGCTTGGCCTTCCACGTGTCCCAGATGTAGACGTACGCCCAGTTCTTGTTGCAGCCCTTGAACTGCTTGAGCGACGCCACCGTCTCAGAGCCGTGCTTGAGGTACTTCGTCGAACCGATCTGCGTGACCCCGCTGGAGCACTTGGGGTTCGTCTCGGCGTGCGCGGCGCCGGTGAACGTCATGGCGATGGCCGCGGCCGCGAGGGCGGTGGCACTGATCTTCTTCAACACGTCAGCAACGCTCCTCGGTCTCGACGCCGCCACCGTAGGACGCCGCCTGGATTGAGCCGTAGCCCTTGGTGCACTTGGTCAGCGTGTCCGTGCCGTAGGACCACAGCTCCTGCTTGTTCTCGGCCCGGTTGTAGCCGCTCGGGAACTCGGCGCCGCGGACCTGGACGCCGGCGAAGATGCTGTAGGTCCTGTGGTCGGCGCGCCACGAGTCCCAGACGTAGATGTAGCCCCAGTTCTTGCCGCAGCCCTTGAACTGCTTGACCGAGGCGATGGTCGTGCTGCCGCTCTTGATGTACTTGGTGGCGCCCATCTGCGTGACCCCGCTGGAGCACGACGGGTTCGTCTCGGCGTGCGCGGGCCCCGCGAAGGTCAGGGCGACGGCCGCGGCCGCGAGGGCGGCGGCGCTGATCTTCTTCAGCACGTCAGCAGCGCTCCTCGGTCAGGCCGTAGTACGAGTAGGACGACGAGATCACCGAGCCGTAGCCGCGGGTGCAGACGGACAGCGTGTTCGAGCCGTTCGACCACGCCTCCTGGCCGCCCTCGCCGGGGCCGCTGTAGCCCAGCGGGCCCTCGCTGGTGCGGGTGTAGATGCCCGCGGCGGCACGGAACTTGCTGCCGTGCTTGGACTTCCAGGAGTCCCAGACGTAGGTGTAGCCCCAGTTCTTGTTGCAGCCCTTGAACTGCTTGACCGAGGCGACGGTCTCGGAGCCCGCCTTGATGTACTTCGTGGCGCCGATCTGCGTGACGCTGCCGCAGTACGGGTTCGTCTCGGCCTGGGCCGGTCCGGCGAACGTCACGGCGATCGCCGCGGCCGCCAGCACGGCGGCACCAATCCTCTTCTGCATGCGCACGACGATGGCCGGGCGCGGTTAGTCAGCGGTAAATCACACCCAGCCGGGCCGCGAGAGCGCTGGCCAGGTGGACGGGCCTGCGTTCGGTGGTGTGGCGGATCTGCGTGCGGCAGCTGAAGCCGTCCGCGATCACCAGCGCGTCCTCGTTGTCCCGCAACGCCGGCAGCAGGTCCTGTTCGGCGCAGGCGATCGAGACGTCGTAGTGGCCCTTCTCGAAACCGAAGTTGCCGGCCAGCCCGCAGCAGCCCTCGACGATCTTCGGCTTCAGACCGGCCTTGGCCATCGCTTCGCGGTCCGGGCCGAACCCGAGTTCCGCGTACTGGTGGCAGTGGGTCTGCACGACGGCCTCGCGGGTGCCCTCGAGTTCGGGCAGCTTCGGCGCGACGTGCTCGGCGAACGTGCGGGTGGCGTCGGCAAGCGCTTGCACCGAGTGTTCCTGGGACAGCTTCGTGACCTCGGTCCTCAGGAACGCCGTGCAGCTCGGCTCCAGGCCGATCACCGGAACGCCCTGGCTCGTCCACGGGAGCAGTGCCCGCGCGGTGCGCTCGACCACCCGGCGGGCCTTGCCGAGCTGGCCGGTCGAGTGCCAGGTCAGTCCACAGCAGACGTTCGCGGACGGCACCTCGACGCGGTTTCCCAGGTGCGCCAGCACGTTCGCGGCGTCGAGCCCGACGCCCGGTTCGAAGTGGTTCGTGAACGTGTCGGGGAACAGCAGCACCGGATCGCCCTCGCCGAGCGGGTGCAGCTGGCGGACCAGGCGAGTGGTCTGCGTCGGCAGCGCGCGTTCCGGCGTGATCCCGGCGAACCGGCCGAGTTTCGCGGTGAACCTGTTGACCAGCCCGTACTTCAGCCACGTCGGCAGCCAGCCCATGACGTAGTGCGCCCGCGGCCGGATCCGCCTCTTGTAGTGCTCGTGCAGGAACTCGGCCTTGTAGCTCGCCATGTCGACGTCGACCGGGCAGTCGCGTTTGCAGCCCTTGCAGCCCAGGCAGAGGTCCAGCGCCTCCGCGACCTCGGGTGACCTCCAGCCGCCCTTGACCACGTCGCCGTTGAGCATCTCGAACAGCAGGTGCGCACGGCCTCGCGTGGAGTGCTTCTCCTCCTTGGTCACGCGGTAGCTCGGGCACATCACGCCGCCGTGGGTGTTCAGGCACTTGCCGACGCCGACGCACCGCCGGGTGTCGCTCGCGAACTCCGCGCGGGTCGGGATCTTCGGTGGTGCGACCAGGATCCGCAGGTCGTCGTCGAGCTTCAGCGGCTCGACGATCCGGCCGGGGTTGAGCAGGTTCCCGGGGTCGAAGGCGTGCTTGAACTCGCGGAACGCCTGGATCGCCTCCGGCGGGTACATGCGGCTGAGCAGCTCGGACCGCGCCTGGCCGTCGCCGTGCTCGCCCGACAGGCTGCCGCCGTGACGGACGACCAGGTCGGCGGCGTCCTGCAGGAACTCGCGGTAGCCGTGCGCGAGGTCGAAGTCGATGCGGACGTGGATGCATCCCTCGCCGTAGTGGCCGTAGGTGATGCCACGGCGGCCGTATCCGGTCAGCAGTTCGTCGAACTCACGCAGGTAGGCGCCGAGGCGCTCCGGCGGGACGGCCGCGTCCTCCCAGCCCGACCAGGCCTCGCTGCCGTCGGCCATGCGGGTGGCGAGGCCGGCGCCGTCCTCGCGGATCCGCCACAGCGCCCGCTGCTGCGCCGGGTCGTGGATGATCATCGAGTTCTTCGTGATCCTGGCGACGCGTCCGGGGTCGTCCTCGACCTCGACGAACAGCCAGCTGCGGCCCTCCGGCAGGTCGGGGCGGGAGCGGACGCTGTGCACCAGCGCCTCGTTCAGGCCCTCGATCGCGAGCGCGTTCTCGATCTGGGTGACCTGGTCGGCGGCCTCGTAGGTGTCCGCGAAGCCCAGCACGACCAGGACGCGGCGCTCGGGCCTGCGCACGAGCTTGAGTTCCGCGCCCAGCAGCACCACGCACGTGCCCTCGGTGCCGACCAGCTGCCGCGTCAGCGTCGGGGCGTCCAGCGCGTACCCGCTGACCCTGCGGCTGAGCTGCGGAAACCACGCCGGGTCGTACGTCGGCAGGGCGAGCGGGGGAGGGTTCGTCGTGTCGAACGTGCGGCCGTCGGCGGTCAGCACGTGGAGGTTCGTGACGTTCTCGCTGGTCTTGCCCCACTTCACGGAGTGCGCGCCGCACGCGTTGTTGCCGATCATCCCGCCGATCGTGCACCGGGAGTGCGTCGACGGGTCCGGTCCGAAGAGGTACTCGCCGGCCTGCGCGTTGATCTTGTCGAGCACGGCACCCGGCTGGGCGAACGCGCTGTCCCCGGAGATCTCGAACGAGTGCAGGTACCGGCTGAAGTCGATCACGAGGCCGGTGCCGCACGCGTTGCCCGCGATGGACGTTCCCGCGCCACGGCTGGTGATCGGCACCCGGTGCTCCGCGGCCAGTCCGACGGCCGCGACCACCGCGTCCGTCGTGCGTGGACGGACGACCACGCGGGGCACGTGCCGGTAGTTCGACGCGTCCGCCGAGTACAGCGCCCGGCTGGCCGGGTCGTCGAGCACGTCGCCGTCCACATCGCGTCGGAGCTGATCGAGAAAGGCCCGCATCACCTGATCATGCCCGCCTTGGTGTGACATGCCTCCGCCGATGCCGGTCTACCTGCCGGTAGCCGATAACCTCACCCGGTCAACCAGCAGCGATTCTCAGGAGAGCTAGTGAGTCGGTCCGTTCTGGTCACCGGAGGCAACCGCGGCATCGGCCTCGCCATCGCGCAGGCGTTCGCCGCGCAGGGCGACAAGGTCGCCGTGACGCACCGCGGGTCCGGCGCTCCCGAAGGCCTGCTCGGCGTGAAGTGCGACGTGACGAACTCCGCGGAGATCGACGCCGCGTTCACCGAGGTCGAGGCCGCGCACGGGCCCGTCGAGGTGCTCGTCTGCAACGCGGGCATGACGCAGGACACGCTGCTGCTGCGCATGAGCGAGGAGCAGTTCACCCAGGTCGTCGACGCGAACCTGACCGGCGCGTTCCGCTTCGCCCAGCGCGCCTCGCGCGGCATGCTGCGCAAGAAGTTCGGCCGCATCGTCTTCATCTCGTCGGTCGTCGGCCTCACCGGCGGCGCGGGCCAGGTCAACTACGCCGCGTCCAAGGCGGGCATGGTCGGCATGGCGCGCTCGATCGCGCTGGAGCTCGGCTCGCGCAACATCACCGCGAACGTCATCGCGCCCGGCTTCATCACCACGGACATGACGGCGGACCTTCCCGAGGCCGTCCGCGACGCCGCGCTCAAGCAGATCCCGGCCGCTCGTTACGGTGCGGCGGAAGAGATCGCGCGCGCCGTCACGTTCCTCGCGGCGAACGAGTCGGGCTACATCAACGGTGCCGTGCTGCCGGTCGACGGCGGCCTCGGCATGGGCCACTGATTTTCTGAACTTCCGTACTGCGAAAGGGTTGGATCAAGTGACCGGACTGCTCGAAGGCAAGCGACTGCTGATCACCGGTGTCATCACCGACGCGTCGATCGCCTTCCACGTCGCACGCGTCGCCCAGGAGCAGGGCGCCGAGGTCGTGCTGACCGGGTTCGGCCGGATGAGCCTCGTGACGCGCATCGCCCAGCGCCTGCCCAAGCCGGCGCCGGTCGTCGAGCTCGACGTGCAGAACCAGGAACACCTCGACACGCTCGCCGACCGGGTGCGTGAGCACGTCGACGGTCTCGACGGCGTCGTGCACGCCATCGGCTTCGCCCCGCAGAGCTGCCTCGGCGCCCCGTTCATGGACGCGCCGTGGGAGGACGTCTCCGTCGCGATGCACGTCTCGGCGTACTCGTACAAGGCGCTCGTGCAGGCCACGCGTCCGTTGCTCTCGCACGGCGCGTCGGTCGTCGGCCTCGACTTCGACGCACGCCAGGCGTGGCCCGCGTACAACTGGATGGGCGCGGCGAAGGCGGCGTTCGAGTCGATCAACCGCTACATGGCGCGCGACCTCGGCCCGGACGGCATCCGCGTGAACCTGATCTCCGCCGGCCCGGTGCGCACCATGGCCGCGAAGTCCATCCCCGGCTTCGGCGAGCTGGAGAAGATGTGGGGCGAGAAGGCTCCGCTGTCGTGGGACGTCGACGACCCCACGCCGGTCGCGAAGTCCGTCTGCGGCCTGCTGTCCGACTGGTTCCCGGCCACCACCGGTTCGATGGTCTTCGTCGACGGCGGCGTGCACTTCCTCGGTCTCTGACGTCACATCTGTTCGTCATGTGAGGCGATCGGGCGTCTGATTGGATGGAGTGGTGAGTTTCGACGCGCTGCTCTGGCTGTCTTTCGGCGGCCCAGAAGGTCCTGAGGACGTCCGTCCCTTCCTGGAGAACGTGGTTCGCGGACGTGGCGTGCCGCCGGAGCGGCTGGACGAGGTCGAGGCCCATTACCAGCACTTCGGCGGCGTGTCGCCGATCAACCGCCTGAACCTCGAGGCCATCGAGGCCGTGCGCGCCACCGGTTTCGAGCTGCCGATCTACTTCGGCAACCGCAACTGGCACCCGATGGTCGAGGACGTCGTGGCGCAGATGAAGGCCGACGGCGTGAAGCGCGCCCTGGTGTTCCCGACGAGCGCGTACGGCGGCTACTCCGCGTGCCGCCAGTACGACGAGGACATCGTGCGCGCGCTGCAGGCCGTGCCGGACGGCCCCGAACTCGTGAAGCTGCGCCAGTTCTTCGACCACCCGCTCTTCGTTTCCTCTTTCGCCGACGGCATCCGCGCCGCCGCCGCGTCCCTCAATGGCGCGTACCGGCTGGTCTTCACCGCGCACTCGGTGCCGGTGTCCGCCGACAAGGCCGCCGGACCGCCCGAGGAGGGCGGCTACCGCTACTCGCGTCAGATCGTCGAGGCCTCGCGGCTCGTGGCCGCGGAGCTGGGCGTCACCGAGTACGACGTCGTGTGGCAGTCGCGGTCGGGCCCGCCGCAGATCCCGTGGCTGGAGCCGGACGTCGTCGACCACATCGACGCCCTGCACGCCAAGGGCGTCACCGGGGTCGTCGTGTGCCCGATCGGGTTCGTGTCCGACCACCTCGAGGTCGTGTGGGACCTCGACACCGAGGCCCGCGACCGGGCCGCGGAACTGGGCATGGAGTTCGCCCGCGCCGCCACGCCGAACGGCGACCCGCGTTTCGCCGAACTCGTGGTGGAGCTCGTGGCCGAGCACATGGCGGACGCTCCCGTGCGGAAGCTGTCGTCGTTCGCGGTGGCGGGGTGCACGGTGAACGGTGCGCCGTGCGCGCCGTTGTGCTGCGAACCGGCGAAGAGGCCCGCTCGGGCCTAGCGACCTGCCGAACTGTGGAAAACTGCCGTTCATGACGTCCGTTCCCGACCGGATCGCCGCCGAGCTGGAGAAGGAGATCCTCGAGCAGCGGCTGGACTCCGGCGCGCGCTACGCGTTGCGCACGGAGCTGATCGAGCGGTACGGCGTCAGCGCCAACGCGATGAACGAGGCACTGCGCATCCTGCGGGAGCGCGGAGTCGTCGTCGTGAAGCCCGGTGTCCAAGGTGGAGTGTTCATCGCCCAGCCGCCGCCCCAGGTCCGGCTGGGCGTGATCGACCTGTGGTTCCGCGGGCTGCTGGTGGACGCCGTGGACCTGTTCGAGGCGCGTTCCCTGCTGGAGGACGGCTTCGCGGAGGTGGCGGCCGAGCGGGCGACCCCGGAGGACGCCCGCGATCTGGGCTGGGCGCTGGAGGAACTGCGCGACCGGCGTGACGACCCGCGGCTCTACCTCGAGGCCAACATGCGGCTGCACGCCGTGATCGCCCGCGCCGCCCGCGTTCCGGTGCTGGCGGCCATGTACGAGTCGATCGTGACGCTGCTGCGCGGCGCGCTGGTGCGGGCCGAGTTCGCGGTGGCCGATCCGAGCGAGGCGCTGGACCACAACATCGAGGTGCACGCCCGGCTGATCAAGGCGATCACCTCGGGTGACCGCGAGCTGCTCGCCGCCGCGATCATCGACCACCGCACGGATCTGGTGCGGCTCACCGAGCCGTCGCGCTCACCCGGTCGGCCAGGAAGTCCTCCAGCAGCGCGGTGAACCGCTCCGCCTGTTCGATCTGGACCCAGTGTCCACAGCGCGCGAACACGTGCAGCTGAGCCCTGTCGATCAGGTCGAGCAACCGCAGTGAGGTGGCCAGCGGGATCACGCGGTCGTCGCGTCCGTGCACGATCAACGTCTCGTGCGGCAGCGCCGAGATGACGTCGTCGGCCAGCGCGAGCGCGTCGACACCGCTTTGCCGTGGTTCGGGGAACATGCTGGCGAACGCCTCGTGCACGCCGGGCCGGGTGGCCGCGTCGAGGCGCAGCCGGGCGAGGTCGTCGCGCACGGCGGAACCGTCGAAGGTGAACACCCGCAGGAGATCGCGCATCGCCTCCAGCGACGGCTCGAACCCCCACACGGCGTCGAGTCCGGGCGTGAGCTCGAAGGGCACGCCGACGCTGCCCATCAGCACCAGCCGGTCGACCCGTTCGGGAGCCACGTCCGCCAGGCGCAGTGCCAGCGCGCCGCCGAAGCTGTTGCCCACCACCGACACCTTCGGCACGTCCAGCGCGTCCAGGAAGCCGAGCAGGTGGTCGAGCCACACCTGCGGGCCGTAGGCGAGGTGCGCCGGCCGTGTCGTGTAGCCGAAGCCGACGACGTCCGGCGCGAGGACCCGGTGCCGTTCGGACAGGCGGGGCAGCACGGTTCGCCAGTTCGCCCAGGCCGAGACGCCGGGACCGGAGCCGTGGATCAGCAGCACGGGCGGCCCGTCGCCGAGGTCGTGGTAGTTCGTCGCGACGCCGCCGACGTCGACGCTCCGGCCGATCTCCTCGTTGGTCTCACGCATGGCCGGATAGTTGCACAACTTTCAGGAACAATCTAGCTCGTTCAAACTTGAACTAGCGCTCGGAGTGCGCCTATGCTGCTGACGAGCTGGAAACATTGTGGAAGTTTCCGAAACTTTGCCGGAAGGCCGGTCATGCCCGTCGTCACGGTGGTTCCCCAGGACGTCCAGGTGCGGGCGCGGGCGGGCGAGTCGGTGGTCGACGCGCTGCGCCGGCACGGCTGGCGCAGTCCGTACCGGTGCCGGCGCGGTGGCTGCGGCGCGTGCCGCGCCCGGCTGCTCTCCGGACGGATCCGCTACCCGGTGCCGGTGGCCGAGTCCGTGCTCGGCGCGGCGGAGCAGGCGGCCGGACAGTGCCTGCCCTGCCGCGCAGTTCCGGTCACCGACGTCGTGCTCGACATCGGCGCGCAGCCGCTCCGCGCGGTGCTGGCCAGCGCACCCTCTCCCGATCCCCGCCCGCAGGAAGGACTGTGACCATGGCGGTCATCAGACTCGGCTACGTGCACGTTCGTGTCACCGACCTCGCCCAGGCCCGGCAGCACTACCAGGAGACGCTCGGCATGGACGCCGTCCACGAGGAGGACGGCAGGGTCTACCTCAAGTCGTGGGACGAGGACGACCACCACTCGGTCGTGCTCGAGGAGGGCGGCGTCGGGCTGGTCAAGTTCGGTTACAAGGTCACCGCCGACGGCACGCTGGACGCGATCGAGTCGAAGGCGCGGTCGTTCGGCGCCACCTGCGAGCGGATGTCCAAGGGGGACAACGTGGGCGTGGGTGACGGGCTGCGCGTCACGCTGCCGTCCGAGCACGTGCTGGAGCTCTACTCCGACGTCGACTACCTGGGCACGAGGGTCGGCAAGCTCAACCCCGACCCGTGGCCCCGCGACCTGCGCGGCATCGGCGTGCCCCGGATCAACCACGCCCTGATCACCACCGAGGACCCGGCCCTGCTGGAGCGGTTCTTCACCGACGTGCTGGCCTTCCGGCCGTCCGAACGGCTGGTCGCGAGCCACGAGGACTCCGACCTCGTCGGCTCGTGGATGTCCTGCGGTGACCAGCCGCACGACATCGCGTTCGTCAAGGGCGCCAACGGAAAGCTCCACCACTTCGCCTACGAGATCGACGACTGGAGCGCGTTGCTGCGGGCAGGCGACGTCATGTCGATGGACGACGTGCCGATCGACTTCGGTCCCGCCCGCCACGGCATCACCCGCGGCGGCACCATCTACTTCTTCGACCCGTCCGGCAACCGCAACGAGGTCTTCTCCGGCGGCTACCGCACCGGCCCGGACTTCCGTCCCATCACCTGGACGATGGACCAGGCCGCGCGCGGCATCAACTACACCCACCGGGAGATCGACCAGGAGTTCCTCCAGGTCGTCACCTGACGTCAGTGCCGGCCGGCTCCGCTGTCCGCCAGCACGCGCACGGCCTCGTCGACCGCCGCGCACCGTGCGCGGCGCACGGCCTCCGCCACCGGCCGCAGCGCCTCGGTGCGCGCGGTCATCGCCGACGCCGACATCGCGCCGCCGGGGGAGTCGGAGCTCGCCACGGACACGATCGCGGCCACCTCGGCGGCCCGTTGCAGCACCCGCAGCGAGCGGGGCGGCATCGCGTCCGGCCACGGCAGCTTGGAGTTCTCCGCCGAGAGGTCGGTGATCTCCTTGCGGACGTTCGGGCGGTGCTTGGCCACGTCGAGCGACGCCAGGGCCGCCGTCGCCTCGCGCAGCGCCGCGCCCAGGCCGTGCTCGGCCTCACCGATCGGGATGTGCTCCAGGCCGTTGGACGACGGCAGGTCGAACACCGTCCAGCGCATCACGCCGTCCGCCACGATCTTCGGCACGAGCCCGATGTGCACGGACGGCACCACGAGAGCCTCGCCGGACCGCAGCGCGCACGTCGAGAGCTGGCCTTTGCCTCCCAGGCCTCGTACGTCGCCCGGTACTGGCAGCACCAGCCGGGCGGAGGTCGCGCCCGCGCGCCGCAGGGCGGCCAGCAGCAGAGCGGGCCCCACGGGGGCCTCGTCGGGACCGGGGAGGTCGAGCGCCGTGGCGGTGCCGTCGTCGTCGGCCACCACCTCGTGCTGCTCGGCCCACATGTGCAGGGCGTCGAGGACGTCGTCGGCGGCGGCTAGACCGTGCAGCCATCCCGACGTCCACACGACCAGCGTGGCACTTGCACAGGACACCCGACGAGATTACGTGGCCCTGCCCCGCCAGCCCCACCCGGTGTGCCCGATCCGAGACGACTATTTGGCCGGACCGATGTGCTTTTCGAGGAGAGTGCGGAACGACGCCGTGTCCTCATCGGACGCGAAAGCCCGGTGCGGCACGGAAAGCGACGCCGCGCCCTCGTCGAGCGTCTCCAGCACGAAGCCCTGCCGCGTCTCGGTCCAGCCCGGCAGCTCCTGCCAGACGATCTCCTCGCGCACCGCGTTGCCCACGGCCATCCGGAACGACTGCTCGTCGGCGCTGCCGACCACGGTCCGGCTGATCATCTCGTCGGACGTGAAGCGCCACCACACCGCGACCGGCTCCATGAACCCGATGACCAGCGCGCACACCAGGCCGAAGAGCGCCACGAAGAGCGCGTCGTCGAAGCCGAACAGCAGCACCAGCGAGACCACCGCGAGCACGAGCGCGAACCACGGCGCCCATCTGAACATCGGCACCATCGCGCGCAGGCTGGCCCGCCAGTCCGCCGGTGAAGGGGCCCATTTGAAATCAACGCTGTCACTCATGTCGCCCCGCATTCTGGCGCACGGGCCCCGCCCGCGCCTGGAGTTGCTCCACATCGACGGGTCCCGATTCGGTGCGTAGCGTCGTCTGCGTGACCCAGAACCTGGCCCGCACGGCGGGCGAACTGCGCGCCGCCGGGCACCTGCCGCGCGGCGTCAAGACCGAGATCAGGGAGAACCTCCTCGCGGCCCTGCGCGAAGGACGCAATCCGTGGCCCGGCATCGTCGGTTTCGACCGCACGGTGCTCCCTCAGCTCGAACGCGCTCTCCTGGCCGGCCACGACGTCGTCCTGCTCGGCGAACGCGGGCAGGGCAAGACCCGCCTGCTGCGCACCATCGTGTCGTTGCTCGACGAGTGGACGCCCGTCATCGAGGGCTCCGAGCTGGGCGAACACCCGCTCGACCCGATCACGCCCGAGTCGAAGAGGCGGGCCGCCGAGCTCGGCGACGACCTGCCGGTGGTGTGGCGGCACCGCGACGAGCGCTACGCGGAGAAGCTCGCGACGCCCGACACGTCCGTGGGCGACCTGGTCGGCGACGTCGACCCGGTGAAGGTCGCCGAAGGCCGTTCGCTCGGCGACCCGGAGACGATCCACTACGGCATGCTCCCGCGCGCCCACCGCGGCATCATCGCCATCAACGAACTGCCCGACCTGGCAGAACGCATCCAGGTCTCGCTGCTCAACGTCATGGAGGAGCGCGACATCCAGGTCCGCGGCTACACGCTGCGGCTGCCGCTGGACGTGCTGCTCGTGGCGACCGCGAACCCCGAGGACTACACGAACCGCGGCCGCATCATCACGCCTCTGAAGGACCGCTTCGGCGCCGAGGTCCGCACGCACTACCCGTTGGAGATCGACGCCGAGGTCGACCTGGTCCGCCAGGAAGCCGATCTCGTCGCCGAGGTGGGAGACCACCTGCTGGAGATCATCGCCCGGTTCGTCCGCCACCTGCGCGAGTCGTCGTCGATCGACCAGCGCTCGGGCGTCTCGGCCCGGTTCGCGGTCGCGGCGGCGGAGACCGTCGCGGCGTCGGCACTGCGCCGGTCCGCGCTGATCGGCGAGACCCCGGCCATCGCCCGCCCGGTCGACCTCGAGTCGGTGCCGGACGTGCTGCGCGGCAAGCTCGAGTTCGAGGCGGGGGAGGAGGGCCGTGAGGACGAGGTCCTCATCCACCTGCTGCGCCGCTCGATCGCCGACACGGCTCGTGCCCGGCTGGCCGGCCTGAACCTGCGCGCGCTGGCCGAGGTCGTCTCGGACGGCCACCCCGTCGCGACCGGCGACCGGGTGCACGCGGGCGACCTGCTGGCGGCGTTGCCGGAGCTCCCGATCCTGCACGAGGTGGCGGCCCGCATGGGCGCGGGCCCGAAGGACCCCGTCGGCCGCATCGCCTCCGCCGTGGAACTGGCCCTGGAGTCGCTGTACCTGACCCGCCACCTGTCGAAGGACAACTCCTCCGACGACGACCGATCGGTGTACGGATGAGATACCGCTACGGACGCTGGGGCGGCGGCGCCGATCCGCTGGCGCCCCCGGTGGACCTCCGCGCGGCCGTGGACGAGCTCGGCCGCGAGATCATGGAGGGCGCCTCGCCGCAGTCCGCCCTGCGCGAACTGCTGCGCCGCGGCGTCGACGGCACCCGCGGCCTCGACGACCTGACCTCGCGCCTGTGGCAGCGCCGTGCGTCGATCCAGCGCCGGCACCGCCTGGACGGCACGCTGACCGAGGTCAGGCAGTTGCTGGACAAGGCGGTCGAGGCCGAGCGCCGCGCGCTGTTCCCGGACCCGTCCGACGACGCGCGCTTCCGCGAGGCCCAGCTCGACGCACTGCCACCGGGCACCGCCGCGGCCGTGCAGGAGCTGTCCTCCTACGACTGGCGTTCGCAGGAGGCCCGCGAGGCGTTCGAGCAGATCCGCGACCTGCTCGGCCGTGAACTGCTGGACCAGCGCTTCCAGGGCATCAAGGAAGCCATGTCCAACGTGGACGCCGAGGACGTCAAGCGCATCCAGCGCATGCTTCGCGACCTCAACTCGTTGCTGGAGGCGCACGCCTCCGGCTCCCCGGACACGCCGCGCATGTTCGACGACTTCATGCGCAAGCACGGCGAGTTCTTCCCGGAGCAGCCCCGCAACGTCGACGAGCTCATCGACGCGCTGGCCGCCCGTTCGGCGGCCGCGCAACGCATGATGAACTCGATGACCGACGCCCAGCGGGCCGAGCTGTCCGCGTTGTCCCAGCAGGCCTTCGGTGGTATCGGCTCCTCTCTGTCCACTCTGGACTCGTTGTTGCAACGCCTGCGCCCCGGCGAGGACTGGACGTCGTCGGCCCGCTTCCGCGGCCAGGACCCGCTGGGCCTGGGCGAGGGCGCGCAGGCCATGGCGGACCTGGCCGAACTCGACGCCCTGGCCGAACAGCTCTCCCAGTCGTATCCGGGCGCACGCCTGGAGGACATCGACCTCGAAGCCCTGGAACGCCAGCTCGGCGAGTCGGCCTCGGTCGACGCCCGTCGCCTGGCGGAGCTCGAAAAGGCGCTGCGCCAGCAGAACATCGTGGAACGCGCCCCGGACGGCTCGCTGCGCCTGACGCCCAAAGCGTTGCGGCGCCTGGGCGAAACGGCACTGCGCGGCGTCGTCGACCAGCTCCGCTCGTCGCAGGGTTCGCGCGAGACCACGTCCGCCGGCGCCGCGGGCGAACTGATCGGCTCGACCAGGCCGTGGCAGTTCGGCGACACCGAACCCTGGGACGTGCCACGAACCCTGCGCAACTCCGTGCTGCGCTCCGGCTCGATGTCCCTCGACGTCGTGGACCTGGAAGTGTCCGAGACCGAACACCGCACCCGTGCGGCCGTCGCTCTGTGCGTGGACACCTCCTGGTCGATGGTGCAGGACGGCCGTTGGGTGCCGATGAAACGCACGGCCCTCGCCCTGCATCACCTCGTGCGCACCCGTTTCCGGACGGACGCTCTGCAACTGGTGACCTTCGGGCGTTACGCCGAGGCCGTGGACATCGGTCAGCTGACCGCGCTGGAAGGCGTGTGGGAGCAGGGCACGAACCTGCACCACGCCCTGTTGCTGGCAGGACGCCACGTGCGCCGGCATCCCGACGCACAGCCCGTGGTGCTGGTCGTGACCGATGGCGAGCCCACGGCCCACCTGGAGCCCGAGGGGGACGCGGAGTTCAACTACCCGCCGCTGCCCCGGACCCTGGCCAAGACCCTGAACGAGGTCGACGCACTGGCTCGGCTCGGCGCGACGATCTCCGTGTTCAAGCTGGGCGACGACCCTCGGCTGGCCGCCTTCGTCGACATCGTGGCCCGCCGTGGTGGCGGGCGCGTGGTGTCGGCGGACGAGGAAGGGCTCGGGGCCGCCGTGGTCAGCGACTACCTGAGGTCTCGGCGCCGGCGTCGTTGATGGTGCGTCGGTTCCTCCTTGCCGTTGTGCTCAGCGGTGTGCCTTCGACCGTGCACGCTCTGGTGGCGGGTGACGACCTGTTGCGCGCCACCAGAGCCGCCGGGTCGTTGGTCGGCGGTGGGGTTCGGTCCGGCGTTGTGGTGCACCTTGCCGTGTCTGCGTTCTGGACGTTCGTGCTGACACGGCTTCGGGTGCGCGGTGTGGTCGGTGGGGCGGCGGCCGGGTTGGTGATCGCCGCCCTCGACCTGGAGATCATCGGGCGCCGCAACGCGCAGATCCGTGCGCTGCCCAAGGTGCCGCAGTGGCTGGATCACGTGGCGTTCGGCGTCCTCATCGCCCGATCAGCTCAGGTGGACGGCCGCGAGGCGGGGTAAGCGTTGGCGCATCTCGGTCCCGTCCTCGAAGTCGAAGTCCCAGGACGGGTCCAGGGCTGGGCGGTTGCCGGGTTCCCAGGCCGCGTCGGGGAGGTCTTCGCCGGTGGCGGCCTCGTGGGCCTGCTGCGCGAGGGAGAGGGTGTTCTCGCAGGTGCCGATCCTGCCGGTGAGGTCAGGGGTCAGCGTGAGGCCGGCCAGGGAGTCCGGGTCGGCCACGGCGGCCTCGAACACCTGCCTTCCCCTGGTCAGGAGCCAACCGCGGAAGTAGTCGAAGCCGTCGTCGGAACACCCGCCGCGGATCAGGAACGCCGCCGCCCACAGCGGGGCGACGTAGGAGGCGTCCATCAGCCGCCACAGCGCCTGGTGGGTCGCCACGATCTCGGCCGGCGGCCGGGTGGCGAGCAGCGCGGCAGCCTTCGCGGCCACCTCGCAGCACGTCGTGGTGCCGGCCCGGGCCGACTCGATCAGGCTCCAGAAGGCGTCGGTCACGACTCGTAGAGCGCGGCGAGGCGGGGTAAGCGGACGGCGAGCTCGGCGCTGTCGTCGAAGTCGAAGTCCCAGTCCGGGTCGAGATCGGGGTAGCTGATCCGGAAGGCGTCCTGCGGCAACTGCATCCCGGTGGCCTTGATGTGGGCGTTCCAGGCGATGGACAGGGCCGACTCGCACTCGAACTCCATGCCGGACTCGGCGGCCTCCACGACCGCGGGCAGGGAGGCCAGCGAGTCGGGCGAGGCCACGACGGCGGTGTAGGTCTCCTCGCCCTGGGTGAGGAGCCAGCCGCGGAAGTAGTCGAAGCCGTCGTCCGAGCAGCCGCCGTTGATCAGGTAGGCCGCCGCCCACAGCGGGTTCTGGTACGAGACGGCCAGCAGATCCCACAGGACCTGCTGCGCCGCCACGATCTCGGCGGGCGGACGGGCTGCCAGCAGGGCGGAGGCGGCCGCGGCCACCTCCTCGCCGTCGGACGGGTCGGAGACGCTCGCACGGGCGTCGGCGATGAGCTTCCAGAAGGTGTTCTGATCCACGTCTAGAAGCTTGGCAGAGGGGTCTGACAATTTTTGGCGCCTGACTTACGAGCCGGAACGTTCTAGGTTGAGACACATGATCAGGAACCTGTTTCGTTCGCTCGAGGCCGTCCACGGAATGATCTACTTCGCCCCCGAGGCGGACTCCCGGTACGCGAGCGTCGGGCTCGACCGGCCCGGCGGGTACTTCGCGTCACGGGCGGCGGCGCTGGGGGCGGTCGGGGCCGAGATCGTGATCGCGACCTTCTACAACTTCAACCCCGAGATCGTGCGGGCGCGCATTCCCCAGGCGTGGGAGAAGGTCACGCCGGAGCGCATGCTCGAACTGCGCTGGGAGGCGGCGGACGAGGCTCTCGCGAAGGCCCTGCCCGATGATCTGAAGGAGATCACCGAGCTGGCGAAGCGCGCTGCCGAACGGTCGAAGGAGATGCTGAGCGGCCGCACGTTGTTCGCCGCGCACGCGCGCCTGCCGTGGCCGGACGAGCCCCGCCTGCAGCTGTTCCACGCCCAGACGTTGCTGCGCGAGTTCCGCGGCGACGGGCATCTCGCGGCTCTGCTGCGGCACAACATCTCCGGCATCGAGGCGTTGGTGCTGCACGTCGCGACGGGTGACTACCCGGCCGACGTGTTGCGCAAGACGCGTGCGTGGTCGGAGGAGCAGTGGGCGGCGACGGTGGAAGACCTGCAGAAGCGCGGGCTGGTGAACCAAGACCAGCTGCTCACCGAGCAGGGGCGCGAGCTGCGGCAGGGCATCGAGGACGACACGGACCGCATGGCCGCGCCGGCCTACGACGTCCTCTCCGACCAGGAGAAGCAGCGGTTCGTCGAACTGGCCGCGCCGCTCAGCAAGGCCGTGGTCGAAGCCGGGATGGTCCCCGGACGCCGCTAGTCGGTCCCGTCGCGGTCAGTGGACGCGAGCGCCTTCTCGGTGGCCTCGTCCTTCCCGGCACGATGCTTTCCGGGATGGGTCAGCGAGAAGTGCGCCTCGTCCCGCATCCGTTCGACCATGTGCGGGTAGTGCAGCTCGAACGCCGGACGCTCCGAACGGATCCGCGGCAGCTCCTTGAAGTTGTGCCGCGGCGGGGGTGACGTCGTGGCCCACTCCAGCGAGTTGCCGTAGCCCCACGGGTCGTCCTGCGGTGCCGGGTCGCCGTAGCGGTAGGAGCGGAAGACGTTCCACACGAACGGAAGCACGGACGCGCCGAGCAGGAACGAGCTGATCGTCGAGATCATGTTCAGCGTCGTGAAGCCGTCGGAGGCGAGGTAGTCGGCGTAGCGGCGCGGCATGCCCTCGTTGCCCAGCCAGTGCTGGACGAGGAACGTGCCGTGGAACCCGAGGAACGTCGTCCAGAAGTGCAGCTTGCCCAACGGCTCGTTGAGCATCCGCCCGGTCATCTTCGGGAACCAGAAGTAGATGCCCGCGTACGTGGCGAACACGATCGTGCCGAACAGCACGTAGTGGAAGTGCGCCACCACGAAGTACGTGTCGGACACGTGGAAGTCGACGGCGGGCGAGGCGAGCAGGATGCCCGTCAGGCCACCGAACAGGAACGTGACGAGGAAGCCGATCGAGAACAGCATCGGCGTCTCGAACGTCAGCTGCCCCTTCCACATCGTGCCGATCCAGTTGAAGAACTTGATGCCCGTGGGCACCGCGATGAGGAACGTCATCAGCGCGAAGAACGGCAGCAGCACCGCACCCGTGGCGTACATGTGGTGCGCCCACACGGCCACGGACAGCATCGCGATCGCCAGCGTCGCGAACACCAAACCCTTGTAGCCGAACAACGGTTTGCGGCTGAACACGGGGAAGACCTCGGTCACGATCCCGAAGAACGGCAACGCGACGATGTACACCTCGGGGTGGCCGAAGAACCAGAACAGGTGCTGCCACAGGATCACGCCACCGTTGGCCGGGTCGAACACGTGCGCCCCGAGGTGCCGGTCCGCCGCCAGGCCCATCAGCGCCGCGGTCAGGATCGGGAACGCGAGCAGGATCAGCACGGACGTCACCAGGATGTTCCAGGTGAACACCGGCATGCGGAACATCGTCATGCCCGGCGCCCGCAGGCACACCACGGTCGTCGTCATGTTGACCGCGCCGAGGATCGTGCCCAGACCGGAGATCGCCAGACCCATGATCCACAGGTCCGCGCCGATGCCCGGCGAGTGCACGGCCGACGACAGCGGTGTGTACGCGAACCAGCCGAAGTCCGCCGCGCCACCGGGCGTCAGGAACCCCGAGACGGTGATGATGGCGCCGAACAGGTAGAGCCAGTACGAGAAGGCGTTGAGGCGTGGGAACGCGACGTCCGGCGAGCCGATCTGCAGCGGCAGGATGTAGTTCGCGAACCCGAACAGGATCGGCGTCGCGTAGAGCAGCAGCATGATCGTGCCGTGCATGGTGAACAGCTGGTTGTACTGCTCGTTCGACAGGAACTGCAGACCCGGCCGCCCCAGTTCGGCGCGCATCAGCAGCGCCATCACGCCGCCGATCATGAAGAACGCGAACGACGTGGTCAGGTACATGATCCCGATCTGCTTGGGATCTGTCGTCTTGAACAACGAGAGGAAGTACGAACCCTTCGGCCGTGCACGCGCCGCCCCCGGATGGGGCACCACAGGCGTGGGCTTGATCGTGGTCATCGCGCCTCCTCCGTGCCAGACGTGAATCGTCCTCCCGGTCAGACCGGGGGGCAATCCATGACGAGCACCGCACTGGTCACCGGGACCACCGGAGCACCTACCGAAATGCCGCTGACCTGCACGTAGTAGGCGCCGGGGACCAATTCATCGAATTTGATCGTCATCCTCTCGGAGATCGCCGGACTGCGCGATTCGACCTGTTTGCCGTTCTCGTCGAGCAACGCCACCTTCACCGCCCGCGCCGCCGTGTCCTTCAGCTCGACGGTGACCTCCAGGTCCTCCCCGGTCAGCACGAGGTCGGGCACGGTGAGCTGGGGCTCCGTCGCCGTCACGTTGCGCGGGACGACGGCCTTCGCGGTCAGGAACGACTCCACCGCGTCCAGTACGGCGGCGTTGTCCTGCAACGACGTGTGCTGCTCCGTCACGCGGTGCAGCGTGTTCGACGACAACGCCAACCCACGCCGTGCGCCGCCGACCATGGGCACGGTCGCATCCCCGTACAGGTCCTCGCCCTCGTACGTCCGCAAGCAGGTGACTTTGCCGTCGGCGATCCGAGCAGTGGTGGCCGTCGGCTGCTTACCGCCGAGGATCGCGTACGTCTGATCAGCGAAAGAGTCGGTCAACGCGCCGTGGAACGCCATCGCGTCCTCGACCATCTTCGTGTCGAGCTCGGGCAACGAGGTCTCAGTGGTCTTGAGCAGGCCACCAGGCGACTCGATGCACGCGTACTCGGGCAACAGCTGGTGCAGCGACGGCATCGACCGCGCGAACTCCGTCAGGTCGATCGCCAACGGCCCGAGCCCCTTGCGCACGCCGTTGACCAGCTGGTCCAACGCGGCCGCGGCTCCGCGATACGGCGTGCCCATCGTGATCAGCTTCGCCGTGCGCTCGGCCATCCCGCACTGCTCGATGCACCACCGCGCGACCAGCCCGCCCATCGAGTGGCACACGAAGCTGACCTTGGCGTCCGGCCCGATCCGGTCCAGCGCCTCGTCCACCCGCCGGGCGAGCAACGCGCCGTTGTAGCGGTTCGACAGCCGCCAGTCGTAGGCGAAGAGCAGCAGATTGCCCTTCTCGACGGTGTAGCCGAGCGAGTTCATCCTGCGCGTCACCCGGTCGTAGCCCTTCAACGGCGTCCAGATGCCCGGGATGACGTGCAGGTCCGACATCAGCGCGACGGGCTCGACCCCGTCCTGGGGGTGCTCGTCGCCGATGCCGGCGGGCAGCTTCAACCTCCCCAGGCTGCGGCCCAGCGTCAGCACCGCGCGCAACGCGGCCCTGCCGGACACCTCCCAGACCATGCCGTCCGCGTTGCGCAGCGTGCTGCCGAGAATGCCGGGCAGGACCACCACCAGATCGGTCATCTAGGACTCCTCTGCGAGCTTGCGGATGAGGGAGAGCAACGCGAGGTTCGCGGGCACCAGGTAGGTCAGCTCATGGATCCAGACCAGACGCTGGTCCGGCGCGGGCAACGCCAGACGTTCGTCACCGGCCCGAGCGCGCGCGACCGCCTTGTACAGCGCCGCCAAGGCGTGCGGCTCCAATGCCGTCACGGCCTGGCTCAAGGCCTGCGGTGAAGCACCGGTGGCGAGCCCACGCAGGATGTCGGTCACGCGCGAAGGGTCCTCCACGGCGTCCAGCACGAGATCGAGCACATCGGCGTCCTCGTCGGCCAGCAGCAGCAACGCGTGCACGGGCCGGTTGTCGCGGACGTTCTTCAGCACTTCCTTGTCCAGCAACTCCTCCCGTCGCGTGGCGAGGAGTTCGCGACGGCGTGCGGGCGTGGCGTCCATGAACTCGTCCGCGAGACTCGCGAGCAGCCACGGCCGATAGGCGAGTGCGACGCCCTGCTGCTGCGCGGTCGTGCGGCGGGACTGGATGACCTGCGCCTCGATCAGGCTCGTGCCGTACAACGCCTCCGTGACGGCGACGTCCGCGTCGGTCGACAACAACTCGGGGTGTGCGACCAGGAGCGCGCGCTCCTCGGCGTACGAGCGCGCGAACACCCACAAGCGTGCGGTCTTGAGCAACGCACGGTCGACCGTCAGCCAGTCCGGCGTGGAGTCCCACGGCCACGGACCCGAGTCGTAGTGACGGCGTGCGATGTCGTGCACGTCGTGGATCGCCTGCCGTGACTGGCCGACGTGCGTGAGCGCCTGGCACAGCCACTTCGCCGCCGCCGGATCACCGGCCTTCGTCGCGGCCGCCCGCAGCATCAGCAGCGTGGCGAGGTGCGGGCCGTTGAACCGCGCGGTCACCCGTTCCCAGGTCTCCTCGACGATCTCGGGCTGCTTGAGTCCCGCGCAGATCGTGTCGAGCGTGAACAACGCGGCGGACAGCGTCGAGAGCCGGTCGACGTTCTCCGGCAGCAGGCAGACCTCGACGGTCCGCAGCCCGGTGGCCAGCGCCTCCCTGGGCTTGTCCGCGTCCCGCTGGCGGCGCATCAGGTTGTGCAGCGCCTGGGCGTGGATGCGCGAGCCCTCGGCGAGGTCGGCGGCCTGCCGGGCGGCGTTGAGGGCCGCGTCCGTGCGGTCGACCATGCTGTAGGCGACGCTCAGGCTCAGCGCCGCGTCCGCGAGCTGGGGACGGAACGCGGCGTGCCGGCCGAGCGTGCCGCTGATCTCCGCGGCCTGCCGGGTCATGCTGTCGGAGTCGGACAGCCTGCCCAGCGCCAGGTAGTCGCGGCTCAGTTCCACCAACGCGCTGACCAGGTCCGCGAGGAACACCGGGTTCGTCTGCGCGAGCGAGTAGTACAGCTCGACGGCCTGCTTCGACCGTTGCATGGCCTCATAACGCAGGCCCGAGTCGCTGCATCGGGCGGCAAGACACGTCACCGCGCGCGCAAGCGGTGCATCGGTTTCGACGGCCGCGACGGCGTCACGTGCCGTGGACAGCGCCTCTTGCCGACGGCCGAGCATCGCGTATACCTCGCTCAGGTCCACCAACGCGCCGCTGAGGTGCGCCGCGTACGTCGGGTTGTCGCCGCCGTGCGTCGTCGTCTTCGCGATGCGTTGCGCGAGCCGTTTGTGCGTAAGGCTTTCTGCCGTCGTCGGTGTCGACGCCACCAGCTCGCGGTAGCGCACGGCGGCCTCTTCGGCGGGCGCCACGGCCTGTTGCAGGCGTCCGGCGTCGCGGAACCGCCGGCCGAGCTTGTTCAGCACGAAAGCCAAGTCCGCCAAGTACATCCGCAGTGTCGGCACGAGTGCGCGGAAGTGTTCGGCTGCTTCCTCCAACGGCGCGATGGCCTCGTCGCCGCGACCCCAGTGCATCAGCTCGTTAGCCGACGTCGTGGCCGCGAGTGCGATGTCCGGCAACAACATCCGGTTCATCCCCGCGAGGTCGCGCAGCCCGTCCAACGCCTGCGTGCCTGCGTGCCCGCAGTGCCGCCACGCGTACTTCCACAGGTAACCCGGCACGTTCGGCGGCACGCCGGCCTCCAGGCGCTGCCGGTAGAGCCGGATCAACGCGCAGGCCACCTTCTCCGCGCCCGGTGCGAACACCACCTCCCGGCTCGGCGCGAACTGCGGCCGCAGGTGGTCCGCGAACGTCTGGTGCGTCAGCTTGAAGACGGCCGTGCCCTCCTCGCCGTCCTGCACGACGTGGCGGCCCAGCTCGGTGAGCACGGCGGTGATGTCGTCACGGGTGAACTCCTCGCCGGACAACGCCTGCGCGACCGCCATCCACTCGGCCTCGGGGAACCCCGCGCCGTAGCTCCACGTCAACGCGGTCAGCAGCGCACGAGCTGAGGGCACCTTCGCGAGTTCACGGTCGAACGCCGCCTCCAGCGAGAACCGGAGATCGCCACCGCCGTCGGCCAGCACCTGGTCGGTGATCATCCACGCGGTCAGGAACGGCAGCTTCGCCAGCTCGTCCACAGTGGACTGCGGAGCGCCGGGTCCCAGACGTGCCAGGACGTACTCGCGCACGTCGGCCTCGCTGCCCGCCTCGTCGAGGTCGAGCACCTCGACCGGCGACAGCTCGGTCAGCAGGGGAGCGCCACCCGCGACCCGGTGCGCCTGCCGCGTCGAGACGATCACGACGGCGTAGGCAGCGAGCTTGGTCAGCAGCGAGGTGGCGATCGAGAACGACTCGCCGCGCGCCTCGTCCAGGCCGTCGACCACCAGCACCGGCGGTTCGGTCAACGCGCTGACCACGCCCACCAGTTCGGCGGCGCCCCGGCGCGGGCCGTCGGGTGCGGGGACCAGGCCCGCGGCGACGAGCTGGCGGCTGAGCAGGTCGGCGACGCGGTCGGCGTCCATCGCGCGGGCGTGCACGGCCGCGTCGACCGACTCGGGACCGGGGTCGGCGTGCCGGAACGACGGCCCGGCGGACAGCAGGCGGTCGCGCTCGGCCGAGTTGGACAGGCTGACAACTCGGCCGACGACCGCGGACTTGCCCGTGCCCGGCGACCCGGTGACCACCCGCAGACCGGCCGCCCCGGACTTCACCCAGCTCACGACCTTGTCGACCTGGGCGGTGCGGCCGGTGAACCACGACCGGTTGGTCGTGGAGTCACCACCGCGGGCCGCGAGCAGAAGGTGCTTCACGACCGTGTTCGCGGCGTAGAGAGGATTCGGCAGCATCGGCTGTGCGGACCCGTACTGCATGAAGCGCGGCCGTTGGATGTCGCTGTCCCACGCGTTCAGGAGTGCGGTACCGACCGCACCACCGTCGATCAACGCGATGCGGTCGCTCCACCGCCGTGCGTCCTCATCGGCCGTGGGACCGGCACGCAGCAGCTTGCGGAGCTTCCCGCCGAACAGGCCGTCACGGGCCGTTTCGACGCTCGAACACGCCACCAGCACGCCCGCCCAGTGCGCCTGGCCCGCCAGCAGCTCCTCCTGGACGGCCGCGACCGTGCGCACGGCCTCGTCGAGCTGGGCGCCGGCATAGCAGGCGTCGATGACGATGAGCACCTGGTGCGCGCCCGACGCGGCACACCACAGCGCGAACTCGTGCAGCATGATCCCGTCGACCACGCCGTCGTTGTCCCTGGCCAGGAGCCTGAGGTTGCCCGCGACGGGGATGGCGTGCCCGCTCCACAACGCCACCAGCGCGCCGCCGTCCTGCGGCTTGGCGCGCAGCGCCTTCATGTGCGCGCGGATCTCGGCCTCGGTCGGGTCGGCCAGCGGTTCGCCCTCGTAGCCCTTGAGCAGCGCGCGCAACTCCCGCACGTCGCTCACGGCGTGCTGCAGCGGCTGCACCAGCTCGTAGGAGCCGACGCCGATGCCGACGAACCTGCCTCTGACCCTCTCCTGCATGACTCACTACCCCCTGTCCACACGTCGTTGTGCGGCAAGGGCCGTTACTCCGGTTAACTCATTCGGCCGAATCCTTGGGCAGCTCGAGGTTCGTGTTCTTCTCCAGGAACCTCAGCAGCTCCACCGGGAACGGCAGCACCAGCGTCGAGTTCTTCTCCGCCGCCACCTCCACGATGGTCTGCAACAGCCGCAGCTGAAGCGCGCCGGGCGTCGCCTCCATGGTCCCGGCGGCCTCGGAGAGCTTCTTGGAGGCCTGCAACTCGCCGTCCGCGGTGATGATCCGGGCGCGGCGCTCGCGTTCGGCCTCGGCCTGCCGCGACATCGAGCGCTTCATGCTCTCCGGCAGCGCCACGTCCTTGATCTCGACGCGGTCGATGTCGATGCCCCACTCCAGCGCGGGTGTGTCGATCATCAGCTCCAGGCCCTGGTTGAGGCGCTCCCGGTTGGACAGCAGGTCGTCGAGCTCGCTCTTGCCGATGATCGACCTGAGCGAGGACTGCGCGACCTGCTGCATCGCGAACCGGTAGTCCTCGATGCTGACGACGGCCTTCGCGGCGTCCTGCACCTTGAAGTAGATGACGGCGTCGACGCGCACGGTGACGTTGTCGCGCGTGATGCCGTCCTGGGCCGGCACGGGGAGGGTGACGATCTGCAGGTTGACCTTCCGGAGTTGGTCGACCCCGGGAACCAGCATCGTCAGCCCCGGCCCGCGCACGCCCTCCTGGAGCTTGCCGAACCGGAACACCAGTCCCTGTTCGAACTGCTTGATCACTCGCGCGCTCATGGCGAGGCCGAGGCCTCCGAGCGCGACGAGACCACCGAGGATTTCGAAGAAGATCATGAGACCCCGCCTTTCATCGGCGAATGCCCTTGATCTCCAACGGTACGCCTCAAACGCAGCTCAGAACGGGGTTCGCCCAGTCGGAGTGGTCGTGGGCGTTGCCGTCACCGCCGTCTGTCACCCGGAACGTCAGCACCGTTGCTCCAGACGTGTCGACGGTGATAGGTACGGCGGCGCTTTGTCCTGTCAGCGTGGGGCTTTGGTAGGCGGACACGCCGTCCTTCAGCACCTCGAACCGGACGGTGCCGCCACCGTTCGTCTCGTCGTCGACACCGATCGTGGCGGTGAGCGCGGAGCACTTCCCGCCGGTGTAGACCTGGAACTCCGAGTCGGCGTGCGTGCCGACGCCCCGGTCGAACTTCGCTCCCCGGATGCTCATCGGGTTGCCGTCACCGCCCGCGTTCTCACCGTTGCTGCGGTCGCGTTCGATCGGGCCCCAGCCGTTGCGCTCGTTCAGGAACTCCAGCGCGGACACCTGAGCCTCACCCTGCGGCGGACGCGGCGTGGCGGTGAAGTCCTTGATGATCGTGCTCGTCGCCTTGCCCGAGCTGATCTCCGCGAAGATCGGACGCGTGCCGGTTTCCCCGCCCTCGCGCTTGATCGTCACCTTCGCGGAGCCGCTGGAGAGGTCGACGGTGCCCGGCGTGACGGACCAGTCGTCCGGCGCGGTCAGCCTGGCCGTGGTCCTGCCGGGGCACGGCTTCGTCACGACCAGTTCCGCCTCGACCTGCTCACCTGGTTCGAGGACGGTGTCGGCGGCGTTGAGCTGCGCGGCAGGAGCGCAGTCGACGTTGCGGCCGAGCTTGCCCGTGGCGGCCTCCACGGGCGTGAGCGGGCGCAGCAGCACGGAGTACGCGTACTCGTTGCCCGCCTCCACCTGATACTGCGGCAACGGCTCGTGGAACGTCTCGCTGACACCTGTCACGCGATGTGCCGCGTGCAGGGTCGTCCAGCCGTCGTTCTTCTTGAGCGCGAACGGGTACGCGGCGCGGTCGAGGTCGTCGTACCGCGAGACCCGGACGTCCAGGTCGCCCGCGACGAGCAGGCCAGCGCGGCCGTTGGACAGCGTCGCCCAGCGCGTGTCCGCGTGGTTGCCGAAGTCCTGCGGCTTGTAGTAGTCGTTGAACTCCTTGTCCACAGTGGACTGGTAGACGCCGACCGGGTTGCCCGCCTTGCGGTCGTCGTAGTTCTCACCGGGACCGCGGCCGTACCAGGTGAACCTGCCGTAGTCGGCGGGAACCTTGAGAGTGAAGCCGATGCCGGGCAGGTAGCTCAGGTCGCGCATGCGGTCCCGGGCGGCGACCCGGTGGCCGACGTTGATCTCGCCGTCACCCGTGATCCGGTAGGTGAAGGTCTGGCCGAACGACGCGTCGGCTACGGCCTGGGCGGTGGACTTGGCCGTGATGACCGTGTCCGTCGCGTTCTGGGTGACGGTGACGCTCGACGGCGTGGTCTTGAGGCGGTCGAGACCGTTGCGGTACCAGGAACCGTCCTCGCTCATGAACTCGTTCGACAGCGGGGCGCGCCACGCGTCCAGCTCCGGGCCGGTCTTGAGCAGCTCGGAGCCGCGCACGCGCATCGACGTGAGCGTGCCGGACCGCTTGCTGACGACGTACCGGAAGTCCCTGCCGGACACCACGATCTCGACGTCGGTCTGGGTGGTCGTGAGTTTGCCGGGCGCTCCCGGCGTGTGCAGGCCGGCGATCTGCGTGCCGCCCAGCGGGAAGTCCGCGATGCCGACGTCGTTGCCCTGCCGGTCGGTCGCGCGGACGGTCAGCCACCGCTCGGTCTCGGCCTGGAAGTCCGGCAACGTGATCGTGCCCGGCTGGAGCCTGCCGCGGTGCTCGGCGATCGTGCGGCCGTTGTCTTGGACCTGCCAGCGCAGTTCGAGGTCGTCGGTGCCGGTGAACTGGCGTTCGCTGACGGTCGTGAGCTTGTTGTCCGAGAAGGAGAAGCGGATGGGGGAGTGGACGGCCATCAGCTCGGTGGTCTCCGGCTGCGGCCTGCGGTCCGACCACACCACGCCGTCGACGCCACCGGTGCCCGCGCCGTAGGACTGCTGACGGCCCTTGTCCTCCAGCTTCTCGAAGTCGAGCGCCAGCACGGCGGTCTTCTTCGGATCTGCCGCGAGTTCGGCGTCGGTCAGGGCGCGGTGGTAGATCCGGACCTGGTCGACCGAGCCGTGCGCCATGCGGGTGCCGACGTTCTCCTGCATGGTCTCGGCGTTGCGGCCGATGTTGACCGGCCAGTGCGACCAGTCGATCGCGCCGCTGAACTCGGTGGTGGCGACCTCGCGGCCGTCGATCAGCAACCGCAGCTTCGCGCCGTCGAACGTGCCGGTGACGCGGTGCCAGTTGCCGTAGAAGTCCGCCGGGACCGTGGCCCTGACCGTGCGCCAGGTGCCGCTGTGGACGAAGAACTCCAGTGTGGTGGCGTTGGACATCTTCAGCGCGTACTGGTGGTCGCCCTTGGAGATGACGGTGAAGTCGCCGGTCCAGGTGTCGGGCTTGACCCAGGCGTCCAGCGTGAGGCCGTTGGTGACCTCGTCGAGCTTGCGGTCGCGGTAGACCTCCACGAAGTCGTCGAGTCCACTGAGTTGCAACGCTTTGCCGTGCGGTCCGTCCACCTGGGACGGTTTGCCGGACAGGTAGGAGAGGATGCCGTTGGCGTCATCGGGCGTGGTGTAGAGCGGCAGGGCGATGTTCTGCTCGGCCCAGTCCCAGATGAACCCGCCCTGCACCTGCGGATAGGCGCGGACGACGTCCCAGAACTCCTTGAAGTTGCCGAGGCTGTTGCCCATCGCGTGCGCGTACTCGCCCATGATGATCGGCTTGGTCGTGGTCTTCGCCTTGGCTTCGAGACTCGCGGGCGACGGGTAGCGCGGGCCGGCCACGTCCGCGAACGGCGCGTCGCCGTCCGGCACGTTCGGCTGGTGGTACAGCGGGCGGGTGTCGTTCTTCCGCGCGTACTCGGCCATCGTGTAGTGCGCCTTGCCGAGACCGGCCTCGTTGCCGGTGTCCCACATGACCACGCTCGGGTGGTTCTTGTCGCGCTGCATCATGGCGGTGAACCGGTCCTGGAACGCGTCCTGCCACTCGGGGCGTTCGGCGAGGCAGTTGGTCGGGCAGCCGTCGTGGTGGTGGGTCTCGATGTCGACCTCGTCGGCGATCATCAGGCCGTTGCGGTCCGCGAGCTCGTAGAAGTACGGGTCGCTCGGGTAGTGCGACGTCCGCACGGCGTTGATGTTGAACCGCTTCATCAGTTGGACGTCTTTGTCCTGGTCGGCGCGGGTGACGTAGCGGCTGCCGTGAACTGACGTCTCGGCCCGGTTGGTGCCGCGGAACAGCACGCGCTTCCCGTTGATCTTGAACTGCCGGTCGATGATCTCGATCTTGCGGAACCCCACCGGCTGCCTGCCGGTCTGGATCACACGGCCGTCCTTGACCAGTTCGATCCGGAGTTCGTAGACGTTCGGGGTCTCGTCGGTCCACTTCAGCGGGTCGGTGACCCTGCCGTCCCGGATGGGGACCTCGCGGCCCAGCGGGTCGAAGAGCCTGGTCCGGACGGTGTGGCCCTCCTGCGGGCCGCCGATCTTGACGTCCGCGCTGATCGTGGCGTCGCGGTACTGGGCGTCCAGGTCGGTCTTGATCGTGACGTCCTGGAGGTACGTCTTCGGCGTCGAGTAGAGCCAGACCTCGCGGAAGATGCCGGAGAACCGCCACTGGTCGTAGTCCTCCAGGTGGGAGCCGGAGCCCCAGCGGTGGACCTGGAGTCTGATCGTGTTGCGGCCGGGCTTGAGCTTGCTGGTGATGTCGAACTCGGCGGGCGTGTAGCCGCCCTGGTCATAGCCGACGTACGCGCCGTTGACCCACACGAAGTATCCGCTGGTCACGCCCTCGAAGCGGACCAGCGTGCGGTCCCAGTTCTGCGGCAGGTCGAACGTCTTCTCGTAGACACCGGTCGGGTTGACGTCGTGCGGGATCGCCGGTGGGGCGTCCGGGTACATCTCGGTGGGGATGTTGCGGAACATCGGGTGGTCGAGGAAGTCGGTCTGCCACGTGTGGGGGACCTTGACCGTGCGCCATCCGTCGGGCGTGTCTCTCACGTCCTGCGGCCTGTCGAACATCCGGATGCGCCACTCGCCGTTGAGGCTGAGCCTGCGCTCGGGTTTCAGATCCGGGTGCGGAGGTTCCTGGTTCTCGCCCGTCATTCTGGGATTCTCCAGATATGCCAAGGCATCCAGGGGTTCGGCCTGCGCGGTTGCGGGGGCCAGTGAGAGCGCTACCACCGTGGCTACGACGACACGAAGCATGCCTTCGGAAGCTAGGGGCGGCGTGAGGACGGCGTCAACGAATGTCCGCTCTTTCTGTCCGAACGGATCTGGCCGACGCGTCCCAACGTCCGGAAATCACGCTCCACTCCGCAGCACGCGTTAGTGTCGGATACATGCAGACCTGGTCATCAATTCCTGTGCCGCGGGTTCCGGGGGACCCCCGCCCGCTGCGGCTGTTCGACACGGCCACGGGCGAAGTGCGTCCGACGGCTCCAGGAGACACCGCCAGGTTGTACGTCTGCGGGATCACGCCGTACGACGCGACGCACCTCGGCCACGCCGCCACCTATCTCGCGTTCGACCTCGTGCACCGCGTGTGGCTCGACAACGGCCACAACGTGCACTACGTCCAGAACGTCACCGACGTGGACGACCCGCTGTTGGAGCGGGCGCTGCGGGACAAGGACGACTGGGAGGTGCTCGCGATGCGCGAGACCGCCCTGTTCCGCGAGGACATGGAGGCGTTGCGCGTCCTGCCGCCGCAGGACTACGTCGGCGTCGTCGAGGCGGTCCCGGAGATCGTCGAGGTGGTCGTCAAGCTGCTCAACGACGGCCACGCGTACCGCGCCGACGACTCCGAGTACCCGGACATCTACTTCGCGCACGACGCCACGGGCCGGTTCGGCTACGAGTCGAACTACTCGGCCGAGGAGATGCTGCGGCTGTTCGCCGAACGCGGCGGCGACCCGGACCGCCCCGGCAAGCGCCACCCGCTCGACGCGCTGCTGTGGCGCATGAAGCGTCCCGGCGAGCCCGCGTGGGAGTCCGAACTGGGCGAGGGCCGCCCCGGCTGGCACATCGAGTGCAGCGCCATCGCCCACAACCGCCTCGGCTCCGGCTTCGACGTCCAGGGCGGCGGCTCCGACCTGATCTTCCCGCACCACGAGTACTCCGCGGCGCACGCAGAGGCCCAGACCGGCCAGCACCCGTTCGCCCGCCACTACGTGCACGCGGGCATGATCGGCCTCGACGGCGAGAAGATGTCGAAGTCGCGCGGCAACCTGGTCTTCGTCTCGAAGCTGCGCTCGCAGAAGGTCGACCCGAACGCCGTCCGCCTGGCCCTGCTCTCCGGCCACTACCGCGAAGACCGCCCGTGGTCGCAGGAGCTGCTGGACACGGCACTCGCGCGGCTCGACAAGTGGCGCCAGGCCGCCGGCCGCGACACCGGACCGTCCGCTGTGGACACCGTGACGCGGCTGCGCGACCACCTGGGCAACGACCTCGACACGCCGAAGGCCTTGGCCGCGATCGACGCGTGGGCCGACGAGGCGTTGACGCACGGCGGGTCGGACAAGCACGGGCCGTCACAGATCCGTGACGCGGTGGACGCGCTTCTGGGCGTGGACCTCTAGACAGGCCAGCCGGTGGCGCTGCTCGGGTGCAGCGCCACCGCCAGGCACTCAGGGACGTGGTTGAACGTCTCGGCGCCCGAGGCCGACGCGGTTCTCCGTGTCACGTAGAGCGCGCGCATCAGGGCGAACGCGATGAGCCAGTCGTCGACCTCGTCGAAGCCGATCAGCCACGGCGTCGGTTCGTCGATCTTGGCGCGCACCCTCCTCGCGGGGCCGGGATCGGTGAGGATCTCGCGGTGCACGGCCCAGAACTCGTCGGAGATCGGGAACATCCGCCTCAGCAGCACGTCCGCCGCCGGAGCGCGCCACCACCTCTCGCGTCCCGGTGGCACCACGCCGTTCTCGAGCAGGCGAACCAGCTCGTCGAGCCGGTCGGCCATCGCCGTGAGGTTCTCGTCCGAACTGCGGGCCAGCAGGCCGTCCCCGGCGGGGAAGGCGTCGAAGTGCACCTCGGTCATCGCGCACCGTCCACCGTCGCGCGCACCCCGAACCTCACCAGCCGCAAGGCCATCGCCTCGGCGGTAGCACGGTCGTAGACACCTACGACGGAACGGCCGGAGCGGTGGACGTCCATCGTCTTCTCTCGTGCCTGCGCATCGTCGTGGCCACAAACCGTGCGCAGGACGTGGTGCACGAGCACGAACGAGTTCACGTCGTCGTTGTGCACGACGACCTGCCAACTTCCCCCAGAAGTCATGGACGAAGTATGCGGCAGACCACAATGGAACCGTGATGGAGGCGGCACGGCGCGACCTCGCGCGCATGCGGGAGTCAGCGGCAGCGTGGCAGGAACTGCGCTACGAGAGCATCAACGACGGCGACGACGCGAACGAGGTGCCGCGCGCCAAAGTCCTGTGGGCCCTGCAGTACGACCGACGGCCCGAAGACCTGCCACTGCTGCGGTTCCTGGCCGAGCAGGAGGCGTTGTGCCGTCGCAACGCGCCGTTCCAGGGCATCGGCGAGGAGGCCCAGCTGGCCGGCTTCCTGCTGGCCGTGCACGGCCAGGTCGAGGACGTGTGGCGGCAGCACGCGATCAAGCGCGCCAACTTCGACACCTGGTGCGGTTACGACCAGGAGCACGTCTTCGCCGCCGGTGCCGAGGCCACGGTCGCGCACGTGCGGGCGAGTGATCATCCCGACCGGGACGAGGTGCTGGAGTTCCTCCTCGACCGGGACGTGGCCGACGAGGACGTGCGGGCGTGGCTGGAGAGCCGCCACGAGTGGTTCCCGCAAGACCCCGCCGACGAGGACCCGCTGACGTGGGTCGAGCGCGCGAAGCTGGCGGGGGAGCGGGAGCTGGCGCGTGCCGAGCTGGACCGGTGGGCGTTGGGCCGTTCGAGGGACATCAGCACGTTGAACCAGTTGCGCTACGAGCTCGCGGATCTGGGGGAGTTCGCGGAGGCGGCGCGGACCCAGCGGGAGGCTCTCCCGTTCGCGGACAGTGACTGGGATCGCGCAGTCGGGTGGTGCGTCCTGGCCCGGCTCGAACGCCAGGCCGGGGATCACCGCGCTGCCTGGGACGCGTTGCGGGAGTGCGGGGCCGCTCTGGGAGCTGTGGCGGACTGGCGGGAGGTCGGGCTCGGGCGCGATTTCGTGCACGAGCTGTACCTGCTCGCCGGGGTCGCGGAGATCGGGCTCGCCCGTGAGGTGTTCGCCGAGGCGGGGCGGCAGGCGCGGGACGTGCCGGGGCTGCCTCCGGTCGTGCTGGACGCGGTGGCCGAGGCGGAGAAACGCTTCAGATGAAGGAAACCGCCCCCGGGGCGGAAGCACCGGGGGCGGTCTCGTTCAGCGGTTACAGCTGGTCTGCTCAGACGTCGAGCGTCCAGTTGTTCAACGTGCCGGTGTCCAGGAACGCCGCGTCGCGCACGCGCAGCGTCCAGGTGCCGTTGGCAGCCTCACCAGAGAGGTTCTTGGTGTAGGTCTCGTTGATGTTGTCGGCCGAGCCGCCGGTCCGGTTGTGCAGGTTGACGACCGTGCCGTCGGGCGCGACCAGGTCGACCACGAGGTCGCCCTTGTAGGTGTGCGTGATCGAGACCTTGATCGTCGAGGTGGCCGACGCGTTGCCCGCGCAGCCGGAGACGACGATCGTGCTGGTCACCGTGGCCTGGTCCGGGATCGCGACCGGGGTCGAGTTGGTCCGGGCGTCACAGCTGCCGCCGACCGCGTTGACGACCCACGAGAAGGTCGCCGTGCCGGTCTTGTTCGCGGCATCGGTCACCGTGGCGGTGACGGACGAGGTGCCCGCCGTGGTCGGGGTGCCGGAGATCGCGCCGGAGGCGGACGCCGACAGACCGGCCGGGAGGCCGCTCACGGACCAGGTGTACGGCGCGGTGCCGCCACTGGCCGAGAGCTGCAACGACGCCGCCGTGCCGACCGTGGAGGTCTGCGTGCCGGGGTTCGTCACCGAGGGGTTGCCCGGCTGGCCGCCGCCGAACAGCGTGTAGAGCAGCTTGTTCGGCGTGTTGGCGCCGACGTTGGTGATCTTGTTGGGCGTGGAGGCGGCGTTCAGGCCGTCCCACACCGCGGCCGGGCTGTCGGTCGGGTGCGTGGCGAGCCACAGGGCAGCCGCGCCCGCGACGTGCGGGGTGGCCATCGACGTACCGGAGATGTTGTTCGTCGCGGTGTCGTTGGTGTTCCACGACGACACGATGTTCTGACCCGGTGCGTAGATGTCCGTGCAGGAGCCGTAGTTCGAGAACGAGGCGCGCGCGTCGGTGTTGGTCGACGCGTTGACCGTGATCGCCTCGGTGACGCGTGCAGGCGAGGTGCTGCAGGCGTCGGTGTTCGAGTTGCCGGAGGCGATGGCGTAGGTGACGCCGGCCGCGATGGAACGGCGCACGGCCGCGTCCAGGGTGGCGTCCGCGCCGCCGCCGAGCGACATGTTGGCGACAGCGGGCTTGACGTGGTTCGCGGTCACCCAGTCGATACCGCCGACGACACCGGCGGTGGTGCCGGAGCCGGAGCAGTTCAGCACCTTGACGGCGACGACCTTGGCGGCCTTCGCGAGGCCGTACTCGGCGCCCGCGATGGTGCCACCGACGTGCGTGCCGTGGCCGTTGCAGTCGGTGTTGTTGCCGTCACCGGAGGTGTTGGTGCCCCACGTCGCGCGGCCACCGAACGTGGAGTGCGTCGTGCGCACACCCGTGTCGATGACGTACGCCGTGACGTTGGACGCCGTGGTGTCGTACTGGTAGCTGTTGCTCAGCGGCAGGTCGCGCTGGTCGACGCGGTCCTGACCCCACGACGGCGGGTTCTGCTGGACGTCGAGCAGGTGCACCTCGGCGTCCTGCTGGACGTACGCGACCTTCGGGTCCGCGGCGAGCTTGGCGGCCTGCTTGGCCGTCATCTTCACCGAGAAGCCGTTGAGCGCGTGCTGCCAGACCTGACCGACCTGGCCGCCGTACTTGCTCGCCAAGCCCGGTGCGGCGGCCCTCGACGCCGTGTCGGCCTTCAGCGAGACGATGTAGCTGTCCTTCACGACATCGGCGCGGTCGGCGCCGAGAATCGTCCCCACGTTTTCTTGAGCTGATGCGGCGGGGACCACGGCGGCGGCCAGACATACGGCGGCCGCGGCAGCGAGTCCCGTACCCAAGACTCTTCGCATTGCAGGGTTCTCCCTCGTGCAGGGAACAGGGTGACCAGCACGCTAGCCCTAAACCGCAGGTCAGAGGGATACGCCGACGAGTGCGAACTGTTGACAGATTTGACATTTCGTGTCAAAGCGACAGTTGCGGACAGTCACGGAAATAGGCCGAGAGAACGCATTTGCTTTCCCTATATCAACCCGAACGCCGCGAGGTCCACCCCTCGATCGACCCTACCGTCCGGTAGACATGCCGAAGTAGCGTCGCCCAGACGGAGGAACGAACTGATCGGGCAGTTCGCCGCCTGGGGACGCCATTCATCCGGTGTCGTACGCGCTGTGTTGCAGCACAGCTGATCTCCTCATCGCGGTTGCCCGGTCCGGCGTTACACCGGCCCTGCACAAAACCGAAGATCAAGGAGAAATGCCTATGAAGCGCATGGCTGTCGCAGCTGTGGCCGTGTTGGCGGGTGCTCTCGCGACGACGGTCTCCCCTGCCGCCGTCGCCGCCGAGGGACCTTCCGCCGACCTGCTCGCCGCGATGCAGCGCGACCTCGGGCTGGACGCCACGCAGGCGGCGGAACGGTTGCGCCAGGAGAGCGCGGCCACGGTCCTGCAGCGAGTCGCGGAGGGTTTCGCCGGCGAGAGCTACGGCGGCGCGTGGTTCGACGCGTCCATCGGCAAGCTCGTCGTGGGCGTGACCGACGCGACCAAGACCGACCGGCTCCGCAAGCTCGGCGCGGAGCCCCGCACGGTCGCGCACAAGGCGAGTGACCTCGACGCGGCCAAGGCGAAGCTCGACGCGTCGCAGGCTCCGGCCGAGGTCACCGGCTGGTTCGTCGACACCAAGGCGAACGCGGTCACGATCACCGTCAAGCGCGGCCAGACCGAGGCGGCGAAGACGCTGGTGGAGAAGGCCGGCGCGGTCGCGAAGGTCGTCGAGACCGACGAGGCCCCGCGGCTGTTCAAGGACACCCGCGGCGGCGACGCCTACTACATCAACAACGCGGGACGCTGCTCCGTCGGCTTCGCGGTCGAGGGCGGCTTCGTCTCCGCCGGGCACTGCGGGTCGCCCGGCGACACGGTGACCGGCGTCGACAAGACGGCGATGGGCGAGTTCGAGAAGTCGTCCTTCCCGGGCAACGACTACTCGTTCGTGAAGACCAACTCGTCCTGGACGTCCACGGCCAAGGTGAACCACTACGGCGGCGCTGACGTCATCGTGTCCGGTCACACCGAGTCCGCGGTCGGCGCCTCGATCTGCCGTTCCGGCTCGACCACGGGCTGGCACTGCGGCGAGGTCCAGGCCAAGAGCCAGACCGTGAACTACCAGGAGGGCTCGGTCAGCGGCCTCACGCGCACGAACGTGTGCGCGGAGCCCGGTGACTCGGGTGGCTCGTGGGTTAGCGGCACGCAGGCGCAGGGCGTCACCTCGGGTGGCTCCGGTGACTGCACCAGCGGCGGCACGACCTACTACCAGCCGGTCAACGAGATCCTCGAGACCTACGGCCTGACGCTCACCACGGGCTGACGCGGGCAGTGAACGGGGGAGCCTCCATCCGTGGAGGCTCCCCCTTCCGCTTTCAGTCCTCGCGCTCTTCCAGCCACTTCTCGCGGTGCACGCGCCACCGGTCCAGCATCGAGCCGAGCTCGCTGTGCGCGAACCGGAAGAACTCCCGCGTCTCGTCGAGCCGCAGCCCCGCGTCGGTGTCCGGGCCGAGTGCCGTGACGCCCTCGCTGAGCACCTCGTCGATCATCACCAGCATCTGGTCCTTGCGGAACGTCGCCTCGTACCAGACGTTGTCGCGCATCCGGTAGACGTCGCGGCGTGATCCGGGCTCGCGTTCGCGGCTGACGATCTGGACCGTGGTCAGGTAGCGCACCGCGCCCGACACCGCCGCCGGGGAGATCTGCAGCAGGTCGGCGATCTCGGCCGCGGTGAGCCGTCCCGTGTCCGTCGTCAGCAGCGCCGCGAGGATGCGAGCCGGCATGCGCGGAACGCCGGTGTCCGCCAGAATCCCGCCGAACCGTTCGACGAACTGGCTCACCGCCTGCGTGTCACGCTCCGTAGTACTCGTCACGGCGGCATCATCCCCTTTCGTCAGCCGATCGAGCAAAATTTACGTCCTTCACGAAGTTGTGAAAGAAGTGTAGCTTACCGGGCATGACATCTGCGATATCCGTGTCGGGCCTGGTGAAGACCTTCGGCTCGACGCGTGCACTGGACGATCTCAACCTGGACGTCCAGACCGGTGAGGTGCACGGCTTCCTCGGCCCGAACGGCGCGGGCAAGTCGACGACGATCCGGATCCTCCTCGGCCTGCTGCGTGCCGACTCCGGCACCGCGCGGCTGCTCGGCGGCGACCCGTGGAAGGACACCGCGGCTCTGCACCGCCGGCTCGCCTACGTCCCCGGCGACGTCAACCTCTGGCCCAACCTGACCGGCGGCGAGGTCATCGACCTGCTCGGACGGCTCCGCGGCGGCTTGAACTCCCGTCGCCGCGAGGAGCTCCTGGAGCGCTTCGAACTGGACCCCCGCAAGAAGGGCCGCACCTACTCCAAGGGCAACCGGCAGAAGGTCGCGCTGGTCGCCGCCCTGTCGAGCGACGTCGAGCTGCTGATCCTCGACGAGCCGACCTCGGGCCTCGACCCGCTGATGGAGTCCGTCTTCCAGGCCTGCATCAACGACGAACGCGAGCGCGGCCGCACGGTGCTGCTCTCCAGCCACATCCTCGCCGAGGCCGAGGCGCTGTGCGATCGGGTGAGCATCATCCGCAACGGCCACATCGTCGAGACCGGCACGCTCGCCGACATGCGGCACCTGACCCGCACGTCCATCTCGGCGGAGCTCGCGGGGCCGCCGAACGGGCTGGCGTCGCTGGCCGGTGTGCACGACCTCGTGACCGAGGGCAACCGCGTCCGGTTCGAGGTCGACTCGGACAAGCTCGACCTCGTGCTCAAGCAGCTCGTGTCCACCGGCGTCCGCACGCTGACCTCGCAGCCGCCGACCCTGGAAGAGCTCTTCCTGCGCCACTACGAGGACGTGAAATGACCGGCACCTGGCAACTGGTCCGCCTGGCACTGCGCCGCGACCGGATCCTGCTGCCCGTCTGGGTGCTCTTCCTGGTCGGCGTCACCTTCTCGACGACGACCGCGCTCGAGGAGCTGTACAACACGCAGCAGTCGCGGGACCTGCTCGGCGTCACCGCGAACGCCAACTCCGCGTTCCTGGCGATGCTCGGCCCGTTGCATGACTGGTCGTCGCTCGGTGGCCTGGTCGTGTGGCGCTGGGGCGTCTTCTCCGGCCTGTTCATCGCGATCATGGCCATGCTGGTCGTCACCCGGCACACGCGGGCGGAAGAAGAAGCCGGCCGCACCGAACTCATCGCGGCCACGGTCGTCGGACGGCACGCGCCGCTCGCCGCCGCCGTGATCGTCGCGGGCGGCACGAGCCTGCTGATCGGTGTTCTGCAGGCGGTGGCGCTGATCGGCAAGGACCTCGCTCCGGCGGGCGCCTTCGCGTTCGGCCTCTCGACCGCGAGCGTCGGGCTGGTGTTCACCGGCGTCAGCGCGTTCACCGCGCAGCTCTCGGAGAACTCGCGCGTGTCCAACGCGATCGCGGGAGGGTTCCTCGGCGTGATCTACCTGCTGCGCGCGGCGGGCGACGCGGCGGGGGAGTCGGGCCCGCAGTGGCTGACCTGGTTCTCGCCGATCGGCTGGACCGAGCACGTGCGGTCGTTCGCGGACAACAGGTTCTGGGTGCTGCTGCTCCCGCTGGCGGCGTTCGCCCTGCTGGTCGGCGTCTCCTCGTACGTCGTGACCCGCCGCGACGTCGGGCTCGGTCTGCTCCCGGCCAGGCTCGGCCCGCCGCAAGGCACGATCAGCACGCCGTTCGGGCTCGCGTGGCGGTTGCAGAAGGGCTCGCTGATCGGCTGGTCCATCGCGTTGTTCGCGGTGGGCGCGATCTACGGCAGCGTCGCCCAGGCGGTCGGGCAGATGGTGCAGGACAACCCGACGCTCGGGCAGATCGTCAGCAAGATCGGCGGCGCCGACGCGATGGTGGACGCCTTCTTCGCCACCATCACCCAGCTGCTGGGCCTGATCACCTCGATCTACCTGGTGCAGGCGATCCTGCGGTTGCGTTCGGAGGAGACCTCGTTCCGCGCGGAACCGGTCCTCGCCACGCCGGTCTCGCGCTGGGGCTGGGTCGCCTCGCACGCGGTGTTCGCCCTGGTGGGCGGCGCGGTCGTGCTGGCGGCGGCCGGACTCGGGCTGGGCCTGGTCTACGGGCTGCAGATCGACGACCTGGGCACGGTCGTGCCGAAGATGCTCGGCGCGGCACTGGTCCAGCTCCCGGCGGCCTGGGTGGTCGCGGGCGTGGCGCTGGCCCTGTTCGGACTGTTCCCGCAGCTCACCGGCGTGAGCTGGGCGGTGGTGTCGGTGTCGCTGGTGATCACGCTGCTCGGCCCGGCCCTGCAGCTCGATCAGTGGATCATCGACGTCTCGCCGTTCACGCACGTCCCGAAGTACCCGGACATCACCTTCGGGCCGCTCGCGTGGCTCACCGTGGTGGCGGTGGTGCTGCTGGCGGCGGGGTTCGCCGGTTTCCGCCGGCGCGACCTGACCACGTGACGATCGCCGGGATCGTGATCAGCAGAGCCGCCGGCACCAGGAAGCCCAGCAACGGGTGCGCCTGGTAGAGCGGGACGAACGCCAACGGGGCCGCGGCCGCGCCCATGAAGCGCAGTGACTGCACGACACTGACGCTGCCGCCCCTGTTGGCGTTGTCGCTCTGCAACACCAACGCGTTGATGCTCACCAGCACACCCTGAGCCGCCGCACCGGTCAGCGCCCACGCGATGACCGCGACCGCCATGATCGGCGTCGTGCCCACCGCCGCGACGAGCCCGGCGCCCAGCGTCGCGCCCACGACGACGGTGGTGGCGGCACCGAACCTGTCGATGGCCTTGCCGATCTGCCGTGCGGTCAGGAACCCGACGATGCCGAAGCCGGTGAGCAGGATTCCGCGTTCACCGGCGCCGAGACCGAACACGTCGTCCAGCCGGAACGCCACGAGGAACGACAGTCCGCCAAGGCATCCCCAGCAGACGAAGGCGACGATCGCGGGCCTCAGCGTGCTCGGCACGAACGCGCTGCGCAGACTCGCGTCGCGCTCCGGTTCGGCCTCCGTGTCCGGCACGCCCAGGACCGCGAGCGCCGTGGCGACCACCGCGATCACGACGAACGCCAGCCGCCAGTCGATCTCGGCGGTCAGGCCGCCCACGAGCGGCGCGGACGTCTGCCCGGCGGCCTGCATCGACCCGAACAGCCCGAGCGCGCGGCCGAGCTTCTCCTTCGGCGTCGAGGCCGCGATCACGGCCAACAGCACCGGCGTCGTGAACGAGTTCGCCGCGCCCTGCAACGCCCGTGAGGCCAGCAGCACCTCGAACGTCCACGAGGAGGCGGCGAGCAGAGAGGTCAGCGCGTAGGCGATGTACGCGATCCGGACAGTCCGTTGTGGACCCCAGCGTTGCGCGAGCGTGCCGGAAGCCAGCATCAGCACGGCGAACGGCACGAGGTAGTACGTCAGCGTCGAGGCCGCGGATCCGGCCGAGCGGCCGAAGCTGTCCCCGATCTCCGGCAGGATCGACGTGGTGATGGCGCCGCCGAACGGCCCGATCAATGCGCCCGCGTACAGCCCGGCGCGTGCCAACCGTCCCAACTGACACCTCCGCCGCTCACCCTATGGGGGCGAGCGGCGGAGAGCGCCACAAAGTGGTTGTTGTCGCTAAGTTTCTATCCGTGGAGGCCCGCGGTGAAACCCTGGAACGACTCCCTGACATCGCTCACGGTCGTGTGAGGACCGTTCTCCCCGAGGGAGTCGACGGGGGAGAGAGGAGCTGCACTGGCGGGAGACACGGCCAACAGCACGCCGCCGCCCGCAGCAAGGCCGACCACGATCTTGCGCACGAGAGACACGGGTGGTTCCTGTCTGAAGAAGGATCTTGTACCCATTCCTCGGCGTCTGGAATCCCCGACTCGATCACTCGGAAGCGTGAAAAAGCCGTCCCGGCCCAAATGACCGAGACGGCTTCTGACCTGCGTGAAGGTGCGGCTAGCGAGGGCCGGTCGACGGCCAGCCCGGACCGCGGCCGCGGCGGCGCAGGTAGCGCTCGAACTCCGCCGCGATGTCGTCGCCCGAGGCCTCGGTGATCTGGAGTTCCGCGTCGCCGCGCTCTTCCAGGGCGCGCACGTAGTTGCGCACGTCCTCGTCCTCGTCGGCCATCTCGGTGACCGTGCGCTCCCACTCCTCGGCCTGCTCCGGCAGCGCGCCGAGCGGGACCTCGATGTCGAGCACCTCCTCCACCCGGTGCAGCAGGGCCAGCGTGGCCTTGGGGGAGGGCGGCTGCGACACGTAGTGCGGCACGGCGGCCCAGAACGAGATCGCCGGGATGCCGGCCTGCACGCACGCGTCCTGGAACACGCCGACGATGCCGGTGGGGCCCTCGTACTTCGAGTGCTCCAGGCCGAACTTCTCGGCGGCGTCCGCGTCGTAGGCCGTGCCGGTGACCGGGACCGGGCGGGTGTGGGGCGTGTCCATCAGCAGGGCACCGAGCGTCACCACGGTCGTCACCCCGAGAGCGTCGATGTGGCCCAGCAACTCGGCGGCGAACTTGCGCCACCGCATGTTCGGCTCGATGCCGTGCACGAGGATCACGTCCACGTCAGAACCGGGAGGGCGGCACACCGACAGCCGCGTCGTCGGCCAGTCGACCCTTCGCGTGACGCCGTCCACCATCCGCACGGTGGGGCGCGTCACCTGGAAGTCGTAGTAGTCGTCCGGGTCGATCTCGGCGAGCGGGGTGGCGTCCCAGGTGAGTTGGAGGTGCTCGATCGCGGTGCTGGCGGCGTCGCCGGCGTCGTTCCAGCCTTCGAACGCACAGACCATGATCGGAGCCGTGAGCGGGATGCGCGGGTTCGAGGGGGTCGGGGATTCCTGGGACGGATCGTTCACGGCGCCAGACTACGGGTTCGGCCAGTCAACTCATCGTAGGCTTGGCCCATGCGTGATCGCGGAGAGTCGCCGTTGCTGGAAGCGCTGGTGAACCGTGTTGTCGTCGCTGACGGCGCCATGGGCACCATGCTTCAGGCCGTTGACCTCTCTCTTGACGATTTCAACGGTCTGGAGGGCTGCAACGAGATCCTGAACGTCACCCGCCCGGACGTGGTGAAGGCAGTGCATCGCGGCTATCTCGAGGTCGGCTGCGACGCCGTGGAGACCAACACGTTCGGCGCGAACCTCGCGAACCTGGCCGAGTACGACATTCCGGACCAGATCTTCCACCTGTCCGAACGCGGTGCGGCGCTGGCGCGGGAGGTCGCGGACGAGTTCAGCACGTCCGGTCAGCCGCGGTTCGTGCTCGGCTCCGTCGGTCCCGGCACGAAGCTGCCGACGCTCGGCCACGCTCCTTATGCGACGTTGCGCGACGCCTATCAGGAGCAGTGCAAGGGCCTGCTCGCCGGCGGCGTGGACGCGATCATCGTCGAGACCTCGCAGGACCTGCTGCAGACCAAGGCGTCCGTCGTCGGCGCCAAGCGCGCGATGACCGCCGAGGGCCGGTACGTCCCGATCATCGCCCAGGTCACCGTCGAGACGACCGGCACGATGCTGCTCGGTTCGGAGATCGGCGCGGCGCTGACGGCGCTGGAGCCGCTGGGAATCGACCTGATCGGACTCAACTGCGCCACCGGTCCCGCCGAGATGAGCGAGCACCTGCGCACGTTGTCCAAGCACGCGCGAATCCCGTTGTCGGTGATGCCGAACGCGGGACTTCCCGAGCTGGGGCCGAACGGCGCGGTCTACCCGTTGTCGCCGGAAGAGCTGGCTCAGGCGCTCTCCGGGTTCGTTCGCGAGTTCGGCGCGCGGCTTGTCGGCGGTTGCTGCGGCACGACGTCCGAGCACCTGCGTCAGGTGGCCGAGGCGGTGCGCGACCTGGGTCCGTCGACGCGGCGGCCGCGTCCGGAACCCGGTGTGTCCTCGCTGTACCAGGCCGTTCCGTTCCAACAGGACGCTTCGGTGCTGATGATCGGCGAGCGCACGAACGCCAACGGCTCCAAGGCGTTCCGCGAGGCGATGCTGGTCGAGAAGTGGGACGACTGCATCGAGATCGCGCGCGACCAGACGCGGGAGGGCGCCCACCTGATCGACCTCTGCATCGACTACGTGGGCCGCGACGGCGAGGCGGACATGCGCGCGCTGGCCTCCCGGCTGGCCACCGCGTCGACGCTGCCGATCATGCTCGACTCCACCGAGCCCGGAGTGCTGCGGGCCGGTCTGGAGTGTCTCGGCGGCCGGTGCGCGGTCAACTCGGTCAACTACGAGGACGGCGACGGCCCGGACTCCCGGTTCCAGAAGATCATGCGGCTCGTCTCGGAGCACGGCGCGGCGGTCGTGGCGCTGTGCATCGACGAGGAGGGCCAGGCCCGCACGGCCGAGTGGAAGGTCCGCGTCGCCGCCCGGCTGATCGAGGACCTGACGACCAACTGGGGCATGCGCGTCAACGACATCATCGTCGACTGCCTGACGTTCCCGATCTCCACCGGCCAGGAGGAGGTCCGCCGCGACGCCGTCGAGACGATCGAGGCGATCCGCGAGCTCAAGCGCCGTTTTCCGGACGTGCAAACGACTCTGGGCCTGTCGAACGTCTCCTTCGGACTGAACCCGGCCGCGCGGCAGGTGCTGAACTCCGTGTTCCTGCACGAATGCGTGCAGGCCGGTCTCGACACGGCGATCGTGCACGCCGCCAAGATCGTGCCGATGGCGCGCATTCCCGACGAGCAGCGCGCGGTGGCGCTGGACCTGGTCTACGACCGCCGCCGCGAGGGCTACGACCCGTTGCAGAGGCTCATGGAGCTGTTCGAGGGCGTCACGACGAAGTCGAACTCCGCCACGCGGGCCCAGGAACTGGCCGCGCTGCCGTTGTTCGAACGCCTGCAGCGCCGGATCGTGGACGGCGAGCGCAACGGCCTGGAAGCCGACCTGGATCTCGCCCTGGACGAGCGGCCGGCGTTGCAGATCATCAACGACACGTTGCTGGCGGGCATGAAGACCGTCGGCGAGCTCTTCGGCTCCGGCCAGATGCAGCTGCCGTTCGTGCTGCAGTCCGCCGAGGTCATGAAGACCGCCGTCGCGCACCTCGAACCGCACATGGAACGGTCCGACGACGGCGGCAAGGGCCGGATCGTGCTCGCCACCGTGAAGGGCGACGTTCACGACATCGGCAAGAACCTCGTGGACATCATCCTGTCCAACAACGGCTACGAGGTCGTGAACATCGGCATCAAACAGCCGATCAACACCATCCTCGAAGCCGCGGAGGAGCACCGCGCGGACGCGATCGGCATGTCCGGCCTGCTGGTCAAGTCGACCGTGATCATGAAGGAGAACCTCGAGGAGATGAACTCCCGTGGTGTCTCGGCACGGTGGCCGGTGCTGCTGGGCGGCGCGGCGTTGACGCGCGCGTACGTCGAGAACGACCTGACGGAGATGTACTTCGGCGACGTCCGCTACGCCCGCGACGCCTTCGAGGGCCTGCGCCTGATGGACGCCATCATGGCGGCCAAGCGCGGCGAGGCTCCGCTGGTGGACGACGAGATGCGGGAGAAGGCCGCCGAGCGCAAGGCCCGTCGCGAACGGTCGCTGCGCATCGCCGCGGCCCGCAAAGCCGTTGCGGTGGAAGAGGTCGTGACCGGCCGCTCCGACGTGGCTCAGGACAACCCGATCCCGGTCCCGCCGTTCTGGGGCAGCCGGGTCGTGAAGGGCATCCCGGTCGCGGACTACTCGGCTCTGCTGGACGAGCGCGCGACGTTCATGGGCCAGTGGGGCCTGAAGGGCGCGCGCGGCGGAGGCCCGACCTACGAGGAACTGGTCGAGACCGAGGGCCGCCCACGCCTGCGCTACTGGATGGAACGCCTTGCCACGGAAGGTGTTCTTGCCCACGCCGCCGTCGTCTACGGCTACTTCCCGTGCGTCTCGGACGGCGACGATCTGGTCGTGCTGGAAGAGCCCGCTGTGGCTTCCGCCGAGCGCTTCCGGTTCAGTTTTCCGCGCCAGAAAAGGGATCGGCGGCTCTGCCTGTCGGACTTCTGGCGGCCACGTGACTCCGGCGAGGTCGACGTCATCGCGTTCCACCTCGTGACGATGGGCCAGCCGATCGCCGACTACGCGAACGAACTGTTCGGCAAGAACGCGTATCGTGAGTACCTGGAAGTCCACGGACTGGGGGTCCAGCTCACCGAAGCGCTGGCCGAGTACTGGCACAAGCGGGTCCGCGAGGAACTCGTGTGGCCGAGCGGTGAGTCCGTTGCCGCTGAGGACCCGGCCGCCGTCGAGGAGTACTTCAAACTCGGCTACCGCGGCGCGCGGTACTCGTTCGGCTACGGCGCCTGCCCCGAAATGGAAGACCGCAAGCGCGTCGTCGAACTGCTCGACCCGGCGCGCATCGGGGTCTCGCTGTCCGAGGAACTTCAGCTACACCCGGAACAGTCCACCGACGCCTTCGTGGCGCACCATCCGGAGGCGAAGTACTTCAATGTCTGACCTGCACGCTGTCCTGTGGGACATGGACGGCACGCTGCTGGACTCCGAGAAGCTGTGGGACATCCCGCTCTACGAGTACGCGGAGAAGCTAGGCGGCGTCCTCTCCCTGGAGACCCGCGAGAGCATGGTCGGCACCAACGTGCCCACGACGATGCGCCTGCTGTTCGCCGACATCGGCATCGACCCCACCCCAGCCGACCTGGTGGACGGCGCCGCGTGGATCTCGCGCCGCACCGAGGAGGTGTTCCGCGCGGGCCTGCCGTGGCGTCCAGGCGCTCAGGAGGCCCTGCGTGCCGTGCGTTCCTCCGGTGTGCCGATGGCTCTCGTGACGTCGACCGAGCGCTCCCTGACCGAGGTCGCGCTGGACACGATCGGGCGGGACCTGTTCGACGTCACCGTGTGCGGCGACGAGGTGGACGGCCTCAACAAGCCGCTGCCCGAGCCGTACCTGAAGGCCGCCCGGCTGCTGGGCGTGGACGCCGGGAGCTGTGTCGCGATCGAGGACTCGCCCACCGGGGTGGCGGCGGCGGTGGCGGCCGGGTGCACCGTGCTGGTGGTGCCGTGCGACGTCGAGGTGGCGGAGGGGGAGCGGCGGATCTTCCGCGACTCGCTCGTGGGAGTGGACGCGGACGTCCTGAAGGCGCTCTAGACCGGCTTCTCGTCCTGATCAGGGGCGTCGTAGGTCAGCTTCACCTTGAGGGTCGACTCGGCATGACCACTTACCACGACCACGTTGCCCTTGATCGAGTAGCCGAGCCCGAACTCGACCTCGAGCTTGTCCGGTCGCACGGAACGGGCGGCGAGGTTGCCCGCTGTCTCCGCGGTGGCGATGGCCGCGCCCACGATCACCTCGCGCGCCATAGCGAAGGCGTCCAGCAAGCGCTTGCCCGCCTCGTCCAGGGCTGAGGTGTCCTCGCTCCACTGCTCGCCGACCGCCTCCACGAGCACTTCGACGTCGCCGATCCTCATCGGCATGAGCTTGCCCGTCATGACGTCCTCCTTGGTCGCTGTCTGATCGTCCGACGGTCGGTTCGGCGTTACACGGGGGGATTCCAGGCATTCTGGAATCTTTTTGTCCACAAAGGACTCGCGTAACGCGGAGTGCCGGTCGCGGCGATGGGCAGACAGATCCGCGACGGGAGGCCAGATGCCGGGTGATGAACGGATTCCGCTGTACCTCGGCCGGATCCTGACCGGAGCGGGGGCTCCGATGGGCACCTGCTTCCAGGTCACTCCCGGAGTCCTGGTGACCGCGTGGCACGTCCTGCGCGACCTCCGGGCAGGTGAGGTCGGTTCGTACGTGGACGTGGACGCGTTGGCGGGCGGTGATCACCCAGTGCTGCGCGCTGAGGTGGTCGCGGTGGATGAACGGCGCGATCTCGCCGTGCTGCGCAGGGAGACACCACTGCCCGGCACGATCGAGGCCGTCTCGCTGACCGACGCGGTGGCGCCCGACACCAAGGTCGTCGTGACCGGGGTGGCCAAGGTCGAGGATCCCGGTCACGAGTACGGATTCCTCACCACGACCGGTGTGTGGCGTGGTGAGCTCACGAGGAACGACGTTCCGAAGAGCTACTTCACCTCGGACTCCGTGGCGCTGGGGATGAGCGGCGGTCCGGTGCGCCGCGCCGCTGATGACGCGGTGGTCGGTGTGGTCTCCGCGCGGTACAACAGCGATCGCTGGCTGCAGTTCGCCGTGTGGACTGCACGGATGGAGGACGTTCTCGCGCTGCTCCCCGTCGGCCATCGGGTGAAGGTCGTCGGTCAGCCGAAGGCACGCGTGAGCAGGAAGGTGGCGGTGCTGCTCACGGTCGCCGCGTTGCTGCTGACCGTGTCCGCGACGGCGGGCGTCGTCCAACTCGCCCGGCAACCAGCCATCACGGCGACATCGGCCCCACCCACCACGACACCGGTCGCCGTCCACAAAGGTGTCCAGCCGATGCCGGCGGACTCGCCGGCTGTGGCGGTGGTGGGAACCGAACGCGTGCAACGCCGCAGCGGTGGCGCGTCGGCGTTCACGGTCCCAGCCAAGATCGACATGAATGACTCCCAGCTCGCGAAGTTCACCACCGAGGTCGTCGAGAAGACCGAGGGACAGGCCACGTGGTACGACCGCAACGGCGGCGTTCCGATCGGGTTCGGACTGACCAAGGTGACCCTGATGAACAAGGACAGCGCTGCTGTGCGGATCACCGACATCGAGGTTCTCAAGGAGTGCGCGACTCCGATCGCGGGCACGTACTTCAGCGGTTTCACCCAGGGCGGTCCGTCCGGCGTGGTGCATCTCGGCTTCGACCTCGACGAGCCGAGTCCCACCGTCCAGCAGATGGCGCTCCAGGACGTCCCGAAGCTGATCGGCGAAAGCTACTTCACCGACAAGTCGATCGAGCTGAGCCCAGGTGATCAGCAGGACCTGGTGCTCGCCGCCCTCACCACGAACCGGCACTGCAAATTCCGCCTGCGGTTGATCATCGCGACCGCGGCCGGTTCGTACTCGCTCGACGTCGACGACAACGGCAAGCCGTTCGAGGTCAGCGGAAAGGCCGCACCGACGGTGCAGGGAGCGCCGTTCTCCGCATATCAGGCCGCTTACCTGCGCAACTACGACACCTGGTCCCGCATCGATCCCCGTACCTACCGTCCCTAGCGAGGCCCGCCATGACCGTGAAGAAGCTCGTGGCCCTGCTCGCGGGGCTCTGCCTCGTCACGGCGGTGATGACGGTGTTCGTCCTGAAGCAGCGGGGCGAACAGGCGCCTGCAGGCGCACCGCCGACCGCTGCCACCTCGGCTCCGAGCTCCTCCGGTCCGGTCGTGACGGGACGAGCCGACTACCTCTACTTCACGGAGACCCATCTCTTCGTCATGCACGGCGACCAGGTCATCACTCGTCTTCGCCGGTTCTTCGGCGGCGGCGACGCGCTGCGGAACAGGGTGGTGTGGACGAACAGCGGGGACTACATCGCGTTGTTCTCCGACGCGAACCTGCTTCCTGGGTCGAACGAACAGGCCGAACTGATCGCGATCAACGCACGCACCGGAGAACAGCGGCGCCATCCCTGTGGCTTCTGCTACGACATCACCACGACCGGTCCGGACAGCGTGTTGCTCAACGTGGGTTTGACGGGTTCGGTCGGGGATCGATTCCAGACGGTCGACCTGCGCACGGGGGAGAGAAAGGACGACACCCGGTTCCCGCCCGCGCTCGACTCACCGAACTCACGAGCGTTCCTCGTCAGCACCCGTAGGCGTGTGATCACCATGCAGTACAACGGCAAGGGGAAGGTCGTTCTGGTGCTGGCGGAGTCCGGCGCGGCGGCCAAGCAGTTCGGGACCCACAGCTCCAACTACTACACCCCTGTCGCGCCCTACGAGAACGGTGACGGTGAGAAGTATGCGCTCGCCGTGGCCGAGAGTGATGGTTGCGGAGGTCGGTCTGCGGTTCGCATCCTGGACGTCAACGGCAAGGCGACGAACACGGACACGTCCGCGATGATGCCGCCTGGCGCCGGGAGTGGATTCCGGGTGACCGATCTGTGGTGGACCCCGAAGGGCGAGTTGCGGGCGACTGCCAACTCGTGGACCTGCACCGATCTCAAGCCGAACAACAACGGCACGCACGTGTTGCACAGCGCCGGGGACCTGTGGGCGTTGGAGAACGGCAAGTGGGTCAAGGGAGGCATGGACGCTGTGACGATGGTGCGTGATCTGGGCAACGGCACCACCGCAGCGCTCACCGTGCCGAGCTGCCTCGGTCAGACCGACCCGAACGCGAACTGCACCACCGGACTACTTGTGCTCCAACGGGACGGCAAACGCACAGTGGTCGCCGAGAAGGCGATGTTCCTCTCAACGCCGCCGATCAGCGTGCCGGCACCGCAGCCCATCACCAGTTCGGTCGTCGCGGCCGCACCTCCCGCGTCCTTCGCCGGCACGTGGTCGCAGCACGCCGGAGGCCTCACCATCGCCCCAGACGGCCTGGTGACGATGAGCTACCAGTCCACCGTGACCGTGATGCCGACCTTCCCGGAACTCACGATGCGGATCACCGAGGTGACCGGTGACCGTGCCACCGCAACGGTGCTCACGAGTAACGACACCGCGATGCCCAACGGCGCGAGCGTGGTGTTCGAGCGGAAGTTCCCCGGACTGATGATGAGCGGCCCGTCCGGACTGACGTTGCGATGGTGTGACGCCACAAACCGAGCCAAGGGCGAGTGCGGGGCCTGACCGAACCACTAGCTCCAGCAGTCGCGCGGCACGAGAGTGGGCGAGACTGGTGCCCACTCAGGAACAGCGGGCAGGGCGCGTCCCGCTGCCGTGTCCACCGGCCGCGTAGTCGGCAGGTCCAGCCACGTCTTCCGCTCCGCCCCGAGCCCACTGGACAGCGGGAACATCATCCCCACGGCCTGCCTCAGCCGGATCTCGTCGGCCAGCTCGGCAGCGCGAGGCGTCGCGACGACCCACTCGCGCAACGGCCCCCACAACCACAGCGCGGGCCCGTCCGGCAGGTCGACCCTGATCTCGGTGCCATCGGCGGCGCACCGGCGGATCGGGGCGAGCCCGCCACGCACCGAACCCGCCTCCACCACGTGCCAGGCGGCCAGCGGCACGTGCAGCGCGGACGGCGGCACCGCCTCGGTCACCAGTTCAGGAGCCGCCGTGCCGAACCCCAGCACCGTCCTGCGCACCGACACCGACAGCCGAACCCCGCCGGCCAGCGTCTCGGTGAGCACCGGCAGCGACTCCGGGTACGGCACCGCAGAAGGCACCACCGGAGGCGTGAGCGGTCGACCTGGGGACGGTTCCCCGGTCAGAGAGGGCGAAACCGGCTGCCAGTGAGCGTTCAGCGGGTGCGGGGGAGCGAACTCCGCGCCGCCGGGCTCGAATCCGTTGCGCAGCTTCGGGTTGACCTTCCACACCTCGGCCGCCGCGAGGCCACCGTGCCGTGCGACCCGGCGGCGGCGTCGTTCGATCTCGGCCGCCAGCCCGCGTGGGTCTGCACAAGGCACGATGATGTCGTCGGCGTACCGGATCCAGACGGCGGGGCCGCGGGGGAGCACGACCTTCTCGGCGATGCCGTCGCTCTGGTCGATGCGGTGCGTGAGTTCGTCGCGGAGTTCCCCCGGCTGCACGAGTACGACCGCCGCCAGCGGCACGCCGAGGACCGGGGAGTCGACCAGCGCGCCGTTGGCCAGGCGGCTGAAGTAGACGCGGTCCTGTTCGATCACCACGGCCAGTCCGGTGGACAGCGGCACGATGATCGGCGCGTCGTTCATCGGTGCAACTCCGGCGGTAGCAAGGGAATCAGGGCGTTGAGGTAGTTCGCGGCGGTGGCGTTGTGTCGCACTCCCTTGCGGTGCACGGTGATCCTGCCGCCGCCGAGTGACAGTCCTGCCGTCGACTCGGTGGGCGCGGCGGTCAGGGCCGGGGTCAGGCGTCGCACGAACGCGAAGTCGTCGCAGAACACCAGGAAGCGGTCGTCGAACGCGGGCACGCCCAGTGCCACCGCGCCCGCGTTCTCGTCGCGTGGGTCCGGCGAAACACGCTCCACTACGCGCAACGGTGGGCACGGGCCGAGGTCGGTGCTCACCGACACGATGGTCTCCGTGCGGGCGCTCACGTCGTCGCCCGGCGCGGACGCGAGGCCGACGATCCTCGTCTCCGAGTGGACCGCGAACGTGCGGCCGCCCGCGGAGAGCGTGGCCGCCGCCGACTCCTCCGGCCAGAGCCACTTCCGCCACCAGCGCATCAGATGTCGAGCTCCTGGTCCGTCTTCGAGGACTCGTCGCCCTTGGAGCCGTACGACACGGTCTTGTAGATCCCGTCGGCGTACCCGGCGACCTTGTTCGCGATCTTGACCGGGTCCGTGTACTTCGCGCCGTCGGGGCCGCTCTTGTCGAGTCCGGCCGCCTTCTTCAGCTGGTCCTTCGCGGCCTTGCCGAGTGCCTCGCCGAACGAGCCCGGCTTGTCGGCCACGCCCTCGCGGAAGGCGTTGCCGACCTTCGAGTTCCTGAGCACCTCGCGGATCCGGCGCAGCACGTCCATGATCTTCTGGATCACCGAACGGACCTTGCCGACCTCCTTGCCCGCCTTGGCGGTCGAGATCCCCGCCTCGACCGGGGTGGCGGCGGCCGCGGCGGCCTCGGAGGCCCCGCACGTCGGGATGGCCGCGATCTGCGCGGCGACCCACGTGACGACCAGCCACTCGATCAGGTCGCTCAGGATCCCCTTGATGATGTCCTCGGCCACCTGCATGAACATCGAACTGCCCTGCAGCAGCGACGCGACGTGGCCCGCGGTGCCCGCCGTGCCCTCGATGCCGTGGTGGAACCCGCCGAGCTTCGCCGCGGCCTTGTCGCCCGCCTCGGACTTCCAGCTCTGCAGGCCCTGCCGCAGGTGCTCGTCGAACGTGCGCGCCAAGTCCTCGGTCTGCGTCGCGATGTCGTTGAACGCGCCCGCGGCCTTGCTCGTGGCCGCCGGGTCGCCGGTGACCAGGTCCACGGCCTGCTTCAACGGCGCCACGACGTCGAGCAGCCAGCCGAGTCCTTTGCTGATCAGGAAGTTCAGCGGGTCGGAGATCGCGCCGGCGAGCTTCATGCCGTCCTGCATGAAGTTGTTCATGTCGGAGATGACGCTGACGACGTCCTTCGCGATCGCGGCGCCGTCGCCCTTCTGGAGGTCGTCGCCGAGCTTCGCGCTGTCCTTCATGAGCGAGTAACTGCTGCCACCGAACGGGATCAGCTTCGCGGACGCCTTGCCGACGTTGTCGCCGGAGTACTGGTCGCCGTAGCTCTTGCCGAGCGCGCCGAGGTTCGAGGTCCCCTTGCCGCCGGAGACCATCGGCGGCGCGGTGGCGCTGTCGAGTCCACTTTGGAGCGTCTTGCCGAACGCGTCCGTCGTCGTCTGCTCGTGGCCCGCGTAGGTCTGCGCGGTGGCGGTGAGGGCGGAATCGATCTTGCCGAAGCCCTCGGTCATCTTGCCGAAGTGGCCGTGCAGATCGCCCAGCAACTCGTCGTACTGCTGGTAGAGGCCGAGCAGGTGCCCGAGCGCGCCCCAGCTGACCGCGGGCACCGACGCGGTCGTGGCGGCGTCGTTGAGCTTCGTGGAGGTGCCGGAGAGCGTGCCGATGGTCTTCGCGCACCGGGCGATCTCGTCCGCGTGCACCACGATCCCGGTCACCAGCGGTCGTCCTTGCGGAAGATGCTGCCGGTGTCGCCGTCGTCGTCCACCGGGGGACGGGCCGGTGGGTCGGCGGGCCGGCCGAAGATCTCCTGCTGCGTCGCCAGCACCCGTTCGGCGATCGGGAGGTCGGTGTGGCCCTGCACGATCTCCGCCTGCTGACGCGCGGCCGCGGCGACGGCCAGCTGCAGCGTCGACATCACGGCCTGGGAGAGCTGCGTGGTGCTCAGCCGCTTCGCGTCCTCGGTGAACCGGATCTCCTTGATGGAACCGGACAAACCCGCGACGACCGTGACGGAACGGTCGGGGGACTGGACGCTGGCTTCCACTGTTCTGAGCTCGTCGCCCATCGCGTCGTACTCGGCGGCACGGGCGTCGGCGGCGCGGTTCGCCTGCTCGAAGAACTCGAGCTTCTGACGCATCTGTTCCAGCAACTCAGCGCTGTCAGGCATGCGCCGAACGTACCAATCGCGGCTGGGCGGGGTGGCCGCACCCGCGGCCACCCCACACCATCAGGCGACAGCGGCCTTCTCAGGGGCCTTGGCCTTGCGCGTGGCCGGGTCGATCAGCAGGCCGAACACCACGCCGATGCCGACGTAGAGCGTGGCGAGCTGGGCGAGCGAGCTGAGGCGGAACTGCCACAGCACGTTCACCGGCATGTCCGCAGGGATCGTGTCCGGCGGCGCGGGGAACGCCAGCAGCACCACCGCGACGGCCGCGGCCACCGCGAGCAGCACGGCCGTGGTCCGCACCGGCTGCGACTGCGCGCGCAGCTGCTCGGCGAGCCAGCTCGCGGCCCACACGATCACCAGACCGGCCACCACCACACCGAGGTAGAGCGCGGTCCGGTAGTTCACCGTCTCCGGGTCGCCCACGGCGGGCGGGTTGGCCGGGTACTTGAGCCACGGCAGCAGCGCCACGGCACCGAACACCGCGGCACCGAACGCGAAGCTGCGGCTGAACGGCGTGCGGTCGGCGAACCAGCGCTTCGACAGCGCGTAGGCCGTGGCGAACACGAGGCCCACCGCGATGCCGACGATCACCACGCCGAGCATGCCGCCGACGATCTGGGCGCCGCGGCTGACCAGCTCTTCCTCGCCGCCGTGCGTGTGGCCGGCCTCTTCGCCGGCGGGTGCCCGTGCCTCCTCGACCGCGAGCGCGGCGCGAATCGAAATCTCGGTCACCAGCAGCTGCACGAGCGCGGAGGCGACGCCGGCGATACCGCCGGCCGCGACTCCGCGCAGCGCAAGGGACTTGTACGTCGTCGTCATGTCTTCCCTGCCTGGGATCGGGGGATCAGTGGCAGGGGACGCCGAGCGCGTGGCGGCCGTCGTGGAAGAACTCGTGCAGCAACTCGGAACCCGCGCCGAGCGCGAGACCGTTCTCCTGCAGGACGAGGTACGTGACGATCAGGCCGAGAAGTGCGGCGGCGAACGCCCACTTGGGCACCTGGACGGCGGACAGATTTGCTGCGGGGCTCGTCATGACGGGCTCCTCCATACCTCGTGGAAGGTCAACTCTCCTTGCGGCGCCGCAGCCGGTCTCCTGACTCCCGGATCAACGCTGCCCCCGCGTCTTCCCAGCCCTCTCGCGAGGACCAGTGACGTGCTCGGCGGGGATCGCTTCCCGGTCACAGTGGCGAGGACCGCGCCGGATTTTCACCGGCTTCCCGTCACTGCGGCGCGTGCACCGTAAGTTGATCCATCGGTTAAGCACAACCGGCCATAAGAGTTGTTGCGTTCCTCACTTCACGAGTGGACAGTCACCACACTTCCCACCTGCGGCGACGCGGTAGTAGAGACAACACGACCGACGCCGGAACGTGACCTCGCCGGGAAAACTGAGGAATTCTCCCGCCTGTTCGAACGGCGGTGAGCTCATGAGCCGTTCGCCGCGTTCTTCCGCTTCCTCGGCGGTGAGCATGCGTGCGCGCACAACCATTTTGAGCGCGCCCGCGACGTTCGACATCGCGTTGCCCCACAACAATCCACGCGCCACCGGCGTGACGGCCTGGATCGCTTCCACCACCGGTTCGAGTGCCTCTGCGGCCTTCGGGCCCAGTCTCGGCTGGTCGATGCGGACGCTCAGGCCGTTCGCGGGGTGGTGCTGCCACCAGAGGTTCTCCGGGCGGACGTCGATCGGGATGCCCGCGGCCGTGAGCGGGCTGAGCAGCCGTGCCGTGTAGCTGAGGAAGAACAGGCTGGCCGCTACGCGTGGTTCCTCCGCTTTGTACCGGATCGCGATCGCGTCGATGGTGTTCTTGAGCGCCGGACCTTCGAGCAGGGCCGTTCCCGGCAGCCAGGACTCGTCGGGGCGGCCCACGTCGAGCGCGAAGAACGGGTTGATTCCGCGCACCCGGCGCAGTGCTTCGAGGACCTCGGCGAACTCAGACACAGAAGTTCACGCTACTGGGTGTCCATGCAGGACAGATCACGTCCACGGCCTGGGACAGATGTGACCGCGGTGTGGACGGGGGTCGCCGGGATGGGAGGATGTCATGCCGTGAAGACCTTCGATTCCCTGTTCGCTGAACTGACCGAACGAGCCGCCACCAAGCCGGAGGGTTCCGGCACCGTTGCTGCGCTCGAGGCCGGGGTCCATGCGCAGGGCAAGAAGGTCCTGGAGGAGGCGGGCGAGGTCTGGATCGCCGCCGAGTACGAGTCCGACGAGAAGCTCTCCGAAGAGATCTCGCAGCTGCTCTACCGCCTCCAGGTGCTCATGCTGGGCCGTGGGCTCACCCTCGAAGACGTCTACAAGTACCTCTGACGGAAAAGACTTTCACATGCTGCGCGTTGCAGTCCCGAACAAGGGCGCGCTCGCTGAACGCGCCTCCGCCATGCTCACCGAGGCCGGCTACCGGCAGAGGCACGAGCCGCGCGACCTGACCGTGCTCGACAACAACAACGACGTCGAGTTCTTCTTCCTGCGCCCCAAGGACATCGCGATCTACGTGGCGTCCGGCGACCTGGACCTCGGCATCACCGGCCGCGACCTGGCCGCCGACTCGGGCGCCGACGACAACGGCAACTCCGTCGAGGAGCTGCTGGCGCTGGGCTTCGGCTCGTCGACCTTCCGCTACGCGGGCCCTCGCGGCACCGACTGGAAGGTCTCCGACCTCGAGGGCAAGCGCCTCGCCACCGCGTATCCGAAGCTGGTGGGCCGCGACCTCAAGGCCCGCGGCATCACCGCGAAGGTGATCCGGCTCGACGGCGCCGTGGAGATCTCGATCCAGCTGGGCGTGGCCGACCTGATCGCCGACGTGGTGGGCTCCGGCCGCACCCTGCGCCAGCACGACCTGGTGCCGTTCGGCGAGCCGATCTGCCAGTCGGAGGCGGTGCTGATCCACCGCAACGGCTCGGAACTCACGGCCGCCAAGAAGCAACTGACGGCACGCCTGCAGGGCGTCGTGTTCGCGCAGCAGTACCTGATGCTCGACTACGACTGCCCGCGTTCGATCCTCGACGACGCGATCGCGCTGACTCCGGGCCTGGAGTCGCCGACCGTCGCGCCGCTGGCCAACCCGGACTGGGCGGCCGTGCGGGCGATGGTGTCGCGCAAGGAGGCGAACCAGGTGATGGACGAGCTGGCCGCGATCGGTGCCAAGGCCGTGCTGGCCTCGGACATCAGGTTCTGCCGGCTGTGATCACGGAGCACGCCCTGCTGGACGTGCTGCCAGGTTCCGCCGAGGAGTTCGAGTGGGCGTTCGGCGAGGCGCGGGAGCTGATCTCCGCCTCGCCGGGCTTCCGCGGCCTCGAACTGCTGCGGTGCCTGGAGACGCCGTCGCGCTACCTGCTGCTCGTGCGCTGGGACTCGGTCGAGGCGCACACGGTCGGCTTCCGGCAGGGGCCTTCGTATGAGAAGTGGTCTGCCTTGCTGCACCGCTTCTACTCGCCGTTCCCCGTGGTGGAGCACTACGAGAGCGCGCTGAGCACCTCTTCGTCCGTGGTCTGAGCGAAGCTGTCATACCAGCGGCTGACCGCGCCGAAGCGGCGCGGGAGCAGGAGCGCGATCACCGGCGTCGTGAACGTGGTCAGCGATTCTCGCGCGGCCACCGGCACGGCGAGGGTCGTGGTCCGCGGTTCGTGCTGGGCGATCCAGTGCAGCGCTGCCTTGGCCGTGACGCCGGTGGCCAGGCCGTCGTCCACGAGGATCACGTCGCGGTCCTTGAGCGTGAGCGGCTTGTCGCCGCGGTAGAGGGTCGTGCGTCTTCTGGCTTCTTCGCGTTCCTCGTCGCAGGTGCGGCCCAGTTGTTCCTCGGTGAGGTTGAGCGCTCTCAGCACTCTCGGGTCGTAGATGGGCTCGCTGTCGGCGGTGACGGCGCCCACGCCGTATTCGGGGTGGCCTGGGGCGCCGATCTTGCGCGCCACGACCACGTCCAGTTCGGCGTTGAGGTGGAGGGCTACCTCCTTGGCGACTGGGACGCCGCCTCGGGGGAGGCCCAGGACCAGCGGGTCGTGCCAGGGGAGGTCGGCGAGTCGCGCGGCGAGGGCGCGGCCCGCTTCCTGCCGGTTCGCGAACCTCTTCACAGTCTGGTTGACGCTACGCCCTTCTACTGGGAGTTGGCGCACAGCGTTGACCTGGAATCGTTTTGACCCGGTCGAGTGAATTCCAGCGCTTGGTTGCGCGGAACGGCCTCTGATCGCCCCTGAGCGTCATGACGAGACGCAACGGAAGCCCGGTCGGCCGTGGCGAGGCGGCTGTGCTGGTCAACGGACTGCTTGCGGGCGTTGGTTCCCTGTACGTCCTGACGGGCTCGGTCGTCGTGACGGCCGGCGCGGCGGTGCTGGCCGCGGGACTCGCCGCGCTGTCGATCCTCGGCCGGCCGAGCGGGTCGTGACGGGATGACACTGTCGCGCGATCTCCTGGGTGACCCGGCACCCGACGCACGGAGACCGATGGCGCAGGAAGAACTCCCGGACCGCGACGCGGACTTCCTGCGCTTCCACCGGGCCGAGTACCCCGCCGTCGTCGCCCACCTGCGCTACCTCGGCTTCGCCCACCACATCGCGGACGAGGCGGCGTCCGAGGCACTGGTCGAGCTGTACTTGTCGTGGTTCAAGGTGCACACGAATCGGCGGATGTGGGTGCGGACCACGGCCAGGCGCCTCGCGGGGGACAAGGTCGCGCGGACGCCGATGAAGTTGCTGAAACACTTGCTGGCCAAGGGAGTTCGTCCCGACGAGGACCGGCACGACGCCGTTGTCGACGAGATCCTGGAACGCGACAGCGATCTCGTCCGGGCGATCAACAGCCTGCCCAAGCACCAGCGCGACGTGATCGCGCTGCGTCTGGACGGCTTCACCACCAAGGAGATCGCGGTCGAGCTGAAGATCGCGGAGCGCACGGTGCAGGACCGCGTCAAGAAGGCGGGAGACGCGATTCGCCCGATGCTCGCCACTGGGGAGGGGAAACGATGAACGACGACCTGGACGAGATGCTGAAGGCGCGACACGAAGTGTTCGTCGCCGACCTGGCCGCGGTGCTGCCACCCGCCCGCTTGCCACTTGTGGTGAAACGTCCCGTGCGGTCGTGGGTGCCGCAGCTGGACCGGGCCGCGCTGGTGGTGGCGACCGGTGTCGTTCTTGCTGTGGTGGTCTCGCTGGTCGTGGCCTTCGCCTCGCCGGCGTCGGTGCTGCCGGACGCGCGCCGAATCGCCACTCAGGAGCCTGGATATCCGTGGCTGACGTCGCCGTACGTGAGCGAGGCCGTACCGCCTGACGCCATGACCACTGAAAGGATGACCCCGGCGCCGGAACCAAGTCAGATCACTTCGTCCGCGAGGACGACGACGAACGGAGCGGAGCCTCCGCCCTGGACCGAGTTGCCTCCACCGCCTCCACCTCAGCCATCGCTGGAAGACCTCACCGTCATCTTCATGATGGATTCGGCGGAACTGTCGGACGTAGACCTGCGCGCTCTGCGCAGGTTCGTGGGGAGGGTGAGGCCAAGCGATCGCGTGATCGTCATCGGGTACACGGCCAGAACGAGTGACACTGAGCGTGCGCTCGCGCTCAGTTGGCGTCGAGCCGAGGCCGTGCGCGGTGTGTTGCTCGAAGCCGGTCTGCGGGAGGGCGTGATCACCGCGAACGGCGTGGGTTGTACGCAGGCCGCGAGCGAGTACGACCCTCGCGACGATCGCGCCGTGGTGGAGAGGGTGTGATCAGGAGCGCTCGCGCACGAACAGCGCCTGCGCCGTCGTGCCCACCGGCCCCTCCACGTCGTGCACCACGCTGGTCGCGAGCCCGACCCCGTCCGGCCCGATGGTCGTCCGCGCGTCCATGCCCACCCACTCGCCGGCGGGGCGGCGGTGCAGGTGGACGGTCAGATCTGTGTTGATGGCGTACCACTTGCGAATGTCCACACGGGACGAGACGCCGCTGGCCGAGTCGACGACGGCGAACAGGCGCTCTTCCGGTGAGGGTTCGAAGCCCTCTACGACGGCCACGCGCGGGCGGGCCCACACCTGGGCGTCGCCCGGCGTGAAGATGCCGCTCGACACGGAAAGCCACTCGACCGCGGCCAGGTAGCCGCCGCCCCAGTGGTCCGGGATCTCCATCGGCACGGCGGAAGCGGGTGGTGCGAGAGCGGGGACTTCGCCTCCCGCTACGGCTGTGGTGTCTGAGCCGACGATGCGCCACGCACGTGCCGTGAGGACTGCGCGGCCCTCAAAGGAAAGCGAGGCGGCGAGCAGTTCTACCGAGCGGCCTGGGCGTTCGACCGAAGTGGACACCGTGAGGTCGGCCACCGGGACCGGGCCGAGCACCTCGAACGTCACGCGGGCCAGGGCGGAGGACGGGTTGCCCAGGGCGAGCAGGGAGCGCACCAGCAACGCCGAGGGTGGGCCCAGGTGCTGGCTGTCCGGGCCCCACGGGCCGACGGTGTGCTCGGTGGAGCGGTACGTGTCGTTGCCCAGCGGCAGGTAGAAGGCCGTCATCAGTCGCGGTCCTGGAGGGTCTCGGTGTCGTCGGGCTCCGGCCAGCCGGGGTAGGGCGGCGGGGTGCCGTCGAACGCCGGGCAGAAGGCCTTGTGGTCGCAGTAGTCGCACAGGCGGCTGGGGTTGGGGCGGAAGTCGCCCGTCGGGGCCGCGCGCATGATGGCCTGCCAGATCGCGTCGAGGGTGCGTTCGAAGCGGGCCAGTTCGGACTCGTCCGGCGTGTAGGCGAGGGCCTGGCCGTCGGCCAGGTACATCAGGCGCAGCTGGCGGGGGACGACGCCGCGCAGCTTCCACAGCACCAGCGCGTAGAACTTCATCTGGAACAACGCCTTCGCCTCGCCCACCTCGCGGGGGGCGGCGCCGGTCTTGTAGTCCACCACGCGGATTTCACCCGTCGGGGCCACGTCCACGCGGTCGATGTAGCCGCGCAGCAGCACGCCCGACGGCAGTTCGGACTCCACGAGCAGCTCGCGCGACTCCGGTTCCAGGCGCCGGGGGTCTTCGAGACCGAAGTAGCCGTCGAGCAGCTTCGTGGCGGACGCCAGCCACTCCGCCTCCTCCTCGCTGCCCTCGACCTCGAACAGCGTCGAGAACTCCGGGCGCTCGGCCTTCACGCGCTCCCAGGCCGGCGTGATCATCGAACGCGCGCGGTCGGGCACGCGGTCGGCGGCGGGCAGGGCGAACAGGTCTTCCAGCACCGCGTGCACCACCGTGCCGCGCACCTGCGCCTTCGTCGGCCTCTCCGGCAGCCGGTCGACCGCGCGGAACCGGTAGAGCAGCGGGCACTGCTTGAAGTCCCCTGCCCGGGAAGGCGAGAGCGCGGGCCTGCGCAACGTGGTGCTCATGGTTCGCACCCTAGGACAGAGGTCTGACAATTCTGTTTTCGCCACCTGACAACCCCTTGCCCGAAGCCGATGAGGGCCGAGCTCGACGAGGCTCCCATGCAGGAACGCCGCCCTCATCGCCTTCGGGCGAGCAGCACCAGACCGCGGGATCACACCCGGAGCCCTACAGTTCACCCGTGGCCGCGCGGATCAGTGAACGAGAGGGCGGCCTGCTGCTGTTCCGGGTGGCGGGCATCCCGGTGATCCTCGCGCCGTCCTGGTGGATCGGCTCGGCGATCGTGGTGGCCTTCTACGCGCCGCTCGTCGACGACCTCGCCCCCGGCACACCGCCGGGAGTCGGCCTGTTGCTCGCCGCGCTCTTCGCGATCTTCCTCGGGCTGAGCGTGCTGGCCCACGAACTCGGCCACTGCGTCGCGGCGCTGCGGCTCGGGCTGCCGGTCAGAAGACTGCGCCTGTACCTGCTGGGCGGCCTGTCCGAGATCATGCGCACGCCCGGCAAACCCAGCCACGAGGGCGTGGTCGCGGGCGCGGGGCCGATCGTGTCCGTCGCGCTGGCGGCGATCTTCGGCGTCGGCGCGCTGGTCATGGAACCCGGCGACGTCGTGTGGGTGCTGGTCTTCCAGATCGCCGCCGCCAACGTCGCCGTCGCCGTCTTCAACCTCCTGCCCGGCCTGCCGCTCGACGGTGGCCGGATCGTGCGGGCCGGTGTGTGGGCCGTGACGGGGCAACGGGCGATGGGCACGCGCGTCGCCGTGGTCGGTGGGTTCGCCGTGGCCATCGCATTGGTGGCGTGGGCGCTGTACGGCGTCGCGGAAGGCGCGGACGACCGTTGGTTGCGTTTCGGCGTGTGCGTGCTCACGGCGTGGGTCGTCGTCGCCGGCGCGAGGAGCGAACTCGCGAGCGAGCGCCGCCGCACGTGGCCCGCTGGTGTCACCCTCAGCGACCTGATCCTGCCGGTGCTCCAGCTGCCGGCGGAGAGCCCCGTCGCGGACGCGCTGAGCACGTCGGCCGGCCGGGGCGTGGTGCTGGTGCGGGCCGACGGCGTGGCGGCCGGTCTGCTCGACACCGAACTGGCCAGAAAGCTCGCCGCCGCAAGTCCTTTCGCTCCCGCGGAGCAGGCGGCCGAGCCGATCCTGCCCGAGACCGTGCTGCTCGCCGACGAGCCCGGTGAGGAGATCGTCGAACGCGTCCAGGGCACCGCCGCGTGGCAGTTCCTCGTCGTCGACCTGGAGGGCCGCCCGGCGGGCGTGCTGCGCAGGGAGGACCTGCGTGCGGCCATTGAGAAGGGCGTTTGACACCATTGCGCGGTGATTAGCGCAAGTGGACCGTTCCAGCCGGGTGACCGGGTACAGCTGACCGACCCCAAGGGCCGGCACTACACGGTCGTTCTCGAACCCGGCAAGGAGTACCACACCCACCGCGGCGCCATCCCGCACGACAAGCTGATCGGCCAGCCCGAGGGCTCGGTCGTCGCGTCGGTCGGCGGCACGAACTTCCTGGCGCTGCGCCCGCTGCTGCCCGACTACGTGCTGTCGATGCCGCGCGGTGCGCAGGTCATCTACCCGAAGGACGCCGCGCAAATCTGCATGTACGGCGACATCTTCCCGGGCGCGCGTGTCCTGGAGGCGGGCGCGGGCTCCGGCGCGTTGTCGTGCTCGCTGCTGCGCGCGGTGGGGGAGAAGGGCAGCGTCCAGTCCTACGAGGTGCGCGAGGACCACGCGGTCCACGCCATCCGCAACGTGGAGACGTTCTTCGGCGAACGCCCCGGCAACTGGTCGATCACCGTCGACGACGTGAAGAACCACGAGGGCGAGGTCGACCGGGTCATCCTCGACATGCTCTCGCCGTGGGAGGTCCTGCCCTCGATCGCGAAGAACCTCATCCCCGGCGGCGTCCTGGTCGTCTACGTCGCCACCACCACGCAGCTCTCGGTCGTCACCGAGGCGCTGCGCGAGATGACGTGCTTCACCGAGCCCCATGCGTGGGAGACGCTCGTCCGCCCGTGGCACGTAGTCGGCCTGGCCGTGCGGCCGGAGCACCGGATGATCGGGCACACGGCGTTCCTGCTGACCACGCGCAAGCTCGCGGACGGCGTGACGGCACCGCGTCCGCAGCGCCGGCCCAGCAAGGGCTGATCCCGGACGAGAAAGGGCCCCGCACCGAGGTGCGGGGCCCTTTCTCGCGTCAGATCAGTTGCCTTCGAGCTTGTCGATGCCGCACACCGTCCACTTGCCGCCTTCCTTGGACAGCTTGTAGATGATGGCGCCCGACGTGGTCTTGCCGGGGTTGGCCGGATCGGCGAGCCCGGTGAGGCTCTGCCGGAACGTGCCCGTGCTGCCCGACGTCCTGACCTCCGACACGGTGGCCTTCACGCTCGGGTTCGGTTTGGTGGTCTGCGCCTTCAGCTTGGGGAACTCCGCCGTGCACACCAGGTCCTTGACGTCGTTCGGCGTGCTGGTGCCCGCGTGAACGCCCTTCAGGATCTTCTCGGTGAACTCGTTCGCGACGTCTTCGGCATCGCTGTCACCGCCGCTCGACGAGCTCTTCGACGACGGCGCGGTCGGCTTCGTGCTGCCGTCCGCCGGCTCCGGGTTCGTGTTCGTGTTCGACGACGCGGTGTTCGTGCTGCTCGGAGAGTCGTCGCCGGAGAGCAGGACCGCGGCCGTGATACCGCCACCGACCACGACCAGCACGCCGACGACGACGCCGATGATCAGGCCCGTGTTGCTCTTCTTGGGAGGCGGAGGGCCGCCGAACCCGCCGTAGCCGGGCTGCTGGCCGTACGGGGGCTGGCCGGGCGGCTGCTGGCCGTACTGGCCCTGCTGCCCGTACTGACCCTGCTGGAAACCGCCGCTGGGCGGTCCCTGCTGGCCGAACGGGTCCTGCTGAGGCTGCCCGTACTGACCGGGACCGGGCTGCTGCCCGTATCCCGGCTGCTGGCCGTACTGGCCGGGCTGCTGTCCGTACCCCGGCTGCGGCTGCTGGCCGTAACCGGGTTGCTGCGGCGGCTGCTGCCCGTAGGGCCCTGGCTGCTGCGGCGGATAGGTCATGACGAATTCCCCCGAGGTGGATGAACCGACTGCTTCCCGGCTAGCGGGTCGTCGGGACCTTGATGTCCTTGACCAGGATGCAGACCTTCCACTTGCCCGACACCTTCTTGAACTTCGTGTCGGAGTCGACGGTCTGGGTCTGGCCGCCGTAGTCCGCGGTGACGGTGATCTTGACGGTCGCCTCGTTGCCGGAGACGGTCGCGCTCTTGTACACCATCTTCGGCACCGGGAGCTTCTTCATCTCCTCGGCGAGCTTCTTCTGCTCGGGGGTGGCGTTCTTCTCGGCCTCCGCGGCCTCGTCGAGCATCTCCTGGCAGGCCATCGACTTGGCCTTGCTCTCGTTCCTCGAGGTCGCCGCCGCGATGTACTCCTCGGCGGCCTTCTTGACGTCGGCCTCGTCGTTGCCGCCGCTGCTGCCGTTGTCGCTCGAACCCGAGTCCGGCGACGAGCTGCTGGAGTTGCTCGAGCTGTTGCCGGTGAGCATGACGGCGGCCGTGATGCCACCGCCGACGAGCACCAGCACGCCGATGACGACGCCGATGATCAGGCCGGTGTTGCTCTTCTTGGGAGGCGGAGGGCCGCCGAACCCGCCGGGCTGGCCGAACGGCTGCTGACCGTAGGGCTGCTGGCCGTACTGACCTGGCTGCTGCCCGTACTGGCCCTGCTGGAAGCCGCCGCTGGGCGGTCCCTGCTGGCCGAACGGGTCCTGCTGCGGCTGGCCGTACTGACCGGGCTGCTGTCCGTGTCCCGGCGGAGGCTGCTGGCCGTAGCCGGGTGGGGGCTGCTGGCCGTACCCCGGCTGCTGCGGCGGCTGCTGCCCGTAGGGACCTCCGGGCTGCGGCGGCTGCTGCCCGTACGGCCCGGGCTGCTGCGGCGGGTAGGTCATGAAACTCCCCCGATGCGGATGAGGTGATCTTTCGCTGGACATTGTCGTACTTCGCCGGACTACTCGCGGGCGAATGGGGTCTATCGACACGCACGAGTGGTTATGCACACGCCCTGTACCCGCGATCTGGCCGCGCAAAGGTCGTGTCTGATAACGATTGTGGCAACTCCACCGGGATTTGAGCGCGATGCTCTGCGCTGTCGGGGTGGTGCGCCGGTCGCGTCGGCGAGACCACCCGGTTGGCCGCACGCCCTCCGGAGGCATCGGAGCCTCGCTCGCGCGGGTCCTCCGACGGGCACGAACGGGGTGGGTTGCGGTGCGTGACCGCCGATCGGACCAATGTCTGGTCCACCTGGTGGGACGATGGCGGATTGCCGCCCGTCGACGGGTCGTGGCCTATACCAGGTGTGCTCGTGATCGTCCGAGGGTGGTCGCGGACCGTAGGGGCCGGGTGCCCGCACAGGTGCTCCCATGACCCCCTCCTCGGACTTCTCGCAGGTCGTCTGGCGTGTCGCGGCGCGAAACGCCGATGGTGGTTTCTGAGACGCACCGTAGCGGTTGGGCGGTCGGACCGGACACCGAGATGGAGCAGTTGACCTCAGTTGGAGGGTTCACCGTTGCACCACACGAGCGAAGATGATGTTGTGAGTACCCCATTTTGTCGGTGATCGCCGGTACCGTAATCGGTACGAACACGGGAGGAGGGTGCCGACATGCAGCACGGTCATCCCGGCAGCCAACCCGATGAGGGTGGCGAGCTGAACCAGGGCAACAATTCTGCTGAGCTGACTGCGCAGATCAGGTTCCTCGAGGACGAGATCGCGTCGTTGCGTCGCAAGCTGACCGAGTCGCCGCGGCACACGCGGTTGCTCGAGCAGCGCTTGGCTGAGGCGACAGAGCGCGTCAGCCAGCTGACCGAGCGAAACACGAAGCTCATAGACACCCTCCGCGAAGCACGAAGCCAGCTGCTCGCGCTGCGTGAGGAAGTCGACCGGCTGGCGCAACCGCCCAGCGGGTACGGCGTCTTCATGGCACGTTTCGACGACGGGACCGTGGACGTCTTCACGTCCGGCCGCAGGATGCGCGTAGCCGTGTCCCCCGCGGTCGAGCCGGAGAAGATCGCCTACGGCCAGTCCGTGCGCCTCAACGAGGCGCTCACGGTCGTCGAGGCCGGCGGGTTCGAGCGTTCCGGTGAGGTCTGCTCTCTGCGGGAGGTGCTGACCGACGACGACGGTCTGGACACCATCTCGCGCGCGCTGGTCGTCGGCCACGCGGACGAGGAGAGGGTGGTCTGGCTCGCCCAGCCGCTGCTCGACTCGCCGCTGAAGCCCGGCGACTCGCTGCTGGTCGACTCGAAGGCGGGCTTCGCCTACGAACGGGTCCCCAAGGCCGAGGTCGAGGACCTCGTGCTCGAGGAGGTCCCGGACATCGACTACAGCGACATCGGTGGCCTCTCCCGGCAGATCGAGCAGATCCGCGACGCCGTGGAGCTGCCGTTCCTGCACGCCGACCTGTTCCGCGAGTACGAGCTGCGCCCGCCCAAGGGCGTGCTGCTCTACGGCCCTCCCGGTTGCGGCAAGACGCTCATCGCCAAGGCGGTGGCGAACTCCCTGGCCAAGAAGGTGCGGGAGATCCGCGGCGAGACCGACAAGCAGGCCAAGTCCTACTTCCTCAACATCAAGGGCCCCGAGCTCCTCAACAAGTTCGTCGGTGAGACCGAGCGGCACATCCGCCTGATCTTCCAGCGGGCTCGTGAGAAGGCGTCCGACGGCACCCCGGTGATCGTGTTCTTCGACGAGATGGACTCGATCTTCCGCACCCGTGGTTCGGGTGTGTCGTCCGACGTAGAGACGACGATCGTGCCCCAGCTCCTCGCCGAGATCGACGGCGTCGAGGGCCTGGAGAACGTCATCGTCATCGGCGCCTCCAACCGCGAGGACATGATCGACCCGGCGATCCTCCGCCCCGGCCGACTCGACGTGAAGATCAAGATCGAGCGACCGGACGCCGAGGGCGCGAAGGACATCTTCAACAAGTACCTGACGCCCAACCTCCCGCTGCACGCCGACGACCTCGCCGAGTTCGGCGGGGACCCGAAGGCCTGCATCGAGGGCATGGTGCAGCACACCGTGGAGCGCATGTACGAGGAGTCCGAGGACAACCGGTTCCTGGAGGTCACCTACGCCAACGGTGACAAGGAGGTCCTGTACTTCCGGGACTTCAACTCCGGCGCCATGATCCAGAACATCGTCGACAGGGCGAAGAAGGCCGCGATCAAGTCGCTGCTGGACACCAAGCAGCCCGGACTCTCCGTCCGGCACCTGCAGGCCGCCATCCTCGACGAGTTCGCCGAGAACGAGGACCTGCCGAACACGACGAACCCGGACGACTGGGCTCGCATCTCGGGCAAGAAGGGCGAGCGGATCGTCTACATCCGCACGCTCGTCACCGGGAAGAACCAGGACGCCGGCCGCGCGATCGACACGGCCACGAACACCGGCACGTACCTGTAAGACCGCTTCACCGAACCGCCCCGGTCGCTGCACACGGCCGGGGCGGTTTCTCGTTCAGACCAGGCCGGACTCGTAGGCCGCGATCACCAGCTGGGCGCGGTCGCGGGCGTGCAGCTTCGCCAGCAGGTTCCCGATGTGCGTCTTCACCGTGCCGGGACTGACGTGCAGCTCGGCCATGATCTCCGCGTTCGACCGTCCGCGGGCGATCAGCAGCAGGACCTCCTTCTCCCGTTCGGTCACGCGGTCCAGCCCGCGCACCACGGGCGAGGCGGGCCGCCGGACGAACTCGGAGATCAGCCGGCGCGTGACCGTCGGCGACAGCAGCGACTCGCCGGACGCCACCACGCGGATCGCGGCCAGCAGTTCGGCGGGTGGGGTGTCCTTGAGCAGGAAACCCGAGGCGCCGGCCCGCAACGCGCCGAAGACGTACTCGTCCAGGTCGAACGTGGTCAGCACCAGCACGCGGGGGCCGTCCAGCAGCCTCGTGGCCTCGATGCCGTCCATCTCGGGCATGCGGATGTCCATCAGCACGACGTCCGGCTTCGCCGTGGACGCCAGCGCGACGGCCTCGGCACCGGTGCCGGCCTCGCCGACGACCGTCAGGTCCGGTTCGTTGTCGACGAGCAGGCGGAAGCTGGCGCGCAGCAACGCCTGGTCGTCGGCGATCAGCACACGGATCATCGGTGCGGCAGTTCCGCGACGACCCGGAAGCCGCCGGTCTCACCGGGGCCCGCGCTGAACGTGCCGCCGTACACGGCCACGCGTTCACGCATGCCGATCAACCCGTGTCCCACTCCGAGCTCCCTCACCCCAGGCCCGTCGTCCGCCACGTCGACGCGGACGGCTTCCGGTGTCACCTCTACCAGCACCGTGCACGCCGCGGGTGCCGCGTGCTTCACGACGTTCGTCAGCGCCTCCTGCACGATCCGGTACACCGACAGCCCGACCCCTTCCGGCACGACGGCGTCACCCCGCACGTCCAACGTCACGCGCACCCCGGCGAGCGATGCCCGGTCCGCGAGGTCGGCCAGTCCGCCGAGGCCGGGGGAGGGCGCGAGCTCGGCGTCGGACCGCAGCACGCCCAGGAGCCCCCGCATCTCGGTCAGCGCCGCGCGGCTCGTCTCGGAGATCACCTGCAACGCCTCGTAGGCGTGCTCGGGTGAGCGCACGTGTGCGGCGTTGCCGGCCTGCACGGCGATGAGGGACAGGTTGTGCGCCACTACGTCGTGCAGCTCGCGGGCGATGCGCAGGCGTTCGTCGGCCAGGGCCTGCTCGGCCTGCTGGGTGGTCTCGCGTGCCAGGAACGAGCGCCGCAGCCGTGTCGTGTAGCCGATCACCCACACCGCTCCGAGCACGGCCAGACCGACCAGGAGGGTCTCCGGTTCGCCTCCGGAGACACCGGAGACCGCGACGACGGTGACCACGAGAGCGGCCAGCGACCACCTGCGGGTGCGTTCGACCGCCACCGTGTAGAGCCCGAAGCAGACCGCGCCGACCGGAGCGCCGAGCGCCTGGACCGGCAGCAGCTGGGTCATCACCACCGCCACCGTTGCCGCCGTGGTGATCGCCAGCACCGTCAGCGGCCACCACCGGCGGACCGCGACGGGCAGCGCGACCAGCACGGCACCGGGCAGGACCAGCCACCACGGCTTGTCCTGGTTCTCCACCATGGCGTAGGCGACGAGCACGCCGATCACCACGGCGGCGGTCAGGTCGACCAGGTAGAGGTGCAGTTTGGCGATCACACCGACGACGTTAACGAGCCGTCGAGCGGTGCGCCTCGGACCACGGTCCGATTCCCGGGATCGGAGCAGAGGCCGATCCGCCCCGAACGCGGGAGCGCCAACCTGTTCCGCATGATCGAGGTGCGGAACCTGACGAAGAGATACGGCGACACCACGGCCGTCCAGGACCTGTCCTTCACCGTCCACCCTGGACTGGTGACGGGCTTCCTCGGCCCGAACGGCGCCGGCAAGTCCACGACCATGAGGATGATCCTCGGCCTGGACCGGCCATCGGGCGGTGAGGCCCTGATCGCCGGCAAGCGCTACCAGGACCTGGACCGGCCGTTGCGGCACGTCGGCGCGTTGCTCGATCCCGCCGCCGTGCACCACGGCCGCAAGGCGCTCGACCACCTGCGCTGGATCGCCGCCAGCAACGGCTTCGGCGAGAAGCGCGCGGTCGAGCTGCTGGAGCAGGTCGGCCTGGGAGGCGTGCGGCACAAGCGGATCAGGGCGTTGTCGCTCGGCATGAAGCAACGGCTCGGCGTCGCGGCGGCGTTGCTCGGCGACCCCGGCGTGCTGATGTTCGACGAACCGGTCAACGGCCTCGACCCCGAGGGCGTGCGGTGGATCCGCGACCTCATGCGCGGACTCGCGAAGCAGGGCCGCACGGTCTTCGTCTCGAGTCACCTGATGAGCGAGATGGCGCTGACCGCCGACCACGTCGTGATCGTCGCAAGAGGACAGCTGGTCAAGGAGACGCCGATGGAGGCGTTGACCCGCAACGGTTCGCTGGAGGACGCCTACCTCGAACTCACCTCCGGGAGGGGACTGTGAAGAACGCGCTCGCCGCGGAGTGGCTCAAGCTCCGCACCGTCCGCTCGTCGTACGGGCTGATCATCACCGTCGGCCTGATGGTGGTCGCGGGCGCGCTGCTGTCGTGGCTGATCGTCCAGGACTACGACACCTCACCGGCCGCGGAGCAGGCGAGGTTCGCCTCCGCTGACAGCAGCGTGGTGATCACCCCGGTCGTCCAGTTCCTCGTCGCCGCGCTCGGCGCGCTGGTCGCCACCTCCGACCCGAGGCTGACCGCGCTGACCGCCGTGCCGGACCGGAAACGCTTGCTGGTGGCCAAAAGCGTGCTCGTCGCCACCACGGCCGTGGTGGTCGGCGCGATCACTCTGGCACTGAGCGTCGGGTCGAGCTGGCTGATCATGGGGGACCGGCCGCCGCCCATCGCGCCGTGGGACGGCCTCGGCGACGCGTTGCCGTGGGCGGGCGCGGCCGTGCTGTCGATCCTGGTGACCGGACTGACCGGCCTCGGCATCGGTCTCGCGGTGCGGTCGACGGCCGTCACGATCGTCGTGGTGGGCGTGCTGTTGTGGGGTCTGCCCGCCATCACGCCGATGCTCCCGGAGCCCTGGAACATGGACGCGTCCGCGGTGATGGTGCCGTACCTGGTGTGGGAGGTCGCCGGGGTCGTGAACGACGCACCGCTGGGTCCATTGGCCGCCGCTGCAGTTTTGGCCGTTTACGTACTGGTGACGCTGGGTGCCGGAACGGTGACTCTTCTGCGACGAGACGCTTGACTCGCTCTTGGGGTGCCCCTAAGGTCATCTATACCTTTAATCGGTAAGGAAACTTACCTAACTAATCCGCCGCCGGCATCCGAGAGGAGACGCTGTATGTCCTGGCAGAAGTCTGTGGTGGCGTTCGCCGCGGCAGTCGTGCTCCCGCTGACCGGTGCGATGGCGGGCAGTTCCGTCGCCGCCGCCCCCGAGGGCACCTTCGCCGCTGCCGCGCTGCCGCCGGGTTCGCCCGCGGCGGTCAACGGTCAGCTCAAGGTGTGCGGCGTGAAGCTGTGCAACAAGAACGGCAAGCAGATCCAGTTGCGCGGCATGAGCACGCACGGCATCCAGTGGTACTCCCAGTGCGTCAAGACCGCGTCGCTGGACGCGCTCGCCAACGACTGGAAGGCGGACGTCCTCCGCATCTCGATGTACATCCAGGAAGGTGGCTACGAGACCAACCCTCGCAAGTTCACCGACCTGGTGCACGGCTACATCGAGGAGGCCACCAAGCGCGGCCTCTACGCGCTGGTCGACTGGCACCAGCTCTCGCCGGGCGACCCGAACGCCAACACCGCGCGCGCCAAGACCTTCTTCAAGGAGATCGCGCAGCGGCACAAGGACAAGACGAACATCATCTACGACATCGCCAACGAGCCGAACGGCGTGACGTGGGCGAAGGTCAAGTCCTACGCGGAGGCCGTCATCCCGACGATCCGCGCGGAGGACCCGGACAGCCTCGTGCTCGTCGGCACGCACGGCTGGTCGACGTTCGGCCTGTCCGACGGCAAGAACATCAACGAGGTCAGCCAGAACAAGGTCAACGCCTCGAACCTGATGTACACGTTCCACTTCTACGCCAAGGACCACCGCGACTCGTACCTCAACGCGTTGAAGACGGTCTCGAGCCAGGTGCCGGTCTTCGTCACCGAGTTCGGTTCGCAGGAGGCCTCCGGTGACGGTCCCAACGACTTCACCATGGCGAACAAGTTCATCACGTTCATGAAGGACGCGAAGATCTCCTGGACCAACTGGAACTTCTCCGACGACAACCGGACCGGCGCGGTGTTCAAGAGCGGCACGTGCTCCGGCAGCGGCTTCACCGGTGAGGGTCCCCTGAAGGACGCCGGCAAGTGGGTGCGCAACCACATCCGCACCGCCGACGACTTCTGAGTTCCTCTGTTCGACCGACCCCGGCGGGTCACGTGAGCGGCGGTCCTTCGGGGCCGCCGTTTACCGTTGTCGGCATGGCACAACTCGCGCTCGGTCTCGCCTCCCTCGGTCGTCCCGCCTACATCAACCTCGGCCGTGAGGACGCGCTGCCCGCCGTGCGCGACGTCGAGTCCATGCGCGCGCAGTGTCATCTCGTGCTCGACACGGCCTACGAACTGGGCATCCGGTGGGTCGACGCGGCCCGTTCGTACGGGCTGTCCGAGGACTTCCTGGCGTCGTGGCTGCCCGGTCATGACGACGTGACGGTCTCCAGCAAGTGGGGCTACGCCTACACCGCGGACTGGCGGCCGGACGCCGAGGTGCACGAGGTCAAGGAGCACTCGCTCGCCCGTTTCACCCGGCAGTGGCAGGAGACCACGGCCCTGCTGCCCCGGGTCGATCTCTACCAGGTGCACTCGCTGACGGCCGACAGCCCGTTGTTCGACGATCGCGCGCTGCAGGACGCGATGGCCGGGATCGGGGTGCCGCTGGGCTTCTCGACGTCCGGGCCGCGCCAGGCCGACGCCATCCGCAAGGCGCTGGAACTCGGCATCTTCCGGTCCGTCCAGTCCACTTGGAACGTGCTGGAGACCTCGGCGGGCGAGGCCCTGCGGGAGGCGCACGACGCCGGGTTGCGCGTGATCATCAAGGAGGGCGTGGCCAACGGACGGCTCGTCGTCGACCCGCCGCAAGCGGTTGCGGCCCAGGCGAAAGCGCTCAGCGTCGGCCCGGACGCGGTCGCGCTGGCGGCGATCGCGCGGCAGCCGTGGGTGGACGTCGTGCTGTCCGGCGCGGCGAGCCCTGACCAGCTGCGGTCCAATGTGGACGCGCTGCGGATCGACGCCGACCTGCCGGATCTGGCCGAGCCCGCCGAGCAGTACTGGAAAATCCGTTCCGGCCTCAGCTGGAACTAGTTACCGTGGCGCGGTGAGCGATGCGCCCGTCGAGGCTTTCGAACCCCCTTACTACGCGGTCGTCTTCACCACGGTGCGGACGCAGGAGCAGAGCGGCTACCGCGACACCAACGCGCGCATGGAAGAACTGGTGAAGGACGTCCCCGGCTATCTCGGGATGGACCACGCGCAGAACCCCGGCGGACTCGGCATCACCGTCGCGTACTTCCGCGACGCCGACGCCCTCACGCAATGGCGGACCAACGCCGAACACCAGGCGGCGCAGCAGCGCGGGCGCGCCCACTGGTACCAGAGCTACACGATCCACGTGGCGAAGGTGGAGCGCAGCCACACCTTCAAGCGCGCCTAGAGCTTCAGCCACTCCCGGCCGATCGCGCGGCCGTCCGGCACGAGCGGCCAGCCCGGGTCCTCGATCTTGCCGCGCAGCTCGTCCGCGTCCATCCACCCGCCCCAGGCGACCTCCTCGGGCTGGTGGGTGAACGGGCCGTCGCTGCGCGTCTCGTAGATCCACGCGTGATAGCGCGTCTGCTCGTCGACGTAGGTGGTCCGGAAGAGCGGCGTCAGCGGGGTCTCGACGCCGAGCTCCTCGCGCAGTTCGCGGACCGCGGCCTCGTCCGGGGTCTCGCCCGCGTCGATCACGCCGCCCGCCGCGTAGTCGTACAGGCCGGGGAAGATGTCCTTGGTGTCGGTGCGGCGGTGCACGTAGATCCGGTCGCCGTCGCCCGAGTACACGACGGTCAGGACGCAGCCGTGCCAGAGGTTCTCGGCGCGCATCCGTTCGCGGGTCACCTCGCCGATCACGTTCGCGGCCTCGTCGTAGAGGTTGATCATCCCCGTGTCCTCCTGTGGTCGTACGCGAGCTTGCTACCCCAGTCCGACGCCCGCTGATCGCCTTCCTTCCTACCTTCGTGAACGTCAGACGTCACCGAGGAGGATTCGTGTCCACTTCCCTGCGGCTCGGCGTTGCCGAGTTCCGCGCCCGGCCGGGCCGCGCGCTGCTGCCCGGCGTCGCGCTCGTCGTCGGCGTCGCCTGCCTGCTGGCCGCCCTCGTGCTGAGCGACGCGCTCACCAGGTCGGTCGACGAGGGCGCGCCCCTCACACCGTCGTCGGTGAGCCACGTGGTGGACACCAAACCCGTCGAGTACGACGCGGGCGCCGCCGAGGCGAACCGCCCGAAGCTCGACGACGCGTTGCTCGCGAAGCTCTCCTCCGTCGGCCGTGCCGTGCCGGTGCAGGTCGCCCAGGCCGACCTCCTCGACGGCAACGGCCGGGCGGGGGAGCACCGCGCCGAGGTGCACGTCCAGCAGCCCGACCTGGTGCGCTGGCCGCTGGCGGAGGGCAAGGCCCCCGCCGCCGACGGCGAGGTCGCCGTCGACAAGATCACCGCGTACGAGCGCAGCCTCAAGCCCGGCGACAGGATCAAGCTCGCCGCCGCGGACGGCAAGCCGGTCGAGGTGACCGTCAGCGGGATCATGAAGAAGGGCGGGATGGACGCGCGGCCGATCCTGGTCGCGGGACCGGATCTCGCGAAGAAGCTCGACCCGCAGCCGTTCACCAAGGAGATCTGGGTGATCGGCGGGGCCAGGGACGCCGTCGCGAGTGCGGCGGGCGCGTCCTACGTCGTGTGGGATCCGGCGCCGGACGCGGACAGCATCGGCAACGAGCTGACGTTCCTCCTGCTGCCGTTCAGCGTGCTCGCGCTCGCCACGGCGGTGTTCGTCGCGGCGGCCACGTTCCGGGCGGTCTACGCGCAACGCCAGCGGCAGACGGCGTTGCTGCGGTGCATCGGCGCCCAGCGCGGGCCGTTGGTGCGCAGGAGCCTGTTCGAGGCGTTCGTGACGGGTGCGCTGGCGGGTGTCGCGGGCGCGTTGCTGGGCGGGCCGATGGCGTGGCTGCTGGCCAGGACGTTCGACGTCACCGGCATCTCGGTGCTGTTCGGTGCGGTGGAGCTCAGCCCGGAACTGCTGCCGTCGCTCGGGTACGTGATCCTCGGAGTCGTCGTCGCCGCGCTGTTGAGCGTGATGGCGGCTGTCCGTCCCGCGATCAACGCCGCCCGCGTCTCGCCGTTGGCTGCTCTGCGTGACGCGGAGAACGAGGTGCCGCCTCGGTCCGTGCGCCGCCTTCGGCTCGTGTTCGGTGTGCTGTTCACCGGTGGTGCCGTGCTGCTCGCGATGGCGGCGATCGCGGCCAAGGGCACGTCCGCCGCCCCACTGGCCGTCACGTTCTCCGCGATCGCCGCGGTGACCGGCCTGTTCTGGATCCTCGGCCCGGTCACGGTCCCGCTCATCGCGCGCCTGTTCGGCCGGATCGGTGGCACGCAGTGGAAGCTCGCCGGCGCCGAGGTGCGCAGGATGCCGCAGCGCTCTGCCTCGGTGGCGCTGCCGTTGCTCCTGGCGAGCTCGATGGTGACCTTCTTCCTGGTCGTGCTGGGCGGGGCAGAGGAGCTGACGTTCCAGTACGCCAACGAGGAACGTCCGGACGCGACCGTGGTGGACGCGGGCGACCGGCCGCTGCCGCAGATCCCCGCCCAGCCGGGCGTGGCCGCGAGCGTCGTGCTGCACAAGACCGGGGACGGCGCCGCGAGCGTGGACCCCGAGCAGTTCAGGACCTGGCTTCGGGCGCAGAACGTGTCCGGTGCCGACCAGCTCGTCGCCGGTACCGCGATCGTGCCGCCGCACTGGGAGGACCGGCCGTTCGTCGAGGCCGACGGCAAGCAGTACAAGGTCGTCGGCACGATCCCCGGCAGCATCACCGGCTACACGCCGATCATCGCCGGCGCCACGTCGGGACCGGCGGACAAGGTGCTGGTCGCGCTGAAACCCGGCGTCGACCCCGCCCAGTTCCGCTCGGAACTGCAGGCCGCGCTGCCGAACAACCCGACCGTGATCGTGCAGACGGACGCGGACGAACGGGCCGAGGCCGCCCGGTACATGCACCTGGGCACCGTGCTGATGATGGTGCTGCTCGGACTGTCCGTGGCGGTCGCCGTGACCGGCATCGGCACCGCGCTGACCATCTCCGTCCAGGAACGCCGCAAGGAGCTCGCGCTCAGGCGCGCCTTGGGTGTCACTCAGGGCGGACTGCAGGGCGGAGTCATCGCTGAAGCGATCATGTTGGCCCTCGTCGGGGTGATCGGGGGAGGCGTGCTCGGGTTCGCCTACGCGGAGGTCGCGTTTCTCTCGATCGGCGTCCCGCTGACACTGCCCGCTCTCAAGGTGGTGTTGCCGCTGGTCACAGGCGCGGCCATCGTGGTCCTGCTCGCCGTGGCCGCCGCTTTCGGGCCGTCTCGCGGCGCGTCCCGGATTCGTCCTGCCGCCGGACTGGCGTCCGGGTGAATAGGGTGAGGGGAGCTTCAACGCGAAGCTCCCCTCACGCTTGGTGTCGGGGTGAGGTCATAAGGTGTGAGCTATGCGGCGGATCATGGGAACCGAGGTCGAGTACGGCATCGCGGTGCCGGGCGACGCGACCGCGAACCCGGTGCTCACTTCGACACAGGTGGTGCTCGCGTACGCGGCGGCGGCGGACATACCGCGCGCCAGGCGGGCGCGCTGGGACTACGAGGTGGAGTCACCGTTGCGCGACGCGCGCGGGTTCGACCTGGGCAGCCCCGGTGGCCACCCCGCCGACTCCGACGTCGAGGACCTGGGCGCGGCGAACGTCATCCTCACCAACGGCGCGCGGCTCTACGTCGACCACGCGCACCCCGAGTACTCGGCTCCCGAGGTCACCAACGCGCGTGACGCGGTGATCTGGGACAAGGCGGGGGAGCGGATCATGGAGGAGGCCGCGATCAAGGCCGCCTCCGTGCCCGGCCAGCCCCGCCTGCAGCTGTACAAGAACAACGTCGACGGCAAGGGCGCGTCGTACGGCACGCACGAGAACTACCTGATGCAGCGCTCGACGCCGTTCACGTCCGTCATCGCGGGCCTCACGCCGTTCTTCGCGTCGCGCCAGGTCATCACGGGGTCCGGCCGCGTGGGCATCGGGCAGTCCGGCGAGGAGGCCGGCTACCAGCTCTCGCAGCGCTCCGACTACATCGAGGTCGAGGTCGGCCTCGAGACGACGCTCAAGCGCGGCATCATCAACACGCGCGACGAGCCGCACGCGGACGCGGACAAGTACCGCCGCCTGCACGTCATCATCGGCGACGCGAACCTGGCCGAATACTCCACGTTCCTCAAGGTCGGCACCACGTCCCTGGTGCTCGACATGATCGAGGCCGGGCAGCGGTTCGACGACCTGCGCATGGTCGACCCGGTGCGCGCGGTGCACCAGATCAGCCACGACCCGACCCTGAAGTTCAAGGTCGAGATGACCGGTGGCCGCAAGTTCACCGGCCTCGACGTGCAGTTCGCCTACCACGAGCGCGCGCTGGCGTTCGTGGAGAAGGAGGGCGTCGGCGACCGCGACGTCCTGCGGATCTGGGGCGAGGTGCTCGACGCGCTGGCCCGTGACCCGTCCGAGTGCGCCGACCGGCTCGACTGGGTCGCCAAGCTGAGGCTGCTCGAGGGCTACCGGCAGCGCGACGGCCTGGAGTGGGGCGCCGCCCGGCTGAACCTGGTCGACCTGCAGTACTCCGACGTCCGCCTGGACAAGGGCCTCTACAACCGCCTCGTCGCGCGCGGCTCGATGAAGCGGCTGGTGAGCGAGGACGAGGTCCGCGCGGCCATCACCTCGCCGCCCGAGGACACGCGTGCGTACTTCCGCGGCCGGTGCCTGGAGCGCTACCCGACCTCGGTCGCGGCCGCGTCGTGGGACTCGGTGATCTTTGATCTCGGTCGAGAATCCCTCGTGCGAATCCCCACCCTGGAGCCGCTGCGCGGGACGAAAGCGCACGTCGGAGCCCTTCTGGAGGCCTCTGACACCGCCGAGCAACTCGTGGACGCACTGACTCGCGGGTGATCGTCTACCCGAGTGGCTCAGGATTTTTGTCGGTGCCGCTGGGTAGTGTTCTTGTCAGGCGAGTGAGTGGGAGGCCGAGATGTCCCAGGAACAGAAGCAGCACCAGGGTGGTGGCGACGGCGACGACGGTGCCGACGACGCCGCGGGAGCCGGTCAGGAACGCCGCGAGAAGCTCGGCGAGGACGTGGACGCGATCCTCGACGAGATCGACGACGTGCTTGAGGAGAACGCGGAGGACTTCGTCCGCGCATACGTGCAGAAGGGTGGTCAGTAGGCCTTCGGGGGCCTGTTGACCACCTCGGGGACGGGAGAACAACCAACACATGGACCACAGCTCGACCGGGCGTTACCCGGCCGCGGCGCTGCCCTCCGCGTACCTCACGCCGGGCTCGTCGTCGTTCACGGACTTCCTGCGGGCCCAGGCACCCGACATGCTGCCTAGCGCCCGGAAGCTCCCGGAGGGGACCGTCCAGGCCCCGCACGGGACGACGATCGTCGCGGCCACCTACAAGGGTGGTGTCGTGATCGCCGGCGACCGGCGCGCGACGATGGGCAACGTCATCGCCCAGCGCGACATGAAGAAGGTCTTCGTCACCGACGACCACTCGGCCGTCGGCATCGCGGGCACGGCGGGCATCGCCATCGAGATCGTGCGCCTGTACACGGTGGAGCTGCGGCACTACGAGAAGATCGAGGGCGTGCCGCTGTCGCTCGACGGCAAGGCGAACCGCCTCTCGGCGATGATCAGGGGCAACCTCGACGCGGCCATGGCCGGCCTCGCCGTGGTGCCTCTGTTCGCCGGGTACGACACCTCGGCCACCGACTCGGAGCGCGCCGGCCGCATCGTGTCCTACGACGTCACCGGCGGCCGTTACGAGGAGTCGCAGGGCTACCAGGCCGTCGGCTCGGGCTCGCTGTTCGCGAAGTCCGCGCTCAAGAAGCTCTACGACCCCGACGCGGACGCCGAAGCGGCGATCCGCTCAGTCGTCGAAGCGCTCTACGACGCGGCGGACGACGACTCGGCGACAGGCGGCCCGGACCCGGTCCGCCGCCTCTACCCGATCGTGGTCACGATCAACGGTGCCGATGGTGCCGTAGAGGTGCCGGAACCCCAGGTCGCCACGATCGCCGACGCGGTCGTCGAAGGCCGCCGGTCCCGCCCCTCAGGCTGAGTCCCCCACAGGTTCGACGTCAGGAGCACCACCCATGACGATGCCGCTGTACGCATCGGCGGAGCAGGTGATGCGCGACCGCTCGGAGTACGCCCGCAAGGGCATCGCCAGGGGTCGCAGCGTCATCGTGCTCAAGTACGCCGACGGCATTCTCTTCGTCGCGGAGAACCCTTCCAGCACGCTGCACAAGGTCTCGGAGATCTACGACCGCATCGGCTTCGCCGCCGTCGGCCGCTACAGCGAGTTCGAGAACCTCCGCCAGGCCGGCATCCGGTTCGCCGACGTCCGCGGGTACCAGAACGACCCGCGCGACGTGACGTCCCGGTCTCTCGCGAACGTCTACGCCACCACGCTCGGCACGTACTTCACCGAGCAGATCAAGCCGTTCGAGGTGGAGATCGCCGTGGCCGAGGTCGGCGACACCGCCGGGTCGGACACGCTGTACCGCTTGACCTACGACGGGTCCATCGTGGACGAGCCCCAGTTCATCGTGATGGGCGGCACCGTCGACGCCGCCAACACGGCGCTGAAGGAGGCCTTCGCCGACGGTCTCACGCTGGCCGAGGCCGTTCCTCTTGCGGTGAAGGCGTTGTCCGCCGGGTCACCGTCCACGGGGACTGGGTCCACTGAGCTGCTTCCGGCGGCGAAGCTGGAGGTGGCGGTGCTGGAGAGGGCTCGGCCGCGCAGGGCGTTCCGCCGGATCGCCGGTGCCGCTCTGGACGGCCTGATGCCCGCGCCCACCAAGGACGGCAAGACCGTCGAGGACGTCGAGCTGCCGTCGGACGACGAGTCCAAGTAGGTCTGATCGCTGGTGAAGGGCCCCGGGCAGTGTTGCCCGGGGCCCTTCACGTCAGTCCGCGTAGATCGCCAGCAGGTCGGCCAGCTCGTCCGGCTTGCTCAGCGGCGCGCAGTGGCCCGCGGCCAGCTCCACCGGCACGACGCCCAGCCGGTCCGCCACGACCCCGCGCATGAAGTCCGGGGTGAAGAACCGGTCCTCCGTGCACAGGATGAAGTGCGTTGGCACGTCCGGCAGCGCGTCCAACGGCCACGGCTTCGCCATCGAGGTCTCGGACATGCCGCGTTCCCGCTTCTGCGACTCCGCGGCCAGGTCGGCGGGAACGTCGTGGAAGAACTGGTCCTCCAGACCCGAGTCGGTGTAGCCGGTGTTGGCCCACCAGTCGCCAGGAGTCTCACCTGGACTCGGCACCATCGCGGTCACCAGCACCAACGCCCTGGCGTTGACGCGGGCGGCGACCAGGGGTGCGACGAAGCCGCCGAACGAGTGGCCCACCGCCACCACGTCCGAAGTGGACGGGAGGGCGTCGACGACGGTCGACGCCCAGTCCGTCAGGTCCTTCGACTCGTCCTCGATGGGGAGGTCCGGTGCGACGACGGTGTGACCCTTGGCCCGCAAGGCTTCTGCGACCAGGTGCCACGACCAGCCGACGTCGCCCGCGCCGTGCGCTATCGCGAAGGTCGTCATGGCCGCAGCCTATTCGCGACGTTCGATCGGCAGGCGGGAACGGGTGAAGAGGGCCGCGCCCAGCATGGCCACGGCCGGGACCACCAGCAGCGAGATCGCGATCGTGGGCCAGGGGACGGTGAGCGGGTTCGGTTCCGGCGCGGGCCAGAAGCCGGAGTAGCCGATGTTGAGTGCAGCCAGCAGGGCCAGGGCCGAGCCCGCGCCCGCCGCCGTGCCCAGGAAGCCGCCGATGCCCGCGATCACGCCCGCCTGGCTCAGGGACAGGAGTTTGCGCAACGTCGGGGTCGCTCCCACCGCGGCCAGCGTGGTGAGGTCGCGCCGGCCGTCGGCTGCCGCCAGGCCCGTGGCGAGGGCGGCGGCCGCGAGGGTGATGATGCCCGCCACGATGCCGAGGACGGTCAGCGCCTGCTGCACGTCGGACTCCGTCGGGCGATCGACGTTCACCTCGTACTCGCCGCCCAGCGCCGCGGTCAGGGCCTCCTGCTCCGCTTCGGTGGGCATGCGGGTAGTGGTGGCGTACATGGTGAACGTCGTGACGTCGTAGCCCAGTGAGCGCGCGGTCTCCTCGGTCATCACGGCCAGCGGTGCCGGATGTCGCTGGGGTGCCGCGAAACCCGGGGCCGGGGTGGTGGTGGCCTGGGTGCCGGTGGCCAGGAGGACCTGGTCGCCGGAGACGAGATCGGGGTCGTTGACGACGATCCTGCCTTCGCGCAACGCCGTCTGGGCGGCCGCCACGTCGCCGGAGTTCAAGTGCAGCAACGACTGGACGGCCTCGGGCTTCGCCACCACCAGGAAGCCGTTCGGGGTGGTGTAGGTGCCGAAGTAGCGGTGGGTCCGGCCCACGCCGGCGCAGCGGTCGTCGGCCAGCGCGGACTGTTGTTCCGCCTCGGTGGGATCTCGGTGCAGGACGTCGAGGGTGTACGGGCACTCGCGGTCCGCCGGCGGACGGACGTGCGCGAAGCAGGGGCCGCCGTCGCACGAGAGGAGTTTGATCTCGTGGGTCTCCGCCACCGGCAGGGCGTTCCGGATCGCGGTCGCCACCGAGGCCGGGATGGGAGCGGTGCTGGACTTCGTGAGGTCGTCCAGGCGGTAGACGGTGACGTCGCCCATGCTGCCCGCCAACTGGCCTGCTTCCTGCTGGGACTGCGAGGTGAGCATGACGCTCACGGCCACCGCGCCGATCACCGCGGCCATCACGGCCGAGATCGCGGGGGCCGCGGCGGTACGGTTGCGGGAGGCGTCGCGCAGGGCGATGCGCAGTGCCACCGGCAGCCAACGACCGGCGCGTGCCAGCAGGCCCAGCAGCGACGGGGTGCAGAGGACCAGGCCCACCTCGGTGAGCACCAGGGCGGCCAGGATGCCGGTGAACCGCATCTGGATCGCGCTGAAGACGCCCACCGCGATGCCCGCGGCCACGAGGGTCAGGCCCAGCACCAGCCAGCGGCGGCGCGAGCGGGTGATGCCCCGCCTGCCCGCCAGCGCCGTCACCACGTCCTGCCGGGACGAGATCCACGCGGGAACGAGAGCCGCGAGGACGCCGGTGACGATCGCCAGCAGAGCCAGTGCGGCCAGGGCTGACGGGTAGAAGCGTTGGGCGGCGAAGCGTTCGGCCAGCAGCCATTCGATCAGTGGACGACCGGCCACCGCGGCCAGGACGCCCAGGATCACGCCACCCAGAGCGGCCAGCGCGCCCATGACGACGCCGTCCGCCAGGACGATGCGGCGGACGTGGGCGGGGGAACCGCCGACCGCGGCCACCAGCGCGAGGTCGCGTTTGCGGCGGCGGGCGCCGACGGCCAGTGCCGAGCCCGCCAGCAGCGACATCTCCAGCACGGCCAGGCCCGCAACCAGGACGAGGACGTCGGCGGTGATCTCGTTCGAGCCGGGGAGTTCCGGGTAGCGCTCGGAGGCGGGCGGCAGGTCGTTCAGCACGGCGCGGGACAACGCCGCGATGCCGACCTTGTTGAGCTCCTTGACCTTCGGCCACGACAGCGGCGTCGTCACCAGCCAGGAGCGGTCGGTCCGCTCGAACGTGCCGGGCAGCGCCACGAGGGTCGTGTTGTCGAGCCGGTCCGGTTCCTCGACGACGCCGACGACGGTGAACGTGCGGCCGTCCTCGGTCGTGAGGGAACCGCCGAGTGCGGCGCCGGTGCGGTCCATCGCCTTGCGGGACAACGTGATCTCGGTGGCGTTCGCGGCCGCCCTGCCCTCCAGCACGGTGATCATGCCGCGGGTGACCGGGTTGTTCAGGTCGAGCATGCGGACGCCCGCGCGGCCGACGCCCGCCGTCGTGCGGATGTTGACGCCGCCGCGGTCAACGGGGACGAGTTCGGTGCCGGGGAGCAGGGCCTTCAGTCGTTCCTCCGACGGGTCCTGGCCCTCGGCGTTCGTGGTCGGGATCGCGAAGTCCCTGGTCGGTTCCTGGATGACGGGACCGCGGTAGGGCCAGCTGACCAGGGCCTGCGCGGCGCCCATGCGGCGGTCGGCGTCCTCGTCCGGGGTGGGGCTGGTCGAGTCGTGCACGATCGCGGTGAACGACAGCGCGGCGACCGGGACCGCGATCAGGGCGATGACGAGGGCCGAGCGGCCGGCGGACTTGCGGGCCTCCCGCCAGGCGATGCGCAGTGCCGCGCGCCACCCGTTCACGGCGTGCTCAGCAGTTCTTCTGGCTGGTCGCGGGACGAGACGTCGACCACGACGCCGTCGCGCAGGAAGACGACGCGGTCGGCCCAGGCGGCGTGGCGGGCGTCGTGCGTGACGAGGACGGCGGCGGCTCCGGCGTCCACTTTGGAGCGCAGCAGCCGGAGCACGGTCTCGCCGGTGCGGGAGTCGAGGGCGCCAGTGGGTTCGTCGGCGAGCACCAGGCGGCGTTCGCCGATCAGGGCACGGGCGATGGCGACGCGTTGCTGCTGGCCGCCGGACATCTCGTCGGGGAACCGGTCGGCGTAGCCGTCGAGGTCCACTTCGGACAGTGCGGTTTCGGCCTGCTGGCGGGACCTGCGGACGCCGTCGAGGTCGAGGGGGAGTGCGACGTTCTCGGCGGCGGTGAGGCTCGCGATGAGGTTGAGGTCCTGGAAGACGTAGCCGATCCGCTTGCGGCGCCAGGCGGCGAGTTGCTTGCGGGACAACGACTGCAGGCTCGTATCGTCGACGAGAACCTGGCCGCTGGTCGGGCTGTCGAGGCCGCCGCAGAGGTTCAGCAGTGTCGACTTGCCGGAGCCGGACGGCCCCATCACGGCGACGAGCTCACCCGGTTCGACGGTGAGGGAGATGCCGTTGAGCGCGTTGACCGCCGTCTCGCCGGTGCCGTGGACGCGATGCACGTCGCGCAGTTCGAGGACGGTCATCTCGGCACCTCGACGTCGGTCGTCTCGGGGACGGGCTTCGGTTCGTAGCGCAGCAGGCTCGTCTCGCAGTGGTCGAGCCAGCGCAGTTCGGCCTCGGCCTGGAAGATCATCGCGTCGAGCACGAGCAGCCACGGCAGGTCGCCGGGCTGGGTCTTGAGCCTCGTGTACTCCTGCAACGTGCGCATCGTGGCCGTGCGCTGGGTCATCACGACCTTGGCGACGTCGACGCCCGGCGTGGTGATGGCGAGGGCGAGCTTGATCGCCACCTCGTCACGCGGCCGGTCGCCGCGCTGGACGGGCGTCGCGAACCACTTCCTCAGCTCGTCGCGGCCCTGCGTGGTGATCTCGTAGGGCCGCTGGCCCTCGTTCTCGGGCAGCGCGGCGACCAGGTCGTCGCGCTCCAGGCGCGACAACGTCGTGTAGACCTGCCCGATGTTCAACGGCCACGTGCCGCCGGTGGCCGAGTCGAACGCCGCCCGCAGCTGGTAGCCGTACATGGGCCCGCGCTGCAGCAACGCGAGCAGACCGTGTTTGACCGACATACCTACTGAGTATGCATACTGAGTATGTTCCTGGCAAACGGTGACGGGTAAACACACGTGCGATCGGTGCTGACATCAGGAACCCTGATGGGTGGCTGAAGCGGGGTGGGAGCGTGGACGGCACCGCGCGGAGAAGAACGGGAAGACTGAGCTTGCTGGGGGCTCCGGGCAGGACCGAGGCGCGCCACGTTCCGGGGCCGCCCGACGTGCGGGACTACGAACCGGCGGACGAGCCGGCGTGGCTGCGCTGCCGGGTTCTCGGACTGCTGGCGACGACCTGCTACGACGACGTGTGGCCTGCCAAGCGCCGCGCCGACCTGGAACTCGTCGCGGTCGACGGCGACGTGACCGGCGTGCTCGACGTGTCCGTGCCGGGGGCGGAGGCGATGATCGAGACCGTCGTCGTGCACCCGGACCACCAAGGGCGGGGCATCGCGACGGCGCTGTTGGCGGAGGCGGTGCGACGGCTGGAGCGATGTGGTGTGCGCGAGGTCCACGCATGGACACGTGAGGACGCGCCGGCGTTGGGATGGTTCGCGCGCAACGGGTTCGTGGAGGACCGCCGCTACCTGCAGGTGTACGCGTCGCCCGCCGAGGTGGGCAGCGTGCTGAGCGTGAGGTACGGACTGGAGCCCGTAGGGGCGTTCCTGCACGCCAGGATCGAACGGGAAACCGAGCTGCGGCAACGGTTCGAGCGCGTGCACGTGTGCCGGAGGATGGTGCGCGCGCTCAGGCCGTGATGCCGGTGAGCCTCGGGATGGTGGCGGTACGTCCGGCGAGCAGCATGACGAGCGCCTCGATCGGCCCACGGATCTCGGCGCCGTCGCCGGCAGACCAGTCGACGTCGGTGGCGACCAGCCGGTGCCCGGCCAGCCTGCGCCGCGCGTGGAACGGGAACCCGATGCGCCAGAGGTCGTCCGCCGCGACCACGGCGGCGTCGAGGGGCATGTGGCGTTCGATCCCGAGCGGGATCGCGATGTCCTGCGTGTGGACCATGGTGTCCATCAGCGCGTTCTTGAGCGTCTGACCGGGCGCGAGCCGGTGGAGCCCGACGGCGCCGCGCAGTTCCGCGACGAGCTCGGCGGCCGGTCTGCGCGCCTCGTCGCGCGCGGTCTGGTCGACCATGCGGTTGAAGCTCCCGCGTGCCCGGACGAACGCCTTGAACGCCATCCCGACGCTGACCCGGCCCGCGAGCGACAGGTGGGCGGCGACCTCGCGCACCGTCCAGCCCTCGCACAGCGACGGGTAGGTCCACTCGACCTCCGTCAGTCCGGCGAGCAGGTCCGCGGTCGCCGCGCGTTCGGAGTCGATCGTCTGCCAGATCGTCGCTTCGTCCATCGCCCTCTCCTCTTGATTTAGTTCGAGAGGCTGACTACTTTAATCAGAGAATCTGACTAGAACAAGGGGTCTGGGTGAACATCGGACTGCTGCTCTTCATCCCGAACCGCGACGTCGAGAACCGCGTCCTGGCGGCGGTCAACGCGGCGGGCTTCGAGGTGACGCAGGCGCAGGCTCGGGTGCTCATGCGCGTCGACCCGGAGGGAACGCGGCTGACCGTGCTCGCGGAGGCGGCCCAGGTGACCAAGCAGACCGCCGGATTCCTGGTCGACCAGCTGGAGAAGGCCGGGTACGTCGAGCGGGTGCCCGACCCGGCGGACGGCAGGGCGCGGCTGGTGCGGGTCACCGAGAAGGCGCTGGGCGCGGTGCCCGTCGCGAACGAGGAACTGGCCAGGATCGAGGCGGAATGGGAACGGCACCTGGGCAAGCGGCGCATGGGCCAGCTCCGCGAGGCACTGGAGATGCTCGGCGAGATCACCGACCCGTACCGCTGACCCGCGTGGTGCCGGTGGCGTTCGACCCGGTCGCGCTGACGACGGCCGCGGTCTACCGGGTGGAGTCGGCGGGGGAGCCGGCGTTCGTGAAAGTCCTGCGGCGACCGGTGTTTCCGGGCTTCGAGGAGCTGGTCGGGGAGTTCCCGTGGCGCGATGAGGCGGAGTTCCTGGTGTCGGACTTCGTGTTGCCACCGGGGATGCGGCGGCCGCGCGTGCTGCGGGTCGACGACCTCGGCGACCGGATCGGGCTGTGGCTGGAGGACGTCGTGTGCGCGGACGTCCCGTGGGATCTGCCGCGATTCCGGCGAGCCGCCGTGGCGCTGGGCCGGTGGGCAGGACGTCGCTTCGGCGGCGCGCCGGGCAGGGCGTTGCGGCTGCTGTACGAGGGAAGACTGGTGCGGGAGGCGTTCCTGCGGCCGGACTGCCCGCCACTCGCCCGCCGGATGCCTGATCTGCTGGCACGGCTGGAGGCGTTGCCCCAGGCCACCGGGCACAACGACGCGTGCCCGCAGAACCTGCTGGTACCGCTCGACGATCCCGAGTCGTTCGTGGTGATCGACGTGGGCTGGCAGTGTCCGAACCCGGTCGGAGCCGACCTGGGGCAGCTGCTCGTGGGCCTCGCACAGGAAGGACGGATGGCCGTCGCGGACCTGCCGCCCGTGCGCGAGGCGATCATCGACGCGTACCTCGAAGGGCTGCGGCTGGAACACCGTGCGGTGTCACGGGAAGAGGTCGTGCTGGGGTGCGACGGGACGCTGGCGGTGCGCAGCGCGTTCCACTCGGAACCCGAACTGGCCGAGTACCTCGTGGAACGCGCCATGGCCCTCTAGGACGCCAGCAACTCCGACACCCGCGAGCGGACCTCGGGGGAGTCGAGCCCGCGGACCATCACGGTGGTGCGGCGGCGCAGCACGTCGTCCACTTCGGACGCCCACTCGGTGCGGCGGGCGTGCTCGACCTGCGCCCAGATGTCCGGGCCGTCCGGGTGCACGCGCTCCAGCAGTGCCGGGTTCTCCAGGCCGAGCGCGACGACCTCGTGCGACGTCGTGCCGTAGTGCGTGGCGAGGTGGCGGACCACGTCGCCGGGCAGCGCGTCGAACGCGTGGCCCAGCACGGAACCCACGGTGTCGGGCGACGCCGAGCCGGGCAGCGCGACGCCGTCCAGCGGGCCGTCGAAGGTGCGGCCCAGTTCGGAGTTCACGCGGGCCAGGACGGTGGCGCCGATCTTGCGGAACGTCGTCCACTTGCCGCCGGCCACGCTGATCATGCCGCCGGACCCCGCGGTGATCACCGTTTCGCGCTTGGCGTGCGAGGTGTCGCCGGGGCCGCCGGGCAGCACCCTCAGGCCCGCGAACGTGTAGGCGATCCGCGAACGGTCCAGACCGGACACCGCGACGCCCGCCTCGTCCAGGATCTGGTCGATGTCTGCGTCGGTGCACGCGACCGCGGCCGGGTCGCCCTCGTAGGCCTCGTCGGTGGTGCCGAGCAGGAGGTGGCCCTCCCACGGGATCGCGAACGACACGCGCACGTCGTCGACCGGGATCGTCAGCGCCGCCTTCCACTCCGAGGTCTGCTTCAGCACCAGGTGCGAGCCCTTGGAGAGGCGGATCGACGGGTCGGCGGCGGCGTCTTCCATGCGCCGCAGCACGTCGAGCCACGGGCCGGTGGCGTTCACGACGACCTTCGCGTCCACACCGAACTCGCCGAGCGAGTCGCGCAGGTCCACGCCCGTGACCTTCGCGCCGGTCTTGCGCAGGCCGACGACCGAGATGTGGTTGAGCAGCACGGCACCGGCCTCGGCGGCGGCGCGGGCGGCGGTGATCGCCACGCGGCTGTCGTTCATCTGGTGGTCGTAGTACATCGCGGCACCGCGCAGACCGTCGGCGCGCAGGTCAGGCACCCACTCCGCGGCCCTGCGCGCCGACAGCACCTTCCCCATGCCGTCGCCGAAGCCCGACAGCGCGGAGTACAGCGTGACGCCCGCGCCCAGCACGAACCGGCTGTGCGGGCCGCCCTTGTAGACGGGGACGAGGAACGGCAGCGGGCGCACCAGGTGCGGGGCCAGGTGGTCGCCCAGCGCGCGGCGTTCCTTGTGGTTCTCGTGCACCATCGGCACCGCCGACGGGCCCATCGCCAGGTAGCGCAGGCCGCCGTGCACGAGCTTGGACGACGCGGACGACGTGGCGCCCGCGAAGTCGCCGCTCTCCACCAGCGCCACCCGCAGTCCCGACCGCGCCGCGGCCCACGTGGTCGCGATGCCCAGGATGCCGCCGCCGATCACGACGACGTCGAACTTGCCGTGCTGCAGCTCTTCGCGAGCCCTGGTCCGCTGAGTTGAGTCAGTCATCGTCCTCGTCCATCCACCCGACGGTCCGCTCGACCGCCTTCTTCCACTTCCGGTAGCCGCGAGCCCGCGCCGCCGGTTCCATCGACGGCTCCCACTCGGCCGCCTTGTGCCAGTTGGCTTTGAGGGCCTCGGTGGAGGGCCAGTAGCCCACCGCGAGGCCTGCCGCGTACGCCGCGCCGAGGCACGTCGTCTCGGCCACGATCGGGCGCACCACCGGCACGTCCAGCACGTCCGACAGGAACTGCATGAGCAGGTTGTTCGCCGTCATGCCGCCGTCGACGCGCAACGTCGTGAGGTCCGCCGCCGAGTGGGCATTCACAGCGTCGGCGTTCATCGCGTCCACGACCTCACGCGTCTGCCACGCCGATGCCTCCAGCACGGCCCGTGCGAGGTGCCCGCGCGAGATGTAGCCCGTCAGGCCGGCGATCACGCCACGCGCGTCGCTGCGCCAGTGCGGTGCGAAGAGCCCGGAGAACGCCGGCACGAAGTACGCACCGCCGTTGTCGTCCACGGTCCGTGCGAGCGTCTCGATCTCCGCCGCCGACGAGATCAGCCCGATCTTGTCGCGGAACCACTGCACCAGCGCGCCCGTCACCGCGACCGCGCCCTCCAGCGCGTACGCCGCCGGCTCGTCGCCGATCTTGTACCCGACGGTGGTGAGCAGGCCGTTCCGCGAGTGCACCGGCTTGCCACCGGTGTTGATCAGCAGGAAAGCGCCGGTGCCGTAGGTGCACTTGCCCTCACCGGGCTCGAAGCAGGTCTGGCCGAACAGCGCGGCCTGCTGGTCGCCCAGCGCCGACGCGACGGGCACGCCCTCGTAGCTGCCGTACACCTCGGAGGAGGACCGGATCTCGGGGAGCATCTCGCGCGGAACGTCCATCGCGGCGACGAGTTCCGGATCCCAGTCGAGGGTCTCCAGATTCATCAGCATGGTGCGCGAAGCGTTCGTGACGTCGGTGACGTGGCGGCCGGTCAGGTTCCAGATCAGCCAGGTGTCCATGGTGCCGAACAGGACCTCGCCGCGGCCGGCCCTCTCCCGCAGACCGTCGACGTTGTCGAACAGCCAGCGCAGCTTCGGGCCGGAGAAGTAGGTGGCCAGGGGGAGTCCGGAGCGTTCGCGGAACCTGTCCTGGTCGCCGAGCTTTTTGATCAACGCGTCGGTGCGCGTGTCCTGCCAGACGATCGCGTTGTGCACGGGCTCGCCGGTCGCCTTGTCCCACACGACCGTGGTCTCGCGCTGGTTCGTGATGCCGAACGCGGCGATGTCGGCGAAGGTCAGCGACGCGTGAGAGAGGGCGTCGCGCACGACGGCTTGCACGTTCGTCCAGATCTCGGTCGCGTCGTGCTCCACCCAGCCCGGCCTGGGGAAGATCTGCCGGTGCTCGCGCTGAGCGACCGACACGATCCCGCCGGACTGGTCGAACACGATGCACCGGGACGACGTCGTGCCCTGGTCGATCGCCGCGATGTAAGCCACGTGCACACACTCCCTTGTGCGAACCATTCGACAATGTCGAACGATTCCACACTACTACCAGGAGAGCCCGCCGAGCTCCCTCGAGATGCTGCGAGCTGCCTCACGTACGTAGGAGACGAGTTCGAGGCGAGGGGGCAGATCGGGGGAGTCGCACAGTCGCTCGACCGGACCGGAGATGCCGACGGCGCCCACAACCACGCCACGCTTGTCCCGGATCGGCGCCGCCACGGACGCCTCGCCCTCGACCAGTTCGTGCAGGTCGTAGGCCCAATCGCGGTCGCGGACCTCGTTCATGGCGGCGGCGAGCTGCTCGGGGTTGAGGGTGTGCCGCGTGAACGGCTGCAGGTCGCCGTCCGGCCAGTCGCCGAACGCGACCAGCGCCTTGCCCAGGGCCGTCGCGTTCCACGGCAGCAGCGCGCCGGTGTCGAGCGTCTGCCGGCTGTTGTCCGGCCGGAACACGTGATGCACGACGAGCACGTGCTTGCCGTGCATCACTCCGATGCGCACGGCCTCGCGCGCCCGCATCGCCAACGTGTCCGACCAGTTCAACGCCTTGGCGCGCAGCTCGTTGCCGTCCAGGTAGGACGTGCCGATCTGGAACAGCGCGGCACCCAGGCGGTACTTGCCGCCCTCGACCTCCTGCTCGACGAACCCGACCTCCTGCAACGTCCGCAGGATGCCGTGCACCGTCGGTTTCGCGAGGTCCAGGGCACGGGCGATCTCGCCGACGCTCAGCTGGTGCGCGCCGCCGTGCGCGAGCAGCTTCAGGACCTCTGCCGCGCGCTGGATGGACTGAATGGGGCCGGGCACGCACCCCACTCTAGCTGCGTACGTTCGACAATGTCGAACACTTACGGCCGATAGATTCCCAGCGCGGCCGCACGCGAACGGAACTTGAAGTGGTTCGCCTTCTCCCGGACCTCACCGTCCGTCGCGATCGAGATGGGCGATCCGTGCACCTCGACGTTCAACGAGGCCACCTCGAAGTGCTTGTACATGCGCGAGTGCTCCAACGCCCCGAGAAGAGCGCCGAAGAAGAACCTCGTCCGCGAGTACTTCCGGTCCGCACGAACGAACCGCACGTCGAGCAGCCCGTCGTCCAGCCGGGGCCGCATGGTCGGCGCGAAGCCCTTTGGCCGGTACGGCCCGTTGCCCACGAACAGCATCCACACGAGGTGCTTGTCGCCGTCGATCGTCATGTGCAACGGCTTCGCGCGCTGCAGGACCCGGAACATCGCGATTCCGGCCGCGGGCCACTTGCCCCACCGCTTCTCCAGCTTCTCGCGGATGCGCACCATGTCGGGGTAGCCGCCCAGCGACGCCGTGTTGATGAACCACTGGTCGTTGACCTTCGCCATGTCCACCCGCACGCCCACGCCGTCCGCCACCGCCTGAGCCGTGTCGTGCAGGCCCATGATGCCCACGTCACGCGCGAAGTGGTTCAACGTGCCGGAGGGGACGAGCACCAGCGGTAGGTCGCGCTCGGCGGCGATGGCGGCCACGGTGGCCACGGTCCCGTCGCCACCGGCCACGCCCAGCGCCTTCGCGTCCGGCAGGTCCGACAGCTCCTCGACCGAGACGATCTGCGCCTTCGGCCACTCCTCGGTGATCTGCGGAGTCGGATCCGGCCCGATCCCCGAGTGCGGGTTCACCACCACGACCAGCCCGTCGCCGTCCTGCAACGACGTCAGGTCGGCGTGTTCGTAGGCCGACGCGGGCTCGTTCACCCCGAGCGGCCACCAGCGGCGGGTTAGCAGCGCGGCGCCGACACCGACCGCCGCGCCGGCCGCGACATCCGTCGGCCAATGAACGCCCGTGTGAACGCGTGAATAGGCGACCGCGGCCGCGATCGGCGCCACCACAGCGCCTGCTTTGGGGGATTCCATGGCCACCGCCGTGGCGAAAGCGGCCGCTGACGCGGAGTGACCGGACGGGAATGACGAGGACGTCGGCCGCTTGGACAACCTGCGGTCCATCGCGAGCAGATCCGCGGCGGGCCGACGGCGCGGGAAAAGTGACTTGCCGACGAGGTTCGCGCTGGCAGAGGCCCCTGCGATGGCCGCAAGGCCCCGCATCGCACCACGCCGGTACGGGCCTTTCCTGGTCGCCAGAATCGCCGCGACGACGAACCACAGCAGGCTGTGGTTGGCGGCTTTCGAAAGCCTCTTCAAACCCCTGTCGAGCCTGCTCGGACGTAGTCCGGCCGAGGAGCTCATGAGCTTCTTGTCGAGAGCGCTGACCCGTTTCCACACCCCTCCGACACTAAACCGCAACCGGCGTGCCGCCCGAACGGATCACCCTGCTCCGCCTGAGAGTCGCCTACTGTTGAGGCATGCAGCGGCGGATCTTCGGCATTGAGACAGAATTCGGGGTGACCTGCACCTTCCACGGGCAGCGTCGTCTGTCCCCGGACGAGGTCGCGCGGTACTTGTTCCGCCGCGTCGTCTCGTGGGGGCGTTCTTCCAACGTCTTCTTGCGCAACGGCTCCCGGCTCTACCTCGACGTCGGCTCCCACCCGGAGTACGCGACGGCCGAGTGCGACGACCTGGCGCAGCTCGTCACGCACGACAAGGCCGGTGAGCGGATCCTCGAGGACCTGCTCGTCGACGCCGAGCGCAGGCTCGCCGACGAGGGCATCGGCGGCGACATCTTCCTGTTCAAGAACAACACCGACTCGGCCGGCAACTCCTACGGCTGCCACGAGAACTACCTGGTGGCACGCGCCGGCGAGTTCTCGCGCATCGCGGACGTGCTGCTGCCGTTCCTGGTGACCAGGCAGCTGATCTGCGGCGCGGGCAAGGTCCTGCAGACCCCGCGCGGCGCCGTGTACTGCCTCTCGCAGCGCGCCGAGCACATCTGGGAGGGCGTGTCGTCCGCGACCACCCGCTCCCGCCCGATCATCAACACCCGCGACGAGCCGCACGCCGACGCCGAGCGCTACCGGCGCCTGCACGTCATCGTCGGCGACTCGAACATGTCCGAGGTGACGACGCTGCTGAAGGTCGGCAGCGCGAACCTGGTGCTCGAGATGATCGAGCAGGGCGTCCAGTTCCGCGACTTCTCGCTGGACAACCCGATCCGCGCCATCCGCGAGATCAGCCACGACCTCACGGGCCGCCGCACCGTCCGGCTGGCTGGTGGCAAGGAAGCGTCCGCGCTCGACATCCAGCGCGAGTACTTCGAGAAGGCCGTCGAGCACTGCGCCAAGCGCTCACCGGACCCGATGGCGGAGCGCGTCCTCGAACTCTGGGGCCGCACCCTGGACGCCGTCGAGGCGCAGGACCTCACGAAGATCGACCGCGAGATCGACTGGGCCATCAAGAACCGCCTGATGAACCGGTACATGGAAAAGCACAACATGGACCTGTCCAACCCGCGCATCGCCCAGATCGACCTCGCCTACCACGACATCCGCCGCGGCCGCGGCGTGTTCGACCTGCTGCAGCGCAAGGGCCAGGTCGAGCGGGTGACCGACGACGGCGAGATCGAGGCCGCCAAGGACACCCCGCCGCAGACCACGCGGGCCAAGCTGCGCGGTGACTTCATCGCCGCGGCCCAGGCCGCCGGTCGCGACTTCACCGTCGACTGGGTGCACCTGAAGCTGAACGACCAGGCGCAGCGCACGGTGCTGTGCAAGGACCCGTTCCGCGCGGTGGACGAGCGCGTCGAAAGGCTCATTTCGTCGCTGTAGCAGGCGTCTGAGAAGTGGCAGAGTGCCGTCGCATGAGGATCATCGCGGCGGCACTCGCTGCTTTCCTGATACTTCCCGGGGTGGCTTCGGCATCGGACGACACCTTCTGGGACCTGAAACCCACCGGCACCGACGCGCGCTTCCGAGGACTGTCCGCGGTCAACGGGCAGGTCGCGTGGGTCAGCGGGTCGAAGGGCACCGTGCTGCGCACGACGAACGGCGGGCGGACGTGGGACTCCGTCGGGCCGCCCGGTACGGAGGCGCTGGAGTTCCGCGACATCGAGGCCTTCGACGCGCGCAACGCCGTCGCGTTGTCGATCGGCGAGGGTGAGTCGTCGCGGATCTACCGCACGGCCGACGGCGGTAAGAGCTGGCAGGAGGAGTTCCGGAACGCGGATCCGAAGGCGTTCTACGACTGCGTGGCGTTCTTCGACCGGTTCCGCGGGCTGGCGTTGAGTGATCCCGTCGACGGCAAGTTCCGTGTCCTCAGGACGTGGGACGGTGGGCGGTCGTGGCACGTCAACGACACCAAGGGCATGCCGGACGCGTTGCCGGGCGAGTTCGCGTTCGCGGCGTCCGGGCAGTGTGTGACGACCAGCGGCAACCACGCGTGGATCGCTACCGGCGGCGGGGCGAAGGCACGGGTGTTGGAGTCGCGGGACGGTGGGCGGTCGTGGAAGGCCTCCGACACGCCCTTGCCCAGCGGTGAGGCGGCCGGGGTGTTCGCGGTGGCGTTCAAGACGCCGTGGCGGGGTGTGGCTATCGGCGGGGACTACCTGAAGCCGACCGATCCGACGCCGGCGTTCGCGACCAACGACGGTCGCGGGTGGACGGCGGGCAAGCAGGCGCCGGTCGGGTATCGGTCCGGCATCGCCTATCGCGGGGACGGGCTGGTCGCGGTCGGTCCGTCCGGGACGGACACCAGCAGGGACGGCAAGTCCTGGAAGGTCGCGGACACCGGGAGTTTCGACACTGTGGACTGCGTCGGTTCCACCTGCTGGGCGGCGGGGGAGAAGGGGCGGGTCGGCCGGACCTGACATGCGTCTGCATCCTGGTGAGACCGAGGCTGCGGGCTGGCGGGTCACCAGGCTGGCCGACGTCGTGCGGCGGCTGCGGGAGGAGGCGCCCACCGGGCGTCCCCTCCTCGTCGCGATCGACGGGCGCGGCGGTGCCGGGAAGTCCACTCTCGCCGGACGGCTGCGGAGGATCGTGCCGCGGTCCGAGGTGGTGCACACCGACGACGTCGCCTGGCACCACGCCTACTTCGACTGGGCGGACCTGCTGGTCGAGAACGTGCTGGCGCCCCTGCGCCGGGGCGAGGCAGTGGCGTTCCGGCCGGTGGCCTGGGCCGAACACGACCGGCCCGGCGCGATCCAGGTCGCGTCCGGGTTGGACGTCGTGTGGATCGAGGGCACCGGGATCATCCGGGAGCGGTGCGCCGAGTGGATCGACGCCTCGATCTGGGTGCAGGGCGACCTGGACGAGCAGGAACGACGGCTGGTCGCCCGGGACGGTGACTCCGCCGAGCACCAATGGCACGTCGCCGCGTGGCTGGCCGAGGAGTTGCCGTTCCTGGCGCGCGAACAGCCGTGGCGCCAGGCGACCGTCGTCGTGGCAGGTACGACCACGCTCGACCACGATCCCGAGACGGAGATCGTCGTAGGTGTGTAACGCCTGCCGGGTGTCCGGCGAAAAAGGACGTGTCGGCCACTTCCGAGCGGGGTAGCCGATGCAGGTGTTCGACGGATTCTCGTTGCGTTGCAGGGACGTTGGCGAGGCCAATCTGCGAGTGAGGACCGGTGGTGCAGGGCCGCCGGTCCTCCTCTTGCACGGCCATCCGCGAACACACACCACATGGCACCGCGTCGCGCCGTTGCTGGCGAACGATTACACGGTCGTGTGCCCGGATCTTCGCGGTTACGGCGAATCCAGCAAACCCGGTGATTACTCGAAACGCGCCATGGCGCGCGACTTCGTGAACCTGATGAGCCAGCTGGGCCACGAGGAGTTCGCCGTCGCGGGCCACGACCGGGGCGCCGCCGCCGCCATCCGGCTCGCGCTCGACCACCCGGAGAGAGTCACGCGACTCGCCGTGCTGGACGGGCTGCCGATCGGCGCTCATCTCTCCCGTGCGAACGCCCGCTTCGCCCAGGACTGGTACCACTGGTTCTTCCTGGCACAGCAGGAACTCGCGGCCGCGATGATCAACCAGGACCCCGATCTCTGGTACGGCCGCCGCTACCACGACACGCCGCTCGCGATGGGCGTGGAGAACTGGGCCGACTTCCAGCGGGCGATCCACGACCCGGCGACCGTGCTCGCGATGTGCGGCGACTACCGCGCCGGTCTGGAGGTCGACCGCCGGCACGACGACGAGGACCGCGCCGCCGGGCGGAAGATCTCTTGCCCGGTGCTGGCGTTGTGGTCGGCCGGGGACGACCTCGGCGAGCTGTACGACGACCTGCCGGGGATCTGGGCCGAGTGGGCGGATGACGTGCGGGTACGTGCCCTCGACTGCGGTCACCACATGGCCGAGGAGGCACCCGTCGAACTGGTCCGGGAACTGCGGACCCTGTTCTGAACGGACCGTTGACGACAGGTGGTGATGAGGTTTCGGTGCGCGCACGCGTTAGGGTCTCTCCGTGGCCATCGCACGCGCCGAACGCCTTGTCAACCTGGTGCTGTGCCTGCTGTCGACCCGTCAGTACCTGACAGCGGAGCGCATCCGCGCCATCGTCCCCGGCTATCACGAAGCGCCGACGGACGAGGCGTTCTTCCGCATGTTCGAAAGGGACAAGTCCGAGCTGCGGGATCTCGGCGTGCCGCTCGAGACCGGCCGGCAGTCCAACGCCGAGGGCGCGGAGGACGGGTACCGGATCGCGCGGCGTGACTACGAGCTAGGCGACATCGACCTCGAACCCGACGAGGCCGCGGCCGTGGCGCTGGCCGCCCGGCTCTGGGACTCGCCGCAGCTCACGGGCGCGGTGCACGGGGCGTTGATCAAGCTGCGGGCCGCCGGGGTGGACGTCGACCAGGACACGCCCGCGGCCGTCGAGCCCAAGGTGCGGGCGAACGAGCCCGCGTTCCCGCCGCTGTTGCAGGCCGTGCAGGCGGGGCAGGTCGTCGCGTTCGACTACCGCAAGCCGCCGCCGGGCGGGCAGAAGGAACGAACGGTCGAGCCGTGGGGTGTCGTCGCGTGGCGCGGCAAGTGGTACCTCGTGGGCTGGGATCGTGAACGCAACGACACGCGCTGCTTCCGGCTCTCACGCGTCGTGGGCGCGGTCCGGACCGTGGGCAGGCCCAACGCCTTCACCGTTCCCGAAGGCACGGACCTGATGAGCCTCATCGCGCGCACGGAGGTCGATCCGCACCACACGGCGCCCGCCAAGATCTGGGTGGCCAAGGACCGGGCGCAGGGGCTGCGGCGGCACGCGAAGGTCGTCGAGGAACGCGACGGCGGCGACGTCGTCGAGATCGACCTGAAGTTCCCCGACTCGGCCGCCAAGTGGCTCGCCGGGTTCGGGCCCGACGTCGTGGTGCTGGAACCCGAGGTCCTGGCCAAGTCGGTCCGCGACCGCCTGCAGGGCGCACTGGAAGGAGCGCGGTGACCGCGTCGAACGAACGGCTGCCGCGTCTGCTCGCACTCGTGCCGTACCTGCTCACCCGCCCCGCCATCACCGTCAAGGAGGCCGCGGCCGACTTCGGCATCACGCCCAAGCAGCTGCGCAAGGACCTCGAACTGCTGTGGATGTGCGGCCTGCCCGGTTACGGGCCCGGTGACCTGATCGACCTGTCCTTCGAAGGGGAGACGATCACCGTCTCCTTCGACGCGGGCCTCGACCGGCCGTTGCGCCTCACCGCGGCCGAGGCGGCGTCGCTGCTGGTCGCGCTGCGGGCGCTGGCCGACACGCCTGGTGTGGTCGACACGGACGCCGTCCAGCGGGCGCTCGCGAAGATCGAGGCGGCGGTCGGCAAGGCGCAGCCGGCGGGCATGGTGGTCGGGCTCGGCGCGTTCGAACGCGGGGAGACCGCCGAGGTCCGCGCCGCCGTGCAGGACGCCGTGAAGCGCGAACGGGCCGTGCGCATCCGTTACTACTCGCAGTCGCACGACGCGATGAGCGACCGAGTGGTCGATCCGATGCGGCTGCTGCTCGTCGAGGGGCGCGGCTACCTCGAAGGATGGTGCCGCTCGGCGCTCGGCGTGCGCTTGTTCCGGCTCGACCGCATCGACGACGTCGAGGTGCTCGACGAGCCGTCCTCGCCTCCTCCGCACGCCCAGCTGACCGATACATCGGAGGGGTTGTTCCATCCACGGGACGATCAGAAGATCGCGGTCCTTCTTCTCGAACCGGACGCGCACTGGGTCGCCGAGTACTACCCGGTTGATCACTCGGCGGAGCTCTCGGACGGCCGCACGCGTGTCCTCATGCGCTACGACGACCCGTCCTGGATGGTCCGCCTGCTCCTCGGACTGGGCGGCGACGTGCACGTAGAGCAGCCGGCGGAACTGGCGGACGAGGTGGTCCGCCAGGCGCGGGAGGCATTGCGCCGGGCAGATCACCTGCTGTCCACCTAAGACGTATAGGTTGTGGTTGTGCCGTCGACACCGACCCTGGCGCTGATCGCGCTCGGCCTGATCGTGCTCGTCGCGATCATGGTCCGAGTCATCCGATCCTTGCGTCGATTCGCCCGTGCCCGCACTCTGGTGGGGGACAGGGTCGGGGACGGCGTGGGCCTGCTCAAGGCGCGATCCGCAGCGCTGAAGGTGGCCTTCGCACAACGACGCCCCAAGGAACAGGCCCGCACCAGGGCAAACCCCGCGTACGATCGTCGTGACGGGGGAGACAGGAGGATCACCAATGGGTAACCTCGGACCCACCGAGCTGATCATCATCGCAGTGGTGATCATTCTGCTGTTCGGTGCGAAGAAGCTTCCTGACATGGCGCGTTCGCTCGGCAAGTCGGCGAAGATCTTCAAGGCTGAGACCAAGGGCCTGCGCGACAACCACGACGCGGACGACGCGCCGGTGCAGCAGCAGCCCGCGCAGCAGCCGGTCCAGCAGCTCCCTCCGGCCCAGCCGCAGGTGCAGCAGCAGCCCCAGGTCGCGCCTCCGATCGAGCAGACCAGCCAGAACAAGGCCGCGAACAACTGACCCTCCGGTCTCCTGACTTGTAAGGACGGTCAACGCGGTGGCAAGTCCGTTCCGGTGGGTTGCTGAACGCCGGGAACGCGGCAGGCGCCGTCGGGGAAGCGCCGACGGCACGATGTCGCTCAAAGAGCACCTGTACGAGCTGAGGTACCGGCTCGGCCTGGCGATGCTGGTCATCGCCGTCGGTGCCATCTTCGGCTTCATCTGGTTCCAGGTGCGGCTCGGCCCGATCCCGTCGCTGGGCGACATCCTGACGGGGCCGTACTGCCAGCCGGATCTGGCGCAGTACCGAGCCAAGATCACCAACGACGGCACCTGCGCGTTGCTGCAGACCGAGCCGTTCGAGATCTTCCTCGTGCAGTTGCAGGTCGGCACGGCGGCGGGCGCGGTGCTGCTCAGCCCGTTGTGGCTGTACCAGATCTGGGCCTTCATCACGCCCGGCCTCTACCAGAAGGAACGCAAGTTCGCGCGCATGTTCGTCAGCGCCGGAGCGCTGCTGTTCGTGGCCGGCGCGGTGCTCGCGTACCTGGTGGTCCCCCAGGGCCTGAAGGTGCTGCTCGGCTTCGGTGGCGACAACTGGGTCACCGCGCTCACGGGTAGCAAGTACATCAACTTCGTCATCACGATGCTGTTCATCTTCGGGGTGAGCTTCCTGCTCCCCCTGGTCGTGGTGATGCTCAACCGCGCGGGCGTGCTGTCCTACGAGCGGCTGTCCAAGTGGCGGCGCGGCCTGCTGATGGGCCTGTTCGTGTTCGCCGCGATCGCGACGCCGGGCACCGACCCGATCTCGATGGTCGTGCTGGCCCTCGCGTTGTCGGTGCTGTTCGAGATGGCGATCCAGATCTCCCGCGTGCACGACAAGCGCAAGGCGAAGCTGCGTGCCGCCGAGGGTCTGGACGAGCTCGACGACGACGAGGCGGCGCCGTTCGACTACGTCGCGTCCGACGCCGACGGCAACGATCCCGGTGAGAAGGCCATCGCTTCGGAGCCCTCGAAGCGCGTGAACTACGACGACGCCACGTGACGCGGGCCGCCTTACTGGTGTGCCCCGCGTCGGGAAAGGGGCGAGCGGCCCGGATGGCCGGGTCGACCGCCGCGGCGTTGCGTCCGCACGTCTCGTCGTTGAAGCAGTTGGTCGCGCACGACGCCGAAGGCACGCTCGCGATGGCCCGTGAGGCCGTCGCGGACGGTGTCGACCTGCTGGTCGTCCTCGGCGGTGACGGTGCGGCCCACCTGGGCGTTCAGGCCGTCGCGGGCACGTCCACGGCGCTGGGCATCGTCCCGGCCGGCACCGGCAACGACCTGGCCGTGGCCGTCGGGTCCCGGTCGGTCGAGGACGTCGTGCACGGCACTCGCAAGCAGCTCGACCTCGGCCGGTTGTCGACGGGGCAGTGGTTCGCGACGGTGCTGTGCGCCGGGTTCGACTCCGCGGTCAACGAGCGGGCGAACGCGATGCGCTGGCCCGCCGGTCCGCGCCGCTACGACCTCGCGATCGTGGCCGAGCTGGCGTCGCTGAAGTCGGCGCCGCTGGTCGTGACGACCGAGGACCAGACGTTCGAGCTGGACGCGACGCTCGTGGCGATCGGCAACACGCCGAACTACGGCGGCGGCATCCCCGTGTGCCCCGGTGCCGACGCCCATGACGGGCTCTTCGACGTGACCGTGGTGGAGCACGGCAACCGCAGGATGCTGATGCGGATGCTGCCGACGTTGCGCACGGGCACGCATACCGAGCACCCGGCCGTGCGGACGTTCCGCGCGCGTGAGGTCTCTCTGTCCGGCGGTAACGGCTGGATCGCGTACGCCGATGGCGAACGCCAGGAGGCATTGCCGGTCTCAGTTCGGACGGTTCCAGGCGCTCTCACAGTCCTGGGTCGCTAAGTTGTACGGCTGTTCGGTTCGTTTTCGGTTTTCGGTAGGGATGCATGGAAACGCTTGAGTTTCAGTCCGAGGCCCGCCAGCTGCTGCAGCTGATGATCCACTCGATCTACTCGAACAAGGACACGTTCCTGCGCGAGCTGGTCTCGAACGCCTCCGACGCGCTGGACAAGCTGCGGCTGGAGTCGTTCCGCGACAAGGACATGGTCGTCGACGTCGACGACCTGCACGTCGTGATCGAGTCCGACCCCGCCGAGCGCACGCTCACCGTGCGGGACAACGGCATCGGCATGACGCGCGAGGACGTCGTGCGGCTGATCGGCACGATCGCCAAGTCCGGTACGGCGGAGTTCCTGAAGCAGCTCAAGGAACAGCAGTCCAGCACGTCGGACCTGATTGGCCAGTTCGGCATCGGCTTCTACTCGTCGTTCATGGTGGCGGACAAGGTCACCCTCGTGACGAAGTACCCGCACGCCGAGAAGGGCGTGCGCTGGGAGTCGAGTGGCGAGGCCACGTACACGATCGACGACGTGGACGACGCGCCGCAGGGCACCTCGGTCACGTTGCACCTCAAGCCGTCCGACGACGAGGACCGCCTGCCCGACTACACCGAGCCGGCGAAGATCAAGGAGATCGTCAAGCGCTACTCGGACTTCATCACCTGGCCGGTGCGCCTGGGCGGCGAGGAGATCAACTCCCGCAAGGCCCTGTGGGCGCGCCCGGCCGCCGAGGTGACGGAGGAGGAGTACGCCGAGTTCTACCGCCACATCAGCCACGACTGGAACGCGCCGCTCGAGACCATCCGCATGCAGGCGGAGGGCACGTTCGAGTACCAGGCCCTGCTGTTCCTGCCGGCGCAGGCGCCGATGGACCTGTTCATGCGCGACGGCAAGCGCGGTGTGCAGCTCTACGTGAAGCGCGTCTTCATCATGGAGGACTGCGCCGAGCTGATGCCGGAGTACCTGCGGTTCGTGAAGGGTGTCGTCGACGCGGCGGACCTCTCGCTGAACGTGTCGCGAGAGATCCTGCAGCAGGACCGCCAGATCCAGCTGATGCGCCGCCGTCTGGTGAAGAAGGTGCTCTCCTCGATCAAGTCGCTGCAGTCCTCGCGTCCCGACGACTACGCGAAGCTGTGGGGCGAGGTCGGCGCGGCGCTCAAGGAGGGCCTGCTCTCCGACACGGACAACCGCGACGCGATCCTGGAGGTCTGCTCCTTCGCCTCGACGAACTCCGCGGACTCGATGACGACGCTCGCCGAGTACGTCTCGCGGATGAAGGACGGCCAGGAGCACATCTACTACATGACCGGCGACTCGCGGACGTCCGTCGAGAACTCGCCGCACATGGAGGCCTTGCGCGCCAAGGGCTTCGAGGTGCTGATCCTCACCGACACGATCGACGAGATGTGGGTCGACTCCGTTCCGGCGTTCGACGGCAAGACGCTGCAGTCCGTCGCCAAGGGTCAGGTCGACCTGGAGACCGACGAGGAGAAGACGGCCAACGAGGCCAAGGCCGCGGAGTTCGGCGACCTGCTGACGTGGCTGAAGGAGCAGCTGGAGGACGACGTCAAGGACGTGCGTCTGTCCACGCGCCTGACGACCTCACCGGCGTGCGTCGTCGGCGACTCCTACGACATCACTCCGACCCTGGAGAAGATGTACAAGGCGATGGGGCAGGAGCTGCCGAAGATCAAGCGGATCCTGGAGCTCAACCCGTCGCACCCGCTGGTCGAGGGGCTGCACGGGGCGTTCGCGGCGGGCGAACGCGAGTCGCTCACCGACACCGCCGAGCTCGTCTACGGGCTGGCGTTGCTGGCTGAGGGCGGCGAACTCGCGGATCCGTCCCGTTTCGTGAAGCTGGTGGCGGACCGGGTGCAGCGCACGTTCTGACAAAACCGCAGGTGGAGGGCGATGTCCGAGGGACATCGCCCTCTGTCGTTTCAGTGTTGATTGAAGTTAATCTATCTCGGCGGCGATTGTCGGTGTGATGTGAAAGCCTGATGGAGTGTCAAGTGCTTCGCGGTCCCCGGCCGAGGCCTACGCCGAATCCCGGCGTCGTGCCGAACGGCCCAAGCTGACCGACTTCCTGTCCGTGATCTCGTTCGAGCTGGACCCGTTCCAGCGCCAGGCCTGCGAGGCCCTGGAGGACGGTCACGGAGTGCTCGTCTGCGCCCCCACCGGTGCCGGCAAGACGGTGGTGGGCGAGTTCGCCGTGCACCTGGCCCTGACCGAGGGCCGCAAGTGCTTCTACACCACGCCGATCAAGGCCCTGAGCAACCAGAAGTTCGCCGACCTCACCGCGCGGTACGGGGCGGACAAGATCGGCCTGCTCACCGGCGACACGAGCATCAACGGCGGCGCGCCCGTGGTCGTCATGACCACCGAGGTGCTGCGGAACATGCTCTACTCGGGTTCGTCCACTCTGGACGGACTCGCGTACGTCGTGATGGACGAGGTGCACTACCTCGCGGACCGGTTCCGCGGCCCCGTGTGGGAAGAGGTCATCCTGCACCTGCCCGAGCACGTGCAGGTGGTCGGCCTGTCCGCGACGGTCAGCAACGCCGAGGAGTTCGGCGAGTGGCTGGTCGAGGTGCGCGGCGACACCTCGGTCGTCGTCGACGAGCACCGGCCCGTGCCGCTGTGGCAGCACATGCTGGTGGGCAACCAGATGCTCGACCTGTTCGAGGGCGACCAGACGCACGCGCGGATCAACACCCAGGTGCTGCGCAAGACCGAGGAGCTCACGCGCTACCACGTGCCGTTCAGCCGCGGGCGCAACCGCAGCGGTGGCGGCGGCCCCGGCCGTCCGGCGCGCAACAGCGGGTTCAAGCCGACCTCGCGCACCGACATGATCCAGCGGCTCGACGCGGCCTCGCTGCTGCCCGCGATCGTGTTCGTGTTCAGCCGTGCGGGTTGTGACGCCGCGGTCGCGCAGACGGCCCGCGCGGGACTGCGGCTCAACTCGCCGGAGGAGACCGAGCAGGTTCGCCGGATCGTCGACGAGAAGACGCGCGACCTGCCGGAGGCCGACCTGGCGGTGCTCGGCTACTGGGAGTGGCGTGAGGCCCTGGAACGGGGCATCGCGTCGCACCACGCCGGGCTGCTGCCCGCGTTCAAGGAGACGGTCGAGGAGCTGTTCGTCCGCGGGCTGGTCAAGGTCGTGTTCGCGACCGAGACGCTCGCGCTGGGCATCAACATGCCCGCGCGGACGGTCGTGCTCGAAAAGCTCGTGAAGTACAACGGTGAGGCGCACGTCGACCTGACGCCGGGCGAGTACACGCAGCTCACGGGTCGCGCGGGGCGTCGTGGCATCGACGTCGAGGGGCACGCGGTCGTCGTCTGGCAGCCGGGGATCGACCCCAAGGCGGTCGGCGGGCTCGCGTCCACGCGCACGTACCCGCTGAGGTCGTCGTTCCGGCCCGGCTACAACATGGCCGTCAACCTCGTGGCCCAGCTCGGCGCCTCGGCCGCGCGCGCGATCCTGGAGCAGTCGCTCGCGCAGTTCCAGGCGGACCGGTCGGTGGTCGGGCTCGCCCGCCGCATCGACCGCAACAAGGAGGCGCTCGCCGGTTACACCGAGGCGATGACGTGCCACCTCGGCGACTTCACCGAGTACGCGGCACTGCGCCGCCGCATCGGCGACCGGGAGAAGCAGCTCGCGAAGCAGAACACGAACTCGCGCCGCATCGAGACGGCCAAGTCGCTCGAACGGCTGCGCAAGGGCGACGTGATCGCCGTGCCGTCCGGGCGTCGCAGCGGCCTCGCGGTCGTCGTCGACCCCGGCCTCGAGCCGATGGGCGAGGCGAAGCCGCTGGTCGTCACCGAGGACCGCTGGTCAGGCCGCCTCACGTCGGCCGACTTCCCGTCGCCGGTCGAGGTGCTGGGCCACATCCGGCTGCCCAAGCAGGTCGACGTGCGCTCGCCCAAGTCGCGGCGCGACCTCGCGTCCACGATCCGCAACACGGGCATCACCGTGCCGTCGCGGGGCCGCAGGCAGACCACGGCGGACGACGACCCCGAGCTCGCGACGCTGCGCCGGGCACTGCGCGCGCACCCGTGCCACGGCTGCGACCAGCGCGAGGACCACGCCAGGTGGGGCGAGCGGTACCACCGGCTGCTGGCCGAGACCGAGCAGCTGGAGCGCAAGGTCGCGGCGACGACGCACTCGCTGGCGCGTCAGTTCGACCGCATCCGCGCGTTGCTGCGCGAGCGCGGTTACCTCAGCGAGGCCGAGGAGATCACCGCCGACGGCAAGCGGCTGACCAGGCTCTACAGCGAGTCGGACCTGCTCGCGGCCGAGTGCATCCGCAACGGCGTGTGGAAGGGCCTCAAGCCGGAGGAACTGGCCGCCGTCGTGTCGTCGCTGGTCTACGAGGCGCGCAGGGACGGTCCCGTCGAGGCGCGGCTGCCGCAGGGCCCGGTCGCCGACGCGATGCTCAAGACCGTGCGGCTGTGGGCGGAGATCGAGGACGACGAGCGCCGGCACAAGCTCGAACGCATCACCCGCCAGCCGGATCCGGGCTTCGCCTGGCCGGTGTACCGCTGGGCGCGCGGCGAGTCGCTGGAGAAGGTGCTCGTGGCCGCCGAGGCCGGCGGCAACGAGCTCGGCGCGGGCGACTTCGTGCGCTGGTGCCGGCAGGTGATCGACCTTTTGGACCAGATCCGCGAGGTGGTCGGCCGCCAGGACCCGGTCGGAGCGGCCGCGGCCAAGGCCGTCGACGCGCTGAGGCGCGGAGTTGTGGCGATGATGTGACATGGGCCTGACGAAGGTTTTGCGAGTCGGAGTAAAGACTGACGTCAACGGTGTGATTGGATTTCGCCGCAACGTCGTACACGTGGAGGTCGACAGATGAGCAGCCCGTACGGACCGTCCGGAGGGAACGATCCGCAGCAGCCGTGGGGCCAGCAGCCGCAGCCGCCGCAGCAGCCCTATGGAGGCGGTTTCCCTCCCGGCACGCCGTCCGGCGGCTTCCCGGCGCAGAACCCGGGGCAGCAGAACCCCTACGGCCCGCCGCAGCCCCAGCCGGGCCAGCAGCAGCCGTACCCGGGTTTCGACCCGTCGCAGCAGCAGACGCAGCAGTACGGCATGCCCGGCCAGCAGCCTCAGTCGAACCCGTACGGCACCCCCGCACAGGACCCGTACGGCCAGCAGACGCAGCAGTACGGCATGCCGGGCCAGCAACAGCAGCCCAACCCGTACGGCCAGCAGCCGGGTTACGGCCCGCCGGTGCCGCCGAAGAAGAAGTCCAGCGCGGCCATCTGGGTCGCCGCTGTGGTCGTCGTCCTGCTCGTCGGTGGCGTGCTGTTCACCGGGTTCGTGTCGCCGGCCTTCTTCAAGAAGAAGATCTTCGACAACACCGCGGTGCAGAGCGGCATCGTCCAGATCCTGAAGGACGAGTACAAGATCTCCGACGTCGGCGCGGCGACCTGCGCCGGTGAGAACGAGGTCAAGCCCAACACCTCGTTCGAGTGCAAGGTGCAGGTCGGCGGCAAGGACAAGAAGGTCAAGATCGTCGTCAAGACCGAGGACGGCGAGTACGAGGTCGGCCAGCCCACCGGCTGATCGTCCGGTTGTGCTTCGCGAGGCGTCCGCCAGAACTGTTCTGGCGGACGCCTTTCGCGTCCGGCCGGGAAACTGAGGTGCGTTCGCGCGCCCGCTGAGCCAGGATCGCGGGCGTGACCGACATCCGCGTTCTCACCGACGAAGCGCAGTATCGCGCCCACCACGGGCTCTTCCGCCGTGCGATGCACTGGAGTCCGGCCGAGGACGACAAGTGGGAGATCATCCGGCAGACCTACGAGCCCGGCCGGACGCATGCCGCGTTCGAGGGCGACGAGATGGTCGGCACGACGCAGACCTTCGGTGGCTCGATGGTGGTGCCCGGTGGCGCCGTCGTACCGCACGCCGCCGTGTCGCGCGTGGGGGTTCGTGCGGACTACACGCGCCGTGGCGTGCTGAGCGCCTTGATGCGCGAGCAACTCTCGACGCTGTCGGATCCCGTCGCGACTTTGCGTGCGTCGGAGGGCCGCATCTACGGCCGTTTCGGGTACGGGCTCGCCGGGCGGGTGCGGTTCCTGCGGATCGACGCGCGCAAGGCCGTGATCCCGGGCTCGCCGGTCGGACGCGTGCGGATGGTGGACCCCGACACCTCGGACAAGCTGGTGCCGGAGCTGCACGCCACGTTCGGGCTCGACCGTCCTGGTCAGATCTCCCGCTGGGCCGGCTGGTGGGCGATCCACCAGGAGCGCAAGGGCGCGGCCGAGAACGTGGTCACCGTCGTCCACAGTGGACCGGACGGCGACGACGGTTACGTGTGCTACAAGGTGTCCGAGGACAAGGACTTCAAGCACAACATGGAGATCGAGGACTTCGCGTGGGCCAACGCCGACGCGTGGCGCGACCTCTGGATCTACCTGACGCGGCTGGACCTGATCGACGAGATCAACGTCGACGCCGCCCTCGACGACCCGGTGAACTGGCTGTTCGAGGACCCGCGGGTCGTGTACACGAAGGACGTCTTCGACCAGATCTGGCTGCGGCTGGTGGACGTGCCGCGCATGCTCGCCGCCCGCACCTACGGCGTCGCCGAGCCCGTCGTCATCGAGGTACGCGACAGTCTGCTGCCCGCGAACGACGGCAGCTACCGCGTGTCTCCGGACGGTGCCGAACGCGTCGACGGCCCCGCCGACATCACGATCCCCGCCGACCTGCTCGGAGCCGTCTACCTCGGCGACACGAGGTTCTCGGACCTCGCGGCCGCCAAGCGGATCGAAGGCTCGCGGTTCGACGAGGCCGACGCGTTGTTCGCCGTCCCCGTCGCACCGCTCTGCTCGACCTTCTTCTAGCCGCGCCGCTCCATCGCGTTCACCAGGCGCGGCACCGAACTGCCGAGGCCCCAGCGCTGCGTGAGCTCACGCAGCCGCTCGGGGTCGGCGGGCACGCGCGGCACCTCGTCGGAGCGGTCCAGGACGACCGGGGCGTCCAGCGCCGTGCGGACGACCAGGGGTGCCACCGCCAGGTAGTCCTCGGCCGCGATGAGGGCGTTGCGGGCCTTGGTGGTGAGCTTGCGGTCCATCGGGTCCGTCACGGCCTTGAGGACGGCGTCGAGCGAGCCGAACTCGGTGATGAGCTTCGCCGCGGTCTTCTCGCCGATGCCCGCGACGCCCGGCAGGCCGTCGGACGGGTCGCCGCGCATCACGGACATGTCGGCGTACGCGGAACCCGCGTTCTCGACGGGCAGCGAGTACTTGGTGGCCAGTTCCTCCGGACCGAGGACCTCGGCCTTGTTCCAGCCGCGGCCGACGTAGACGACGTGCACGGGCGTGGGGTCGAAGCGCACGACCTGGAACATGTCGCGGTCGCCCGTCACCACCTCGACGCGGGACTTCTTCTCGTGGTGGGCGAGCGCGCCGATCACGTCGTCGGCCTCGTAACCCGCCGCCTCGCCGGTGCAGATGCCGGCGGCGTCGAGCACGTCGAGGATGATCGGGATCTGCGGCGTCAGCGTGTCCGGGACCTCCTCGGACCCGTCGGTGGCGCCCTCGGCGACGCGATGCGCCTTGTAGGACGGCAGCGCCTTGACCCGGAACTCGGGCCGCCAGTCGGCGTCGAGGCAGGCGACCAGCCGGGCCGCGCCGCGTTCGGTGATGACGCGGGCGATCGTGTCGACGAACCCGCGCACGGCGTTCACCGGCGTGCCGTCGGGCGCCGTCATCGAGTCCGGCAGCGCGTAGTACGACCGGAAGTAGAGGCTCGCGGAGTCGAGCAGCACCAGGGGAGAGCTCACGAGTGGACAAACTACTCGTGCGTGGACCGCTGACGCTTGCCGGACGCGTTCAGCGCTCCCGTGAGGTGTCCTGCTGAGTGCCGAAGGCGTGCGGCGGGCATTGCGGTCCACGCACTAGGATTTCGACCATGGCAACGATCACCGGGCCCATCGACGTGTCCGCGCTGCGTGCGCGGCTTGACCGCGCCACCGCCGCCGCCGAGCAGGCGGGCGTCGACGCCCTCCTCATCTCGCCCGGCTCGGACCTGCGGTACCTGATCGGCGCCGGTGGCGACTCGTTCGAGCGCCTCACCTGCCTCGCGCTGCCGGTGGGCGGCACGCCGAGGCTGGTCGTGCCGAAGCTGGAGCAGCCGGGTTACGCGGCCATCCCCACGGACGAACTCGGCGTCGAGGTCGTCACCTGGGTCGACGGCGAGGACCCGTACGCGCTGGTCAAGGACGCGCTGAAGGGCACCCGCACGGCGGTCGCGGACATGATGCCCGCGCTGCACACCATCAAGCTCGGCCACGCGATCGGCGGCGAGCAGTCGCTGGCCGGGCCGATCATCCGCGAGCTGCGCATGCGCAAGGACACCGCCGAGATCGACGCCCTGCGCAAGGCCGGTGCCGCGATCGACCGCGTGCACGCGCGCATGGGCGAGTTCCTGCGGGTCGGCCGCACCGAGCGTGAGGTCGCCAAGGACATCGCCGCCGCGATCGTCGAGGAAGGCCACACCGTCGCCGACTTCGTGATCGTCGGCTCCGGCCCGAACGGCGCGTCCCCGCACCACCGCGACTCCGACCGCGTGGTGCAGGCGGGCGAGGTCGTCGTCATCGACATCGGCGGCCCGGTCGCCGAGGGCTACAACTCCGACTCGACCCGCACCTACGTGATGGGCGAGCCCACTTACGACGACGTCCGGGACACCTACGCGGTGCTCCAGGCGGCGCAGCAGGCCGCGGTGGACGCCGTGAAGCCTGGCGTGACCTGTGAGGAGATCGACGCCGTAGCCCGCAAGGTCATCACCGACGCGGGCTTCGGCGAGTACTTCGTGCACCGCACCGGCCACGGCATCGGCCTGGACGTGCACGAGGAGCCCTACATCGTCAGCGGCAACTCCCTGCCGCTCGAAGCGGGCATGGCCTTCAGCGTGGAGCCCGGCATCTACCTGCCCGGCCGCTGGGGCGCGCGCATCGAGGACATCGTGGTCGCCACCCCGGACGGCGTCGAGTCCTTCAACAACCGACCTCACGACCTGGTGGTGCTTTGACCCTCGAGCAGATCGACAGAGCGATACTGAAGGAACTCGCCTCGGACGGCCGGTGCAGCTTCACCGACCTCGCCGAGCGCGTGGGCCTGTCCGTGTCGGCCGTGCACCAACGCGTGAAGCGCCTCGAACAGCGCGGCATCGTGAAGGGCTACGCGGCCCGGCTGGACGGCACCGAGATCGGCCTGCCGATGTCCGCGTTCATCTCGCTGTTCCCGATCAACCCCGCCGAGCCGGACGACTACCCGAAGCGCCTCGAGCACCTCGCGGAGATCGAGGCCTGCTACTCGGTGGCGGGCGACGCGTCCTACGTCCTGCGGGTCCGCGTCGCCTCGCCGGTCGCGCTGGAGGAGCTCCTCCAGAAGATCCGGGAGTCGGCGAACGTCTCGACGCGGACGACGGTCGTGCTGTCCACGCCTTACGAGGACAGGCCTCCGGCGGTCTGAACCTGTCCGTCGGCGAGCAGCAGCACTCGGTCGGCGACGGCGTGCACGGCGTCGTGGTGCGTGGCGATCAGCACCGCGGCGCCCTCGTCGGCGACCCGCCGCAGCAGCCCCACGGCCGCCACAGCGCTCACGGCGTCCAGGTGCGCGGTCGGTTCGTCCGCGAGCAACGCCGACGGCCGCGCCACGACAGCGCGTGCCAGCGCCGCCCGCTGCTGCTGCCCGAACGAGACCTGCCCCGGATACCGGGCACCCAGCCCGGAGATCCCCAGCTCCGCCAGCAACTCCGCGACCCCGGCCACCTCGCGCCCCGCCAGCCGCAGCGGCAGCGCGACGTTCTCCTCCAGCGTCAGCTCGGACGCCAGCCCGAGCGACTGCGGCAGAACCGCGCAGGCGGACCACGAAGCCAGTCCGGGCAGCACCGACCCGCTGTCCGGGAAGTCGAACCCGCACAACAGGGACAGCAAAGCCGTCTTCCCGGACCCGGACGGCCCGCTCAGGGTGACCAGCTCACCGGCAGCGACGGCCAGATCCACCCCGCGCAGCACGGAGACACCACCGAAGGTCCGGTGCACGCCGTCCGCCCGGATCATGACGCGGCCAGCGGGATGCACAGGTCCGCCAGCGACACGAGCCGCGGGTCGTGCGACGCCACCACAGCGGGCACCGGCAAGGACTCCAGGATCTCCAGCACGAGATCGGCGGACTTCACGTCGAGCTGCGAGGTCGGTTCGTCGGCGATCACGACCGAAGCGCCACGGGCGATGGCGCACCCGAACGCCAGACGTTGTTGCTGCCCACCGGAGAGAGCACCGATTCGCCAGGTCGCGGACCCGCCCAGCCCGAGCTGGTCCAGCAGCGAGAAGTCCTCGGCACCGGCCGCGCGGAGGTTCTCGCCGACGGTCAGGTGCGCGATCAGGTTGTCGGCCGGGTTCTGGAACACCACGGCGATCTCCTTGCGCCGCAACGCCCGCAGCTGCGTCCACGACAGCGACGAGGTCGGCACGTCGTGCACGAACACCTCGCCCAGGGACGGACGTTCGATCAGCGAGAGCACGCGCAGCAGTGTCGACTTGCCAGACCCGGAAGGTCCGGACAGAACGGTGAGGCCGGGCGCGATCGACAACGACATGTCCGCGACGGCGCGCACGGAACCGTAGGACACCCCTACGCCACAAGCGCGAATCACCTGAGCAGTTCTCCCATCCGTGCGGTGCGCACACCGCGCAACGCGAGCCAGGCCGCCACGACGACCACCAGGGCGCCGCACGTCACCATAGAAGTCAGCAACGGCACCAGGTCCGGCAGCATCGGGGCCGGGTTCAGCCACGGCGCGGGATCCAGGCGCGGTACGGCCGCTCCCGCGCTCATGAACGAGGCCACCGAGCCTATCCCGAGTGCCAGCAACGCCAGCGCGCCCACTTCCAGGAGATGACTCGACCACAGCACGGACGGGCGCATGCCCATGCGGGTCGACAGCGCGCCGGAGACGGCGTTCTGCCGGCGGCGGACCTCGACGGCCAGCAGCAGTGCCACGGCGGCGACCACGGCCAGGACTACGCCGATCGCCGCCACGAAGCCGAACGTCCACTCGACGGTCAGGAACGGCAGGCCGTCCAGCACGCGGGCGCGGTCGGCGACGTTCGTGTAGTGGATGCCCTCGGCCTGCAGGGCGGAAGTCAAGGCGGACAACGGAAGCGACGACCACAGGTGCCACGAGCCGACCTGTTCGGCGGCGGGCACCGAGTCGCGGGCGACCACGTAACCGCGCGTGCCGAGCTTCGGGAACGACGGCAGCGACGCCACGGGCTTGAGCAACGGCAGGCCGGGGACCTGGATCTCCTGGTTCGCCGAACGGCCGATGCGCACGGCCTGCGCGATCTCACCGTCCCGCCGCAACCCCGAGAGCAGCGAACGCACCGACGCGGCGTCGTTCAGAACGGCGGCGTCGGTGAAGGTCACAGGGTCCACGACCAACGCACCGGTGCTCACGCCGACGAGAGTGGTGTTGCCCCGCAACGATGACGGCAGCGCGACCCGGCCGAGCGCGATGTCCTGCGACACCTGGACCGTGCTGTTGGCGCCGACGAACACGCCCGACTTCGAGTCCAGCGCCGACTGCTGCGCACCCGCCACCGCGCTGCCGACCGCGATGGTGCCGACCGCCAGCACACCCACCAGCAGCACACCGGTCACGGGACCGGTGGCCGCGGCCAGGCGGCGCACCGCCAGCTGGGCGGCCGGCACCCGCCACCACTGCACGTGGTGCGACCAGCCCAGTGACCACCGCAGCAGCCGGGTCGCGAGCAACGCCGCCGCCAGCACCACGAGCAGTGGGAACGCCAGCGCGGCCACGTCGACGCGCGGCAGCGTGCCCGACTTCAACGCCGTGCCCAACCCGTTGTGGGACAGGCGAACCCACGCCAGCACGGCCAGTCCGGCGACGACCAGTTCCCACGGCACCAGCGAAAGCCGCCGCGTCCGGGCCCGGGCCTGGAACGTCCGGTGCGCTCGCCAGGCCGCCACGAGCACGGTCACCGCCAGGCTCAGCACCACCACGGCCAGCACGAAACCCAGCGCCACCCAGAGCGTTCCGGACGCCAGCACGACCCCAGGCGCGTACAACGGCAACAGCAGCCGCGCGGCCACCAGTCCGAGCAGACCGCCCAGGACCAGCGGCAACCCCAGTTCCAGCACGCCGCGAAAACCCAGGGACAACGGACTCGCCCCACGCACCCACAGCAGCCGCAGCTCGGAAAGCCGGCGCTGCGCCCACTGCACGGTCACGGTGCCCACACCCGCGAGCCCGACCAGCACGCTGATGATCACCAACGGCAGCAGCGCGGACGAGACGTTGCGCTCCGCGGTGCGGGCCGCCGTGATCGCCCCGGTCAGCAGGTCGGTCCGCGTCAGCGACAGCCCGAGCGACGCCAGCCGCGCGTTGCCGTTGTCCCGCAGCGTCTCCGCCTCGGCGAGCGTCGCCGGTGGCTCGACCGGGAAGCGCAGCGACACCGTGGCGTACTCCGTGAACTCCGGCGGCAGCAGCGCGAGGTCCGAGGAGGAGGCCACCCAGATCACCGACGTGCTGGCGCCGTCACCGCCCAGCGGGTTCGGCACCACGGACTTCGCCTCGGAACACCACCACCCGGACACGGGCTGGGTGAGGTCGGCGTAGATCGCGGTCACCACCAGCGACGACCCGGTCAGCCGGTCGCCGACCTTCACCCGAGCGGCCGTGGCGATCGTCTGCGGCACCCACAACCCGGTGCCACCGCCCTGCACGACGGTCAGGTGCCGCAGCGCGTCCGGCCGATGACCGAAGCGGCCGTAGGTCGCGAGGCCGTTGAAGTCGGGCCGGCCGATCGGTGTGTAGGCGGCGCCCAGGTCGCTGCGCGCCGCCATCTCGACGGCCGCCGCCAGCGGCATCCCGTCCCCGTCCAGCGACGGATGCACGGAATGCGGGCACATCCGGCCCTGCTGGTAGGCGAGAGCGGCACTGCCCGCCGCTGAGGAGTGCAGTGCGGCCGCGGCCACCACGAAGCCCAGCAGCAACGTCGTCGCGATGCTCACCAGCAACGTGAGCGGACTCGACAGCGCGGCCCTGGGCGCGGCTCTCCACGGCAACTGCACCTGCGCACGCTAACCGGCGACTCAGGAATTTGGGAGGCTTTCGACGGTAACGGAACGCATGACCCCGAACCGCGCTCCGAACGGGTCGACGAGCACCGCGATCCGGCCGACCCCGTCCAGGTCGTGGGGTGCGAGCAGCACCGGCGCGGAGGCCGCGGTCTGATCCACATCGGCCACCTCGAAGTACGGCAACCAGAACGCCTGCGTGTCCGCGACGATCGCGCCGAACAGCCGCCCGGTTCCCGCGCCCGCCGGCCGCAGGAACTGGCCGGGCGCACCCGGAATCAGCTCGATCTCCCACGAGAACAGCGACCGGTAGAAGGCCGCGGACGCGCTGGGCGCGGGGGAGTGGAGTTCGAGCCACGTCAGCGATCCCGGGATCGACACCGCGCCGATCCCGGGGCGTTCTCCCGCCTGCCACACGCCGAACTCGCCGCCGTGCGGATCGGTCAGCCGGACGTCGGCCGCCGGTTCCGCGCCGGACGCGGCGAAGTGGACGGTCCACGAACCGGACTGCGAGGGCACCTGCCCCGCGACCGTCAGGCCCGCGTGGGTGAACACGCCGGTGCCCGGGGTGTCGAGCGGCTGGTAGCCCCAGCCGAGCACGCGCCCGTAGAACTCCGCCGCGGCGGCCTCGTCGGACGTGCCCAGATCGAGCCAGGCAGGCGCTCCGGGCACGAAGTCGGTAGTGATCATCTACGCCCACCTCCAGCGGATACCTACCCAGTTCACCGACACATCAGTCTCGAAGTGGTGCACGGAGTTCGTGTGGTCGGGTTCCAGGTCGATCGTCCGGTGCGGTTGCGGCTCCTCCCAGTCCTGGAGGTAGACGTGCGGGTCGACGGGCGGCGCGGCCGGGTCGAAGTGCACCTCGATCAGGCTCTGCGCGAGGAAGCACCGCACGCCGTGCGCGTACTCGATGCTGTCCAGCCGCGTCGGGTCGTGCGCGGTGTACTCGAAGACCCAGGTCTCGCCTTCCAGCAACGGCTTGTCGAACAGCAGCTCGTCCACGACCACGCGCTCGGTCTCGTTCCGCGTGGACCGGCCGAGACGGCAGTTGCGGACGGGCTCCTGCCGCACCTCCGCCGTCTCCACCGAGTCGTCGCAGAAGTAGTGCGCGTAGAAGCGGTCGACGCCGTCACGACGTGCCCGGACGACCACCTGCGCGTCGACCCGGGACGCGTGCCGGGCGGCGTCCACGAACACCCTGTCGTGCCGGGAGAGGATCTCCAGGTCGTTCGCGTTGAAGCCGGGCATCATGCCGGGCACGACGTCCGGCCAGCCGCTCGGGCCGGTGTGCTCGAGCAGGGTCCGCAGCGCGCGGGGCGGCACCTCCAGCAGCTCTTCCAGGACCGAGACGGCCCTGAGCGACTTCGGGGAGTTCGGCCGCACCCGGCCCTGCTGCCAGTCGCTCAGCGTGGACAACGCCACCGCCACGTCCTGTTGTGCCAGGCGTAGCCGCAGCCGTTCCAGCGTCAGGCCACGCCGGCGGATGGCCGCGCGCAGTGCCGAGTGGAACGGTCCGATGCGCAGCAGCGCTTCCAGACTGGGCGTCGTTGTCACGCGCATGACTGTAGTGACTACAACGTGAATCCCTCAGGAAACGGATCGGTCTCGTCCAACAAGTATTGACCCATGCCAGTGATCCACGCCCGACCGGCCACTGTGGGCACGACGGCCGTGCGGTCACCCAGCTGGACCTCTTCCAGCAGCCGGCCGATGAACCTCGTCCCGATGAACGACTCGTTCACGAAGTCTTCACCGATTCCGAGCAGGCCTCGTGCGTGCAGCTGGGCCATTCGGGCGCAAGTGCCTGTGCCGCAGGGTGATCGGTCGAACCAGCCGGGGTGGATCGCCATCGCGTTGCGGGCGTCGGCGCCGTCCTGGCCGGGTGCGGTGAACTGGACGTGCTTGCACCCGCCGATCGACGGGTCCACGGGGTGCACCGGCCGGTTCGCCGAGTTGATTTCGTCCATGATGGACAGACCGGCGGCCAGGATTCGGTCCTTTTCCACGCGATCGAACGGGATGCCCAGGTCCGCCAGGGGCACGATCGCGTAGAAGTTGCCGCCGTACGCCATGTCGTAGCGCACTTCGCCGAGTCCGGGCACGGTGACGACGGCGTCCAGCTCGTGCGCGTACGCCGGGACGTTGCGAATCGTCACGAGCTTCGTGCGGGTGTCGTAGTCGGCGAGCACCAGCCCGGCCGGGGTGTCCAGGCGCACGGTCGTGACAGGTTCTGTCAACTCGACCATGCCGGTCTCGACCAGCACCGTCGCGACGCCGATCGTGCCGTGCCCGCACATCGGCAGCAGGCCGGAGACCTCGATGAACAGCACGCCCCAGTCCGCGTCCTGGCGGGTCGGCGGCTGCAGGATCGCGCCGCTCATGGCCGCGTGCCCGCGCGGCTCGTTGACCAGCAGTTTCCGGATGTGGTCGTGGTTCTTGATGAAGTTCAGCCGCTTCTCGGCCATGGTCTCGCCGGGGATCACGCCGACGCCACCGGTGATGACCCGCGTCGGCATGCCCTCGGTGTGCGAGTCGACGGCGCTGAAGTACTTCGCGAACCTCACGACGTCGCCAGCTTCATGTCGGCGTCGACCTGGGCGAGCTGTTCGGGGCTCAGCGGGCCGCGCGGGGGACGGCACGGTCCGCCGTAGCGGCCGACGTAGTCCATCGAACGCTTGATGGCCTGCACGAACTCGGTGCGCGAGTCCCAGCGGAACGCCGGCACGAGCTTTTCGTAGAGGTGGCGGGCCTCGTCGAGCTTGCCTTCCAGCGCCAGATTGAAGAGCTGGGTGGACTCGGCCGGGAAGACGTTGGGGTAGCCCGCGAACCAGCCCGTCGCGCCCATCAGCAGGCTCTCCAGCACGACGTCGTCCGCGCCTGCCACGACGGTGAGGTGCGGGGCGGCCGCGCGGATCTCCAGCACGCGCCGGACGTCGCCGGAGAACTCTTTGACCGCCACGACGTTCTCGATCTGGCCGATCTCGGCGAGCAGGTCGGGCGTGAGGTCGACCTTGGTGTCGATCGGGTTGTTGTAGACCATGATCGGCAGCCCGGCCTTCGCGACCTCGCGGAAGTGGTGCACGACCTCGCCGCGGTTGGCCCGGTACATGGTCGGCGGCAGGCACAGCACGCCGTCCGCGCCGTCCTCGGCGGCCAGTTCGGCCCAGTGCCGGGCCTGGTGGGCGCCCACGCCGTGCACGCCGATGACCGCGATTCCGCGGCCCTTGACCGCGGCGATGGCGGTCTGGGCGACCTCACGGCGTTCCGCGTCGGTCAGCGACGAGTACTCGCCCAGCGAACCGTTAGGGCCGACGCCGCGGCAGCCGTTCTCGACGACCCACCGGCAGTGCTCGGCGAACTTGTCGAGGTCGGGGCGCAGTCCGGCCGGTGCGCTGGGATCCTCCGCGTAGGGGAGCGCGGTGGCGACGATGACGCCGTCGAGGCGTTCGGTCATGACATCTCCTCTGGGAGCGTGGCGAGTTCGCCTAGGGGGATCGGGACTGCGATCACGCGGCGTTGGCCGTCGAACGGGACACCCGTGAGTTCGTCGGCGTTGCGGGCGCAGATGCGGCCCTGGCAGCGGCCCATCGCGACGCGGCAGGTGAGCTTCAGTTCGCGCATGCTCGTGGCTGTGCAGAGGTCTTCGAGGCTGACCTTTTCGCAGCGGCACACCGTGGTGTCCGGGTCCAGCCACGTCTGCCAGCCCGGTTGAACGGCGTGCGCTCTGGCCAGGGCCTGGGCGAACAACCGCCCCTTGCGCACGGCTTCTACGGCCTTCTGCGGAGGCTTCTGTCCTGCCGCTGAGGCTCCGGCGATGACGCCTTCGGCCTCGGCGAGGTCGGCGCCGCCGATGCCGGTGACCTCACCGGCCGCGTAGACGTGCTCGACCGACGTCCGCTGGTGGTCGTCGACGTCGTAGAAGTCGTTGGTGCGGCGGGCGTTCGGTAGGAGGTCGGTGCGGGGCAGGAAGCCGTAGCCGATGCAGACGAGGTCGGCCTGCACGGTGCGGTGGCTGACCGGACGCCACTGGCTGTCGAGCTTCGCGACGGTCACCCGGTCACCCTGCTTGGCGATCACGGCGGTGCGGGTTTCCAGGCGTGGCAGCACTTTCCGGTAGCTCGCGAGTTCACCGATCTTGTGCCGGTTCGCGGCGATCGCCTTGGCCTCACGGAGCCACTTGGTGGGGGAGGAGGCCTCGTAGACGCCGACGAGCGTGGCGCCGAGGTCCTGCAGCGCGGTCGCGACCGGCAGCAGGAACGGGCCGGTGCCCGCGACGATCACGCGTTCGGCCAGCGTGACGCCCTGCTTCGCGAGTGCCTGGGCGGCGCCCGCGGTGATCACGCCGGGGCCGTCCCAGCCGGGGAAGGGGAGCGGCCGGTCGTAGGCGCCGGTGGCGATGACCAACGAGTCGAACCGCAGTTGCTGCGGCCCGCGCAGATGAAGGGTGTTCCCCTCCACCAGCCAGGCCTCGGTGTTCTTGAGGTGCGTGACCCCTGCGTGGCCGAACTTCGCCCGGCCGCGCAGGTACTGGCCGCCGGCCTCCGGTTCCGAGTCGACCAGCACGACCTCGGCGCCCGCGTCGGCGGCGGTCCTGGCGGCGGCCATCCCGGCCGGTCCCGCTCCCACGACCACGACCCTCATGACGTCGTCCTGATCACGTCGCCGTCGCGCAACGGGTGGCGGCACGCGCGGACCTCGGGCACCCCGTTGATCTCCGCGACGCAGCCGAAGCACACGCCGATGCCGCAGAAGAACCTGCCTGGCAACAACTCCGCGACGTGCGCGACCTCGCGCGGCAGCCCGTTGAACGTCACCTTCACACCATCACCTCCGGCCGGTCCACGCGGAACGGGTGGGGATCGACCAGCGGGGACTCGCCGGTGAGCAGTTGAGCGAGCAGCCGCCCGGTCGCCGGGGCGAGACCGACGCCCGCGCCCTCGTGACCCGTGGCGTGCCACAGGCCGGGCATGCGGGGGTCCTCGCCGATGATCGGCAGATGGTCCGGCGCGTACGGGCGGAAACCGCCGTACGCGCGCATGACCGGGACGTTCGTCAGCATCGGGAAGAGCGCGATCGCCTTGAGCGCCAACGCTTTGAGCACCCTGCTCTCGATCGTGTCGTCGAAGCCCTTGCGCTGGCGGCTCGACCCGATCAGCACGGTGCCGGCCTGGGTCGACTCGACGACGCCGGACGTCTGCAGGTCCGCGTCGCCGCTCGCGACCGCGCCGACGTAGTCCGCGTCGTAGACCTTGTGCCGGATGGTGCCGGGGATCGGCGTGGTCACCAGCACCACGCCGCGCCGGGGCAGCACGTTGACGCCGAAGTTCCTCGCCCACGGGCCGGTGGCGTTCACGACCGCGCCGCAGCTGATCGCGCCGTCCGGGGTGGTCACTGACCGGCCGTCCGTCGCGGACACCTCGGCGCGTCTGACCTCGATGCCGCGCAGCAGGCTTCGGGTCGCCCTGACCGGGTTGAGCTGCGCGTCCTGGAGGTAGTGGACGGCGGCGGTGATCTCCGGGTTGAGGTGCGGCTCGTGGGTCAGCGCGTCGGCGGTGCTGATCTCGCAGGCGTCGACGCCCGCGGCTCGTTGCTTCGCGGCGAAGGACTGCAGCGGCACGACCGCCTCGGGAGTCGTGGCGACGACCAGTCCGCCCTTCTCCTCCCATTCGGCGTCTTCCGCCAGTTCCGGCCAGAGGTCGCGACTCGCCCGGGCCAGGTCGAGTTCCGGGCCGGGTTCCTTGTCGCTGACCAGGACGTTGCCCTCACCGGCCGCGCTGGTGCCCGACGCCGGTCCGTGGCGGTCGACGATGACAACGCGCAGCCCGCGTGCCTTCAGGGCCTGCGCGCACGCCGCCCCGATGATGCCCGCGCCCATGACCACGACGTCCGGCTGCATCGCCACCTCCGTTCAATAGAATGAACGTTAGTGCTTCGGGTACTCCAGCACCAGTACCGAGCTGACCTCACCGTCGACGGTCTCGTACGAGTGCGGCATCGAACCTGGGAAGCAGACGTAGTCGCCGGGGCCCAGTTCGTACGGTTCGTCCGCCGGTCCCACGCGCAGCTGACCGCTCGTGACCAGCACGTGTTCCCTGCCGGGGTGCCCTTCGCTGGTCTGCGTGGCGCCGGGGCGGACGCGCTGGTCGTAGATCTCCAGCACGGTGTCCCCGATGTCCATCCGCCGCATCAGACGCAGGTCGACGGCGTTGCTGCTGAGCACCTCGACGTCGCGGGCGCGCACCAGCACGACCTCCGGCGGCGTCCGCGCGGTCACCAGTTCCGACACGGGCACGTCCAGAGCGTTCGACAAACTGAACACTGTCTCGATCGTCGGGTTGCCGGCGCCGCTCTCCAGCTGCGACAGCGTGCCCTTGGCGATGGACGACCGCCGCGCGAGCTCCGACAGCGACAGCCCGCGCTGCTCACGGAACGCCCTGATGTTGGCGCCAAGCACCTGACCCGCACTCATAGCCACTGATCGTTGCATAGGCTTGCGCCCATGACTGCGTACACGGAGGCGGAGGGGCAGACCCTCCGCACGGCCGTTTTCGGTGCCATGGTGCTGGTGTCCACTGCGGACCCCGGCTCGGTCGACGAGGAGAGCCAGGCCGGCGTCAGGGCCATCACCCTGCTCACGGACGACCTGCGCGCCATCATCGCCGCCGCGCCGCCCTCGTTGCCGAAGGGCTCGGCGTCCGATGTGGAGTCGGGTGTCCTGGCCGCGCTGCGGGACTCGGTGGCGATCATCAACGCCCACGAACCGCGTGATGTCGCGATCTTCCGCGCCGCCGTGTCGGAGATGTGCCGTTCGGTGGCGGGTGCGGACGGCGAGGTGGCTGCCGCGGAACGGGCGATGGTCACCAAGGTCGTCGAAGCACTCAGCTGACGGCGCGTTCCGCCTGGCTCAGGTCGCGCTGGGCCGCGACGCGAGCCAGGCGGCGTGCTCCTTGCCGATCACGGCCTCGGTCTCGGCGACCACCGCGGCCCAGTCGCTCTCCCGCACGTGGGGGAGCCGCTGGTAGATGTCCGCGAGCTCGCCGGCCGCGGCCGCGTAGGTGACCCTGAGGTTCTCGTACTGCCGCAGGCCGATCCAGGCCGCGCCGCCCGCGACGGCCGCGGCCATCACGCCGGACAGGTCGACGTCCCAGACGCCGTTGATGCGCAGGATGGCGAAGACGATCGCGACGAGCTCGCCGACGATCATCAGGACGCGGAACACGTTCGCGCGGGTCTCGTTCATCGCGGACCGGTCGCGGTACCACTGCACCTGCGGCTGGACGCGGGCCTCGCGGTAGGCGGTCCTGCGCTCGTCGAACGACGCGGTGCGCAGTTCGGTCATGACCTGCTCGCCGTTGTCGTTCGCGCTGGTGAGCATGACCTCCCTGCGGTGTTCCCGCACCGCGTCGGCGATGGCGAGCTCCAGTTCCGCGCGCGGGTTCTGGACGATGCGGTGGAACGGGTCGCCCGCCACGGCGTAGCGCCAGGCCAGCGACTTCACGCGTTCGGCGACGGTGCGGCCCGCGTTCCACTTCAGCTCCGGGTGCATCACCCACAGCAGCAGCTCGCCGAACAGCGCGATGAGGAAACCGCCCAGTGCCACCCACGCCCAGACGTCGACCCCGCCGCCGATCTGCCACTTGAACGCACCGCCCACCGCCGCGACCACCGCGCCGATCAGCCGCACCCGGCTGAACAGCAGGGTGAGCCGCTGTCCGAGCCGGGAGACCGCCTCCGCGTCGTGGTAGAAGCCGGGCAGGTGCTCGTCGTTCATCCGGTTCCGTCCTCGTTGGCCGAAGTTGATCGTGCGCAGCCAAACGCCTGATTATCACGGCGGCGGCTGACCATGCGCTGGATCATGGATTGCTCCGATGAGTCTTCGTGTCTGGTGGGCGAATGGGCCTTGACCCGCCTGGTTCCGGTTGCAATCATCGGATCTTCTCGCCGCCGCCCCGGACGAGAAGGCGATGGTCATGGGACTACGTCGTTGGTGCGCGGCTGTGGTGGCCGCGTTGCTCGCAGGCCTGCTCACCCCAGGCGCCGCTCCAGCCGAGGTGCAGCACCCGAGACAGGAGTGGCTGCGGCAGTCGACCGCCGGGTTGTTCCTGCACTGGGGCATGTTCACCGCCCCGAAGCACCTGAACTGCGCCGAGTGGGAGCGCGACGTCACCGGCGGCGGGTGGACCCCGGACTACTGGATCGACGAGGCCCGCAAGCTCGGCGCCTCCTACGTCGTGCTGGCGACGTTCCACTCGCGGCTGGGCTACGCGCGGCCGTGGCCGTCTCATGTCCCCGGAAGCTGTGCCACCGAACGCGATCTGCTCGGCGAACTCGTCCGTGCGGGCAAGGCCAAGGGCGTCAAGGTCGTCCTCTACATGACCGACGACCCGCAGTGGCACAGCGAGCAGGGCGTGCAGATGCTCGACTCGGCCGCGTACTCCGCCTATCGCGGCGAGCAGGTCGACCTGACCACGCGGGAAGGCTTCGGCAAGTACAGCTACGACCTGTTCTTCGAGGTGATGAAGAACTACGACGACCTCGCCGGCTTCTGGATCGACAACGACAACGAGTACTGGGAGCGCAACAAGCTCTACGAGCAGATCCGGCAGCTGCGGCCCACCTGGTTGCTGAGCAACAACAACGAGGACACGCCGATCATGGACACGGTCTCGAACGAGCAGAAGACCGGCATGTTCCCGTCCTACGACTACCCGGCGGCGACGTTCACGCCGATGCCGCGCCTGTCCGAGGCCTGCTACAAGCTGCCCACCACGGGGGACTGGTGGTACGACGGCGGAAACCACGCCGTCGACACGCGCCTGAACACCGGCCGCTACATCACCAACGCGGGCTCGTCGATCAAGTCGCTGATGGCCGAGACGCCGATGGTGAACGGCAGGATGCCTGTGCAGCAAGAGACTTACAACAACTTCATGGCCTCGTGGGTGCCGCCGATCCGCGAGTCGATCCAGGGCGTAGAGGGCGCCGGGTACATGTACGGCGGCATGCAGCCGGGGTTCTGGAACGACGGCGCGCACGGCGTGATCACCATCAATCCCGCCAGCGGCAAGCAGTACGTCCACGTCGTCACCCGGCCGCGTGCCGACTTCGTTCGCCTGCGGGACAACGGATATCGCGTCACTTCTGTTCGTGATCTGCGGACCGGCGCGCGGATGCGGTTCTCTCAGTCGGCCGGGTTTCTGGCGATCCAGGGCATCACGGCGTGGGACGAGTACGACACGGTGTTCGCCGTGGAAACCGCTGGGCAGCAAGGCTTCTACACCGGCGTGAAGGCTTCGGCGACGTCTTCCTCCGGCGGCTTCCCGGCCTCGAATCTGACGGATGGCAGCTACGAGACGTACTGGGACGCCGGCGCCGCCCAGCCCGTCTCGATCTCCTTGGATCTCGGGCGTCGTCGTGCGGCCGCGTTCCTCGCGATCAACCAGCGCGAGTCGTCGCCCACGCATGCCCGTGTGTCGTTCGGGCGGCCGGAGGATTCCTCACGTATCAAGGACTATCAGCTGACCGCGTCTGTTGACGGCCGCTCCTGGTGGCACGTGCGCAGTGGGGCTTTGCCTTCGGCGCGTGGAACGCAGTTCATCGACATCGGGTCGCAGGAGGCCCGGTTCCTGAAGCTGACCGTGCTGAACACGTGGGGCGGGCCGCAGGCTCCCGTGTACTTCAAGCAACTGAAGATCGACGAGATCCGCGTCGGCCACAGCTATCCGCGCGGTGTGCCGGGCGCCTTGGAGGCCGAGGACGCGTCGCGGTCGGGTTCGGCGCACGGCGAGTTCTGCGCGGCCTGCTCCGGCACGCGGCAGGTGGTCGGGCTCGGCGAACGCGGCGCTGTGACCTTCCGCGATGTTTCCGTTGCTGCGGCTGGCACTTACGACCTGCGGCTCGACCTGACGTCCGCCGAGTCCTCGGTCGTCTCGGTCTCCGTGAACGGCGCGGCACCGGTTTCCGTTGCGGTGCCACGTGATCGAGCGGACGTGCCGGACCCGACGTCGGTCGCGGTGCCGTTGAACGCGGGCCGCAACACGGTGAAGGTGTCCGGCACCGGCGAGCTCGGCCTGGACCGGATCTCGGTGGGCGGGCTGCCGCCGTCGAACTACACGCCGAAGACGACCCTGACCGTGGAACCCCATGGCGTGCAATGGGTCGCGCCCGGACAGCAGTCCGTGAAGATCACCGCACGGCTGCGCCTCGACGCCGACGACCAGATCGACAACGTGTCCCTCGCCCCGGTCCTGCCCGCGGGCTGGACGCTGACCGGTGCGCCCGCTGTGCGTGCGTCGATGCGCCTCGCCGGTGTGCTGGAAGGAACCTGGACCGCGACCTCGCCGGCCGACGTGGGTTCGGTCAGCATTCCCGTCGTCGCCTCGTTCCAGCTGCTCGGCTCCGACCGCAAGGTCTCCGGGTCTGTGCCGGTGCGCACCCGGCCGGCTGATCGCGTGTTCGTGCGCGAGGCCGAGGACTCGGCGAACCAGTTCGGCAGCACCGGCCTGACGAGCTGCGGCCCGTGCTCGGGCGCGGAGAAGGTGCGCAACATCGGCGGCAGCGCGGACGCGTCGGTGACCTTCCCCGGTGTGACCGTGCCGGAGACGCGCTCCTACAAGCTGTTCATCCAGTTCACGGTGAACGGGCCGCGCTCGTACTTCGTCTCCGTGAACGGCGGCGCGCCGGTCGAGGTCAAGCTCGACGGGGTCGGCAACAACACGCCTTACGTGGCCGAGATCCCGGTGTCGCTGAACGCCGGCGCCAACACCATCAGGTTCGGCAACGACGGCGCGGGCGCCCCCGATCTGGACCAGATCGCGCTCGCCTGATCAGGCTGAAAGGCACCCTGCCTCGGCGGGGTGCCTTTCTCAGCGACCGGCGCGCATCATGGAGTGATGCTGGAGGCACTGCGGCGGCAGCTGAGCGAGAGCCTGTTCGAGAAGGTCGCGGGTCCGGAGCGGGCGAAACACGCACGCCGGATCCACGACTCGCCCGGTCCGCGCCTGTTCGCCGACGACCGGCCGATCCGGCACGTCCACGCTGATCACGCCATGTTCATCGGCGGGCTGCGGGCGTTGCTGCTGCAGTCGTTGCACCCGCTGGCGATGGCGGCGGTCGCGCAGCACTCCGACTACCTCACCGACCCGTGGGGGCGGTTGCAGCGCACGAGTTTGTTCGTCGGCGTCACCACGTACGGCACGACCCAGGACGCGCTCAAGGCCGTTGAACGGCTTGGGCGCGTGCATCAGCACATCCATGGCACAGCGGCGGACGGGCGGCAGTATCGCGCCGACGACCCGCACCTGCTGGCGTGGGTGCACGTGGCCGAGGTCGACAGCTTCCTGCGCTGCCATCAGCGTTATGGCGAGAAGCCGCTCGACGACTACGACGGGTACGTCGCCGACATGGCCGTCATCGCCGACGCGATGGGCATTCCGGACCCGCCGCGCACCACCGCCGAGCTCGACGCGACGCTCGCCTCCTACCGGCCCGAGCTGAAAGGCACGCCCGAGGCACGGGAGGCGGCCAGGTTCCTGCTGCTCAAGGCGCCCTTGCCGGTGCTGGCGCGCGGGCCGTACGCGATCTTGAGCTCCACCGCGGTCGCCACCTTGCCGGTGTGGGCTCGGGTGCCGTTGCGGCTGCCCTACCTGCCGATCGCGGAGGCCACCGGGGTGCGGTTCGCCGGCCACGCGTTGATGCGCGGCCTGCGGTGGGTGACCGGTTAGCGGAAGTCGGCGACGCGGAACGCGGAGATCATGTCGTCGTTGCGGTTGTTCTGCGGGCTGAAGGAGGCTTCTACGCCCACCCAGCCATGGAACTGGCCGTTGTCGTCGAGGATCTGGAGCATGGGCTTCACGTGGGAGTTGCCCTTGTAGCAGAACTCTTCCTTGCCCTGCGAGTTGATGCTCAGGCAGCTGCACCAGTGCCAGTGCGTGTCGCGGCGGTCGGTGTTCGAGACGCGCACGATGTGGTTCTGGATCGACGTGTCCCCGCCCGCCTTGCAGCCGCTCCCGCCCTGGCAGGAGTTGGCCGACTCGGGCTGGCGGTAGGTGAGGCACCACGAGGTGGTGGTGCAGGTCTTGTACAGGCCGATGCTGAACCCGCTGCCGTTGCTGACCGGGTTGCCCTTGTCCCAGCCGTGGAACTCCAGCCGCAGGTTGCCGGGGAACGACTGCACGCTCGCCATCTGGCGGCGGGTGGTCAGCGGGGTGTTGCTGCCGTAGCCGTATCCGGCGGTGGCCAGGGCGTTGGACTGGAAGTCCAGCCTGGCGAGCGTGGCGTCGGGACTCGGGACGACGGCCCACTGCTCGTTCCAGCCCGGCACGTCCCAGGTGATGTGCAGCTGGTCGCCGTCCAGCCGGTAGTTGCCCGCGGTCGACTCGTTCGGAGACGAGGTGAAGCCGCCGGCCGTCATGACTTGGCAGGAGCGCACGAGGGTTTGCGGAGCGGTCGGCGACGAGGTCGAGCACGAGCTGTCGGGCGTGGTGCCGGTGCCCTGACGTGCGACCGGTTTCGCCTGCTGCCACAGATAGGTGCGCGCTCGCACCTTGCCGTCGGTCGTGAACGTGTAGTCGCTCAGGCGCATCCAGTTGGACGTGCCCGTCTTGAACGAGCCGCGCGACACGACGAAGTACGCCTTGCCGCCGGGCAGTTCGGTGGCCGCGGTGGCGGGAGCGGGCAGGAAGGCGAAGAACGACAACACGAGAAGAACGAGAGGCGCTTTCCGCATACATCCCCCAGAGCTAGGCCTCCAGGAAGTCGACCACGAGTGGCGTCGCCTCGCTCGCGAACTCCTCGAAGTAACCGTGTCGGGCTCCCTCGATCAGGTGCATGCGCGCGCCGGGAATCCGCTCCGTGATCAGGGGAGCGTTGGCCGTGGGGTTGAAGATGTCCTCGGTGCCGTGCACGACCAACGTCGGTGCGGCGATCGACGGCAGCACGTCCCACGCGTCGTGTTCGGCACTCGCGAAGAGGTGCCGCTTGCGGGCGTGCGGCGGCATCTGCGGGTCGCCCAGCGTGTTGTACGGGCCGCGGTAGGCCGGTGTGTACATCAGCGCTTCCAACGCCCTGCGCGCCTTCATCGGGTCGACCTGCGCCAACGACTTGCGGACCTCGGCGCTGCGTTCGATGCCGTGCGGGCCGCCGGGGGAGGTGCAGCCGAGCACGAGCCGGTCGACGCGCTCGCCGTGCGAGGCCGCGAGCCACTGCGCGATTCGGCCGCCCATCGAGGTGCCGTAGACGTGGGCCGACTCGACGCCCGCGTCGGCCAGGATCGCCACGCAGTCCTCAGCGAACATCCTCGTGCTGTACGGGACGTCCGGCTTGTCGCTGGAACCGGTTCCGCGGTGGTCGGTGACGATCGTCGTGAACCGGGCGGAGAAGTCCCCGCGGACCTGTGACCACCACTTCGACGAGTTCGCCTGGCCCGCGATGAGCAGCAGCGGGGGCCCGGAGCCCTCGACCGAGTAGAAGAGCCTGGTTCCGTCGGCGGCACGAGCGTGGGGCACGGCGAGAAGTCTAGAACCTTGACTTCTCGATAGATGGTCTAGTCCAATTCGGGGTGACCCCCTGCCGGCCGCCAACGCGTGAGGGATGGAACCCATGCTGTTGTTCGCTCGAATATCCGCGGTGGCCGCACTGGTGCTCGGCACCGTGATCGTGAGCCTCGCCCCTGCCAGCGCCGCCGGAGTCACGGCGACGTTCTCCAAGAACGGCTGGGACTCCGGCTACACCGCGACGGTGACGATCAAGAACGAGACCAGCGCGGCGATCAGCTCCTGGAAGGTCGAGTTCGACTACCCGGCCTCGACCTCCGTCGGTGCCTACTGGGACTCGCTGCTCACCAAGAGCGGCAACCACAACACGTTCGTCAACCGGGAGTACAACGGCTCGGTCGCGCCCGGCGCCAGCGTGTCGTTCGGCTTCAACGCCGCCGGCACCGCCGACCCGGCGAACTGCACGATCAACGGTGCGGCATGCACGGGTGGCACTGGACCTACGACGTCGTCCACCACGAGCACGACCACCACCACGACGACGACAACCACTACGACCACGACAACGACCGGTCAGCCGCCCACGGGTCAGCTGCCGCGCAAGGTGCTCGTCGGCTACCTGCACGCCAGCTTCGCCAACGGCTCCGGCTACATCCGCATGAAGGACGTGCCGGACGAGTGGGACGTCATCAACCTGTCGTTCGCCGAACCCACCAGCGCGACGAGCGGTGACCTGCGGTTCAGCCAGTGCCCGGTCGCGGAGTGCCCGAACGTCGAGTCCGAGGCCGAGTTCATCGCCGGCATCCGCGCCCAGCAGGCCAAGGGCAAGAAGGTCAACATCTCGATCGGCGGCCAGAACGGCCAGGTGCGGCTCGAGACCACGGCGGCACGTGACGCGTTCGTGCGGACGGTCGGCGGCATCATCGACAAGTACGGCCTGAACGGTCTCGACGTCGACTTCGAGGGCCACTCGCTGTCGCTGAACCCCGGTGACCTCGACTTCAAGAACCCGACCACCCCCGTGGTCGTGAACCTGATCTCGGCGCTGCGGTCGCTGAAGGCCCGCTACGGTGCCAACTTCGTGCTCACCATGGCACCGGAGACGTTCTTCGTGCAGGTCGGCTACCAGTTCTACGGCGGCACGGGCACCGGCGACGCGCGCACGGGTGCGTACCTGCCGGTGATCGAGGCCATGCGCAACGACCTGACGTTGCTGCACGTGCAGGACTACAACTCCGGACCCGTGATGGGGCTGGACAACCAGTACCACAACATGGGCGGCGCGGACTTCCACGTGGCGATGACCGACATGGTGCTCGCCGGGTTCCCGGTGCGCGGTGACGCGTCGAAGTTCTTCGCGGGCCTGCGCCAGGACCAGGTCGCGATCGGCCTGCCCGCCGCGCAGTACGCGGGCAACGGGTTCACGTCCGTCGCGGACGTGCAGACCGCGCTGGACTGCCTCACCAAGGGCACGCGCTGCGGCAGCTACAAGCCGAAGGGCGTCTACCCGAACCTGCGCGGCCTCATGACGTGGTCGATCAACTGGGACAAGTACAACAACTACGAGTTCTCCAAGGCCCACAGGGCTTATCTGCCCCGATAACGGGTCGGGGGCGGCTTTCGCGAGCCGCCCCCGTCCTCGTCACGCCAGCGTGGACCAGAACTGCAGTTCGTACGCCTGCAGCAGGCGGCCGTAGCGCCACGCGTGCTTCGGCTGCCAGCCGGCGTCGAGGGACGTCTGGATCGCGGCGACCGCGCGGTCTTCGAGCTGCGGCGCGGGGGTGGCGAAGAAGTCGACGAACGCGCACGCCTCGTCGTCGAACCCGTAGTGCTCGCGCAGCCCCTTCGCCATGCGCGCGCAGTACCCGCCCCACGCGGTGAAGTTCGCCAGGATCGCGAGGATCACGTCCGTCGTCTCGCCGTTGAGCGCCATCCACGCCTGGTAGGCGGGGTAGGACTGGCAGCCGGGGAACGGTTCGTAGTTCTGGAAGTCCTTGGCGGACATGCCCGCCGCCCTCGCCAGCGGCTCCAGCATCGGCAGCACCAGCTCCTCGCCGCCCGCGAGCAACGTGAAGAACGCCCGCGCGTTCGGCTCCTCCGCCTTCGCCGCCAGCGCCAGGAATGTTCGCCAGTCCGACGACACGATGTGGTTCTCCTCCGCGGCGAACGTGGCGATCACAGCGCGCGGAGCCTGTCCGGTTTCGATCAGTTTGACCACGAGGTTGTCGTGCTCACCGGGGTGCAGCTCCGTTCGGATGCGCGTGACCAGCTCTTTTGCGTTCATGGTCCCGATTCTTTCGCACTCGGGAAATCGTTCGCCAGACCGCGGGCCCTTCAGGGAGCATCTTCGCTCGTGGCTGAACACACCTACCGAGTACTCGTCCGCGGCCGGTTCGCCGACCTCACCTCAGAGCAGCGCGTCACGCTCCAGGATCGTCTCAAGGGCTTCGACGTCCTGCGCGACATGGGCTTCAGCGAGGACGGCGCGCTCACCTACGACGAGAAGCTCGACTTCTTCAGCTACCGCGTGATCCTGACCGCCGCCGAGAAGCCCGACGAGGCGGGGCTGCGGCGCGCGGCCACAGCCCTCGACTCGCTCGGCGTCGACTTCAAGGGCCTGAAGGCCAAGGTCACCGACGTGGACGAGATGAAGATCAACCGGCCGAAACGGCTGGGCTGAGCGGGGTTTCCAGGACCTCGGCGGCGTCCAGGGCCAGGTCCTCCCGGTACATCCGGGAGATCACCTGGACGCCCGTCGGCAGCCCGTTCCGCAGCCCCGTCGGCACTGCCACCGACGGCACGCCGACGAAGCTGCTCGCCTCGCACAGCTTCAGCGCGTCGAAGTACTCGCCGAGCGCCTCGGAACTGCGGCGGTCCTGGTCCGGTTCGAACGACGGGATCGTGGACACGGGCCCGAGCAGCACCGGGTAGCGGTCGAGCAGGCCCGCCCACTCCCGCTGGATCGCCAGCCGGGTGCCGGTGAGCGCGAGGAACTCCGCGAGGTCGAGACCGGGCCGCACCTCCAGGAGATGGCGGGCGAACAGCGCGACCTCCTCCCCGGCGAACGCGGCGAACTGCTCGAAGCCGAGCGCGATCGGCGTGGCGATCATCCGCAGGGACAGGTCCGCGGCCTCGTCCAGCCTGGGCACCTCGACGGCCTCGACCTCGTACCCGGCCTGCGCCAGGCGGTGGGCCGCCTCCTCGACGACCGGGTCGCCCAGCACGAACCCTGCCACCCGCGGTGCCGGCGCGCCGAACGCCGGTACCGGCACCGCGCGGGGGTCGGCCGGATCCGCGCCGCACAGCAGGCCGTGCACCTTCCGCAGATCGGCGACAGTGCGGGCGAGCGGGCCCTCGACCGTCATGACCTGGGTGGGGAACGACGGGTCCGGCTGGCCGAGCACGCTGCCCTGCGGGTAGCGGCCGTGGCTCGGCTTCAGGGCGCAGACGCCGTTCAGGAACGCCGGCAGGCGCAGTGAGCCGCCGCTGTCGTTGCCGATCCCGAGCTGCACCATGCCCGTGGCCACCGCGACCGCGTCACCGCCCGAGCTGCCGCCGGGCGAGAGAGTGCTGTCCCACGGGTTGATGGTGTGCCCCGCCAATTCGCTGTATGTGTGCATGCCACGGGCGTTCAACGTCGGCATGTTGGCGTGCCCGATCGGTGTCGCACCGGCCGCTCTCAGCCGCGCCACGATGGGCGCGTCCGCCGATTTCACGTTGCCCGCCAGCGACTTCAGGCCGTGCGTGGTGGCGGCGCCCGCGACGTCGATGTTGTCCTTGACCGAGAACACCATGCCCGCGAGCGGACCCACGGGCTCGCCAGACACGTCGAACACGCTGGTCAACGCGTTGTAGACCGGGTTCAAGGCCTCGATGATGCGCAACTGCTCAGAAAGAATCCCCATGCTCCAGTCTATGCGGACCGGAGCATGGGGATGTGGGATCTAAATCCACTCAGCGGAACATCACGGGTAGTTGGCCAGGTAAGCCTCGGTAGAACCGGCGGTCACCCGTCCACCCGAGTTGTTGATGATGCGCTCGATGGTTCCCTTGCCGCCCAACGAGATCGTCACCATGCTGTGGAACTTGACGCCCGGGGTGTTCGGCACCTCGAACGCCCGGTCGGCCACCACGCTCGGGTTGGCGTTGGCGAAGATGTAACTGCCCAGGCCCCACGCCTCGTGCGTCGTGACGTTGTTGGCGACCTTGTACGCCGCGTAGCCGCGGGTCGAGCCGTTCATCCACGCCGCCTGGTTGGGCGCCTCGTACGGCATCTCGTTCTGGTAGAAGTACGTCCGGCCGCCCTGGCCGTTCCAGATGGTCTGGTACTTCTGGTAGTGCTCGACGAACAGGCCGTACATCGTCACGTTGTTGCCGTTGACGATCAGGCCGGTGTCCGCCCGGTTCACGTCCCAGCCGACGCCGACGGAGTGGTCACCCCGCCACAACCACAGGTGGTCGCCGATCACGTTGTGGCTGTTGACCACCAACGAGGTCGTGGCCCGCCCGATGGCCGAACCGCCGATGCGCACGTAGAAGTCGTGCAGCGACGTCGGGTTGGCCGAGTGGTTGGCGTTGCTGCCCGGCGCGCCGATCTGCGCCAGCAGCGGCGAGTTGGTCGGGGCCGCGTCCAGCAGCAGACCGGCGATCTTCACACCGTCCACATCGGCCACGTCGAGCGCCAGGTTGCCGTTGGTGGGCATGACGGTCGCGAGACCGAGGCCCATCACGACGGTGTCGGGCCGGGTGACGCGGATGGGCTCCGAGACCTGGTGGACGCCCGGCGTGAGCAGCAGGTGCTTGCCGGCCGCGAGCTGCGCGTTCATCGTCGCCGCCGAGGTGCCCGGCTTCGCGATGTAGAACTGCGACAGCGGGATGTTCGTGCCCTGCTGGTTGCCAGAGGCCCAGGTGGTGCCGCTGGTGTTGGAGCGCAGCGCCGGGACGAACACGTTGTAGTTGCCGCTGCCGTCGACGTTCAGGAACGGCTTCTCCCGCACGACGGGGGTCTGCGCGACGGTCGTGTACGGCGGCTCCGGGAACGTGTTCTGCGGTGCGTTGCGGGCACCGACGAACACCATGTTCCAGTTCTCACCGGTCCACGAACCCCACTCGGTGTTGCGCGACAGCCACTGCTGCTGCGAACCGGAGCGGACCTGGCCCGTGACCACGGAGTCGGCGAGGAAACCACCGCTCGACCAGCCGTTGTCGTCGAGCTGCATGTTGCCGTAGGTCTTCGTGCGGCGCATCGCGGACGCCTGCGAGACGGCCCACGTGTTCGTGCCCGACGGCGGCCGGATCGCGAGGTTCTCCGCGCCACGCCAGAAGTTGTGCGTCGCGTTGCCCTCGAACCAGTCGGCCTCGACGTGCACCTGGCCGTTGATCGTCACGCCGTCCGGCAGCAGGCCCAGGCCGAGGACCTGGGTGAAGAAGCCGATGTTGACGTCGACGTTGTAGTTGCCGGGCTTGAACATGATCGCGAACCGGCGCGCGTCGTACTGACCCTCTTCCTGCTGACGGAAGACGTCGTTGAGCCGCGCCTGGATCGTGGCGGAGGACATCGACGGGTCGAAGACGAGCACGTTCGGGCCGAAGTCGGGCTGGCCCGGCTGCTGCGTGCCGCCGGTGAGGCGGAAGAGCTGTGCGTTGGTCCCGTTGCAGGTGTACTGGACCAACTGGACGTCACCGGTCGACGCGCCGGGCACGTCGAGGCACTTGGCGCTGTTGCGGTTCACGAACCGGTAGGTGTCCGTGCCGACGGCCTCAGCGCGCCATTGCTGGTTGTTCGCGCTGAACGACTGCCACATGTGGACCGCCGCGTTGTCCGCGGTCGACACGTTCGAGACGTCCCAGACCTGGCCGTCGCCGACCGTGTAGTAGCCGTCGCTCGTGGGCGTGAAGGTCCAGGTCTGTCCAGAGCATCCTTGTTGGCGGAGCTGTGCGCCGTTGGCCGTTCCCAGCGACTCCACGCACTTTCCGCTGCCGACGTTCGTCACTTGATAAGCGGTTCCGGGCACCACGTCGGCCTGCGCCGCGACCGTCCACACAGGAACGATCGCTGCTGCCGCCAACGCTGCCACCAGCAGGGGGGTTCTCACGGTCACAGGGTGGGGGTGGTTTGTTGCAACCGTCAACGAACCTAACTGTTTCCGGTCCCGTTCCGGTATTGACAAAATATTTTGTCAAATGAGACCGTGCTATGCGTGGAGCTGTCGCCGTTGCGCAGATCGCTGCTGGAGCTGCTGAGATCGCCCGCCTCGGCGACGCAGCTCGCGGCGGTCCTCGACCTGCCCCGGCAGCGCGTCAACTACCACGTGCGAGCCCTGGAGCAGGCAGGACTGGTCGAACTCGTCGAGGAACGCCAGCGCCGTGGCTGTGTCGAACGCGTGCTGCGGGCGAAGCCCGGCCGGGAGATCGCCGCCGACGTCCAAGATCAGTTCGCCGCGACGCACCTCATGTCCGTCGCCGAGGACACCGCTCGCGACGTCGAGCGGATGTCGAGCGCCGCGGCCGATGCGGGAAAGCGCTTGCTCACGTTCACGGTGGAGACGACGGTCCGCTTCGGCGCGCCCGGCGCCGTCCACGAGTTCACCAGCGACCTGGCCGAAGCGGTGCGGCAGATCGCGCTGAGGTACGACACCGAGGCAGGCCGCCCGTACCGGGTGGTCGCGATGGGCCATCCCGGAGCAGCAGATGAGTGACGAGGGCGTGCGGATCGAGATCACCGTGGCCGCACCGGTCGACGAGGTGTGGCAGTCGTTCCGAGACAAGGAGAAGCTGCGCCACTGGCACGGCTGGGACATCCCGGAGCTCGACGCCGAGATCGACCACATCTACTTCCAGAACGCGGAGGAGGACGGCACGACGCTGATCGTGCACAACCACGACACGTTCGCCCTCACGCCCGTTCCCGAGGGCACCCGCGTCGTGCTGACCCGCGCGCCCAAGGGCACCTCGCCCGAGTGGGACGACTACTACGAGGACATCACCGAAGGCTGGATCACGTTCCTGCACCAGCTGAAGTTCGCGCACGAGTTCCACCCCGGCGAGAAGCGCCGAACGCTGTTCTGGCCGGCCGTGGCCGATCTCGGCGTCGAGGGGAAGCCGTTCTTCGAGTCGGCGAACCAGCGCGGCGTCGTCGTCGAGGAGTGGGGCCCCGGGCTGCTCGTCACCAGCGACAAGATGACCGTCGTGACGACCTACGGGTTCTCCGACGCCGAGCTGGAGGAACTGCGCGGCAAGGGGCCTCAGCTGGAGGCGGACCCGAAGTAGGTCGTCAGGAAGTCGTTGCGGAAGACGCCTTTCGGGTCGTGCTCGCGCAGCAACGCCCGGAAGGCGTCCCACTGCGGGTAGCGGGCGGCCAGCAGCGCCGGCGGCACGGTGAAGAGCTTGCCCCAGTGCGGCCGCGGCGCGATGGCCTCCTCCAGCCTGGGCAGGATCCGCAGCACGGCCGGGGTGTTCGGCACCCAGGTGAAGTGGATCGCCAGGCTGTCGCGGTCGTAGGCGGGGCTGAGCCACTGCGGTTCGCCGTTGACCGTGCGGATCTCGCAGGCCTGCACCAGCGGCGAGATCACGGTGGACATCTCGGCCAGCGCCCGCAACGCCGTCACCGCGCGGGTGCGGGGCACGAAGTACTCGGTCTGCAGCTCCTCGCCGACCGACGGGGTGAACTCGGCGCGGAAGTGCGGCAGGCGCTCGTGCCACGGTCCGGGCACGCCGCCCTGGATCGTGCAGCGGGAGCCGGGCTGGCCGGGCACCGGGTGCGCGGGCTCGGACGCGGGACGGCCGGGGTAGCGGAACTCCTCGTCACCGACGCGGTGCTTGACCCACAGGGTCGCGCTGCCCTGCCAGTCGACGAACGCGCTCACGCTGTACGCGCCGTCGAAGATCTGTTCCAGCTGCACGAGCAGGGTCGTCCACGCGACGTCCTGGTAGACCGTCTGCGCGACCTGGAACGACGGCACCACGTCCAGGGTCACCGTGATGACGACGCCCAGTCCGCCCAGCGACACGGGCGCGCCCGCCGAGCTCAGTTCGACGACCGAGCCGTCCCCGCGCAGCACCTCGACGGACCGCACGGCACCCGCCAGTGAGCGGGAACCCGAGCCGTGGGTGGCGGTCGTGATCGCGCCGGCCACGGTGATGTGCGGCAACGACGGCAGCGTGTGCAGGGCCAGGCCCGCCGCCTCCAGCCGGACGGACAGGTCGGCGAGCGTCATGCCCGCGCTGACCCGGACCGTCTGGCCGGACACCTCGAAGATCTCCGGCATGGCCGAGAGCGACACCAACGTGCCGGTCGTGTCGGCGATCGTGCTGAACGAGTGTCCCGAACCGACGACGTGCACGGCCGATGAACCGCGCACGAGCGCACGCAGGTCTTCGGCCGAGGCCGGGGCCACGGCCTGGGCCGCGGTGAACGTGACGTTGCCAGCCCAGTTGGTCCTCATACAGACACGGTAAGCGCCGACGCCAGCAATCGTCGGGTGTAGGGATCCTGCGGCGCGGCGAACACCGACGTGCCCTCCTCGACCACACGGCCCTGGTGCAGCACCGCGACCCGGTCGGCGAGGTGCTGCACGACGGCCAGGTCGTGGCTGATGAACAGGCACGCGAACCGCAGATCCCGTTGCAGCGAGCGGACCAGGTCCAGCACGCGTGCCTGCACCGTCACGTCCAGCGCGGACGTCGGCTCGTCGGCGATCAGCAGGTCGGGGTCCAGCGCGATGGCCCTCGCGATGCCGACACGCTGGCGTTGTCCACCGGACAACTCGTGCGGGTAGCGGTCGCGCAGGGTGGGGGAGAGCTGCACGGCGTCGAGCAGCGAGTCGACCTTCGCGGCCAGTTCCCCGCCGCGCACCGAGGTGTGCAGCAGCAACGGCTGGGCGATGGATCGAGCGATCGTGGCGCGCGGGTTCAACGACGACAGCGGGTCCTGGAACACCAGCCCGATGCGGCCGCGGTCGGCCTTGCGCAGCGCCGAGACCTCCTTGCCCGCCACGGTGATCCGCCCGGTGTAGCGGGTGAGGCCGGTGATCGCCCCGGCGAGCGACGACTTGCCCGACCCCGACTCGCCGACGAGGCCGAGGGTTTCGCCGCGGCCGATGTCCAGGGACACCTCGGCGACCGCGCGGAACCTGCCGTAGGTGACCGAAACGTCGGACAGCCGCAGCACCGGTTCCTCGGGCTCGCGCGCGGCCAGCTCACGGGAGTCCAGCCGCAGCACCGAGTCGAGCAACGTCCGCGTGTACTCCTGCGCGGGCTGCTCGAACACCTCCCGCACGGGACCGGTCTCCACGACCCGTCCGGCGTTCATCACGACCACCCGGTCCGCCAGGTCCGCGACCACGCCCATGTCGTGCGTGATCAGCAGGATCGCGACCCCGAGCCGGTCGCGCAGGTCCCGCAGCAGCCCGAGGATCTCGGCCTGCACGGTCACGTCCAGCGCGGTCGTCGGTTCGTCGGCGATCAGCAGCGACGGCTCGTTCGCCACGGCCATCGCGATCACCACGCGTTGCAGCTGACCCCCGGACATCTCGTGCGGGTAGGCCTTGAACCGTTCGGGAGGCAGCCCGACGAGCCGCAGCAGTTCCACCGCCCGTGCGCGAGCCTCGGCCCGTGAGACCGCGCGGTGCACTCGTACGGCTTCGACGATCTGGTTGCCGATGGTGAAGACCGGGTTGAGGGCGCTCATGGGTTCCTGGAACACCATGCCCACCGCGTTGCCGCGCACCTCACGCAGTTCGGTGGCGTTCAACGAGTAGAGGTCCCGGCCGTTCAACACCGCGCGCCCGGACACGGAAGCCGTGGGCGGCAGGAGCCCGAGCAACGACATCGCGGTCACGGTCTTGCCGGAACCCGACTCGCCGACCACGGCGAGGACCTCCCCGGCGGTCAGCGAGAACGAGACCTCGCTGACCGCCGGGGAGCCCGAGCCGAAGTCCACCGAGACGTTCTCGACGGACAGCAGCGCACTCACTTCGTGATACCCACCTGCAGGTAGTTCGGGTAGGCGGGGAAGTCGGCGATGTAGAAGTTGCCGACCTTCGAGCCGCGGATGAACGAGTTGCGGGTGTAGATCAGCGGCACGACCGGCGAGTCCTGCAGGATCTTCTTGTCGATCGCCGCCCACTTCTTGCCGGCCTCCGCCGGGTCCACAGTGGACTGCGCCTCCTCGATCAGCTTGTCCACCTCGGGGTTGGAGTAACGCGAGGTGTTGTAGCCGCCCTTGCCGATCTCCGAGGTCGCGAACAGCGGCTGGATGTTCGAGTTCGCGCTGGGGAAGTCCGGCTGCCACGACGACAGGATCAGGTCGTACGTCGGGTTGTCCGAGAGGTTCGTCTCGGTCTCGAACGCGTCGGCCTCCAGCGACCGGATGGTCACCTTGATGTTCGCCCGTGCCAGCGCGGCCTGGATGGCCTCGGCCTTGTCGGTCTGGTTGTTGGACTTGTTCAGCACCAGCGACAGGTTCTCGACGCCGTTCGGGAAACCGGCCTCGGCCAGGAGCGCCTTGGCCTTGTCCGGGTCGCCCTCGGGCTTGGACGGGTAGAGGTCGAACTGCTCGCGGCCCTCGATGCCCTGGGTGATCAGCGTGGAGGCGGTGTCACCGGCCAGCGCGGCCGTGCCCGCCGACGCGACCTGGTAGGCGGCCTTGTTCACCGCGTACTGGAACGCCTGGCGCACCTTGACGTTGTTCAGCGGCGCCTTCTGCGTGTTGAGCGAGAGGAACGCGACCGCGCCCGACTTCGACGTCACCACGCGGGACTTCGCGGACGGGTTGCCCTGCAGCTGCGCGAGCTGGGCGGGGGAGACGAACGACGAGGCGAACGCCGTCTGGTCGTCACCGGAGTCGGCGGCGAGGCGCTGCGAGACGACCGAGGCCTCCTGGCCCAGCTGGAACACGACGGCGTCGGGCAGGCCGGCGCGGACCTGGTCCTTCGCGGGCTCCCAGTTGGTGTTGCGCTTGAGCTTGACCTCGACGCCCTTGGTGTACGTCTCGACCTGGTACGGGCCGGACGCGACGGCGTGCTCGTGGTAGTCGGCCTCGGCGCCCTTGCCCTTCGGCACCGGCGCGAACGCGGGCGTGGAGGCGATCCACGGCCAGTCGCCGTACGGGCGGGTCAGCGTGAAGACGATGGTCTTCTCGTCCGGGGTCTTGATGGAGTCGAGCTCCTTGCCCTCGAACGGGCCCTTGTAGTCACCGCCGCCGAGCAGGTCCTTGTGGTAGCCGAGGCCGCCGCCGAACGCCGGTGCGAACGAGCGCTCGACGCCCCACTTCACGTCCGCGGACGTGATCGGCGTGCCGTCGCTGAACTTCAGGCCGTCCTGCAGCACGAACGTCCAGGTCTTGCCGCCGTCGGAGGTCTTGCCGGTGTCGGAGAGGTCGGGCACGACCTTCGCGGGCTGGCCGACGGCGTTCTGCCAGCCGGTCAGTCTGCGGTGCACCAGGCCGAGCGTCGTGATCGCGAGGCTCTGCGACTTGGCGGGGTCGAGGTTGAGCGTGCGCGACTCGGACAGGATGCGCAGCGTGCCGCCCTTCTCGGGCTTGACCGCGGTGTCACCGGAGGGCTTCTGATCGTTCGCGCCACACGCCGAGACCCCCAGGGCACCGGCGAGCACGATCGCAAGAAGTTTCTTGCTGGACAACGGACTTTCCTCCCTCAGGTGAGCCGTGCTCGCGGATCGAGCACGCCGTAGGACAGGTCGACGACGGCGTTGGCGACGACTACGAGAAAACCTGCGAACAAGGTGCAGCCGAGCAGGGTCGGCAGGTCGCGGGCGTGCACCGCTTCGATGAGCAGGCCGCCCAGGCCCGGCAGGCTGAACACCCGTTCGGTGATCACGGCACCGCCGAGCAGCGACCCGAACTCGATGCCGGTCAGCGTCACGACGGGCAGCAACACGTTGCGCAGCGCGTGTTTGCCGACGACGGTCCGTTCCGGCACGCCCTTGGCCCGTGCGGTGCGGATGAAGTCCTCGCTCATCGTCTCGAGCATCTGCGAGCGGGTGAGCTTGACGTAGTGGGCGCCGTGCGCGAACGCCAGCACGCACCACGGCAGCACCAGCCCCCACGCCCAGCGCACCGGGTCGTCGGCGAACGCGGTGTAGTTGCCGACCGGCACCACGTTGAGCTGGAACCCGAGCACGAGGATCCCGAGCAGCCCCACCAGGTACACCGGCGCGGACACCCCGATCACCGACCCGGCCAGCGCGGCCCGGTCGAACCAGGAGTCCTTGCGCAGCGCGGCGTACACGCCGATCGCCACGCCCACACCGACCCACAGGACCGCGGCACCGATCGCGAGCGAGAACGTCACCGGCAGCCGGTCGCCGATCAGCTCCAGCACGTCGGCGTTCTGCCGGAACGAGTAGCCGAAACACGGTGCGGCGCAGTGGATCGCCGTCGCGCCGGTGCCGAACGTGCGGCCGGTGAAGATGCCGCCGAGGAACGTGAGGAACTGCTGCCACCACGGCTCGTCGAAGCCCATGAACTCCCGCGCCAGCGCGAGGTTCTCCGGCGTGCACGGCTTGCCGCACGCCAGCAGCGCCGGATCCGACGGCACCAGGTAGAACACGACGAACGTGCAGAAGGCGACGATCAGCAGCACGAGCACCATGCCGCCGAGCCGCGTCAGGGCGTACCGGAGGGTCCTCATCGGCGGGTCACCGATCTCGGGTCGAGCGCGTCCCGCAGCCCGTCGCCCGCCGCGTTGAAGCCCCAGGTGACCGCGAACAGCGCGAGACCGGGGAACAGCAGGTAGGCGGGGTCGACGCGGACCCAGTCGATCGCGGCGCTGATGGACCGGCCCCAGCTCGGCGTCGGCGGCAGCACCCCGACGCCGAGGAACGACAGCGCCGCCTCCAGCCCGATCTTGCCCGGCACCGACAACGTTGCCATGACCAGCACGGGACCCCAGAGGTTCGGCAGCAGCTCGGTGCGGAACACCTGCCACGGCGAGGCGCCGAGCACCCGTGCGGCCTTCACGAAGTTGCGTTCCTTCAACGTGAGCACCTGCGCCCGCACGATCCGCGCGGTCGACGGCCAGCCGAAGAACCCGATCACCACGATCAGCAGCAGCGCCCGCGGGAATTCGACCGGCACCACCGCGCCGATCGCGATCATGAACACCAGGTACGGGAAGCCGAGGAAGACGTCGGCGCTCCAGGTGATCACCCGGTCGATCCAGCCGCCCAGGTAGCCGGCGGCGGCGCCGATCAGCACCCCGAGCCCGATCGACACCAGCGTGGCCGCGAGCCCGATCAGGAACGACGTTCGCGCGCCGTGCACCACGATCGCGAACAGGTCGCGTCCGGTCAGCGGCTCCACCCCGAACCAGTGCTCGCCGCTCACCCCGCCGAACGACCCCGCGGGCAGTCCGGACGCGGGATCGAGCGCGGTCGCGTCGTAGGTGTACGGGTCGTGGCCCTCGATGGCGGTGAGGACGTCCGCGAAGATCGCGACCAGGCCGATCACCAGGACGGTGACGGTGCCGGCGAGCGCCCAGCGATCCCGGGCGAGCACCGATCTGATCGCGGCGGGCACGGACCGCGCGACGGGAGTGTGCAACTGCTTGACCTGCTTCTCGGGCGTGTTGATCTGTCGCGGCGCACAGTAAGCCGATCGAGTGACCGAGTCGTCCACGTCCACTGGTTGAGACCGTGTTAACACTATTGCTTCAGTGTTGACTGAAATTAAGTTGCCCGCGGTGGCAAGGTGGGTCCACGTGGACACCGACGTACAACGGCTCCGAGAGATGTCCGGGCTGATCACGCCGATGGCGCTCCGGGTCGCCGTGACCCTGGGACTGCCGGACCGCCTGCGCGACACCCCCGCCACCGCCCACGAACTCGCACCCGAACTCAAGGTCGACCCGCTCGCTCTCGACCTGCTCCTGGCCCACCTGACGACCCTCGGTGTGGCCGAACTGACAGACGCCGGCTACCGCACCACCGACCTCGGCGCGCTGCTCGGCGCCGACGCGGGCAACGGCCTGAACAACCTGCTGCACCACGACTCCGCCGCCGGGCGCGCCGACCTGGCGTTCATCGACCTGATCCACAGCGTCCGCACGGGCGAGGCGGCCTATCCGCTGCGCTACGGCCAGGACTTCTGGACCGACCTGGCCGAGCAGCGGCATCTGCGGGACGCGTTCGACCGGCAGATGACCGACCGCATGCGGGACTGGGTGCCGCAGATCGTCGGGAACTACGACTGGTCGCGGTTCGGCACGCTCGTCGACGTCGGTGGCGGGCACGGCAGCCTGCTCGCCGCGATCCTCACGGCGAACCCGGCGATGCGCGGCCACCTCGTCGAACTCGAGGACACCGCGGCAGGCGCGCGTGCGGTGTTCAGCCTGTACGGCCTCGACGATCGCACCGAGGTGACCGGGGCCAGCTTCTTCGACCCGTTGCCGGCCGGGGCCGACGCCTACCTGCTGTTCGACATCCTGCACGACTGGGACGACGAGCAGGCGCACCGGATCCTGGCCCGGTGCGCCGAGGCGGGCGAACGGGTTCTCGTCGTGGAGTCCCTCGGCGAGAGCACGGAGTTCGACCTGGTGATGCTCGTGCACTTCGGCGGGCGCGACCGAGGGCTCCACGACTTCGAACGGCTGGCGTCGGCGCACGGACTCCGGCTGGAGTCCGTGACTCAGGTGACCGGCGGACGCAGCCTGCTGGAGTTCACTCGCCGAGCGCGGCGATCCGCTCCTGGGCCTCGGCGAGGTCGTCGGAGGTCGGAGCGTCGTCCTGGGTGAGGGCGCGCCGCCAGTAACCGGCGAACTCGATGTCCTTCTTGGACACTCCGAGGCCGACGAAGTGCCTGCGCAGCGCACGAACCGCGGAGGCCTCGCCGCCGAGCCACACCCAGGCCGACGACGGCACCTCGGCCGCCGTCACCACCGAGACCAGGTCCTCCCCGGCGCTGCGGTGAATCCAGCGCACGCCGGGGATGTCCTGTTCCTCCAACGGATCCGCGACCTCGACGAACACCAGTCGCCGCTGTGCTTCGGGAAGCAGTTCCAGCAGCGAGCCGATCGCGGGCAACGCCGTCTCGTCGCCGGCGAACACCAGCAGGTCCGCGGTGCCGAGCGGCCGGGCGTAGTCGCGGGACGGCCCGAACCTGCCGATGACGTCACCGACCTGTGCGTTGGCAGCCCACTTCGACGCAGGCCCGTTGTCGCCGTGCAGCACGAAGTCCACGGTCAGCACGCCGTCGACCAACGACCGGACGGTGAAGCCGCGCATCCACGGCCGTTCGGACTCGGGCATCGCCAGGTAGGCCTGGTACCAGGTGCCGACGTCCGGGGCGTCCGACACGTGCGCCGATCGGCCTGGCTTCGGGAAGAGCAGTTTGAGCTGCTGGTCCGGCCAGGTGCCGATCTCGGACAGGCCGGGACCGGTGAACGTCATCCGCGTCATGCGCGGGGTGACCGGCCGGACGGAGGTGACGGTCAGCAGACTCACGACAGGTACTCCTTCAAGTGCCGGGCGGTCAGGGTGTCCGAAGTGGACACGAGCTCGCCGGGGGTGCCGGAGAAGACGACCTGGCCGCCGTCGTGGCCCGCGCCGGGACCCATGTCGACGATCCAGTCGGCGTGCGCCATCACGGCGAGGTGGTGCTCGATCACGATCACCGTGTTGCCGGCGTCGATCAGCTGGTCCAGCAGCCCGAGCAGCTGATCCACGTCCGCGAGGTGCAGGCCGGACGTCGGTTCGTCCAGCACGTACGTCGAGGCCTTCTCCGCCATGTGGATCGCGAGCTTGAGCCGTTGCCGCTCACCGCCGGACAGCGTGGTCAGCGGCTGGCCGAGCGACAGGTACGACAGACCGACGTCGTGCAAGCGGCTGAGCACCGCGTGGGCCTGGCCGGAGGGGAAGAAGTCACGGGCGTCGGCGACGGACATGCCGAGCACCTCGCTGATGTTCTTGCCCCGCAACGTGTAGCGCAGCACCTCGGGCGTGAACCGCTTGCCCTCGCACTTCTCGCAGACCGTGGCGACACCGGCCATCATCGCGAGGTCGGTGTAGACGAGCCCGATGCCCTTGCAGTTCTCGCACGCGCCCTCGGAGTTCGCGCTGAACAACGCCGCCTTGACCCCGTTGGCCTTCGCGAAAGCGGTTCTGACCGAGTCGAGCAGGCCGGTGTAGGTGGCGGGGTTGGACCGGCGCGAGCCGCGGATCGGCGACTGGTCGACCGTCACGACGTCCGGACCTCTGCGCAGCGAGCCGTGGATGAGCGACGACTTGCCGGAGCCCGCGACGCCGGTGACGACGGTCAGCACGCCGAGCGGCAGGTCGACCGAGACGTCCTTGAGGTTGTTGGTGCGGGCGCCGCTGATCGTCAGGAAACCCCTGGGGGAGCGGAACTCCGAGCGCAGCTTGGCCCGGTGGTCGAGGTGGCGGCCGGTGAGCGTGCCGGACCCGCGCAGGCCCGCCACGTCGCCGGAGTAGCAGAGGTGGCCGCCGCCCGCGCCCGCGCCGGGGCCGAGGTCGACGACGTGGTCGGCGATCTCGATGGTCTCCGGCTTGTGCTCCACGACGAGCACGGTGTTCCCCTTGTCCCGCAGGCGGAGCAGGAGGTCGTTCATCCGCCGGATGTCGTGCGGGTGCAGGCCGACGGTCGGTTCGTCGAACACGTAGGTGATGTCGGTGAGCGAGGAACCCAGGTGCCGCACCATCTTCACGCGCTGCGACTCGCCGCCGGACAGCGTGCCGGACTCGCGGTCGAGCGACAGGTAGCCGAGGCCGATCTCGACCAGTGAGTCGAGCGTGTCGCGCAGGGTGGCGAGCAGCGGCGCGACAGACGGGTCGTCGATGGCGTGCGCGAACTTCGCCAGGTCGCTGATCTGCATCGCGCAGCAGTCCGCGATGTTCACGCCGCGGATCTTGGAGTTGAGCGCGGCCTGGTTGAGACGGGCGCCCATGCAGTCCTGGCAGGTCGCGAAGGTGACGGCCTTGTCGACGAACGCGCGGACGTGCGGCTGCATGGACTCGCGGTCCTTGGACAGGATCGTGCGCTGCAGCTTCGCGATCAGTCCGTCGTAGGTGACGTTGGTGCCGTTGACGTTCAGCTTCGTCGTCGGCTTGTAGAGGAAGTCGTCGAGCTGCTGTTCGGTGAACGTCGAGATCGGCTGGTCGGCGGGGTAGAGGCCGGAGTTCGCGAGCACCTGCCAGTACCAGGTGCCGACGCCGTAGTTCGGGGCGTCGATCGCGCCGTCGTTGAGCGACTTGGACCGGTCGACGATGGCGTCCACGTCGATGGTGGTGACCTTGCCCAAGCCCTCGCAGGCTGGGCACATGCCTTCCGGCAGGTTGAAGCTGAACGCGCCGGACGTGCCGACGTGCGGCTGTCCGAGGCGGCTGAACACGATCCGGAGCATGGTGTGGGCGTCGGTGGCGGTGCCGACGGTGGAGCGGGAGTTCGCGCCCATGCGTTCCTGGTCGACGATGATCGCCGCGCTCAGGTTGTGCAGCGCGTCGACGTCCGGGCGGCCGATCGACGGCATGAACGACTGCAGGAACGCGGTGTAGGTCTCGTTGATCATGCGCTGGGACTCGGCCGCGATCGTGCCGAAGACCAGCGAGGACTTGCCGGAACCGGACACGCCGGTGAAGACGGTCAGGCGGCGCTTGGGGATGTCGAGCGACACGTCCGCGAGGTTGTTGACTCTCGCTCCGCGGACCTGGATCACGTCATGGCTGTCGGCGACAGCGTTCAAGGCTGGCTCCCCCAAAGTGATTCTTTATGCCGTAAAGTATCGACCGGCAAGGTTACTTTACGTCGTAAGGAGTCGCAACCGTGGTCGTCTACGCAGGTCAGGGCGATCCACGCCGTTCCATCGAGTTGCTCTGGCGGGCGTCGGTCGCGGAGAAGCGTTCCGGCCCGAAGCCCGGACTGAGCGTGGACGCGATCGTCGACGCGGCCATCGCGGTCGCCGACGAGCACGGCATGGCGTTCTCGATGCGCGCGGTGGGGGAGCGGCTCGGGCGCACGGCCATGGCGCTCTACACGTACGTGCCGGGCAAGAACGAGCTCGTCGACCTGATGTACGACCGCTCGATGGCCGAGCTGCCGACGTCGTACGAACTGGACGACGGCTGGCGTGCCGCCGTCACGCGGTGGGCGACGGACATGTGGGAGTTCTACGGCCGTCATCCCTGGGTGTTGCAGGTGTCGCAGGCCCGCCCGGTGCTCGGGCCGCACGAGTTCGCGGTGATCGAGGCGCTGGCGGCGATCCTGGTGCCGACCGGCCTGCCCGGTCGCGAACTGCGCGGCATCGTCGGTGCCGTCAACTACTTCGTGCGCGGCGCGGCCCAGACCGTCGCGGAGGCCCGTGCGGCGGGCGGCGCGACCGGGGAGGCCGACGAGGAGTGGTGGTACGCGCGGTCCGCCGTGCTGCTGGAGATCGAGCCTGACCTGGCGAAGAAGTTCCCGATGCTGCATTTGCTGGAGAACGATCGAGAGCCGATCGATCCAGAACTGCCTTATCTGGAGAACGACGCCGTCGAGAACTTTCGTGGCGGATTGAAAGTGTTGCTCGACGGTGTCGAGGGCGCTGTAGCAAAACCGTGACATAGTCCGGACGTTCAGTGCACACGGACTCGATGAGATCGTGCTCATGGTTTTCGGCAGAGTTCTTGTTGCCGTCGCGTGCGCCCTGGTGCTGACGGCGCAGAGCACGGCGGCCGCACCCGCGCAGGACGACGACTACCGCCCCGCGACCATGTCCCTGCGCTACGAAGCCGGTTCGCTGACCGGTGTGGTGCACGCGCCCCGCACGATCGTCGGCGTGCGGCCGGTGGTGTTCAACGTCCGCGGATCCGATGTGTACGCGCAGGAACTGGCGCGGCAGGGGTTCGTGGTGGTGCTGGTGGACGACCGGTTCTCGATGGACCGGCACCGCGAGCTGTGGCGCGCGATCGGTACGGGACTGCTGGCGGAGCGGTTCGGGAGGTTCGCGGGCCACCTCGCTGTGGCAGAACCGTGACAGCTCCCTCACAGGACCACCACAAGTTCCGGGTGAGATCAGCACATGGCAATCGGAAAAGCCGCGGCCGCCGTCGTGATGGCGATGGTGCTGGCCGCGCCGACCACCTCTGCGGCCCCCGAGCACGGCTCCGGCATCAGGAAGGTCGAGTACTCGCTCGGTGACCGGGCCTTTCAAGTGCCCGGCTTTCACACCGAACCGGACGGACCCGTCGCGGATCTCGAGCTCACCGCGGTCGTGCACGCGCCGCGCACGCTCGTCGGCAAACGCCCGTTGGTGCTGCTCGCGCACGGTTACTGGAAGCCGTGCGCCGACGACCAGTGGAAGTGGCCTTGTCCTGCCGGGGACGCGTTCCCGAGCTACCGCGGGTACGACTACCTCGCCGAGGAGTTGGCGCGGCAGGGTTTCGTGGTCGTGTCGGTGAGCGTGAACGGCGTCAACGCGGGCGAGATGGGCGAGATCGCGGACGTGGCCAGGGCGGCGGTGATGAGCAGGCACCTGGAGCTGTGGCGCGATCTCAACGACGGCAAGGGCCCGCTGAAGCTGCCGGGGTTCCGCGGGCACGTCGACCTCACGAACGTCGGCACGCTCGGACACTCGCGCGGCGGCCGTGGCGCCGTCTACCAGGCGTCGGACAAGCACGCGGGCGAACTGCCGACAGGGGTGAAGATCAAGGCCGTGCTCCCGCTCGCACCCGCCGACTACTACGCGCCGGACCCGGAGGCGCCGGAGAACCTCGACTACCGCATCACCAGGACGCCGTTCGCCGTCCTGACCGGCAGCTGCGACGGCGCCGTCAACGGCGGCACGTACATCGACAACGCCAAGGGCCGCAACGTCGTCCCGATCCACAAGGTCACGCCGAGGAACGCCAACCACAACTACTTCAACACTGAGTGGTCCTACGACAACGACAGCACCTGCCCGGCCGCCGTGCTGACCCCTGAGCAGCAACGTGGGATCGCGACCACGTACGTCCCGGCGTTCTTCCAGCAGTACCTCAACGGCCGGCGGAACCCGATCGTCAGCAAGGGTTTTCCCGGCGTCGACGTCGTGACGCATCAACCGATCGGCTAATTTCCCCGAGACCTTCTTTGGGTGTTTCCCCCTTCCTCCGCTGACAGGGTGGGTGGTGGAAGGGGGAAACTCATGCTCAAGACCACAGCGCTGCTCACGACGGCGCTAGTACTGCTGACCGCGGCACCCGCGACGGCGCACGCCAACGGCGACTGGGCGGGGTGGCAGAAGGACCTCAACGGATCCCGGCACAACGCCGCGGAGTGGCGGCTCAACGCGGGCAACGCCGGCAAGCTCAAGCTGAAGTGGGCGTTCGCCTATCCGAAGAGCGAGTTCAACGGCGTCCGCAGCCAGCCGGCGGTCGTGGGGGACACGATCTACTTCGGTGGCCCTGACCGGAAGTTCTACGCCAGGGACGCGCGCACCGGCAGGGCGAAGTGGGAGTTCACGCTCCCGACGGCCGCCCACTACACCTACAACTCCGACGGACCGACGGTCGCCGAGGGCAAGGTCTTCTTCGGGGACAACTCCAGCCGCCTCTACGCGCTCGACCAGCGCACCGGCCGGTTGAGGTGGCAGGTGCAGATGGACGACGGCATCGCCTCGACCACGACCAGCTCGCCGATCGTCTACAACGGACTGTTGTACGTGGGCACGTCCAGTGCCGAGAACACGCTGCCGGTCACGCACGACTGTTGCACGTTCCGGGGCCACATCGACGCCTACGACATCGACACCGGCGCGCGGGTCTGGCGCCACTACACGGTGCCGGAACCGGTCCAGGTCGGCACGTGGCCCAACGGCGCCAAGCGGTTCGAGCCGTCGGGCGCCGGGGTGTGGAGCTCGCCGGTGATCGACCGCAGGACCGGCACCCTGTACGTCGGCACCGGCCAGAACTACACCGGCAAGGGCGGCGAGTTCGACTCGTTGCTCGCGCTGAACGCCCGCACCGGCGCGGTGAAGTGGACCAACCAGGTCACCGACGCCGACACGTGGCGCGACGCGTGCAACACGCCCGACGCCGAGGGCTACTGCCCGGGACTCAAGGACGGCACCAACCTCGACTACGACATCGGGGCCACGCCGAACCTGTTCTCCGTCAACGGGCGCCAGCTCGTCGGCGTCGGCCAGAAGTCCGGTGTGTACCACGTGTTCGACGCCTCGACGGGCCAGGTCGTGTGGCGTCGTCAGCTCGGCGTGCCGCTGCCCAGCGGTGGCGTCTCCGGCATCCAGTGGGGATCGAGCTACGACGGCAAGCGGCTCTACATCGCCACGTACTACGCCGAACCGGGCAAGCTCTTCGCGGTCGATCCCGGCGCCGGCCAGGTGCTGTGGGAGACCCCGGCGCCCGAGGACGGCTGCACGACGGGCGGGGCCGCTGGCCAGCCGAGTTGCGCACGCGCGCACGGGCTGCCGGTGTCCAGCACGCCGGGCGTGGTCTGGCTCGGCGCCGCGGACGGCAAGTTCCGCGCGTACGAGGCGAAGACCGGCAGGATCGTCTGGACCTACGACACCGTGCAGGACGTTCGCGGTGTCAACGGGCTGACCGGGCGGGGCGGCACGATGTCCGGTCCCGGCACGGGCGCGGTGGTGTCGGACGGCATGGTGTACGTGCAGTCCGGCTACTACCCGGAGTTCACGAGCCCGAACGGCAGCGTGCTACTCGCGTTCGGTTTGTAGTTTCGCGCGCACGAGGTCGGTCGGAAGGCCTGCCTCCGCAAGCAGTTCGACGGCCTTCTGCCAGGCCGCTCGAGCAGGCTCGGCGTCACCCGCGGCCGCGTGGGTGTCGCCGAGCTGTTCGTACGCACCGGCTTCGTGCATGAGGTCGCCGCCGAGCCGGAACATCTCGGAGGACCGGGTGAACGCCTCGGCGGCCTTCGTGTGCTCGCCGAGCCCGAGATGACCCATGCCCAGGTTGTCCCACGCCTCGGCCTGGCCGATCAGGTGGTCCATCTCCCGCCACATCGGCATCGCGCGTTCGGCGTACCGCACGGTCTCCGCGTACTCGCCGAGCTTGCCGTGGCCCCACGCCAGCCCGGTCAGCGCGTTGGCCTGCCCGTAGGCGTCGCCGCACTCCTCGAACAACGCGAGCCCGCGCCGGGTGTGCTCCAGCGCCTCGGCGATCCGGTCGTCCGGGGTCAGCATCGCGATGTTCAGCAGCACCCCGGCCTGGCCCGCCGGGTCGCCCTCGTAGACGTCGAACGCGCGGCGCAGTGCGGCTGTGGCCTCGTCGGGCCTGCGCATGCGGCTCAGGCTGCGGCCGAGGTTGATCAGCGTGCGGCCCAGGCCGTCGGTGTCGTCGAGCTGTTCGACCGCGGCGACCGCGAGTTGTTGCGAGGTCAGCAGATCCCGGTAGCGGGCCTGGCGGTCCAGCGCGTCGGCGAGCGACCAGCCCATGAGCCACGTCTGGGTCGCGGTGCCGTGGGGCATCGCCGCCATCAGCGCCGGGTGCTCGGCCATCAGCCACGCCAGCGCTTCCTCGTGCGTGCCGAACCGCCCGACCACCGCGCCCGCGGCCGGTTCCGGTGTCGCCGGGCGCCGGCGGCTGGGTGTGTACGCGACGCCTGCCTCGACGCTCGTCAGCGCGAGGTGGTCGAGCAACCGGTGCAGCGCCTCGTCCCGTTCGCCGGCGAGGGCGAGTTCGGCCGCGTAGTCGCGGAGCAGGTCGTGGCAGGTGAACCGGCCCGGTTCGGGCTCGTCGAGCAGGTTCGCCCGCGCCAGTTCCGCGAGCAGCGTCCCGGTCTCCCGTTCGCCGAGCCCGGCGAGTGACGCGGCACCCGCGAGGCTGATGTCCGAGCCCGGCATGAGACCGAGCAGCCGGAACAGCCGCAGCGCCGCGGGGCTCAACGCCTTGCAGGAGTGGGAGAACACCGAACGCAGGTCCGCGGTGACGTCATCGTCGTCGGCGAACGCGTCGAGGTCGGCGAGTTCGTCCGCCAGCGTCGCCAGCGGGAATTCCGGCTGCGTCGCCGCCCGCGCCCCGGCCACCGCGAGCGCCAGCGGCAGGCGGGCGCAGCGGCGGACCACCGTGTCGACCGCGTCCGGTTCCGCTCGCGCGCGGTCGTGCCCGATGCGGGCGGCCAGCAGTTCACGGGCGTCGTCGGGCGGCAGCAGTCCCAACGGCAACGCGTGGGAGTGCGCGGGTTTCAGCGTCGTACGGCTCGTGATCACCACGTGCGCGTTCGGCGTGCGCGGCAGCAACGGCTCGATCTGGTCGGCGTCCGTCGCGTTGTCCAGCAACATGAGCACGCGTTTGTCCGCGAGCGCGTCCCGCAGCAACGCCGACTGCCCGGCGAGGTCGTGCGGCACCTGGGCGCGCGGCACGTCGAGCGCGGAGAGGAACCGCAGCAGCGCGTCGCCGGGGCTCACCGCCGCTCCGCTCGGCCCGAAGCCGTGCAGGTTCACGTAGAGCTGGCCGTCCGGGAACCTGGCCGCCGCGCGGTGCGCCCAGTGCACCGCGAGCGAGGTCTTGCCGACGCCGCCGGTGCCGGTGATCACCACGACGCCGTTCGGTTCCCGGTCGAGCTCCGCGAGTTCCAGCGCCCGGCCGGTGAACGGCTTGGGCGCGGCCGGCAGCTGCCGCGGTGCCGTGGCGGTCTGCAGCCGCCGGTGCAGGGTCGCGAGGTGCCGCGACGGTTCGGCGCCCAGTTCGCCGGCCAGTCGTTCGCGCACGATCTCGAAGTGCCGCAACGCCTCCGCCGCGCGTCCGCTGCCGTGCAACGCCTCGATCAGCTGGGCCGCGATCCGTTCGTCCAGCGGGCGCCCGGCGGCGAGCGCGTGCAGTTCGGGCACCAGCGCCGAGTGCTCGCCCTTGGCCAGCCGGGCGTCGACGTGGTCGAGTCGCGCGGCGAGCAGTTCGTCCGCGAAGCTGGCGCGTTGCTGGCGCGCCCACGGTGTGTCCAGTGTGGACAGAAGGGGTTTTCCGGTGAGGGCGAGGGCCTCGGTGGTGCGGCCGGTGCGCACGAGGTGCCGGAACAGGTGCAGGTCGATCTCCAGCGGATCGACCCGCACCAGGTAGCCGGCTCCGTCGCGTTCGACCAGGCCGGGCAACGAGTGCCGCAGCCTGGTCAGCCACGTCTGCATCATCGCGCGGGCACGGGGTGGCGGCGCGTCGCCCAGAACGCGCTCGACCAGGTCGTCGGCGCTCACCACCCGGCCCGCGTCCACGAGCAGGACGCCGAGCAGGGCCCCCAGCCTGGTCGGGCCGAACTCGGTCGTGCGATCGCCCGATCGTGCCGAGACCCCGCCGAAGACCGTGAACCGCACGGTGATCACCGTAGTCGCTCCAGCGGGGACCTCACAAAAGAAACGCCTCTCGCAGTTCCGCGACCATCAGCTCCGGCACCTCCAACGCCGCGAAGTGCCCACCCCGCGCCATCTCCGTCCACCGCACGACGGCGTGGTTGCGCTCGGCCATCCGCCGGATCGGCACGCCCACGTCGTGCGGGAACACCGCGACCGAGGTCGGTGTCGCCGACGGCGGTTCCAGCTCGCCCCACGTCTCGTCGCCCTCCTGGTAGTAGCGCGCCGACGAGCCCGCTGTCCGGGTGAACCAGAAGATCGAGACGTTGGTCAGCAGCGCGTCGAGGGGTACCCCGATCTCCGGGTCGCTCCACGTGTGGAACGCCCATTCGATCCACTCCAGCTGCGCGACCGGCGAGTCGGTGAGCGCGTGCGCCACCGACTGCGGCCGCGTGCTCTGCATCGACACGTAACCGAACTGCTCGAACTCGTACCGGAAAGCCTTCTCCACGGACCTCCGCTCGGCCTCGACCTCCATGTCCGCCGTCTCCTGGGTGACACCGGCTGAGAAGATCTGGTTGACGTGGATGGCCTTCACCTCGTCGCGTAGGCCGAGTTCGCGGGTGAGCTTGGCGCCGAAGTCGTAGCCGTGCGCGAGATAGCTCTGGTAACCCAGGCGCCGCATGAGTTCCGCGAACACGTTCGCCACGCGGGGGATGGTCCAGCCGAGTTCCGTGGTGGGGCCGGAGAAGCCGAAGCCCGGCACCGACGGGATCACCAGGTGGAAGTCGCGGGCCAGTGGTTCGATCATCTCGTCGAACGCGAAGCCCGTCGCCGGCCAGCCGTGCGTGAGCAGGAGTGGTTCGGCGTTCTCGTTGGCGCTGCGGACGTGAATGAAGTGCAGCTGCGCGCCGTCGATCTCGGTGACGAACTGCGGGAACTTGTTGAGCCGCCGCTCCTGCTCGCGCCAGTCGAAGTTCCGCCACGCCTCCACGAGTTCCTTGAGGCGGTCCTGTGGCGTGCCTTGGGCCCAGCTCGCACCCGTCGGTTCGGTCGGCCAGCGGGTCTGGTCGAGACGGCGGTGCAGGTCGTCGATGTCGGACTGGGGAATGGAGATCTCGAACGGCTTCATGCTGACGACGTTATTTCGACTGTAGGACAGTTATGGTCCTACAGTGGCCTCTGCTCGTTTGTTGAAGTTGCTCGGTCTGCTGCAGTCGCGCCGTGAGTGGTCCGGTGCGGAGCTCGCGGATCGGCTGGGTGTCACCACACGCACCGTGCGCCGTGACGTCGACCGGCTCCGTTCGCTGGACTACCCGGTGCACGCGTCCATGGGCACGTCGGGCGGTGGCTACCGGCTCGGGTCGGGCGCGCAGTTGCCGCCGTTGCTGCTGGACGACGACGAGGCTGTGGCCGTGGCGGTCGGGCTGCGCACCGCGAGTGGCATCGAGAACATCGGTGAGACGGCCGTGCGCGCGTTGCTGAAGGTCGAGCAGGTGCTGCCTTCCGCGCTGCGACACCGGGTTGCGGCACTGGAGATCGCGACGGTGCCGCACACTTCGGCGCCTCCGTTGGTCGACGCCGGGCTGCTGACGCTGGTCGGGACGGCCTGCCGCGACCGGCAGCGGATCCGGTTCGGCTACGTCGGGCACGCGGGGGAGGAGTCGCAGCGCGAGGCCGAGCCGCATCGGCTCGTGACGTGGGGCCGGCGCTGGTATCTGGTCGCGTGGGACCTCGTGCGGGAGGACTGGCGGACTTTTCGGCTCGATCGGATGAGCGTGCGGACCCCGTTCGGCGCCCGCTTCACGCCCCGTGAGATTCCGGGCGGCGACGCGGGGGCGTTCGTGGCGGCGCGCGTTGCCGACCGGTGGCCGGTGCAGGGCGTCGTACGACTGAGCGTGCCCGCGTCGGAGGCCGTGGGGTGGCGCAGCTACGGCGAGGTTTTGGCTGTGGACGAAACGTCGTGCCAGGTGCGGGTCGGAGGCGAGACGATGGACGACGTGGTGTTCATGCTCGCGAGCATCACGGTCGAGTTCGAGGTCGTCTCCCCACCGGAACTGGCCACCGCGTTGCTCCAGGCAGCGGACCGGTTTCGCAGGGCGGCGAAGTTCTAGAGAATTTCTCAGGGTCCTGACAGCAGACTCCTAGGCGCGCAAGGCTTAGTGGAGGTCAGGGAGGTCCGCCATGCTGATCGATCGCACCATGCCGCTTTCCACCGTTCCTTTGGGCACCGCGCTCACCGTGACCCACGCGTCGGAACGTGGGCCGCGCAAGTACAACGCCGACGCCTTCGCGTGGAACCGCCGCACCTTCGTGGTCGCCGACGGCGTGGGCGACTCTCCCGCCGCCGCTGAGGCAGCGTGGGCGGCCGCACGAGCCGCGGCCCTGCTCACCGACCCGGTCGCCGCGATCCTCGCCGCCCGCGACGCCCTCCAGGTCCACTCCGGCGACGCGGTGATCGTCGTCGCCACGGCCCGTCCCGGCGGCGGCTTCGACGTGGCGTGGGCAGGCGACTCCCGCGCGTACGCCTCGAACGGCTCGGACCTCGTTCAGCTCACCACGGACCACACCGTCGCCGAGTACTTCCGCGAGCGCGGCATCAAGGCCGAACCGCGGATGGAGCACGTCGTCACGAACACCGTCCGCCACGCCACGTCCGAGAACATCGGCCGTGCGGCGACTCGCGCGCCGCGGCTCGCTCTCGTGTCCGACGGCGTCTACGGACCGTTGGGGCACAACGGGATTGAGGCGATCATGTCCGGGAACGCCTCGGCAGAGCGTCTGGTGCGTGCGGCTCTGTACTCCCGCGGCACCGACAACGCGACGGCTTTGATCGTCAGCTGACCTTCCGCTTCTTCTTGCTGGCCTCGACGCTGCGCTGCAACGCCTCCATGAGGTCCATGACCCCGGTGGCCTCGGCGGGTTCGTCCTCGACCTTGACCTTGCGGCCCTTCTGCTTGGCCTTGATCAGCTTGTTCACGCGCTCGGTGTAGGTGTCGCGGTAGTCCTTGGGCCGCCAGTCGTCGGCCATCGACTCGACCAGCGACACCGCCATGTCGAGTTCCTTGCCGCGCGGCGCCCGGCCCTCCGGCGGCACGTCCAGCACGTCCTTCGGCTTGCGGATCTCGTCCGCGAAGAACAGCGTGTGGACGGCGAGGATGCCCTTGTCCTCCGTCAACGCCGTCAGGTACTGCTTGCCGCGCATGACGAACATGGCGATGCCCGCCCGGTTCGTCTTCTTCATCGCCTGCGCGAGAAGCAGGTACGGGCGGGAGAACTCGGGTTTGGCCGGCCCCAGCCAGTAGGTCTTCTGGAAGTGCACCGGGTCGATCTCGTCGATGTCGACGAACGCCTCGATGTCGAGCGTGCGGCTGCGGCCCGGCGCGATCTCGTCCAGTTCCTCCGGCTCCACGACCACGTACTCGCCGCTGTCGACCTCGTGCCCCTTCACGATCTTGTCGTAGGGCACCTCACGGCCGGTGCGCTCGTTGACGCGCTTGTAGCGGATGCGGTCGGACGTGCCGCGCTGGAACTGGTTGAAGTGCACGGTGTGGTCCTCGGTGGCGCTGTACAGCTCCACCGGGATGCTCACGAGTCCAAAACTGACCGAACCGCTCCAGATCGCCCTCGCCATACAGGTCAGGTACCCACCGGAGGGCGCGGTTACTCGTCGAGCAGCCGCAGTCCCTCCTGCGCCCACGCGATGCGCGTTCGTGCCACCGCCGCGTGCCCCGCGAACACGTGCGCCTTCAGCCGCGCCATCCGGTCGTGCTCACCGACGGGCCGCTTGCTCATGCGTTCCCTGAGCAGTTCGGTGTCCTTGGCCAGCAGCCGGGCCTGGTGCGCCTCGGCGTGCTCCAGCGCGTCCTCCTGCTCGCTGATGAACTCCTTCAGCACGCGCTTGGCCGACTCGGCCGGCACCAGGTCGAAGTACAGCGCCTGCACCTCCAGGGCGTCGCGCGAGGGAGGGATCGGCAGCGGTGTGCCGATCCACTCCCTGAGCTCGGCCATGCCCGCGGCGGTGATCGCGTAGACCGTGCGGGTCATCCGCGTGCCGCGCTGCTGTTCCTCGCCCTCGATCAGGCCGTTCTCCTCCATCTTCTTGAGCGCCGGGTAGATCTGGCTCTGCGGAGCCGACCACACCCACCGCGTCGAGGCGCCGAAGAGTTGCGTGAGCTCGTACCCGCTCATCGGCCGCGCTTCGAGGACGCCCAGCAAGACGTGAGGAAGAGACATGTATCGATGTTAACGTTTTCTGCCTCAGGCCGTGGCGATACGCATCGTGACGGTCCTCGCCTCGGTGAAGAACTCCTTGCTGTGCGCACCGCCTTCACGGCCGATGCCGGAGGCGCCGAACCCGCCGAACGGTGCCCGCAGATCACGCACGAAGAAGCAGTTCACCCACACGTTTCCGCTGTTCAGACTGCCTGCGACGCGGTGCGCGCGGTGCAGGTTCTCGGTGAACAGCATCGCCGAGAGGCCGTACGGCGTGTCGTTGGCGAGCTTGACCGCCTCGTCCTCGGTCGCGAACGGCGTGACCGTCACCACCGGGCCGAAGATCTCCTCGCGCAGCACGGGGGAGTGCGCCGGGGGATCGAGGACGATGGCGGGCCGGACGAACCAGCCCGGTGCGCCGCCGCCACCGAGCACCTTGGCGTGCCCGGTGGCCTCGGCGTCGAGGTAGCCGGTGACCTTGCGGTAGTGCTCTTCGCTCGCCAGCGGGCCCATCCGGGTGGCGGGATCCTTCGGGTCGCCGAGCCGCAAAGCCGTTGCCGCCTGGGCGAAGCGCTCGACGAACTCGTCGTGCACGCCCTGCTGCACGTAGAGCCGCGAGCCCGCGAGGCACACCTGGCCGGCGTTGCCGAACGCCGCCTCGACCGCCCACTGGACCGCGCTGTCCAGGTCGGCGTCGTCGAAGACCAGGTTGCAGCCCTTGCCGCCCAGTTCGAAGCTCACCGGGGTCAGGTTCGCCGACGCCGCCCGCGCGATCGCCTTGCCGGTGCCCGATTCGCCGGTGAACGTGATGCGGTCGACGGCGGGGTTCACCGTGAGGGCCTCGCCCGCGGAACCGGGCCCGAAGCCGTGCACGACGTTGAACACACCGTCCGGAATCCCTGCCTCCAAAGCGAGTTTCGCGAGCAGGTAGGCGGAGTGCGGGGTGTCCTCGGCGGGCTTGAGCACCACCGTGTTGCCCCACGCCAGCGCCGGCGCGACCTTCCACGTCTCCAGCATCAGCGGGTAGTTCCACGGCGCGATCGCCGCGACGACCCCGGCGGGCGCGTGCTGGACGTAGGTGTGGTGGCCCGTTGCCGACGGCAGGTGCTGCGACTCGGAAAGCCTGGCGTGGTCGGCGAAGAAGCGGAAGTTGAGCGCCGAGCGCGGCACGTCCTTGGACTTCGCGGCGGTGATCGGCTTGCCCATGTCGCGGGTGTCGGCCAGCGCGAGTTCGTCGGTGTGCTCGTCCATCAGGTCGGCGAGCCGGTGGAGGAGCTTTCCGCGTTCCTCGAACGACATCCGCGGCCACGGGCCTTCGTCGAACGCCCTGCGCGCGGCCTGCACGGCCTCGTCCGCCTCGCGGGCGCCGCCCAGGGCGACGGTCGCGTAGGCCTCCTGCGTGTACGGGTCGACGTCCTCGAACGTCGCCCCGTCCGCCGAGTCGGTCTCGACGCCCCCGATGACGTGCCTGATGCTCTTCATCGCTCCCACTCCCGTTCCAGCAACGTCTTCCCGCCCGCGCTCCAGTGCTGTGGCGGCACTTCGGTCAGCAGCACCCGAACCTGCTCGTCCCGGACCCCGAAGCCGTCGCGGACCGCCTCGTGCACGGTCTGCAACGCCTTGCGCAGGGTTTCGGGGTCACGGCCCTGTGCCACTTCGATGCGCACGATCGGCATGTCAGCTCCCCACGGTCAGTCGGCCGAGGTTGGTGAACTCCACGGACACGGTCGTTTCCAGCGGCACCGCGTCCGTGACGCCGCCGGTCAGCACGATCCAGCCCGCCTCGATCCGCTTTCCTCTGCGTGCCAACGTGTTCGCGGCCAACGCGAGTGCTTCGGCCGGGTGACCCTGCACGGCCGCACCGGTCGCGGTGTAGACGATCGACGCGCCGGACGAGAGCACACAGCCCTCCAGCGCGAGGTCGAAGCCGGGGGAGCGGCCGATGCTCCCCGTCACGAACGCGCCGGAGGAAGCGTTGTCCGCCACCACGTCCGGCAGTGTGAAGCGGAAGTCCCGGTAGCGGCTGTCGATGATCTCCAGCCCTGCGAAGACCTTCTCGACCGCGCAGATCGCCGTCGCCGCGGTCACACCCGGCCCGGCGAGTTCCCGTCCCATCACGAAGGCGATCTCGGGTTCGACGCGCGGGTGGATGAGCGTCGGCACCGGAACACCTTGCGGCAGCACCATCGCGTCGGTCAGCCACGCCACCAGCGGTGAGTCGACGTTCATCCGTTGCTGCTTGGCCCGCGACGTCAGCCCGAGCTTCACACCGATCAAGGTCTCGCCCCGTGCCAGCCTGAGCCGGAGCGTCTCGTCCTGGATCGCGTAGGCGGTGTCCAGGTCCAGTTCGGGCCAGGTGTCGCTCAACGGCTCGCCGTCGACGCGCTCGTCCTCGCGTCGCAGCAGTTCCGCGGCGGCGCTGTCGATGGTCCAGTTCACGCGGGGGCTCCAGCGAGTTCACGGGTGCGGGGGAAGGCGGCGACGGCGGCCGCGCCCAGGACGGCGACGACGGCGAAGAAGTAGAAGTTCCAGCCGGCGCCGAGACTGGAGTCGATGATCAGGCCACCGACCGCGGGGCCGAGGATCGCGCCGAGCCGGCCGACACCGAGCGCCCAGCCGATGCCCGTCGCCCGCACGCTCGCCGGATAGGACCTGGTCACGTGGGCGTTGATCAGGTGCATCGTGCCGATCGTGCCGTACCCGGCGACGGCGATCAGGGCGTAGATCGCGACCTGCCCGGGGTTGGTGCTCAGCGCCGCCGCGCAGATCGCCGCGAGGGCGAACGAGCCGAGGATGATCGGCTTCGCGCCGTGCCGGTCGGACAGTCGCCCGCCCAGCAGCGCGCCGACGACCGAGCCGAGGTTGAACACCAGCAGGAAGCTCAACGCCGAACCCAGCGGGTAACCGGACGCGCGCATGATCTCCGGCAACCACGTGTTCAGGCCGTAGACCAGCAGCAGGCCGCAGAACGACGCCACCCAGAACAGGATTGTGCGCCGCAGGTAGGGCCGTTGGACGAGCGTGCGCACGCCACTACCGGTGTGTTCGGACGGTGCGGGAACCGGGACGCCGATCCGGGCGGCGAGCGCTTTCGCCTCGTCGTGACGGCCGCGTGAGACCAGGTACTCCAGCGACTCCGGCAGGTAGCGGAACGCCAGGGGCAGCACGACGACCAGCGGCGCGGCCCCGATCAGGTACATCACCCGCCAGCCCGCCGTGGGCAGCAACGGGATCGCCAGCGTCGCGGCCATGATGCCGCCGATCGCGTACCCGGACTGCATTGCGGCGTAAGTGAAAGCGCGGTGCTTCTCGGCCGCGTACTCGATCGTCAGCGTGGCGGCGGTCGGCATGAGCCCGCCCAGACCGATGCCCGCGAGGAACCGCAGCGTCAGGAACATGTCGGGGGACGTGGCCGCCGCACAGGCCGCCATCAGCACGGAGAACCACGCGACGCTGAACAGGAAGGTCCTGCGCCGTCCCCAGCGGTCGGTCAGCGTGCCGACGAGCAGCGCGCCGACGAGCATGCCGACCAGCGCGGCACTGCCGATCGTGCCCGCCTGCGCCGCGCTGATGCCCCACTCGTCACGCAGGGCCTTGATGGTGGTGCCGTAGACCACGAGGTCGTAACCGTCGAAAGCGAGGGCGAGACCGCATAAAACGATGATCAGCAAACGCATGACGCTTCCTTACGCGCTGAGGGGACGGCGAATCTGGGGCTGGGTCTGCACGCGCTGGGTCGGCCCGTGCCACATGTCGATCGCGTCCGGCTCGGTGGGGTCGAAGACCCGCGGAACCCAGTCGTCGTCGAGGTTCCGGACGCCGTAGGAGTACTCGTAGGTGAGGCCCTCCGGCCCCTTGAAGTAGACGAAGATCGCGGTCGACTGCGGGTGCCTGCCCGGCCCCATCTCGATCTCCACGCCCCGCGCCTGCAGGAACCGCCAGTTGCGCATGACGTCGTCGAGCGAGTCGACCTGGAAGTTGATGTGGCACAACCCCGGTTCGCTGCCGCGGAACACCGCGAGCTTGTGGTGCACCGGGTCGAACCGCATCAGGCACGCCCAGTCGCCGATCCAGTCGGAGACCTTGACGTTGAACAGCTTCGACCAGAACCGGTACGCCTCCTTGACGTCCGGCGCGTCGAAGCAGATGTGCCCGAACTCGGTGATCCCCGCCGTCCGTCCGAAGTGGACCGGACGGGCGAGCTGCACCTGGCCGTGCACGAGCTCGACGCGGTTGCCGAACGGGTCGTCGAACGCGATGAAGTCCTCGACGCGCCTGCTCCGCGCCTGCTTCGGCGTACCACGGGCGACTTCCACGCCTGCCGCTTCGAGTTCCTTCTCGGCCGCTTCGAGTTCGGCGGGACCTTTGAGGCTGAACCCGGAGGCGAGCACCCCGGCCTCGCCCTCCTCGAACGCCAGGCAGTGGTGCCGCCGGTCCGCGCGGAGGTAGGAGACCCCGTCCTCCTGCGCGACCAGTTCCATGCCGACGACGTCGACGGCGAACGCCACCGCCGCGCCGATGTCCGCCGTACCGGAACGCACGTACGCGATGTCGTGCAACGTGATCATGACTGTCCCCTTCGGTCGGCACGCAGGTGTGCCCAGAGCCGGCTCAGCAGTTCGGTCTCGGCGGCGAGCCAGGCCGCCTGTTCGTCCGTGGACAACGCACGCGGCCGTCCGGCGGCGGCGGCCTGCGCGTTGATCCGCGCCGACACCTCGAGAAGCCACATCCGCGCCACGGCCTGCCCGACATCGGCGCCGACGGTCACCGCGCCGTTGCCTCGCATGAGGAGCGCAGGTGCTGGGCCGAGTTGAGCGGCAAGTTCTTCGGCGCGCTGTCGGTCCCGCACGAGCCGCGGGTCGTCGAACACGGGCACCTCGGGCCCGAGGAAGGCGCCCTGCCCGTGCAACGGCCGGATCGGCACGCCCGCCGAGGCCAGCGCGGTGGCCGTCTCGGGCTGCGCCCGGCAGATCGCCCGCACGTCCGGCCGGACGTGGTAGACCGCGAGGTGGATCCACGCCTCCTTCGGCGTCCCCTCGGGCAGTTCGTCAGCCGCGAGGTCGAGCGCGACGGCGCGATCGGTGATGGTGCCCAACGGCTGCGGCGGCGTGATCAACACCTGGTCGCCGGTGAGCACCGACACGTGCCCGAACGCCGTGACCAGCCCTGCGTGTGCGGTGGTCAGCGCCGCGTCCAGCAGGTCTTCTTCGACCTCGCGTGACTTCATGGTGTCGGACCATACGTGTATGGAGATACCTATCGCTAGACGTCGACGATATTTCTATCGATACAGATATGTGTCGGGGGTTGCTACGGTCGCAGCCGTGAGAGTCGTCGTGCTGTCCGACACGCACGCGCCGCGGTTCTGGAAGCGGTGCCCTGCCTCGGTGGCGTCACACCTGCGGTCGGCGGACCTGATCCTGCACGGCGGAGACGTCTGCGTGGCACCGGTCCTGGACGAACTGGCTCAGTACGCGCCCGTCATCGCCGTGTGCGGCAACAACGACGGCCCGGACGTGGTGGCGTGGGGCGCGCCGGACGTGGTCGAGGCGGACATCGGTGGGCTGCCGTTCGCGATGATCCACGACAGCGGCCAGAAGGCCGGCCGGATGACGAGAATGCGCCGCCGGTTCCCCGCCGCCCGGCTCGTCGTGTTCGGGCACTCGCACATCCCGTGGGACGAGCAGGAGGACGGGGTCCGGGTCTTCAACCCCGGCTCGCCCACGGACAAACGGCGTCAGCCGCAGGGGACGATCGGGCTGCTGGAGATCGAGGACGGTGTCCTGGTGGACGCTCGGATCGTGCCGGTCACCTGACGCGCGCGAATCCGCTGCCGGTCCGTTCGAACGCGGTCCCGACCGGCTCGCTGACCAGCTGCTCCAGCGCCCGGTCGCCCAGGAGCAGCTCGCGCAGGTACATCCCCCAGATGTTGTGGCGGTCGTCCAGGTACTCCGGCGTCTCGTCGCCCGCGAACACCCGCCAGCCGCTGTCCTGCTCGTCCTTCGGCGTCTCCCGGTGCAGCCGCCCGATGGGCAGACCGTCGTGCATCACCCGCCCCGTCGCGACGACCCACTTCGCCATCTCGCCGAACCACAGCCGTTCGTACTTCCGTTCCGCCGGCACGATCTCCTGCCCGCCGAACTCCACGCGCACCCGCAGCAGCGTGCCGTCCGCGGCGAGGTCGCGGTAGACGGGGAACGCGCCGTTGCCCGCCAGGTCCCAGCTCGTCACGGCCGCGCCGCCGACCTCCACCGTGCCGGACCCGGTCGACGAGGACTCGATCTGCCGCCTGAGCAGGATGTGGTGGTTGTGCGCGAGCAACAGGACCGAGGAGCCCCAGCTCGTGGCCAGCGACGGTTCGAGTTCCTCCTCCAGGTTCCGCGCCTCGCGGAAGGACAGGTTGCTCCAGCGCCAGCTGTCGCCCGTTCGCGACGGTGGCACCGACGCGTGTGCGGCGATCTCGTCGGCCTCTTCCAAGCCCATCAGCAGGAGGTCGTAGAGGCCGTCGACGGCCTCGTGGACGTTCCAGCCGCTGAGCGCCTGCACGTCGGCGAACAGCAACTGCTCCCACTTGGTCAGCACGTGCCCGCACTCGGCCGAGGAGGCGACGACGCCATCAGCGCACTGCACCCACACCGATTTCCACGCCTCGCCGTCCCGTTCGCCCAGCACGCGCAACGGTCCCGCCGGCATCCCGCGCACCGCCACCGCCCACGCCCCGTCGAACGGCACCTCGGCACCACCGGGCCGGTCGTCGAGCAGCACCCGGGCCCGAGTCTCGTGCGCCATCCGCGGCAGCGGCCGCAGCGAGGCGTCGAGGCTGGCCCTGGCCAGAGCCGACACGACGGGCTCCCCGTCCTCGGACACGTCGAACACGTACCGGCCCTTGAGGAACGAGAGGTTCAGCGCACCGGCGACCTCCGCCGCCTGTGGCCCGACGATCTCGAAGTCGGCGGCGTTGGCCGCCGCGATCACGCCCTCGTACGCGTAGTCGTTCTCGTTCAACGGCGGCCAGGCGCCTGTCCACTCCAGCTGGTTGTCGACCAGCAGCAGCTCACCCGACGGAAAGGACGCGGTCCCCAGCAGTTCCGGCATGTCCTCATCGTCGCACCACGACACCGCGCAGCGAGGCGTGGCCTGGCCGCCAGCCGGTCGACACAGCGACGTACCGCGCGGTGGTGTCCGCACCGTAGGTCTTTCCGTCCACGCTGTACGTGACGGTGTGCGGCGGCACCGGCCCGATCGTCCACTGCAGACCGACGTCGCCGATCGCGTAGGTCGCGCCGAGGTCGACGACCATGCGGCCGTTCGGTCCCGGCTTCCACGCGGTGCGCTGCTCGCCGTCGACGGCGGCGGCCGGGTCGCTCATCCCGGGCGGCAGCACGGAGTTCGGGAACGTGACGCGGCCCAGCGCGAGGTCGTTGATCGGGAACGGTGTGGTCAGCGGCATGGTCACGGTGCGCTCGGCCTTGCCCAGGACGACCGGGAGGCTGCGGCCGTCGCGGTGGGTCAGCACGAACATGGCGGGGCCGCCGCGGAAAGTGACCCGTTGTGCGTCGTGCACGACGGCGGTGATGCCCGCGGGGAGGCCGCGGGCGGTGAACCACGGCGCCTCGATCCGCGCGGTCGCGGCGGGCAGGGTCAGTGCGTACTCGGTGCCGTCGCGGGTGGTGACCTGCGTGCCCCGGTACAGCCGGGTGCCGCGCAGCCGGACCGTTCCGGTGACGTCGGCGCCGGACAGGTTGAACAGGCTGAGGTACCCGTCCGCCGTGCTCGCCCGCACCCCTGGCGGGCACTCGGGAGCAGGTTGCGCGGAGATCGCTCGTAGATCGGCGCGGACGTACCCCTCGACGAGGCCCGCGGGGACGGTGATCGTGTCGCCCTGCACCGTGATCGGCTCGGCGGAGCGTGCGACGAACCCCGCCCGGCCGTCCACGTCGAGCCAGCCCGGCGTGCTGAGGTCCGGCCGCGGGTACTCGGCCACCGTCGTCCACGTGGCGCCGTCCAGCGAGGTCTCGATGCGGTACGCGACCGCGGCCGCTGCCTCCCAACGCAAGCGCACGCGTTGCACGGTCGTGGCGGCGCCGAGGTCGACGGCGATCCAGCTGTCCGCGCGGCCGCGTTCGGCACGGGCGACGGCCCAGCGCGTCGCCGCGTTGCCGTCCGTTGCCTTCGCCGGTTCGTAGCCGGGATCGAACGACGACGCCGACGCCGTGCCCTGACCTGCCTCGAACTCGAACAGCGAGTAGCCGTAGGTGGAGTGCGGGGTGATGCCGAGCATGCGGACGTGACGTGCGGAGGTCGCCGGGAACGTGAGTTCGTCGACGCGGAAGCCTTCGCGCGCCTGGACCGTGACGCGGCCCGTCGAGCCCGTGTACGTGCGGGAGCCGCTTAGCCCCGGCATCCCGGCCATCGCGAGGTTGTGCACGTCGACCCGGCCGGGGCGGGGGAGCGCGCACACGATCGTGCCGGTCGGCAGGGTGGCGGTGCCGGCGAACCCGTCCGCGAACCGCAGCAGGCTCGCGGTGCCGTCGAAGCCGTCTCGGATCCGCTGGTACACCACGGCATTGCGACCCGTGACCGCGACAGGCGGCAGCAGCATCGGGGTCGCACCGCTGATCTTGAACAGCCAGTCGTCGTGCGCGGGCTGCCAGGCGAGCTTCGTGAATCCCGGCTTGGTCACCGTGCCCGCCCACGCGGCCGCCGACTGGTGGGTCAGCAGGCCGGGGTCGGCACCGTGGTCGATCGTGATCGCGGCGCGGGCGAAGAAGTCCGGCGCCGGCGCCACCGGTGGGCGCAGCTCGTGCAGCAGGTAGCTGATCGCGAGTTCCGCGCGTGCCTCCGGCTCGTACTTGGCTTCACCGGAGAACTTCGCGAGCCGGTACACGGGCGGATGTGCCTGGTAGGCGAGCAGCCGGGACGCGAGTGCCGACTCGGCCCACGCCGCCATCGGGTCGCGCAGCACCGTGGAACGGAAGGCGAGCGGGATGACGTCACGGCCGTAGAGGTGTTCCCGGTCGTTGACCATCGGCATCAACGGCTCGCCGGCGTCGCTCATCGTGGCGAGGATGGTGCGCCACAACAGTTCCCCGTTGGGCTGCTTGGTCAGCACCTCGGGCAGCGGCCGTCCGGCGAGCAGGAAGTGCACGGCGTTGCGGCCGGAGGTGCGCCAGAGCTCCTCCTGGTAGTGCGGGCCGAACGAGCCGTGGTTCTCGACGATGAACGTGTCGTGCAGGTTCGTGGCGGTGTTGGCGGAGATCGCCGTGCCGTCCACTGTGGAGGGATTGGCGAGGTCGGCGGCGGGCAGCCCGGCCTCGTTGCGGCTCCAGCGGGTGAACGCCTCGCGCCAGCCCGTTCCGTCGCCGTGCCAGGCCAGGCCGGGCGCGAGCGCCTGGGCGTAGACGCCCATCTCCTCCAGCTTGGTGTCGCCCCGATGGCCGCCGGTCAGCCCGTTCGGCGTCCAGCTGCCGGAACGCGGGTCGTTGCCGGTGCCGAGCGACGTCGTGTAGTCGGCCTGGCCGCGCGCGATCACCTCCACGTTCGCTCTGGTCTGCGCGTCGAGGTCCGGCCAGAGCAGGCGGGCGGCCAGCACGAAGTAGGACTGGAAGGTGGTGTCCCAGAACAGGGTCTTGCCCCACTCCGTGCCGCCCGCCAGCACGTTGCTCGCCGCGAAGTGCTTGATCGTGGCGAGCGTGTGGTCGCGCAGAACGTCCTTCTCGACGCCCGCCAGGGACGCGTCGTAGCTGCCTCGGGTGAGCAGGACGGCGTTGCCGAGCACGACCGCGAACCCGAAGTCCGTGCGCCGATACCGTCCGGCGGTGGCGTCGTACTGCGTCTCGGCCCACTTCGTGTGCCTGAGCAGCACCTCGTAGTAGGTGTCCTTGAGTTGGGCGACCGAGACCTTTGGCGCGACCGCCAGCACACCTGTGGCGACCAGGAACGTTCTGCGGTTGATCAGCATGTCAGCGCGGCCTCCGCCCAGTCGGCGTGGTCGAAGTTGCGGCCGTCGCCACCGTCGGTGACGCGCAGACTGAGCATCCGGACGTCGCTGACGTCGACGTCGATCGGCACCGCCGCGCCCTTGCCCACCAGGACTCCGCTGTCGTACAACGGTTTGTCGTCGCCGTAGACCTGGAACGCGACCGAACCCGGCTGCTCGGTCTCGTCGTCGAGGCCGATCTTCGCCGTGAAGCGCTCGCAGCCGCGGCCGAGGTAGACCGAGATCTCGGACGGCGCGTGCGTGCCGATGCCCTTGGTGTAGGTGGTGCCGCCGATGGACAGCACGTTGCCGTCACCCGCGGTGTTCTCGCCGTTCGACCTGTCGCGTTCCGCCGGGCCCCAGCCGTTGGTCTCGCTCATGAACGGCAGATCGCTGACCTGGGCGCCGTTCGCCGGCGTCGGGGGTGGCACGAACGCCTTGACCGCCTGCTCGACGTGCACGGTGCCGAAGGTGGCGACGATCGGCACGTCCACCGGGCCGACCTGCGTGCCGGCGCGAAGCTGCCAACTCCCGCTGATCGACTCGCCCGGTGCGAGCTTGCCGCGCTGCACGGCCGGACCGCTGACGGACCAGCCCTCCGGTGCGACGGCGGTCAGCTTGACGTCGCGGATCTCCTTGTCGCCGTTGGTGAACGTGCCCGCCACCTCGACGGTCGAGCCCGCCGGGGTGTCGACCTGGCCGGTCGGCGTGACGGTCAGCGTGGTCTTCGGGACCTGCCTGATCGGCTGGTCGCAGGTCTGCAACCCCGGCCGGTAGCGGCAGATGACCGCCGCGAAGCCGCCGTTCTGCTTGACCGGCACGGAAAGAGTGTCGGAACTGCGCAGGATCTGGCCGCTGCGGAGGACGTCGGCCCGGATGGCGGGATCGCGGACGGTCTCCACCAGCCACTGCCCGCCGCCGAGGAACCCGAGCGGTGCCTGGAGAGTGCGTTCCTGGGAGGCGATGCCGCCGACGAACCACCGGTCGCCGTTGCGGCGCGCCACCACGGCGTGCGAGTCCGGATCGCCGTTGAGCAGCCTGGTCTCGTCCCAGACCGTCGGGATCTGGTCGAGATAGCGCAACGCCTGCGGATGCCGTTCGTAGGCCTCGGGTTTGTCCGCGAAGTGCGTCCAGCCCGACTCGTAGACGACCGGAAGCGCGATCTCGTGCGCGATCGACGCCTCCTTCGTGCCGACTTCGAGCGACACGGGCGTGTAGTCCATCGACCCGGCGACGTTGCGGGTGAAGAACTGCACGGGGTTGTTGGCGGCGGGCGGGTAGTTCTCGGCGCCGCGCACGGCCTCCATCGTGAGCACGTGCGGCCACGTGCGCGCGAGGCCGTGCGGGATGGTGGAGCCGTGGAAGTTGACCATCAGCTTGAGGTCGGCCGTCTTCTGCAACACCGCGTCGTACCAGCGATAACGGTCCTGCGAGTCGGACTCCATGAAGTCGAGCTTCACGCCCTTCGCGCCCCACTGCTTGATCCTGGGCAGCACGGTGTCGCGTTCCTGCGGGGTGTCGAGGTCGCTCCAGCGCAGCCACAGCAGGATCTCCACGCCCTGCGCGCGGGCGTACCGGATGAGCTCCGGCACCCACGCGGCGCTCCAGCCCTCGTCGACCAGCGCATACTCCCAGCCGTTGCGGGCGGCGAAGTCCACGTACTGCTTCTGCCGCGCGAAGTCGCCCGGGCTCGAGTGCTCGCTCAGCCACGACCACGCGACCTTGCCCGGCCTGATCCAGCTCTGGTCGGCGAACTTCGCGGGACTGGCCAGGTCGTCCACGAGCGTGGAGGTGCTGACCGTGCCGAGGTCGCCGACGATCGCGGTGCGCCACGGGGTCGTGCCGGTCGACGCGACCTGGGCGTCGGCCAGCACGACCTGGAAACCGTTGCCGCTCTTGCGCAACCTGCTGCCCGAGTACCGGCCGTCCACATCGGACTCGGTGAGCAGCGCGAAGTCCTGCCCTGTCTGGAAGAGCGACGGGTAGCCGAAGTCGCCGGTGGCCTCACCCGCGGTCGTGCGCACGCGGTTGGCCTCGTACCAGGCGTTGTAGGGGAGCAGCCACGCCTTGGAGTCGGCGGGAACGCTGAAGCTCGACGCCTCTCCGGTGATCGTCGCCGGGGCGGGCAGCACGTAGCGGTAGGCGACGCCGTCCGCCGAGGCGCGCACGACCAGGTCGAAGCTGCCGCTCGCGTTGCGGAAGCCGAACGTGGCCTCGTTCATGCGGGTCGTGCGCTGCAACCGTTTGCCGGTCGGCATGGTGTAGCGGTCGATGACAACGCGGTCACTGCGTCCGGTGGACGTCAGGTCCTTCGTGAGGTCCGCAGTGGTCGTCGTGAGGCCGACGGCGGCGGGCTGGAGCACCGTTCTGCCTTGCCTGCGCACGGTCAGAGTCAGATTTCCGCTGTTCAGGGCTACTTCCGCGGCGACTTGTCCAGGGCCTGTGACCGTCCAGCCGACGGGTGCGGCGACGGCGGGCGCGGCGGGCAACAGCAGGGCGAGCACGAGTACGAGCAGTCGTGACATCGTTGTCAGCTCCCGGTGTGAGACCGCTCCCATCGTGTGGGGCCGTTCGTTCCCGGTCAAGAGGCTGATAGTTATCAGTCGATTTGCGGACAGATGAAGAGATCTTCGTCTTGGTCTCATGCGGGACTGGTCCGGCTGGGGCGTTGTCGGTCGCATGCGGCCGTCGGCCCGCACCGGCACGATCCTCGTGGCCGTGCCGCCATTGCCGTGCTGTCGTCCAGTTCGGTTGATCTCACCGCCGCGAGTTCCCGCTGCTGGAGCTGTTCCTGCCGTACGTCTGGTGGTTCACCAGGTCCCGGACGGGGTGATGGCGAGGAAGAAGATCAGCAGGGCGACGAGGACGACGACCGCCATCACCACCATGCCGACGTCGAGGCCTCCGGCCTCGATCTGACGCCGGAGGCCCGCTTCGCTCTCCTCGCGCCTCTTCGCCATTTCCCGATCTCTCTGCGCTCTGGCCTGGAATTCGTTGAAGGGGTCTGGACGCATCGGGAGCTCCCTCACCACGTCTGTGCCTCGTATCAGGATGACTGTGGCCGGAGACTGACGAACCCGCTGAACGTGTGACGGCATCGGATGAAGGCTCTTTCATCCGAGCTTCACGGCTCGGCCGCGCTGGACACGGCAAGCCCGTCATCGCACTCGCCGGCACGATCGCCACCGCCGCGGAACTCCTCACCGACGCCGCGGAACGGACGCTGCGCCTGGTCCTGGTCGGCGCGGCGCTCACATGACGACGATCTCGATCTCCCTGCCGAGCTTGGCACCGCCCAGCAGGTCGAGGTCGTCGCCGCTCCAGAAACGGCCGGGGTCGTACCAGTTGGGCCTGCGCTGGGGCAGCAGCCCCATCTCCTCGTACGTCACGGCCACGATCTCCGCGCAGAACGCGCTCTCGATGGTCGCGTCTCCCTTGGGTCGCAACGGAATCCGCCCGCGTGCCCACCGCGAGGCGAGCTTGGCGGTGGACGGGAACGGCGTGCCGTCCAGCCGTGCCACCGTCCTGAGCGCGGCGTCCTCCATCTCGCGCGTCACCTCGTGGTCGAGCTGCCGCAACCAGGCCCGCTGCCCGTACTTGTCGTGCCACGTCACGACGGCGTCGCGCAGGTCGTGCAGCTGGGCGCCGCGCTGATGGGTGCCCGACCACATGTCCTTGAGGGACTTGCCGAGCTCGGCGTGCCACATCAGCGGCGGCATGTCGTCGATCACGATCGCCATGCCGACGTGGTTGACCGGGCTGTTCGTCATGGCCTGGATCGCCCGGTCCGCCGCACTGCGCCCGCGGAACACCCACACGTCGCCGGTGCGGGTCATCTCGACGGCTTTGTCCAGTGTTGTCGCCATGACCGACTAGCCTAGGCACATGAAGCTCTGGAAGCTGCTCGGCATCGCCGCTTTCGCGGGTGTCGCGGCGAGCGGCGTGGTCGTCGCCCGCAACCAGCGCCGCCGCGAGGCCTACACACCGGACCAGATCAGGGAACGGTTGCACGAACGGCTGGCCGAGGCGTCCCGCTCGGAATGAGCAGGTAGGCCACGAAGGCCGCCACCGCGAGCAGCGCCGCCGCCACCAACGCCGTGCCCTGCATGGCTTCGGTGAACGTGCCGGTGGCGGCCCACGCCGACAGCACGGTCCCGAGCACCGCGATGCCCAGCGCCGCGCCCAGTTCGTACGCGGTCTCCGACACCGCGGACGCCGCACCGGCCTTGTCCGCGGGCACGGCCGACACCACGGCATCCGTGGTCAGGGTCAGTGCGAGCCCGACACCGGCTCCGATGACCACCAACGCCACCGCGATCGCGCCGTACTGCGCCGAGAAACCGATGATCGCCAGTCCGGCCGCGCTGACCAGCAGGCCGGCCGCGATCGCGCGGCCCGCGCCGAGTCTGCGCACGACCGGTCCGATCAACGCGATCACGAGCATGCCCGCGACACCGAGCGGCAGTTCCCGCAGCCCGGCCTCCAGCGGCGAGTAGCCCAGCACGTTCTGGAAGTACTGCGACAGGAAGAACACCAGCCCGGTCAGCGCGAAAATCGCGATCATCGTGGCGCCCACGGCGCCGCTGAACGCCGGGTTGCGGAACAGCGCGACGTCGATCATCGGGTGCGCGGACGTCTGCTGCCGTCGCACGAACAGCCACAGCCCCGCCACGCCGACGAGTCCGGCCGTCAACGCGATCCACGTCGGGCCGACCAGTGCGACCTCCTTGATCGCGTACACGAGCGGCACCACGCCGACCGCCGACAGCACTGCGCTGACCAGTTCGAACGGGCCGGGGTTCGGGTCACGGGACTCCGGCAGCCACCACGCGCCGAACACGAGCAGCGCCGCCATCACCGGCAGGTTGACGATGAACACCGACCCCCACCAGAAGTGCTCCAGCAGCACGCCGCCGACCAACGGCCCGAGCGCCGCGCCGGCCGTGGCCATCGCCGCCCACACCGCCACCGCCCGCCTGCGTTCGACGGGATCGGTGAACAGGTTGCGGATGATCGACAGCGTCGAAGGCATGATCGTCGCGCCCGCTACGCCGAGCAGGGCACGGGCCGCGATCAGCCACCCGGCCGAGGGCGCGAACGCGGCCAGCAACGACGCCGCCCCGAACCCGGCGGCACCCAGGAGCAGCAGTTTCTTGCGGCCGATGCGGTCGCCGAGCGTGCCCATCGTGACCAGCAGGCCACCGAGCACGAACGAGTAGATGTCGCCGATCCACAGCACCTGCGCGGCGGTGGGCGCCAGTTCGTGCTGAAGCGCCGGGATCGCCAAGGCGAGCACCGTGCCGTCCACCGCGATCAACAACAACGCGAGCGCGAGCACGCCGAGCGCTGCCCACTTCCGCATGACGAACCCCCTTAGCCGACCATCTGGTCTGCAAATAACGTACCGTCTGGACGGTCGGCTAAGCAACCGCTAGGTTGATCACATGCCCGGAGAGCAGCGCAACGCGCCCCGCACCCGCCGTGAGGTGCTCGCAGCGGCCGCGCGCGCGTTGAGCGAGCAAGGTCCGAACATCAGCCTTGACGCCGTTGCCAAGGAAGCGGGCGTCTCGAAGGGCGGCCTGCTGCACCACTTCCGCACCAAGCAGGCGTTGATCGTCGGGTTGATCGAGGAGTGGTTCGACCACTACGACGCGACGGTCGAAAGCCTGCTCGAACCGGAGGACACACCGGGCCGCTGGACCCGCGCGCACATCAGGGCGACGTTCGTGCCGGACGACCTGTGGTCTCACCCGTCTGTCGTAACGGCGTTGCTCGGCGTTCCGGAACTCCAGCAGCGCATGGACGTCGCGGCGACCCGCTGGCGGCAGCAGACCGATTCGGACGGCCTGCACCCGCAGCGGGCGGACCTCATTTCCCGTGCACTCGATGGAGTGACGCTGGCGGATCTGCTGTGGCGCGGCCAGGAGTCGGACGAAGAGCGCGACCACACCCGTGACCTGCTGCTGAAGCTCACCGAGCAGACGGGGCCGCTCGTCTGAGGTTTGTCCGCAGAACGTTGTCAAGTGGAACAACGCTGACACCGGACAACGAAGTCTGCGTACCTTCGGAAGTGGGGGGCACTCCGGGGGGAAGCACATGCCAATCGTGATGTCCGAATCCGTGCCCAAGGGGCGCGGACTGACAATTCTGTTCGAGCTGGAAGATTTGGCGCGCACGCGGTTCGCGTCGGCTCCGCTGCCGATGTACGAGCTGGTGTTCACGGTGCACAGCGGCAACTGGGACCGGCTGCTGCTGCCGCACATCCGTCCGCTCGCCGAACTGGTCAGACCTGGCCGGTTCATTCCCGACTTCTTCAACTCCGCGCGGCCCGACTTCGACGACGCCGTGCGCCAGGTCCTCGAAGTGCCGTCCACGCGGGTGCGCGACCAGATCGCGAGCATGCTCGGCACGACGTCGCCGTGGCTGCGGTCGTTCGCGGCCGGCACGCCGACCTCGCGCCAGGACCTGAGGTCTGCCTTCAACTCCGGGTTCCGCGACCTGCTCGGCCCGAACTGGCCGCAGACGCGGCAGGGGTTCGACGCCGAGGTGCGCCTGCGGTCGTCGCAGGCCGTGACGCGCGGGCTGGGCGACCTGCTCGGCCACCTGCACCCGTCGATCTCGTGGACCTCGCCCGCACTGCACGTCGAGCTGGGCTGGGACACCGAGATCTCGTTGCGCGGCACGGGGATGCTCATCGTGCCGGTGCTCAACGGGCTGACCCGCCCGGCGGTGTCGATGTTCGCCGAACCGCAGCCACTGCTGTTCTACCCCGTCACGGCACCGCAACCGAGCGGCGCCAGCCTCGAACTGGCGCTGGGACGCACCCGGACGCTGGTGCTGCGGGCGCTCACCTCCGAACGCACCACCACCGAACTCGCCAAGCACGTGGGCATCAGCCTGCCCACGGCGTCGCAGCACGCCACCGCCCTGCGCACCGCGGGTTTCGTGTCCACCCACCGCAACGGCAGGTCGGTCCGCCACCGCCTGACCCGCCGCGGCTGGGAACTGCTGAACTGAGATCAGGGAGGCCAGCCATGACCGCGATGCCGCGGTACCGCACCGACCCGAGTCCCCGTGCGCTGGCGGTCCGGTTGCGCGCCCTGCGCACCGCCCAGGTTCCCGTCGCCTGCGGCGTCTACGCCGGACTGTCCGCCCCCGGCCCGACTTCCGCACTGCACGCGCGCATCACCCACGCGATGGCGCGCGCGTTCGTGACGGGCGCCGCGGCGGGCGTTCCGCGCTTCGACCAGCCGCCGTCCGCCCAGCTGCGGCTGCTGACGGCCGCCAGCTGGGGCCGGCTCGACGGCGTCGCCCCGGACATGACGGAGTTCCCGGTAGACCTGGCCTCCGAACTGTGGTGGCGGGTGCACGAACGCGCGCTCGGCTCGTTGCGCACGGCCGAACGGCGCCTGGCCTGCGATCTGTTGCTGCGCCTGGGATATCCGCAGCGCGCGGCCTCGGTCATCGGCCTGAGCGTGATCGATCCGCGCAAACACGCGTTCTCACCCGAGCTCGCGCTGGAACAGCTCGCCGTGCTGCGCTGCCACCTCCCGTCGTCCGCCGTGGAGGCGATGGCGTTGCGCGGCGCCAGGTCCGGGCTTCCTCCCGAGACGCGCCGCGACCTGGCGTTGTTCGTGGTGTTCCGCAACGCCGCCCGCGGCGCCGACTCCACGTCCCTGCAGGCCGCCGCCGCGTTGGCGATGAAGGCGTCGTCCGAGCTGCCGCAGAAGGGCTTCGCCGCCGCGCTGCACCGAGCGCGGCTGCACCGGGCGATCGCCGCGGTTCCGTTCGTACGGCACGACATCGTCGAGACCCACCGCCTCCTCGGCCGGGCGCTGGAATCACTGACCTCGGCGACACCGGACGCGGCCGAGATGGACCGGCTCGCCTGGGCGGACGAGGCCTACGCCCTCTACTCGTTCCTCGTGCAGACCCACGTCGCCGTCGGCCTCGGCCAGCGCGCCGTCGGCTACGCCGGCGAACTGGTCGAGCTCAGTCCCGGCGACCACAGGACGTGGGCGTTGCAGGGCGACGCACTCGCCGCGTGTGGTCAGCTGGAGGCTTCGTTGGAGGCCTACGGTCGCGGGATTGCGCTCGGCGGCTGGGGTGCGGCTCGTGCTGCGTATCTCCGCGGCTTCGTGCTGGAGCGGCTTGGGCGGGTGGCTGAGGCCGCCGAGGACTACGTGCTGTCGCAGCGCATCGATCCGACCTCGTCGGTGGTGGCGGGGCAGTCGGTGGTGGCGGGGCAGGTCGAACGGCCCGTGCCCGGCGCCAAGTGTGCAGTGAGCTGACGCCCCGGTGCCTGGCGCCGAGTGTGCAGTGAGCTGACGCTGGGCCCACCGCTCCTCCGCGCGATTCCTCCTTACGCAACGCGCGAACCCCGGATTTGGTTCCCGCTCTGTCCACAGGCTTTGCAGTTGTCCACAGGCCGTGTCGGCGGTGGCTCGTGAGGGTGTCAGCGGGCGTCGGCCGTCACCAGTAATCGCAGGTGTGCCGCCAGCCAGGTGGCGGAGGCCGGGGCGTCGGCGAACGCCGTGACGCCTGCTGCCGCCGTGCGCAGGCCCGCGCGGTGCAGGTGCGCGCCTACCTCGCGCACTCGGGCGAGCAGGCTGTCCGTCAGGTGGTCCAGGCCTCGGTGGGAGGCCTCGGCCAGCACCGTCAGTGCGCTGTCGATCGCTGCGCTCAGCGGATCGGACGCCGTGGCCCCCGGCGAGAGGGGTTGCGGCGTCGTGTCGGTCGCCAGGTCCGCGACGACCACTCCTGCCTGGGTGTGGACGGCCAGCGGGTCGACGACCAGGGTGCCGCGGTGTCGCCGGACGCTGCCTGTGATCATCGTGGGATTGGCGCGCAACGCCGTTGTCAGCGCGTCCAGTGACTGCGGTGCGACGGCTCGGTGTGTTGCTTCCAGGAGGCACGTCGTGCCGGTGGGGCCGTGCAGGGTCGCGGTGAGGCGTTGGGCGGCCGGGTCGTAGGCGAGGTCGGAGACCTCGGTGACGCGGATCGCGCGGACCAGTTCGGCCTCCACCCTCGCGCGGACCTGGCGTGGCGGTAGTTCGGCCAGGTGTGCGGCTGCCTTGTCGTAGTCGTCGATGATCAGGGCCTGCGGGAGGTGGTCCCAGGCCGTGCCGACTGGTGTGAGCGAGGTTTTGGCCACCCTGCTCGTTTTCAGCGTCACCGCGCGGCTCGCGCTGCGCGTCGCCGACTCGGACACCACGTTCGACGCCGCCAGCCGTGCGCCGGTGCGCAGGGGAGTGTCGCGCTGCACCAGGACGACGTCGCCCGAGGCGAAGTAGACGTCGACCGCGTTCTCCGCGCGCACGCGGGCGCCCAGCGCGGTCAGCCGGACTCGTTTGAGCGGTGTTTCGGCGGGCTCGTCCGGGCCCAGGATCTCGGCGCGTGGGCCCGTGGCGGTGGTTCGGGCGTGTAGTTCCGTTAGCAGCGCGGCGAACTGTTCGGCCTCGTAGTCGGCGCTGCGCTTGCGGTACGCGGTCAGTTGCGCGAGCAGGTCGGCGATCACTGCGGCGGGCCAGTGCAGGCGTTGCGCGGTGAGGTCGCGGTGCAGGCGCTGCCACGCGACGTCGAGCACCTCGCTCGCGTTCGTGGCGCCGTCCAGCAGCAACTGGTCGAGGAGATCTGTGACGGCGCTCAGATCCGTTGCGGTGGTGGGAGATCCACCGACGTCGACCGTGTCGGTGCCCTGCTCGTCAGCCTCGCGGAACGCCCACACCGCCAGCGCCGTCGCCTCGTCCTTGTTGACCGCGTCGGTGTGGACGTACGACAGGTCGCCGGGGACCAGGAACGTGACCGTGCAGGTGGGGAGTTCCGCCTGTGCCGTCTGGTCCGCCTCGGTCGGGCGGCGGAGCTTGGCGCGGTAGCCCGCCTGGAACGCTCTGCGGGCACGGCGCAGCGTGCGTTCGCCCATCAACGCCACCAGGTCGGTGTCCGTCACCGTGCCCGGTGACCACAGCTCTGCCGGTGCGGTCGTCTCCTGCGTGCGTTGGTACGCCAGGACTACGGCGATGCGGTGTCGGCAGACGCCCGCCGCGCCGCAGCTGCACTGCGCCGCGTCGAGCGCGATGCCCGGCGGTAACGTGGTCGTGGTGCCGTCCGGGAACTTGCCCTGCACGGCTCCGGCCGGATCGGTGTCGAGCGCCGGGACGACGCCCGCGTCGAGCTCCTTGACGGCACGCTTCACCAGACCGCGGTTGGCCAGCGCCGCGAGGGCGTCCGGGGTCAGTGCCATCAGGTCGGGTCTGGTCACCTGAGTTTCTCCGCAACGAATTCGGCGAGCTGTCCTGGGGTCATCGCGCCGACGTGCGCGCCGACGTTCGCGAGGCGCTGGCCCAGCGCCCGGTCGTAGTCCGGGTTCGCCTCGTCGTCCAGCGCCGCCAGGCCCAGCACGTGCGTGCCCTGCTCGCACAGGCCCTTCACCGTGCGGACGAGGTGCTCCGCGTTGCCGCCCTCGTAGAAGTCGCTGATGATCGCCACGATCGACCGGCGCGGGCTGTCCACGAGGCCGGCGCCGTACGCCACCGCCTTGGCGATGTCCGTACCGCCGCCGAGCTGCACCTTCATCAGCAGCTCGACCGGGTCCGTCACGTCCGAGGTCAGGTCGACCACGTTGGTGTCGAAGGCGACGAGGTGCGTCCGCAGCCCCGGCAGGCCCCACAGGCACGCCGCGGTGACGGCCGAGTGGATCACCGAACTGGTCATCGACCCGGACTGGTCCACCAGCAGGATCACCTGCCACTGCTCCAGGTGGCGTTTGGTGCGGGAGACGAACTTCGGGTGTTCGATCGCGAGCTTGCGCTCTTCCGGTTGGTAGCGCTGGAGGTTCGCCCTGATCGTGGAGCGGAAGTCGAAGTTGCGGGAGTTCTTGTGGATGCTCGGCCGCCGCGACCTCGTGCCGCTGAACGCCGTGCGCACCTCCGTCTTCAGCTTCTCCATCAACTGCCGCACGACCGCCTCGACGATCTTGCGCGCCAGCGCGAGCACGGCCGGGTTCATCAGGTGCTTGGTCCGCAGCACCGCGCGCAGCAGCGCCGGGTTCGGCTCGATCCGTTGCAGCACTTCGGGATCGGTGACGATGTCGGTGATCTCGTACCGCTCGACCGCGTCGCGCTCCAGCCGTTCGATCGTCTCGCGCGGGAAGAGGGTGTGCACCTCGTCGAGCCAGTCGACGGTCTGCAGCACCGAGTCCTCGCTGCCGCCCTTGCGCACACCTCGTTCGGCCAGCTCGGGATCACGCCCGTAGAGCCACTCCAGCGCCGTGTCGCGGCGGGCCGCGTCGCCCTGCAACCCTCCGGTGCAGCGCGACGCGGGTTCGCCGAGGATCAGCCGCCAGCGTTCCAGGTCCGTCATGCCAGCCCGCCCTTCACCAGCAACGCGTCCACGCGCTTCTCGATCGCCATCGCCTCCGCCACCACCATCGGGTCGACGGTGAGACGGGTGACGCCCTTCGTGCTGCCCTCGACGCCGCGATGGGCGAGCACGGTCGCCGCGATGGTCTCCCTTTCCCTGGGCGGGAAGTAGCTGAAGGCGAGCCGCAACGCGGGCAACGCCACCAGGAACTCGTCCTCGGTCATCGCGCTGACCAGTTCGTCGAGCACCCCGACCAGGTCCGGGCTCGCCAGCACCTCTTCCCGCGCGACCGCGAACAACCCGGCGAGCCAGTCACCCAGCGCCTCGATGTTGCGCACCTTGCGCACGTCCGGCTGGGAGCCCAACGTCCAGGCGAGGCCGAGTGCCGCGCCGCGCAAGTCCGGCGGTGCCTCCACGTCGTTGCTCACTCGGGTCGCGACGCCGGTGACATCTGCGACGTCCAGTGACAGCGCGGATCTGGCGTGCAGTACCGCGTCCCTGGTCGCCGCCATCGCCTTGAGGCGGTGCGGATCGGCCGGAGCGGGACCGCCGTGCAGGCCCTCGACCAGCCACAGCACCCGCGCCGTGCCCACGTCGATCACCGAGCCCAGCAGCGGGTCCTTCCTGGTGCCGAACAACCTGTCGTGCCGCCACAGCCCGAGCACCCCGCTGAGCACGGACCCGAGCGCGGCGAGATCGCCCGTCGCCTGGACGCCCTCGTTGAGGGTCTGCTGGACCTTGCCGGACAACGCCGAGATCCCGCAGAGCACCGCGTCGAACAGGATGGTGGCCAGGTCCTCCAGCTGGGCGTCCCGGGAGCGGCGTTCCAGGACCGCTCCCGCCGCTTCCTCGAGCGTGGCGCCGTTCTCGGCGGCCTCGATCAGCGCCGCCAGCCGTTCCTCGACCGGCCGCAACGTCCACTGTTCGTCCAGCTGCGGCGCCGCGCCCTCGGACGGGCCGCTGGTGCGTTCGAAGCCGGGGATCCGCAGCACCCGCAGGCGGTGCAGGATCCTGCTGCGCTCCAACGCCTCCGCGTCCGTGAGGTCGAGCGCGACCTTGCCCTCCTGATCGAGGCCGTACGTCCGCAACAGCTCCTGCACAGCGTTGACCAGCGGTGGTGCCGGCGTGTCCGGGTGCAGCCTGCCGACCTTGCCGCCCCGCAACGCCCCGATCATCTCGATCAACGCCGGGTGCGCGCCGGGCTGCAACGTGCCGCGCCGCGTCCACGGCGGCGGTTGCGTCAGGTCCTCGGAGATCAACGCGCTGGTCAACCCGTCGAGCACGTCCGTGCGCGCCAGGTTCTCGTGACCGCGCAACCGGGCCAACGCCCCGGCCTGGGTGCGCGCCGCGATGAGGTCGGCCGTCGACACCGGCTGCTGCCTTTTGCGCAGCCGCGTCGCCACCGACTCGACGAGCCAGTCCGCCGCGCGCTGCGACCCCGCCTCCCAGACCTGCTGGTAGTAGCCGGGCGACGGCATGCCCGACTGGTAGCCGGTGAACGCGTCCAGCCGTGCGTGCGAATACGGCACGAGATAGCTCGCGCCTCTCTCCCGTTCCGGAACCTCGGGCCACTCGGTGCTGCCGTCGAGCTTCGCCTTGAGCGCGGCCGTGTGGAAGCCGCCGGTGATCACGACGACGGGCCTGTCACCCGCGTCCCGCACCGCCGCTCGCACCCAGCGCGCCATGTACTCCTCGCGCGCCGAGTCGCCCTCGTCCGCGGTCGCCGTGCCGCGCAACAGGTCGAAGTACTCGGCCATGCCCTTCGGCTCGGTCTCGCACTCGAAGAGGTGGTCCCAGAGCGCGTCGACGTTGTCGACCGCGAACTCCCGGCACAACCGCTCGACGACCTCGGTGTAGCGCAGCTCCGCGTCCGCGTACCTGTTGCTGACGTCGCGGAACGCCTCGTGCCACGCGGGCAGGTCGATGAACCTGACCTCGGCGCCGCACCGGCGTGCCTCGGTGATCGCCACCCACTCCGGCGAGTAGTCGCAGAACGGCGACCACGACGCGTGCTGGTCGGAGTAGCTGAACAGCGCGACGGGCAACTCGTGGCCCAGCAGCAGTTCGTCGATGCGCTCGTTGAAGTCGGCGGGACCTTCGATGAGCACGTACGCGGGTTTCTGCTCGGAGATCGTGGCGGCGACCAGCCGGGCACAGGCGGGACTGTGGTGCCGGACGCCGACGAACACGGCCCCCATCAGCCGGGCAGCAGGTGACGGGCGCGGTGCAGCTCCTGCCACTGCTTGCCCTTGCGCCGCGCCGCGTGCTGCTCCAGGTACCGCCGCAACCTCGCCAGGTCCTCCGCGTTGTCCTTCGCCGCCGTGCCCGCCAGGCACTCCACGACGTCCGCGGCCGACCCGACCTCGCCGCGCAGGAACCAGCCCCGCAGCCCCACCGCGTGCGCCACAGACACCGCCTCGGCCGTGCTCATGACGGTGGTGAGCCGGTCGCCGCCCTCGCGCAGGTCGCGGAACGTGCGGACCAGGACCTCGAGCACGTCACGCCTCGGCGCCAGCTCCACGCCGGACTTCTCCAGCAGCTTCGCCGCCTCCTGCTCGACCAGCGCGAGCTCGGTGTCGAAGTCCGCGATCGGGAACACCGTCTCGAAGTTGAACCGCCGCTTGAGCGCGGCGCTCATCTCGTTGACGCCCCTGTCCCGCGTGTTCGCCGTGGCGATCACGTTGAACCCGTCCTGCGCGAACACCATGCCGTCCGGGCCGTTCAGCTCGCCGATCGCCATCACGCGGTCGGACAGCATCGACAGCATGCAGTCCTGGACTTCCAGCGGGCAGCGGGTGATCTCCTCGAACCGCACGATCTTGCCCTCGGCCATGCCCCGCAGCATCGGCGCCGGCACGAGCGAGCGCGGCGACGGACCTTCCGCGACCAGCAGCGCGTAGTTCCACGAGTACTTGATCTGGTCCTCGGTCGTGGCCGCGCCGCCCTGGATCGTCAGCGTCGACTCGCCGCACACCGCCGCCGCGATCAGCTCGGACAGCAACGACTTCGCCGTGCCCGGTTCGCCGACGAGCATCAGGCCGCGGCTCGTCGCGAGCGTGACCAGCGCTCTGTCCACAAGGGATGGATCGCCCACGAACTTCTTGCTGACGCCCCGGTTCTCGTCGCCCACCACGAACCGGCGCGCGGCTTCGAGGCTCAGTGCCCAGCCCGGTGGCCTGGGCGCGGTGTCGGTGTCCCGCAGCAGGGCGAGCTCGTCGGCGTAGCGGACCTCGGCGGGAGGTCGCTGCATCGTCTGGGTGCTGGTCATGACTGCAAGGACTCCAGTTCGGAGAGGAGTTCGGAGACGGTGATCGGGTCGATCTCGTAGGTGGCGGGCGCGTCCTGCGGTGCGGACCACGCGCCGTGACCGTTGGGAGAGAACCACATGTCGCTGAAACCGACCTCGGGGAAGACGTCCATGGCGCCCACCGCGATGCCGGGCTCGAGCCGGGCGACGAGCGCGCCGCCGTCGGGGAACGGGCGGGTGATCCAGCACTCGACGCCCGCGTCCTGCGGTGTGCCGCGCACCCAGCCCTTCTTGGTCAGGCCGAGGATCTTGCCGATCGGGTACGGGGTGTCGCAGTACTTCTTCGCGCGGGGCAGCAGGTCGCCGGCCGAGGCGAGCAGGTGGACCGGGCGGCCCAGCTGCGGGAACGGCTGGAGGATCTCGTAGTCGGCGAAGACCTCGCCCCACGCCGCCGACGCCTCCCGCAGCTCGACCGCGTGCGCCACGCGGACCACGGCGCTCTCGGGCAGCGTGAACTCGTCGTCGTGCTCGTCGGCCAGCGTGCGGTCCTCGGCCAGCCGGAACGAGGTGCCCTCGTCGGTGATCCAGACCAGGCGCCGGACCAGGTGCCACAGCAGCGGATGCGCGGCGAGGACCGTCAGGAACTCCTCGGCGCTCCACCTGCGCTGGTCGACCATGGCGCGTTCGAGCCGCTGGATCTGGTCGGACGCGATGGTGCGCACGTCCTTCTTCAGCGCCATGAACCGCTTGTGCTCCAACGGCGCGAGTTCCTCGTCGTCCTTCGCGCCGGGCTTCGGCAGGTCCTTGCGGCGCTTGCCGTCCGGGTCCAGCACGAACGGCTTGAGCTGCTCGTCGAAGCCCACGGTGAACTTCCGGGAGCCGTAGTCGATCACCAGGGTCGCGGCCTCGTCGAGACCCAGGCGCGGGACCAGCCGGTCCGACAGCTGTTCGCGGGACAGGCCGAGCTCGGCCGCGATCTGGGCGACCTTCTCCTGGGCCCTGGTCTTGAGGCCCTTGAACGACACCTTCTCCGCGATGCTGTTCAGGTGCGACAGCGCCACCTCGGTGCCGATGTCGGCGAGCACGTCGAGCCCGCTGACCGCCCTGGCGTGCTGGCTCTCGCCGGGCCAGTTGCGGATCAGCGGCGACAGCCTGCGCACGATCTCGTCGTCGCCGAACCAGCCGAGCGCGTTCAACGCCCAGCTCTCCTTCGACGGCGCGCCCGCCTGCTCCCAGGCCTGGAAGACGGCCCACGCGAACTCCGCCAGCGAGACGGGGTCGAGCGCCTCACGGGCGATCGGCAGGCCCGCGTAGAGCTCGCCCGGCTTGGACAGCGCGGCCGTCATCTGCAGATGACCGGCGACCTCGGCGGACAGGGCGTGCCTGCGGTCCGCCAGCAGCACCTGCGGCAGCAGCCGGGTGTCCGCCCACTCGCCGATCGCCGGCAGCTTCGCGGGCAGCACGTCGACCGGGTCGACCGCCAGCACGACGTCGATCGCGGCCTCGGCACCGCATTCCTTGGCGATGGCCGCCACGTCGACACCGAGGTTGTTGTTCAGGTGTCGCAACGCCGCCTCGGCGTTGCGACGAGGGACGCCCGCCTTCCCGGCCGCGGCCGGGATGAGGAGACGGACTGCCTGCTCGCGGTGCCGGGCGAGCCACTCGAGGCCCCAGCGCCGGGCCGCCTTCGTGCGGGCGAACCAGTCGGCCATGTGTGTGGCCACCTCGACGGTGGCGAAGGGCAACAGCACCATTCCGGTGCCGGCCGGAGCGGACTGGGTGTGCCGGATGAGCGCCGGCGCGGCGTCGACGCCGAACCGGGCGGCGATGTTCTTGCCCCACTCCTCGACGCCGTAGCTGTAGACCGGCTTCCAGTCCGCGAGCAGGTGCCGCACCTCGTCCTCGGGGGCGAGGAGGAACAGGTCGTTGTCGTAGTAGCCGATCAGGCCGGCCAGGTACTCCTTGAGCAGGTTGCGCCAGTCGTGGTGGCTCTGCACCCACTCCGAGCCGGACGCGAGCCACTGCTCGTGCTCGCCCGGCTCCCAGATCACCGCCGCCTCCGGCACCGGAAGATCCGTCAGCACCACGGGCTTCACCGGCTTCTTGCGGCTGAGCCACGGCGGCGAGGCCAGCAGCGCCGGCAACTGGTCGGCGGTCGCCTCCGGCATGATCGCCTCGGCGGACTCGGCGAGCAGCGCGGCGACCTCGTCGGGCACGGTCAGGTGCGGGTTGCTCCGCAGGTGGATGTGCAGCAGCCGGCGCACGTGATCGCTCGACGACGCGCGCTCGGCCAGCAGCCGCGCCGCCCGCACGGGGAACGCCCTCATCGCGGACACCACGGCGGGCCGCACGTACTTCCCGTCCAGCCGGTCGAGCAGGATCTCGAACGCCTCGTCCGTCGGTAACGCCGCCAGCACGGTCAACGCCTGCTTGCGGCCGCCCGTGCGCTGGTGGTAGCTGTCGGAGTCGAGCTCTTCCGCGAGCAAAGGCGCGACGGCCGGACCGAGCACGTACACCGCCGTGTAGAGCAGGAACGCCGACGCCGTGACCGACTCCTCGGCCTTCCTGAAGGCTTCTAGGCTCCTGGCGCTGCTCGGCAGCATCCACCACCGGCTCGGCGTGTAGCCCTGCTTGCGGACCTGGGTGAACCAGTCGGCCCGCTCGGGCATCAGGAAGGACCGGAGTTCCTTCTCCGTCTTCGACTTGCCGAGCTTCTCCAGCACGCCCTCGGCGGCCGCGCGGTCCTCGGGAACCGCGACGGCGATCGCGTACCGGAGGGTGGTGAGCATCAGGCCTTCCGGTTCGCCGATCGACGTCTGGAAGCCGCCGCGGTCGTACTGCAGGCAGGTGCCGGTCCAGTCGCCGCGCTTGTCGTCCCACTCGTCCGAGAAGGTCAGGCCCGTGAGCTCGACGGCCGCCCTGGTGGCGAAGGCGAGGCCGTGGTCGGCGATCCAGGCGTGCACGGCGGGCACGCCCGGCTTCGTGATGGCCGCGATCGCCGCCGCACCGACGGTGGTGGGCTGTCCGGCCAGGTGTTCGCGGGCCGCGCTGACCAGTTCCGCCTTCGAGCGCTTGGCGGTCAGGGCGGTCTCGATCGCCTGCGCCTGCTCGGTGATCTGCTTCCGAGCCTGCTCTGCCTTGGCGGCGTCGAGGGCGAACTCCGGCTCCGGAGCGAGCCCGCGTTGCCGCACCGCGTCGCGCAGCCACGCCTTGGGGATCACCCAGGTGTCTTCGTCGAGGGGGACCGCGGGAGTGGTGGCGGCGGGCTCGGTGACTGGGTTGGGGGCGGGCGGCTTAGTGGCTGCAGGTGCGACAGGCTCGGACTCGGTGGCCGTGGGCTTGGTGGCCGCGCGCTTGGCTGCCGTAGGTGCGGCAGGGGCGGGCTCGGTGGCCGCGGGCTGCAGTGCCCCGGCGGCGGTGCCTTCCGGTCTGTAGCCCTTCTTCTCCTTCTCCGCCACCAGTTTCGCGACGTGTGCGTCGGCCGCCTCGGCGGAGGCCAGCTCCTTGGTCTGGGTCTGGCCGGCGGTACCCAGCCGTCCGAACCGGACGGTCACCGTCGCGCCGTCCTGCCCGATCTCCCAGAACTTCGCGGAGCCGTCCGCGACGAGTTCCCACCTGCGCACTGCTGTACCTCCTGGGGCCACACAAGGGAGTTGATGTGCACGGACGTTACTCAGGGGGTCTGACAATTCTTTACGGTGAGCTTAAAGAGCTGATCAGACCCCCTGATTCACGGTGTCACGACTGCAGTGACTCCAGTTCGGACAGGATTTCGGAGGCCGTGATGGCGTCTGCCTCCAAGCTGCCCGAGGCGTTGCGCTGGGACGACCAGTAGCCGTGCCCGCTGGCGGAGAACCACAGTTCGGTGAACTTGATCTCGGGGAAGACGTCGATCGCGCCGACCGCGATGCCGGGGTCGAGCGAGGCGACCAGGGCGCCGCCGGACGGCAACGGCCTGGTGATCCAGCATTCCACCCCGGCGTCCTGGGGCTCGCCGCGGATCCAGCCCTTCTTGGTGAGGCTCAGGATCTTGCCGATCGGGAGGTCGACGTCGCAGTACTTCTTCAGCTGGGGAAGGAGGTCCTCGCCCGCCGGCACCAGGTGCAGCGGGCGGCCCAGCTGCGGGAACGGCTGCAGGATCTCGTAGTCGGCGAAGACCTCGCCCCACGCCTCCAGTTCGGCCTGGAGGTCCACCGGGTGCGCCACGCGGACGGTGGCGGCCTCCGGGAGCGTGAACTCGTCGTCACCGGAGTCGGCGAGGGTGCGGTCCTCGGCCAGGCGGAACGAGAGGCCGTCGCCGGTGATCCACACGAGCCGGCGGACGATGTGCCAGAGCAGCGGGTGGCCGGCGAGGACGGTGTGGAACTCCTCGGCGGTCCAGGTGCGCTGGTCGACCATCGCGCGTTCGAGCCGGTGGATCTGGTCGGACGCGACGGCGCGGACGTCCTTCTTCAGCGCCGCGAACCGCTTGTGCTCCAGCGGGGCCTGGTCCTGGTCGTCCTTGGCGCCGGGCTTCGGCAGGTCCTTGCGGCGCTTGCCGTCCGGGTCGAGCACGAACGGCTTGAGCTGTTCGTCGAAGCCGACCGTGAACTGCCGCGGGCCGTAGTCGATCACCAGGGTCGCGGCGTCGTCGAGACCCAGGCGCGGCACGAGGCGGTCCGCCAGCTGGTCGCGGGACAGGCCGAGCTCGTCGGCGATCTGGGCGACCTTCTCCTGGGCCTTGGTCTTGAGGCCCTTGAACTTCACCTTCTCCGCGATGCTGTTGAGGTGCGACAGGGCGACCTCGGTGCCGATGTCGGCGAGCACGTCGAGACCCGTCACCGCCCTGGTGTGCTGGCTCTCGCCCGGCCACACCCGGATCAACGGCGACAGCGCGCGGACCGTCGAGTCGTCGCCGAACCAGCCGAGCGCGGTCAGCGCCCAGCCCTCCTTCGACGGCGCTCCGACCTCCTGCCAGCGCTGGAAGACGGCCCACGCGAACTCCGCCAGCGAGCCGGAGTCGAGTGCGTCGCGGGCGATCGGCAGCCCGGCGTAGATGTCGCCCGGCTTGGACAACGCGGCCGTCATCAGCAGATGACGCGCGGCCTCGGGGGACAGGGCCTGCTTGCGGTCGCGCAGCAGGACCTGGGGCAACAGGCGGGTGTCGGCCCACTCGCCGAGCACCGGCAGCTTGGCGGGCAGCACGTCGACGGGGTCGACGGACAGGAAGGACCGCAGCCCCTCGGCCGCCTCCGGGCTCGGCGCCAGCGCCACCACGTCCACCCCGAGGCCGTGCAGGTGGCGGATCGCGGTCTCGGCGTTGCGCCGCTCGGCACCGGGCTTGCCCAGGGCGGCGGGAATCAGGAAACGCGCGGCCGTCTCGCGGTGCCGGGCGAGCCAGCTCAGCGCGGTCTTGCGGACCTGCTTGAGCCGCACCAGCCAGTCCGCCATCAGCGCGGCGACCTCGGGCGTGGCGAACGGCAGCACGATCACCGCGGTGGCGGAGTTCCTCTCCACGATGCGCAGCAGCGGGGGCAACGCGTCGAAGCCGAACTTCGCGGCGAGCCGCTTGCCCGCGGACTCGGCGCTCCACCCCAGGTTGGGCTGCCAGTCGGCGAGCAAGTGCCGCACCTCGTCCTCGGGCGCCCCGACGAGCAGGTCGGCCATGCGGTAACCGATCCGGCCCGCCTTGTACTCCGCCAGCCAGTGCTCCCACGTCTTGTAGGCGTGGGTGTCCCAGTGGCCGTCCTTCAGCCACTCCTCCCGCTCACCCGGCAGCCACGTGAGCGACGCGCCGGGCACCGGGAGATCCGGCACCACCACCGGCTTCACCGCCGGCTTGCGGTGGAGCCACGGCGGCGACGCCAGCAGCGCGGGCAGTTCTGCCGCCGACGCCTCCGGCACCGCCGCGGACTCGATCTCGACGAAACCCGCGGGCGCGTCCAGGTGCGGATACGTCCGCAGGTGCACGCTGAGCAGACGGCGGAACTCCTCGTTGCGGGCGGAGCGTTCACCGAGCAGCCTGGCCGCTCGCGCCGGGTACGCCGTCATCATGGACAGCACGGTCGGGCGCACGTACTTCGTGTCGATCCGGTCGAGCAGCAGCGAGAACGCCTCGTCGGTGGGCAACGCGGCGAGCGTCTTCAACACCTGCTTGCGGGTGTCCGCGCGCTGGTACTGGTGATCGAGTGCGTCGGCGAGCAACGGCGCGATCGCCGGACCCAGCACGTACAGCGCGGTGTGCAAGACGGTCGAGTTGCCGGCCACCGAGTTCGGCGTGCTCGCGAACTCCTCGAAGGTCGTAGCACTGCAGTGGAGGATCCACCAGCGGGTGCCAGTGTGCGGCGTCTGGCACGCTTCCTGGAACCAGTCGGACCGCCCCGGCATCAGGAACGCCCGCACCAGCTTGACGTTGGGCTCGTCGATCTCGTCCAGCCTGCTCAGCGCGGTCTCCGCGGCGTCCCGCTCGGCGTCGTCGGTCAGCGCGAGTGAGTACCGGATCGCCAGGAGCATCCTGCAGTCGACGCTGCCGATGGTGATGTGGGAGTACCCGCCGCGGGACGCCAGCCGCTCGTGGCCGTACGTGCGCTGCTGCGACAGCCACTCGCGTGCGCAGATCACCCTCATGAACTCGACCGTGGCCTCCGCCGCGAACACCAGGCCGTGGTCGGCGATCCAGGCGTGCACGGACTGCTCGCCGGTGCCGATGATGGCCGCGATCGCCGCCGCTCCGGCGAGATTCGGCCGGCCGGCGAGGTGCTCGCGGGCCGCGTGAACGAGATCGGGGTCGGAGGCCGGCTCGGAGAGGATCCGCTCGATCGTGGTGTCCGTCTGCTCGCCGACGCGTCGGCTGGCCTCCTCCGCCAGTTCGGCGTCGACGGAGAACACCGGGGCGGGGTGACAGCCGCGCTGCCGGATCGCGTCGCGCAGCCAGGCCTTGGGCATCACCCAGGTGTCCTCGTCGACGACGGCGGGCTTCTCGGCAGCGGGCTGGGCAGCGGCGGATGTGGCCGCCAAGGGGGCGTCAGTGGGCTGAGTGGGGTCGGAGGTGGCCGCTAGGGGAGAGTCAACGGGCTCGACGGCGGCGGGCTTCAGGGCGGCGGAGGTGGCGGCTGGGGGAGCGTCAGCGGGCTGGGTGGCCGCGGAGGAAGCGGTGGAGGCCTGTTCGGCGCCTGGCCGGGGCGTGGTCGCCTCGGCGGAACCGGTTGCGCGGTAGCCCTTCTTCTCCTTCTCCGCCACCAGCTTCGCGACGTGCGCCTGCGCCGCCGCAGCGGACGCCAGCTCCTTGGTCTGGGTCTGGCCGTGCGTGTCCAGTCGTCCGAACCGGACGGTGACCGCGGCACCGTCCTGCCCGATCTCCCAGAACTTCGCCGCGCTGCCCGAGACGAGCTCCCACCTGCGCACTGACTGCTCCCTGCTTCCGATCCGAAGTGTGTTGCCGGCGACCGTGCCGAGCCGGTCTGACGTTGGTCGGCGACCAACCGTTCCCGCGTTCACGCGTGCAGTGATTCCAGTTCTGAAAGGACCTCGGACGCGGTGACCGCGTCCACGTCGAACGTGGACGGACCACCGCCGCGGGGTGCGACCCAGTCGCCCTCCCCGCTGGCGGAGAACCAGAGTTCCGCGACCCTCATCTCGGGGAACAGGTCGATCGCGCCCACCGAGATGCCGGGATCCAGGTTCGCCACCAGCGCGCCGCCGGACGGCAGCGGACGGAGCAGCCACGGCTCGTGGCCGTTGTCCTGGGGCTCGGCGCGCACCCAGCCCCGCTTGGTGAGGCCGAGGAACCTGCCCACCGGCGCGTCCTTGCCCAGGTACCTGTGCAGCTGGGGGACCATGTCGCCCGGACCGAAGGCGTGGACGGAGCGGCCCAGCTGCGGGAACGGTTGCAGGATCTCGTAGTCCGCGAACACCTCGCCCCAGGCCGGCAGCGTGCCCGCCAGGTCGACCGGGTGAGCGACTCGGACGACGGCCTCCGCGGGCAGCGTCACCTCGTCGTCGGAGGAGCCGGCCAGCGTGCGGTCCTCGGCCAGGCGGAAGGTCAGGCCGCTGTCGGTGATCCACACCAGCCGCCGGACCAGGTGCCACAGCAGCGGATGGCCGGCGAGGACGGTGTGGAACTCCTCGGCGGTCCAGGTGCGCTGGTCGACCATCGAGCGTTCCAGGCGGTGGATCTGGTCGGACGCGATGGTGCGGACGTCCTTCTTCAACGTCGCGAACCGCTTGTGCTCCGCCAGCGCGAGCTCCTGGTCATCGCGTGCGCCGGGCTTGGGGAGATCCTTGCGGCGCTTGCCTTCCGCGTCCAGGACGTAGGGCTTGAGCTGCTCGTCGAAGCCCACGGTGAACCGGCGCGGGCCGTAGTCGATCACCAGCGTCGCCGCGTCGTCCAAGCCCAGCCGGGGCACCAGCCGGTCGGAGAGCTGGTCGCGGCTCAGGCCCAGCGCGGCGGCGATGTCCGACACCTTCTCCTGGGCCTTGGCCTTGAGGCCCTTGAACTTCACCCTCTCCGCGATGCTGTTCAGGTGGGTCAGTGCCACCTCGCTGCCGATCTGGGCGAGCACGTCGAGGCCCGTCACGGCGCGGGCGTGCTGGCTCTCGCCCGGCCAGGAACGGATCAGCGGTGCCAGGCGGCGCACCGTCTCGTCGTCGCCGAACCAGCCGAGGGCGGTGAGCACCCAGCCGTCTTTGGCCGGGGCGCTCACGTCCTGCCAGCGGCCGAACACCGCCCAGGCGAACTCCGCCAGCGACGCGCGGTCGCACGCCTCGACAGCGAGTGGCAGGCCGGGGTAGACGGCGTCCTGTTTGGACAGCGCCGCCGTCATCAGGAGGCTCTTCGCGGCGTCGGCGGACAGCGCTCCGGAGCCGTCGGCCAGCAGCACCTGGGGCAGCAGCCGGTGATCGGCCCAGTCGCCGATCACCGGCAGCTTCGCCGGGAGGACGTCGAGCGGGTCGATCTCGATCAGCGCGCGGATCGCCGCGCCCGCCTCGGCGCTGTGCGAGGTGGCGAGGGCGATGACGTCCACACCGGTCTCGAGGTGGAGGTGGCGCAGGGCGACCTCGGCGTTGCGGCGTGCCGGTCCCGCCGGGCCGAGCCCGGCGGGGAGCAGCAGACGGGCGGCGGCCTCGCGGTGGCGGGACAGCCAGGAGACGGCGAACGCCCGAGCGGTCTTGAGGCGTGCCAACCAGTCCGCCATGAGCCCGGCGACCTCGGTGGTGGCGTAGGGGAGCAGCACGACGCCGGACACGTGCGGGTTGCCGGCCGCCAGGCGCAGCATCGCGGGCAGGGCGTCCATGCCGAACCTGGCCGTGATGCGCTTGCCCCAGCTCTCGCTTCCCCAGGTGTCGCCGGGCGTCCAGCCGGCGAGCAGCGGGCGGGCGAGCTCCTCCGGGCCGCTCTCGAACAACCGGTGGTCGTGGTAGCGGCTGGTGTGGCCGGCGCGGATCGCCGCGGCCATCGCCTCCCAGTTCTCGCCGCGGCCCGTCCACCAGCCGGTGAGCTTCTCCCACTCCTCGCGCTCACCCGGCAGCCACGTGAGGTGGGCGGCGGGCACCGGAAGATCCTTGAGCACCACGGGCTTCGGTTGCGGGCGACGGTGCGTCCACGGCGGCGCGGCCAGCACGCGCGGGAGTGCGTCCGCCGGTGCGTCCGGAACGGGATCCGGCACCAGATCGGCGATGCCGGAGGGCAGTGCGAGGCCGGGATGCGTCAACAGGTGGGCGCGCAGCAGGTTGCGGACGTCCACGTCGGTGATCGCGCGGTGTGCCATCAACCGCACCGCCCGAGCCGGGAACGCCGCCATCGCGGACAGCAGCGCCGGCCGCACGTACCGCTCGTGCAGGCGGGTCAGCAGCATCAGGAACGCCTCGTCGGTCGGCAGCACCGACAGCACCTCGAGCGCGAGCTTGCGGCACTCCGCACCCCACTCGACCTTCGCCCGCAACTCGGCCTCCAGGACCGGCGCGATGTCCGGGCCCAGCACGTGCAGCGCGGTGAACACGCTCATCGGCGACCAGATCAGGTGCCCGTGCTTCAGGTTTCCGAACTGCTCGACGGTCGTCGCCGAGCAGTGGATCATCCAGGTCGGCGCCCCCGACTCGTTCGCCTCCTCGAACCAGTCCTGCCGCGTCGGGGCCAGGAAGGCCCGCGCGGCCACGCCGAACCACGTGGTGCCGACCTTCTCGAGCTCCGCCACCGTCGCGGCATAGGTCGCGTCGTCCGCCACCGCCAGTGCGGTGCGCACGTCGATCAGCGCCAGAGCGTCAGCGTCGCGATCCACGCTGTGGTGCGGCAGGTGGACCTTCAACGTGCCGTAGCCGTCGATCACGGTCGCCATGTGCACGGCCGCCACGGCGGCGAACGGCAGCCCGAAGTCCTCGATCCACCAGTGCACCGGCGAGATGCCGTACTCGTACTTGATCAACGTCAGGAGCACCGCGACCCCCAGCGGATCAGGCCGGCCCTCGTGGTGGTTCCGCAACGCCCGCACCAGATCCTGCTCGTGGTCCGGTGCCGTCAGCGCCTCGGCGATCTTCTCGGTGTGCGCGGCGACGTGGTCGCGGAACCGCTGCGCCATCGCGGCGTCGACGGTGAACTCCGGCAACGGTCTGACGTCGCGTCTGCGCATCGCCTGCGCCAGCCACTTCGCGGGCATCACCCACGTCTCCTCGTCGCGAGGAGGAGCCTCCACGACCGGTGCGGGCACGGCGTCAGCGGTGCCGCGGTAGCCCTTCTTCTCCTTCTCCACCACCAGCTTCGCGACGTGCGCAGCGGCGGCCGCCTCGGACGTCAGCTCCTTGGTCTGGGACTGCCCGGCGGTGCCCAGCCGTCCGAACCGGACGGTCACCACGGCACCGGCCTGACCGACCTCCCAGAACTTCGCCGAGCCGTCGGAGACGAGCTCCCACCTGCGCACCACAAGACCCCCTGAATCCGACCTGGAGCTGATGTCCACGGACCGTACTCAGGGGGTCTGACAGTTTTTGTTGATCAGAGGAAATCGCTGGTCAGAGCTTCCACCAGAGGGCGGTGTCCGGCGGCAGGAGCAACAGCCCGTCGCGCACTCCGTAGTACGACGAAGCAAGCAGCACCGAGCCGGGATCCGGCAGTTCCACGACCGCCCCGGACAGGTTCACCGCGCAGGCGACCCCGTCCCGTTCGAACTGCAGCACGCCGTCCGGAGCGTCGGCCCAGGTGAGGCCGGCACCGAGCGCCGGGTTCTCGCGGCGCACGCGCAGAGCGTTGCGGTAGAAGGACAACATCGAGTCCTGGTCGCCCGCCTGCGCCTCCACGGACAGCTTCGCCCAGTCCGCCGGCTGCGGCAGCCACGACCCGCCGGTGCCGAACCCGAGCGACGGCCCGGAGGACGCCCACGGCAACGGCACGCGACACCCGTCACGACCGCGTTCGGTGTGACCGGACCGCTCCCACATCGGGTCCTGCAACACCTCGTCCGGCAGGTCCAGCACCTCGGGCAGACCCAGCTCCTCGCCCTGGTACAAGTACACCGATCCCGGCAACGCCAGCATCAACGCCAGCGCAGCGCGCGCACGGCGCACACCGGTCTCACCGCCGCCGTACCGCGTCACGTGCCGTTGCACGTCGTGGTTCGACAGCACCCAGGTAGTAGGCGCCCCAACAGGTTCGACGGCGGCCAGCGACGAGTCGATGACCGACCGCAACGCCTCGGACGTCCATTCCGCGGTCAGGTAGTGGAAGTTGAACGCCTGGTGCATCTCGTCGGCACGCAGGTACATGGCCGTACGCTCGGCAGAAGGCGTCCACGCCTCCGCCACGAGCACACGCTCGCCCTCGTACGAGTCGATGACCTCACGCCACTCGCGGTGGATCTCGTGTACGCCGTCCTGGTCGAAGAACGGCAACGGTTCCGTGCCCAGCAACTTGAACTGGTCCGCGTGCCCGATGTCCGGCAGCCCCGGCGCCTTGATCATCCCGTGCGCCACGTCCACCCGGAACCCGTCGACGCCCAGGTCCAGCCAGAACCGCAGCACGTCGCGGAACTCCGCACGCACCTCGGGCAGCTCCCAGTTCAGGTCCGGCTGCTCCGGCGCGAACAGGTGCAGGTACCAGGACCCGTCGGCCACCCGCGTCCACGCCGGCCCGCCGAAGACGGACTCCCAGTCGTTCGGCGGCTGGTCCCCGACGCCCTCGCGGAACATGTACCGCTCACGGCCACGTCCGGCCAGCGCCTCCTGGAACCACGCGTGCTGGTCGGAGCTGTGGTTCGGCACGATGTCGACGATCACCCGGATGCCGAGCGTGTGCGCGTCGTCCACCAACGCGCGCACGTCGTCCAGCCCGCCGAACTGCGGGTCGACCGCGCGGTAGTCCGCCACGTCGTAGCCGCCGTCGGCCATCGGCGACGCGTAGAACGGCGTGATCCAGACCGCGTCGACGCCCAGGTCGCGCAGGTAGGGCAGGCGTGAGCGGATGCCGGGCAGGTCACCGACGCCGTCGCCGTCCGAGTCGGCGAAGCTGCGCACGTAGACCTGGTAGATGACGGCGTGGCGCCACCAGTCCTGGGACATGTCCATGCCTTCCGATGGGGTGTGTCAGCGGTCCAGGAAAGACGTTGCAAAAGTTTTCCGCAAGTCGGCTTGAGGATTGCTAAACATGTTGCGCATGATCTGCAAACTTTTGCAGCCCGGAATATTGCGTTGCAAGCCCGCCACGCCATCCGTCAGAGTGGATCCCACCAGACCGGAGGAAGGAGCCAGCCGTGATGCAGCAACACATGAGCCATCAGCACGACTGGTGCTCCTCGGCATGAGCTGACCCTCATGTCTCCGGGGAGCCGTCCCGTCGCCGTCGCGACGAGGCGGCTTTTTTGATGCCCGTTGGTCCAATTGGCACGGACGCCGCGCTCTGGACGCGGAGATCGAGGTTCGAGTCCTCGACGGGCAGCTGTGACCGAAGCCGAAGCAGTCGAGGCGCCAGGTTGTGATCCTGGCCGAAGCCGGTGCGAGTCCGGTCGGTCACCCCAGCGCGCGGGATCCGGCGATCACCCAGGCCTCATAAGCCTGGGGTGCCTGGTTCGACACCAGGACGCGCGACCAGCAGGGCGAGGAAGGCGTCGTGCAGGACACCGTTGGTGGCCAGCACGACGTCCTCCTCGACCACCGTCACGCGGCCGCCCGCCTCCTCGACGAGCACCGGCAGGCACGCCAGGTCGAACTCGTCCAGACCGGCGCCCGCCGCGATCACCGCGTCCACCCGGCCGGTGATCAGGTCCAGCACCGACGTGGAACCGTCCACGACGACACAGTGCTCCAGCACTGGTTTCCTCTTGCCGTGCAGGCACACGCGCGCGCCGTCGACGGTGTCGCGTGAGGACACCCGAGCGATTTCTTCTTGCTTGCCCCGAAAGACCCGGCAGCCGATGCCCCGTCCTGCCGCCATCGTGATGCCCAGCGACGGCATCGCGGACACGGCCAGGGCGCCCTCCAGCGCCAGGTCCACCGAGTACGTCGGCCGTCCGGCCACGAAGTCGGCGGTGCCGCTGATCGGGTCGACCAGCCAGCGTCGCCCGGAGGTTCCCGCGCGCTCAGGACGTTCCTCGCCCATGACACCGTCGTCGGGCACCGCTTCCGCCAGCAGCCGGCGCACCAGGTCCTCGACCTTGAGATCGGCCGGGGTGACCTCGCTGCCGTCCTCCTTGAGCCGTACGCCGTGGTCGCCCGCGATGTACGCCCGTTCCGCGACTTCCGCTGCCTGGTAAGCGATCCGCAACGCGAGCCGCATGTCGTTCCACATGGTCGCGAAGCCTGACGCGAGTGCTGCGCAGGCGTAACTGATGTAGCGTTGTGCTACATGATCGAGTTCGTGCTCGGCGAGTCCGATCTGGTGGACGTGCGGTTCGCCGTCTCGCCGCTCAGCGAGCTCACGCTCAGCCTGCGCGTGCTGAAAGACCCGGCCAAGTACCCGTTGCACGTGCCGTGGGTGCGCCGGATCCGTGATGTCGACACGGAGGTGTTGCTGGCCCTGTCCAGCGACCGTGGCTGGACGCCGGACTTCCTGAGCCCTCGCCCGCTGACGCCGTTCACCAGGATCGAGGACGAGCTCGCGGCGCTGCGCGAGATCCCCGTCCGCACCCTGCGCCGCGACCTCCGCGCGGTGTTCGGAGATGTGCCGGACGTTCTGCGCGACCACGGCCGGATGCTCGGCGCGCTGGAGAACTACTGGCACGCGGCCCTGGCCCGCCAGTGGGACCGGATGCGCGCGGTGCTCGAAGCCGACATCGCGCATCGGGGCCGGGAGATGGCCCAGCACGGCCTGGCGGCGATGTTCGCGGGGATCTCGGACCGGATCACGTTCTCCCGTCCCGTGGTCGGGGTGCGGATCGCCGGTGCCGAACCGCGGCGGGTGGAGGCCGGGGGACAGGGGCTCACCCTGGTTCCGAGCGTGTTCGCACGGCGTACGGCGGTGCCCGTCGACCCCGGTGCGCCGCCGCTGCTGATCTACTCGGCTCGCGGCGCCGGCACGGTGTGGGAGACGGGGCTGGTCCGGGGGCCTGACGCGCTGGCCGGCGTCCTCGGGCAGGTGCGGGCGGATCTGCTGGCCGAGCTGGCGCAGCCGTGTTCGTCCACGGACATCGCACGACGCACGGGCGTCACGGCCTCGGCGGTGAACCAGCACCTGAGAGCGTTGCGCGACGCCGGTCTGCTGGCCTCGCAACGGCACGGGCGCAGCGTCGTCTACGCCCGCACGGAACTCGGCGACGCTCTGGTTTCCCACTCAGTGGAACAGGGAAGCGACGCCGCGAGTCCGTCGTTGCCCAGGACATGAGCTTCGCTGAGGACTGGCAGACCTGGAAGACGGAGCGCGAGACCAACCTGGCGGACCCGTACGGGTGGCTGGCGCTGGTTTCGCTCGATTGGCTGGAGACGGCCCCACGCACCTATGACGGCCTACCGGGCGAGTGGTGGCAAGACGACGACGCGGCCTACTGGCGCAACGACGGGGAGACCAAGCGGTTCGAACTCGTCCAGAGCGGCGGCGGTGAACGGGTCGTGGCGGGTGACGTCGAGATCGAGATCGCCCGGCGCGGCGGGTACCTGATCCGCGTGCACGATCCCAAGGCCCCGGTGCTGAACGACTTCAAGGGCGTGCCGTCGTACGAACCGCACGAGAAGTGGGTGCTGGAGGGCGAGTACGAACCGTTCGACGCGCCCGTTCCCACGACCGTCGGCGCGGTCGTCGAGGGCCTCAGCCACGTCTACGAGGCACCGGGCCGTGTGCGGTTCAACTTCAACGGCGCCGAGCACACACTCACGGCGTTCAACGGCCGCAACGGCGGACTGAGCATCCTGTTCACCGACGAGACCAGCGGCGTCACGACCTATGCGGCGAACCGGCAGATCGCCGCCACACCGCATGATGGCAAGGTCGTGCTCGACTTCAACCGCGCGACGAACCTGCCGTGCGCGTTCACCGACTTCGCCACCTGCCCGCTGCCGCCCGCGGGCAACCACCTGTCGTTCGGCGTGGAGGCGGGGGAGAAGACGCCGTACGAGCGGGGCTAGAAGAACTCGTCGAGAAGCCGGTACCAGGCGAGCATCTCCGGGCGGGGGGTGAGGCCGTAGGCGCGGTCGAACGCGGCTACGGCCTCTTCGCCCAGTTCCCGTTGTGCCAGCGCGATGTCGCGATGCCGGTCGGACACGCCCAGCCGTGCCACGTCGATCAGCACGGTCGAGCCGTCCGGGCGCAGCAACACGTTCGGCGGGCAGAAGTCCACGTGCGCCACGACGAGGTCCTCGGCCGGCGGAGCGGTGGCCACCAGCCGTCGCAGCAACTCCTCAGGTGTGACACCGAGGTTGTCGTCGTCGAAGTCGTCCGGGTCCACCAGTCCGGCCTCGACGTTGTGCCGAGCCCGTTCCAGCACAACGGGAATCGTGGCGTCGTAAGGACATGAGGCCACCGGCAACGCGTGCAGCGACCGCAGCACGGTGCCCATGACCGTTCCCGCGATCACGGGATCGGCCGAGGTCAGCGAGGGTGCGCCGACATCGGCCAGCACCAGCCAGTCCTCGGCGAACGCCCGGATCTCCGGCACCTCGAAGTGCCGGCCCAGCCACAGCAACCGGTCGTACTCGTCCACGCCCGAGCGCTTCACGTAGCTGGACCCGACCTGCCAGACGTCACCGGACAGGCCTTCGTGGTCGTCGGACCACACGGCGTCCGGGCCGACCGCGTGCAGGACATCCTCGGGGATCTTCACTCGCAGGCCGTGCCGTCCTTGTCGTTGTCCAGGCCGTAGATGTCCGTGCCGATGACCTGGATCGGGCCTCGCACGTACGCGGGGCCGTTCCCGGTACCGCCCGCGCAGTCCACATCGGACGCGATCGGCACGCAGCCACTGTAGTTCTTGTCGCACGCGGGTTGCGGCGCGGGCTGGGGCTGCGGCTGGGGATTCGGCTGCGGGTTGGGCTGTGGTTGCGGCTGGGGTTGCGGCTTCGGCTGCGCGACGGCCGCAGGAGCGGTGGTCGTCGTAGTCGTGGTGGTGGTTGTCGTGGTCGTAGTGGTGGTGCTGGTCGGCGGCGCAACGGTCGTGGTCGTCGTCGTTGTGGGCGCTGCCGTCGTCGTGAGGCTGGACGCGTTGCTCTTGGTCGCCGGATCACCACCGATGGCGGCCCCCACGATGCCGATCGCGAAGAAGAACGCGAGCAGGCTGGCCGCGCTGATGGCCACCGGCGCCACCCACGACTTGCGCGGCGCCACGACCGGAACCACCGCGCCACGGGGAATCTCACGCGGCATCCGCAGGAAGATCTGCAACAGCCCGTTGTCGCCGAGCTGGACGTACGCGGTGCATCCGGTTGCCCCGCCGCCGGACTCCACGTGCATCAGCACGGGCGCATACCGTTGCGACATCAGGAAGGTCAGCTCGCCCACGCGGTACCCGTCGAGGCGCACCTCGATCCCGCGCTGACCGCGGTGCCTCCCGGCGGCGATCATGCACCACGTCAGGTTCACGGCGACGTGCCGCGTCACGCCGCCCGGGACGGCGTAGCGGGAGAGCACGTCCTGGTGGCGCTGCTCGCCGGTGACGGTCACCGTCACCTCGCCGGGGACCATCACCAGACCGGCGGCCGAGTTCTCGATCACTGTCGCAACTCCCTCGGGTGGGTTCGTACGGCCAGACCATCGAAGGCCCACTCCAGGTGTTACTGACGGTGCCGCAAAGTTGTGCCGAACGGGTGAAAATTGGCCCGATTCGTCACGGACGGTCGATGATCACCGATGTAAAGCGTTTCCTCGCTGTCCGGCTGAGACACGGGACTCCCGAGAGAGCGTTTCCACGCTACGTTGAGCCAAAGGGCGCAACACCTTCACCCACAGGAGGGCGAATGGCGCTGGACACGCCGTGGCGGGCGTAGCGCGAACTGCGCGACGGATTCCCGCGAGCACACGGCGGGGCGAACTTCGTACGGTGTGCTCATGCTGCAACCGGACCGCGAGACCAGGGCCGAGTGGACGAAGTCCGTGACGGCCTTCGTCGAGGATTTCATCGAGGTACTGGAGGCCGCGCCCGCATCGTCGCCGGGCACGGCACTCCTGCCTCCTCCGCCGGCGGAGACCCCCGGCGAACTCGCTGACCTGCTCGCCCGGTTCGGCGACGCGGCCGGCCAGGCGGTGGAGACCGCGGGCCCGCGCTACCTCGCCTATTTCCCGGCGGGCGGCCTCTACAGCTCGGTGCTCGCCGAGTTCCTGGCCCAGGCCACCAACCGCTACACCGGCGTCGCCTCCACAGCACCCGCGCTGGTCGCGCTGGAACACAGCGTGATCCGCTGGCTGTGCACCGAGTTCGGCCTCCCGGAAGGCTCCGGCGGCATCTTCACCACCGGCGCGTCACTGGCCACTCTCTCGGCCGTGCACACGGCACGACAGGACCGCCTAGGCGCCCACGACCCCAACGGCACCATCTACGTAACGCCGCACACGCACCACTGCGTCGCGAAGGCCGCGCACATCACCGGCTTCCCGCCCGAACGAATCCGCGTCGTCCCCACCGATACCGCACTCCGAATGGACGTGGCGCAAGCACAAGCCATGATCGCCGACGACCGCGCGAACGGCCTGCGCCCGTTCCTGATCATCGGCACGGCGGGCGCGACCAGCACCGGCGTCGTCGACCCGCTCGACGACATCGCCGCGCTGGCCGAGCGGGAATCCCTGTGGTTCCACGTGGACGGCGCGTACGGCGGCGCGTTCCAGCTGACCGAACGCGGCCGCGCGATCTTGACCGGCGTCGACCGGGCGGACTCGATCGCGTGGGACCCGCACAAGAGCCTCTTCCTCCCGTACGGCACGGGCGTCCTGCTCGTGCGCTCAGAAGCCCGGCTCCGCGCCGCACACGTGGCGGACGGCGACTACCTGCAGGACCTCGACCACGGCACCGGCCTGCCCGACTACGCCGACCTCGGCCCCGAGCTCACCCGCGAGTTCCGCGGCCTGCGCGTCTGGCTGCCGCTGCACCTGCACGGCGTCGCGGCGTTCCGCGAGGCGCTCGACGAGAAGCACGACCTCGCCGACCACCTGCGCGCCGAACTCGCGAAGATCGACGGCGTCGAGGTGCTCCCGTCCGACCTCACCGTCGTCGTGTTCCGCAGCGCCGACAGCGAGCAACTCCTCAAGCGCCTCAACGAGTCCGGCAGGTTCTTCCTGTCCAGCACGAGGCTCGGCGGGAAGTTCACGCTGCGGATCTGCGTGCTCAGCCACCGCACTCACCGCGAGCACGTGGACGAGGTGATCGAACTGATCAGGCGCTGGACCGCTTGATCAGCGTGGTCGGCAGCAGCAGTGACGGCGGCAGCCCGTCCTCGCCCGCGAGCTCCGCGAGCAGCCGCCACGTCATGGTGCGGCCCAGCTCCTCGACGTCCTGCCGGATCGTCGTCAGCGGTGGCGTCGCGGTCGCGGCGAACACCGAGTCGTCGAACCCGACAACCGCGACGTCCTCAGGGACGCGCTTGCCCTGCGCGTGCAGCACCTGCAACGCGCCGAGGGCCATGATGTCCGCGGCGACGAACACCGCGTCGAGGTCGGGAGCCTTGCGCAGCAACGCTTCCATGGCCCGTGCGCCGCTCTCCGGCGTGAAGTCGCCGTGCGCGACCAGGTCGCTGGTGAGTTTGGCCTCGCTCAGGCCGCGCTTGAAGCCGCTGAGCCGGTCGGCGCCCACGGCCATGTCCTTCGGGCCGGCGACGGTACCGATCCGCTTGCGGCCCAACGACGCCAGGTAGCGCGCGGCTTCCAGGGCGCCGGTGAAGTTGTCGGCGTCCACGAACGGGACGGGGGTGCCGAGTGGACGGCCGCCGGAGACGACCGGCAGGCCGATCTCGGCCAGCATCGGCACCAGCGGGTCCTCGCCGTGCAGGCTGACCAGCAGCGCGCCGTCGACGTGGCCGCTGCTCAGGTACGTCACCAGGTCGCTGGTGTCGGAGGGCTGGCTCATCATCAGCAGCAACTGCATGTGGCGGCCGGCGAGTTCGGCGTGCACGCCCCGCAGGACACCCGCGAAGAACGGGTCGGACAGGACGCGGCCGGTCGGCTCCGAGACCACCAGGGCGATGGCGTTGGCCCGGTTGCCGGCGAGCGACCGCGCGGCCTGGTTGGGGGAGTAGCCCAACTCCGCGATGGCGGCGTGCACGGCCTCCCGGGCCTTGGCGCTGACGTACTGCTCGTCGTTGATCACGCGCGAGACGGTCGACTTGGACACTCCGGCCACCCGCGCGACTTCTTCGATCCGGGGGCCGGGACGTCGCTTCGCCGTCTCGGTCATGCGGTCATCCTAGGCTGCCTGGCCGGACCATGATCTGCTCAGGTCCATCTTCGTTCCCCCTCTTCACAGCGGCGTCGGCCAAGTTTCCAAGATCGTCCGCACAAATTCCGCACAGCACCGCCGAGTTCTGGCAGCATGCCCACCGAGGAGGGCTAGTGCGGTATCGGCTTCTTGGGCCGCTGCAGATTTGGCGTGGGGGCGTGGAACTGCGGCTGGGCGGGCCCCGGCAACGGGCACTGCTGGCAGCGTTGGCACTGCACGCCAACGAGACGGTCAGTTTTGAACATCTGAGCGAAGCGGTGTGGGAATCTCCACCCGCGGCTCCTGAATCGAACATCCGAACCTATGTCGCCGCCCTGCGCAAGCTCGTGCTGGACGACCTCGTCACCGTTCCCGGCGGATACCGGCTCAAGGTGCCGGACGGAGAGGTCGACGTCGCCGTCTTCGAACGGCTGTGCGCGGCGGGCGACGAGGCGTTGAAGCAGGGGGAGCACCGGACGGCGGTCTCCGAGTACGAACAGGCACTCGCGTTGTGGCGCGGCCCGTCGCTGGACGGCCTCACCGTGGGGCCCCGGCTCGAAGCCGAGCTCACGCTGTTGCAGGAACGGCGGCTCACAGTCGCCGAGCAGCACGCGCGGCTGTCGATCGAGCTGGGGCAGGGCGAGCGGCTGATCGCCGAACTGCGGCGGCTGACCAAGCAGTTCCCGCTCAGGGAACAGCTCTGGTTGCAGCTCATGCACGCGCTGCAGCGGGCCAACCGGCCTGCCGAGGCGTTGCAGGCGTTCGAGGACGTGCGGGTGCTGCTCGCCGCCGAACTGGGCGTCGATCCTGGCCACGACCTGCGGGAACTGCACGCGCGGCTGCTGCGCGGGGACGAGCCGCGGCCCGCCCTGAACACGCTGCCGCGCGACGTCGCCGACTTCACCGGCCGCGAGTCCGAGATGGAGCGACTGACCAGGGCCGTCACCGGCAAGTCCGCCGTCGTGATCTCCGCGATCGACGGCATGCCGGGCGTCGGCAAGACGACACTCGCCGTGCACCTGGCGCACCGTCTGGAGTATCCGGACGGTCAGTTGTTCATCGACCTGCACGCGCACACCGCGGGCCGTGCGCCCGTGGAACCGACAGACGCGCTCGACGTGCTGTTGCGCGCGCTCGGCCTGGAAGAGATCCCGGTCGGCCTCGACGAACGGGCCGCCATGTGGCGCGGCGAACTGTCGAAGCGCAGGTTGCTCGTCGTGCTCGACAACGCGGTGAGCGCCGAGCAGGTGCGGCCGCTGCTGCCGGGCGTGCCGGGCTCGTTGGTGCTGGTCACGTCCCGTGCGCGGCTGGTCGAGCTGGAAGGCACGTCGACGCTCACGCTGGACGTGCTGTCCGAGGCGGAGGCGCTGCAGCTGTTCGCCACGATCGTCGGCGACGAACGCGGCACCGACCCGGCGGCCCGCGAGGTCGTCGAGCTGTGCGGCAGGCTGCCGCTGGCCGTGCGACTGGCCGCCGGACGGCTCCGCAGCCGTCCGACCTGGAACACCGCCCACCTCGCGACGCGGCTGCGCGAGGGACGATTATCCGAGCTGGACGCGGTCTTCGCGTTGTCGTTCGGCCAGCTCCCCACCGGTCACCAGCGGCTCTTCTGCCTGCTGGGCCTGCACCACGGCACGGACTTCGACGTCGACCAGGCCGCGGCGCTGGGCGAGCTCGACCTGCTGGAGTGCGACGGGATGCTCGAGGATCTCGTCGACGTCCACCTCCTGGAGGCGACCACGCTCGGCCGGTACCGGATGCACGACCTGCTCCGGCAGTACGCGCAGTCCAAAGTGCACGCCACCCGTGAGCCGCTGACCAGGCTGCTGGACCACTTCCTGGACACGGCGAACCAGGCGACGAGGCTGATGTCGCCCGCCGCGCGCAAGTACGAGGTCGACATCACCTACCGGCCGGAGTCGCGGCTCGTGCTGCGCGACTACGACCACGCCGTCGAGTGGCTGGAGACCGAACGCCAGACGCTCGTCGCCGCCGTGGCGTTGTCGCTCGACGGTGACTGGCGCACGCACACATGGCAGCTCGCGCGCGCGTTGACGTTCTTCTGCATGGTGCGCGGCCACACGCGTGACTGGGCCACGATCAACGAACTGGCGTTGGAGGCGGCGAAGGACGAGCCGGTCGCCCTCGCGATCACGACCAAGAACTACGCGATGGTGTTCTGGCAGACCGCGCAGTACCCGAGGGCCATCCACTACAACGAGCGCGCGATCGAGATGCTCCGCGAGCTGGGCGACCTGCAGGGCGTGGCGGGCACGCTGAACAACCAGTCGCTGGTCTACCGGTCTCTCGGCCGCCACGCCGAGGCCGCTGACCTGCTCGAACAGGCCATCACGGTGGCGCGGCAGCTCGGCGACCGGCACCTCGAGTCGCAGGCGATGAGCAACGTCAGCAACATCTACAGCGCGCTCGGCCGGTACGACGAGGCGCTGCAGGCGTGCACGTCCGCGCTCGCGTTGATGCGCGAGATGGGCAGCCGCCGCGACGAGGCCGACACCCAGAGCGCGCTGGGCATGATCCTGCACGCCATGGGCCGGCACTCCGAAGCGCTGGAGGCGTTGGAGTCGGCGTTGGCGGCCGTGCGCGCGATCGGTGACGTCACAACGGAAACCGTGGTGCTCAACTACCTCGGTGAGGTGCTGACGGCGGCCGGACGTCCCGCTGACGCCTTGGCGCCGTTGCGTGAGGCGTTGGAACTGGCGGAACGGATCGACGACCGGCGTGAGGCCGCGAACGCGCACAAGCACCTCGCACGTGCGGTCGCGGATCCCGTCGAGGCGGCCCGGCACCAGCGGGAGGCGGACGAGAGGTTCGCCGCGCTAGGCACCGACTGAGCGCGGGCCCGGCCTCCCGCCGGGCAGCACCGCGCCGCGCGGCAACCCGTCCCGCAGCAACGGCAACAGCCGCGGATGCTTGCTCATGAGCACCGCGGCTGTGCCGTTGCGCTGCTGGATCCGGCGGCAGAAGTGGGGAGACAGCGCCACCCCCAGATAGGCCTCCGCGCGCGGTCCGTAGACGACCGCGGTCCCAAGCCCGCACCACGCGGCCGCGACCGCCTGGCCGTCCGTCCAGAGGTATCCCTCGACGTACACGCCGCCCTGGTGCCGGCCCGCCTCGCTGAAGGCGTCGCTGAACGTCACCTGGGGTTGCAGGCGCGTCCGGTCGTCGGCGGACCACCACCCGCCGACGTCGAGCACCAGCCCCTCGACGCTCGCGTGCGCCCACTCCGAGTCGTCGACGAGCGTGCGGAACGGCGCTTCGAGCTCCTGCAACGCCGCCGTGAGCTCCTCCACCCGTTCATGGTGCGGTGCTCACGCCGATCGCGCTGTCCGAAGTGGACTCTACGACTGGGCGATCGTGATGGTGACGCTCACCTGCACCGGCCCCGCCACCCCGGTGATGACCCCGTCCCCGGCCTTCGGACCCGCCTGCAGTCGCGCCCGGAACGTGAGCGTCTGGCCGGGCGCCAGCGGCTCCCCGCCCTCGCACGTCACGGTGCCCTTGCCGGCCGGGCAGCCCACGAATCCCACCGAGCTCTTGCCCGGCCCGACCGTCTTGACCTTGTCGGGCATGGTCAGCGTCAACGTTGGCAACGTCGTGGGGGACGTGCCGTTGTTGGTGATGCTGATGTTCATCTCGTTCGGCGGGCCGTCGGTGGTCATGGCGATCGTGCCGGGCCCGGACCCGGACAGCTTGGCCGACGAGGGGGCGATCGTGTTGTTGTCCGTGGGCTCTTCCGGTTCGGTGGCCTCGGTCGGGTCGGCGCCGGTGGTGGCACCGGCGGAACGGCGTGTCGTCGGGGTGCTGCCGGCGCTCTGCGTGGTGCCGGGCTGTTCGGTCTGCCCGGATTCCGCCGATGCGCTCGTGCTGGTCGTCGGAGCGGCGCCGAGGACCGTGGTGGGCGGGGTGCTGTCCGAGCTCACGACGCCGCTGGCGGTGACCACGACGACCGCGGCGGCCGAAGCGGCGACGCCCAGCCACGTGGAGGCGCTCAGGGTGACCACGGCGCCCTTGGTCGCGGTCGCGGCGGCGGCGAGGTACCCGGTGGTGCCCGTGCCGAGCACGATCGGGGCGACCAGTCCGCGCAACGCGCCGTTGACGTCGGACAGTTCTCGCGCGAGCTTGCGGCATTCCGCGCAGGTGTCCATGTGCTCGTCGAGGTGGACGGCGTCGCGGCCCTTGAGCCCGCCGCGGGTCCACGCACCGAGCTTCGTCACCGTGGAGCGGCACTTCTCCGCGGGCTCCTGGTTGACGTGCGCCTGCAGGAACGCCTTGCGCAGACCCTCGCGCGCACGGAACGCCATCGCGGACACGCCGTTCGCGGTCAAGCCGAGCAACGGCGCGATCTCACCGGGCGACTGACCCTCGATCGCCGTGTGCCACAGGACTGTCTGCCACCGCTCGGGCAGCGTCGCGAACGCCGTCGCCGCCATGGCCTGGTCGAGGTCCTCGATCGCCTTGTCGCGGAACGGCACGCTGGTCGCCTTCGTGGCGCCGGGAACCTCTTCGATGTCACCGGCCAGTTCGACCCGCTTTTCCTTGCGGGTGCGGTCATACGCCGCGTGCCGCACGGCCGTCAGCAGGTACGGCCGGAACGCGGCGCCGGGGCCGCCACCGCCGCGCAGCGCGGCGAGAACCTTCGCGAACGCTTCCGCCACAAGGTCATCGGCGTCCGAGGACGACGAGGACAGTTGCATCGCAAGGATGTTCGCCGAGCGCACGTGACGTTCGTAGAGCTTGCCGTACTCCTCGACCTGGCCATCTCTGACTGCATCGATGAGGTCGGCATCCGACGGCGGTCGTCCACGCTGCCCGATCAAAGAAAGCCGCCCTTAACGTGATGCCCTGTACTGATACGCGGACCCTATCGAGATGTCTCAACACGAACAATCCACGCATACGAAACTGATGCAATAAAAGAGGTTCCGGACCTGGGCGGGCTGGGTGAACACAGGTCAGAAGGCCCTAGCGGTGGCAACTTCGCTGTGAGGGCTCACCGCTTTGTTCGCGAAACTAATCGGTAGCGGGTGTCCATTTCCCTGACCAGTCGCAAAAGGAGCAGCTTTCGTTAGGGCAAATGCGCGCACACCCATGCGGATGATCTCGACTTGAGTAGCCGTACTCATGACAGTCCGGGTGTGACGCAGGAATCTCGGATCATGACGTCTTCCGCGCCCTCGCACACCCCGACGACCGCTGCCTTCTACGTGCAGGCGGTCCTCTCGTTCGGGCTCTCGCTGACCGCCGTCGGCATCGGAGTCGTGTTCCTGCCCGTCGACGGATGGGTCCGCGCGTTCCTGGGAATCGCGATGCTCTACACGGTCACCTCGGCGTTCACCCTGGCCAAGGTGCTCAGGGATCGGCAGGAGGACACCTACATCACCAGCAGAGTGGACAAGGCCCGGCTCGACAAGCTGCTGACCGAGCACGACCCCTTCAAGCTCGACGTGCCTTGAGAACGAAGACCGGTTGCCGCCCCCGTCGCGGCAACCGGTCCTCTCGGAAGGTGGCCGTCCCCCGGATCCCGTACCGGCCACCTGAACTGACCTCATTCTTTAGCCCGAACGGCGGTGGCGACAGCGACAACCCGCACAACCCACCGATACAGTCGGTGTAGGGGAGGGCTGTGTGGACGGGTCTTTCGGCGCGTTGCTGCGTCATCACCGGCTGGCTGCGGCGCTGACTCAGGAAGCGCTCGCCGAGCAGGCCGGAATCAGTGCTCAGGCCATCGGCGCGCTCGAACGCGGGGCTCGCCGGTACCCCCACCGCGAGACGGTCACGCGGCTGGCCAGAGCGTTGCGACTGAGTTCGGAGCAGCAGTCGGGCCTGGTCACCGCCGCGTCGCGCCCGTCCACGCCCCGGGCCGATCTTGAGCCGTCCGGTCAGGTGGTGGCCGCACAGCTGCCCGCGAGCGTGCAGGGCTTCACGGGTCGTGAGGGCGTTCTGCTCACGATGGACGCGTTGCTCGCGCACGAGTCGAACGCCGTGGTCGTGTCCGCGATCGCGGGCATGGCGGGCATCGGCAAGACGACGCTGGCCGTCCACTGGGCTCATCGCGCCCGGTCGCGGTTCCCGGACGGGCAGCTGTTCCTGAACCTGCGCGGGCACGGCGGCGGCGCCCCGGTGACGCCGCTCGAAGCGCTGACCCACCTGCTCGTCGGCCTCGGGCTGGAACGCGCCAAGGTCCCCGCCGACGCCGAGACCGCCGCCGCCACCTACCGGACGTTGCTGGCGGATCGGCGCGTGCTGGTCGTGCTGGACGACGCGGTCGACGCCCGCCAGGTCCGGCCGCTGCTGCCGGGCTCGCCGGGCTGCCTCGTCCTCGTCACCAGCCGGTACCGCCTGGACGGCCTGGTCGCGCGTGACGGCGCCCGGCGGATCCAGCTGGAGCAACTGGACCCGGACGCGGCGCGGGCCCTGCTCGTCCACGTGCTGGGGGAGCAGCGGGTCGCGGCCGAGCCCGGCGCTGTCACCGACCTGGTGGGCCTGTGCGCGGGGTTACCGCTGGCGTTGCGCATCGCCGCCGCCCACCTGCTCAGCGGCCGGACGATCGGCGGATACGTGGCCGCGTTGCGCTCCGGCGACCGGCTCGCCTCGCTGGCGGCGCCCGGCGACCCCGACACCGCGGTCGGCGCGGCGTTCGACCTGTCGTACGAGGCACTGGAACCCGCCGCGCGCAGGGTGTTCCGGCTGATGGGCCACATGCCGGGCCGGGACCTGACCGCGGACGCCATCGCGGCGCTGACCGCGCTCGACTCGGCGGAGACCGAGCGCTGCCTGCACCTGCTCACCGCCGCGCACCTGGTCGACGAGCACCGGCCCGGCCGGTACACGTTCCACGACCTGTTGCGCCTGCACGCGGCCCAACTCGCTGACACCGAACGAGAAGCCGCGGCCGAACGCCTGTGGGGCCACTTCGCGCTGACGTTGCTGAACGCCGGCGAACGGGTCGATCCGCGCACGTACCGGCACGTGCTGGCCGAGGACTACCGCCACACCACGTTCATCGACGACATCATCGCGAACACGTGGATCGACGTGGAGACCGAGAACCTCGTCGCCACCACGCACGCCGCCGCGAAGGAAGGCCACACCCGGCTCGCGGTGCAGTTGTTGATCGCATTGCACTCGCAGTTCGAACGCCACCGCATGGAGGTGGTCTGGCTCGACACCGGCACGGCGGTCCTGGAGGCCGCCCGGCGTAGCGGCGACCTGCTCGCCGAGGCGCACGCGTTGCGGATCATCGGCGACGCGCACTGGTGCGGCTGCGACTACGAGCAGTCGCTGACGTTCCTGCGCAAAGCCCTCAGCGCCGCAGAAGAGCTGGGACACAAGGAGTTCTACCGCGTCGTGCTCTGCGCGCTGGGCCGGACGTCGATCTCGATGGGCCGGCCGCGCGACTGCGCCACCTACTACCAGCGGGCGCGTGAGCTCTGGCGGCAGGACGGCCGGCCGACCGTCGGCTCGCTGGTCCTCGGCGACGCGTACTGGGAGCTCGGCGAACTGGACCAGGCCTACGCGCTGCACACCGAGGCCATCGAGGTCTCGCGCGACAAGGGGATCCGCTTCGGCGTGCTGCTCGGTGAGACGCACGCGGGCCGTTCCTGCCAGGCGCTCGGGCGGCTGGAACGGGCGATCGAGCACTACGAGGCCGGTCTGGCGTTGTGCCGCGAGTTCGCCGAACCGGCGGAGGAGGCCGGCAACCTCGCGAACCTCTCCGGCGCCTACCGCGACCTGGAGAAGTACGACCTCGCCCTGGACACGGCGCGGGAGGCGCTGGAGATCGCGACGCGCCTGGGTATGCGGCGCACCCAGATCAGCGCGTGGCACGTGCTCGGCAGCACCCACCTCCTGCTCGGCTACGACGACGCCGCCCGGACCGAACTGCGCACCGCGCTGGACCTGGCGCTCGCCACGTCCCACCAACGCGGCCGGTGCGACGCCCTGATCTCGTTGGCGGCACTGCATTTGAGGCACGAGGAACACGACTCCGCCCGCGCGTTGGCCCAGGAGGCGCTGGAGATCAGCCGGGGCACCGGGCATCGGCTGATCGAGGGGGAGAGCCTGCGCGTGCTCGCCGAAGCAGACCTCGCTCAAGGTCGGACGGACGCGCGGCGCCGCGCGGAGGAGGCGGCGGCGTTGCACGCGACGTCCGGCTATCGCCTTGGGGCGCAACGAGTCGCGGACCTCCTGAGCCGCATCAGGTGAGCAGCTGGTCGCGGCGCCGGGTCAGGTAGGCGACCTCCGCGGTGTTTCCCGCCAGCTCGATGGCCTTGTCGTAGGCGGCGCGCGAATCCTGGCTGCGGCCCAGGCGGCGCAACAGGTCCGCGCGGGTGACGTGGAAGGCGTGATAGCCGGACAGCCGGTCCTCCAGACGGTCGACGGCCGCCAGCGCCACCTCCGGGCCGTCGAGCTCGGCGACCGCGATGGCCCGGTTGAGGGCGACGACCGGCGAGGGATCGACGCGGACGAGCTGGTCGTAGAGGGCGAGGATCTGCGACCAGTCGGTGTCGCGCATGTCGCGGGCTGAGGTGTGCACGGCGTTGATCGCGGCGAGGATCTGGTAGCGACCAGGCGCCACCCCGGCGGCCAGCCGTTCTCGCACCAGCCGGTGGCCTTCGGCGATCAGTGTCGTGTCCCAGGCGCCGCGGTCCTGCTCGGTGAGGGCGACCAGTTCGCCGCCGGGGGAGACGCGGGCTGCCCGGCGTGCCTCCGTGAGCAGCATCAACGCCAGCAGCCCTGCCACCTCGCCGTCGTCCGGCAACAGGGCGCGGATCAGGCGGGTGAGCCGGATCGCCTCGGCGGTCAGGTCGTGCCGCAGGGGATCGGTGCCGGGACCGGTGGCCAGATAGCCCTCGTTGAACACGAGGAACAGCACGGTCAGCACCCCGGACACGCGGGCGGGGAGATCGTCGGCGGACGGCACGCGGTACGGGATGCGCGCGGCCTTGATCTTGGCCTTCGCGCGGGTGATCCGCTGCCCCACAGCGCTTTCGGCCACCAGGAGGGCGCGGGCGATCTCGGGCACGGTCAGCCCGCCGACCATGCGCAGCGTCAACGCCACGCGCGCCTCGGCCGCCAGCGCCGGGTGGCAGCAGGTGAAGATCAGCCGGAGCCGGTCGTCGTCGATGGCGCCGAGAGGCTCGTGCGGGGTGTCGTCGTGGATCATCCGAGCCTCCTCGTGCTTGTCGTCGCGCTTGCTCTCCCGGCGGATCCGGTCGATGGCCCGGCGGGTGGCGGTGGTGGTCAGCCAGGCGCCGGGGTTGGGCGGCACACCGTCGGCGGGCCAGCGCTCGACGGCGATCGCGAACGCCTCGGCCGCCGCCTCCTCCGCGATGTCGAGGTCACCGAAGCGCCTGGTCAGGGCGGCGGTCACCCGTGCCCACTCCTCGCGGTGGGCGCGGGTGACCGCCGCTGCGGCGTCGTTCACTGGAATGGCCGCACCTCGATCTTGCGATCGCAGACCCTCGAGGCCTCGGTGGCGAGCTTGAGCGCCACGTCCAGATCGGGGGCTTCCCAGACCCAGACGCCGGCGAGGTACTCCTTCGACTCCACGAACGGCCCGTCGCTGAACAGCGCCTCCGCGCCCCGGTTGTCGACGACCGTGGCCGAGTCGGTGTCCGCGAGCCCGCCCGCGAACACCCAGTGGCCGTCGGCGATCAGCCGTTCGTTGAACGCGCTGATGGCGGGCCCCCGGTCCGTGCTGCCCGGATTGCTCTTGTCGTCGATCACGGAAACCAGATACCGCATGGGAAGGTCCTCTCCTGGTGGGGTGCTTCAGTTCGGCCAGTACGAAGGACGCCCGGCGGTCCGGTAGACCTGGGTCGCGACGCCCTTCGAGTCCACTCGCGACTCGGCCAGGTCGAGCGCGAGGTCAGGGCCGTTCTCCGGGAACAGCCGCAAGCCCTGGCCGACCACCACCGGCACCACGATCAGCGTCATCTCGTCGACCAGGTCGTTCGCCAGCAGCCACCTGATCAGCGTGCCACTGCCGTGCACCTGCAGCTCGCCGCCGGGCTTGGCCTTCAGGTCCGCGACGGCGGCCGCGAGGTCACCGGACAGCACGGAGGTGCCCGCCCACGCCGGGTCGGCGAGCGTCGTCGACGCCACGTACTTGGGCTGCGCGTTCAACGCCCGCAGGACGGGCTCCGAGCCGGGGACGTCCGCCTCGGTCAGGGACCCCCAAGAGCCGGCGAACAGGTCGTAGGTGCGCCGGCCGAACAGGAACGCGTCGGCGCGCTGGTAGGTCTCGTTGATGAACGCCCTGGTCCCGTCGTCGCCCTTGCCGCGGGCCCAGCCGCCGCGCTCGAACCCGTTCCTGCGGTCCTCCTCCGACGCGCCGCCGTTGCCCTGCACCACTCCGTCGAGCGTGATCTGGGACATGGTGGTCAGCTTCATGATCGCGGTTCCTTCGCTTCGGTGCCGCTCTCTCGCGGCCTCACCTCAGCTACGAACGCCCCGTCCCGGATCCGACACCTTCTCCAGAACTTTTTTCGAAGGGGTCATTTCTCGACGTACGGCGGCGCCTCGCCCCAGCCCCACTTCGGCACGGGCGCCCCGTGGAAGGGCTTGGCGTCCGGCGCCGAGTTCTGCACCGCCAGCCGCGTGCCCCACTCCAGGTAGGACACGAACGCGGCACGGAACTCGGGGTCGTCCGGCAGCGCCACCTCGTCGGCCGCGTCCATGATGAGGTTCAGCCAGCGCCGGCGCTGCTCCTCGGTGATGGCCCGCCCGAGGTGCTTGGCCAGCATGAACTCGTAGCCGCCGCGCTCGGCGGTGTAGGCGGCGGGGCCGCCGAACACCTCGCCGAGCCACAACGCCACGTAACGGGCATGGCCGGGATCCATCCCGGCGAACACGGGCGCGAGCACGGCGTCGTCGGCGACGCGCCGGTAGAACGCCTCGGTCAGCTTCAACAGCGCCGCTGAGCCACCGGCCCAGGTGTACAGAGAAGGTGTTGACTGGTCGTTGATCACGACGCCCACTCCAGCACCAGGCGAAAAGCCCGGCAAGTACGCACCTTTTGGTGAGGAGCGCCCATGTACCACTGTCCGGTCGAGCTCGCCCTCGACGTCATCGGTGGCAAGTGGCGCGCGGTCGTCCTCGCCCACCTCAAGGAGGGCCCGCACCACTACGGCGAGCTGCGCCGCAAGGTGCCCGGCATCAGCGAGAAGATGTTCGTGCAGCGGCTCCGCGAGCTGCAGGAGGCGGGCCTCGTGGCACGGGTCGAGCGGCCTCCGCACGTCGAGTACTCGCTCACCGAGGAGGGCCGGTCGCTGGGACCGGCGCTTCAGGCGCTCTACGACTGGGGCGTGCTGCGCGCCGCCCGCACCGGTGTGGTCGTCGGGCAGTAGCGCGGCCTGACCAGCGCGCTCACGCGCTGCCAACGAACTGCCCGTGCACCGGCGGCAAGGCTGTGCCCGTCACACAGCCCTTGCCTCTTGGAGGACGGATGAGAATCGGGTTACGGAAGGCGTTGGCGCTCGCGATGACCGCGGCTGCGGCGTTGTTCCTGACGCCGGCCGCGGCGGTTGCGGTGGAGCAGCAGCAACCGGCGGTGCAGGGCATCAATCCGGGCACGTACCAGAACCTGATCAACAACTACCACCACAAGTGCCTCGCGGTGAACTCGGCGGACAACCGCAACGGCAAGCCGCTGATCCACTACGACTGCTACTCGTCGTTCACCGACCAGTACTGGCTCTTCGAACCCATCGCGGCCGCGCCGGGGTACTACCGGCTCCGCAACCAGAACACCGGCCGTTGCGTCGCGGCGGCCAACCCCAACAACGGCGCGAAGGTCGTGCAGTACGACTGCGTCGACGGCTACTACGACCAGTGGTGGTTGCCCGAGCTGATGCCGGACAACGTGCACCACCGGCTGCGCAACTACAAGAGCGGCCGTTGCCTCGCCGTTCCGTCGAACCAGGGGCAGAACGGTGGGAACGCCGTGAGCTACAACTGCATCCTCGGCTACAACGATCAGTGGTGGCAGATCTGGCCGTGACGTGACTTCCTCCCCGATTCCCCGGTATGCATGGAACATGGTGCTGGGGGCTCGGGGAGGGCACGCCGGATGACTGTGCGGTTCCGGCTGCTCGGCGACGTCGAGGCGCGGGTGCACGGTAGTCCGATCGCGATCGGCTACGCGCAGCTTCGTGCTGTGCTGGCAGTACTTCTGGTCGAGGCGAACCAGGTCGTGTCGGTCGACCAGTTGGTGGACCGGGTCTGGAGCGATCGGCCTCTGCCCCGCAAACCGCGTGCGGCCGTTCAGCACAGCATGACCATGCTGCGCGGTGTGTTGACGCCCGCGGGCGTGACGATCACCCGCCGATCGACCGGCTATCAGCTCACCGTGGATCCTGACAACGTTGACCTGCACCGGTTTCGTCGTCTTGTGGAAGGCGGCCGCGCCGCTGGTGACGACGGCCGGGCCGCCGCGTTGCTGGAGGAGGCGCTGAGGTTGTGGGGAGGAGAACCGTTCGCGGGGCTGGACACCGCCTGGCTCGACTCCCTGCGCGCCACGCTGATCCAGCACCGGCACGCCGTTCGGCTCGAGCTCGTCGACATCCAGCTCCGCCTCGGTCTGCACGCGGCACTGCTGCCCGACCTGTCGTCATGGGCGGCCGGCAACCCGTTGGACGAACGCCTGGCCGGCCAGCTCATGCTCGCGCTGTACAACTGCGGTCGCCCTGCCGACGCCCTGGAGCACTACCAGGAGGTGCGCAAGCGGTTGGCGGAGGAACTCGGCACCGATCCCAGCCCGCCGTTGCGGCAGTTGCACGAACGGATCCTCGCCACCGACCCCGCGCTGACGGCACTCGTCCGGCCGCACACAACCGTGGTGCCGCACCAGCTTCCGGCCCGGCCGCGCCGGTTCACCGGCCGCAGCGGCGAACTGGCCGACCTCGACGCCGCGCTCGGCGACGACGACGCCGTGGTGATCTCGGCCATCGGCGGGCTGGGCGGCATGGGCAAGACCTGGCTGGCGGCGCAGTGGGCGCACCAGCACCTCGACCGGTTCCCCGACGGCCAGCTGTACGTCAACCTGCGCGGCTTCGATCCCGGCGGGCAGCCGATGTCCGCGGCGACCGCGGTTCGCGGCTTCCTCGACGCCCTCGGTGTCGCCCCGTCCGCCGTTCCCGCCGACGCGGACGCGCAGGCCGGGCTGTACCGCAGCCTGGTCGCGGGCAGGAAGATGCTGGTGTTCCTGGACAACGCGGCCGACACCGCCCAGGTGGTGCCGCTGCTGCCCGGCGGCCCTGCCTGCGTCCTGGTCACCAGTCGCCGTCAGCTCACCGGTCTCGTCGCCGCGCACGGCGCGCGTGCGCTGAACCTGGACCGGCTGAGCGACGAGGAAGCACGCCGGCTGCTGGCGACGCACCTGGGTGAGGACCGGCTCGCCGCCGAACCCGTTGTGGCAGAAGCGCTCCTGGCCTGCTGCGCGGGCCTGCCGCTGGCGATCAGCATCGTGGCCGCCCGTGCCGGCACGCATCCCGGCTTCCCGTTGTCCGTGCTGGCGGACGAGCTGCGCGAGCAGAACGACCTGCTGGACGCCCTGGACGCCGGTGAGGACCTGGTGAGTCTCCGAGCCGTGTTCTCCTGGTCCTGCAACGCTTTGCCCACCGAGGCGGCCACCGTGTTCGGCGCCCTCGGTCTCGCACCCGGCACGGACATCGGCCTGCCCGCCGCCGCGAGCCTCACCGCGCTGCCCGTCGCCCGAGTCCGCGCCTGTCTGCGGCAACTGGAGCAGGCGAACCTGGTCGGTCAGCACGCCCCCGGCCGCTACCGGATGCACGACCTCGTCCGGTTGTACGCGAGCGAACGCGCCCACCACGACCCCGCCGCGCTGCGAAGGGTGGTCGACTTCTACGTGCACACCGCGTTCGCCGCCGAGCGGGTGCTGGATCCGCTCGGCGAACCACTCGCGATCGGGGTGCCCGCACCGGGGTGCGTCCTGCTCGGGTTCGAGAACGAGACGGCGGCGACCGAGTGGTTGACCGCCGAGTTCCCGAACCTGCTGGCAGTGCAGGAACTCGCCGCCGGGCAAGGCCTGCACGACCAGGTGTGGCACCTGGGCTGGACCTTGAACACGTACTTCCGAAGACGGGGCGACTACCACGACGCCGTCGTCGTGTGGCGGGCCGGCGTGGCCGCCGCGGACCACACCGGCGACAGGGCCGCCCAGGCTCAAGCCAGAAGACACCTCGGCGACGCGTGCAGCGGTCTGGGCCGGCAGTCAGAAGCCCTGCGGCACCTGGGCGACGCGCTCCGGATCAGCGAGCAGGCGGGCGACCTCCCCGGCCAGGCCCACGCCCACCACCTCATCGCCTCCATCTGGGAGGACCTGGACGACGACCGGCGAGCGCTGGACCACGCGACCCCCGCGCTGCGCCTGTTCCAGGACCTCGGCATGACGGTCTGGGAGGCCTGGGGATACACCCAGGTGGGCTGGCACCAGGCCCGGCTGGGGCTCTACGACCAGGCCCGCGCCCACTGCGAGGCCGCACTGGTCATGGCTCGCCGGCACGGCGAACGCGAGCTGGAAGCGACCACAGTGGACAGTCTCGGCTACATCGCCCACCACACCGGCCACCACGCCGAGGCGCTCGACCTCTACGAGTTGGCGCTGGGCCTGCTCCGCGACCTCGGGTACGACCACCACGAGGTCGCGACGCTGGAACGCGTCGGCCACACCCATCACGCGCTCGGTCACCACGACAGGGCCGCGGCGGCGTGGCGGCAGGCCCTCGACCTGTGCGAGGCACAACATCGAGCCGAGGACGCCGGCCGCATCCGGCGGTTGCTGGCGCGCGGCTGACCTCACCGAGCGGAGGTGCGCTGCTTCCGCCGGGCCGCCGGGGCATCGGACGGCTCCGGTTCGTGCTCCGGGCAGTCCGTGCGCAGGTCCGTGAGCGGCAACGGGGTGCGCAGCAGGTGGCAGTGGTGGGGCACGGCCGGGTCGGGGTGTTCGTCGCGGCCGAAGAAGCGGCACGTCGTGCACATGCGCGTCACGCTCACCACGCCCGCGCGTTGCAGGTCCGCGATCACCCGCAGGAGGGTGTGCAACGTGGTGGCGCGGTCGGCCTCGGGAACTCCGGCGAGGGCGTCCGTCAGCGGATCGTCCCAAGAGGACAGACCACGGGCCACCTCCTGGCCGGTGCCGGTCAGCGCCAGCGATCGGCGGCGGCCGTCCGCGCCGGGCGAGCGCGTCACGAGTTCCTTGCGCTCCAACGCGGTCACGGCGTCGGACATGGTCGGCGTGGTGACGTCGAACTCGGCGGCGAGCGCGGCCACCTCACGGCGGGTCTGCGGGTGCTGGGCCAGCGCCAGCACGGCTTGCTGCTGCAGCGGCGACAGGCCGTGCTCGCGTGCCGTGCGCTGCGCGAGTGACCGCATGCCGTGCCCGAGCCGCTCGAGCGCGTCGGCCAGCCGCCGGTCGAGCCCGGCCGTGCCGTCGGTGTCAGTCATGCGATCCGCCTCGCCAGTAGAACGTCCCCGGCGATGGTACGTGCCGCTCGGGGTGAGACCTGGATCACGCAGAAGTAGGTAGGAGTCCTACCTAGTTTGTGACAAGGTGGTGGGCATGAGCCTCCTCCTGCCCACGTCGAACGGACTCGCGACTCCCGCGATGCCCTGGGAGACAAGCGAATGGTTCAACAGCGAACCGCTGAACCTGGCCCGCCTGCACGGCCGCGTGGTCGTGCTCGAGGCGTTCCAGATGCTGTGCCCGAGCTGCGTGTCGCACGCCCTCCCGCAGGCCGCGCGCCTGGCCAGGACGTTCGGCGACGACCTCGCCGTCATCGGTCTGCACACCGTGTTCGAACACCACGCGGCGATGACCCCGGCGAGCCTCAAGGCGTTCCTGCACGAGTACCGGATCACCTTCCCGGTCGGTGTGGACGCCCTGCGCAGCGCGCACCCGGCGCCGGTCACGTTCAGCCGCTACCGCATGCAGGGCACGCCCACCACGGTGCTCATCGACCGCGACGGCATGCTGCGCGCCCAGAAACTCGGCCCGCTCGACGACATGACGCTGGCCTCGGCCGTGACGCGGCTGCTCGACGGCGCCGTGCCACCGGCCGTCTGCGCGATCGACGGCACCTGCACCTGATCCGCCCCACCCCATCACCAGAAGGAGAACCACCATGTCCCGCATCGACCTCACCGACCCCGACCAGATCACCGACGAGCGCGCGGAGACCCTGGCGCAGATCAAGGGCGCCTTCGGCCTGGTGCCGAACATGTTCAAGGCCGTGGCGAACTCACCCGCCGCGCTGCGCAGCATGTGGGCGCAGTTCGGCGCGCTGGGCGGCGGCACGCTCGGAGCGAAGATCGGCGAGCAGATCGCCGTGGCCGTGGCCGACCAGAACCGGTGCGACTACTGCCTTTCCGCGCACACCATGCTCGGCAGGAAGGCAGGCGTCACCGCGGCGGAGATGAGAAACGCCCAGAGCGGCAAGTCGGACGACCCGCGCACCGCCGCCGTCCTCACGCTCGCCACCGCCCTCGTCGAGAACCGCGGCCAGATCGCCGACTCCGACGTCCAGGCCGCGCGGGACGCGGGCCTGAGCCAGGAGGAGATCGTCGAGACGGTCGCGCACGTCGCGCTGAACGTGTTCACCAACTACATCAACGTCGCGCTCGACGTGCCCGTCGACTTCACCCGCGTGGCTCTGAGCTGAGAAACCCAGGCGCTCGGTATCGTCCGTCCGATGATCCGAACATGGGCGCGACGGTGTGCCGTGGCCGCCTGCATCGTTGTTCCGCCGGTGCTGCTCCTGCTCGGCTGGGGTCCTTTGAGCAGCGGACATCCGGTCCACCTGGTGCTGCTCGCCGTGGTGGTGGCGGTGGGGATCGCGATGGCGTTGTGGCGGCGAGTCCCCGCGTGGCTCGCCGTCGTGGTCGCCGTTCTGCTCGTCGCTCCCACGGTGTACCTGCAGCCGTTCGGCGCGACGACGATCGTCATGGCGGAGAACACCGCCACCACGGCGGTGCTGCGCCCTGATGGTCCGGTGCGCGCCGGGCTGGTCTTCCACCCCGGCGCCAGGGTCGACCACCGCGCGTACTTCCCGCTCCTGCGACGCGTTGCGGCAGAAGGGTTTCTCGTCGTGGTGGTGAAGGAGCCGGTGGGAATCGCGCTGCTCGGCGGAGACACCGCGCAGGTGCGGAGGAACCATCCCGACGTCCCGGTCTGGGCGGTCGGTGGCCACTCTCTCGGTGGCGTCGCGGCCGCCCAGGACGTTCTCGCCGATGGATCCGTGCGCGGGCTCGTGTTGTGGGCGTCCTATCCGGTCGACGACCTCTCCACCCGCGAGAACCTCACCGCCTGGTCCATCTCGGGCGAACGCGACGGTTTCACCACACCGCAGGACGTCGCCGAGTCGCGGAAGCTGTTGCCCGCGGGCACGCACTTCGAGGTCGTGGCCGGTGCCGTCCACGCGTACTTCGGCGACTACGGCGACCAACCGGGCGACGGTGTGCCGACCCGGTCCCGTGCCGAGGCACAGGACCGGATCGTCGAGCACACCGTCGCGGCGTTGAACGACTTGAGCTAGACGCGGTCGCCCACCTGGTCGACGAACCCGGACGCGTCCTGCGGCCTGTTCTTCGTGCCGAGGTACTCGTAGGTGTCCTTGTCGAACACCATCACCACCGGCTCGGCCCACGGCGCCGAGCCTTCCGGCACCGGCCAGCTGATCCCGACCCCGGGACGGCCGGACGAGACGTTCTCCACGACCGTCAGCCCCGGCACGCGGGTCGCCGCCTCGAACAGCGCGGCCCGCTGCGGACCCGGCAGGTACGAGTTGATGACCAGGCCCAGCACGTCCTTGCCGTACGCGTTGACCGACTGGCCCTTGTTGTTGCCCTGCAGGACCTTCAGCATCTCGTCGGCCGTGGTGGGCAGGTCGTCCCGGTACGAGCGGTCCGGCGTGCACTCCTCGACGGCGCCCGTCGGCTGGTCGTACTTGTCGAGCACCTTCCTGCGGCCGCCGGCGCAGCCGGGCACGGGGATCGGCGGGGCGCCCCCGGCCTGGATGATCTGGCCGTCCCGGGTGCCGTCGACGGAGAACCAGTCCTCCCGCCCGCCGGTGCGCACGTAGTAGAACTGGTCGGGTCGTGGCACCACGTCGGGCTTCGAACGGGCTGCCGCGGCGGCGTGGTTCAGCAGTTGCACGGCGGAGTCCACCACCGGGGCCGCGGTGTCGTGGTGGGCCGGTTCGGGGGAGCCGGACGGCAGCACCAGCGCCACGCCGGCGGCCGCTGCCGCCACGGCGATCGTGGCGACGGCGATGATCCCGGCACGACCGCGCCGGGGTGCTTTCATGCCCGCCACGAACTGCGCGCGGGCGGCTGCCAGCTGGTCGGCGGACTTGAGCGGGGTCTCGTCCAGTTCCCGGACGAGCTGAAGGTCATCCATTGTTGAGCAGCTCCTCGACCTCGGTGTGGTTGTCGGTTCCCAACGCCGTCCGGACCTTGCGGCGGGCGCGGTTCAGCCTCGACCGCACCGTGCCCACCGGGATCGCCAGCGCGTCGGCGACCTCGAGATAGCTGAGCTGTTCCCAGGCGACCAGCAGCAGCACGTCCCTGTCCTCGACGGACAACGCCCCCAGCGCGCCGGTGAGCATCGACCGCATGGCCTGCGCGGTGACGTCCGCGGCCACCCGGTCGGCGTGGTCGTCCACGTCGGGCACGGTCGCGGGCATCCGGTACCGGCGCACCTCCTCGCGCCGGTGCTGACCGACCAGGTTGGTGGCGATGCCGTACAACCACGGCCGGGCGTCCGGGCGGGAGGAGTCGTAGCGCCCCCGTTTCGAGAACGCCACGAGGAACGTCTCGGCGAGCAGGTCGTCGGCGACCTGCTGACCGAGGCGCCGGGCGAGATAGCGCTGGATGTGCGGTGCGTGCCGGTCGAAGATGACCGCGAACTTCTCCGTCACGCGCAGCGACGCCTCGATGAGCTCCGCGTCGGTTGCTGTCATGGTGGCCTTTCGAGCGAAGGGTCTTCGCCCTGTTATCGGCAGAACGCCCCGACCGGGTTCACGGTCGAGGCGTTCAGCAGATCAAACCACAGGTCACGGCGACTTCGGGGCGTCTCCCAGAAGCGCGAGGAACTCCGCTCGCGTGCTGTCGATCCGGGCACCCAGCTCCAGCACCGGTTTGCTCGTGCCCGACGACAGCTCCGCGCGGGCGACGGTGCGTGCCTCCTCGAACTGGGCGCGCAGCAACACCTTCAGCTGCTGGTCGAAGGCGGTTCCCTCGGCGAACCCGACGGCGGTCAGCTCGGCGGCCGTGATCATGCCGGGCATGTCGTGGCCCTCGTGCTGGTCGCTCTCCTGCCGGCCGGTCCTGGCGAGCAGCTCCCGGACCTGGGCCAGTTCGGCCCGATAGCGGTCCTCCACCTGAGCGGCCACCGGGCGCAGCGCGGAACCGGGCCGGTTCGCCAGGGCGAGCGCGGCGAGCGCGGACTCGTTCTGGGGGATCACCAGGTCCACGAACGCCAGATCGGTGGCGCTGAGGTCGGACGGAGGAGTGTCGATCGGTGTGCCGCACCCCGTCACCAGCAGGAGCGCCGCGAGGAGGAGGACCCGCACTAGGGGCGGCCGTCCGGTCCGCACTTGACGATCCGGTTGATGCAGTCGCGCACGCGCTGCGCCATCTCGGCTTCCGGCCAGACGTTGAAGAAGTCGCCGTGCATCGTGAAGCCCGGACCGGACGACAGCTTGAACCGCGCCGGGTCGCCGCTCACCGGGTATCGCAGCACCTGGCGCAGCTTCGGCACGGGCACGGGGTGCGTGGCCGGGCAGTCGCCGTTGACCGGATAGGACATGTGGCTCTTGTGGTCCGCGGAGTCGAGGTCCTTGCCGTTCCAGCACTGCGGGAAGTCCAAATAGGACTCGATCATGGTGCCGGCCGGGCAGTTCACGAAGTCCTTGGACGCCCCGACGTGCCCGGCGTGCAGGCACGACCAGCGTGACATCGTGGTGTTGTCCGGCGCGGTGGCCTTGGCGTTGCCCGCGACGATGCGCAGTCCGTGCGGCAACGGCTGGATGCGCGCGGTCACGTCGTCGCGCACGCCCTCGCCGAGGTAGTAGAACGTCGTGCCGGTCGGCTCGACGGGCTGGCCGTCGACCAGCAGCGTCGGCACCCAGTACGACGAGAGGTCGACCTTCGGGTTGCACGTGCTGGCGCCCTTGCCCAGGCTCGTCACGTCCGAGCGGGCGTTGGTCGAGTCGTTGCCGAAGAAGCTGTGCATGTGCGAGGCGCCGGGCAGATTCGGCAGGACGATCGGGTCGTCCGGCAGCCGGTGCGTGAACGGGCACTCGGCGACGAACTCCGCGACGCGCACCGCGTTCGGCGGGATCGGCTCCTGCGGCTTCACCGGGGCGACCGCGGCGGCCTTCGTCGTCTCGGCCGCCTGCGTGGGCGTGCCGGCCTGCGTCGGGGTGCCCGCGGCCTGAGCCGACATGGTCGTCACGGTCGTGGCCGAGGAGGTCGGACTCGCCTTGGGTGGCGCGGGCGGGGTGAAGAACATCGCGTTCGCGGTCACCGCGGACGCCGCGACGCCTGCCACGGCGAGGGCGGCGATCCACACGCGCCGCCGCAGTCGTGAGGTGAGGACGTGGGGCATCGAGAAACCTTTCGGCAGGGTTCAGGGGATCTTCTGACCAGGAGATGTCCCGCCCGCCCGCCGATAACAGAAAAATTCGCCCCAGTGGATCAGGCCTGCTCCAGGCGGCGGATCCGGGCGTTGAGATAACGCTGCTCCGGCAGGCTCGTGGTGAGCCGGGCGGCCTGGCGGTAGCTGTCGAGCGCTCCCGCCGGGTCGCCGGCCAGTTCCTGCAGATGGGCGCGCACGGCGTGGGTGCGGTGGTGCCGTCGCATCGCCGGGTCGTCGAGCAGCGGGTCGACGAGGGCCAGGCCGTCCCGCGGGCCGAATGCCATCCCGACCGCGACCGCCTGGTTGAGCGTCACGATCGGGCTGGGGGCCACCCTGGCGAGCATGCCGTAGAGCAGGCTGATCTGCCGCCAGTCGGTGCTCTCCCAGGTGACGGCCTCCGCGTGCACGGCGGCGACCGCGGCCTGGAGCTGGAACCTGCCGACGTGCCCGCGGGGCAGCACGCGCTCCAGGATGCGCACTCCTTCCGCGATGCGCGGCTGGTCCCACCGCGAACGGTCCTGTTCGGCCAGCGGCACCAGGTCGCCACCGGAGGTCCGGGCACTCGCGCGGGCGTGGGTGAGCAGCATCAGGGCCAGGGCGCCCGCGACCTCGTCGTGGTCGGGGATCGCCGCGTGCAGGTGCCGGGTCAGGCGGATGGCCTCCTCCGCCAGGGTCGAGTCCACCAGCGCGTCCCCGGTGGAACGGGTGTGCCCCTCGGTGAACATGAGGTGGCAGACGTCGAGCACCGCGGCGATCCGTGCGGGTACCTCCGCCTCGGCCGGCCGCCCGAACACCGCACCCGCCGCCCGCAACGTGGACCGCGCCCTGGTCAGGCGCTGCGTCATCGTGCGCTCCGGCACCAGGTAGGCGGCGGCGATCTGGGCCGTGCTCAGGCCGGCGACGGCGTGCAGGGTCAGGGCGACCTGCGAGGACCGGCTCAGGCTGGGGTGGCAGCACAGGAGGAACAGCTGCAACGTGTCGTCGCCGTGCTGCCCGTGGTCGGCCGACGGCGCGAGGTCGGCGTCGCTGGGCCGTGCCGCGGCCACGGCCTGTTCCCGCCCGGCCCGAGCGCTGTCGGCGCGCACCCGGTCGATCATCCGCCGAGAGGCGACCCGGATGAGCCAGCCGCGGGGGTTGTCCGGCACGCCGTCGCGTTCCCACTGCGACGCCGCCGCCTCGGCCGCCTCCTGCGCCGCGTCCTCGCAGTCACCCAGGTCGCCGTATCTGCGCAGCAGGGCGGCGAGGACGTGGGACGACTCGCGCCGCCACACGTCCTCCACCACCCGCGAGTCCATCAGGCGTCACCGCCGGGCCACATGGCAGGCCGCAGCTCGACGGTCTCGCCGGGGCCCGCGAAGCGCGCGGTGATCTCCTCGGCGCGGGCCTGGCTGTCCACGTCGATCAGGAAGAACCCGGCGAGGTGTTCCTTGGCCTCCGAGTAGGGGCCGTCGGTGACCAGCGGCTTCCCGTCGTCCCAGCGGTAGAGCCGCGACGACTCGGGCGCGCCCAGCGCTTCCCCCGAGAGCAGCTCGCCGCTCTCCTGCAGCTCGCCGAGCATCTGCTCGAACTCGGAGTTGATCCGATCCCGCTGCTCCCGCGGCATGTCCTGGTACTGCGGCAGGTACTCCGGGGTCGGGTGCCCCCACGGCTGCGGGTTCGAGTGAATCATGATCACGTACTTCACCGTCGGCTCCTGGTGCGATGTCGTGGACGCGTCCGGACGACCCATCCTCACCCGAGACGTCGGAGCCGCGCCCGCCAGGTCTACATGCCTTCCCCGCACCTGTCGGAAGCACCACCGGAGAATCCGGGGATGGACGTTCACCACACCGTCGTCGACTCACCGATCGGCGAGCTGACGCTGGTCGGCGAGGGCACGGCGTTGCTCGGCCTCTACTTCGACGGCCACCTGCGCACTCCGCGCCTGGACAGCCTCGGCCCACGCACCAGCACGGGCTTCGAGGAGGTGCGTCGCCAGCTCGACGAGTACTTCGACGGGAAGCGGCGCGGTTTCGAACTGGAACTGGCGCCGCGCGGTTCGGCGTTCGAGAAAAGCGTGTGGGCGTTGCTGATGTCGATTCCTCACGGCGAGACGCGCACGTACGGGCAGCTGGCCGCGGAACTCGGCGTACCCGCGGCCGCTCAGGCGGTCGGCAACGCCAACGGGTGGAACCCGATCAGCATCATCGTTCCGTGCCACCGGGTCGTGGGTTCGCAGGGGCGCCTGACCGGCTACGCGGGCGGGCTCGACCGCAAGCGGTTTCTCCTGGAGCTCGAAGGGCCTTCGCCGGAAGAGGACGGCCGCCTGTTCTGAGCGCGGCCTTGTCCGCCGATCGTCGCCGGACTGTCGGTGGACTGTCGACGGCCCCTGGCACCGTCCTCGGTGTTGTCCGAACCAGAGGAGGAACCATGCAGAAGATGTCGATTCGCAAGGCCGGGACGATCCGCCTGACAAGCCCGAGCTACTACTGCCCGTGCTCGGCCAGCTGATCGCGTGACGTGGGCCGGGGCTGGCCTGCGGATGGCGCGTCCAGCCCCGGCCCTATCCATCTCTTCGTCAGAAAGGTGTGCCGCATGTCCGTTCGCCTGCACCGGCTCACGATGGTGGCGGAACGCGACGGTGTCATGGTCGGCCGCCCGGACACCGGTTCGTACGCGCTGTTCCCCGAGGAGGGAGCGGAGACGCTGCGGCTGCTGGAAGCCGGGAAGCCGGTCGACGAGGTCGCCGCCTGGTACGAACGCGAATGCGGCACTCCGCTCGACTTCGACGACTTCTTCGAGGTGCTCGACGAACTGGGCTTCCTGGTGGCCGAGGACGCGGACGCGCCGGTCGCGAAACCGGTGCGGTGGCAGCGCGCGGGACGGTGGGCGTTCTCGTGGCCGGCCTGGTGCCTGTACGTCGCGCTGATGGTGGGCGCGGTCGTGGCGATGGTCCGCGTCCCGTCGCTGCGGCCGTCCTACGAGGTCTTCTTCTTCACCGACCACATCTCGCTGATCCCGATCGTGCTGACCTTCACGCAGATCCCGCTGGTGCTGCTGCACGAGTGGTTCCACGTGCTGGCGGGCCGACGGCTCGGGCTGCCGTCGACGCTGGGCATCGGCCGCCGCCTGTACTACCTGGTCGCGGAGACCCGGCTGGACGCGTTGCTCAGCGTGCCGCGCCGGCAGCGTTATCTGCCGTTCCTGGCGGGGATGCTGCTGGACGCGATTCTGGTGTCCGTGCTGACGCTGACGGCCGGCTGGCTGATGGGTCAGGCGGTGCCCGCGTGGGTGCCGGGGATGCTGCTCGCGATCTCGTTCAGCACGTTGCTGCGCCTGGTGTGGCAGTTCATGTTCTACCTGGAAACCGATCTGTACCACGTGATCGCGACGGCGTTGCGGTGCGCGGACCTGCAGAACGCCACCCGGTTCCTCATCCGGTCGCGGGTGCGGCGGTGGCTGGGGCGGTCCGCTCCGGTGCCGGAGGCCGAGTGGACGGACCGGGATCTCGTGGTGGCGCGCTGGTACGCGCCGCTGCTGGTGCTCGGGTACGGGTTCTCGCTGGGCAGCCTCGCCTGGGCCGGAATCCCGACGGTGTGGCGGTTCTGGTCGACGGTGTTCGACCGGGTCACCGCACCGGACACGCCGACCTCGGAAGTGATCGACACGTTGATCTTCCTCAGCATGGCCGTCGCACAGCTGGGTCTGCTGATCTACGTCACCGTGCGGGACCGGCGCGCCCGGAACCGCACCAGAGTCGAGCAAGGAGCGCTCGCATGACATCACCGCAGGCCTGGCACAGCTGGGCGGTCACCTCGGACACGCTGCCCCTGGCGCCCGCGCCGCACGTCGAGGCGATGTGCCACCGCCGATCGCGCGGGCCGTACACCGGTGCAGGCGCGCTGTTGCGGCAGATCGTGCCGGAGCTGTTGGCGCACAACGCTGATCTGGTGCTCCCGCGCACCACGAACATCGTGGCGATCGCACCGGAGCTCGCGGCTGTGCTGCCGTTGCCGGAGAAGACGCTCACCGAGGCGGCCGAACCGCGGGAACGCACCCGGTTCTACTCCGCCGGTCGCACCGAACGTCTGGTGCACGGCATCGCGGAACTGCTGATGGACTGGGCGAGAGTGCTGCACCCGGACGGTGTGGTCGTCGCGTTCACGCACGTCGCGCAGGCCGATGCCACCGACCGCGAACTGCTGCGGGTCCTGTTGCGCCGCTGCGATCCCCGGCGGCTGACCGTCGTCGTCGAACTCGACGATCCCGGTGACGACACGGCGCTCGCCGACGCGTTGGGCAAGTACACCCGAACCGGGGCCCGCCGCGCCCGCAAGCCCGTGGTGGGGGACGACCTGGCGCAGCTGTACATCGACTCGGACGGCGTCCTCGACGACGAGGCCGTCCTGCGCGCGTACGACGAACTGGCGCCGGACGAACGTGCCCGCCGGCACAGCGAACGGGCGGAAGTCGTTGCGGCGCGGGGAGAACCGAGCTTCGAGCTGGGCGCCCTCCCGTTCCACCTGGAACGCGGGACGGACCCGGCGGTCGCGGGCGGCGAGGCACTGCTGGCGGCCACGACCCGGTGTCTGGAACTGGGGTACTACCACGCCTCGATGGACCTGGCGCTGCGCGGACGGGAGCTGGTCTCGGCCGAGAAGCAGCCCAACCTGTACTGGAACCTGACCACCAAGGTCGCGGCCTGCCTGTCCTATCTCGGACCGGGGGAGGAGGCCGCGCGCTATCTCGGGGAACTGCGGCACACCACCGACGCCGAGATGCACATGCGGTCCAGCTACATGACCGCGATGCTGCACACCCGCTACCTGCCCAAGGACACCCTCGACCACGACCTCGCGCTGGAGTGGTCCAACATCTCGATCGTCCTCGCCGACAACTACCCCAAGCCCGAACGGCGCACCTTCAACGGCGCGTTCATGCGCAACGGCAAGGCGTTGGTCGAGCTGCACCGGGGCGACCTCAAGGCCGCGCTGGACCTGGTGAACGAGGCGATCGGGATGACCGACTCCCACCTCGGGCACGAGGAACAGCTGCTGCACCGCTCGGTGCTCACGCACAACCGGGCCCAGGTGCTCGCGGCGATGGGGGAGCACGCCGCGGCGTTGCTGGACTACGACGACGTGATCCGGCGGGATCCGAACTACGGCGAGTACTACTTCGACCGGGCCACCGTCCGGCGCGCCGCGGGCCGCACCGCCGAGGCGCTGGAGGACTACGCCGAGGCGATCCGGCTGAGCCCGCCCTTCCACGAGGCGCACTACAACCGCGCGGACCTGCTGCGCGAACTCGGTGACGACGAGGGCGCGTTGCGGGACCTGGACTACGCGCTGGAGCTCGAACCGGACCACGTCGACTCGCTCGTCAACCGGGCGGACCTGTTGCTGTCGAACGGGGACATGGCGCGGGCGTCCGCCGACGTCGACCACGGCCTGGTGCTGGATCCGCACAACGCGCGACTGCTCTCGGCCCGCGGCAGCCTGCTCGCCGACGTCGGTGAGCACGACGCGGCCTGGGCGGACTACAGCGCCGCGCTGGCGCTGGATCCGGCGCTGGTGGCGGCGTGGGCGAACCGCGCGGTCCTGGCGTTCACGACGGGACGGCCGCGCCAGGCGGTCGAGGACCTCACCGAGGCGATCCGTCTCGCGGACGACGGCATGCTCCGCGTGAACCGCGCGATCGCCTTGCAGGAACTGGGAAACCACCGCCAGGCCGTCCGGGATCTCGACGCCGCGCTGGCCGCCGGAGCCGACGATCCGGACGTGCTGTACTTCCGGGGCGTGAGCCGGCTGGCCGTCGGCGACGACGCCGGAGCCCGTGCGGACTGGGAAGCGCACCTCGCGGCGTACGGCGAGGAGACCTCGCCTCACGCGGTGCAGATCGCGGAGCGTGTGGCGTGACGACCACGGTCCCGGACGGGCTTTCCGTGGCGTTGCACCAGCACGCCAAGGGAGTCGCCGTCGTCACCGCCGGACTCGTCACACCGGTGGGGTTCTGCGCCACCTCGCTCGCGCCCGTGTCCATCGACCCGCCCGTGCTGTCGTTCGCGATCAGCACGCGGTCGGCGTCGTGGGCGGTCATCGAGACCGCTGAGCACGTGTCGGTGAACCTGCTGGCGGACGACCAGGAGGACGTCGCCCGCGCGTTCAGCAGGCCGGGTGCGGAGAAGTTCGGACCGGAGACGCGCTGGTACCGCGACAGCGCGGGACTGCCCGCGCTGCACGGGGTTCTCTCCCGCTGGCGGATCGCTCCGGTGGAACGGGTCCGTGTGGGCCGCAGCGCCCTCGTCGTGGGCCTGGTGGTGGCCGTCGAGCGCGGCTCGCCCGGCCGGCTGCCGCTGGTCCACTACGACGGCGGATATGGTCGATTGGCCCGCGCCTGACGGGTTTCTCGCTGATAGGCGGTATTCGTCCCCTCGCGACGGAAGCGGTGGTCTGCCTCGTCCACGACGGTATCCCGGCCGGCTCGGCCAACTCCTTGTCTTGCGTGGGAGCGGACTCCGTCGCACTGCAGCCGCAGTTCCAGGTGCTGGGGCCGTTCGAGGTGCGCGTGCAAGACGAGGTGCTCGACCTGGGCGGTCCGCGGATCCGGACGCTGCTCGCGTTGCTGACGGCGAACGCGGGCAGGGTGACGACCGTCGGCACGATGGTGGAAGCGTTGTGGGGACCGGAATCCCCGCCTGACGCGCACCGCACCGTGCGCAGCTACGTCTCGCGGTTGCGCCGTGCGCTCGCCGTCGACCGGCTGATCGTCACGCACCCGGCGGGATACGTGCTGCGGCTCGAACCGCATGTCGTCGACGCCCGTCGGTTCGAACGGCTCGTCGAGACGGGACGCGACGCCCTGGCCGCGGGACGGCCCGCGGACGCCGCCGAACAGCTGTCGCTCGCGTTGAGGTTGTGGCGGGGTGAGGCGTATGGCGAGTTCACCGTGACGCCGGTGCTGCGGGCTGAGGCCGCACGGCTGGAAGGCCTGCGCCTCGGCGCCGTCGAGGACCGCGTCGACGCCGACCTCGCGACCGGCGCGGGGGTGACGCTGGTCGAGGAGCTCTCCGCGCTGACCGGCGAGCACCCCGGCCGGGAACGCCTGTGGGGGCAGCTGATGACCGCGTTGTACCGGGCGGGCAGGCAGGCCGAGGCGCTCGACGCCTACCTGCGGGCCCGCACCGCGCTCATCGAGCGGTTCGGTCTCGATCCCTCACCGCGGCTGTCCGAGATCCACCAGCAGGTGCTGGACAACGACGCCCGGCTGTTCGGCGTGCCCGCCATCGCGGCGAGCGAACCGGCCCGTGACGACCTTCCCGGTGACATCGCGGACTTCGCCGGCCGTGACGCCGAACTCGCCGCGCTGGCCTCCGCGCGTGCCGCGGGCCGGGCCGTGGTGATCCAGGCGATCGACGGGATGGCCGGTGTCGGCAAGACGACGCTGGTCGTCCACGCGGCACACCGGTTCGCGGAGCACTACCGCGACCGGCTGTTCATCGACCTGCACGGCCACGCGTCCAGCCACCGTCCCGTCACGGCGATGACGGCGCTGGACGCGTTGCTGCGGGCGTTGGGCGTGCCGCCCGACCGGATTCCGCAGGACCCGGACGCGCGGGCGGCGTTGTGGCGTGCCGAACTGGCCACCCGTTCGGTGCTCGTCGTGCTGGACAACGCCGCCGACGCGGCGCAGGTGCGTCCGTTGCTGCCCGGCACGTCCCGCAGCCTGACGCTGATCACGAGCCGTCGCCGCCTGGTCGACCTCGACGCCACCCAGGTCGTGTCGCTCGACGTGTTGCCGGAGCAGGACGCCGTCGCCCTGTTCATCAGCGTTGCCGGAGGTCGCGCCGAAGGTTCGGTGCACGAGGTCGTCGCGTTGTGCGGGCACCTGCCGCTGGCGATCCGCATCGCCGCCGCCCGGCTGCGCGCCCGTCCCGCGTGGACGGTGGGCTATCTCGCGAACCGGTTGCGCCAGGCCCATTCCCCGCTCACCGAGTTCGAGGCGGGGGACCGCAGTGTCGCCGCCGCGTTCGCCCTGTCCTACCAACACCTCCACGCACCGCAGCAGCGCCTGTTCCGGCTGCTCGGCATCCACCCCGGCCCGGACTTCGACGCCTACGCCGCCGCGGCGCTCGCGGCCGTCGACCTCTCCGAAGCCGAACGGCTGCTGGAAAGTCTCGTCGACGACCACCTGCTGCAGGAACCCGCGCCCGGCCGGTACCGCTTCCACGACCTGGTCCGGCAGCACGCACACGCCGTCGCCGTGACGGACGAGCCGGAAGCGTTGCGGCACAAGGCACTACGGCGAGTCGTCGGCTACTACCTGCACACCGCGCACAACGGCAGCAGGGTGCTCGACCGGCAACACCCGCCGATCGCACTCGAGGCGGCCGACTGCGTGCCACACCCGATGTCCGGCAGCGCGGCCGTGATGGCGTGGTTCGACGCCAACCACCGCAACGTCCTGGCGGCGCGGATCGCGGCCGAGGACGCGGGCTGGGACACGGTGGTGTGGCAGCTCGCCTGGTCGCTGGACAACTTCCACTACCGCCGCGGGCACCTGCACGACAACATCGCCTCCTGGCAGGTGGGGCTTGCCGCCGCGGAACGGCTGGGCGACCTCGCCGTGCAGGCCCGCGCCCACCGGCGGCTCGGCCTGGTGTACGCGCCGCTGGGCAGGGACGAGGAGGCATCGCTCCACTTGAGACAGTCGCTCGCGCTGTCCGCTCAGGTCGGCGACACGCTCGGTCAGGCGGGCGCGCACGTGGTTCTCGCGCTGGCGTTGACGTGGAAGAAGGACGACCACGGCGTGCTGGCCCACCTCACCGAGGCGAGGAACCTGTACCGGCGCAGCGGGAACACGCAGTGGGAGATCCGCGTGCTGAGCATGATGGGTGCCGCGTACACCCGGCTCGGCCATCACGTGCGGGCGCGCGCCTTCTGCGAGTCCGCGCTGGCGTTGTGCTTGCGGCACAACGACCTGTACGGCCAGGCGGACACGCTGGACAGCCTCGGCGCGATCACCGGGAACACCGGCGACCACCGCCAGGCCCTGCACCACTACGAGCGCGCGCTGGCGGTGTGGCGTGGCCTCGACAACACCTACCGGGAGGCGGGAACCCTTGCCGCGCTGGGAGACACGCACCGCGAACTGGGCGAGGGTGATCAGGCGGAGCGGTGCTGGCAGGAGGCCATCGACCTCTACCGCGGGCAGAACCTGCACCACGCGGCCGACCGCATCGCCGGGCGTTCGGGGTGACGGTGGCCGCTCGCGCGGCCACCGCCGGTGGTCAGCGGGCCCAGAAGCGGGTCGAGTTGGGGCCGTTGAGCACGAGGTTGCCGTCGTTCTGCACGATCAGCCGGTCGGCCGCGGTGGACCAGGTGTTGGTGCTCCACTTGGGCACGTTGTTCGCGGCGTAGACGACGAAGTTGCCGTCGTGCTGCAGGGTCGCGCGGATGGCGCCGGAGTTGTAGGTGTTGCTGGCCCACAGCGCCCGGTTGGTCGCCACGACGTAGAGCACCAGGTTGCCGTCGCCCTGCATGAGCAGCTTGTACCTGCCGTCGGGCGAGATCCGGGACTGCCCGGCGGTCAGGGTCTCCCCGCGCACCACCCGGTCGGGACCGGGCTCGCCTCCGGTGGTGGCGTCGAAGACCGTGACGTAGTAGTCCTGGAGCGCCCAGGCCTCCAGCCCGTTCGGCGAGATCGCCACCGATCGCGGGTAACGGCCGATCGGCCTGGTCTGGACGATCGCGTTGTTCTCCACGTTCACCGTCGTGAGGGTGTGTCCCTCATAACCCGTGACGAAGATCCGGCTTCCGTTCGGTGCGGCGGCCACGCCCAGCGGGTTCCCTGGCACGTCCAGCGTGGCGTGGACCGCGTTCGCGGCCGTGGAGATCATGTAGACCTTGTTCGCCTGGTAGCTGGTGACGTACACGCGCAGGCCGTCGGGCGTGATGGCGAGGTGGCTGGGCGCGGTGGGCAGCTGCACCGTGGCGATCGCCTGCTCGGTCGCGGTGCTGACCACCCAGATCTTCGAGGTGTAGAAGTCCGCGATGTAGACGCGGGAGCCGTCCGGGGAGATCGTGATGTCCGCCCCGTAGCTGTTGCCGACGCGGATCGCGCGGGAGACGCCGGTCGCGGTGTCGATCACCGCCATGTAGTTGTACCCGGAGACGTACGCCTTCTTGCCGTCCGGTGACACGACGACCGCCTCCGCCGGCCCCATCGGGGCGACCGAAATGGTCCTGACCACGGTGCGGGTCGCGGTGTCGATCACCGAGACCTTGCCGGTGGTGGCGGTGAGGTCGCCGTGCGCGATGTAGGCGGTACGGCTGTCCGGGCTGAAGCCGATGCCCTCCGGCTGCGGCTCGACGCCGATCGTGCCGGTGACCGTCCTGGTCGCGGTGTCGATGGCGGACACCGTGCGGTCGGCCGCGTTCGTCACGTACGCGAGGGCCCCGTTGGGGCTGATCTCGACCGAGAGCGCGTTGGACCCGACGCTGATGTTGGTCGGCAGCTCGGCGGCCGCGGCGGCCGTCGGCACCAGCAGTCCGGCGGCGAGCAGAACGCCGAGCGCGGCGGTTCCGGCTCTTCGTGTGCGGCTTTGCATGGCGTAATTCCCCCTGGTGGTTCCGCTTGGTGCGGCGGATTTTGCCAGACGGGTGCGCTGGTCAGAGGCGTGTTCTCGAATGTTCCGCCGCCGCCGCCGATCCCAGCAGGGCGAGCTTGTCGGCGTCCTCGGTTCCGGCGTCCGGGTGGTAGACGACGAGCATGATGCCCTCAGTACCGGAGACCAGGTACTTCTCGCGGTTGAGGGTGATCTCGCCGACCTGCGGGTGGGCGAACCGGACGGTGGCGCTCATGCGGGGCCGGACGTCGTGGCGTGCCCAGAGCCTCTGGAAGAGCGGACTGACCAGGGTGAGCTCGCCGACGAGCTCGATGAAGCGCGGGTCGTCGGTGGCGGTGCCGGCCGCCTGGCGGAACCCCGCGATCAGGTAGGCGGCGGCCATCTCCCAGTCCGGGAACATCGCCTGCTCCTCCGGATCGAGGAACACGTCACGCAGCCGGTTCGCGCCCACGGTCAGCCGGGGCGAGAGCGCGGTCGCCAACGGGTTGGCGGCGAGCACGTCGAGGTAGCGCCCTTCGACGAACGCGGGGAATTGCAGCATCGCCAGGAACTTGGCCGTGCCAACGGGAACGGTCTCCTTCTTGGCGCGCCGACGCCGACGTGGTTTGTCGGCGGCGAGGCTGAGCAGGTACTCGCGTGTGTCGTCGTCGAGCCGCAGAACGCCCGCGAGCGACTCGAGCACCTGCACCGAGGGATGCCGGTCGCGGCCGCGTTCGAGCCGCAGGTAGTAGTCGGCGCTGATGCCCGCGAGCATCGCGACCTCCTCCCGGCGCAGACCCGAGACGCGCCGCACCCCGTGCACCGGAATGCCGGCCTGCTCCGGCGTGACGAGCTCACGCCGGGCCCGCAGGAAGTCGCCGAGCAGGTTCGGGTCGTCGGTCATGCCACCACCGTAGGACGACGGCAACGACCGTGAGGGGCCCTGTCACTCCCCAGGCTGACCAGGGCCCTGGCAGCGGGACACGTTCGGGCGAACGATCGTCTTACACCACATCTGACCAGGGAAAGTGACGACATGACCAACGTTCTGGTGACCGGCGGCTCCGGCTTCATCGCCGGCCACATCATCATGCGGCTCCTCGGCGAGGGCCACCGGGTCCGGACCACCGTGCGCTCGCTGAGCAAGGAGAAGACCGTCCGAGCCGTGCTGGCCGACGCGGGCCTGGCCGACGACTCGGCACTGACCTTCGTCCCCGCAGACCTGACCAGCGACACCGGCTGGACCGAAGCCGTCGCCGGGTGCGAGTACGTGCTGCACGTCGCCTCACCCGTGCACCTGGAGAAGGTCAAGGACGAGGACGACGTCATCAGGCCCGCACGAGAAGGCACCCTGCGCGTACTCCGCGCGGCCCGCGATGCCGGCGTACGACGCGTGGTGCTCACCTCCGCCTTCCACGCCGTCGGATTCGGCCACCCACACACGCACGGCACGTTCACCGAAGAAGACTGGTCCGTCCTCAATGGACCCGGCATGGACGCCTACGGCAGGAGCAAAACCCTCGCCGAACGCGCAGCGTGGGACTTCGTCGCAGCAGAGGGCCGCGGCATGGAGCTGGTCACGATGCTGCCGGTGGCGGTGATGGGACCGGTGCTGGGCAAGGACATCTCAGGCGCCAACCACGCAGTGCAACGCATCCTCGACGGCGACATGCCCGGCTACCCGAACATGTGGATGCCGATCGTCGACGTCCGCGACGTGGCCTCGGCCCACGTCCTCGCCATGACCGCACCAGAGGCGGCGGGCCAGCGGTTCCTGGTCGCCAGCGGCCCGTCGACGGCCATGAAGGACATCGGCGCACTGCTGAAGGACAACCTCGGTGCCGCCGCCCAGCACGTGCCCACCCGGACGTTGCCGAACTTCGTGGTCAAGCTCGCCGCCCGCGTCAACCCGGACCTCAGGTCGGTCGCCGCCGAACTCGGCTTCGTGAAGGTCATCTCCCACGACAAGGCGAGCCGCCTGCTCGGCTGGCAGCCACGTCCGGCCGCGGAGGCCGTCATCGCGGCCGGGCAGAGCATGGTCAGGAAGTCGCTCGTCAAGGCCTGATCACCGACTGTTCGGGCGCAGTCCACTATGGACCTCTCAACTCCTGCGGGTTCGCGTGACGTCCTGCAGGACGTTGGTCCAGGCTCAGGTGCCTTCGAACCGACGAACGCGATGATTTCGCCCTGCGGGGTCATACACCGGTTTGAACACCTAGCAGCGCTCCACCGGCGTCTCGAGTTCCTTCACGGGGATTGCTCTATACGTGTCTGGGACGTTAAAGGCGTTGATCTGCTGCTTTAGGGTGTTGTGCGGCAGGAGGTGGTGCATGCGCGGCAACAATCGGGTGCTGTGGGTTGTGATCATCGCCGACGTGCTCACGGCTTTGGTCGCGGTCATGACGAACCTGGCCACCGAGGTCGTGCCCGAGGAGTGGCGTCCTCACCTGTGGATCGCGTGGCCGGTTCTCGGAGTGCTGGTTGTGGGCGGCATTCCGGTGGCGATCAAGCTCCATGGCAACAGCGGTGACGGTGTCCGGCAGCCGGTGTCCAGAGACCGGGCCGCGTTCAGCAGGCGGGCCATGCTCGCCCGCCTGCGGACCGTGTGGATCGAAGGCGTGCTCGACAGGTCGCTCTACCGGCGCACGCTGATCGACCTCGACCTGGACGAGCGCCCTGACCTGCTCAAGCGGTCGTGGGACATCGTCGTCGAGCACGGCGCCGAGGCCGCCCGCCAGCTCGACAGGGACACCGCGCTGGTCGACGTCGTCGACCGCCACCGCGGACTGCTCGTGCTCGGCGCCCCCGGCGCGGGCAAGACGACGATGCTCCTCACCTTCCTCGAGGACCTGCTCGACGAGGCGCGCCGTGACGACGTCGCGCCCATCCCCGTGGTTTTCCAGCTGTCGTCCTGGCCCGCGAGTGGCAAACCCCTCGCGGTGTGGTTCGTGGAGGAGCTCACCGGACCTCTTTACGGGGTGCCGAAGGACCTGGCCGAGGACTGGATCCGCAACGACCGCGTGCTGCCATTGCTCGACGGCCTCGACGAAGTCGCGCTCAGCCACAGGCTCGCATGTGCGCGGGCCATCGACGACTTCCACCGGGCGCACCAGATCCTGCCGGTGATCGTGTCCAGCCGGATCGCCGACTACGACGCGCTCGGCCTGCGCCTGTCCCTCGACACCGCGCTGCTCATCCAGCCGTTGACGCGTCCGCAGACCGAGGACTACCTCGATCGCTTCGGCGAGCCGCTCGCGGGCTTGCGGGAGGCGTTGCGCGGTGAGCCGTCGCTGTGGGAGTTGTTGCGGACCCCGTTCCTGCTCAGCGTCGCGGTGCGCGCCTACCACGGGTTGCCCGCCGGAGACATCGCGACGGAAGGCACGCTGGAGCAACGCCAGGCCGAGCTGGTCAGGACCTTCGTCGACCGCGCCTTCGCCAGGCGCAAGAGCGGTCCGAAGGTCGAGACGCCGGACGCGGTGCGGATGCTCGCCTACCTCGCCCGAGCGCTGGGACAGGAACTCGAGACCTACTTCTTCCTCGAGGCCGTCGGCACGAACTGGCTGGCCACATCATCGCGCCGGTTGGTGGTGGTGGCGACGGCCGTGCCCACCGCACTCCTATCCGGTACCGCGATCGGGCTGCCGATGGGACTGTTCTTCGGTTGGCCGATCGGGCTCGGGTTCGGCTTGGTCAGCGGGTTCGTCGTGGGTGCGGTGGCCTTGCTCGACGACGCGGTCGAGTTGAGGTACCCGTGGCACTTGACCCGTCGAAGCCAGTTGGCGGACGACCTGGAGGACTGGGCGTTCTTCGGCACGCTGACGGCCGGGATCATGGGCCTGATCGGCGGCGTGTTCGGCCTGGTGGGCGGCCTCGTTCTGGGCGTGGTGCGGTTGCTGACGGGCGACGACAGGTTCTTCGGCGCGGTGTTCCACGGCGGTCTTGTCGGCCTGGCCGGTGGCGTGTTGTTGAGCTTCCTGGTGACAGCGGGCACCACGAATCCGTTCGCCGGGAAGCGCAACAGTCTGCGCGATCGGCCGTCCGGGTCGGGAATGGGGGATGCGGTGTGGCTCTGCACCGCGTACGTGCTGCTGGCAGGCGTGCCGGTGGCGGCGGTGCTCGGCTTCTTCTACGGAGTGCCGGGGATCGTCACCGGTGTGGTCGTCGGACTCGCTATCGGATACGGGTACTCCGGGCGCGGCGTCGTCGCCTACTGGCTCGCCAGGCTGCTGCTGGCCCGCGCGGGCATCGTGCCCGCGCACCTGTTGCGGTTCCTCGACTTCGCCGTGGACCGCACTCTCATGCTCAAGGTCGGCGGCGGCTACATGTTCGCGCACCGGCTGTTGCTGGAGCATTTCGCCGGACTGGAACCGCCTGGTGTCAAGGAAAGCTATGTTCGTGACGGCCTGCAGGCGGTCGACCTGCGGCCCCACGTCCTGCTGGAACGTGCCCACGCGGAGGCGCAGCAGGAGACCGGTTCGATCATGCGTCTGTTGTCCTACACAGGATCCGTCCTGTCCGCCGACGTGTGGGCACCCGCCGCCCTGAAGATCGCCGAGGTGCTGGAGAGCAGGGTGCAGCCCGAGGTCGGGCAGTCGGCGGCCGAGACCGCCGACCTGCGGAACGCCCAGGTGGACGGAGTGATCGCGGTGTACAGCATGGTCGTCGGTTCCGGACACCAGGAGCTGTCCGCTGTGGCGGCCCTACGGCTGGGTGAGTGGGTCCATCGGGCACTCACGTCTGGCTCGGTTCAGCGGAGAGCAGAGTTGGAGCGGCCGAAACAGGAGGCGATCAAGGCACTTGAAGCCGTGGTGGCGTCCGCCAACGCCCAGGTGGTGTCCGACGGTGCGACCACCTTGGCGCTCCTCACCAGCAAGTAATTTCATACTGGGAGACACACGGGTTGTACAGCTGCGGGTTGGTCTTCGGCTGCACGCTCAGTCCGGGGTGTCGCTGATCGTCAGGGTCAGGTCCGAGTCGGTGACCGTCACCACGACGTGCTGCCCGCCCCGCAGCTCGCCCGCGAGCAGCGCACGGGACAGGCGCCGGTCGAGCTCCCTGCCGATGGTGCGGCGCAACGGCCGCGCGCCGTACTCGGGCACATAACCGCGGGCGGCGAGCCAGTCGACGGCCTGCTCGTCCACGTCCAGCGTGATGTTCTGCTCGCGCAGTCGTTGGCGGGTGCGGTCGAGCAGCAGGGCGGTGATCTGGCGCAGCTGGGCGGCGTTCAGGCCGCGGAACAGGATGATCTCGTCGAGGCGGTTGAGGAACTCCGGGCGGAAGCTGCGGCGGACGGCCGCCATCAGCGGTTCCCTCAGCTGCTCCGCCAGCACGCCTGAGGTGGCTGCGGCGAGGAGTTGGTCGGCGCCGATGTTGCTGGTCATGATGATGACGGTGTTGGTGAAGTCGGCGGTGCGTCCGCCGGCGTCGGTGAGCCTGCCCGCGTCCAGCACCTGCAGGAGGGTGTTGAAGACGTCGGGGTGGGCCTTCTCGATCTCGTCGAGCAGGAGTACCGAGTACGGAGCGCGGCGGACCGCGCCGGTGAGCTGGCCGGCGTCCTCGTGGCCCGCGTAGCCCGGTGGCACGCCGATCAGCCGCGTGACCGCGTGCGCTTGCGAGAACTCGCTCATGTCGAACCGGATCAGCCGGTCCTCCGAGCCGAACAGCGCTTCGGCCAGCGCTCGTGCGAGCTCGGTCTTGCCCACGCCGGTGGGGCCGAGGAACAGGAAGGAGCCGACGGGTCGGTTCGGGTGTTTGAGGCCCGCGCGGCCTTGGCGGACCGCGTCCGCTACCGCCTCCACCGCCTCGTCCTGCCCGGCGATCCGCTGGTGGAGGTGGTCTTCCAGATGTAGTAACCGGTGCCGTTCGGCCTCGGTGAGCTGGGCTACCGGGATGCCCGTGCTGCGGGACACGACCTCGGCTACGTCGTTCGCCACGACCTCGGGTGCGTCGGCCAGGGCGGCGCGGGCGGCCTCCAGCTCGGCCACGGCCCGGTCGAGTTCGTCAGCGAGGGATTCCCCGTCCTGCGCGGTGACCTTCTCCCGCTCCAGCTGGCGCACCCGCTGCTCGAGCCGCACCGGGTCCGCCGGCATCGGGGACTTCTCCCGCAACCGGACGCGCGCACCCGCGCGGTCCACCAGGTCCACGGCCTTGTCCGGCAGGAACCGGTCGGTGACGTAGCGGGCCGACAGCTCCACGGCGGACACGATCGCCTCGTCCGAGATCCGCACGCCGTGGTGCATCTCGTACCGGTTGCGCAGGCCTCGCAGGATGGCGATCGCCTCGTCGACCGACGGTTCGGCGACCTGGATCGGCTGGAATCGCCGTTCCAGCGCGGCGTCTCTCGCGATGTAGCGCTGGTAGTCCTCGGCTGTGGTGGCGCCGATGACCTGGACCCGTCCGGTCGTGAGTACCGGTTTGAGCATGGTCGCGGCGTCCATCGGCGCGCCTTCCGCACTGCCCGCGCCCACCACGACGTGCAGCTCGTCGATGAACAGGACCACCGTCCGGTCCGTCGCGGACACCTCGTCGATGACGCCCTGCAGCCGTTCCTCGAACTCGCCGCGGTACTTCGCCCCGGCGACCATGCCCGCCATGTCCAGGGAGATCAGCCGCCTGCCGCTCAGCGTGGCGGGCACGTCGCCGTTCGCGATCCGGGCCGCGATGCCCTCGACGACGGCGGTCTTGCCCACGCCGGGATCGCCGATCAGGACGGGGTTGTTCTTGGTGCGCCGCGACAACACCTCGAGCACCTCGTCGATCACGTCCTCCCGGCCGACCACCGGATCGAGCAGCCCGTCCCGCGCCGCGGCGGTGAGGTCGCGTCCGAAGCGGTCGGTGCGCCGCGTCGCGGACGGTTCCTCCGGTCCGCCGAACAGCTTTCCGACCAGGTCCTCCCAGGAGTAGGACCCGAATCCGAACACCCAGTCGTCTGCCATCGGCCGCCATCTCCGCTCGATCGAGGGGCCTGCGCCTACAATCCTGCGCCTCGTGGGCCCAGAACACAGAAGTGATGGCAGGAGGAACGGGTTGGCACCGCAGCCGTCTTCGGACGAAGAGCTCACCCGTGCTGCTCAGGCCGGTGACGTCACCGCGCTCGGCGTTCTGCTGGCGCGGCACGAGGCCGGCATGCGGGCGGTGGCGCTGAGCATCGCCGGGCACGGTCCGGACGCCGAGGACGCCGTCCAGGACGCGATGCTGGTCGCGCTCAGCCGCATCGGCGACGTCAGGGAACCGGCGGCGGTCGGCGCGTGGTTGCGGATGATCGTGCGCAACGGGTGCCGCACGAGGCTGCGTTCGGCCGGTCTCGCGCGACCGGTGGCCGACCTGGAACTCATCAGCGACGAGAGCCCGGAACGGATCGTCGAGCAGCACGCCATGCGGGACTGGCTCTGGCACGCGATCGGAGACCTCGCGCCGGCGTTGCGCATGACCGTGCTGTTGCGGCATTTCAGCAGGGCGAGCACCTATGAGCAGATCGCGACCCTCTGCGGCGTGCCCGTGGGTACGGTGCGCAGCCGTCTGAGTCAGGCCCGCGCCAAACTCGGTGCGGCGTTGCAGGCCACCGCGGCCACCGCGCACGACGACGTCGCGGCACTGGCCGTGGCCAGCCGTGCGGAGGGGCTGGAGACCCTGGACGCGATGCACAGGGGAGACCTCGGCAGGCTGATGGCCGAACGGTGGGCGCCCGACGCGATGTTGTTCGACGGCCGCGACCCCGTGGGAGGACGTGACTTCCTGGTGCGCGGCGCTGCCGGTGATCTGGAGGCCGGAGTCCGCCAGCGCTTCGCCGACACGGTCGTCGGCCGGGACATCACGATCTGGGAGATGGACATCCTCAACCCCGCCGACAACCCCCGGCACTGCCCGCCCGCCGTGACCTGGGTGATGTCCCTGGAGGACGGCCGCGTGAGCCAGTTGCGGCTGTTCCACCCCGCCGTCTCGGAGTAGTGGCGGCTGTCACACCCCCGCGGATCGAACTTTCGCCCGTTCTCCTGGTCTTGCCGGTGTCGTTGACACCACCTGATCGGAGAAACACCGTGAATCCCCAAGCACGCGACCCGCTGGCGCCCGGCACCCACACCACCGAGATCGGCGGAGTGCTCCAGCGCTACCACGTGCACGGCGAGGGCCCGGTCTGCCTGGCGCACCCCGGCGGCCCGGGAGTGTTCTGGGAGTACCTGCGCACGCCCGCGCTGGAAAGCCACCTCACGATGGTCTACGTGGAGCCGCTCGGCACGGGTGGCTCCGGCCGCCTCGGCTCGCACCCCCACGGCTACACCCGCGACCGCTACACCGAGGCCGTCATCGGGCTGCTCGACCACCTCGGACTGTCGGAGGCGTACCTGCTCGGACACTCCCACGGTGGGTTCGTCGCGCAACGCTGCGCCCTGCGGCACCCCGACCGCTTCACCGGCGTCATCCTCTACGAGAGCGCGCCGCTGACCGGGCCCGAACACGTCGCCGAGGCGATGGCGAAGGTGGAGATCTTCGCCGGCAGGAACGCGGACAACCCCGAACTGCCCGCGGTGCTCGGCGCGTTGCAGGCGACCGGCGCCATCTCCACCGACGAGCAGATGACCGAGGTCCTTCGTGGACTGCTGCCCGCCTACCTTGCCGACTACTGGGGCAGGGAAACGGAGTTCGCCCCACTTCGGGCGGCGATCAGCGGTTCGTACCTTTCCAGCCTCGACGAGCACCTCGTTCCCGACGTCATCGACGACCGGCAGGAGCTGGGCTCCCTCGCGGTGCCGGCCCTGGTGATCGTCGGCCGGCACGACGTCGTGTGCGGTGTCCGCTGGGCGGAGGAGCTCGAGAAGCTGATCCCGGACTCCCGGCTCGTCGTCCTGGAGAACAGCGGGCACCTCGGCAACGTCGAGGAACCCGACGCCTTCGCGGAGGCGGTCCTCGCCTTCGTCGGCGAGCGGTAGCCGCGGAGCCCGTCCGGCGCGGCGAAATGATCTATGTTCCACTCTGCCGCGTGGACGGGCGAACGCGGCTGGGCGCGGTGCTGTGGGTGTTGGTGGCGCAGTACTTCGTGCTGCTGTTCGTGGTGGAGGCCCGCTGGGACGTTCCGTACAGCTGGCTGAGCAACGCGATCAGCGACCTGGGTGCGGCCACCTGCTTCCAGTCGGACCAGGTCGAGCGCTGGGTGTGTTCGCCGTGGCACGTCGTCTCCGGCGTGTCCTGGACGCTCGCGGGGCTGTGCCTGGCCGCGGGAGCCCTGCTGGTCCGGCCGCTGTTCCCGGACGTGCGGACGGCCCGCGCCGGTCTGGTGCTCCTCGTCGTCACCGGGCTGGCCCTGGCCGTGGTCGGCCTGAACCCCGAGGACACCAGCCGGACGCTGCACGTCGCCGGCGCGGTCGTCGCCATCCCGGTGGGCGAGGTCGCGATGCTGCTGACCGGCCTCGCCCTGGCGGGCACCACCCGGTGGCGCCTCCTGGGCCGCATCGGTGCCGGCGCCGCGATCGTGGCGGCGGTGGCCCTCGTGCTGTTGTTCGCCCAGGTCGGCGGTCCAGCGCTGTTCGGTCTGTGGGAACGCATCGCAGCCTTCCCGGTGCTGCTGTGGGCGGTCGCCTGCGGTGTGGCGTTGCCGGCCAGGACCAAGGTCAAGGCCTAGGACCAGTCCCAGCCCATGCCGAGCACGCCCGGCCGCACGTCCTTCGCCGTCAGGTGCAGCACCCGCCCCGGCGTGAGCGCGAGTTCGTCGCCGTGCACCTGCGTCGCGTCCACGCCGGGCTGGGCGAGGGCGTAGCAGCGGACCGGGAGGCACGGTTCGGTGAACTGCACGCTCGCCACGTAAGTGCCCACGGGGTAACGGAACGCGCGCCGGTAGTCGTGTGACCGCGCGCCGTTCTCCGCGATGGTGAAGCGGTACTCCAGCAGGTGCGTCTGACCCGCGCGCAGGCTTTGGTCGAACAGCAGCTCCACGGCGATCACCGGTGCTCCGGGGTGCCGCCGCACGCGTCCCAGCCGGCAGTCGCGCACGGCCTCCACGCCCAACGCGTCCGGTGGTGTGCCGGCGTCCGCGCAGTACACGGCCAGGTAGCGGTCGGGGTTGCCGGCGATCGCGCGCAGCACCTGTCTGGTGTGGATCGTGCGGAGCGCGCCGTGCTCGTCCACTGTGGCCGCGTCGTCCTGCGACCACAGGCGCAGGTCGCCGTCGGACGGGCCGACCAGCGCCCGCACGATCTCCGCGAGCGACTGCGCGGGTTCCAGCATCCGTCCGTAGTCACGGGTCTGCTGCTGCTTCGACACCCATCGGCCACGCGGGCGCGGCGGCCCGAGCAGCGCTTCCAGAGAATGCCTGGGCAGGCCGAGGATGCTTTCGATGGACTGGACCGCGCGCAACGAGTCGGCGCGTTCGGGACGGCTGCGGCCCAGTCGCCAGTAGCTCAGCGTGGACAGGCTGACGTGGATGCCCCGGCGGTCGAGACGGTCGCGCAGGCGTTCCAGGGTGAGGCCGCTGCGCTCGACGGCGGCCCGCAGCGCCGCGTGGAACGGACCGGCGCGCAGCAGCACGTCGACCTCGTCATCGGGAGGAACGACCACCGCACACCCCCTCGACTGTGGAGAAAACAGTTTAGAAGGCCGATTGCGCCCGATATGACCGACAAACGTAGGTATCCCTCCACAGTTTTGGAGGGCGTTCCACAGTGGTGGGTCGCCTGCCGGAGGTGACCTTGACCGCGTCGGAGCACCGGTATGTCATCGGCGCGGCGGCCCCCTGCAAGAGCCGCCGAATCCCTGCCCTGTGCCGATTTCCCCCTGGAGGGCACATGTCCCGTCCGTTGTCCGCGCGGCGAATCGCCGCGTTGTTCTCCGCACTCGCGACCGGTGCCGCGGTGCTGGTCGCGCCGTCCGCGACCGCCGCACCCGACCTCGCCACGACCGTTCGCGCCACCATGCTCCAGCAACACGGCGAGGCGTTGAAACAGCAGTGGGACACGCAGACGTTGCGTGAACCGCTGTTCGAGCCGACTCGCACGTCTGGTTCGTGGGTGTTCGGCAGCACCACCATTCCACTGGCCCACGGTCAGGAACACGGGGCGCCGCACATGGCGTTGTTCCTGGCACGCAAGGAAAGGTCCACCTGGCGGGTCGAGCTCGACGGCACCGCCGGATTCGCCGCCCTGGCCGCACAGGCGCCGTCCGGCGTGCTCAGCGACGGCGAGAAGCGGACCTTCGCGGCCAACCAGAGCAACCAGGCGCTCGCGCCCACCGGACTCGGCCTGCCGTGGCCGGTGAACGTGGCCTGGTGGATGGGCGGCGGCCCGCACGGCAACAGCGGCAACAGCCGGCCGTTCAGCTCCATCGACTTCAACGGCGGTGACGGCCGCGTCCTGTCCGCGGGCAACGGCCGTGTCTACAAGAGCTGCATCGTGGGCCGGAGCGCACTGGTGAAGGTGGTGCACGACAACGGTTACAGCACCACCTACTACCACATGTACAACCTGACGACGCTCGCTGACGGCAGCGCCGTGCGCACCGGCACGTACCTCGGCAACATCGGCAACGAGCTGCCGTGCGGCGGTTCGAGCACCGGGGCGCACGTGCACTTCTCGTTGCTGCGCGGCAACACCCACGTGAGCGTCAACGGGATGACGATCGGCGGCTGGACCTTCTACGAGGGCTCGCAGGCGTACGGCGGCTACGCGCAACGCGGCAGCACGCGCGTGAACGTCGGCGGCAGGGTCACGAACTACGGCGGTGACGGCACGACCCTGCCCACCGGCACGGTCGACGCGGGACCGAACACCACGGTGAACCTGCGTTCCGGCCCCGGCCTGAGCTACTCCGTCGCGGGCACGGTCGCGGACGGCGCGACGGTGTCCATCGCGTGCACCAGCCGCGGCGAGGCCGTCGAGGGAGTCTGGGGCCGCACGGACCTGTGGAACCGGCTCGAGGACGGCAAGTGGATCAGCGACGGTTTCGTCGACACCGGTTCGAACGAACCAGTGGCCTCGGCCTGCTGACCTGACGGTGCCGATCCCGCCTCAGAGCGGGATCGGCACTCATTTCAGCGCTGCCACCAGTTTCGCCGCCGTGAGACGGACCGCCGGGGTGTCGTAGCGATCGCACTCGGCCAGCGCCCGCACCCGGTACTCGCGGGCCTGCGCCGAATCCCCTGCGGCGTCAGCGAGTTCGGCGAGCCTGGCCAGGATCTCGACCCGGTGATCGGAGAGCCGCGCCTCGCCCAGTGCCGACAGCAGTTGCTCCCGCGCCTCGCCGAACCGGCCCGCGTCCATCAGCACCAGGCCGCGGTGGTGCCGCACCCGTGCTGTTCCCGCGGTGTTGGAGTGCCGGTGGAACAACGACTCGGCCTCGTCGAGGAGGTCCATCGAGGCGATGACCTGGCCTGCCGCCGCCAGCGTCGTCGCCAGGCGGATCAGCAGCATCGACAGCAGTTCGTCGTCACCGCCTGACTTGCGGTGCTGGTCCACGCTGAGTTGCTGCACCTCGGCGGCCTCGCCCAGATCGCCCGCGGTGTGCAGCATCAGACCGAGCAGGGAGAGCGCCAGGTTCTCGCCGATCAGGTAGCCGGCCCGCTGGAACCCCTCGACGGACCGGCGGCCCAGTGACACCGCCTCGTTCAGTTCGCCGAGCCGCCGCCGGATCGCCGATCCGTAGTAGCAGTTCCACGCCTCGGTGAGGGAGTCGATCGGTTCTGCCGCGGCCTCCTCGTGCACGGCCAAGGCTTCGTGGGGCTGCCCGCACAACGCGTACAGCGCCCACGACAGGTAGTTCAGCTGTTCGGCGGCGGCCTTGGCGTCACCCAGTTGCCGGGCCGCGTGAGCACCGGCCGAGAAGACTTCGCGCCACAGCTCGCCGACGCCGTGCATGTCCGAGTACCAGTGCATCGCCTGTGCCAGCTCGAGAACGCGGTCGTGCTCGCCTTCCGCCACGGCCGATCGCACCGCGCCGCGCCAGTTCTCCAGCTCCTGGTCGAGCCACCGGTCCGCGGATTCCTTGTCGTGCACCGGACCCGCACGCCCGGCGGGCCTGTCGTGGTCGAAGAAGAGGGCCGCTCCGGTGGCGGTGTCGATGAGCCAGTGCCGCAAACGTGTGCGCGTCTTCAGGACGGCGGCCGGGTCGTCGTCGAGTTCCAGTCGTTCGGCGGCGAAGACGTGCAGCAGGTCGTGGCGCGTGTACCGGCCCGGCGTCTCGCTGATGCCGAGCAGGCTCGCGTCGGCCAGTTCCTCCAACGCCTCCTCGGCGTCGTCGACCAGAACGGCGGCCAGGTCCTCACTCACCTCGGGGCTCGCGACCAGCGCCAGCCTGCGGAACAACGTGGCGGCACCCGGACTGAGCTGGTGGTAGGAGATCTCGAACGCCGCCCGCACCTGCAGGTCGCCCGCCCGCAGCACGGACAGCCGCCGTCGTTCGTCCTCCAGTTGCTCGGCGAGGTGACCGATCGTCCACTGTGGTCTGCTCGTCAGCCGGTTCCCCGCGATGAGCAACGCCAGCGGCAGGCCGCCGCACAGCTCGGCGACCCGTTCGGCCGCCTCCGGTTCGGCGTCGAGCCGGTCAGGGCCGGTCACGGCGCGCAGCAGTTCGACGGAACGGTTCAGCGGCAACAACTCCAGCGGGAGCCGGTGCCGGGCATCCAGGCCGGTCATGGTCCGGCGACTGGTCAGCAGCACCAGCGTGCCGGGGCTGGACGCGAGCAGCGGACGCACCTGCGCCTCGTTCTCCGCGTTGTCGAGCACCAGCAACACGGCCCGGTCGCGCAGCTGCGACCGGTACAGCGACAGCTTGTCGTCCGGGTCGGCGGGGATCTGGCGTTCGTCCACGCCGAACGAGCGCAGCAGCCGGTGCGCGGCCTTGTCCGGGGTCAGCGGCTCGTCGGTGCCGCGCAGGTCGAGGAACACGCAGCCGTCGGCGAACCGCGCGCCCAGCCGGTGTCCCGCGTCGACGGCGAGCGCGGTCTTGCCGGCACCGGGCGCGCCGTGGACCACCGCGATCTGCAGCCGTGACGACGACGAGGCGTCCGCGGCGAACCCGTCCAGGAGCTTCTTCTCGCCTTCCCGGCCGGTGAGCTCGATCAGCACCGGTGGCAGCGAGCAGGACGTCACGGCGAACGGCGCGTCCGGGCGTTCGTCGGCTCCGGCCACCCGGCTGGCGCGGGCGAGCGCGGCGAACTCCGCCGCCTCCTCGCCGCCGAGCCCGAGCCCGCCCACCAGCAGTTGCACGGTGCGGAACTGCGGACTGAGCGTGCGGCCGCGTTCCATGTCACTGATCGCGCGCGTGCTCAGGCCGGTGCGTTCGGCCAGCTCTTCCTGCGTCAACGGAACGCGCGATCGATAAAAGCGGAGAAAATCCCCGAACGCGGTCGTGCTCACTGCGCTACCCCCTGATGTCTTCAGCGCATGGTGCTGACAGGTAGACGCCTGGCACCGGGGTAGCGCTGCTTCAGAACCACATTTCTGCCGGAACTTCTGCTGGTTGTTCAGCAAGGTGAACTTTCCCGGCCGAAATTAGCTTCGAGGTGTGTCCCTCGCAAACCCAGTGCGGCTCTGTGCTGCCCTCTGGCTGGCCGCCCTGGCGTGGCTGCTGTTCACCTGGTCCGGTCACTACCCGATCGACCTCGACGTGTACCGGCTCGGCGGCCTCGCGTGGCTCGAAGGCCGCTCGCTCTACGTCGGGTTCACCGGCCCGCCGCTCGACCCGCAGCTGCCCTTCACGTACCCGCCGATCGCGGCGGTGCTGTTCAGCGGCCTGAGCTTCGTGCCGGGCGGGTGGCACACCCTGCTGGTGGTCGCGGCCGGTTTCGTCGCGCTCACAGCGGTGTGCGTGGCGGTGGCGGGCAAGGTCCGTCCTGATCTCAAGTGGACGGCCGGTCCGCTGGCCGCGATCGGCGCGCTGGCGCTGGACCCGGTGTGGATGACCTACGGCTACGGCCAGATCAACCTGTTCCTGCTGGCGCTGGTCGTGATCGACGTCCTGCTGGTCACCGACAAGCGCTGGCGTGGCGTGCTGATCGGCGTCGCCGCCGCGATCAAGCTGACGCCAGCTGTGTTCGTGCTGTACTTCATCGTCAAGCGCGACTGGCGGGCCGCGATCACGTCGATGGCGACGTTCGCCGGACTCGTCGTCGCGGGATTCCTCATCGCGCCAACGGATTCGCTGCAGTACTGGCTGCACTCGCTGCTGAACCCCGACCGCATCGGCGACATGTCGTTGTCCACCAACCAGTCGATCCGCGGTCTGCTGCGCGGCTTCGGTCTCGCACCCGGCGTGGAAACGCTGCTGTGGGTCGTGCTCGCGGCCGCTGTGGTGGCCACGGCGTTCCTGGTGGCCCGGCGGACCCGCGACGACCTCGTCGCGCTGTTCGTCATCGCGGGTGCCGGGCTGCTGGCCTCGCCGGTCTCCTGGGTGCACCACTGGGTGTGGTGCGTGCCGGTGCTGGTGTTCGTCGCACTGCGCGGCAACTGGGTCGCCTTCGCCGCCGTGTTCCTGGTGTTCGTGACACGGCTGCACGAGTTCGACACCTACGTGTGGCTGACCGTCATGGTGTTGGGGCTGCTGGCTTTCAGGCAGGTGACACGAACGTCAGCTCCACAGACGATCCCCGCAACGGCTGTCCACTCGGCCAGCTGACGGTCGTCGTGTGACCGCCCTCGGCCGGCAGGTCGAGGTTGACGACGTCGGGCTGGAACGAGACCGGCGCCTGCGACGACATCAGGATCCGCGACTCGGCGTCCCTGCCCGGCCGCACGTTCACCGGCGCGGGCGTGCCGTTCGGGTCGTCCAGCACGACGGCGATACCGCTGCCGTCACCCTCGCTGTGCCCGCTGCCCTTGGTGAACGTGACGGCCGTCGGCGCACCCTGCAGCTTGCAGTTCGTGTGTTCGCCGGCCGCGGCGTAGTGCAGCACGAACGCCTGCTGACCTGCGGACGAGTGCGGATCCTGCGTCACCGAGACGACGAGGTCCGAGACGTCGCACGGCTGGTCGGACGGGTTGGCGGACGCGGTCGCCGCCACCAGCGGCAACGCGGTGGCGGCGAGCAGTGCGGCGACGCTCAGACCTGCCTTGTACCTGGTGTTCATTCGACACCCCTCCCTGGTGGTGATCCCCTTGTTGGGAAGGATGCCCAGCCGAGGGCCGACGATGCGCCCAGATGACATTCGTCTCAATGGAGCAACCGGTCGTCAGAGGTGATCAGCGCTGACGTACAACGCGCGCACGGCATCGGTGAGCTTCGCCGCGCTCAGGTCGGTCGTGACCAGGTCCTCGTTCATCGTGCCCCGGCTGGTCACCCCGAAGATCGTCCCCTTACCCGTGGCCGGGTCGAACCCGCGCAACCACGGCCCACCGCTGGACCCACCCGCGAGATCGCAGTCCGTCTCCCACACCGACAGGACCGAGTTGACCTTCAACGTCGCCGGCCGTGCGCACGAGAGCAGCTTCTCGCCGCGTTCGAGCGCCGACACCGGATATCCCAGCGTCGTCTGGTCCGTCGGCGAGCCCACCGCGTCGAACGAGATGTCCTGCGTCCCGGCCACGTCCTGCACGTGCCGGCCGTCCACCGGGTCGAGCGCGATCACCGCGTCGTCGTCCAGACCGCTCGACGGCCCGCTGTAGGTGTCGGACCAGGCGAAGGCGCGCGCCACGAACACGCCGTGCGGCCGCGTTCCGTGGTCGTAGCCGGGCACGAACACCACGTTGAGGATCTTGATCGGATTGTCCCACCGGTCCAGGCCGCCGTTGACGCAGTGCCCGGCCGTCAGCACGACGTCCCTGGTCGCGCTCGGCACCACCGTGGCCGTGCAGGAGTGGTCCTGGCCCGTCGAGGTGGACATGAACAACCGGCCCACGCCCGGCGCCGTGCCCTCGTACGGCTGGGAGATCTTCTCGGCGGGTGGGAGGTCGCCGTCGCCGACGGCCCTCATCCGTTCCGGCGTCCAGTGGGCCAGGGCGGCGGCGCGGTCCGATGCGGACACCTCCGTCACCACCTGGCCCGGCGCGGCCTGGGCCGGGGACGCCACCAGGGCCGCCGCGAGGATCACTCCGGACGTGCTCAGCGCTTTCCAGATCATGATCGGGTGACGTTCCACGACGGATCCGAGTTGCGCGGGCTGCGAGGATTCAGCCCGTGGAGGAAGAACCCTGGTCGAGGGCCACGCTGCGGGTGTGGGCGGGTGAGATGACCGTCGCGGAGATCGCCGCCGCCCTGAAGATCGACGGTGCCGAGCGCAGCGACAGGCTCTGGTGCGTCGACGCCGGTGGCGGCGACCTGCACCTGGACGACCTGCTGAAACTCGTCGAGGCGGTGCTCGCCGAGCACCGGGAAGCGCTGGTCCAGGTCGCAGCCCGATGTGACGTGGACCTGTTCGTCTCCTGGTCGCCGAAGGAGGGACAGGACTCGGTCTGCCTCGGCCCGGACCTGATCAGATTGCTCGGCGAACTCGGTGCCCACGTCGTGATGGACACGCACACCGGCTAGAAGAACCACCCGAAGAACCTGATCTTCATGCCCTTCTTCCTGGCTGGCGCCCCGCCCTTGCGATTACCTCGTGGCAAGAGACGTCAAGAGGGTGGATTCGGCTGTGACCGCTGTTGCGGAGCTGTTCCGGCGAGTTCCGCGCAACGTGCTGTGGCCTGGTGTGTTCGGTGCCGTCCTGCTCGCGATCGGTGGGCTGGGAGCGGGCGCGATCGTCCGCAGGGACCCGTTGCTGAGCGGGACCGTCCTGAACGCGATGAGGTACGGCCATGGCCACGACCTCGCGTTCATCGTCCTGTTCGCGGGGCTGGCGCTGATGGTGCTGTCCTGGGTCCGGCTGGGACGGTTGGTGCTCGCAGGTGCTGTGGGCGGCAGGACGGTGGCGGTGACGGCCGCCGCGTGGACCGCGCCGCTGATCATCGCGCCGCCGCTCTACAGCCGTGACGTCTACAGCTACCTGGCGCAGGGCGCGGTGGCGCTGCGCGGCTTCGACCCCTACTCGCGTGGCGCCGCCGTGCTCGACCTGCCGTTGCGGGGCAACGTCGCGGGCCTGTGGCAGGAGACGCCGTCGCCGTACGGGCCGCTGTTCCTGCTGCTGGGTAAGGGAACGGTGTGGCTGACCGGCGACAACGTCATCCTCGGCGCGATCGTCATGCGCGTCGCCGTGCTCGCCGGGCTGGTGTTGCTGGCGTGGGCGATTCCCGGTCTGACGAGGCACCTGGGCGGGCGGACTTCTACGGCGTTGTGGCTGACGGTCGCGAACCCGCTGGTGGTGGCGCTGGGCATCGGTGGCGCGCACAACGACGTGCTGATGGTCGGGTTGATGGCGGCGGGCGTGCTGATGGTGCTGGACCGCAGGCACCTGAGAGGGTTCGCGCTGATCGCGCTGGCGACGGCGGTGAAGGCGACCGCGCTGCTCGTCGCGCCGTTCCTCGTGTGGGTGTGGGCGGCCCGGCTGGAAGGTGCGGCACGGCAACGCTTTCTGACCGCCGCCGGCGCCGCTGGAGCGGTGTTCGTCGTGGTCTTCGCGGCGGCGACGGTGGTGGCGGGCGTCGACCTCGGCTGGATCGGCGTGCTGCGGTCGCAGGGGCCGTTGCTCACGTGGATGTCGTTGCCGTGCGCCGCGGCGGAGCTCCTCTACTTCTCGATCGGCCGCGTCGTACCGGGGTTCACGCACCTCGGCTTCCTCACCTTCTTCCGCGCGGCCGGCGTGGTCCTGCTCGCCGGAGTGCTCGTGCGGCAGTGGTGGCTGGCACGCGAGGGCGGTGTGGAAGCGGTGAGACGCGCCACGATCGCGTTGCTCGCCGCGTCTCTGCTCGCGCCTTCGGTGTTGCCGTGGTACTTCACGTGGGCGCTCGCGTTGGGAGCGGCGTTCGCGTGGAAGGACCGCCGGATCGCCGTGCTGGCGGGCGTTTCGGTGTGGATGGTGCTGGTCACCCTGCCCGACGGCACGATCGTCGCGCGCTGGACGTACGACTCCATGAACCCCTGGGTGTGGTGGCCGTACCTGGCTGCCACTGTTGTGGCAGGGATGTGGGTCGGGCGGGCGCTGTTGCACCCCGTGCGTGAGCCGGCCCCGGTGGCTGGAGGAACCGGTGAGTGAGCAGCGTGTGCTGAGGTTCGCGCCGTTGGTGTTGTGCCTGTCGTTGGGCATCTACGCCGCGACGGCGAACTGGGGGATGATCGACCTCAAGGTCTACTGGAGCCTCGCTCCGAACGTGCTCACCGACGAGCTCTACTCGATCGACATGCCGTTCACGGCCGATTTCCCGCTGCCGTTCACCTATCCGCCCTTCGCGGCACTGGTGTTCCTCCCGCTGTCGGCGCAGCCGTGGCTCGCGGCGAAGATCGTCTGGCAGGTGCTGTCGCTGGTCTGCCTGTGGTGGCTGGTGCGCACCGCGCTGAAGTTGCTGGCGGACAAGGCCGAGTTGCCGTACGACGAGCGCCGCGCTCTGTTGTGGACGGCGATCGCGCTGTGGTTCGAACCGGTGCGCAAGACCCTCGACTTCGGACAGATCAACCTCGTCCTGATCGCCGGGACGTTCGCGGCGATGGTCGCGACCCGGCAGGCCGTCGCGGGCCTTGGTGTCGGCGTCGCCGCCGGGATGAAGCTGACGCCGGCGATCTCCGGCCTGTACTTCCTGGTCACGCGCCGGTGGAAGGCCGCGCTGTGGTCGGTGGCGGGCTTCGCGATCACCGTCGCGCTGGGCTTCCTCGTGTCCGCCGCGGACTCGTGGCGCTACTGGTTCGAACTGCTCGGCGCGGCCGACCGGGTGGGGCCGGTGGGCTCGGTGATCAACCAGTCGTTGCGCGGCGCGTTGTCGCGTTCGCTCGGCTACGACGTCGAGATGACCTGGCCGTGGCTGGTCGCGGTGGCGGTGTCCGTCGTGCTCACCGGTTTCGCGTTGCGGGCGGCGGTGAAGGTCGGCGACACCCTGGCGGCCGTGATCATCGTGCAGGTCTTCGGGCTGTTGGTCTCGCCGATCTCGTGGAGCCACCACTGGTTGTGGGTGATCCCGCTGGTCCTGTGGCTGATCTACGCGCGACGGAACCTGTGGCTCGCCGGCGTCTGGGTGGTCGCGGTGCTCTCGGACGTCATCACGGTCCTGATCAACCTGCAACCGTCCATCTGGGAGATCCCGAGACCGTGGCCGCTCGCGGCGCTCGGCTGGGTGTACCCGGCGCTCGCACTGCTCACCCTGGCGCTGACGCCGAAGCTGCTCGACCCGATCCCGAAGGCAGAACGTGTTGCGACCTAAGCCCCTCGCGAAGCTGGAACGGCGGCTGCTCGCCGTCGCGCCGTGGCTGCTGGCGATCTCGATGCTCGCACGCACGTGGATCATCGTCACCGGCTTCGGCAACGAATCGATCGACCTGTACGTGTACTGGTCGCTGGCCCCGCACGTGCTCGACGGCGACCTCTACCAGGTGGTCTCGCCGCACTCGCCGCCGGACTTCCCGCTGCCGTTCACCTATCCGCCGTTCGGCGCGCTGGTGTTCCTGCCGATGACGTGGCTGTTCTGGGGCGCCGCGCAGTGGAGCTTCCGCCTGCTGACCGTGCTGTGCCTGTACTGGCTGGTGCGCGTGGCGCTGCGGCTCGTCGCGGGGGAGTCGTGGACGGCCGACGCGAAGGTGTGGCGGCAGCGGGCGATCCTGTGGACCGCCGTGCTGCTGTGGATGATGCCGGTCTTCCACACCTTCGAGTTCGGCCAGATCAACCTGGTGCTGGCCGCGGTCGTGCTGGCCGCGCTGGTCGCCCGCGACCCGCGCGTCGCGGGAGCGGGCATCGGCCTGACCGCCGGGGTGAAGCTCGTGCCCGCGATCTCCGGCCTGTACTTCCTCGCGACCCGCAGGTGGAAGGCCGCGGTGTGGTCGGTGGCGGCGTTCGCGGCGAGCGTCGGCCTCGGGTTCCTGGTGAACTTCGAGCAGGCCAGGCAGTACTGGTTCGTGCTGTTCGGCGACCCGGACCGGGTCGGGCCGATCGCCACCGCGCACAACCAGTCGTTGCGCGGCGCGTTGTCCCGCAGCCTCGGCTACGACGTCGGCATGTCCTGGCCGTGGATCATCGCCGCCCTGGTGTCGACCGTGATCGCGTTGTTCGCGCTGCGGGCGTCGGTGCGCGCGAGCGACGCGTTGATCGGCGTGCTGTCGGTCCAGTTCCTGGGCTTGCTGCTCTCGCCGATCTCCTGGGACCACCACTGGGTGTGGGTGGCGCCACTGCTGATCTGGCTGGTGCACAAGAAGATCGCGCCGTGGGTTCGCGTCACCTTGCTGGCGCTGTGGGTTCCGGTGATGTTCCTGGACGTGATCGCGTTCCAGCTGGACCGGCAGCCGACGATCTGGACGATCAGCCGGCCCGGCTGGCTGTCGCTGGTCGGCTGGGCCTACCCGGCGTTCGCGTTGGTCACGCTCGTCGTCATCGCGTGGTCGTGCAGGTCGCTGAAGTCCCACTCCGGCAACGGATCCGCGAACGTCCGCCACACCTCCGGCCCCGCCGCGAGCTCGGAGTCGGTGAGCAGCGCGGGATCCAGGCGCTGAGCGGGCTCCGTCACGTCGAGGTCCACCCCGATGAACACCAGCTCCTGGCGTGCGCTGGGCACGTCGAGCAGCTGACCGGGTTCGATGACGAGGTTGGGACCGGCCTGCGACCACACGGCGAGCACGTCCGGCCGGGACGCGATGTGGCAGAAACCCTTGCTGCGCAACACACCTTCCCAGTCCGCGAGCGCCTCCACGAGCCGGGTGGGGTGGAACGGCCGTGACGCGCGATAGGTGACCGACCTGATCCCGTACTCCTCGGTCTCCGGGGTGTGCCCGCCGGCCAGCTCCTGGGCCCAGCCCGGCGCCTGCGCGGCGGTGATCGGGTCGTACGAGCCGGTGTCGAACACGTCAGCCAGGTCCACGACGCCGTTGCGCGTGTGCAGGAGCCGTGCGGACGGATTCAGGCGTCGCAGCAAGGCGTCGAGCTTCGCGAGCTGATCCGGGCCGACGAGGTCGGTCTTGTTCACCACCAGCACGTTCGCGAACTCCACCTGGTCCACCAGCAGGTCCGAGACCTCACCGGCGGCCAGTCCGCGCAGAAAACCCTCCGCGTCCACCAGCGTCACCATCGTGTCGAGTCGCGCGTGATCGGACAGGCTCGTGCCGTCCTCGAAGGTCCACTCGAACGTCGCCGCCACCGGCATCGGCTCGGAGACGCCCGTCGACTCGACCAGGATCGTGTCGAACCGGCCCGAGCGCGCCAGCTCGCCGACGCTGTCGAGCAGGTCCTCCCGCAACGTGCAGCAGATGCAGCCGTTCGTGAGTTCGACGAGCCGTTCGACGGTGCGGTCGACCAGCGCCGCGTCGATGTTGACCTCGCTCATGTCGTTCACGATCACCGCCACCCGCCTGCCCTCGCGGTTGGTGAGCACGTGGTTGAGCAGCGTCGTCTTGCCGGAGCCCAGAAAACCGGACAGCACGGTCACAGGGGTGCGCATCAGAGTTCCATCTCTTCCTCGTGCCAGTCGGCGAACGGGTCGGCGAAGTCGAGCTCGGTGACCAGCGCCAGTTCCTCGTCGGTGACCAGGGCCGACCGCAGTGCCGCGGCGATCTCGTTCGCGTCGGCGGACTTGGTGATCACGACGAGCTCCTGGTCGCGGTCGCCCTCCCACGGCCCCAGGTTGCCCACGCGCAACCCGCCGCCCGCGGACTCCAGCCACAGCGCCGCGTCGGGCTGGCTCGCCACCCACACCCGGCCGCGCACCCGCACCACGCCGTCGAGCAGCACGTCGATGCAGTTGTGCAGCCGCATGGGGTGGAACGGGCGCCGGTCGGTGAAGTGGACGACGGACACGCCGTGCGCCGGTTCCAGCGACGGCCGCCCGTACAACAGCGACCCGAAGCCGTCGTCGATCTCACCGCGCCGCGCGTCGGCGGGAATCGCGGCGAGCAACGCGACGACGTCGAGTTCGGCCAGCTGCTGACGCGGCGCGCCGGGGGAGAGCCGGTCGAGCACCGCGGTGAGCACCGGGTCGCCAGGACCGGTCAGCACCAGCGCGTCCGCGAACTCCGCCTGCCCGACCACGACCTGCGCGACCATCCGCTCGTCACCCTCGGCCGCGCGCATGCCCCGGTCGGCGAGCGAGTCGGCACCGGTCGCGTCGTCGAGCCAGGTCGCGGTGTCGACCACCGTGACCACGGCCTCGATCTCCACCTCGGTCCCGCTCAGCGCGAAGCAGACGGCCTCCGGTTCGAGCATCGGGTCCAGCTGCACGATCACGCGCCCGTCCAGCCCCTCGAGCAACGGAACGAGGTCCAGCCGCAACGTGCAGGAGACGCACCCGTGCGCGAGCTCCAGGACGGTGAGCCGGCCGTCCGCCCAGCGCCGCACCACCCCCTCGGCCAGGCTGCTCAGATCGTGTCTGACCAGCGACGACTCCGGTGACGCCCGCCAGAGTTCGTCGGCCACGTCGTGGTGGGTGAACCCGGCTACCAATACGACCCGTGCTGCCATGACGCGCAGCCTACATGACAATGATTGTCGTTTCTGAACGGACGGCGAGGGCGGGACGTGACATGATCGAACGATGCAGGTCGAGTTCTGGGCTGACGTCATTTGTCCGTGGTGCTACATCGGCAAGGCGCGCTTCGAGAAAGCGCTCGCCGGATTCGAGCACCGCGCGGAGATCACCGTGGTGCACCGCGCGTTCGAGCTGGATCCCACCAAGACCGGCGTCGAGTCCGTGCAGGACATGCTCGCCACCAAGTTCGGCCCGCGCGCCGCCGAGATGGAGGAGTCCGTCGCCCAGCTCGCGCGCGACGAGGGCCTCGAATATCGGCTGGACCGCGAGGTCGGCAACACGTTCGACGTGCACCGGCTGCTGCACCTGGCGGGCGAGAAGGGCATCCAGCACGAAGTGCTCGACGCCGTGCTGCGCGCCAACTTCGCGCAGGCGCGCTCGCTGTTCACGCCGGAGTCGCTGACCGAGATCGCCACCGAGGCCGGGCTCGACGCCGCGGACGTCAAGACCGTCCTCGAAGACCCCACCGCCTATGCCGACGAGGTGCGCGCCGACGAGCAGCGCGCTCGCGACATCGGGGTCTCGGGCGTGCCGTTCGTGGTCGTCGGCGAACGTCTGGCCGTGTCCGGCGCTCAGCCCGTCGAACTGTTCGGGCGCGCACTGACGCAGGCTTGGGAGGCGTGAGATGGACGAGGTTCTGCTGAAGGTCGAGTCGGAGCAGCTCCCGAACGCCGTCGTGCTGCGCGCCGAGGGCGAGGTCGACTCGTACACCGCGGATCTGTTGCGCGACAAGCTGTCCGAGGCGTTCGGCGCGGGTCTTCCCGTCGTGCTGGACCTCAGCGCCGTCGAGTTCTTCGCGTCCATCGGTCTCTCCGTGCTCGTGGAGTTCCACCTGCGCGGCGAGGAGAGCGGCATCCCGTTGCGCCTGGTGTCGCCCAGGGGAAGCGTGCTGCGGGCGCTGAAGGCCACCACGCTGAACCAGACGCTGGAGCTCTACCTCGACCTGGACGCGGCGTTGCATGGCTGACCTGCCGTCCCGCCCGATGCCGGACGGCTTCGTACTGGACCGCACCAAGATCGTCGTGGCGGTGGCGGCGGGATTGGTGTGCGGCCTCGCCGTCACGTTCACCGGCCACGGCGAGTTCGGCCTGCTGGTCGGCTGGGACGTCGCGACCCTCGTGTACCTCGTGCGCGCGTGGATGGTCATCTGGCCGATGGACGCCGAGCAAACCGCTCAGCACGCCGTCCGCAACGACCCGACCCGCCGCGTCGCCGAGGTGCTGCTGCTCGTGGCCGCGTTGGCGAGCCTCGTGTCCGTGGGCTTCGTACTGGCCCGTGCGGCGCACACGACCGGCGCGTCCGAACTGCTGCGCGTCGGCCTCGGCGTGCTGTCCGTGGTGCTGTCATGGGCTGTCGTGCACACGATCTTCACGCTGCGCTATGCCCGCCTCTACTACTACGGCGCGGACGGCGGCATCGACTTCAACCAGTCCGAACCGCCGGACTACGGCGACTTCGCGTACGTCGCTTTCAGCATCGGCATGACGTTCCAGGTGTCCGACACGAGCCTGTCGGGCCGCGAGATGCGCCGCACGGCCCTGAAGCACGCCTTGCTGTCGTACCTGTTCGGCACCGGTGTGCTGGCCACGACGATCAACCTGGTCGCGAGCATCAGCAGCCAGTGATCTGAACACCCTTGGGGGGTGATCGGTGCTCGAAGCGCTCAAGATCAGAGACTTCCGGCTGTTGTGGGCCGGGCGAACGGTGAGCCTGCTCGGCTCGTGGCTGCTGGTGATCGCCATCCCGGCGCACGTCTACGCGCTCACCGGTTCGCTGCTCGCGACCGGCCTCACGCTCGTCGCCGAGTACCTGCCGCCGTTGCTGCTCGGCCCGGTCGCGGGTGTGCTGACCGACCGGTGGGACCGCCGGCGGGTGATGGTCGCCGCGGACCTGTTCCGCGCCGGAGCGGTCACGCTGATGTTGTTCGCGACGGCCGGGCACTCGCTCTGGCTGGTCTACGCCGCGCTGATCGCCGAGAGCACCGGCGCCGTGCTGTTCCGTCCGGCCGCGCAGGCCCACATCCCGGTCGTCGTCGGCACGGGCAGCGGGCTGAGCAGCGCGAACTCGCTCAACGCGTTCACGGACGGCACGGTCCGCCTCGTCGCGCCACCGCTCGGCGCCGCGGTCATGACGCTCACGAGCTTCCAGGCGCTCATCTGGATCGACATCGCGAGCTACCTCGTCTCGGCGGCCGCGATCGCGCTGACGACCCGTCGCAAAATCCCGCCGGGGAAGCGGGCTCCGGTCGATCTCGCCGGCGGGTGGACGGTGCTGCGGGGCACACCGATCGCGGTCGTCCTACTGCCGCTCACCGCGATCTTCCTGGCGGCCAACGCCTCGCTGAGCGCTTTGCTCGTGCCGTTCGGGATCCAGGAACTCGGTGGCACCGAACAGATCGGGCTCGTCGTGTCGGCGCTCGGCGTCGGGTTCCTGCTCGGCGCCGTGGCGATCCGCAGGCTGGTCGACCGCGTGCAACCCCGTTACCTGCTCGCGGCGACCCAGCTGGCGACCGCCGTGGCGTTCTTCGTGCTCTTCAGTTCGTCGTCGTTGGTCGTCGCCTTGCCGGCCGCCGTCGCGATCGGTGTGTTCGGCTCGATGACCCTGGTCACGCCGCAGACGGCGTTGCAGCGGGTGGTGCCGAACGAGGCGCTCGGCCGCATCAGCGCGGTCTTCCTGTCGGCGGAGGCGTTGGCGACGTTGGTCGGCGCGCTGGCGGGACCTCTGCTCGCGCAAACGCTGTCGCTGCACGCCGCCGTTAGCGTCGCCTGCGTCGTCACCGCGGGCGGGGCGTTGGCGGGGCTGGTGTTCTGGGACCGGTCCCGCGCAGCCGTGTCTAGTGTCCCGGCTCGTGACGGATCTGGGCGCGAAGCTTGAACGGTACGAGACGAGCAACCGCCGTCGCGCGGTGACGGGAGCGCTGGCGGTGACGGTCGGCGCTCCCGTCGTCGTGCTCGGGACGTTCGTGCTCCTGACGATCGACGTCGGCCGGGCGGGGTCGATCATGTTCTTCGCCGGGATCTTCCTCGGCGGTGGCCTGGGCGCGGCCGTGATGGGGACGATCCTCGCCGTGCAGTCCGTGACCCGCCGAGGCGAGCACTTCACGTTGCACGAGCACGGATTCGTGCACTCGTGGGGCGCGAAGACCATCACCGTGCCGTGGACGGACGTCGCCACCGTCACCGACGTTGGCAAGAAAACGTTTCTGTCCAAGGTTTTCGGCGGAGACGTCGCCTGTCAGATCAGGTTGGTCAACGGGCGCAAAGTGACCGTCAACGCCTTCACCGAGGGCGCGGAACTGCTGATCCACCGCGTCTTCGAGGCCACCGGGACCGCTCGGGCAGAATGAGCGGCGTGCCCGACAAGCTGACCGTCGACCTGCACCCGATCTTCCGCAGCGACCAGGACATCGCCCAGGCCGTCCGCGCCGCGCTGTTCCGCGCGGCCGGGCAGAAGGTGCCGCTGGTCGAGATCATCACGGGCAAGGGCTCTGGCAAGCTCAAGGCGCGCGTGCTCGCGATGCTGAAGCAGCCGCACGTCAAGAAGCTCTACAAGCGCGTCGAAACGGCTCCCGGCAACGACGGAATGGTGCTCGTGCACCTCAGGTAGCTCAGCGTTCGCTGGTCCGCCGCATGACGCGGGCGAGCAGCTCGGCTTCCTCGCTGCCCTCGTCGTCGCTGGACGTGAGGGCGAGCAGGAAGATGATGATCACGCTGACACCCGCGCCGCCGATGATCAGCGACGTGATCAGCTCCTGCGAGTTGCCGACGACGATCGACGCGCTGTGGTCGTGCGCCATGCTCATCGCGTACATGCCGGTGTAGTGCATGCCCGTGACGGCCACGCCCATCACCAGGGCGGCGCCGATGACGGCGGCGAAGCCACTGACCTTCCGCGTGAACCACAGCGCGACGGTAGAGGCGACCACGGCGATCACGATGGAGAGCGCGACGAGACCGATGTTGTAGGAGACGTCGGCGTTGATCACGATCGCGGCCATGCCGGTGTAGTGCATCGCGGCGACGCCGAGCCCGGTGACGAGCCCACCCAGCGCCAGTGGCAAGAAGCGCGTGTCGCCGTCGACGCCGTACCGCCGCACGAGGAACAGGCCGGCGGCGACCACCACGATCGCGACGAGCATGCTCAGCAACGTGATCGGGATGTCGTAGGAGACGTTCGCACCCATCCACGTGCCGAGCATCGCGGTGAAGTGCATGCCCCAGATGCCGAGCCCGCCGATGGACACGGCGGCCACGCCGATCCACCAGTTCCGGGTCGTCCTGGAGGCGTTTCGCGCGCGTTCAGCGGACAGGAGACCGAGCACCGAGCCGAGAACCGCGACGACGTAGGCAGCGATCGGAGTGAGCGTCCCCATTTCCATGGTCGAGATGAAAACATTTCGAATCTATGCGACACAAGACCGGTGTGGACACTGGTACCAGGGAAATCGTTGTGCGATCAGGCGAACACGCCGCGTGTGCGCCGTCCGTCCACAAAGGACCTATACGGGCAGTGACCGATCGGGTGCGGCGAGCATCCGCTGGGCGCGCGGGAAGTCCCGAAGTTCTACTGAGAGTAGGTCCAGGGCGGGTTCCAGTACCTGCGCCGGCACCCCGCGGGCGTTGAGCACCTCGCCGGTCCAGGAGAGGAAGTCGCGGAACAACGAGTCGTCGTCCACGTACAGCGCGGTCGCCAGGTACTCCACGATGTGCGCCATGTCCTCGGCCGTGTGCTGCCGCTGTTCGTCGGTGTAGGACGCCATCGTGGGCACGCGTTCCTCGAGGCCGCGGTACACCGACCGCACGAGGTCGCGGGCGCTGCGCGTCACCAGCGTGTACTCCTGGTCCGCGAGGTGCGGCAGGTCGTCGACGGGCTGGTGCGGCGCGCTCGGCGGCTGAATCGTTTGGGACAGCAGCATGTCCGCGGCGGACCGGGCGTCGGCGGCCCACGCGTTCGCGCCGAACCGCCGCGCGTACACGCCGTCCACGCCGAACGCGGCGCCGCCGACCATCACCGGCACGCCCGTCGCCTGGCACGCCGTCATCGTGGCGTGCGCGACCGGGAGCCGGGTGGCGATCGAACTGGACAGCGCCACCACGTCCGGGCTGGTGCGGTGCAGGTACGTGATGAGGTGCGGCGCCGGCACCTGCGCGCCCAGGTAGTCGACGGCGAAACCGCGCAACGCCAGCACTTCCGCCAGCAACCGCGCGGGCAACGCGTGCCACTCGCCGTCCACGCACGCCACCGTCACGCGCCCGTGGACCGCTTTCGTACGGGGCCTGGTGATCGACAACGCGGTGACCGCGCGGTCGTTGATCGCGGTGATCGCGTGCTCCTGCGCCACGCTGATCCGGTTCGCGGCCCACTCCCGGCCGACCCGCTGCTGCACCGCGCCGACCACGTCGAGCAGCACGACCTCGTGGCCGTGCTCACCGGCCGCTTCGAGCACCACGTCGGTCGCGCGGTGCTCGTCGCCGTCGAGCGCGGCCTCCCACAAGGCGTCGACCGCCTTCACGAGGACCTCCTGCGCGGTGCGGTGATCGCGAGAACCGCCATGTCGTCGTGCGCGCCGCCACCGACCCACTGCGCGGCGAGCATGTGCACGTGTTCGACCAGTGCCTCGGCCGGCATACCGCCGCAGCCCGTGAGAGCGCGGCGCAGGCGGTCCTCGCCGAACTCCTCGTCGCCCAGCGGGCCGCCGTGGGCCTCGGTGATGCCGTCGGTGTAGAGCAGGCACGAGTCACCGGGCGCCAGCAGCACCTCGTCGGTCGCCGTCACGATCCGCGGCAGGATGCCGACGAGCGTGCCCTTGGTCCTGGCCGCCTCGACCGTGCCGTTCGCCCGCACGATCAACGGCGGCAGGTGCCCGCCCGAGGTCAGCGTCACGCGCAGACCTTCGTCCACGGGCCGCACGGTGCCCACGACCGTCGTGATGAAGCGCGACTTGTCCGTCGTGAGCAGCGCCTGGTTGAGGGCGTGCAGCATCTTGTCGTGATCCGTCACGACCTGCAGTAGCGCGTGCAGGGCCGTGCGGACCTTGCCGGTCTGCGCCGCCGCGTCGAGGCCCTTGCCGCACACGTCACCGAGCACGACGAACAACTCGTCGTTCGGCAGTTCGTGCACGTCGTAGAAGTCGCCGCCGACGCGTTCGGTGTCGCCCGAGGCCCGGTAGCGGCCGGCCAGTTCGACGCGCTCGTAGCGGCGCAGCGCGGGCGGCAGCAGGTCGTGGGTCAGCCGGTCGGTGATCTCGGCCTGCTGGGTGAACAGGCTCGCCGCCGAGATCGCCACGCCCGCCCGCGAGGCGAACAGCCGCGCGAACGCCTCCTCGTCGTCGGTGAACTGCTTGTCCCGCCGGATGAGGATCAACGCACCGGCCGGCACGCCGTGGCCGGGCAGCGGGGTGACGACGATCGAGACCACGTCCTGGGCCAGCCAGTCCGGCGCCGCGGCCGGGTCGATCCAGCGCGACGGCACCGGCGGGAAACCGCGCAACGCCTCGCTGAGCCCGACGACCTCCTCGATGTCGACGTGCTGCAGCTCGTACGTCGGCGACTCGCCGCGCAGGCACCGCGTGACGGGGTGGCCGTGGTCGGACTGGGGAGCGATCACCAGCGCCTCGTCCGCGAGGTGCGCGGCGGCGAGTTCGGCGACGACGGTCATGCACCGCTCGGGGTTGAGCGAGGTCATCAGGGCGCTGGACATCCGCGCCAGCAGCGCGGCCCGCTCCCGTTCGAGCAGCAGGTCCGTCTCGTCGAGCAACCACCAGGTGACCGAGCCGTCCTCGTTGTCGACCCGGTGCGCGGCATAGCTGCGTTCCGCGACGTGCACGGACTCGCCGTGCCGCCACTGGGGCGGTACGACCTGTTCCGTGAAGAGCGTCTTGGCCGCGTCGTTCATGCCGTGCACCGCACCGACGGCGTCGACGACGAGCGCGGGGCACGGCGAACGCAACCAGCTGGAAACCGTGACCACGTCCCCCAGTGTCTCATCCAAAGCGGATCAAGAACAACGTTTGACACGCGTGCGGAGTGGGTACGGCGTCCTCAAAGGACGATCACAGCGCGACCTGTCCGGTGACGCCGACCACGGTGTTCCCGCCCACCCAGATCTGGCCTTCGGCCTGCGAGAGGTGGATTCGCCCACGTCGTCCGAGCGCGGTGCCCTGGGCGGCGACGTACCGCCGCGGCGCGATTCCCGCCGGAATCAGCCACTGCGCGATCGAGGCGTTTAGGCTGCCCGTCACCGGGTCCTCCGCGAACTTGCCGTCCTCGTTGACGAACGCCCGCACCTCGAACGCGACGTCACCCCCGTCCGGGTGCGGGCCGACCAGGCCGATGTCCGTGAACGCGCCGAACCGCTGGTAGTCGGGCCGCACGGCCAGCACGGCCTCGGCGGAACGCAGCAGCACCGCGACCCAGCCCGGCCCGTTGTCGGCCCACTGGGCGTCCACGATCTCCTCCGGCGCGATCGCCAGCGCCGCCGCCAGGTCGCCCAGGTTCTCGACCGGGCCGCCGCGCAGGAGCGGGGGAGCGGCGAACGCCAGCCGGTCGCCGTCGCGGCGCACCTCCACCAGCCCGGCGCCGCACTCCTGCACCAGCCGGTCCGGGTCGCGCGGGGTGTTCCCGGCGGTCAGCCACGCGTGGGCGGATCCGAGCGTCGGATGGCCCGCGAACGGCAGCTCGCGGCTCACCGTGAAGATGCGCACCCGGTAGTCGGCGGCGGGGTCGGTGGGCGGGAGCAGGAACGTGGTCTCCGCGAGGTTCGTCCAGTTCGCGAACGCCGCCATCTCCTCCGTGGACAGGCCCTCCGCGTCGTGCACGACCGCGAGCGCGTTGCCCTTCATGAACTCGTCGGTGAACACGTCGACCTGGCTGAACGTCCGCATGAGGCCAACCTACTGTCAATGGTGCCGCTCGACGTCTGACCGCTCCGCGAGGTGGCGACCTCACACGTGGTGCGGTCCAGTTATCGGCTCTTAACCTCAAAACCATGTCCTGCCTGCAATGACGGAGGCGAACACATGCGATTGAGGAACGCTCTCGTGGCCCTCGCGGCGGCCACCGGCCTGGCCGCGGCTTCCCTGTCGATCTCGCTCGCGGCGGTCCCGCCACCGCAGCCCGGCACGCTCACCAAGTACGACATCACCGGCACCTACGTCAGCGGTGTGTCGTCCGGCGGCTACCTCGCCAACCAGCTCCACGTCGCGTACTCCAGCGTGTTCCAGGGCGCGGGCATCTTCTCCGCCGGCGCCTACGACTGCGCGCAGAACAACGTCAACACCGCGCTTCTCGCGTGCATGGACACCTTCCAGGCGCGCAAGACCCCCGCCGAACTGGAGCAGCTGACCCGCACCCGTGCGGCGGCGGGCACGGTCGATCCGCCGGGGAACCTCTCCGGCGACCCGGTGTGGCTGTTCCACGGCAGCGCCGACGACACGGTCGACCGCGTGGTGAACGACGATCTGGCCACCTACTACCGCGACTTCGGCGTACGGGTCGCCTACAACAACACCAGCGCGGCGGGGCACGCATGGGTCAGCCCGATCGGCCCGAACGCCTGCGGTGTCACGACTTCGCCGTACATCAACAAGTGCGGCACGACCGACCCCGTCAAGGAGATGCTGGGCCACCTGTTCGGTCCGGTGAACGCGGCCGCCTCGACGTTGTCCGGCAAGCTCGTCCAGTTCGACCAGAACTCCTACGCGCCGGGCGGCAACGCGGCGTCGATCAGCATGGGACGTGAGGGATTCGCTTACGTGCCAAGGGCGTGCGACACCGGCCCCTGCAAGCTGATGGTGACGCTGCACGGCTGCTACCAGTACTACGGCCTGATCGGCAACGCTTTGATGGACAAGGGTTATCTCAACGAGTACGCCGACACCAACAACATGATCGTGCTGTATCCGCAGGCCACCACGATGACCGGGAACCCGCGTGGGTGCTGGGACTGGTGGGGTTACCAGTCGGCGCAGTACGCGCTCAAGACCGGCCCGCAGATGACCGCCGTGGTGAACATGGTCAAGGCGTTGAGCACCAGCGGACCACCGCCCACGACGACCACGACGACAACCACCACGACCACCACACCGCCGACTTCGCAGTGCGTCACCGCGAGCAACTACGCCCACACCGTCGCCGCCCGCGCCTACGCCAACCTGGGCCAGACCTACGCGCTGGGATCGAACCAGGCCCTGGGGCTGTGGAACACCTTCACCACCAGCACGATCCGGCAGTCCTCGCCGAACTACTGGGTGAAGTGCTGATCAGATGAGCGCCGCGGTGGGCGGGTGGCCGTCCACCGCGGTCTCGTGGACTACTCCCAGTAGGGCTGCGCCACCTGGGCGACCCCCTCACGATTCCCGTCCGGGCGAGGGCCGTGCGTCACTACGCTGCGACCTCGGATGAGACGAGGGGGTCGTGCTCATGTCCGCACCTCAAGAACCGTTGACCCACAACACGATGCACGGAGAGGTTCACGGCAGCATCGTGCAGTCCGGGTCGATGAGAGACCTGCACGTGCACTCGTCCGTGCCGATCCGCCACCGCGATCCCCGGCTGGTCCTGCTGGGTGTGGTGGCGCTGATGGCAGGGCTGGGGATGACCGCGGCGTTCCTGTTGCTGAGCGGCTGGACCCTGCTCACGGCGATGAACTTCGGGCTGTCGTTCCTGGGGAGCGCCAACGGGCTGCCGCTGCCGTCCGGCGGCCTCGTCGCGTTGGTGCTCCTGGTCGGCTTCCTCGCGTTCAACCTGCTCTGGACGGCGTGGGACCTGATGGGCCGTCGCCATCACGCCTGGCGGCTGGACGCGTTCGCAGGCCAGTCCTCGCTGTGGCTGTCGCTCCTGGCCCCGGCGCTGGTGGTGGGGGACGAGTTCTGGGCGGCGGTGGTGCTGGTCGGGGTCATGGCCGGGGCGACGGTCGCTGCCGTGGCGCTGACGTGCAGACGCGGAACGAGGCTGCGGTGGGGTCTTGTCGTGACAGCGGGTGTGGCCGCCGCACTGTGGTTCGGGCCGGTGCTGTGGTTGTTGTGGGTGAGCAGGTCGCCGTTGCCGGGTCAGTTGGCGGCGACGGCGGTGCTGGTGGTCGCCATGGCGGTGCCCGTGCTGGCGGTCACGCTCATGCCCGCGGCGTGCGGCGGGGTGGTGCTGCGCGGGTGGGCACTGGGAGTCGTGCTCGCGTGCGGTCTGGGGTACGCGGCGGCGGAGGCGTTGTTGTCCTCGTCGCTGAACCTGTCGGTGCCCGTCCTCGTGGTGCCGGCGAGCGCGGTGGTCGTCGCGCTCGTGCTCTCAGGGGTGCTGGGCAGCATCGCGAAACGCGCCGCGGCGGGCTCGTGAGCGAACCGCCCGGCGAGGCGGTTCGTTCACGAGCCGGCTGTCAGCAGTGGTCGAACGCGTACCCGGACTGGCCGGGCCCGACGAGGTAGCGGTCGCGCAACGTCGTGGTGGCAGGGGTGTCCGGGTCGTTGCACACGTCCTCGAACGTGCCACGCAGGTCGTCGGTGTACTCGATGTCCATGACGTGCGAGCCGTAGACCTCGGAGTAGGACCCGCACTCTTCCCAGCGGTGGCACTCCTCGGAGACCGCGAAGTCGAACCCGACCTCGGAGCGTCCGCGCGCGGCCTGCTCGGCCGAGTTCTTCTGGCCGATGGCGAGGTTGCGGCCGTGGGAGCGGTCGGCGAGCAGCTTCGCGTAGGCGAGGTTGTTGTTCACGCTCAGCTTGCCCTTGGAACGCAGGTAGGAGTCGAGGTTGTCCACCTCGACGGCCTTGAAGCCCTTGTTCGCGCACTGGTCGATGCTCGCGCCGATGATGCCGGCGAGCTCGGTGCGCTTGGCCGACGTGGACGTGTCGAGCAGGAACTCGTCCGGCCAGTTCGGGTCGATGATCGGCTTGCCAGACGAGTCCTTGAGGATCAGGTGACCGCGCTGGTTCAGCCAGACGTTCCGGTCCGCGGGCTGCGTCTGGAAACCGTTGACGTAGCAGATGTTGTAGATGCCGGGCGCGGGTGAGGCCGTGCTGTCGCGGGTCACCAGGTTCACGCCCTGGGGTGGCGTGTACGCGGCGCCGAGCTGGTAGTCGAGGACCGCGCCGGCAGGGGGCAGCTGGACCGCGGCGGCCGTGATGTCGTCGGCCTGGCTCGACGAGGACAGGGGGCCGGCCACGCAGGCGGCCAGTGCGACTGCGGCCAACGCGGTACCGGTGAGGGCGCGGGCAGGGGAGGTCATAGGCGCCAAATCTCCTTGATCGCTCACAAGTGGTGATTGAGTGTGAGCGACTCTAACGAGATCCCGCGTGACGAGCTAGTAACCAATCTCAATCGGTCACGAGTCTTGCTTGTTTGAGCGATTCCGGCTTAGTGTTCGCGACCACACAGCCGCATCCACGAACGCGAGGGAGTCGACATGGCGGACGGCAGAGGGTTCAGTCGCCGCGCGGTGCTCACGATGGGTGCCGCGCTCGTCATGACGGCCGCCTGTGGAACGGGCTCCAGCGGGAACGGCAAGGTGAAGGTGTGGCACGGCTACACCGACAAGGAGGCCGCCGCGTTCGACAAGCTCGCGGCGCGCTGGAACACCGCGCATCCCGACCAGCAGGTCGAGCTGGTGTTCAACGGCGGCAACGACAACGCGCTGCAGAAGACGCTGGCGTCCTTCGCGTCGGGCAACCCGCCGGAGGTCGCCTACCAGTACGGCTCCTCGATCACCGGGCTCACCGGCCGCCCGCAGACGCAGGACCTGACCGAGGACCTGCGGCGCGACGCCGGGTTCGGCTGGGACGACCTGTTCCCGGCGGGCCGGGACGCCGCGACGGTGGACGGGAAGATCTACGGCGTCCCCGCCCTGGTCGACAACCTCTCGCTCGTCTACAACAAGAAGCTGTTCGACGAGGCCAAGATCGAGCACCCGACCGAGTCCTGGACGTGGGACGACTTCCGGTCCGCCGCGCAGAAGCTCACCTCGGACGGCAGGTTCGGCTGGGCCTACGTCAACGACGGCACCGAGGACACCGTCTGGCGGTTCCTCGCCCTGCTCTGGCAGGCCGGCGGCGACCTGCTGTCCCCGGACGGCAAGAAGGCCGCGTTCTCCTCCGACGCCGGCCGGCAGGTCATGCAGTTGTTGCGGGACATGGCCGTCACGGACAAGTCGGTGTACCTGGACGCGGGCGACCAGCAGTACCTCAACCTCTTCAACTCCGGCCGCGTCGGCATGCTGTGGACCGGCCCGTGGGACCTCGGCTCCATCAACGAGGACGTCTCCTACGGCGTGCAGATCCTGCCCGGCAAGGTCACCCACGCGACGATCGCCGGACCGGACACGTTCGTCGTCTTCGGTGACAACGGCCGCAAGAACGCGCTGCCGTTCCTGAAGTGGCTGCTCTCGGCGGAGATCCACCTGGAGTTCGCGATGGAGACCGGCCACCTGCCGATCCGGCAGTCCGAAGTGGACCTCCCGGCCTACGTCGAGTACGAGGCCAAGTACCCCGGCACCAAGGTGTTCGTCGACAACCTCGCGAAGAACGTGACGAAGGCGCGGCCGAACATCCCGCAGTACCCCAAGATCTCGCAGGTCCTCGGCACCGCCGTGCAGTCGGTACTGCTCGGCCAGGCCGAGCCCCAGGCCGCGCTCGACCAGGCGCGGACCGAGGTCGACCAGGTGCTGGCGGGCTCATGACGCTCGACCGGCGCCGCCTGGCCGACCACACCGCCGGGTGGGGGTTCGCCGCGCCCGCGGTGATCCTGATCGGGGTGTTCGGCCTCGTCCCGGTGGTGTGGTCGATCGTGCTGTCCTTCCAGCACACCGACCTCACCTCGCCAGGGACGTTCGCGGGCGGCGACAACTACGCCAAGCTCGTCGCCGACCCGCTGTTCTGGGACGCCGCACGGCGCACGCTCGTCTACGTCGTGCTGTTCGTGCCGATCACGCTCGTGTTCGCGCTGCCGATCGCGGTGATGCTCAACCAGAAGATCCGCGGCGTCGTGTTCTACCGGCTCGCCGTGTCCGTGCCGCTGGTGACCTCGACGGTCGCGACCGGCATCATGTTCAGCTGGCTGGCGAACCCGCAGTTCGGCCTGGTCAACGCCGCGCTGGACGCGGTGGGGCTGCCGAAGCAGGGGTTCTTCTCCGATCCCGGCCAGGCGCTGTTCGCGGTGGTGGCGATGACGGTGTGGGGCTGGCTCGGGTTCGCGGTCATCATCTACCTGGCAGCGCTGCAGAACGTGCCGAAGGACCTGCTCGAAGCGTCCTCTTTGGACGGCTGCGGGCGGGCCCGGTCGTTCTGGCACGTCGAGCTGCCGCTGGTGGCGCCCGCGACGGGCTTTCTGCTGGTGTGGCTCACGATCAACGGCCTGCAGCTCTTCGACGCGGTCTACGTGACGACCAAGGGCGGACCGCTGCGCGCGACCACCGTGCTCGTCTACCACCTCTACAACGAGGCGTTCGTCAGCTTCGACGGCGGGTACGCGGCGGCGATCGGCTGCGCGGTGTTCCTGATCATCGGCGTGTTCACCCTGGCCCAGCTGCGGTTCAACCGCCGCACGTCGCACTACGAGGTCCGATGAGAAGGCCGAGCGCACTGCACCTGATCCTGTTCCCGCTCTCCGTCGTCATGGTGACGCCGCTGGTCTGGATGCTGCTGGTGTCGGTGTCCACCCAGGCGGAGTCGCGGCGCTTCCCGCCCGGCCTGCCGAGCGGGATCGAGTGGGAGAACTACCTCGCGGCGATGCGGGACGCGCCGCTGGGATCGTGGCTGGTCAACAGCTTCGTGGTGTCCGTCGTCTGCGTGGCCGGCAACCTGCTGCTCTGCTCGCTGGCGGGCTACGCGTTCGCGCGCATCCCGTTCTTCGGCAACAGGGTCGCGTTCGTGCTCATGCTCGCGACGCTGATGGTGCCGTTCCAGATCGTCATGCTGCCGCTGCTGATCATGATGCGGTCGCTGGGACTGATCGACACCCTCGGCGCTTTGATCGCGCCGAACCTGGCCACCGCGTTCGGGGTGTTCCTGATGCGGCAGTTCTTCACGACCCTGCCCAGGGAGCTGGAGGAGGCCGCGCGGATCGACGGCGCGAGCAGGCTGCGGACGTTGCTCCAGGTGCTGCTGCCGTTGATGCGGCCCACCCTCGCGACGCTCGCCGTGCTCACGTTCCTGCAGACCTGGAACGACTTCCTGTGGCCGCTCATCGCGGTGCAGAGCCCGGAGGTCATGACCGTCCAGCTGGGACTGCAGAGCTTCCAGGGCGCGCACACCACCAACTGGCCGAAGCTCATGGCCGGTACGGTGCTGAGCCAGTTGCCCGTCCTGCTCGTCTTCTTCTTCGCCCAGCGGTTCTTCGTGCGGTCGGTGGCCGCAGCGGGCATCAAGTGACAACCAAAGGACTCCGCCATGCACACCAATGCCGCGCAGCTGCACACCACCGCCGAGATCGCGTCCCAGCCCGCCTGCTGGCGCCGGGCGATCGCACTCGCCGCCGACCCGGCCGTCGTCGCCGCCCTGCCCGCACGCGGTGAGCGCGTCGCGGTCGTCGGCTGCGGCACGTCGTTCTTCATGGCCCAGGCCTACGCCCGGCTGCGGGAGGACGAGGGACTGGGGGAGACCGACGCGTTCGCCGCCTCGGAGTTCTCGTTCAGCCGCAGCTACGACCGCGTTGTGGCGCTGACCAGGTCCGGCACCACCACCGAGGTGATCGACGTGCTGCGGCGGCTTTCCGGGGTGCCCACGACCGTCGTTGTCGGCACCCCCGGCACGCCCGCGACCGAACTGGCCGACCACGTGGTCGCGCTGGAGTTCGCCGACGAACGGTCGGTCGTCCAGACGCGGTTCGCGACGACCGCGCTCGTGCTGCTGCGCGCCCACCTCGGCGAGCACCTGGAGCGCGCGATCCTCGACGCCGAACAGGCGCTCGCCGACCCGCTGACCCCGGACCTGGTGGAGCGCAACCAGTTCACCTTCCTCGGCGGCGCGCCCTGGACCACGGGCCTGGCCGCCGAGGCCGCGCTGAAGATGCGCGAGGCGTCGCTGAGCTGGGCCGAGTCCTACCCGGCCGCCGAGTACCGGCACGGGCCGATCGCGATCACCGACGAGGGCTCGCTGGTCTGGGTGTTCGGCACGGCACCGGAAGGCCTCGAACTCGACGTCGCCGGTGCCGGCGGCCGGTGGATCTCCCGCGACCGCGACCCGCTCGCCGAACTCGTCGCGGTGCACCGGCTCGCCGTGGAGGTGGCGCTGCTGCGGGGACTGCACCCCGACACCCCGCGCAACCTGACCCGGTCGGTGATCCTCGACGGCACGCCGTGAGGACGTCGGCCGGCACGCTCAACGCGCCACTCATCCGGGCACTGGAAGGTTGATCAATGTTCACCATCGCGTTCGTGGGCGCGGGTTCCGTCGAGTTCACCCGCCAGCTCCTCCGCGACGTCCTGTCGTTCCCGGAACTCGCCGGCTGCTCGATCTCGTTGCACGACATCGATCCGGAACGACTGGAGGTCGCGGCGGCACTGGCGCGACTGGCCGGCGCGACGCACATCCGCACCTCGCTCTCGCGCCGAGAAGCGTTGGAGGGCGCGGACGTCGTCGTCAACATGGTCGCGATCGGCGGCCACGCGGCGACGTTGCGGGACTTCGACGTGCCGGAGTCGTTCGGCCTGCGGCAGACCATCGGAGACACGCTCGGCATCGGCGGGATCTTCCGCGGGCTGCGCACCTTCCCGTTCCTGGAAGGGCTCGCCGCCGACATGCTCGCGGTGTGCCCGGACGCGTGGTTGTTGAACTACACCAACCCGATGGCGATGAACGTCCAGTACCTGGCGACCGTCGCCCCGCGGCTGAAGGTGGCCGGCCTGTGCCACTCGGTGCACTGGACGATCCACGACCTGAGCGCGCTGGTCGGCGTTCCGCACGAGGAGGTCGACTTCCTGTCCGCGGGCGTGAACCACCAGGCGTGGATCCTGCGGTGGCAGCACGAGGGTCGTGACCTCTATCCGGCGCTCGACGCCGCCATCGCGGCCGACCCGGAGCTGGCCCGCCGGGTGCGCGTCGACCTGTACCGCAGGCTCGGCTACTACCCGACGGAGACCAGCGAGCACTCCTCCGAGTACGTGCCGTGGTACCTGGGGCACCAGTCCGAAGTGGAGCGACTGCGCGTCCCGGTCCGCGAGTACGCGACGATCAGCGCCGAGAACGTTGCCACGTATGAGAAGACCCGGAACGCACTGGCTGCGGGGGAGGCGTTGCCGCCGCTGGCCGACGACGCCGTCGAGTACGCGCCGCAGGTGATCCACAGCCTGGTCACCGGACGTCCGCGCACGATCCAGGTGAACGTCGCGAACCGCGGCCTGATCTCGAACCTGCCTGAAGGTGCCGCCGTGGAGGTGCCCGCCACCCTCGACCGTCTCGGCGTGCACCCGCACCGCGTCGGCGACCTGCCCCGCCAGCTGGCCGCGGTGAACCGGAGCTTCCTGAACGTGGTCGACCTGACCGTGGCCGCGGCCGTGGAAGGCAATCCGGACCACGTCCGGCACGCCGCGCTGTGCGACCCGGCGACCGCCGCGGCCCTCACCGTCGACCAGATCAACGACCTCGTCGCGGCGATGACGGCCGCGCACGCGGACCTGTTGCCGCCTGCTCTGCGATAACGAGCAGGCAAAGTGCGTGGTTAGTGCGCAATAAGCGCTAAATCGAGCATGATTCATGCGCTATAGTGATCGAATGCGTCAAGAGCAGCGTCTTGCTGCGATTCTGGGCAAGCTCGCGGACGCGGGCTCGGTGAGCGTGACCGGGCTCGCGGAGGACCTGGACACGTCCGTCGCCTCGATCCGCCGCGACCTCCAGTCGTTGGAAGAGCAGAAGCTGCTCAAACGCACCCACGGCGGTGCGGTCGCGGTCGAGGTCATCTACGAACTGCCGCTGCGCTACCGGGTGGGCCGCCGCGAGGAGAAGCGTCAGATCGCCGAGGCGGCCGCGCGGTTCGTGACCGAGTCCGTCCACTCCGTCGGCCTCAACGGCGGCACGACGACCACCGAACTCGCGCGCCTGCTCGCGGTCTCCAGGCCGCTGAAGGTCGTGACGAACGCGCTCAACATCGCCTCGGACCTGTGCCCGCGCCCGCTGATCGACCTGGTGGTCACCGGCGGCGGCGTGCGCCCGGAGAGCTACGAACTGGTGGGCCCGCTCGCCGACCGCGCTCTCGCCGGCATCAGCCTGGACCTCGTCTTCCTCGGCGTCGACGGCATCGACGCCCGCACCGGCATCGCGACCCACGACGAGGTCGAGGCGCAGACCGACAACTGCCTGCTGCGCACCGCCGACAGGGTGGTGGTGCTCGCGGACGGGTCGAAGGTCGGCAAGCGCGCGTTCTCCCGCATCGCCGCCATCTCCGAAGTGCACGTGCTGATCACCGACTCGTCCGCGCCCGCCGAGGAACTGGACCGGTTGCGGGCGGCGGGCGTCGAGGTCGTCGTCGCCTAGGAGCTGGAGCCCGTGAAGTTCTGTGCTCCCAACACGTTCAGCAACGCCAGCGCCTCGGCGTCGCGAGAACCGGGCGGCGCGCTGTAGAGCACGAGGTGCTGATCGCTGTCCGTGAGCGCGAGCGAGTCGCAGTCGACGGTGATCTCCCCGACGAGCGGGTGCCGGAACGTCTTCGTGAGCACCGTTTCGCCCTGCACGTCGTGCCGCTCCCACAGCCGGGCGAACTCCGGGCTGCCCTCGCGCAGCTCGTCCACCAGCCCGGACACCACGGGGTCGGTCGGATACCGCGCGAGGGTCGTCCGGAGTTGCATGACGACGTGGTGCCGGAACTCGGCGGCGTCCGAGACCCCGTACAGCCCCTGCGGCCCGAGGAACGCGCGGCGCGCCAGGTTGCGGTCCTTCGGGGCGAGTTCGCGGAAGTCCTCCATCAACGCGGCCATCAGATCGTTGCACGCCAACACTTCGAACGCCGCCGAGATGACGAACCCGGCCGTCTGCGGAAGCCGGTCGAGGAGCGCGAGGATGCTGGGCCGCACGTCCCGCCGATGCCGTCCGGTACGACTCGGCGCCGTGCCCGCGAGCACGTGCAGGTGGTCGGACTCGGCGTCCGTGAGCCGCAGCGCACCCGCCAGCCCGGCGAGGACCTCGGCCGACGGACGCGGCGCCCTGCCCTGTTCGAGGCGCTGGTAGTACTCGGTCGAGATGTGCGCGAGAACGGCCACTTCCTCGCGGCGCAGACCGGACGTCCGGCGGCGCGGCCCCGCGGGCAGACCCACGTCCTCCGGCCGGAGACGCTCGCGCCGGCTCCGCAGGAACGCACCGAGTTGCTGCTTGTCCATACATCGAGTATCCGCGCCGGGTGGCCGCTCAGCCTGGTACAGCCTGTGCCTGTCTCCGTTTCCCCGCGGAGCCGACGCTGGAGTCATGAACAACAACGGACTTCTCACCGGCAAGGTCGTGCTCGTCACCGGCGCCAGCCGAGGCATCGGCGAGGCCGCGGCCAGGCTCTTCGCCCAGGAAGGCGCGGCCGTCGTGCTGGCCGCCCGCGGCACCGACGCCCTGACCCGCGTCGTCACCGAGATCCGCGCCAAGGGCGGCACCGCCGACGCGATCACGATGGACCTCGCCGACCGCGCCTCCATCCGGTCCGCCGTCGACCAGGTCGAGCAGCTGCACGGACGACTCGACGGCGCCTTCAACAACGGCGCGGTCGTCCAGCAGCCAGGCCCGCTCGACACGACCAGCGACGACGAGATCGACGAGCAGTTCGCGGTGAACTTCCGCGGCCACTGGACCGCCATGACCGCCGAAGCGGCGCTCATGCGGCGGCACGGCGGAGGCGCGATCGTGAACACCTCCAGCATCGGCAGCCGCCGCGCGAACCCGGTGCTCCCCGCCTACGGCGCCATGAAGCGCGCGCTCAACAGCCTCACCGAGAGCGCGGCCGTGACGTGGGGCAAGGAGGGCATCCGGGTCAACGGCATCACGCCCGGCGGCACCGCGACGGCGATGATCGAACAGTGGGAGGCGGCCACCCCCGGCGTCACCGCGCACATCACCGCGACGAGCCCCGTCGGCAGGATGGCCGAACCGCACGAGGTCGCCGAGGTGGCGGCCTGGCTGCTGAGCGACCGGGCGTCCATGGTCAACGGCGCGATCGTGCCCGTCGACGGTGGTGCGGGCGCCTGACACGAAATCGGGCGGCACCGGAAGGACCGGTACCGCCCGTTCGCCCTACAGGGTCGATCAGGTGCTGGTGTCGATCAGGAACGCCTGCTGTGCGTGCACCTCGGCGTGGCCGCCGGCCTCGGCGTACACGTCGATGGTGTCCTCCGTGTAGATGCTGAAGGCCTTGGTCTCGACCGTCAGCTTCGGCCACGCCTGCTGGTCCGCGATCGCCGAGTCCTGCGTGCAGCGAATGCCTTCGGCGCCAACACCTTCGTTGACGTCCCAGCAGTCCCAGCCGCTGCCCGCGTAGCTCGTGACGTCGAGCCGGTCGGTCGGGAACGAGATGAACAGGTCCAGGCCCTGCTCACCGTGGCCCGCGACGTTCTTGATGTCGACGTCGAACTTCTGCCGCGTGACCGGGTGGCCCCTGGTGTACCAGAAGCCACCCTCCGGGCCGGTCCAGCCGGACACCTTCGTGAGCGTGATGGTGGCGAAGTCGGACTCCGCCGAAGCTGCCGGAGCAGCCAACAGTGACAGCGCCAAGGCAGCCGTCATCCCCAGTGCGTACTTCAACACGACCCCCAGGTCTTTGATCTAGTACGTGACGACTGTAAGCCGTGATCCGTCTTCGGGGATAGCGCAGAAGCAGGAATGTCGGACACCTGACGCCCGAAGGACCGAAGCATCGACGCAGATCGATGATTGCGTGAATCGACGTCGGTCGATACAGTCCACCACGTTGATTCGAAATATGTCGATACAAGGGGTGCGTCGTGAGTGAGTTGCCAGTCGTCGTGGTGGGTGCCGGACCCGCGGGTTTGTCCGCGGCGGCGCACCTGGTCGAGCGGGGCGAGCAGGTGCTCGTGCTGGAGGCGGGTGACCGTGCGGGTGCGGCCGTGTCGCAGTGGAACTACGTGCGACTGTTCTCGCAGTGGAGCGAACTCGTCGACCCGGCGGCCGAGCGCCTGCTGAGCCCGACCGGGTGGGTGCGCCCGGACGGGGACGCCTACCCGACCGGCGGGGAGTGGGCGGAGCGGTACCTGCGGCCACTGGCCGAGGTGCTGGGCGACCGGGTGCGGTTCGGTGCGCGTGTGGTGGGTGTGGCGCGGCGGGGGCGGGACCGCATCGTGGACGCCGGGCGCGAAGCCGAACCGCTGACCGTGCACGTGCGGACCGCGGCCGGGGAAGAGCGGATCACGGCGCGCGCGGTGATCGACGCTTCCGGCACCTGGGGCACGCCGAACCCGTTGGGTGGAGACGGACTTCCCGCGGTGGGGGAGCAGGCGGCCGCCGAGAAGATCACCTACCGCGTGCCGGACCTCGTGGCGGAGCGCGCTCGTTACGCGGGCAAGCGGATCGCGGTCGCCGGTAGTGGCCACTCCGCGCTCACCGCGCTGGTGGTGCTGACGGAGCTCGCCGAGCAGGAGCCCGGCACGAAGATCGTGTGGCTGTTGCGGCGCGGCGCGGTCGGCAACGCGTTCGGCGGCGGTGAGGCCGACCAGCTCCCTGCCCGTGGCGCGTTGGGACTGCGGGCGAGGAAGGCGGCCGAGGCCGGGTACGTCGAGACCGCGACCGGGTTCCGCACGGCGGCGGTCGAACGTGCGGCTGACGGCAGCCTCACGCTGGAGTCGTTCGACGGCCACCGGGTCGAGGGCGTCGACGAAGTCGTTGTGCTGACCGGGTTCCGGCCCGACCTGTCGTGGCTGTCGGAGGTGCGGCTCGACCTGGATCCGGTGCTGCAGGCGCCTTCCAGGCTGGCGCCGTTGATCGATCCGAACGTCCACTCGTGCGGCACCGTCTATCCACATGGTGAAAACGAGCTGCGGCACCCCGAGCCGGGTGTTTACCTGGTGGGCATGAAGAGCTACGGCCGTGCACCGACGTTCCTGTCGCTGACGGGCTACGAGCAGGCGCGGTCCGTCGTGGCCGCGATCGCCGGCGACCACGAGGCGGCCGGGCGGGTCGAGCTGGTGCTGCCCGAGACCGGGGTCTGCGGTGGCGCAGGGGTGTTCGACGCTCCCGTGGAGAACAGCGGCGGCTGTTGCAGCGCACCGGAGACCGTCGATGTGACGATCGGCCTCACGCCCAGTGCCCGCTGACACGACGGCGCGGCCCGGCATCGATGCCGGGCTGCGCCGCGTGCTGATCGTGTTGTGCACCACCGAGATCATCAGCTGGGGCGTGCTCTACTACGCGTTCCCGGTGCTGCTGCCGACCATCAGCGCGCGCACCGGGTGGTCGCTGGCGGCGATCACGGCCGGGTTCTCCGCGAGCCAGATCGTCGCGGGCCTGGTGGGAATCCCGGTGGGCAGACTGCTCGACCGGCACGGCCCGCGCGCCATCATGACCACCGGCTCGGTCGTCGCCGTGCTCGCCCTCGTGGTGCTGGCGACCGCCAAGACGCTGGCGTGGTTCACCGCCGCGTGGCTGCTCGCGGGCGTCGCCATGGCGGGGATCTTCTACGCACCCGCGTTCGCCGCGCTCACCCGCTGGTACGGGTCACGCCGGGTGACCGCGCTGACCGCCGTCACGCTGGTCGCCGGGCTGGCCAGCACCGTGTTCGCGCCGTTGACCGCCGTCCTGAACGAGCACGTGGACTGGCGCGGCACCTACCTCGTCCTGGCCGGGTTCCTCGCTGTCACGACGATTCCGCTGCACCTGTGGGGTTTGCGGTTGCCGTGGCCGGCGGTCGAGCACGAGACCGCCCACGCTCCGTCGGCGGTGGCGCGCAGCAGGCCGTTCCTGGTGCTCGTGGTCGCGATGAGCCTGGCCGCGTTCAGCGTGTACGCCGTCGTGATCAACCTCGTTCCGCTGCTGACCGGACGCGGCATGACCACTTCGGCCGCCGCGATCGCCCTCGGGCTCGGCGGGGTCGGCCAGGTGCTCGGCCGGCTCGGTTACGCGAGGCTGGCTGCCCGAACCTCGGTACGCACCCGCACGTTGCTGATCCTCCTGGCGAGCGCGGTGGTGACCGCTCTGCTCGGCGTGGTGCCCGGTCCGGCGCTGCTGCTGATCGCGGGCTCGGTGCTCGCCGGTGTCACGCGGGGGATCTTCACGCTGGTGCAGGCGACCGCGATCACGGACCGGTGGGGAGCCGTCCACTACGGACAGCTCAACGGCCTGCTCACCGCACCGGTCATGCTCACCGCCGCCATCGCGCCGTGGGCGGGCAGTGCGTTGGCGGCGTGGCTGGGCGGCTACCCGGCGGTGTTCGTGGTGCTGGGCGTGATCGGCGTGCTCGCGGCCGTGCTGTCGACCGCCAGCATTCCGCGCTAGTCGAGCAGTTCGGCGATCAGGTCCCGGACGCGGCGGTCGATGTCGTCGCGGATCGGCCGCACGGCGTCGATGCCCTGTCCTGCGGGGTCTTCGAGCTGCCAGTCCAGGTAGCGCTTGCCGGGGAACACCGGGCAGGTGTCGCCACAGCCCATCGTGATCACCACGTCGGACGCCTCGACGTCCTCGGTCGTGAGCTTTGACGGCACCTCGGCGGTGATGTCGAGCCCCCACTCCGCCAAAGCCGCGGCGGCTGCCGGGTTGACCTTCTCGGCGGGCTCGGACCCGGCCGAGCGGACGGAGACGCGGCCCATGCCGTGGTGCTGCAGCAGTGCCGCGGCCATCTGGGAGCGGCCCGCGTTGTGCACGCAGACGAACAACACCTCGGGAGTCTTGGACACAGTGCAGATCACATCCCGTGAATCGACTTTTGTCAATCCAAGCCGCTATGGTCGTCGTCATGACGAGCCCGGACCAGGCGCTGCTCGACTCGACGACCGCCGCCCGCCTGTTCAAGGCGCTCGGCGACCCCGTCCGCGTCGAGCTGGTCAGCCTGGTGCGCCGGACCGAGGGGCAGGAGGCGTGCTTCTGCGACCTGGCCGACCAGTTCGACATGCCGCAGTCGTCGCTGAGCCACCACCTCAAGATCCTCGTGCAGGCAGGCGTGCTCAGCAGGGAACGCCGCGGCACCTGGAGCTGGTACCGCATCGACAACGCCGCCATCGACACCCTCGCCGCGGTGCTCGCGCCGGGCGGCCCGCTGCGCGACGCCAGCGCGTGCTGCGACTGACCGCACCCAGGAGAACCTGTTGAGCACCAAGGAAACAACGGCACCGGACGTGCTGCACCGACTGTCCTTCCTGGACAGGTTCCTGCCGGTGTGGATCGGCGTCGCCATGGTCGCCGGCTTGCTGCTCGGCCGGTTCGTCCCCGGCCTGCAGGGCGTGCTGGACGCGGTGAAGATCGGCGAGGTGTCGCTGCCGATCGCCCTCGGCCTGCTGCTGATGATGTACCCGGTGCTCGCGAAGGTCCGCTACGACAGGCTCGACACCGTCACCCGCGACAAGCGCACGATGGTGCTGTCGCTGGTGCTGAACTGGGTGCTCGGCCCGGCGCTGATGTTCACGCTGGCCTGGATCTTCCTGGCGGACCTGCCGGAGTACCGCACCGGCCTGATCATCGTCGGCCTCGCCCGGTGCATCGCGATGGTCATCATCTGGAACGACCTCGCGTGCGGCGACCGCGAGGCCGCCGCGGTGCTGGTGGCGTTGAACTCGGTGTTCCAGGTCGTCATGTTCGGCGTGCTCGGCTGGTTCTACCTCGACCTGCTGCCCGGCTGGCTCGGCCTGGGCACCGCCGCGGTCGACTTCTCGGCGTGGGAGATCGCCAAGTCCGTGCTGATCTTCCTCTGCATCCCGCTGCTGGCCGGCTACCTGAGCCGCAAGCTGGGGGAGCGGTCACGCGGCCGGGCCTGGTTCGAGTCGAAGTTCCTGCCGCGCATCGGCCCGATCGCGTTGTACGGCCTGCTGTTCACGATCGTCGTCCTGTTCGCACTGCAGGGCGAGACGATCACGAACCGCCCGCTCGACGTCGTTCGAATCGCGCTGCCGCTGCTCGTCTACTTCGCCATCATGTGGGCGGGTTCCTACGCCCTCGGCAAGGCGTCCGGCCTGTCCTACGAACGGACGACCACGCTCGCGTTCACCGCGGCGGGCAACAACTTCGAGCTCGCCATCGCCGTCGCGATCGGCGTGTTCGGCGTGACCTCCGGCCAAGCGCTGGCCGGAGTGGTCGGGCCGCTGATCGAGGTGCCCGTGCTGGTCGCGCTCGTCTACGTCAGCCTCTGGCTCCGGCGCCGATGGGCGTCTCGCGCCCAACTCTGACACTGCTCAGCAGCGCGGCCATCCGGTCGGTCGTCTCCGGCCGCACCCGGTAGTACACCCAGGTCCCGCGGCGTTCGGAGTCGACGAGGCCCGCCTGCCGCAACAGCTTGAGGTGGTGGGAGATCGTCGGCTGCGACAGCTCGAACGCCGGCGTCAGGTCGCAGACGCAGATCTCGTCCCGCGAGGCGATCAACGACAGCAGCCGCAGGCGGACCGGATCGCCCAGCGCCTTGAACGTCGCCGCGAGGTCCGCCGCCTGCTCCTCGGCCAGTGGTTGCCCGGACAGCGACCCGCAGCAGCCCGACTCTTGCTTCGACATACTTCAATACTGACGGTGCTTCGATGGTCACGCAACACTGCACAGACAAACGTCGGGGCAGTGTGGTTGGGGTGTCACTGATGAGTGAGCAGACCGAACTCCCAGGTATTGTGCTTGGATCGCTCGCCTGGGCGGAGTTCGGTTCTCCTGCGGCCCGGTCGACGTGCTCGTCATAGGGCCGACAAAGCGGCGTCCGCCAGCAACGGCGACAAGTTCACCTGCTGGGGTGCAGGTCTGGGTGTCTCGCCGCGCGCCGTCCTGCTCGAGGATGCCCCCTTTGAGGAACGCCTTCTTCATCGCCAGAATCCGACTGTCTTCGTCCCGTTGGCGCAACCTGCATATCGAGGCTGTGTTGTCGTGGAGCACCTGCTCGTGCCTGTACTTGAGCTTGCTGTCCATTTGGAACGGTTCGAGAAGGGTTCGATCCATGACGTGCGTAGCGATCGAGCTCAACCTGCCACAGGGGTGGGAAATTGCCCTGTGGGCCTCGCTGCGGCGAACGCCCCCAACAACAGTTTGAGTGGGTGCTCGGTGGCATAGCGGTTCTGCTCACCTCTGCAGGTAATGATTCCGGTGACGATCTTGTAGTTGCCCGCGAGGTTGCTCTTGCGCAGGCTGCGGCTGTTCGAGAGGTTCGGCGCTGACCTCATTGGGCTGATCGGGTACGAGACGAGTCGATACAACGACTATTGCCGCGTTCCACCAACATGACGTCACGATGTCGCGGGCCGACGCGCTGCGTGAGGCGACGCTGGACGTCACTTCTACCACTCGGGCGGGTTCGTCCTGGTCGGCGACTGGAGGCAGTTGAAAGTGCAGTGACTCGACGTCGAACTCGGCCTGGACACTGCCGAACTCGTTGTCGTTGTGGCGGTCCGAGACCGACTGCGTCGACCTGGGCAACGGCATGTCCGCCTTGGAGGTCACTCTACGCTGTACCGCAGATCCGCACCCCGAATGCCGCTTCCGCTACGTGCGCCTCACCGTCGACTTCGCTGCCACACCGAACGCCCAGATCATCGACCTCAGCCCCCGCGCCGAGATCTCGGCAGAGCCGGTCAAACTCACCACCACCCGCAAGGCCACGCTGTCGTTCGAGATCGAGATCGAGATCGAGATCGAGGCCGTGCCGCTGGCACTGGAAGCCCGTGTACGTGCGAGCAGAACGTCTACCTGCCCACGATCACGTCCTCCGGCCTCACGCTACTGGGACGGGCCACCTGGACCTTCATCGCTGCGGGCAAGGCACCTCTGCACCTCGACCGTGACCTGCATCTGCTGCTGATCGTGTCGCCGGTCGTCCGGTTCGTCCCGGTGAGGATGGCCCTGCGCGCGAAGGTCTCGGTGACGGCCTCGCCGGCACGACTCTGCCGGTCGACGGAGGTGCGGGAGCCTGACCCTTCAGCGGGCCTGCTGGAACGCCAGGTGCAGCCGGGCCGAGAGTTCGTCGGCCGCCTCCGCCATGTGTGTCAGCAGCGTGGTGAACGGCAGCACGTTCATGGGATGGACTCTGACGTGCGGAGCTACGCGTGAGGTGCTCGCCTGCCGCCTCGGCGCACCTGCGTTGTCCTCGGTGAGCCCGGCCACTGGCTCCAGCCCGGCGGCCAGGGCCACCGTGATGGGCGGAGGGAGATCGGGGATCTCTGCCAGCAGCCGCAGTGACCGTTCGATCTGCTTGGTCAGGTTGTCGCGGTCGAGCACCGAACCGAGATGGTCGTTGGGCAGCGGGGACCAGGTCGTGCGCTGGCCGGTGCGATGTACGGCCAGGCCGCTGTGACCGGACGGGCTCGGCGCCGAACGCACCCAGGCGACCTCGCCCGAGAAGGCGGTGGTCAACTGATCGGTGTCCTTGAAGAGGCCGCATGCCCTGCCGTGGGCGGGAAGCGAGTCCCGGATGTGGGAGAGCGTGTGCGGTTCGAGGCGCCCGTAGTCGTCCACCGGAACGATGAGCGTCTCCACGGCGCAACGTTCGACAGCCGACCTGGTGCCAGTGAGATCCGTGCGCCAGTCGACGTCCAGCGGTCTGTTCAGCCCACTCCACGTGATGGCCCTGGGCGAGGGTCGTGGGGGAGTCGACGCCAGCAGGTGGGCGGCGACGGCGATGGTGAAGGCTGCGGCGTTCCTCGCGGCTATCGACTGCCAGCCCCTGCCGTCGGTCTCGTGTTTGTGCCCGTCTGCCTTGTCGCTGATGGCGCGGATGGTCAGGAACGGCGCGCGGTTCAGGTGCGCGGCTTTCGCGGTGCCTGCGCTCTCTAGTTCGATGGCAGCCGCGTCCGCGTAGTGCAGGCGAAGTTGCTGAGCCGTCGGTGTTTCCCGGGAATTGAGCACCACCTCACCTGCCGCTATCGGGCGGAAGAGCACGGTGGGCGCGTCGGGCCGTCCGCCGTACCAGGTGTCGTCGCGGCTGATGACGCGCGCGATCTGTTCCAGTTCGTGGTCGGCATCCCAGGCCTGGGGCCGGGCGCCGAAGCCCGAGCTCTCCTCGTAACCGCCGTGGTGGCCGTACACCTTCGTGCCGACGATCACGGTGCCGAGTGCCAGGTCGTCGTGCAGTGCGCCGGCGATTCCGGCGAAGAACACCGCACGTGGCCGGAATTCCGCGATCGCGCGCTCGGTCAGCACCGCTGCAGACTGATTGCCGGCGCCGACCAGAGCCAAGGCGACGCGTCCCGCCCGTCCCCTGATCGCACCCACCGCGAAATGGGTGCCGGTGGCGTGGCGATACGTCGTGGGGGACTCGATCAGATCCCGCACAGCGATGTATTCGGTTTCCAGGGCCGTCAGCACTACAACGGTGTCCGTCGGTTCAGTCGTCACCCTGATCCTGCCTCGACCGTTGACTCCTGCCGGGAAGCTACCCGCTCCGCGCGACCTTTCTTTGGTGTGTCAGGTTATTGTCAATGAAGTGCGGTCAACGGGTGCAACCGGAAAACCCTCGTGAGCGCGGCGTGCTCTCGGCGGCTGTATCCGAGGAACTGGATGCGCCGCAGCCGGGTGTCCGGGTGATCGACGAGATGGTCCATTGCCGCGGAGACCATCGACTCGGATGTGGACAGGACGTCGGCGCGGGCCGCACCTGTTCCCAGCAAAGGAAACAACACGCTTCCCAGCGGCAGGTGCTCGAGCTTTTCGGCCACCGCGAGAACATTGCGCACGCAACCACCGACATCACCCACCTGGCGGTAGCCCACGTTGGGTTCACCGTGCACAGCGGCAACGTGGATCACGTGCTTAACGTTGTGGGAACGCGTCAGTTCGCCGGCGCCGGTGACGATCGCGGTGCCGGGCGCGACCCGCTGGTGTTTTACCAGCCCTTCGAGTTCGTCGGAGATCAGGTCGTCGATGACACGGCCGGCCTCGTCACGCACTGATCCCCAGAACCTGATGACACCCGACACGCTGAAGTCGTTCGTGCGTGCCATGCGCATGTCGGTGTTCTCGCTGTTGGCCCAGACATCGGCGGTGGTGCAACGGAGAATGTCACCGGGCACGATCGCGAGCTCACACGGAGAGCCTTCGTCGACTCGATAGGAAGTGCTCGGGCCTGAGGCTCGTGTCTCGTCGGCCATAATCGGCAGGAGTCCGCGCAGTTCCCGCACGAGATGAGCCAGGTCGTCCTCGATCGTGTAGTGCCGAAGCCTGAGGTGCTGGCAGCGTGCCAGCGCGGCGATGCCTTCGGGGAGTTCGGCCTCGCGGGGCACCTCGGCGTCCTCGATGAGAACCGGGATCACCCTGATCCCGCGGGAGAACGCATCGCCGATCTCCCGCTGGACCCAGTCCTGCTCGGGATCGCCGAGAAGATTCCGCCATCCGGGACCGATGATGGCGATCAGCACCTGGCACCGGCGCAGGGTGTCGAAGACCTGGTCGACGAAGTCGTCGCCCAGCCGGATCGAACTGGAGGCGAGGAACACCTGGCTGAAGCCGAAATGCCGGGTCAGCACCTCGTGGACCAGCGTGGCGTATCCGGGCTGGTCCTGGACGCGATAGTTGACGAACACGCCGACCATGCCGTCAGCGTACGGCGATCGCTCCAGCTTTGTGTCCACTGTGGACTGGCTGCGCTTCTGTACAGTTGGTCGTGAGGTGTCATGCGAGGCTTGAGTATCAGACGGGCACGTCCCGAGGACCTCCCGTTGCTGGTCAGGAGACTGGAGCAGCGACGGTATTTCGCCGATCGCCTCGACCGGCAGCGGGATGGCCGAGGCGTGCTGCTCACCGCGTGGCAGGGCGAAGTAGTGGTCGGCGACGTCTACCTGTGGCTGGAGGAGGCCGAGGAGCCGGAGATCCAGACCCATCTGCCTGGCACACCGTTGGTCACCCATCTGGAGGTTCACCCCGGCCTGTGGCGTAAGGGAATCGGGACCGAGTTGATCCGTGCTTCGGAGCGTTTGCTGGCACTCAAGGGGTACCGGCACGTGGCACTGGCGGTGGTGCTCGGAAATGCGGACGTGGAAAGGCTCTACCTCAACCTCGGCTTCCGGGAGTGGCAACACGGCCACGTGAAGTGCTACGCGTCCAGTGACGGCAACGGGCATCGAGCCGCAGAGACGTGCAAGGTGCTGGTCAAGGACCTATCGGGCTAGGTAGCGGCTGCGCCACACGAGGCCCAGTTCAGCCAGCACCTTGCCGACATCACCTGAGCGGTGGTTCTGCCGACGGCTCGACTGGGCTCGTTGGAGATGCTCGCGCCAAACCTGCCGATCCGCACGCCATGCTTGGACGTACGCTTCACACAGCTCGGGCCTGATGCTTTGAGAGCGTCCGCATGCGGCCTTCAGTGAGTTCAACATCCTCTGCCGCGATTCGGAGACTTTCTCCATGTCGCGCACCATGTTCATGGTCTCGATGATGAAGTTCTGCCGCTTGGTCAGATACTGTTGCCAGTAGCGGGCATTGGCGTCCCGGATCGGCATTCCTTCGTCGAGCAGCCAGAACAGCCCTTCCGCAAGGACGTCGCCGAGTTCTTCCATCCGGGCTCGCTCCTCGCGCCTGAACGGGTCGTACGGCTTCTGCCGGGCGATGCCTGTGACTGCCGTCGGCGGAAGGTATTCACCGTTGAGCAGGAAGAACCAGTCCTCGTTGTAGATGTTGGGGAAGTAGGAGGAGGTCGACCTGATGTCGATTACCAGCGCTCCGCCGCCGACGAACATGTCCTGGTCCCCGCCGGCTTCGCGGTAGGCATGGCAGACCACGGAGTTGTCCGGATATCCGTGGATGTTCAGCCCGACTCCCGCGAACCGGTCGGTCAGTGCCGCCGCTCTGCCGAGATCCTCCGGCTCGGGGATCTCGATGTCGTCGTCGAGGAAGACGATCCGCTCCCAGCCGGTCATCCACGCGATGTGCAATCCCAGATTGCGCTTGTGGCTGGTGTCGGTGTGCCGCTTGAACCTTGTCTTCTCCAGCAGGTCGCACGTCTGGAACCGTGGCAGCAGGCCTTCGGTGGGTTGGCCCGTGTCGATTGCGAGCAGCTCCACTTCGGTGCCGGCGGCGCGCGCGAACACGGCTTTGGCCGACGAGTACTTGCTGCAGAGCGCGACTAGAACGCACTTGAGCTCGGCCGCGAGTTTGATGGCGTGCTGTAGCGCCAGCGGGTTGCGGGCGGTAGGCACGATGATCGCGTCCACCTTCGCCTGAGATGAGTCTCGCGAGGCGATGTGCAGCAGACTGCGGTGTGAGCCGTGGTGGTGCTGTGAACGGATCCGGGCGGTTCTGGTCACTTAGTGGTCACTGGCCATTCGTGCAGGAGGAATTCGGGGATGGTCCAGTCGGGTGTTACGACAGATCCGTGCAGCACCTGTACCCGGCTGATGATGCTGAAGGTGTCGTGGCCCGCGAAGCGGCCGCGCACGTAAGCGTTGTTGCGATCGCGGAACCGGGTGTCTGTGAGTGCCCGGACCACGCCAAAGGTTCCTCGGGAGAACATGCCGTTGCAGATGGTGACGGTGCGCTTCTTGTTGAACGGATTGGGCGAACGGAAGAAGTGTGCGACGTCCTCCTCGAGAGTCCGTCGGCTTCCCGTCTCGCGCAGCACGGGCCAGAAGGTCTTGCGCTTTCCGTGCTCCAAGACCTCGAACCCGCCCGTGTCCGAGTCGTCGGGCCGAGTCTGCTGGCGGATGGGCAGGTCCATCCGGTGCAGCACCTCGGCGGTGACCTTGTTCCAGTCGACACCACCCAGCAGTACCAGGTGGCTGCTGAACTCGTCTGCGGTAAGTGACAGCGACCCGGTGCGGATATGCACGTTGTTAACGGGGTTGAGCGCACGGATGTGCCCGTGCAGTTCGATCAGAGAATCCAGGTCCGAGTACTTGTACGACTCCACGTAATCGAGATCTTCGGGGTCGGCGAAGGGAAGAGCGTCGAAGAGTCGCGCCGGCAGCTCGGAACAGACGATCGTGATGTCCTCGTTGACGGGGAATCGCCAGAGGTTGTCGGCGTCCGGCATGGAGTCGTCGACAGGAGTCGCGGCTACTGCCTGGTCGCGCAACCCGCTGAGATCGGCGAGCAAGTCGGCCATGCGTGCCTGCTCGTCTTCGGTCAGATCATCGATCAGGCGGAACGGTAGGCGCTCCACGGAGCGAGCGGTGGCGAAGAAGATCGCGTAGGCGTCGAGGCGATGCTGTGGAGGGAGTACCGGGTCCCGCAGCCGTTCCCACGAGGAGATCAGCGGGACGCTGACCTCGAAGGCCTCCGCCAGTCGCTCCTGTGTGATGCGCTTGCCTGGCCAGCCCTGTTTGCGCAGTGACCGCAGTCGCTGCGCCAGTTCGACAGCCGGATCCTCAACGGAGGTCACGCCATCACGTCCTTCAGCTGAACTTCAGTGCAAGTTACTGCAACGATGGTTCATCGCGGCACGCCCCCCCGGCATTACAGCGGACTTCAGTCACGCTCCGGTCAGTCCCGGGGCAACTCGTCTCGCCTATTGCTAGGACTTCACGCGGGCCTTACGCTGAACTATAGACCTTACAGCTAGATCAAACTGAAGTTTTCTGAAGTGCCCTCCCAGCTGACGAAGTCAGGAGGCGGGGAGCATGAGTACCCTGTCGTCGATCCAGCCGATCCACCCCATACCGCGAGTGATCCTCGCGGCAGCCATCCAGGGCACTGCGGCCTGCAGCAACTCGGTGAAAGCCCAGTGGCGCTGGGATACGTACGCTCTTGTCGAGCAGGCACTGCTGGACAGTGGCAGTTCGACCGATCTCCGCGACCGTTACGTCGACAGGGTCGACGGCCCGATGGTGCTCATCCATCCTGCCGACCGGTTCCCGAAGACCTGGCTGCTGACAAGATTCGCGCCGAGGCTCAGGGAACTGCTCGACGACCGCAACACGGACCACCGTCACCCGCTGCGACTGGCGATCGCAATCCATGCCGGAGACGTGGCCTGCGACGACACGGGATGGTTCGGCGAGGAGATCGAGATCGCCAACAGGCTGCTTGCCGCTCCCGCTCTCAAGATCCGCTCCCAGCAGACGTCGTCGCCACTCGTCCTCGTGGTGTCTGAACAGATCCACCGCTCGGTGATCAGGCATGGCTACGACGGCATCGACGCCAGCGCGTTCGATCCGTTGATCACGCTGAAGGTGGCTGGCCTCGAATGCCGGGGCTGGGTGCACGTTCCCGGCGAGTCCGCCTAGGTCTGCGACTTGATCGCGTCCAGATGCGAGCGGATGGCGGTGATGTAGTCGGCCGAGGTCTTCGCGTTGCGGCACAGGACAACGGAGTTGCCCTCGGCATCGAGCGTCACAATGGCGCCCGGTCTGGGGTTCTCGTTGGCGACGTAGCCGGGTAGGCCGAACCTCTCGTGTGGCTGGGCGGCCTCGTCGGCGAAGTCCTGTCAGCACTTTGCCTGGGCTGGGTTGATGTGGCCGTCCTTGCGAAACGGGGACGACGGCGGGGTGAGGACGAACAGTCGCGGGTGTGCGTCAGCCTTTCTGATCACCGCCAGTTCGTAGCGCAGTTGCCGGTAGTGGTGTGGGAAGTGATGATGCAACGCGAGTATCGACGAGCCAGGCGAACTGGTCGCGCCACTCCTTGTCCGCCGTGTGGGCCGCGGTGCAGGGGGCGGTCGTACAGGTTTCCATGTGCTGTGAGCGTTACCAGGTGCTTCCGGGTGATGGGTTCCAGGAACTGCGGACGCCGCTTCCGCGGACGCGGCGAGGGTGAGTGCCTTGCCGAAGAAGAATGGCATGCGGGAGCGCCCTGTTTCCTGGCTCTTCTCGGTCTGGTCGTCAGGATCAACAGGGGTACTGCGCCTGCCGCCAGTCTGACCAGCACGAATCGGGACATCGTCCATCCAGGTCAGGCCGCTTGTCACTCAGGTTCCGACGAGTGCGAGTGTCGCGGCGGTGTGGACCTGTCGCCAGAACCTGTTGCGCCGAGGGTGGCGATCTCGCATTAGCTGGGAGATGGAGCACCACGGCGCCCGCGGCCGGCAGCACGACCAGGAACATCGTGCCCCAGTGGGAATGTGGATTCCTCGCCCGACAGGTAGGCCGTGATCCCTGCGACGCCTCCGGTGCGCGGACTGGTGCGACAACAATCCGAGCGCGTTGCCGGGCAGACCGAGGGTCAAGTGTTTCCTGCGGGAATTCTTCCACGGCCCTGAAAGTCTATTGTGGACAGATGTGGTTAGGGTGATGCTTCCCTTGAATTGGACCCGATCGCAGTAGGGATCAACGGCAGCAGTCCGATGAACGGGATGAAGTACAACCAGCGAATCGGCGAGGTGTCTGGCTCGAAGTCGTTGCTCGCCAGCGAGAAGGACCAGAAGGCGTGCTGGCTCGCCGGTAGCAGCAATCCGCTGATGAGCCTGCGAGTCGGGTAGACGTGCGTGGGGACGCGGCGAAGACGGAAGCCAGGGTCGCGTCCAACAGGTTCGCATTCGCCTGCGTGTCGATCAAGCGGATCATTCCGAAGAACCTGCGTGTCCACAGGGGTGTGCTGTCCTCGCTGGCACCGCGCGCGGAACGCAGTCAGTCCGATGTCGCCGCGAGGACAAGGATGATCGTGCTCGTGGCGAGCGCGTGCACCATCGACACGATGACCTGCTCGGTTTGACGCGGCGATGCCTGGCAGATTGTAACGACCACTGAGGCGAAGCGCGTGCATAGTGGGCGGTCGTCAGTCATGGCAGGTCTCTGCCACTGCAGCCAGGTGACGGCGAGATCCACGTGCCCCTTCGGTTGAGATTTTCCGATTTTCCCACAAGCGTTGGCGCTTTGTGGCTACGTCGACATGCCGTATGGCGACAACGTTCTATCCGCTGGGTCTCGGCCGATGTTCCGGCGTGGCTTCCGAGTGGAGAACATGCCGATGGGACCGCCTTCTGGAATTGCTCCGAGAACGGCCCCATCGCGACCTGTCAGGCCTGGTCGGTCCACCACTTCTGGCCGGCCTCGCCCAACGTCGAGATCGGGTCGTAGTGCGGGTAACGGCGGTCCAACGCCTCCGGGTCTTCGAGCTCGATCCCGGTGCGGTAGTTCTTGGTCCAGTGGGAGATCCCGGGCTCCCGGTCGTACTCGGCGAGCTGGTGCACCCAACGCTTGCCGACGTACGGGACGTCGCACACGATGCGAGGAGTCGCGTAGCCGGGCAGGTAGGCCATGATCGCGTGCTGCAGTTCCTGCGCCTCCCGCATCGACATCCGCCAGTGCTCCGCGTTTGGGATCATGTCGCACATGTCCAGCGCAAGGTGCGACCAGCTGGTTCGATCGAGGGACGAACAGCATCTCTGACAAAGCCGAGCGGGTGGCCGATTGCTGGCTGGACGCTGGCCACGCACCTCGTGATCAGCATCAGCGCTGGCCAAATTCGCTTGCGTGCCGCGTGGACGGACGAGCGCTCAGGCGGCAGCGCCGAAGAGGCTGGCCAGTCGTTCCAGGGATCGCTCCATCGCGACCTTGTTGCGGCGCGGAAAGCGAGAGAGGTCGAGCAGCAGCGGCATCCGTGCGGTCGACCAGTCGAAGGTCTCGGTCACCTCCGTGATCCCGCCGTCCAACGGCGTGAGCTGCCAGCGCCAGCGGTGCCCGTTGAAGTGGCGCCACGCGATCAGCCGGTTCTCCTCGAACTCGACCACCGTGTTCTCGATCCGGTAGGCCAGGCCGAGCTTCATGTCCATGCCGAACGACGAGCCCAGCGCGAGCCGCGCGGGAGCGTCCGGCCGTGGTGCGCGCACGGATCCCGAACCGTCGATCAACGGGTGTTTCGACGGATCGGCCAGCAGGTCGAAGATTCGTTCGGCTGACACGGGAACCGTCGCACTGACGGAGATGCTTCGCTTCGGCACGCTTCCAGCCAAACACCCGCGGCCGTCGCATGCACAACGACCAGCGACCTCTTCCGCTCACACTCAACACACGAGGGAAAACTCCAACAGAATCCGACAAGAGTTTCGGTGGAGTTTTCGCTGTTCCAGTTGGTCTTTGGTGTTTTTCAGAGGGGTGAACTGGGTTACGATCCCGTTAACGCACTACACCCTGCATGTGCGTTGTTGTTGAAGTCGCTCGCGCGTACCTGAGTTGTGTCAGCCCTCCAGTCCCTGCCTGAAGGAGTTCGATGCGTCCCCTCGCCGCCTGGGCGGCGGCCGCGCTGGTGCTCGCGAGTGGCCTCGTCGCCACCGCGTCCGGCACCGCGTCTGCCGCCATCGTGCCCAAGACGCCGCCGCTGACCACTCCGTGGACCAGTCAGGTGTCGACCACGAACCCGCTGCCGGAGTACCCGCGCCCGCAGATGACCCGGCCGGACTGGCAGACCCTCAACGGCGAGTGGGAGTTCCTCAACCCCGCGACCGACGGGGCGGGGAACGTCAACCGGTACGCCGCGCCGCCGCTGGGGCAGACGCTGCCCGAACGCGTGCTCGTGCCGTACCCGATCGAATCGGCGCTGTCGGGCATCATGCGCAACGACAACCGCGACCTGATGTTCTACCGGCGCACGTTCACCGTGCCGCCCGCGTGGAACGGCAGGCGGGTGCAACTGCACTTCGGCGCGGTCGACTACGAGGCGACGGTCTGGGTCAACGGCACCCAGGTCACCACCCACAAGGGCGGCTACGACCGGTTCGAGGCCGACGTCACCCCGCAGCTCAACGGCGGTACGAACGAGATCGTCGTGCGGGTGTACGACCCGACGGACGGCCGCGGTGAGAAGCAGCCGGTCGGCAAGCAGGTCAACGACACCAGCCGGATCTTCTACACGCCGTCGTCGGGAATCTGGCAGACGGTGTGGCTCGAACCCACCGCGCCCACGTCGGTGTTCTCCGTCGACGTCTACCCGAACCTCTCGAACAACACCGCGAGAGTCCGGGTCTTCACTCGTGGCAACACCACCGGGCACACCGTGCTGGCCGAGGCGATGGCCGGGACCACCGTCGTGGGCAGCGCCGACGGCGGGTTCACCGAGTTCTCCGTGCCCGTGCCGAACGCGCGCCGCTGGTCGCCGGACGACCCGTACCTCTACAACCTGCGGGTCTCGCTGCGCAACGCCGCCGGCGCGACCGTTGACCAGGTCGTGAACTACTTCGGCATGCGTGAGGTCGGCACGAAGGTCGTGGACGGCGTGCTCCGGCCGACCCTCAACGGCGAGTTCGTGTTCCAGATCGGCACGCTGGACCAGGGTTTCTGGCCCGACGGTCTCTACACGGCGCCGACGGACGCCGCGCTGGCATCGGATCTGCAGAAGCACAAGGACCTCGGCTTCAACATGGTGCGCAAGCACATCAAGGTCGAACCGGCCCGCTGGTACTACCACGCGGACCGCCTCGGACTGCTGGTGTGGCAGGACGTCCCGTCCACACCCGCGTTCGACCAGAGCCGCACACCGGCGCAGATCGCGCAGTTCGAGACCGAGGCCCGCGAGATCGTCGACGAGCACCGGTTCTCACCCGCCGTCGTCGCCTACGTCCCCTTCAACGAGGGCTGGGGCGAGTGGAACCTCGCCGACACGCGCAGGGTCAGCACCGACCTCGAGAACTACGACCCGACCCGGCTGATGAACGCCCACAGCGGCTACAACTGCTGTGTCTCCAAGGGAGATCCCGGCAACGGCGACATCCTCGACTGGCACGTCTACACAGGACCGGACGCCCCACGCCCGTCCGCGACGCGCGTCTCCGTGCTGGGCGAGTTCGGTGGTGTCGGGCTGCGCACGCCCGGCCACGAGTACAGCCCGAAGAACGACTTCTTCGCCTACGAGCAGGTGTTCAGCGCCGCGCAGCTCAACGACCGCTACACCGGCATGGTCCGCGACGTGAAGCAGCTGATGACCACCAAGGGGGTCTCCGCCTACGTCTACACGGAGATCACCGACGTCGAAGGCGAGTACAACGGCCTCTACACCTACGATCGGCGAATCCAGAAGGTCGACACCAACCAGCTGCGGGCCGCGCACAGCGACCTGATCGCCGCCTCGCGCAACCGCAACTCGCCGGTCGCCTTCACGCTCGGGCACGTCCGGTCGTTGCGGGTGACCTCGCCGGGCTTCACCGACCGCTACCTGCGGCACTCGAACTCGGTGGCGCGCACGGACGTCCTCAGCGCCGCGAGCGGTGACGGCGACCGCCAGGACGCGTCGTTCCGCACGGTGGCGGGCTTGGCGGACGCGCGCTGCCACTCGTTCGAATCGGTGAACTTCCCCGGCCGTTTCCTCAGGCACGCCAACAACACCGCTCGTGTCGAGGCGTCCACCGGCGGTTCGTTCGCGTCGGATGCCACCTGGTGCGCGCGGCCGGGCCTCGCCGCGGGCGGCACGTCGTTCGAGTCGCTGAACTTCCCTGGCTCGTACCTGCGCCACTACGCGGACAGCGTCTACCTGGCCCGCAGCGGCGGCCCCAACGCGTGGGACACCGCGACGGGGTTCGCCGCCGATTCCACTTGGAGCACAACGGATCCGGCGCTGTGGCGCAGTTCCGTGCGGCTCGCCACGGACGTGCGGCAGTCGTTGCGGGTCGCGACGTGGGGTCACACCGACCGCTACCTCCGGCACGCGGACGGCCTGGCGTACACGGAGATCGTGAACAGCGGCAGCAGCGCGACGCTGAAGGCCGACGCCACCTACACCGTCCGGCGTGGTCTCGCCGACTCGTCGTGCTACTCGTTCGAGTCGGTGAACTTCCCCGGCCAGTTCCTGCGCCACGCCGGCGGCAGGGCCAGGAACTCGCCGAACGACGGCTCGGCGTTGTTCCGCGCCGACGCCACGTTCTGCGCCAGGCCAGGCCTGAACGGCACGGGCGTGACGCTGGAGTCGATCAACCTGCCGGGCTCGTACCTGCGGCACTTCGAGTCACAGGTGCACCTCGCCTCCGGCAACGCCGAAGCGGGCTTCGACCGGCCGCAGACGCTCACCGCCGACAGCACCTGGACCATCGCCGCACCCTGGGCGCCGTAGGTCTCTCACAGAATTGGGAGCTCGACATGTGGCGACGATGCACAGCGATCCTCACGACGACTCTTCTGTGCGCTCTGGGCGTGCTCGGGGGAGTGGCGACCGCCGCGGAGAGCAACGGCGGCACGCGAATACTGCCGCTCGGCGACTCGATCACCGACGGCTTCAACGTGCCCGGCGGCTACCGGATCAACCTGTGGCGCGCGCTGGCCGGCGCGGGCCACCTGACCGACTTCGTGGGCAACCAGGTCAACGGGCCCGCGGACCTGCCGGACCACGACCACGAAGGCCATTCCGGCTGGCGGATCGACCAGATCGACGCGATCGTCGCCGGCGTGCTGCGGGACACCGGTCCACGCACGGTCCTGGTGCACCTGGGCACCAACGACATCGTGCAGAACCACGACCTGCCGAACGCCCCTGCACGGCTGAGCGCCCTGATCGACCACATCCGTGCGGCGGCGCCGAACGCCGACGTGTTCGTCTCCTCCGTGGTGCCGTTGTCGGATCCCGTGCTGGAGGCCAGGGCCGGCGCCTACAACGCCACCATCCCGGACATCGTGCGGGGCAAGGGATCGCGGGTCCACTTCGTCGACATGCACGCCGCTCTGTCCACTGCGGACCTGGCTGACGGAGTGCACCCGAACCGCGGGGGCTACGACAAGATGGCCGCGCGGTGGGCGTCCGCGCTTGCCGCGGTGCCCGGTTCAGCCGGAAACGACGGCGCTCCTGTCACCGTGCCCACCGGCCCGCGTTCGGTGCGCGTCACCACTCCCGGCTTCACCGACCGGTACGCGCGGCACCAGAACGCGTTGGGGCACACCGAACACGTCGACTCCGGCAGTTCCGCGCTGCTCAAGTCCGACGCGACCTGGCGGATCGTGCCGGGCCTCGCCGGAGGGTGCTACAGCCTGGAGTCACGCAACTTCCCCGGCTACTACCTCCGCCATCAGAACAGCCGCGTGAAGATCAGCACTGACGACGGCACCACGCTGACGCGGGCCGACGCCACGTGGTGCGCCCGTTCCGCGCCGACCGGCGTGCGGTTCAGCGCGTGGAACTTCCCGGGGTCGTACCTGAGGCACGTCAACAGCGAACTGTGGCTCGCGACCCCTGGCGGCTCCGGTCCCCAGGACACGGCCGCGAGCCTCGTCCCCGACCTCGGCTGGTCGGTCGACGCACCCTGGGCGCCGTGATCAGAGCCCGGCGGTCCAGTGCTGGTTCCTCGGCAAACAGAATCCCGGTTCTGCTAGCGTAGTCACAAACAGAACCACGACTCTTTTTGGCGAGGTGCGGTGCCCCGACTCACTGAAGCGCGCAAGGAGCTTCGACGTGCCCAGATCACCGAGGCGGCGGTGCGCTGCTTCGGGCGCAGCGGTCTGGAGCGAACGTCGATCGCCGACATCACGGCGGAGTCGGGGCTGTCGACCGGGTCGATCTACGCGCACTACCGCAACAAGGCGGAGCTGATCCAGGCCACCGCCCGCGCCACCCTCGTCGAACGCGCCGAGGCGCTCGCCGGGTACGCCGACGACGACCAGCCGCCCGGCCCCGACGAACTGCTCGCCCGCATGACCGCCGTCATCGATCCGGTCGGGGCCAGGTTCGGTGTGCAGATCTGGGGCGAGGCGACGACCGACCCCGTCATCGGCGGCATCGTCGTGGACATGATCGACCGGTTGCGCGCGATGGTGCGCGGCTGCGTGACGGCGTGGCTGGTCAAGGTCGAGGGCCGTGATCCGGCCGAGGCGGGGGAGCGGTCCGGTCCGATCGCGCACCGGGTGATGGCGCTCTACCTCGCCGAACTGCTCCAGGCCGCGTTGCGGCCGACCACCGAGGGATGAGAGGCGAGGACATCTCGATGAAGGCCGTCATCTACCGCGACACCGGCGGTCCCGAAGTTCTCGAGCTCGTCGACCGAGACCTGCCCTCACCTGGCCCCGGTGAGGTTCGCGTCCGGGTTGCCGTCTCAGGCGTGAACCCGGCCGACGCGCAGGCCCGTTCCGGCAACGCTCACCCCAAGAGCTTCCCCGAGATCACCCCGCACAACGACGGCGCGGGCACGATCGACGCCGTCGGTGACGGTGTCGATCCGGGCAGGGTCGGCCAGCGGGTGTGGCTGTTCATGGCCGCAGCAGGGCGACCGGCGGGCACCGCGGCCGAGTTCACGGTCGTGCCCGCTGACCGGGCCGTGCCGCTGCCTGACGACGTCGGGTTCGAGGCCGGCGCCGCGATCGGCATTCCCGCTCTCACCGCGCACCGCGCGCTCACCGTCGCCGAGGACGGACCTCAACGCCTGCGCCCCGGTGCGCTCGACGGCAAGGTCGTGCTCGCCGCGGGTGGTGCCGGAGCGGTCGGGCACGCCGTGATCCAACTGGCCCGCTGGGCCGGTGCCACCGTGATCAGCACGGTCAGCGGCCAGGAAAAAGCCCGGCTGGCCACCGCCGCCGGCGCCCACCACGTCATCCACTACCGCGAAGGCGACCCGGCCGCCGCGATCCGCGAGATCGCCCCGGACGGCGTCGACGTCATCGCCGAGGTCGCCCTCGGCGCGAACCTCGAACTCGACCTCGCCGTCCTGCGCTTCCGCGGCACGATCTCCACCTACGCCAACGACGGCGGCCGGCCGGTCGAGCTCGACGTGCGGCGGAACATGGTGATGAACACCCGCCTCCAGTTCCTCGTCCTCTACACCGCGGGACCGCAGGTCCTGGCCGCGGCCGTCGAGGACGTCACCGCCGCCCTCGCCGACGGCGCCCTGCCCGTCGGCGAGGAACACGGCCTGCCTCTGCTGCGCTTCCCGCTCGCCCACACCGCCGACGCCCACCGGGTCGTGGAGAACGGCGCCGTCGGCAAGGTCCTGATCGACGTCGCGCCCTGATCAACCGGCGGCGTTCATGAGGTCCACCGCGCTGTGTTGCCGGGCAGCGTCACTGCGCTGGAACGGGCCCGCCCACGGCTGGTCGTACGAGTCGGCGCTGGAGCGGTCCCGCGCGTAGGCGGTGTCTGCCTGGCGGCGCAGGTAGTTCGTGTACGGGTGGTCCGCCAACGCTCTGTTCAACGTGGACAGACCTCGAACGTAGATTCCCTTGAAGGACGGGACGTCCCCGCCACCGCCGTCGTCGAACAGGGTGCCGCCGGGGTTGAGGAAGCTGCTGCTGGTCGAGGCGTCGGCGAGTGTGCGCGCCTTGGCGAGCAGGCTCGCGTCGCCGGTGGCCCGGTACAGCTCCGTCAGCGCGGCGAGCGGAACGCCCTGGTTGTAGCTCCACGGCGTCAGGTTGTTGTTGGCGCAGGTGGCCGTGGTCAGACCGTCGTTGACCAGGTTGGCGCTGTTGATCATCTTGCTGTTCACGAACCAGGTCCAGCCGGCCCTGGCGCGCTGCAGGTACACGGTGTCGCCGGGGATCCTGTTGTGCAGCGCGGCGTTGAGCTGCACGTACAACGAGTTGGCGATCGCGTTCTTGTAGGTCTTGCTCGAGCTCCACCACACGCCGCCGCCACACACCGAGTCCCAGTAACGGAAGATGTGGTCCGCGCCGACCCTGGCGGTGTTCAGATACCTGCTGTCGCCGGTCAGGTCGTAGGCGGCCAGCCACGCCAGGCCCCACCAGGCGACGTCGTCGTTGTAGTCGTTGATGAAGTTGCCCTGCCACGCCAGGCGGTTGAGGTCGTAGGTGCGGGCGATGGCGTAGCGGTAGCTGGGCATCCCGGTCAGGCGGCTGTTGTCGATGATCGCGGTGAGCGCGTTGGCGGAGTTCCACCAGCCGGTCGTGTCGAACAGTCCGTTGCCGAGGTTGTACCGCTCCATCAACGCCGTCGCCGCGGCCGTCCGACGTTCGCCTGCGTTCCACGTCGTGCGATACCAACTGGTGCACGCGATCGCGGACGACCCGGCCGGCCGTCCGCAGGCTCGCAGCAGGCCGACGCCGAAGTTCGCCCAGTCGTCGACGTTGAACATCATGGTGCGCCACTCGCCGAATCCCGGCGGGGCCGCCGTGTTGCCCAGCCTCGATCCGGAACCCCAGCTGACACCGGCGTCGAAGGACCGGTCCAGCCACACCTCGTCACCCTGCCCGGCAGCCGAGATCACCGCCCAGCCCATCGCGTCGGCGTCGTCGAAGTGCAGGGAGACCCGGCGTCCGCCGACGGTGACGGTCTGGGTGAGCCGGTCCGCGGGCGCGAGGGCGGGATCGCGGGCGTCGCAGTACCTGTTGCAGATGACGGCCGAGGCGACCGGCGCGGCGTTCCCCGTCGACGGCGGGCCACCGGTCGGCGGCAGCGTCTTGGTGTCAGGCCGGTAGGCGGAGCGCCGTGCACTGGGAGGCAGCGAGGGATCGCGGTTGTCGCAGTAGTTGTCGCAGTCGACAGAGGGCTGATTCACTTGTGGCGCAACGGCCACTGATTCCGCCGGTGCGGCCACGACGAGTGCGGACATCATCAGGGACGTGAGAAGGACAGCTCTCAGCACGAGACCTCCCGGTGCAGGGTGGGCGCCCGGACAGTTCTATGAGAGCGCTCTCAATTTTCAGGCTAGGGGCGGCCGATTCCGTCGTCAACGCATCCAACCGGTCAGGTGTTTGTCAGGCTGTCGCCCAGCGATGCGGGATCAGACCGCCTGGTCGAGCAGCCTGCGGACGACGTCCAGCAGTTCGGTCTCCGCGTACGGCTTGGCGAGCAGAACCGCCGTGTCGTCCAGCTCTTCGGCGGTCGTGCAGCCGGACACGTACAGCACGGGCAGATCAGGCTGGATCCGCCGCACCGTGGCCACGAGCTCCGGTCCGCCCATCTTCGGCATCGCGACATCGGTCACGACGAGGTCGATGTCGTCGTGGGTGTCGACGAGTGTCAGCGCCTGCAGGCCGTTGCACGCCTCGATCACCGCGTACCCAGATCGTTCCAGCGAGTGGCGTGCCACGGCGCGCACCTGGCTGTCGTCCTCCACCAGCAGGATGGTCTCCGAGCCCCGCTGAGGGGACGTCCGGGGCGTGGCGCGGGGGAGCGGTGCGGCGGGCGTCTGCGCGCGGGGCAGGTACACGGCGACCGTCGTGCCCGCGCCGGGCGAGCTCGTCAGGTCGATCTGGCCGCCGCTCTGCTGCACGATGCCGAACACCGTGGCCAGGCCGAGGCCGGTGCCCTTGCCCACGGGCTTCGTGGTGAAGTACGGCTCGAAGATCTGCGTTTGGACCGACTCGTCCATACCGGTGCCGGTGTCGCTCACCCGGAGCGCCACGTAGTCACCAGGGTGCACGCCGACGATGCGGCCGGCGTGGCCGGCCTCGAGGACCACGTCGTCCGTGCCGATGCCGAGCACACCGCCGCCGGGCATCGCGTCACGGGCGTTCGCGGCCAGGTTGAACAGGATCTGCTCGACCTGGCCGGCGTCCGCCCAGACCGGCGACACGTGCGCGGGCAGGTCCAGCGCCAGCTCCACGTCGTCGCCGATCAGGGTCGCCAGCATGGCCCGCACCTTGGTGATCGCCGCGTTGAGGTCCACTCGTTCCGGGTTCAGCACCTGCTGGCGGGTGAACGCGAGCAGCTGGCGGGTCAGGTTCGCCGCGCGCTCACCGGAGTGCCGGATGTCCTCGATCTCCGGACGCCGTGGGTCGTCCGGTGAACAGCGGCGCAGGAACGCCTCGCTGTTGCCGTTGATGACGGTCAGGATGTTGTTGAAGTCGTGGGCGATGCCCCCGGTGAGGCGGCCGATCGCCTCCATCTTCTGCGCGTGCCGCAGCTGTGCCTCCAGCCGCTCGCGCTCGGCGATCTCGTCGACCAGTGCTGCGGTGCGTTCCTGCACCCGGTCCTCCAGCTCGGCGTGGGCCAGCTCGAGCGAGTGCCGCGCCTGCTCGGCCTCGGCGAGTGCCTGCCGTTCCCGCTCGAGCATCCTGATGCCGCGCAACGCACTGCTGAGCTGCTGCTGGATCGCCTCGTAGACCCAGCCCGGCATCGCGCCCACCTCGAACAGCGCGAACCCCAGCTGCTCCTCGAGCCCGAAGAGCGCGGCGGCCACGAAGTTGCCCGGCGCCGGCCGGTCCATCCGGTGGGGTGTGAGCTCGGTGGACCGGAACGTCAGCGCGGTGCGCTCCGGCCGGAGTTCGCCGTTCTCGTACGACATCAGCGGGCGCGCCCACTCACGGGTCGACTCGAACGTCATCACGTGGCAGCCGGGGATCCCCATCCTGGGCAGTTCGGCCACCAGCGCGTCGCTGAGCTCGGCGACGTCCCGCGAGACGATCAGCCGCTGGCCGGCCTCGCGCACGGTCTGGTCCTGCCGTTCGTGCAGGAGGTACTCGAACGTCCTCTCCCGCTCGACCACGTCGGACACCATCAGCTGCACCCGCAGCCACAGGTCCTCGGTCGCGCCCTCGTCGGCGCCGCGCGCGAGAGCGAACCGGCGCAGGTAGAACAACGGCGCCCACCACGACTGCGCCGCGCATCCGGCGCGGGCGCTGTCGCGCAGGTACTCCGCGAACACACCGAGGAAGTCCTCCGGTCGTCCGACGTCGAGGAACAGGCGGGTCAGGTGTTCGGCCCAGCCGTCCGGCAGCACGGCCGACTTCGGACCGAGCCCCCGCCGCAGGTTCGCGGCGACCGCCTCGGCGGTGTCGTGCTCCGGCACGGCGAGCACACCGTGCGCCGGTACGGAGATTCCGTCGCCGGAAGGGATGCAGCCGCACGAGCGGCGGACGACGAGCTCGGTGGGAACGATCTCCAGCGCGGGCACGGGCTCACCGCGGACCAACGCGCGCGCGAGTTCGGCGGCGCGGCGCCCCATCTCGTAGAACGGAGCACGCACCGTCGTGAGCGCGGGCGTTCCCGCGTCGATGTTGACCCGGCGGTGCACGCTGCCGGAGGCCGGCCGCGCGGGCGCCTGGTAGCCGAGATCGTTCGAGCGGATGCACGTGTGGTTGTCGTACCCGACGACCGCCACGTCCTCCGGCGTGCGCAGGCCCGCCTCCTGCACCGCGGTCACGACGCCCAGCGCGAACTCGTCGTTGGCCGCCGCGAAGGCGTCCGGCGGTTCCGCGTCCCCGGCCAGGATCGCGGCGACCGCGTCCGCCGCGGCGGCGGGATCCCAGGACGGGGCGGGCGTGGTCACGAGCCCAGGCTCGATCGGCAGGCCGTGGCGGGTGAGCGCGTCCACGTAACCCTGGTAGCGGTCCTGCGCGCCGACGTGGGCCAGCGGACCGCGCACGAAGCCGATCCGCCGATGGCCGTGCACCTCGATCAGGTGGCTGACCGCCTGGTCCATGCCGGCGCGGTTGTCCATCAGCACCGTCGGCCAGTCCGCCAGGTGCGCCTCGACGCTGATGATCGGGATGGGCGCGTAGCGGACGGCGAACTCGCGCATCGCGGCCTCGCCGATCTGCTGGCTGATCCGCGTCGTCCAGATGACGAGCGCGTCGATCCGGCCGGGCGCGATGAGGTCGTAGACCGCGTTGGCCTGTCGTTTGTGGCGGTCCGGGTGCGCCAGCTCGGTGCCGGCGAAGCAGACGAGGTCGCAGCCGCCGGCGGCCGCGCCGTCGCTGACGCCCTGCCACTGCTCACCGGCGAGCTCGATGAGCGGGCCTGCCGTGATCATGCCGATGGTGGGTCGCACCGTCGCGCCGTTTCCCACGAAACCTCACACCTGGCTCGTCGTGTGGTCGAACCGGCGTCAGATGATACGCGCGGTGTGGAATACCTGACACCCCGTTACGATCAATTCGGCCATTTCCCGCTGCGGCCGGCGGGCTTCGTCGTCGACGGAGTCGCGGTCTCCAGCACCTCGTCCTCGACCAGGCGGGCGATGTGCGGCCAGTGGTCCACCAGGTAGAAGTGACCGCCTGGCAGCACGTGCAGCTGGGTCGTCCCGGCGGTGTGCAGCTGCCACGCACGTGCCTCGTCGAGCGTCACCATCGGGTCGTCGTCGCCCAGGAGCACGGAGGTGGGCGCGGTGACGCCGGGGCCGTCGGCGTAGCGGTGCGTTTCGGCGGCCCGGTAGTCCGCGCGCACCGCGGGGAGGACCATGCGGAGGATCTTCTTGTTGTGCAGCAACGCGGAGTTCGTTCCGTTCAGCTCCTGCATCGCGGCGATCAGGCCGTCGTCGTCTCGCTGGTGGACCCGTTCGTCGCGCCAGCACGACGGCGCACGTCTGCCGGACACGAAGAGGTGTGCCGTGGGCACCCGTCGTGCCAGTTCGAACGCGAGCATCGCCCCCATGCTGTGTCCGAAGAGGACGATCCGGCGGTCTGCCAGTGGTGCCAGCGCTTCGGCGATCAGGTCCGCCAGCGTGGCGAGGTCGTCGACGCACGGCTCGTGCCCGCGGTCCTGCCGGCCGGGGTACTGCACGGCCAGCACGTCGGCCACCGGGGACAACTTCTCGGCGAACGGCAGGTAGAAGCTCGCCGAACCCCCGGCGTGGGGCAGGCACACGACCTGGGTCTCGTGGTCCTGGCGCGGCCGGAAGCTCCGCAGCCAGGCGTCGTGGTCGAACCGGGTCATCGTCCGGCACCGGCGCCGCGGAGATCACCGGCGGGCGGGGTGACCTGGCCGGCCGCCATGCGCCGCTTCAGGACGGTGATCAGCGGTGCCGCCATGAAGGTGGTGACCAGGGCCATCAGGACCATGATCGTGAACAGGGCCGGGGAGACCACGCCCAGTTGCACGCCGACGGTCAGGATCACCACCTCGGTCAGCCCGCGCGTGTTCATCAGAACGCCGATCAGCAACGACTCGTTCCACCGGTCGCCGGTCAGGCGTGCGGCGAGCGTGGCCCCGCCCAGCTTGCCGATGGTGGCGACCACGACGACCAGCAGCGCGGTCAGCCAGAGCGCGGCGGTGGTGAGCTGGTCGATCCGGGTGGACAGTCCCACGAGGCCGAAGAACATCGGCAGCAGCAGCACGGAGATGATGCTCTCCAGCTTCGCCTCCACGTCGCGCTGCCACTCGGGGTCACGCGGCATCACGGCGCCGGCCAGGAAGCATCCGAAGATCGCGTGGATGCCGATCTGGTCGGTCGTCCAGGCGCTCAGGATCGCCACGGCGACCATCACCCAGATCGACGGGTGGCCGAGCTTGCGCAACAGGGGGCGGACGACGGCGAGCATCACGACGACGTAGACGATCGACAGGAGGAGCGTCCGCACCACGTCCTCGGAACCGGAGGACTTGGCGACGGCGACCACGACCGCCAGCATGATCCACGCGTAGATGTCGTTGATGGCCGCGCACACCAGGCTGACCACGCCCACCCGGGTCGACAGCAGATCGGACTCCCGCAGCAGCCGGGAGAGCACCGGGAACGCGGTGATCGCCATGGCCGCCGCGAAGAACAGGACGAACGCCAGCTCGTCGGTCCGCTGCCCGAACCGGGGGTACAGCCACACGGCCAGGGGCACCGCGAGGGCGATCGGGACGAGCAGCGACGCGTGACTGATCACCGTGACCTTGCGTCCCTGCCCGCGCAACGACTTCACGTCGATCTCCAGGCCGACCAGGAACATGAACATCACCAGGCCGGTCTGGGCCAGGACGTTCAGTCCCGTGATCACCTGAGGTGGGAACAGGTAGGCCATCAGCCCTGGCCACACCAGGCCCAGCACGCTGGGGCCCAGCAGGATCCCGGCGACGATCTCCCCGAGCACTCTGGGCTGGCCGATCTTGCTCACCAGCCAGCCGACGACCCGCACGGCGACCGTGAGCACGGCCATGGCGAGCAGGATGCGACCGCTGACCGTTGCGGCGTCCAGGTTTCCCACGTGTCGTTCAACTCCTCATCGGCCAGATTCGAAGATCAGTTCACGCACCAGTTCACTCGCGCCCGCCGCGATGGTCCCCGCCATGGCGTCGCGGTGGAGGCGGGCGGGCACGGAGTCGTCGAGGTATCCCCGTGCCCCGTGGTACTGCACGCAGACCTGCGCGGCCGTCACCGCCAGCTCGGTCGCGGTCAGCTTGAGCACGGCGGCGGCCTTGGTGTCGAGCCGTCCGGCGCAGTGCTCGTTCGCCAGCTGGTAGCCGTACGTCCGCACCAGTTCGAACTGGGCGTCGAGGTCGGCGAGGCGGTGCCGGACCGCCTGGTTGGCGCTCAACGCGGCGCCGCGCACCTGGTGGGACCGGACGAACGACCGCAGCAGGTCGAGGCAGTGCCGGACGCCGCCGACCGCCAGGAGGCCCGCGACCAGCCGTTCGAAGTCCAGCGCCGGCATCAGGTACATCAGCGCCCGGTCGGGCTTGCCGATCACTCCTGCTGCGGGCACGTCGTCGAACGACACCCGGCACGCGTCCGCCGCACGCCAGCCGAGCGTCTCGTGCCGGTGCCGGGTGATGCCGTGGGAGCGGCCGTCGACGACGAGCAGGCTCGCGCCGGACAACACCGGGGCGGTACCGCCGTCGCGGGTCCTGGCCAGCACGATGAAGTAGTCCGCGGCGGAACCGTTGGCCACGTACAGCTTCTCGCCGGTCAGCCGGTAGGTGCCGCCGTCCGGTTTGGCCACTGTGGACAGCCGGGACAGGTCCGTGCCGGCGTTCTGCTCGGTGATGGCCAGCGCGGCGATCTTTCCGGGCGTGAGCCAGGTGGCCCGCTGCGACTCGGTGCCGTACAGGTGCAGGTACGCGGGTGCCATGTAGGCGCTGACGCCGATCGACGCGCGGATGCCCGCGTATCCGGTGCCGCCCAGCTCCTCCAGGAAGACGGCGCTGCGCAGGAAGCCGGGACCGTTGTGCGGCAAGGAGAGCAGGCCGGCCTCGGCCAGTGCGCGCCACCCGTCGGCCGACACGTGCCCCTGCCGCTCCCACTGGTCGGCGTGCGGCAGCACGGCCTTGTCCAGGACGGACCGGATCTCCTGGCGGAAGTCGTCGGTCATGACACCGGCCGCAGGGAGGACAGGAGTGCCTGGCGGTCCACTTTTCCGTGCGTGGACAGGGGAAGCGACTCGCGGATCTCGATCACGGCCGGAATCATGTACGGCGGCAACCGGTGCGCCAGGTGGTTCCGCAACGTCTCGCTCGTGCCGTCCGACACGACGAACGCCATGAGCACCCGCTCGCCGGTGCCGGTGACGTGCACGGTGACGAACGCCTGGCGGACTTCCGGGTGCCCGGCCAGGACGTGCCGGACCTCGCCGAGCTCGATCCGGTGGCCGTTGATCTTGACCTGGTCGTCGTCGCGGCCCTGGAACACGAGTACGCCGTCGGTCTGGAGGTACACCAGGTCACCGGTGTGGTAGAGCCGTTCGGGAACGCCGTCGACCACGTAGTCCACGAACCGTCGCGCGGTCGCCTCCGGCATCCCGGCGTATCCGGGGGACAGGCCGGGGCCGGACAGGCACAGCTCGCCCGTCTCGCCGGGTTCGCACAGCCTGCCGTCGCGGACGACGTGCACCCGCGTGTTCTGGATCGGCCGTCCGATGGGCAGCGGCCGATCCGCCGGCTGCGGCCCGGTCAACGGGTAGTAGGTGGCGAACGTGGTGCACTCGGTCGGGCCGTACACGCTGACGAGCCGTCCCGTGCCGTAGTGGGCCAGTGCTTTCTCGATGTGGGGCAACGAATGCGCCTCGCCACCGGTCAGGATGGTGTCCACGCTGCTGAGAGCGTCGATGTCCTCGTCGACCATCGTGTTGAACAACGCCGTGGTCAGGAAGACCGTGCTGACCGAGTGCCGCCGGACCACCCGGCCCAGTTCGGACAGCCGGACGAAACCGCCGGGGTAGAGCACGCAGGTGCCGCCGTTGAGCAGTGCGCCCCAGATCTCGAACGTGGCCGCGTCGAAGGTGACCGGGGCGAGCAACAGGGTGACGGTCCGCTCGTCGAGGCGGGCGTAGCGGGCGTCGTGGACCAGCCGGACGACCGACCTGTGCTGGATCGGCACTCCCTTGGGCCGCCCGGTCGATCCCGACGTGAAGTTGATGTACGCGATGTCCTCGGGAAGCACCGCGAGTGCCGGGTTCACGGTGCCGTCACCGTCCGATGAGGACGTTGCGACGACCTGGCACCGCGGCAGCCGCGGGGTGAGGACGTCCGGCTGGTCGGTGACCACCCGCGCGCAGCCGGCGATGCCGAACATCGTGTGCAGGCGCGCGTCCGGCCACGACGGGTCGAACGGCAGGTACACCGCGCCGCACTTGATGATCGCGAGCAGCGTGACGACGAGCTCGCAGGATCGCCGCACGCACACGCCGACCACCTCGCCGGGCTGAACCCCTCGGTGGAGAAGGTGATCCGCCAGCCGGTTGGCGGAGGTGTTCAGCTGGGCGTAGGTCATCCGCCGCTCGCCGTGCACGAGCGCGGTCGCCGCACCGTTCTGCCGGACGCGGTGCTCGAACAGCTCCTTCACGCTGCTGTCCGACGGAAAGGGAACCGAAGTGTCCACATTGGCCAAAACGTGCACCGCGCGTGCCCCGGGCCCGGCCGTGAGCCGCTTCATGCGCCTCCCTTGAGATCTGCTTCCTGCCTGCGGGTGGACCAGCGCCGAAGGACGAACCCGGGAACGCGCTGCGGGCACTACGCCTGTGGTGCGTCGACCTGCTGCCGGTTGCGGGCGATGCTCTCGGCGATCTCCCGGATGCCGCTGTTGCCGAACAGGTCCTCGGGCGGGAGCGAGTCCTCGCCGAAGGTCTCCTCGGCCCTGGCGATCAGCTTCACGGCGGTCAGCGACGACCCTCCGGCCCGGAAGAAGTCGGAGTCGGCGTCCACGTTCAGCCCGAGGTCCTGACAGGCGGCCAGGACCCAGGCCTGGACGGTGTCGGTGCCGGTCTCGGTGTCGTCGTTCGCCATCAGGCCGGCGCCCCTTCGCGGACGGGGAAGCGGTAACCGTTCACAGTGGACTCGACGAACTTGTTGTGGCCGAAGTGGTCCTGGCCGGAGGTCAGCACGTTGCCGAACCTGTCCAGGCTCGCCGCGCCACCGAACTCGGCGAGTGAGTCCGAGTGCGGGTAGACCTGCACGGAGGTCGGCAGGTAGCGGCCGGCGAACCCGAGCCGCATCTGGTCGGTCTTGCCCGCGTGCGGATGCGAGGCGTGCATCAGCGTGGACCAGAAGATGATGAACTGACCCTGGCGCATCACCTGCGAGACGGCCTTGGCCTCGTCGGGAGACCAGTTGGGGTCCTTCTGCAGCTGCCGGTAGTCGTAGCCGAAGAACCCGCGCCGCACCCCGGACTTCTCCACGTTGTTGACCAGGTCGGGGTTGTAGTCCATGACCTTGGACTCGTCGTAGTTCATCGACCTGTGGGAGCCGGGGATGAACTGCAGGCATCCCATGTCCACCGACGCCTCGGTGAACGCCGTCCACACCGTGATGGTGCCGCCGAAGTCGGCGTCCTCCGGCCACACGATCTGGGGGTGCTTCGAGCCGGCCACGTTGGAGAAGTTGTCGGCCTGGTGCCAGTCCGTGCCCTCGTCACCGGGGTACTTGGGGAAGAACTCCGAGCGCCAGCACAGCGTGTCCGGGCCGAGGATGCTGGACACCCTGTCCACGATCTCCGGACGGGTGATGTGCTCGGCCAGGAAGTCGACGTCCAGGTGCCGGTCGTAGTTCGACAGGTTCGTCACGCCGGAGATGGTCTTGCCGCCGCCGTAGACGGCTTTTTTCGTGTTGATGAGTTTCGGTCGCAAGGCCTGCAGATTTGCGGCCATCTCCTCGGGCTCGTAGAGATCGAACGGCCCGATGTATCCGTTGGTGTGGAACTGCGCGAGTTCCGATTCGCTCAATGCGAACGCATTGCCCTCGGATGTCATGATTACCCCTGCTGTTCGGAAATGTGCACGCCAAATTCGCACGGCGGGCGTGCCGTGCTCGGAGGTCGACAATTAAATGTAGAAATCTCAACTGAGCCGAAGGAAAGATTCGGCTGCCGTGACCTTGTTCGCGTGGATCCGGTGTCGCGCGCTATGTCGTCAGCGCTGGCCGGCTCTTGCAGTCACACCCCTGTGACCTGCGGGTTTAGCTGATCCATTTCGGCTTGGCGACAACGTCCACCCCAATTTGGTCCCCAGTGCAATTCGCTCCTGGTGGCGCCCCCTGCGCGGTTGAAGCTGGAGCGACCGTAACCAAATCGCCGCTGGCATGTCAAGGTTTTGCCTGACTGGTGGCCTATTTGGTTCAGGCTTGCCCTCGGTGTGCCGTCAAGGTAATACTGACGACGGTACTGGGGTCTATTCGTGTGGTTCATACATGCACATGTGCGCGGAATGTGCGCACGGGTGTATGTCCACCGGTGTACGTCCGTTAGGCGTACATCCACGGGTATACGTCCATGGGTGTACGCCACTGCAGGGGGAGGGGGCCTTCGATGTTCGGGGGCGGGCTCGGCACGCCCGGAGAGTCGTCCGGGCAGCCACCCTTACGGGGTAGGACGCGGGAGCTGGAGTACTTCGACCACCTGCTGGAGACGTTCGGCGGAAATTCCGCTCGTGTGGTGGAGCTGGCGGGTGAGCCCGGCATGGGCAAGACCCGTCTGCTGGCCGCGTGGCGCGAGCGGGCGGAACGCGCCGGCGCGAGGGTGGCGCACGGTGAGGTCGTGGCCAAGCCGCTGATGACGGAGTTCGCGGTGTTCGTCGACGCCCTCGATGATCTGCTGGCCTCGGGCGGTGTGGATCTTTTGTCCGAAATGGACCCGCGTGCCGCATTGCGGCTGCCGGAGATCTTCCCGGCCCTGCACACGTCCGGGGCGGCCCGGATACAGCCACAGGAACGGCATTACTGGGCCAGTCAGGGGATTCGCGCGCTGCTCGGCAGACTGAGCGAGGACAAGCCGCTCGTGCTCCTGCTGGACGACGTGCACCACGCGCACCAGAGCTCCATCGAGATGATCCTCAACCTGGTGCGCCGTCCGCCGGCCGCACCGTTGCTGCTCGTGCTGACTCATCGGCCGCGGCAGACGCCGGTGGACCTGCTCAGCGCGCTGGGCACGGCGGCCGAGACCGGCGCGGTGCGGCGGATCGAGCTCGGGCCCCTGGACGAGGCCGACGCGGTGCGTCTGCTCCCCGTCACCACGCGGCCGGGTCGTCGCAGGGTGCTGTACCGGCTCAGCGGTGGGCAACCCGGTCTGCTGAACGCGCTGGCCGCCGGGCCGCACGACGACACGGCGATCGTCGACGACATGCCGTCGCCCCATCCGGTCGCGGCGGCCGTGGGCATGGACCTGCGGGCGCTCGGGCCGGCGGGACGGCTGTTCGCCCAGGCCGCCGCCGTAGTCGGCGACGCGTTCGACCCGGCGCTCGTGGCCGAGGTCGCGGAGCTCGAACACGACAGCGCGCTGGCGGGACTGGACGAGCTGATCGCACAGGACCTGGTGCGCACCAGGAACAACCGGCTCGGCTTCCGCGACGGTGTGGTCCGTTCGATCTGCTACCACCACTCGGGTGGCGGATGGCGGATCGGTGCGCACGCCCGCGCGTACGAGGCGCTGTGGAAGCGCGGTGCACCGCTCGCCGACCAGGCACACCATCTGGAGAGAGCCGGGAACTCGGAGACCGGGCGGGACGCGGAGACGCTTCTGGCCGCGGCCAGGAGCACCGGTGACCGCATGCCCGGCACGGTGTCGCGCTGGCTGCGGCGGTTGCTGGAGCAGCATGATCTGCTGCGCGGGGAAGTGATCACCCGGCTGGCGAGGGCGACCGCGTTGTCCGGGCAGCTCGCCGCCAGCCTTCCCGGCCACCAGCTGGCGTGGAAGCACCACGCCGAGCTGGATCCGGCGACGCTCGCCGGCCTGGCGGAGTCCCATGTCAGGGTGTTGCGCCTGCTCGGCAGGTTCGACGACGCGACGGAACTGATGCGCACCGCGGCCGGGCAGGTCGAACTGCCCCTCGCTCTCGCCGAGATCGCGCTGGACAGCGGCGGTGACGTGGCCGGTCTGCTGGCGCCGGTGAGAGCGCTGGCCGAAGACGATCCTCGTGCGTCGGCTGTGCACAGCGCGATGCTGGCCACGCTCGGACGTGGCACGGAGGCGATGGCGGTGGCCGACCGCGCCGCCGAGGCGTTCGAGGAGCCGCGCGAGGACGTCGCTTCGGCGTGCGAGGTTCTCGACTGGCTGGGCTGGGCCAACATCTGGTCCGGACGTAGTGCGGAGGCGCTGTGCCAGTTCACGCGCGGCCTGGAGCTCGCCGAGCGGTACCAGCAGACCCACGTTCTCGGCAGACTCAACCTCGGGCTGGCCACCGCGCACCTGCGAGACGGCGCTCTGGGACTGGCGGTGGACCATGCCGCGGACGCGAGCGCGCTGGCGTCCGCGACCGGGTCGGCCGCGCTGGAGGTGCGGGCGAAGCGGCTGTGCGCCGAGATCGGGCACGTGATCACGAGCGGCGGCACGGCGTTGTCGGGGTCGCTGTGGGCGGTGCTGGCCGGGCTGAGCGCGACGGCGGGCAGGAGCGAGGACGCGCGGTTCTGGCACGCGCTGGAGGACGAGCTGTCCTCCAGGCCAGGTCCGGCCGATCAGCTGGGGCTGATGCTGCTGGCCACGGCGTGCCTGGAGTGGGCGACCGACCAGAACCGGGCGCGGCAGGTGCTCCGGGTCGCCGTGGTCGTGTTGTCCGCACGCTCGCACCGGGTGTTGCTCGCCGTGCTCCGGCTGGAGGGCGCGCCCGCGCGAGATGCCGGGGAAACCGAGGCGGAGGATCTCGAGAATGTCGTCGTGGAGCGGCTGAGCCTGTTGAGCGTGCGGGAGAACCAGGTGGCGGAACTCGTGGCGCGCGGACGGACCAACCAGCAAATCGCTCGGGCGCTGACGTTGAGCCACAAGACGGTGGAGACCTATTTGCGTCGGATCTTCGACAAGCTGGAGGTCTCGTCCCGATCTGAGGTAGCGGCCATGACCGGCACAATGCGTCGAATCGCGTAGCTTCTCGTCCGGTTGATGAACGCCGGCGTTCATCAACCGGACGAGAACAACGGCCTGGGTGCCGTTCTCCGGACGCGGAAACATTCTTCGACGCCTCAGGCCCGCTCGGCCGGGTCGAGGACGACCCGTGTGCCGGCGCCGTCGAGCGCCCGGCTCACCGGCGACTCCGCTCTGCCGTCGGAGATCACCACCGTCCGCACGCCGCCCCGCAGGGCCTCACGCGCCGCGATCAGCTTCACCGACATGCCACCGGTCACGGCGGACGCGCTGTCCTCGGTGAGGGTGTGGGCGTCCATCAGCGACGAGGGGTCGGCCGGATCGCGGAGCAGACCCGGAGCGGCGGTGAGGAACACCAGCGCGTCCGCCTTGAGCTCGGCGGCCACGGCGGCGGCCACCCGGTCGGCGTTGACGTTGACCGGACGGCCGTCCTCGGCGAGCGCCGGCGGCGAGATGACCGGGGTGAACCCGTTGTCCAGCAACAGTTCCAGCAACGATCCGGCCACGGACGAGATCCGTCCACTGTGGTCGTCGCGAACCAGGACGCGCTTGCCGTCCACCACGGCCCGGATCGCGGCACGGCGTTCGGCCCGCAGGAGTCCGGCGTCCAAACCGGACAGTCCGATCGCTCTGACGCCGCCGTCGCCCAACGCGCCGAGCACGGCCGGGCGGACCTGGCCGAGCAGCGCCAGTTGCAGCACCTCGAGGGTGGCCGCGTCGGTGTGGCGGGTGGTGACGCCGCTGGCGGACGTGAGATGACGTTGCGGCACGCCGAGCCGCTCCGCCAGGGAGTCGACGGTCGCCGAGCCGCCGTGCACGAGCACCACCCGGCGGCCGCCGTGGACCAGGGCCGCCACGTCCGCGCAGACCCCGGTGGGGTCTATCCCGGCCGCGCCACCGACCTTGACCACCAGCACCTGGTCCATGCCTCTCCTGCCTGTGTCGGGGCCGTGGCCTAGATCGGGTGCAGCCCGACGAAGCCCAGTCCGGCTCGCTCCGGCCAGCCCATCCGGATGTTCAGGCACTGCACCGCGTTGCCCGCGCCGCCCTTGCCGAGGTTGTCCAGCGCCGCCACGGCCAGCACGCGGTCACCGTCCACGGCGAACCCGATGTCGCAGAAGTTGGTGCCCGCCAAGATCTTCGGTTCGGGCAGCCGGTAGAGCCCCCGGCGCTGCGCCACGATCCGCACGAACGGTTCGTCCTGATAGGCGGCCCGGTACGCACGGCGCAGGTCGTTCTCGGTGACCCCGCGAGCCGTGGCGTGGCACAGGACCTGGGCCCCGCGCACGGCCTCGACACCGGTCGCGGTCATGCGCGCCCGCAGTCCGGTCTCCTGGGCGACCTCGGCCTCGTGCCGGTGGCGGACCGGTGCGAAGACCCGCATCGCGCCGCTGCGCTCGGAATGCAGGTTCATGCCGGTCGCGGTCGCGCCGGAGCCACTGGAGCCGATCTTGGCGTCGATGGTGACGTCCGGGTCGATCAGGCCGGCCAGTGGTGCCAGCGCCAGGGTCGCCGCGTTGGCCATGCATCCCGGCACGCTGATCCGGGACGCCGTCCGCAGCGCGTCCCGGTGCCGTTCCGGCAGTCCGGGGGTGAACCCGGCCAGCAGGTCAGCGGCCGGGTGCGCGGAGTCGTAGTACGTCTCGTAGACCGCGGGGTCCTTGAGCCGGAAGTCCGCGGTGAGGTCGACGACCAGCGGTGCGGCCGAACCGACGCGCCGCACCAGCTCGGCGGCTTTCCCGTGCGACACCGCGACGAACAGCACGTCGTGGGATTCGAGGTCGTCGGGGTGCGTGAACGTGAGAGAGGTGTGGCCACGCAGGTTGGGGTGCGCGCTGTCGGCCCGCTTGCCCTGCTGGCTCGTGGAGTACACCCGCGTGACCTCGACCTCGGGGTGACCGGTGAGCAGCCGGAGCAGCTCACCGCCGATGTACCCGGCCGCGCCGACGATTCCGGCGGAGATCGACGCCACCTACTCGCCCCAGTCCTCGTCCATCTCCGGGGCCAGTGCCAGCACCAGCGGCTCGGCGGTGACCACCTCCAGCTCGCTCATGCAGTCAGGGCACTCCACGATCTCGTTCTGCGTCAACGAGTTCGTGATCTCGATCGCGCCTTCACACTCGGGGCACGCCGTCGCGGTGGTCATGGCTTCTCCTCTGGTGTCCAGCCGAGCATGTGGTCCTGGCACTGTCCGAAGTAGTCCGGAAAGTCCCCTACAGCAGGTCCTTCGCCGCCGCGACGACGGCGTCCGGGCTCACCCCTGCCGCGGTCAGCAGTTCCAGCTCGTCGCCGACCAGGTCGAAGAACGAGATCGGGACGCCGATCCGCCGCACGCGGCACGGCACGGTCTCGGCGAGCACCTCGCAGACCGCGCTGCTCATCCCGCCTTCCAGCACGTGGTCCTCGACCGTGACGATGCCGCCGGTCTGCTCGGCCGCCGCGACGATCGCGGCCCGGTCGATGGGCTTGACGGTGTGCATGTCCAGCACCCGCGCACGGATTCCCGCTGCTGCGAGCAGGTTGTGCGCCTGCAGGGCCATCACGACCGGGTAGGGCCCGGTGGCGATGATCGTCACGTCGTCACCGTCGCGCAGCCGGGCGGCCTGGCCCAGGACGAAGTCGGCGGACGACTCGTGCACCAACGGAGTGGCTGCCCGGCCGAGCCGCAGGAACAGCGGACCGGGGAGGTCCGCGGTGGCCAGCACCGCCGCCTCGGTCTCCACCGAGTCGGCCGGCACGACGACGGTCATGTTGGGCATGGTGCGGGCGATGGCGATGTCCTCCAGCGCGTGGTGCGTGGGCCCGTAGTGCCCGGCGGAGAACCCGGCGTGCGTGACCACGATCCGCACCGGCAGGTTGTTGCCCGCGATGTCGACCTTCATCTGCTCGCACGCGCGGCACGTGGCGAACGTGCTGATGGTGTTGGCGTACGGGAGGAAGCCCGCGGAGGCCAGTCCCGCGCTGACGCCCATCATGTTCGCCTCGGCGATGCCGACGTTGGTGTACCGCTCGGGGAACTGTTCGCCGAAACCCGTTTCCAGCCCGCCCATGTCGGAATCCACGCAGAACACCCGCTGGTCCCGTTCGGCCAGCTCGCCGAGGACCCGGCGGTAGACCTCGCGGGTGGGCACCAGGACGCCGGGTGCTGTCTCGACGCTCATGACGTCCTCCTCGCCCTCGCCCGCAGGCCCGCCTGTGCCCTGGTGAGCAGGGCGGGCGTCAGCGTGACGTGGTGGCTCTTCTTCTTGTCCTCGAACAACGGCACGCCTTTTCCCTTGACCGTCCGCGCGATGACCGCGGTGGGCCGGCCCGGCTCCAGCGACGTGAAGACCTCGCGCAGCGCGTCCAGGTCGTGGCCGTCGACCTCGGTGGTGGCCCAGCCGAAGCTGCGCCACCGGTCGGCCAGCGGCTCCAGTCCCAGCTGCTCGGTGCGGCCGGTGATCTGCCAGCCGTTGCGGTCCACGATCGCCACCAGGTTGTCCAGGCCCGCCGCGGGGGCGTACTGGGCCGCCTCCCACACCGAGCCCTCCTGCAGTTCGCCGTCGCCCATCAGGACGAACGTCCGGTACGCGTGGCCCAGGCGTTGGGCGGCCAGTGCGACTCCCGCGCCGAGGGACAGCCCGTGCCCCAGTGAGCCGCTGGGGAACTCGACGCCCGGCAGGCGGCGCAACGGGTGACCCGCGAGCCGGCCGCCGGTGGCCGCATAAGTGTCCACTTCGGACTCCGGGATGAACCCGGCGGAGGCCAGCACGGCGTAGAGGGCCGCGCTCGCGTGACCCTTGCTGAGGATGAACCTGTCGCGCAGCGGCCAGTCGGGTTCGTCCGGCCGCACGTTCAGGATTTCGTCGTACAGCAAGGTGAGCACGTCGACGCAGGACAGGCTGCCACCGACGTGCGTACCGGACGGCGAGGATCCCATCCGCAGGATCTGCTCACGGTTGTGCAGTGCCCTGGCGGCGAGTGAGGTGCTCATACCGCCACCTTCGAAGGGTGGTCCAGGCTGCGGGCGATCGGGATCAGGGTGTCCAGGTTGTCCCACACCTTGCGGAACGCCTCGGCGCACCGCAGCAGCACCGGGCCGCTGGCCGGGTTGAGGTGCCAGCGTTGCAGCGTCAGTGACGACTCGATGACCGCCGTGGTCTGCGGGTACGAGTCCTGGTAGGCGACGTCGCCGCCCAGCTTCCACGGGTACCCGCCGAACCCGGCACGGGTCTGGAAGGCTTCCTGCATCGGCAGCGGAACCAGCTGGTACGGCTGGACCGGGACGCCTTCGGCGCGCAGTGCCCGGTGCACGATCGACCGCAACGCGCCGGGGTGGACGTCCGGGTGACCCATCGCCTCGGGATCGAAGCGGAACCGCAGGATGTGCCAGGCGTGGGTCCGGTCAGGGGGCACGGTCGGCAACACCAGTCCTGGCAGGCCGGCCAGTGCGGCCAGCATGGCCTCGATGTTGTGCTTCCTGGCCACGTCGTACTCCGGCAGCCTGGCCAGCTGAGCACGGGCGAACGCCGCCTGGATGGCACTGAGCTTGGCGTTTCCGGCCAGCACGCGGGAGACGTAGTCCCGTTCCCGGCCGCCGCGCAGGTCCTCGCCGAACTGCCGGTGCAGCACGACCTTCCGGTGCAGCTCGGGGTCGGCCGTCGTGATCAGGCCGCCTTCGCCGCACGTGGGCAGGTTCTTGACCACGTTGAGGCTGAACGTGGCGACGTCGCCGAGCGTGCCGGTGCGCTTGCCCTGGTAGCTGGCGCCGTGCGACTGGGCGGCGTCCTCGATCAACAGCAGGTCGTGCCGGTCGGCCAGCGCCCGCAACTCGGCCATGTCCGCGGGCAGGCCGTGCAGGTGCACCACGAGGATCGCGCGGGTCCGCGACGTGATCGCCGCCGCCGCGGCTTCGGGCGACATGTTGTAGGTGACCGGATCGATGTCGACGAACACCGGCACCAGCATGCGTTGCACGGCACCCACCGCGCTGGCGATGAAGCTCAGCGCGGGCACCAGGATCTCCGCACCCGGCTCGATCCCGGCCGCGGCGATGGCCAGTTCGATGGCCGCGGTGCCGTTGACCACCGCGGCGCAGTGCGGGGCACCGACGAACTCGGCCCATTCCGCCTCCAGCGCGGCCACCTCGCCGCCGCCGGTGCTGTTGGACGTGAACTGCCCGCTGTCCAGCACGCGCCGGGTGGCCTCGTGTTCGGCGTCGGTGATCACCGGCCACCGGATCTGCTCGGGAGGGACGCTGCCCTTCCCGATCACCTTGGTGCCACCGAACATCGCCAGCTTGTCGCTCATGCCGCACCGATGCCGAGCTTGCGGGTCGCGAAGTCCACGTAGGCCCCGACCAGGTCCACCGACAGCACCTCGAGGGCGCCGTGGAACTCCGGTGTGTGGTTGACCTCGTTGACCAGGTAGCCGCTGTCGGGGGACTCCAGCACGTCGATGCCGAGGATGCCGTCACCCACCACGTCGGCCGTCGCGCGCAGGAGCTTGGTGAGCTCCTCGTCCGGCTCGCAGCGTGCCGTCGTCCCACCCCTGGCGGTGTTCGTGCGCCACTCGTCGGAGATCTTGTAGATCACGCCGATGATCTCGCCGCCCATCACGTAGGCCTTGATGTCGCGGCCGGGCTTGTCGACGTACTCCTGCACGTACACGACCTGGTACTGCGGGCTGGGCAGCGCGCGGCGGTGTTCGAGCATGATCTCCGCGGAGTTGCGGTCGGTGGGCCTGGCGGCCAGGTGCCCCCACGACCCGTTCACCGGCTTGGACACCAGGGGGAACCCGAAGGTCTCCAGGTGCTCCAGCGCGTGCTCCGGCGAGAGGCTCACGGCCGCCCGCGGCACCGGCAGTCCGGCGGCGTGCAGAGCGAGGGTGGTGAGCAGCTTGTCACCGCACAGCGCGATGATGTCGGCGCTGTTGACCACGGTCAGGCCCGCGTGCTCCAGCAGCCGGGCCGCGTACATGTTGCGGGTGTGCGAGATCTCGCGGCTGATGACGCCCGCGTACCTCGGCTTGGGTGCTTGCAGCTCGAACAAGGCCCGGCGGGGGTCGATCACCTCCACCGGCACCCCGCGCCTGGCCAGTTCGGCGAGGATGAGTTTCTCCTCGAGGCGGACACGCGATGCCAGAACGGCGACAGGCAGATCCATCAAGTCATCCCCGGGGTCAGCTCGGTGACATCAGTTCGGTGGCGAGCCGGTGGATGGCGTCGGTCAGGACCGCCACCGCCAGCAGGTACTCGGGCAGGTCGATGTGTTCGGCAGGGGTGTGGTCCTGGTGCGGGTCACCGGGGCCGTAGGTGGCGATCGGCACGCGCCAGGCCGGGCCCAGGACGTTCATGTCGGAGGTGCCGAGCTTGAGCTTGAACTCGGCGTTCCCGGTGTGGGCCCGGATCGCGCCGGCCAGGGCACGGGCCACCGGATCGGCACGGGAGCTGCGGATCGCCGGAGTCACCTCGAGCACGGTGAGCTCCGCATCCCCGGCCAGGTCTCGCACCTCGGCCAGGAAAGCCTTGGTGTCGAAGTCCAACGGCGTGCGGCAGGAGATGACGAGGTCGGCCCGGACGAGGTCGGCCGTCATGCTGATCAGGGTGGGGGACAGCCGGTCGAACACCCGGCCTCCGTCCACCGCGTACCGCGAACGCAGCGACTCCCAGAAGGCGGCGGCGACCTCGGCGGCGTTGGGTTCCGGCGTGCTGGTGTGCGCCTGCGGCCGGTGCATGGTGCACGTGAACCGCAGGACACCCTTGTAGCCCACGACAACCGTCCCCACGCCACTCGGTTCGCCGATCACCACGGCGTCCGCGTGCTGGGTGGCCACGACGTGGTGCGCGCCGACGGAGTCGCGTTCCTCGTCGACCGCACCGACGACGACGATCCGTGCGCCCGCCGCCCTCGCCTGCGCGGCGGCGACGATCATGGTCGCGAGCGGGCCCTTCGCGTCCACGGAACCACGGCCGTGCAGGCGGTCGCCGTCGAGCCGGACCGGTGGCCCGCCGGGAACCGTGTCCAGGTGACCGAGCAGCATGATCGTGGGGCCGCTCGGTTCGCCGATCACGCCGATGGCGTTGCCCGCGGCGTCGACGTGCGCCTCGAAACCCAGCTCTGTCATGACGCCGACGACGAACTCGGCCACGTCGCGCTCGTCGCCTGACACCGACGGGATGGCGACCATCCGGTGCAGCAGGTCGATCGCCTCGCTGCGGGACACCGCGCGTCCGGTCGTGGCGGGGGAGGTGCGTGTCATCAGCCGCGCCCGTCCGTGGTCTGCTCGGCGAGCTCCTCGATGGTGTGCCTGCCCAGCAGGACCTGGAGCGGGAACTCCAGGCCGAGCTCACGGGTGCGCTGCAACACGTTCACCGCGCGCAGCGAGTCGCCCCCGAGCTCGTAGAAGTCGTCCCGGACGCCGACGTTCGACACACCCAGCACCTCGGCCCACAGCTTCACCAGCAGCGTCTCCACGGGTGTCCTCGGTGGCACGCGGACCGACTCCTCCAGGTCCGCCGCCGGCAGGGGCAGTGCGGCCGGGTCGATCTTCCCGTTGGCGGTGACCGGGAACGCGGGCACGGTCACGAACTGGCCGGGCACCATGGCGGCGGGCAGCCGGGCGGCGAGATGGCGCCGGAGCTCGTCCAGGGCGACGTCGCCGTCCGCCACGAGATAGCCGATGACGCGCGGGTTGCCCCGGCTGTCCGGCCGGACGACCACGACCGCTTCGGTGACCGCGGGGTGCGAGCGCATCGTCGTCGCGATCTCCGCCGGTTCGACGCGCTGGCCGCGGATCTTGACCTGGTGGTCGGTGCGGCCGAGGAAGGTCAGTCGCCCCTGGGGGTTCCAGTAAGCGCGATCGCCGGTCCGGTAGACGCGCGTGCCGTTCTCGTGCGGGAGGAAGGCGGCCGCGGTCGCCCCCGGTTGACCGATGTAGGCACGCGCGTTCTGCACACCCGCGAGGTACAGCTCACCGGGAACGCCAACGGGCACAGGCTGTCCGTGTGCGTCGAGCAGCAGCACCTGAACGCCGGGCAGCGGGTCGCCGATCGGGATCCGGCGGCCGGTCATCGACGGCTCGACCTGGCAGTGCGTCACCTCGACCGCGGCTTCGGCCGGCCCGTACATGTTGTGCAGCTCGACGCCGGGGAACGCGGCGAAGAAGTCCGCTGCCAGCTTGGCCGGCACCTCCTCGCCGCTGCACTGCACGCGCCTGAGCTGCGGCACGTCGGCGCCCGTGACGCCGGAGTCGATGAACAGGCGCAGCATGGACGGCACGAAGTGCGTGTGCGTGACGCCGTGGCGGACGAAGAACTCCTTGAGGTACAAGGGATCACGATGACCGCCCGGTGCGGCGAACACCGCCCTGGCACCCGCGAGCAACGGCCCGAGGAGCTCGGGCACGGCCACGTCGAACCCGATCGGCGTCTTCTGCGCGACGATGTCCTGAGCGCCGAACGGCATCCTCGCCGCCACCGCGCGCAGCCGGTTGGCCAGGCCGTCGACCGTGTTGACGGCCCCCTTGGGCACGCCGGTCGAACCGGACGTGAACACCACGTACGACCCGCTGCCGCCCGGAACCTCCACTGGCGCCAACGGGTCTCCGGTCGCCTCGCCGATGTCGGCGACACGGGCGCCGCCGGTGACACGAGCGCGTGTCGTGGCCGAGGTGAGCACGATGCCCGGTCGCCCGGCGGACAACACGGCCGCGAGCCTTCCGTCGGGGTAGTCGGGATCCAGCGGCAGGTGCGCCCCGCCCGCCTTCAGCACGCCCAGCACGGCGACGGCCAGATCGACTCCGCGTTCCAGGCACACGCCGACGCAGTCGCCCACCTGGACACCGTTGGCCCGCAACCACGACGCCACGCCCGAGGCGCGGATGTCCAGTTCGCGGTACGTCAGCGAGTCACCGGTGGCGTCCGCGACGACCGCGACCGCGTCCGGTGTGCGTGCGACGGCCTGCTCGAACGACTCGGCGAGTGAGGGCAGCGGCTCGGCGAGCTCGGTCGACCCGGTCATCGCCAGAACCTGGTCCCGCTCGGCCGCGGACAGCACCGGGGTGGTCCACAGTGGAGAGTCGAGGTGATCGGCGAACTCGGTCAGCACGGTCACGAACGCGTCCAACACGCGTTGCGCGGAAGCCTGCTCGAACAGTCCGGTGGAGTACGCCAGTTCGGCGGCGAGACCGTCGTCGGCGGGCGCGAGGTACAGACCGATGTCGAACTGGGCCCCTCCGCTGGGCACGCCGACCTGCTCCACCTGCACGCCGGGGAGACCGAGGCTGCCGCTCGGGGTGTTCTGCAGGGCCAGCAGGGTCTGCGGGATCTTCACGCCGTCGCCCAGCGCCTGCTTGATCCACTCGAACGGCACGTCCTGGTTGGCCAGCGCGGCCAGGCAGACCGCACGGCACCGCGCCAGCGTCTGCCGGAGCGTCTCGTGCGGGTCGAGCCGCACGCGCAACGGCAGGGTGTTGACGAAGAACCCGACCACACCGTCGAGCTCGTCGCTGGGCCGACCGGCGACCGGGGTGCCGATGACGAGGTCGTGCTGGCCGCTCCACCGCGACAGCACCACCGACCACGCGGTCACGAACACCATGAACTCGGTGGCGTTCTCGGTCTGCGCCGCCGTGGCGAGCCGCTTCACCAGAACGTCCGGCAGGACCGTGCGGACCGAGTCACCCTGGTAGCTCGTGGCCGCTGCACGGGGGTGGTCGGTCACCAGGTCGAGCGCGGTCGCCCCGGACAGGGTGGTTCGCCAGAACTCGAGCTGCCCGGCGATCTCGTCACCGGTCAGGAAGTCCCGTTGCCACAGCGCGAAATCCGCGTACTGCATCTCGGGCTCCGGCCACTGCGGCGGTGTCCCGCCCACCAGTGACGTGTACGCGGCACCGAGCTCCGCCACCAGGATGCCCAGCGACCAGCCGTCGACCACGATGTGGTGCACGCACAACACGAGCACCCACTGCGGCTCGGCGGCGTCGGTGACCCGCAACAGCCGCGCGCGCAGCAGCGGGGGAGAGGACAGGGTGAACGGCTCGTCGACCACGGCGCGGATCGCGTCGCCGAGCTCGGTTTCCACGGTGTCGCCGGCGGTGAACGGGACGGTCAGCGCGGAGATCGCGACCTGCGTGACCGCGCCGCCCTCGCCGATCTCGACACCGGTGCGCAGCGCCTCGTGCCGGTCGACGAGCAGTTGCAGCGCCCGCCGCAGGCAGTCCGCGTCCAGGTCGCCCGTCAGCCGCAGCGCACCGCTGACGTGGTAGGCGCTGCCCGCGCCCATCTCGTGCAGCATCCACAGCCGTTCCTGGCCGAAGGACGCCGGGAAGACGTACGTGTCGGTCACCGGGTCCTCACCTCCCATTCCTGATCTGCAGACGTTGCCGGTCCCGCCGTGCCCGGGACAGTCGGTGATCTCCCTGGCTCACCGCCGGGAGCGCGCGTCGTCGGGTGACATCGGTCCGGCCATGGCGGGTGCGGGCAGCGCGGCCCGGTCGAGCTTTCCGCTGGGCAGCAGAGGAAGCCGGTCGAGCACCACGAAGACCGCCGGCACCATGTGGTCGGGGAGCAGCGCGGCCAGGTACGCGCGCAGCTCGGAGGTGGACGGGCGCTGCCTGCCGCGCGGCAGCACGTAGGCGGCCAGCCTGCGTTCGCCCAGGTTGTCGTCGAACGCGAGCACCACCGGGTCGATGACCGCCGGGTGCGTCGCCAGCTCGGCCTCGACCTCGCCGGGTTCGACCAGGAACCCGCGGATCTTGATCTGCTGGTCCAGCCTGCCGAGGAACTCGACGTCCCCGTTGGCCAGGAACCGCGCGTGGTCGCCGGTGGCGTACATCCGGCCGCCGGGCTCCGCGCTGTACGGGTCGGGCAGGAACCTGTCGGCCGTCATCCCCGGCCTGCTCCAGTAACCGCGGCCGGGTCCGGATCCGCCGATGAACAGCTCACCCGGCACGCCGACGGGTACGGGCCTGCCGTGCCGGTCGAGGAGGTAGACGCGGTGGTTGGCGAACGGTCTGCCCCACGGCACGCCTCCCGGGTAGTTCCGGCGAGTCAGGCGGTGGGCGAGGCTGCAGTACGACGACTCGGTCATGCCGGCCAGGTTCAGCAGCCGGATACCCGGGACCAGCTCCGCGAGCCGGCCGGGCAGCGCGGGTGGCATCCGGTCCCCGCCCAGCCCCACGACGCGCAGCCGCACACCGGGCAGGCCGCCTCGCCTGCCGGTGTGCCGGACCAGGGCGTCGAGCAGCGCCGGTGCCGAGCTCCACGCCGTGACCTCCTGGCGCACCAGGAGATCCAGCAGCTGATCGAGGTCCGCGGTCTCGGCGTCGCTGGGTACGACGACGGTCGCGCCCGCCGCGAGCGCGCCGAAGATCTCGTAGACCGACATGTCGTAGCTCAGCGAGGAGATCGCCAGCACGCGGTCCCGCGGAGTGAGGTCGTAGACGTTGTTGACCCCGTGGAGCGTGTTCACGACGCGGGCGTGCTCGTTGGCCGAACCCTTGGGCAGACCGGTCGAACCCGACGTGTAGATCACGTAGGCGAGACCGGCGTCGTGCACGGGGACGTCCGGCCGGGTGACGGGCTGATCTTCCGGCCACTCGGTGTCCAGGCACACGAACCGGACCGAATCCTCGATCTCGACCGACGAGTGCGTCAGGATCACCGGCACGTTCGCGTCCTGGGTCATGTGCGCCACTCGCGACCGCGGGTAACCGGGGTCGAGAGGCACGTATCCCGCTCCCGCCTTGAGGATGCCGAGCGCCGCGACGATCATCAGCTCGGACCGCGGCAGCGAGATCCCGACCAGCTGCTCGGGCCCGACTCCGAGCTCACGCAGGTGGTGCGCCAGCTGGTTGGCGCGCGCGTCCAGTTCGGCGTACGTGAGCGTGTGCTGCCCGGCCACCACGGCGGTGGCGTCCGGAGTCCGGTCCGCCCAGTGCTCGAACATCCCGTGCATGGTCCGCGGGCCCTCGAACGGCACGGTCGAGCCGCTGAGTTCCCGGGTGATCCGGGTGCTCTCGGCCCGCGTGATCAACGGCAGTGCCGACACGGCGTCGCCGGGCCGGGACACGCCGTGCCGCAGCAGCAAGACGAACGCGTCGGCCATCCGGGACGCGGTGTCGCGGGTGAACAGGTCGGTGCTGAACTCCAGGCGCCCGTCGATGCCGCCGTCCGCGTCGGGCACGAGGTCCAGCGACAGGTCGAATCTCGTGGACACCGAACGGACCGGTAGCTCCTCGATGATCAGCCCACCGAGTTTCACGGGTGCCGGCGGCGCGGCGCGCTGTGTCAGCGTCACCTGGACCAGGCCGTCGGTGCGCCCCGCGTCGGTGATCATCCGGTCGCTCGGGTAGTCCTGGTTGGCACGGGCCGCGGTGCGGACGTGGAGGGCGGCCGCGACCAGGTCCGCGAACGCCGGATCACCGGACAGGTCCAGGTGCAGGGGCAGGACGTTGACCAGGCACCCGACCATCGGCTCGGTCTCAGCCGTGGACCGGCCGGCGACGGGGGAGCCGATCACCACCGCGTCCTGGCCGCTCCACCGCCACAGCAGGGCGGCGAACGCGGCCAGCAGCGTCGCCTCGACCTCAGCCGCCGACGCGACGAGGTCGGCCGGCAGGCGGAAGGGGATGGCGTCACCGCGCGAAGTCCGTGCGGCGGAACGGGACTTGTCCGTCGGCAGCAGCAGTTCGCCCGCGCCCGCCAGCGCCGTCCGCCAGTGTTCCCGCTGAGCGTCCAGCTCACCGCGGTCGAGCCGCGCACGTTGCCACACCGCGACATCGCCGTACTGCACCGGCAGTTCCGGCAGCGGGGACGGCCGGCCGTCGCGGAAGGCCTGGTACAACGCGGCCAGCTCCGCGCGGATCACGCCGATCGACCAGCTGTCGCACGCGACCTGGTGCACGCTGAGCAGCAGCACGTGCGCGCGGTCGTCGACCCGCAGCAGGCTCGCCCGCAGCATCGGAGCGGTCGCCAGGTCGAACGCGGTGGCGGCCTCACGCCGGCCGGCGTCGTCGATCGCCCGCTCGACGTCGGGCGCGTCCCTGATGTCGCGCACCGGCAACGGCACGGGCGCCGGCGGGCTCACCACCTGGTGGGGCGTGCCGTCCCGCTCGACGATGTTGGTCCGCAGCACCTCGTGCCGCCGCACGATCTCGTCCAGGCACCGGCTCAGGACTGGGATGTCGAGGTCTCCGGTGAACCGCACCGCGCCCGCGACCACGTGCGCGGGGGAGCCGGGATCCACCTGCTCGAGGAACCAGAGTCGTTCCTGCGCGGGCGAACACGGCAGCCGCCCGTCGCCGCGGTCGGCCCGTGGTACCGAGCGTGACTGTGCGGCCGTCCGACTGTCTACTGTGGACTCAGCGTGCATGAGGCCGCCCTCCGACGTTCGGACCCGAGCATCGTGGCCGGGAGGTGGCGTCCTCAAGTCAGGGACATGCCTGACTTATCCCGCCCGTGCGGCCCGGGAGAACGTGAGAATCCCAGGAAGGAGCGACATGATCATCGCCTTGTGGGCGGCCCCGCGATCCCGGTCGACCGCGCTCTTCCGTTCGATGGTCGAGCACGGCGGGCTCCTCGCCCTGCACGAGCCGTTCTGCAACATCTCCGACTACGGCTCCACCACCGTCGGCTCCCGCGAGGTGCACACCCACGCGGAACTGATCGCGGCGATCCGCGAGCTGTCCGCGACCCGCACGGTGTACTTCAAGGACACCACGGATCTCCGGTACGACGCGGTGCTGGCCGACCGCGAGTTCCTGGCCGAGGCGCGGCACACGTTCCTGATCCGCCGCCCCGACGAGATCGCGGCCTCGTTCTACGCGCTCAAGCCGGACATGGTGTGCTCGGACATCGGCCTCGAAGGCCTGTACGAGATGTACCAGGCCGTGCTCGCCGCGGGCGGGCAGCCGCCCGTGGTGCTCGACGCCGCGGACGTGGTCGACGCGCCGGGGGAGATGCTCCGCGAGTACTGCGACCGCGTGGGGATCGACTACCGCGCCTCGGCGACCACCTGGTCCTCCGGGGAACGTGCCGAATGGGCGCAGTCCGCCCGCTGGCACAAGGGGGTCAGCGAAAGCACGGGCTTCACCGCCACGTCGACGACGTACGCGGACACGGTGGACAACAACGAGAAGCTCGCGGCCTTCAGCAAGCACCACGAGCCGTTCTACGAGTTGCTCGCGGCTAACCGCCTAGTGCGGTGAGGAGTTCGGCGCGCAGGTCGGTCGCCGTCCCGAACCACTGGGCGTCGACCGCCGCGCGCCGGTAGAACAACTGGGCGTCGCTGCGTTCGGTCATCCCGTAGGCGCCGTGCAGGTGCACCGCCTCCTCCGCGCTCTGCCGGGCGACCGCACCGGCCAGCAACACGGCCCGCGCACCCGTCGCCGGGCTCGGCTCCGTGCCGATCAGCGCCAGGACGGCCTCGGCCTCGGCGTACAGCGCCGCCAGCCGGTACGCCAGCGCCGTGTTCTTCGCCAGGGGCTGACCGAACGCCTTGCGCTCCTTCAGGTGGTCCGCGGTCAGCCGGATCGCGGCCTTCGCCGAGCCGGCCAGGTACGCGGCGTGCCGCATCCTGGCCCGCGCCAGCACTCCCGGGTAGTCGGCGGTCACGTCCTTCACCTGAGCCGCCGCGTCCTGGATCTCGACGGTGTGCAGGTCGCCGCGGCCGATGTCGTCCTGCCGGGACGTCCGCACGCCGGGCTGCCGCACAGCCACGAGTGCCGCCGTGTTCCCGCCGACGACGAGCAGATCGTCCACTTCGGACGCGAACGCGACGAACCTCCGCACCGCCGTGACCCTGCCGTCCTGAACGGAGATCGGTGCGGGCGTGGCGGGGTTGTCGGTGCCCTTCTCCCGCAGGGCCAGGGCGACCGTGCGGCCCGGGGAGAGCGAGAAGATCTCCGCGGCTGCCACGGTGTCCAGGAACGGGCTCTGGTACAGCGCGGCGCCCATCAGCTCCGCGGCCCGCAGCACCTCCACTGTGGACTGCTCGGACTCGGTGAGCGCGGCCAGCACCTGCCGCCGGGCCTCCTCGTTCACCGGCGTGTGGTCGCCGCGCCGCCGTTCGCCCAGCCGGCGCAGCAGCGGGATGGTCTCGTCGTCGAACAGGTCGGTCAGCGTCACAGCAGCCCCAGTTCACCGGTCGCGATGAGGTACAGCATGACTTCGGAGGTGCCGGAGGCGAGGCGGAGGCTCGGCCCGGTCCGGTAGGCCGACTCGACGGTCCCGTCCGCCGGTGCGGCGCCGTCCCAGGAGGTCAGCGCGGAGTCGAGGCCGTCGATCTCGGCCGCGGCCCGCAGGATCGGCCGGAACTGCTCGGAGGCGTACCACTTGGCCATGGCCGAGCCGCCCGGTGAGGGCCGGTCCTCGGCGAGGTTGCGCACCTGCTGCCACGCCAGCGCGTGCGCCGCTGCCAGCCGCGCGTCGAGCTCGGCCAGTTCCGGCGACAGACGACCGGTGGCGCGGGCGCGCTCGATGACGGTGTCCAGCAGCACCCGTGCCTTGGCGTGGAAGTCGATGCCGGTGCGTTCCAGCAGCAGCAACGAGTTCATCAGGGTCCAGCCGTCGTGCAGGTCGCCGACGACGGCGTCCTCGGTGAGCAGCAGACCGTCGATCACCACCTGCGTGAACCGGTCGTTGCCCATCGACTCGACGACGGACACGTGCACGCCCGCGGACTTCAGGGGCACGAGGAACAGCGTGATGCCGTCCATCCCGACACCGCTGGAGCGGGTGCGTGCCGCGCACAGGGCCATGTCGGCGAACTGGGACTTCTGGTTGTAGATCTTCGTGCCGTACAGCCGCCAGCCGTCGCCGTCCGGCCGCGCCTCGGTCCGCAGGGCGGCGAGGTCCGAGCCGCACGAGGGCTCGGTGAACAGCACGGTGGCCATCCGGGTCCCGTTCGCCAGCGCGGGCAGGTGTTCCTGCTTCTGGGCCTCCGAACCGCTGTGCAGCAGGAAAGTACCGACGATGCCGATGCTCAGCGTGTGCAGGTCGTCCGGGACGCCCGCGTACAGCATCTCCTCGGTGAGCGCCGCCGCCTCCGCGGGTCCGAGGCCGAGGCCGCCGTACCGCTCCGGCCAGTGCGGCGCGAGCCAGCCGCGTTCGCCCAGCCAGGAGTAGACGTCCAGGCGACCGGTTTCCGCGGTCGGTGGCAGAGCGCGCATCTCGGCGACCGCGTCCTGAACCCGTTGGGAGGAAAGGAAAGCGCGGATCTCCTCGCGGAAGTTCATGACGACTGCCGGTCGACGGCGGCCAGCAACTCGGCCAGCTCGTCCGGGGAGGCGGCCTCCAGCTCCCGTTCCTCCACCAGTGACGCGAGATCGCCGAGCGTGGCGTGCAGGAAGAAGTCGCGCAGCTCCAGCCGGACCCCGAAGTTCTCCAGGATCCTGGTGGCCACCTGGGTGATCTTCAGCGACGTGCCGCCGATCGAGAAGAAGTTGTCCTGCACCGTGATCGAGTCCGCACCGAGCAGCTCCTTCCAGATCTCGGCGAGCGCGATCTCGGTGGCCGTCGCGGGCGGCGACGCGACCGGAAGAGCCGCTCCCGGTTTGGGCAGCTGGTTGCGGTCGAGCTTGCCGCTCGCGGCGCGGGGCAGCGACGGCAGCACGACGAACGTCGACGGCACCAGGTAGACCGGCAGTGACCTGGCCAGCTCGGCCCGCAACCCGGACGTGTCGACGTCCACACCGGCGACGTACGCCACGAGCTGGGCGTCGCTGCCACTCCCGGACACCACCACGGCCGCGTCCTCGATCCGCGGCAGCGCCAGGACGGCGTGCTCGATCTCGGCGGGCTCGACCCGCAGGCCGCGGATCTTGACCTGGTTGTCGATCCGGCCGACGAACTCGATGTTGCCGTCCGCGCGGCGGCGGACCAGGTCCCCGGTGCGGTACAGCCGGCCGCCGGGTGCGCCGAACGGGTCCGGCACGAACTTCTCCGCGGTCAGATCCGGCCGGTCCGCGTACCCGCGAGCCACACCCACGCCGCCGATCAGCAGCTCACCCGGCACGCCGACCGGCACCGGCTCCCCGAACCGGTCGACGACGTACGCCTGGTAGTTCGCCATCGGCACGCCGATCGGCGGCATCGCGTCGTGGTGCTCGTGCGGGCAGAGGTGGTCGACGCACGCCACCGTCGCCTCGGTGGGGCCGTACCCGTTGTGGAACATCCGGTTCCCGGTGTTCCAGGCGTTCACCAGCTCACCGGGGAACGACTCCAGGCCGACGAACAACGCCCGCAGGTCCGGCAGCGCGGCCGGGTCGAGCAGCCGCAGCACGGCCGGTGGCAGGTCGGTGACGGTGACCTTCTCGGACCGCATCAGCTCCGTCAGCCGCGCCGGGTCCAGCAGGTCCGCGCGGGGCGCCTGGACGAGCGTCGCGCCGCTGCACAGCGCGCCGAAGAAGTCGAAGAGGCTCACGTCGAACGCCGGATTCGCGAACTGCAGCACGCGATCGCCGACGTCCAGGCCGAACAGCTCGATCACCGCGGGGGTGAAGCCCGCGATCGACCGGTGGGAGACCTGCACGCCCTTCGGCCGCCCGGTGGAGCCGGACGTGAAGATCACGTACGCGAGGTTGTCCTGGTGCACCGCGAAGTTCGGCCGCGAGTCGTCCTGCGCCGCGACGGCCGGGTCGTCCAGGCACACCGCCCGCACTCCCTCCGGCACGCCTCCGGCGAGATCCGTGGTCGTGACGACGATCGTCGCGCCGGCGTCGCCGAGCACGAGCTCGCGCCGGGCGACGGGATGGTCGGGATCCAGCGGCAGGTACGCCCCGCCCGCCTTCAGCACGCCCAGGAACGCGGTCGGTAGCTCCGGCCCGCGCTCCAGCAGCACGCCGACGACGGTCTCCGGGCCGACCCCGAGCGAGGACAGGTGCCGGGCGAGCCGGTTGGCCCGTTCGTCGAGCTCCTGGTACGTCAGGGAAACACCGGCGAACCGGGACGCGACCGCGGTCGGTGCTCTGTCCACAACGGACTCGAACAGGTGGTGCAGGCAGCGTTCCGGCGGGCCGTACGACTTCTCCGTCCGGTTGGCGTCGACCACCACCTCGTCGTACTCGGCGTCCGTGAGCAGCCTCACCTGGCCCAGCCGCAGCCCGGGATCGTCGAGGAACAGCTCGAGCGCGCGGTGGTAGTGCGCGAACAGGCGCTGGATCCGGGCGCGGTCGAACAGTTCCGTGGAGTACTCCGCCCACAGCCGCAAGCCGCTCCCGGCCACCTGGGTCACTTGGAACGCCAGGTCGAACCGTGCGGTGCCGATGTCGGGCGAGTACACCTCGGCGGTCAGGTCACCGACCGTCGCCGACTCCGCGGACGCCTGCTGGAGGGTGAACGACACCTGGAACAGCGGGTTGCGGCTCGGGTCGCGCTCAGGACTCAGCTCGTCGACCAGCCGGCCGAAGGGCAGGTCCTGGTTGAGGTGCGCGTCGATCACGGTCTTGCCCGTGCGCGCCACCAGCTCCCGGAACGTCGGGTTGCCCGCGGTGGACGTGCGCAGCACCAGGGTGTTGGCGAAGAAGCCGATCAGCGGCTCGACCTCCGGCCGGGTGCGGCCGGAGAAGATCGAGCCCACCACGACGTCGTCCTGACCGCTGTAGCGGGACATCACGGCGGTGAACGCGGCGAACGCGACCGTCAGCACGGTGGCCCGCTCGGTGACGGCGAACGAGGCCAGCTTGCGCGCCAGCGACTCCGGCAGCAGGGCCTCTTCGATGGAGCCCGCCTGCGTGCGTTCCGCTGGTCGCGGCCGGTCCGTCGGCAGGTCGAGCGTGGGCAGGTCGTGCAGCTGCTCGCGCCAGTACCGCAGCTGGTCCTGCGGCGCCTCGCCGGCCAGCCAGTCCCGTTGCCAGACCGCGTAGTCGGCGAACTGCACGGCCAGCGGGACGGCGTCGACGGGCGCGCCGATCGCCCGCTGGTAGCTCGTGACCAGCTCGCGCAGGATGATGTCGACGGACCAGCCGTCCGTGGCGATGTGGTGCATGGCCAGCACCAGGACGTACTCCGTGGCGCTCACCCGGCCCAGCGCCGGTCGGCACACCGGCCCGGTGCTCAGGTCGAACGGCTCCCGCACGAGCGCTTCGACGTACGAGCGCACGTCGGCGGCGGCGATGTCCGTGACCGGCAGCGGGACGCGCTCGGGGGCGGGCTCGACCTCCTGGTAGGGCACGCCGTTCTCGCTCGGGTAGCGCGTGCGCAGGATCTCGTGCCTGGTGACGACTTCGGTGAGTGCGCGTTGGAGCGCCTCCACGTCCAGCTCGGCCCTGAGCCGCAGCACCATCGGCGCGTTGTAGACCGGCTGGCCCTGCGACCACTGGTCGAGGAACCAGAGGCGCTGCTGGGCGAACGACAGCGGCAGCCGCCGGTCCCGTGCGGCGGGCTCGATCCGGGTGCCGCCTCCGTGGCTCGCGGTGTGCTGCCGGTTGCGCAAGGCCAGTACCGCCTTGCGCGCTTCAGCGAGTCCACTCGCCGCCGGTCGGGATGGCGGATTCGGCATGCTCGGCTCCTCGGCTGCGCGACAGACCAGCCTCCACCCTGTCCAGCTCGCCGGGGCGGGACGAGTCCGGCAATACCCCGACAGGTCCGGCGAGCCCCTGGCGTGTCACGGTCCACGGGGGAGGTGTGGTGTGTCCACAACAGACACTCTGGTCGTCGCACCGGTCGTCGCGCTGACCGATCGGCTGGCCGTCGACGTCGCCGCCGTGACCAGGGACGCCTACCGGGCCGGGGATCTGGTGCCGGGCCTGCCGGTCGCCGACGGCGCAGGGGAGACCGCGGACAGCGTGCGGGCCGACCTGGCCGCCGGGTACCACCTGTGGACCGCGACGGCCGGTGGACGGATCGTCGGCGCGGTTCGTGCGCACAGCGTGGACTGGGTCGTGCGCCGGCTCGCCGTGTCGCCCGACGCCCGCCGGTTCGGCGTGGGCAAACGGCTGCTGCGAGCGCTCGAAGCCGGCGCGCGTGCGGCCGGAGCGTCACGGGTGGTGCTCGACGCGGTGGTCGAACGCGGCAACCCGGCGTTCTACGCCCGCGCGGGCTACCGGACGGTGCACCACTTTCCCGCCGACGACAAGCCGTTGTCCGAAGTGCACATGGAACTCCTGCTCGGCGAGCCGGTGCGAGTCCGTGACTACCCGGAGTTCGACCCCACGCCGGGAACGGTCCGGTCCTGGTGGTCGGCGGACGGCGGCACGGTGTGCGTCACGTCGCCCGCGCCCGGCGGGATCTCCGCCGAGGTGCGGCGGCATCGTCATCTGGGTGTGTTGCGGGGCGTGGACTGGGCTCCGCTCTCGGACGCCCCGCCGGTGCGGCGCGGATGGCCGCTGCCCGCCGCCCTGATCGGCTCGTTCGCCCAGCCCCGGCTGGACGAGCCGGAGTTCCTGGCGTGGTGGCGGGTAGGGGAATCCCCCGACTGGCCGACCCCTCCACCCGGTGGACAGGCTGCCTGAGTGTGGCCACGGAGCTTCGAGGAGCGCGATGCACGAGAGCACTGAGGAGCGGCTGGGCAAGCTGACAGCCGAGCAGCGTGCCGCACTCGTGGCCGAACTCCGGTCCAGGCGTGCGGCCGAACGCGAGACCGGCCGGATACCCGCAGTGGGCCGGGACGAGCCGTTGCCGTTGTCGTTCGCGCAGCAGCGGTTGTGGTTCATGCACCAGTGGGCGGACGGCAAGCCCATCTACAACACGCCGATGGCCATGCGCCTGCGCGGCGAGCTCGACGTGACCCTGTTGCGGGACGCTGTTTCCGCTCTGGTCGCGCGGCACGAAAGCCTGCGCACGCGCTACGTCAACACACCCGGCGGCCCGCGCCAGATCATCGGCGCGCCCGCCGCGGACCTGCTCACCGTGTCGGACCTGCGGCAGTTCGACGACCGGGAACGCCGGGCGGCCGACCTGCTGATCACGGCCGGGCGCCGCCGGTTCGACCTGGAGCGCGACCCGCTGCTGCGGGCCGACCTCGTGCGGCTGGCGGCCGACGAGCACCTGATCGTCCTCGCCCTGCACCACATCGCCACCGACGCCTGGTCCACCGAGATCCTCACCAGGGAACTGATCGAGCTCTACAGCGCCGCCCGCGAGGGCCGGCCCGCCGTGCTGCCCGATCTGCCGATCCAGTACGCCGACTACGCCGCCTGGCAACACGGCGCTCAGGCCACCGCGGCGCGCGAGTCGTCGATGGAGTACTGGCGAGAGGCCCTGGCAGGCCTGGAGACGCTGCGGTTCCCGGCCGACCGGCCGCGACCGGCCGCTCCGAGCTGGGCGGGCGACACCGTGCACGACGTTCTGCCCGCCCGGTTGCACCGCGAGCTCCAGGCCCTGGGCGGACCCGAACCGACCAGGGTGCTTCCCCTGGCGCTGGCCGCACTGGCCGCGGTGTCGGGCCGGTACACCGGGCAGGACGACATCGTCGCCGGAACGGCGTTCTCCGGCCGCACCCGGCCGGAGCTGGAGCAGCTGATCGGTTACTTCGCCAACACGGTCGTGCTGCGGGTGTCCACCGCGGGCGACCCGAACTTCCGGGAACTGCTGGCACGGGCCAAGGACACCGTCTACTCCGCGCACCCGCACCAGGACGTGCCGTTCGACCAGCTGGTCAACGAGCTGCGGCCGGACCGGGACGCGGGCGCCAACCCGGTGTTCCAGGTGGCGTTGCTGCAGGTCGACGAGCAGCTCAAGGCCGCGCGGATGGGGGACGTGGAGGTCGAGGGCGTCGCGCTGCACACCGGCACCGCGCGCTTCGACATGACCCTCAGCGTCGCCGAGCGGTCCGCCGGAGGTGTCGAGCTGGGCCTGGAGTACGCGACCGAGCTGTTCGACCGCGACCGGATGCAACGCTTCCTGCAGCACACCCGTCAGCTCCTGGAGTCCGCGGTCGCCCGCCCGGACGCCCGTCTGTCCGAACTGGACCTCCTGCCGCTCTCGGAACGCGTCCGGCTGACCGTGCACTGGAACGACACCAAGGCACCGGTCGCCCCGGGGACCGTCGACGAGGCCTTCGACGCCCAGGCCGAACGCACCCCGGACGCGACCGCCGTGGTGAGCGGGGACGACTCGCTGACGTACGCCCAGTTGCAGTGCCGGGCGAACCAGGTCGCGCACCGGTTGATCTCCGTCGGCGTCCGGCCGGGCAGCCTGGTCGGGGTCGCCGTGGGACGGTCGGTGGACACCGTCGCCGCCCTGCTCGGCGTGCTCAAGGCCGGCGCTGCCTACGTGCCACTGGATCCGAAGTACCCGGCCGCACGTCTCGGGTTCGTCCTCGCGGACGCGGCACCGGCGGCGGTCGTCGTCGACGCGGACAGCCGGGCCGCGATGGCCGAGCACGGTGTCACGGTGATCGACGTGGCGGACGTGGACGGCGAACCGGTCACCGCGCCCGAGGTCGCGGTGACGCCGGAGATGCTGTCGTACGTCTGCTACACCTCGGGCTCGACCGGGCAGCCCAAGGGTGTGATGGTCGACCACCGCAAGGTGATCACCCTGTACACCGAGCTGGACCGCCGGATCGGCACCGACCAGCCCGGCGTGTGGCTGGCGGTCAGCAGCATCTCGTTCGACATCTCCGTGGTCGAGCTGCTGTGGACGCTGGCCAGGGGCTTCACCGTCGTGGTCGCCGAGGCGAACACGGACACCATGCTGGGCACCGCGCGGCCGGCGAGGAAGCTCGACTTCGGCCTGTTCTACTTCGCGAGCGACGACTCGAGCGCACCCGGAAGCGAGCGCTACCGCCTCCTGCTGGAAGGCGCGAAGTACGCCGACCGCAACGGTTTCAGCTCGGTCTGGACACCGGAACGGCACTTCCACGCGTTCGGCGGGCTCTACCCGGCGCCCTCGGTCGCGGCGGCGGCACTGGCCGTGGTGACCGACCGGATCTCGATCCGCGCGGGCAGTGTGGTGCTGCCGTTGCACAACCCGGTGCGCGTGGCCGAGGAATGGTCCGTTGTGGACAACCTGTCCGACGGCCGCGTGGGCATGTCGGTCGCGTCCGGCTGGCATCGCAACGACTTCGTGTTCGCGCCGGACAACTACGCCGAACGCAAGAAGATCATGCTGGAGAGCGTCGAGACCGTGCGGTCGTTGTGGCGCGGGGAAAGCGTCCACCTGCCCGCCGGTGAGGGCGCCGACGTCGAGGTCCGCCTCCGGCCGGCTCCCGTGCAGGCCGAGCTGCCGATGTGGCTCAGTGCCGCGGGCAGCCCGGAGACGTTCCGGGCGGCCGGGCACGCCGGGCTCGGCCTGCTGACCCACATGCTCGGCCAGGACCTGGAGGCGCTCGCCGAGAAGATCGCCGTCTACCGGGAGGCCTGGCGGGAACGCCACGGCACCGATGACGGGCACGTGGCGTTGATGCTGCACACGTTCATCGACCCGGACGGCGACCGCGCGCGGAGTGTGGCGCGCGGCCCGTTCATCCAGTACCTGAGCACGTCGCTGGACCTGTTGCGCGGCCTGGCCAAGCAGATGGGCCTGGAGTTCGAGACGCTCGGCGAGGACGACCGGCTGGCGCTGCTGGAGCACGCCGCCGACCGGTACATGGACTCCGGTGGCCTGTTCGGCACGCCGGAGCAGTGCGTGCGGTTCGCGGAGAAGCTGGCCGAACTGGGCGTCGACGAGATCGCCTGCCTGATCGACTTCGGAGTCGCGACCGACGACGTCCTCGCGTCCCTGCCGCACGTCGACACCGTCCGCCGGGCCTTCACCGGCGCCAGGCGGGACGCCGGTCTCGCGGCGCAGATCCGTGCGCACGGCGTGTCCCACCTGCAATGCACCCCCACGCTCGCGGGGCTGCTCGCCGGCGACGCGGACGCGGCGGAAGCCCTGGGGTCGTTGAAGGTGCTGTTCGTCGGCGGTGAGGCGCTGACCGGCGACCTGGCCCGCAGGCTGGGCGAGATCACCTCCGCCGAGCTGCACAACATGTACGGCCCGACGGAGACCACGGTGTGGTCGACCGCGGACCGCGTGGCGGGCGAGGTGACCATCGGCAGGCCATTGGCGAACGAGACCGCCTACGTCCTCGACCGGCGGCTTCAGCCGCAACCCGTTGGCGTGGCAGGGGAGCTGTTCATCGGCGGAGACGGCGTCACGGCCGGATACCACCGCAGGCCCGGCCTCACCGCCGACCGGTTCGTCCCGGATCCCTTCGCCGGTGGTGGCAGGCGCCTCTACCGGACGGGCGACCTGGCCCGGTGGCGTGGTGACGGCAGGCTGGAGTTCCTCGGCCGGGCCGACGACCAGGTCAAGATCCGGGGACATCGGCTGGAGCTCGGCGAGATCGAGGCCGCGCTGCTCGGCCATCCGGCGGTCCGCTCGGCCGCCGTCGCCGCCTGGGGTGAGGCCGGTCGTCAGTACCTCGCGGCCTATCTCGTGCCCGAGGACGGCACGCGGCCGGGCGACGCGGACCTGCGACGGCATCTGCGCGACGTGCTGCCGGAGCACATGGTCCCGGCGCGGTACACGTGGCTGGAGGCGTTCCCCTTGACGCCCAACGGGAAGGTCGACCGCAAGAGGTTGCCCGAACCGGGCGCGGCCGCACCGGAGGTTCGGTACGAGCCGCCCGCCACGCCGGCGGAGGAGATCCTCGCCGAGATCTGGCAGGAGGTGCTCGGCGCGGGACCGGTCGGTGTGCTGACCGGGTTCTTCGACCTCGGTGGCAACTCGATCTCCGTGGTCCTGGTGGTGGACAAGGCGAACCGGCGTGGCGTGCCGGTCACCGCCCGCCAGCTGTTCCAGCACCAGACGATCCGCGAGCTCGCCGGAGTCGTCACCGCCGGGGACGCGTTCGCCGGAGCCGGATCGATCGTGACGCTGAACGAGTCCGGCACGTCGGCACCGTTGATCTGCCTGCACGCGAGCACCGGGTCCTCGTTGCCGTACGTGCCGTTGAGCAAGCACCTGGGCGACCGGCCGTGCTACGCCATCGAGCTGCCCGAGGACGCCCGGCGGGACGTGCCGGAACTGGCGCGCCGGTACGCGGCGGTGATCCGGCAGCGGTGGCCGGAAGGCCCGTACCACCTCGTCGGGTGGTCGCTGGGCGGGAGTCTGGCCGTGGCGGTCGCCGCCGAGCTCGGTGACGTCCGGCTGCTCGCCCTGCTCGACACGGTCGCGCCCGAGGTCCCTGGCGTCCCGGTTCCGCTGCCGCTCGCGGTGGACGGTTTCGTGCGCAGCGTGGCCGGGGCGTCGGGCCTCGACGTGACGCTGGACGTCTCCGAGCTGAGCGCTCTCGAACCCGGCGCCCAGTACGAGAAGGCGCTGGGCTCCCTGGCGGAGGCCGGGTTGCTGCCGGACGGGCAACGCGACGAGATGCTGGCCAGAGCGAAGACGTTCGTGGACCTGACCACGGCCGTGTCGGTGTGGCAGCCCGAACGCCACCGCGGTGTCGTGGACCTCCTGGTCCCTGGTGACTCCAGCACCACTGCGGCGGGCTGGGAGTCCTTTGTGGACGGCGAGGTCCGGGTCACGGCCGTGCGGGGCGACCACTTCAGCATGATGCAGCCCGCCAACGCCAGTGAGCTGGCCGCGGTCCTGCGCTCGCTGGCAGTACTGCGTGAAACCGAGATGGAGGTTGGAAATGCGTGATGAGGACGAGGACGACATCCGCTACACCGTGGTGGTCAACCACGAGGAGCAGTACTCGATCTGGCCGACGTACCGCGAGGTGCCGTCGGGGTGGCGCGAGGTCGGCGTGACTGGGACCAAGAGCGAGTGCCTCGCGCACGTCGAGACCGTCTGGACGGACATGCGGCCGTTGAGCCTGCGTCGCGCGATGGGTGCGTAGTGGCCGTCACGGAGGACTACGTGCTGTCGCACCTGGACGCGGTCGAAGCCGAGGCGGTGCACGTCCTGCGCGAGGTGGTCGCGACCGTCGAGCGGCCGGCACTGCTGTTCTCCGGCGGCAAGGACTCCATGGTGATGCTGCACGTGGCGGCGAAGGCGTTCTGGCCGGCGCCGGTGCCGTTCCCCCTGGTGCACATCGACACCGGGCACAACTTCGACGAGGTGATCGAGTTCCGCGACCAGGTCGTGCGCCGGACCGGCGTGCGGCTGGTCGTGGGCAGGGTCCAGGACGACATCGACGCGGGCCGCGTGACCGAGGATCCCAGTGGCCGCAACCGACTGCAGACCACGACCCTGCTGCGGACCATCGCGGAACACAGGTTCGGCGCGGTGTTCGGCGGTGCCCGCCGCGACGAGGAGAAGGCCAGGGCCAAGGAACGCGTCTTCAGCCTGCGTGACGACCACGGCCAGTGGGATCCGCGAAACCAGCGGCCCGAGCTGTGGAACCTCTACAACGGCCACCACCGCAAGGGCGAGCACCTGCGGGTGTTCCCGCTGTCGAACTGGACCGAGCTGGACATCTGGTCCTACATCGCCCGTGAGGGCATGGACCTGCCGTCGATCTACTACGCCCACCGCCGCACGGTGGTCGAGCGCGACGGGATGCTGCTGGCGCAGACCAGGTTCCTGCAGCCGGTGCCGGGAGACGAACCGTACGAGGCCACCGTCCGCTTCCGCACGGTCGGCGACGCCACCTGCACCGGTTGCGTGGAGTCCACAGCGGACACACCGGCCGCGGTGGTCGCGGAGACCGAGGTCACCCGCGTGACCGAACGCGGCGCGACCAGGGCCGACGACCGGATCTCCGAAGCAGGCATGGAGGACCGCAAACGGGAAGGGTACTTCTGATGGAGCCCCAGCTGCTGCGGCTGGCCACGGCGGGCAGTGTGGACGACGGCAAGTCGACGCTGATCGGACGGCTGCTCTACGACGCGAAAGCGATCTTCGCCGACCAGCTGGCGTCGATCGAGCGCGCCAGCGAGGTCCGCGGCACGGCCGTGGACCTGGCGTTGCTGACCGACGGACTGCGCGCCGAACGCGAGCAGGGCATCACCATCGACGTGGCCTACCGACACTTCGCCACGCCACGGCGCCGGTTCATCATCGCCGACACCCCCGGTCATCTGCAGTACACCCGCAACATGGTCACCGGCGCCTCCACCGCGGACCTCGCGCTGGTCCTGGTGGACGCGCGCAAGGGCCTTCTCGAGCAGTCCCGCAGGCATGCGTTCGTCGCGAGCCTGCTGGGCATCCCGCACTTGGTCGTGTGCGTGAACAAGATGGACCTGGTGGACTGGTCGGCCGACCGGTTCGCCGAGATCCGCGCGGAGTTCGAGCAGTTCGCGTCCAGGCTCGACGTCGCTGACGTCACGTTCATCCCGATCTCGGCGTTGCACGGGGACAACGTCGTGCACCGAGGCACCCAGATGCCCTGGTACGAGGGCACTCCGCTGCTGCACCACCTGGAGAACGTGCACATCGCGTCCGACCGCAACCTCGTCGACGCCCGGCTGCCGGTGCAGTACGTGGTGCGCCACGGTGACTTCCGCGGCTACGCGGGCACCATCGGTGGTGGCACCTTCCGGCCGGGCGACGAGGTCGTCGTCCTGCCGTCCGGCGTCACCTCGACGATCTCGGCTATCCACCGGCCCGGCGGCGGATCGTCGCCGTACGCGTTCGCGCCCCAGGCGGTGACCGTGCGGCTGGCCGACGACGTGGACGTGCGCCGTGGTGACCTGATCTGCAAGCCCGGCAACCGGCCCGAGATCGGCAGGGACGTCGAGGCCATGGTCTGCTGGCTCGGCGACCGGTCCTCGCTCACACCTGGATCGCGGTTGCTCGTCCAGCACACCACGCGCGAGGTTCGCGCGACGGTGCGGACCTTGCGCTATCGGCTGGACATCACCACCCTGCACCGTGACGAGTCCGCGGAGTCGTTGTCGCTCAACGAGATCGGGCGCATCACGCTGCACACCCACGCACCGCTGGCCTACGACGTGTACCGGCACAACCGCGCGACCGGCGGCTTCGTGCTCATCGACGAGGCCACGAACGACACCGTCGGTGCCGGGATGATTCTGCGTCCCGCGGCGCCTTCCGTCGTCTGGCACCGGACCGAGGTGACTCGCGCGACGCCGGGCTGCACGGTGTGGCTGACCGGACTGTCGGCCGCGGGCAAGTCCACGATCGCCGCGGAGGTCGAGCGCCTGCTGATCGAGGCGGGCCGGCCCGCCTACCTGCTGGACGGCGACAACCTGCGGCACGGCCTGAACTCGGACCTGGGCTTCAGCGCCGAGGACAGGGCGGAGAACGTCCGCCGGGTCGGCGAGGTGGCCCGGCTGTTCGCCGACGCCGGAGTGGTCGCGATCGTCGCGTTGATCAGTCCATATCGGACGGACCGCGACCGGGTGCGGGCCAGGCACGACGAGACCGGGCTGGCGTTCCGGGAAGTGCACGTCGACACGCCTCTCGAGGTGTGCGAGTCGCGTGACCCCAAGGGGATGTACGCGCGGGCCCGCCGAGGCGAGATCACGGGGTTCACCGGCGTGGACGACCCGTACGAGCGGCCGGAGCGCCCGGAACTGGTGCTGCGGCCGGGCGACGGGGACGTCCAGGCGCTCGCCGCCCGCGTGGTGGACCTGCTCAGCTGACGAGGAAGGACGCACATCCATGTCGTTCGCCAACGATCCGGTGCCGCTGCTGCGGGATCTGATCAGGATCGACACCACCAACCCGCCCGGCGCGGAGACCGCCGTCGTCGACCACCTGCGGCGGCTGCTCGCCGGTACCGACGTGGACATCAGGGTGCTCGGCCCGGATCCGGAGCGGCTGAACCTGGTCGCGCGGTTCCCCGGCCGCGGTGAGGCGCCCCCGCTGTTGCTGCACGCGCACTCCGACGTCGTGCCGGTGGACGGCCAGCAGTGGACGCATCCGCCGTTCGAGGCGCGGGTCGTCGACGGGCACGTCTGGGGGCGTGGCGCGATCGACATGAAGGGCGGCATCGCGATGATGCTGTCCGCCCTGTCGCGGCTGGCGGCCGCGGGGGAGCGCCCGGCGGGTGACGTCGTGCTGGCCGTGGTGGCCGACGAGGAAGCGGGCAGCGCGGTCGGCGCGCGCTATCTCGTGAACGAACACCCGGAGCTGTTCGACGGCGTGGAGTACGCGATCGGCGAGGAGGGCGGTGCGGGCATCGACCTGACCGGCCACCGGTTCCACCCGATCGTCGTGGCGGAGAAGCGTGCCTGCTGGCTGCGCGTGACCCTGCGCGGACCGGGCGGCCACGGCTCCCGGCTCACGCCACCGGACTCGCCGATGGCGCGGCTGGGACGGCTGCTCACCGCGCTGACCGGGACCCGGATGCCGCGTCACCAGACCTCGGCCGCGGACCGCATGCTGGAGGTGCTCGCCGGCGCGCTGCCGGCACCGCTCTCGGAGCACGTGGCGCGCTACCGGGAGGACCAGGCGGGCGACCCTCGCCCCGACGGGCTTCCGCTGCGGGAGGCCCTGCGGCTGGACTCGGTGCTGCGGCACACCGCGAACCCCACGATCGTCCGGACGACCGAGAAGATCAACGTCGTGCCGAGCGAGATCACCGTCGACCTGGACGGCCGCATCCTGCCCGGCGGCTACACCGTCGAGGACTTCGTCGGTGAGCTGCGAACCCTCGTCGGCGAGGACTTCGAGCACGAACTGCTGCTGGAGGGCTCGATGGTCCGGCCGGAGCGGATCAGGCAACCGGAGTTCGGCGGCTTCTACGACACCATGGCCGAGATCCTCGCCAAGGCCGACTCCGACGCGATCCCGCTGCCCATGGTCTCGCCGGCCTCGACCGACGCCCGGTTGTTCGCCCAGCTCGGCATCCGTTGCTACGGCTGGCTTCCGCTGAAACTGCCGGCGGGGACCGACTACCGCGGCCTGCTGCACACGGTGGACGAGCGCGTCCCCCTCGACGCGCTGGAGTTCGGCACGAGCTGCCTCACGGAACTCCTGCGCTCCTATCGTTAGCGCGAGGTCAGTCCAGTTCGCGGATCGTGCGGACCGGCCGGCTGGCCGCGGGGATCGCGGAGATCAGCAACAGGATCGGCGTGACGAACAACGTGGTTCGCGCGCCGATCCCGTCGACCAGGAATCCCGCGGCCACGGAACCCAGTGACAGCATGCCGAACGCGAACAGCCGGTAGCTGGCGTTCATCCGCGCGAGCAGCTCGGTCGGTGTGGTCTTCTGCCGCACGGTCACCGCGACCACGGTCCCGCCCGCGGCACCGGCCGAGCCGAGGAAGTAGGCGAGGCCGCCCAGAACCACGTCCGCCTGACCGCCGCCGGCCAGGGGCAGCAGGAAGTACGACCACGTGGAGAACACGAGCACGACCAGCATCGAGCGCCCGTACCCGAGTCGCTTGATCAGGGCGGGGGCGCCCAGCGCGCCGGAGATGCCGCCGAGCCCGCCGAACACCATGATCAGGCCGTACGCCGCCGAACTGTGCCCGAGGTCGCGCACGAAGTAGATCAGGAACGCCACGGTCGTCATCGCGGTGGCGGCGTTGTAGATCCCCGCGTGGACGGCGAGCGCCCGGACCGGCGGGTTGTGCAGCACCGCCCGGAGCCCTTCGACCAGCTCGTGCCGGAGGTCGCGCCGCGGCCGGGAAGGGACCTGTTCGCGATGGCGGATCAGCAGCAACGCGTTCGCCGAGGCCAGGTACGACAACCCGTCGAACACGAGCGTCGCGGCCGGGCCGAACAGGCCGCTGAGCCAGCCGGCGAGGCCGGGCCCGCCGGTCGCGCTGGCGGCCTGGCCCGCCATGACCTTGCTGTTGGCCGACGCGAGCTGCTCGCCCTCGACGAGCACCGGCAGGTAGCTGGTCGCCGCGATGTCGTAGACGACCGTCATCGTGCCGCCGAGCACCGCGATCACGTAGAGCAGGGGCAAGGTCAGCCCGCCGAACAGGGCCAGCACCGGCACGGCCATGACCAGCACGAACCGCACGAGGTCCGTGGCGATCATCACGGGCCGCTTGGCCCGCCGCTCCAGCCAGACACCCGCCAGCAGCGGCAACAGGAAGAACGGGCACAGGTACAGGCCCTGCAACAGGCCGACCTGCGTGCCGGATCCGTCCAAAGTGGTCACGACGAGCAGCGGCAGCACGAACTCGGTGATCCGGGAGCCGAACTGCGACACCACGTCGCCGGTCCAGAACCGGCGGAAGTCGGGTCCGGACCTGGGGCGCACGGCGGCGTCGGTAACCACTTCGCGAGCGTGGCACCTGCGCGTACGCGGGTTAAGTCAGGAGAACCCCTCTCTTTGCCCGGCGCGCGAACGTGGCGATGCTCCACGAGTGGTAGATGTGTCGAGCACCCCGGGCACCGTGACCGACGCCGTCCCGCAGGCACGGCCGAGATCGAAGTGGCCGCGCCGATTGCGCGTCACGGCGTGGTGTGTCGTGGTGCTCCTGGTCGTGGTGCTGTCCGCGGTCAGCCTGTTCGTCACCTGGACCGTCCGGAACTCGTTCCCGGTCACCGACGGCGAACTGGCCGTACCGGGCCTGCAGGCGCCGGTCGAGGTGTTGCGCGACCAGTACGGCGTGCCACAGGTCTACGCGGACAACCCGCACGACCTGTTCCTGGCGCAGGGGTACACGCACGCGCAGGACCGCTTCTGGGAGATGGACATCCGTCGCCACATCACGGCCGGGCGTCTCGCCGAGCTGTTCGGCGAGGACCAGGTGGCCACCGACGCGACGGTGCGGACGATGGGCTGGCGCCGGGTCGCCGAGCAGGAGTACGGGATGCTCTCGGCGAGCACGCGCGACCACCTGCAGGCTTACGCCGAGGGCGTGAACGCCTATCTGGCCGAGCACACGGGTTCGGAGCTGAGCGCGGAGTACGCGATCCTGGGGCTGCTCACACCGGGGTACACGCCGGAGAAGTGGTCTCCGGTCGACTCGGTGTCCTGGCTCAAGGCGATGGCGTGGGACCTCAGCGGCACGATCACGTACCAGGCCAGGCACGCGATGCTGTCCGCCAGCCTGCCGGCGGACACCGTGGCGAGGCTCTTCCCGGAGTACGACTTCGGCCGCTGGGAACCCAGCGTGCCGGCCGACCCGGACGCGACCGTGCCGCAGAGCGCCGGACGTGACGAGAAGGCGGGCATTGCGGCGGCCGTGGCCGGCGTGGCCGACGCCGCCGGCACCCTCGACGGCGTTCTCGGGCCGCGCGGCAAGGGCATCGGGTCGAACGCCTGGGTGGTGTCCGGCAAGCTCACCACGTCCGGAAAACCGTTGCTGGCCAACGATCCCCACCTCGGGCCGCAGATGCCGAGCATCTGGTACCAGATGGGTCTGCACTGCCGCTCGGTCGGCAAGGACTGCCCGTTCGACGTCAGCGGCTTCACCTTCTCCGGCATGCCCGGCGTGATCATCGGGCACAACCGCGACATCTCCTGGGGGCTGACGAACCTCGACCCGGCGGTCGTCGACCTCTACCTGGAACGCGTCAGCGACGGCACCTACGAGTACGACGGCGAGCGCAAGCCCCTGGAGACCCGGCAGGAGGTCATCAAGGTCTCCGGCGGTGAATCCCGGACGATCACGGTCAGATCGACCGGGCACGGCCCGCTGATGTCCGACGTCATGGACCGGCTGAAGGCAGTCGGCACGCAGGGCCGTGAACCCGGAGTCGAGTCCGGTGAGTACGCGGTGGCGCTCAAGTGGACCGCGTTGCAGCCGTCCCGGACCGTCGACGCGGTGTTCGGGCTGGCCACCGCCCACGACTGGAACTCGTTCCGCGAGGCCGCGTCCCTGTTCGCCGCGCCGTCGCAGAACATGCTCTACGCCGACGCCGCGGGGCACATCGGCTTCCAGGTGCCCGGTCAGATCCCGATCCGCAAACAGGGCGACGGGCGCTTCCCGGTGCCCGGCTGGACCAGCGCTTCGGAGTGGAGCGGGTACATCCCGTTCGAGAAGCTGCCCAGCGCGCTGGATCCGGCCAGCGGGTACTTCGTGAACGCGAACAACGCGGTGACCGACCCGTCGTACCCGTACCTGATCACCAAGGACTGGGGTGACGGCAACCGCAGCCAGCGGATCACCGACCTGATCAAGCAGGGCGGCAAGCTGGACGCGGCGGCGATGCAGCGGATCCAGCTCGACACCCGCAACGCCAACGCGGCCAACCTCACCCCGCACCTGCTCAAGGCGACCGTCGAGGGAGACACGGCCAAGGCGCAGGACCTGTTGCGCGGCTGGGACTACACGCAACCGGCCGACTCCGCCCCGGCCGCCTACTTCAACGCCGTGTGGCGAAACCTGTTGCAGCTGATGTTCCTGGACAAGCTCACGAACGCCGCGCCCAAGGTCGACGTGGACGGCGGCGGCCAGTGGTTCGAGGTGGTGCGCACCCTGCTGGAGCACCCGGACGACGACTTCTGGCACAACACCCAGCGCGGCGTGAACGGCAGGGACGCCATGTTGAGCACGGCCATGAACGACGCGAACAAGGAGCTTCGCGAGCGGCTCGGCGACGATCCGGCAGCGTGGAAGTGGGGCGACCTGCACCAGTTGACCGTGCGGGAACAGACGCTGGGCTCCGGTCCCGCGCCGATCCAGTGGCTGCTCAACCGCGGTCCGGAGGGTGTCGCCGGCGGGCCCGCCACGGTGAACGCGACGGGCTGGAACGCCAAGAAGACCTACGAGGTGAACTGGGTGCCGTCCATGCGGATGGTCGTGGACTGGGCCGACCCGGACGCGTCCCGGTGGATCAACCTCACCGGCGCGTCCGGCCACGCCTTCGCCGACCACTACGACGACCAGCTGCCGTTGTGGCGGCGCGGTGAGACGACCGCGTGGCCGTTCAGCCGGGACGCCGTGACAGCCGCGGCGAAACAGCACCTCACCCTGAAACCGGCCTGAGCCTCGTGGGACGGTGTACGTGCACAGGGATGTCTGACGGAGAAGGGCTTTGTGCATGACGAGCAGGTTGGAATGGACCACCATCGACAGCGTGGACCCGCGGCGGCTGGCCGATTTCTGGTGCGGCGTCCTGGGATACGTCCTCTACGAGGACAAGAACGGTGAGGTGGTCGAGATCGGGCCCGATCCGGAGGCGTCGGACGAGGAACGTCTCGCCGACCTGCGTGGTGGTCCCACCGTGGCCAGCCTCGCGTTCGTCCGCGTGCCGGAAGCCAAGGGCGGCACCAAGAACCGGATCCACTTCGAGATCACCCCGATCGACAGCGACCAGGGGACCGAACTGGACCGGCTGCTCGCGCTCGGTGCGTCCAAAGTGGACGTGGGACAGGGTGGCGGCCGGTCCTGGGTCGTGCTGGCCGACCCGGAGGGCAACGAGTTCTGCCTGGCCCGCAGCCTCGCGCCGGGCGAGTTCGAGTTCTAGTGCGGTGACCGGCGGCGGCACCCTGTCGGGAACGTCACCGACTTGTCGAGGTACCCGGACCGGGTGAATCTCGATCTGTGACGGAATGGCTGCGGTACTTCTCGCCACCGGGGCGGGCAAAGGCGAGGTTGTTGTGCTTACCGCCCGGTGGCGGGTCCGCGCAGCTCTACCAGCGGTGGCCCGCGAGCCTGGGCCCCGACGTCGAGGTCGTCGCGGTCGAGCTGCCCGGTCGCGGCAGCCGGAGCCTGCAGCCTCTGGTGACGGACATGGCCTCGCTGGTGTCGGCCCTGGTCACCGAGACGGCCGGGCTCGACGACCTGCCGCTCGTGGTGTTCGGCCACAGCATGGGCGGTCTCGTCGGCTGGGAACTCTGCCGCAGGCTGCCACGACCGCCGCAGGGCCTGATCGTGGCCGCCGCCGCGGCGCCCACCCGGCTGCGTTCTCCGAGATGGCGCAGCGAGACCACGGACGAAGGCCTGCGCGAGCTGATCACCCGCTCCGAGGGCCTTCCCAGCCAGGCCCCGCTCGACCCGCTGTTCCTGGAGTACTTCCTGCCGGTCCTCCGCGCGGACCTCACGCTGGCCAACACCTTCGAACCGGAACCTTTGCGACCGTTGCGATGCCCGTTGCGGGTGTACCGGGGTGCTGCGGATCCGCTGGTGGGTGACGAGGAAGCGGACGCGTGGCTGGCGGAGACCGAGGGCGACGCTCGTGTCCACGTCTTCGACGGCGGCCATTTCTTCCCCCGCGACAACCCCAGGGCGATGCTCGCGCAGCTGCGCGCGGATGTCCTGGCGGCTGTGGAGGTGCCGTCGCTGTGACGTTCGCGGCACCTTCCGCAGCAGTGTCCGGGGAGTCCCACCGCGCCCGGATCCGGGCCGACCACCAAGGAGGGCCAGTGCCCGAGAACGTTCGCACATCCGGGCTCGCCACGGCGGACCTCGTCGCGGGCCTGGCCGGCGACGGCTTCGCCCGGCTGTCCGGCCAGGACTTCGCGGTCGACACCGGCGGCGCCGCGTTCCGGGACTTCCGCGCCGGGTGGGAGGACCTCGTCCTCGACGGCGCGCTGGTCGACGGCGGCAGCTACCGGTACCGCCGGTACGGCAGGCTGGCCGCCGTGCCCTCCGGTGCGGGCTTCGAGCTGACGCCGTTGCCGCACAAGACGTTCCGCCAGGACGGCATCCCGATGTGGCGGTCGAACGACCGCCTGTTCTCCCCGATCGAGCCGGCGTTCCTGGACGACCCCTGCCTGCGCGAGCTCATCACGACCGACCTCTCACTCGCCGCGCAGGTGCGACCTGGTCCGGAATGGACGGTGGGGCTGCACATGATCCGGATCGTGGCCGTGGCGGGCGAACCGGGACTGCCCACACCCGAGGGACGGCATCGCGACGGGCACTCGTTCGTCGGCATGCACCTGGTGCGCCGGGAGAACAGCGCGGGCGGGGAGTCGGCGATCTACCGCGACGGCCTGCCGGACGTCCGCTTCACCCTGCGGGATCCGCTCGAGTCCGTGCTGGTCGACGACACGGCCATCTGGCACGAGGCGTCGCCGATCTCGATCCTGGACCCGGCCGGTGGGCGCACCGTGCGGGACATGCTCCTCGTCGACGTCAATCCGGCATGACCGCCGCCCAGCTCACGTTCAGCCCGTGCGACCTCCCGCTGGACGGCAGGCTCCTCGAGGTCGTGCCCGGTCGGTACGACTGGATCCACCTCGACCTGTCGGACGCGGTCGTGGAAGCGACTGTGTGGCTGCACTACCGCGACGCCGTCGACCCGGAGTTCCTGCGCGCGCGGCCCGGCACGCCGATCGCCAGGATCGGGGTGCCCCGGCGCGCCGAGCTGCTCGCCGTGGAACTGCCGGTGCTGCCGGGCGTCCGTCTGGTGGGGACAGCGCTGACGTGATGCGACCGATCTCCCTCGTGCCGCACCTGAACAACACCGGGCTGACCGATGCGGACGGTCTCGGCGGCGGCGGTTTCAACATCTGGGGCAACACCTTCCCCGCGGACGAGCTCCCGCCCGCCGGAGGCACGGCGGTCGTCGGCGAGGTGCCGTTCCTGTTCCCGGTCGCCGGCGTGGACAACGTCCGTTGCCGCGGCCAGCGCGTCGAGATCCCGCCGGGCAGCTGGGACTGGGTGCACGTGCTCGGCGCCGCCGAACGCCGGACCGAGGACCTGCTGGAGGTCTGCTACGCGGACGGCTCGGTGCGCGGGCAGTGGCTGCGGATGTCCGACTTCTGGCCGCAGACCGAGTCCCGGTTCGGCGAGGTGCTCGCGTTCCGCTGCCGGCGGATGCACTATCCCCGGCACGTGCAACGGACGATGTCACCCAGCATCTGGGCGCAACGCGTCCCGCTGACGGTCCCTTCGGACGTCGTCGCTCTGGTCCTGCCGCACAACCCGGCGTTGCACGTGTTCGCCCTCACTTTGCAGGCGGCTCGATGAAAGTCTCGCTCCCCGGCGTCTCGCACTGGCGTCACGACCTAGGTCACTGCCTGCACGCCACCGCGGGGGTGATGCTCGGCTTCCACGGCGCGGACCCGCTGGACCTTCTCGGCGCGGCATGGGGTTTCGACTACCGCGGCGGCGACATGCGTCGCGAGGAGTACTACTTCCCCTGCTGGCAGGGATCGTTGTTCGCGAGCCTCGCGCCGTACCACGAAGTCGCCTCCACGTGGCACACGCCGTCCTCGCCCGAACAGGGCTGGGAGGAGGTCCGCGCGCGGTTGCTGGAGGGCACACCCGTCGCTGTGGCGGCGGACAACTACTTCCTGCCGTTCCGCCCGGCCTACCAGGACGTGCACACCAACCACCTGCTCGTGGTGTACGGGTTCGACGACGCCCGCGGCACGGTGTCGGTGTGCGACCCGGTGCCGCCCCGGTTCCGGGGCGAGATCACGATCGAGGAGCTGACCGCGGCCCGCGACTCGGCCAACCCGATCCGGCACAGCCGCGACATGTTCTTCACCGCCAACCCCATCGGCAACCGCTGGCTGGACGTGACGGTGTCAGGCCACCGGGGTCCCGCGTCCCGCGACCACCTCCGCGAGATCATGACGGCGAACCTGACCGGGTGGGAAGGCGTCGCCGACGGTTCGTCCGACCACCGCGGTCTCCCCGGCCTGGAACGCTTCCTGCGCGAGGCGGCCGCCCGTCTCGCCGACGGTGACACGTCGGTCGTGGACGAGGTGTTCGTCGTGGCCGGTGTCGCGCTCGCCGTGACCGGTCTGCACGGCGACTACCTGGCCGCGGCCGCTCGCCGTCTCGACGAGCCCGGGTTGCTCAAGGTCGCCCGCGAGGTCGACCGGGTCGCCCACCACTGGTCCGCCGTCCGCATCATCGTCGCCTCCGGCCGCGACGACCCGGCCACCGCGGGCCGCGGCCTGACCGGCCGCACGACCGCGTTGCTCGCGGACCAACTGGCCACAGTGGACCGAATGGCCAAAGCGGTCGCGTCGATCTGACACCGGGAGTCGGGAGAATCCCCGTCTTCCCAGCACGGCCGCGCGCACCCGATTCTGCGTGAATGGCTGACGTGGTGGGCGAGTACGACGCAGAGGACATCGACCTGGAAGAGGTTCTGCGTGGCCTGACGCCGGAGAAGCGGATGCTGGTGGGCGCGGAGCTGGCGCGCAGGGCCGCGGCCGCGGCGGCCATTCCCCGCGCGGCGCGGACAGGTGATCCGTTGCCGTGCTCGTTCGCCCAGGAACGGCTGTGGTACCTGGACCAGGCCGATCCGGGATCGGTCGCGTACGTCGTGCCGGCGGCGGTGCGGTTCACCGGCCGGCTGGACGTCGGCGCGCTGCGCCGGTCGCTCGACGAGATCGTGCGGCGGCACGAGGTGCTGCGGACGACGTTCGCCGAGAAGGACGGCCTGCCCGGCCAGGTGGTGCTTCCCGCTGAGCCGTTGACCATCCCGTTGGTACAACTGGGCGCGCTGTCCAGGGAGGCCGCGGAAGCCGAGGTGCGCGAGCGCTACCAGCAGGAGGTCCGCCTGCCGTTCGACCTCGCTCGCGGCCCGTTGATCAGGGCCAGCGTGCTGCGGATCGCCGACGACGAACACGTTCTGCTGCTGAGCATGCATCACATCGTTTCGGACGGGTGGTCGCTCGGTGTCCTTCAGCACGAGCTGACGACGCTGTACCAGGCGTACGTGGCCGGCGAGCCGTCGCCGTTGCCGGAACTGGCCGTGCAGTACGCGGACTTCGCGGTCTGGCAGCGAGGCCGGCCGGACAACGGTCAGCTGGCGTACTGGCGTGAGCACCTCGAGGGTGCGCCCGTGCTGGAACTGCCCGCGGACAAGCCTCGTCCGGCCGTGCGGACCTCACTCGGCGCGTCGGTTCCCCTCGACCTGGACGCGGGCACCGTCCGCGCTGTCGAGCAGCTGGCCGACGCCGAGGAGGCGACGCAGTACATGGTGCTGCTCGCCGCGTACGCCCTGCTGCTGCGGCGGTGGAGCGGCCAGCCGGAGATGATCATCGGCTCACCGATCGCCAACCGCGTGCACGTGGACGTCGAGCCACTGGTCGGGTTCTTCGTGAACACCCTCCCGCTGCGCATGGACACCTCGGGGGATCCGACCTTCCGCGAGCTGGTCGGGGCGGCGCGCGCGAACTGCCTCGCCGCGTACGCCAACCAGGACCTCCCGTTCGAGAGGATGGTCGCCGAGACGGTCGCCGAGCGGTCGGCGGGCACCGTCCCGCTGGTGCAGACCCTGCTGGTGCTGCGGAACGTGCCGATGTCCGCACTCGAGCTGCCCGGCGTCCGGGTGGAGGTGCTGGACCTGCACACGGAGTCGACCAAGTTCGACCTCTCCCTCGACCTCGTGCCGGACGCGAACGGTGGCATCGCCGGTCGCGCCGAGTTCAGCCTGGACCTGTTCGAGGCGGACACGGTGCGGCGGATGATGACGGCGTTCAGCCTGCTGCTGGAGGCCGGGCTGCGCGAGCCGGACACGCGGATCTCCCGGTTGCCCATGGCCACCGAGGCCGAGCGCACCCGCATGGTGACCGAGTTCAGCGGTGGCGGCTCGGCGGCCCCGGCGACGACCGCGGGCACGCTGCACGGCCTTTTCGAACGGCAGGCCGACCTCGCGCCCGACGCCGCGTCGGTGGTCTTCGGCGAGCGGACGCTGACCTACCGCGAAGTGGACGAACGCGCGAACCAGCTCGCCTGGTTCCTGCGCGCCGAGGGCGTCGGGCCAGAGCAGCTGGTCGGAGTCTCGCTGCCGCGCTCGGAGCTGATGATCATCGCGGTGCTCGGCATCCTGAAGGCCGGCGCGGGATACGTGCCCCTCGATCCGGCGTATCCCCGCCAGCGGGTCGGTTACATGGCGGAGGACGCCGGGGCGGCACTCGTGCTGACCCACTCCTCGGTGGCCGACGAGGACCGCATGCGGGTGAGCGACGACGCCCCCGGTCCTCGGCTGGTGTGCCTCGACACGGAGGCCGCCCGCCTGGCCGAGTGCCCGAAGGAACGCCCCGAAGCCGTTGTCACGGAATCAAATCTCGCCTACGTCATCTACACCTCCGGCTCCACCGGCCGTCCCAAGGGCTCGGCCAACGAACACGGGCGGGTCGCCAACACGCTGCACGGCGTGAACGGGGCCTACGGGCTGGAACCCGCGGACCGGATGCTGGCGATCTCCTCGCTCAACTACGACATGTCCGTCTACGAGGTCTTCGGCACGCTGGCCGCGGGCGCGACGATCGTCGTGCCCGGCGACATCGAGACCACGGACCCGGAGCAGCTGCTGGAGTTGTTGCGGCGGCAGCGGGTGACCGCGTGGAGCTCGGCCCCGGCGTTGCTCGACATGCTGGTGAACCACACGTACGGGCGGCAGGGCATGGCCGGTGTCGCGCTGCGGGTGGTCGGTCTCGGCGGCGACCGGATGCCGCCCGCCCTGCCCGGTCGGCTGACCGAGCTCGTGCCCGGTGTGCGCCTGCTCAACCTCGCGGGCATGACCGAGGTGTCCTACTGCAGCACGTCCCACCCGGTGACCGGGCGCAGTCCCGCCGGGGTGCCGTGGGGCAAGCCATTGCCCAACCACCGGCTCTACGTCCTCGACCGGCACGGCGTGCCGGCTCCGGTCGGCGTGGCGGGGGAGCTGTTCATCGGGGGAGCCGGTCCCGGCCGCGGTTACTGGCGGCGTCCCGGGCTGACCGCCGAGCGGTTCGTGCCCGACCCGTTCAGCCCCGAGCCGGGCGGCCGCATGTACGCCACCGGGGACCACGCCCGGTGGCTCGCCAACGGGGACCTCGACTTCCTCGGTCGGCTCGACCTCCAGGTGAAGATCCGGGGTTTCCGGATCGAGCTGGGGGAGATCGAGAACGCGCTCTCCGGTCACCCCGGCGTGAACGAGCCGGTGGTGCTGGCCTACACCGACTCCGTCGGCGAGCGCAGGCTGGCGGCCTACGTGACACTGCGCACGGACGATCATCCGTCGGCGCACGAGCTGCGCTCCTACCTCGCCGAGCGCCTGCCGGACCACATGGTGCCGTCGGCCTACGTCGTGCTGGACAAGCTTCCCTTGCTGCCCAGCGGAAAGCTCAACCGCGCGGCGCTGCCGGAGCCGGGGGCGGGCAGCTCGCAGAGCACGTACACGCCGCCTGCCGGGCCGTTGGAGCAGGTGCTCGCCGAGCTGTGGTCCGGGCTGCTCGCGGTCCCGCGGGTCGGCGTGGCGGACGACTTCTTCGAGCTGGGAGGTCATTCCCTGCTGGCCACCCAGGCGGTGTCGAGGATCAGGGAGCTGTTCCGCATCAAGCTGGACATCCCGGGTTTCCTGGCGGCGCGGACGGTGCGCGCGCTCGCTGCCTACATGGGGCAACTCGGTGCCACCGAAGGCGTCGACGTCGACACGATCGCCGAGCTCGTGCTGGAAGTGAGTGCGTTGTCCGACGAGGAGGCACGCAGCGAGATGCAGAACGGGACGAGGGCCTGATGAGCGGCATTCCGTTGGTGTGCGTGCCTTTCGCGGGCAGCGGCGGCGCGTTCTTCCGGTCGTGGCGTTCGGTGGCCCCGGCCGGCCTGGAGATCGTTCCGGTGCGGTTGCCCGGTCGCGAGCGGCGGATCCGGGAGGAGCCGTACCGAGACGTCCACCTCGCGGCCCGCGGGCTGTTGCCGCAGATCGTGGAGCAGATCGGGGAAAGCGGCCCGGTCGCACTCTTCGGTCACAGCCTGGGCGCCGTCCTCGCGTACGAACTGGCCCACCTGCTGGCGGACACGACCCGGGCCGAGGTGGTGAGCCTGGTCGTCAGCGGCTCACCGGGGCCGTGGACGCAACGCGCGCGGCGGGCCACCGGCCTGCCCGACGAGGAGTTCGTCGACCGGGTCGCCGAGCTCGCCGGGCACCGGGACGGCGCGCTGGCCGACCCGGAGGTGCGCCGGATGGTGCTGCCGACGTTGCGGGCGGACGTGGAGATGCACGAGAACTACGTGCCCAGCACCGACGTTCCGCTGGCGGCTCCGATCACCGCGATCCGGGGGACGCACGACGCACTGGTCCCCGCCGAACTGGCCGACGAGTGGGCGAAGGCGACGAGCCGCGGGTTCTCGTCGAGGGAGCTGCCCGGCGAGCACATGTACCTCCTGAACTCCGCGGCACAGGTGCTGCGCGTGGTCGGCGACTCGTTCGGCGAGCGATGAGGACGTGCCCTGTCGGGGGACTCACCGACTTGTTGGCGGTGCCCGGCAGGGCAAGCGTGATCACGTGACTTCACTTTCGGCGGACCAGCTCCGGTTGCTCCAGCGGCGACTGGACGCGGCGGGTGTCGGCGCCACGCCCGCGCCGATCCCGCGCCGACCGGCAGAGGAGACCCGCAGCCCGGCATCTCATGCCCAGGAACGGCTTTTCTTCTTCGAGAAGATGAATCCCGGCAGCACCCTCTACGTGGTGGCCGGCGCGCTCAGGATGCGCGGCGAGGTCGACCTGGCCGTTCTGCGCGACACGACCCGCTTTCTGGTCGGCAGGCATGAGGTGCTGCGCACGGGGCTGGAGATCGACGCCGACGGCGGCGTCGTTCAGGTCGTGCACCCGCAGGAGACCGTCGAGGTCGAGGTGCCGGTCCGCCGTGTCACCGAGGACGAGCTCTGGAACGAGATCGGACTCGCCTGCGGCCGGCCGTTCGACCTGGCGGGGCCAAGTCTGTTGCGCACCACGCTGTTCCAGGTCGGCCCGGCGGAGTGGTACCTGGTGTTGTGCGTGCACCACATCGTGGTGGACGGCTGGTCCCTCGGGATTCTCACGGAGGAGTTCGCCGTCGTGTACGGCGCGCTGCACGCCGGAGGGCAACCGGCGTTGCGGCCCCTGCCGATTCGCTACGCGGACTTCGCCTCGTGGCACCGCGATCGCGTCTCGGGCGACGCGTTCGCCGGTCAGATCGAGTACTGGCGCGAGCAACTCGCCGGTGTGCGGCCGTTCGCGCTGCCCCCCGACGGTGTGCCTGGCCCCGGACGGCCTTTCTCGGGCGGAGACGTGCCGCTGACGGTGCCGGCGGACCTCGTCGACGGCATGCGGCGGCTCGGCGAGGCCGAAGGCGCCACGCTGTACATGGTCCTGGCCGCGGCGTGGGCGGTGGTGCTGTCGCGGTGGGCGGATCGCGCGGACGTGGTGTGGGGGACCGCTGTCGCCGCGCGGACGAGGACCGAGCTCGAAGGGCTCGTCGGATTCTTCGTGAACACCCTGGCACTGCGAGTGGACGTGCGCGCTCCCCTGACCTTCCGCGAGTTGCTCGGCCGCGTGCGCAGGACGTGCCTCGACGCGTACGCGCATCAGGACCTGCCGTTCGACCAGCTGGTCAAGGTGATCCGGCCGGACCGGGACGCGCTCGGCCGCTCGCCGATCGTCCGGCACCTGCTGGTGCTGCACAACACCCCGCCGGCCACGGCCCAGCTGCCGGGGATCAGCATGGAGGTGCTGCCGGTGCACACCGGTACCGCCAAGTTCGAGCTGGAGATCGAGCTGTCGCCCGCGGCGGACGGCGGACTGACCGGGTTCGTGGAGTTCGCCGCGGAGGTGCTGACGGAGTCCTCGGCGCGGCTGCTGGCGGCGTCGCTGCTCGAAGTGTTGCGCGCCGGGACGACCGACGCCGAGTGTCCTGTGTGGAGGCTGCCGCTCGCCCCGGCGGAGGAGTTCGACGCCGGCCGGGCACACCTGCTGGACCGGTCGCTCGCCGAGGTGCCCGTGGGCGTGGTCGGGCAGCTGTTCGTCAGCGGATCCGAGGCAGGCGCCGGGTTCGCGGGCGACCCCGGCCGCACGGCGGAGTCCTTCGTGCCGGACCCGTCCGGATCGGGCACACGGTTGTACGCCACCGGGATCCGGGCCAGGCGGACCGCGTCGGGGGCACTGGAGTTCGTCGCGCCCCCGGTCGAACCACGGCAGGTGCCTGCCGAACGGACCGAGCCGCGACCGGACAAGGTTCCCGCACGGACCGAAGCCGAGCGCGTGATCGCCCAGATCTGGGCGGAACTGCTGGAGGCCCAGGAGTTCGGTGTGCACGACGACTTCTTCGACCTCGGCGGGCATTCGCTGCTCGCCGTGCGGATCCTGCACCGGATCCACGCGGTCTGCCACGTCGAACTGGAGCTGGTGGACTTCTTCGAGGCGGGCACGGTCGCGAACGTGGCCGGGCTGGTGGAGAAGGCGACGCCCGCCCGGCCCGCGAGATCCATTCCCAAGCTGGACCGCGCACGGTTCCTCGCGGATGCGGACAGGAGTGAGCATGGGACGCAGTGACGCCGCCGATCTCGTCGAACTGTTGATCGCGCGGGCGACCGGGCGACCGGACGCGGTCGGCTACGTGTTCGCGGACGGCGACGGCACCGAACTGGCGCTGACCTATCGCGAACTGGATGCCGCCGCGCGCGGTGTCGCGGCCCAGTTGCAGTCCACCGGGGTGAAACCGGGCGACCGGGTGATGCTGCTGTACCCGCCCGGTGCCGGCTACGTCACCGCCTTCTTCGGCTGTCTGTACGCCGGAGTCGTCGCCGTTCCGGTCTACCCGCCGACCACCCGCGCCGGAGTCGCGCGGGTTCTCGCCGTGGCAGCGGACTGCGACGCGAGCGTCGCCATGACCGACGAGGCGAGCCTGCCCGCGGTGCAGGCGCGCATCACGGACCGTTCCCTGCGCTGGCTGGTGCCCTCCGCCACGGACGCGGACTGGTCGAGGCCTTCGCTGACGCCGGACTCCATCGCCTTCCTCCAGTACACCTCCGGATCCACGGCGACGCCGAAAGGCGTGCTGCTGAGCCACGGCAACCTGCTGCACAACTCGGCCGTGATCGCCGACGTGCTCGAACCGGACGAGGACGCCCGCGGTGTCAGCTGGTTGCCGCCCTACCACGACATGGGCCTGATCGGCGGGATCCTGCAACCGCTCTACAGCGGGTTCCCCGGCCTGCTGATGTCCCCGCTGGCCTTCCTGCACCACCCCGTCCGGTGGCTGCGGGCGATCAGCGAGTTCGGTGGGACCGCGAGTGCCGCGCCGGACTTCGCGTACGCGGAATGCGTGCGCCGGGTCAGCGACGAGGAACTGGCAGGGCTCGACCTGAGCCGGTGGCGGCAGGCTCTCGTCGGTGCGGAACCGGTGCGCGCCCAGACGTTGCACGCGTTCGCCGAACGGTTCGGTCCGGCCGGGTTTCGCGCGGAGGCGTTCCTGCCCTGCTACGGCCTCGCGGAAGCCACGTTGTTCGTGACCGGTGCCGCCTCGTCCGCGCTGCCGGCGGAGCTCACGGTGGACCGCGTGGAGCTGGCCGGGGGCAAGGCCGTGCCGGCCGAGTCCGGGGCGACGCTGGTGGGCTGCGGCACCGCCAGGGGCACGGACCTCGTCGCCGTTGTGGACCCTTCCACCGGTGGGGAGTGCCTGCCGGGTGAGGTCGGCGAGGTCTGGGTCAGCGGCCCCACGGTGGGCGCGGGTTACTGGGCGAACGAGGACGAGACCCGGCGCGTCTTCCACGCGCGACTGTCCTGTGTGGACCGAGACTGGCTGCGCACCGGGGATCTGGGGTTCCAGCGGGACGGCGAGCTGTTCGTGACCGGACGGCTCAAGGAACTGATCGTGGTCAGGGGAGCCAACCACTACCCGGCCGACATCGAGCTGTCCGCGGCGAGCGCCGACCAGGGCTTGGCCGCCGGAAGGGCCGCCGCGTTCGCCGTCGACGACGGCGAGACCGAACGGGTCGTGCTGGTGCACGAGGTCGCCAGGGGATTCGCCCACGACCAGCCGGCCGAGGTGATCCGCGCGGTGCGTGAGGCCGTGACCAGGGACCACCTGCTGGAGCTGGCCGACGTGGTGCTGGTGCGGCCGGGCGCGGTGCCCAGGACGTCCAGCGGGAAGGTTCGCCGGACCGAGTGCCGTGAGCGGTACCTCGCTGGAACGCTTCAGGTTCTCGCAGCCGAACCGATCGCTCCTGCCGCCGAACGCACGGCCGATCTCGAAGACCCGATCCTGCGGCTCGTCGCCGACACGCTCCAGCGCGAGGCCGCGGCGCTGCACCTCGATCGGCCGCTCGTCGGCCAGGGGCTCGACTCCCTGCGTGCCGTTCGGCTGCGCGCCACGCTGATGTCCGAGCACGGCACCGAGGTCGAGCTGGAATGGCTGCTGAGCGAGGCGACTCCGGCCGCGGTGGCCTCCGGGTCCCGGGGCACCCGCGAGGACCACCCGATTCCCCGGCTCGCCGATGGTGTGGCGGCCCCGGCGTCGTTCGGGCAGGAGCGCCTGTGGCTGCTCGACCAGATCGGTGCGGGAGCCGCGTACAACATCGCCGGCCGGGTCGACTGGGACCGCGAGCCGGAAGTCGAAACCCTGCGCACCGCGCTCCGTGCCCTCGTGGCCCGGCACGACGCCTTGCGCACCGGATTCCGCCTGACGTCCGACGGTCGCGTCGAACAGGTCGTCCACGGCGAGGTCGGCTTCGACCTGGCCGTCCGGCAGGTGCACGACGAGACGGCCCTCGAGGAAGCGTGCGCGCGGTTCGCGGAACAACGGTTCGACCTCGCCGTACCCCCGTTGCTGCGGACGACTTTGTTCCACGTCACCACTTCCGGGCAATGGGTGCTCGCGTTGTGCGTGCACCACACGGTCGCCGACGGAGAGTCGATCGGCACACTGGCCCAGGAGCTGAACACGCTGACCACGGGCGGTCTGCTGCCGGAGTTGCCGGTCCGGTACGTGGACTTCGCCGCGTGGCAACGAGATCAGGCGGTCGACGACGCGGTGGCGGAGCACTGGCGGGAACGACTCTCCGCGGCTGTTCCCCTGGAGCTGCCGGCCGACGTGCCCGCGGGCGCCGCTCGTTCCTTCGCCGGAAAGGCCGCGCCCGTCACGGTTCCCGCCGAGCTGGTGACGAAGGTGCGGCAGCTGGCCGCCACCGAGCAGGTGACCCCGTTCATGGTGCTCGCCGCGGCCTGGGCGGTCGTGTTGTCGCGGTGGGCCGACCAGACCGACGTCGTCATCGGCACGGTCACCGCGGGCCGATCGCGCCCTGAACTGTCCGGAGTGGTCGGCTTCTTCGCCAACACCGTGCCGTTGCGCGTGGATCTGGGCGGCGAGCCGACGTTCCGGGAGCTGCTCGGCCGGGTTCGCGAGACGTGCCTGGCCGCGTACACGCACCAGGACCTGCCGTTCGACAAGGACTTCTCCGACCGGCTGTCGGTCGTGCGCAACCTGTTCGTGCTCCGTGAAGAGCTTCCGCGGGTGGCCGGAGCGGACCGGGTCGCACAGCTGCACACGGCGACGGCGCAGTTCGACGTGGGCCTCGAGCTGGCGCCGACGGCCGGCGGCGAACTGACCGGCCTGCTGGAGTACTCCACCGACGTGCTCGGCGAGCTGACCGCGACCGGCCTCGGATCAGGGATGCTGGAGGTCCTGCGCGGCGGGACGGCTGACGCCGGCCAGCAGGTGTCACGACTGCCGGTCATGTCCGGTGCCACGGTGTCCCGCACCGTCTCGCTGGGCGACGGCGGTCCACTGTGGACCGGATTCGACTCGGCGGTGAGCTGGTTCGAGTCGGTCGTGGACCAGTGGGGCGACGGGATCGCCGTGATCGAGGACGGCGGCGATCGGCTGTCGTTCAGGGACGTGGAGCTGCGCGCGAACCAGCTGGCCGGGTGGCTTGCCCGCCAGGGCGTCGGGCGCGGCGCCCCCGTGGGCGTCTGCCTGGAGCGCGGGCAGGACCTCGTGGTGGGGTTGTGGGGCATCTGGAAGGCCGGGGGCGTGTACGTGCCCCTCGATCCGGACAGCCCCGCGGAGCGGCTGGCGGGAATGATCGCCGAGGCGCGTCCGGTGATCGTGCTGACCTCCCGGGCGTTGCGGACGATGGTGCCGCCGGACACCGGTTCGGTGTGCCTGGACGACCCGGCGGTCCGCGAGCAGGTCGCCGCCGAGCCCACCTCCCCGCCCGGCACGGCGATCGGTCCGCGCGACCCGGCGTACGTGCTGTTCACGTCCGGCTCTACCGGAAAACCGAAGGGTGCCACCAACACCCACGGCGGGCTGGTGAACCGGCTGAACGCGTTCCGGCACCGGCTCGGGCTGGACGCCGGCCACGTCCTGGTGATGAAGACGCCGATCGGTTTCGACGACTCGGTTCCCGAGCTGGTGTGGCCGCTGCTGCACGGGGCGCGGATGGTGCTGGCCCAGCCGGGAGGGCACCGCGACCCGGCTTACCTGCACGGCGTTTTCGACCGGCACGGTGTGACCATGTGCAACTTCGTGCCGTCGATGTTGCGGTCGTTCCTGGAGCACGAGCACCCCGGCGGGCATCCGGCACTGCGGCAGGTGGTGGCCGGCGGCGAGGAGCTGACCATTACGCTGGCCGGCGACTTCCTCCGCGCTTATCCCGGCGTGCGGCTGCTGAACACCTACGGGCCGGCGGAGGCCGTGGTCGACGTGACCATGCACGAGGTCAGCGAAGCTCTCGGCGCGCGCGTGCCGCTGGGACGCCCGCTCCAGGGCGTCACCCTGTTCGTGCTGGACCGGCGGTTGTCACCGGTGCCGGAGGGCGTGGTGGGCGAGTTGTTCGTCGGCGGCGGCCAGGTGGGACTGGGTTACGCGGGCCGGCCGGATCTGACCGCCGCGCGCTTCGTGCCTAGTCCGTTCGGAGACGGCGAGAGGCTGTACGCGACGGGCGATCGCGTGCGGTGGACCGACGGCGGGCTGCTGGAGTTCTGGGGGCGCAACGACTTCCAGGTGAAGCTGCGCGGCCAGCGGGTGGAGCCGGGCGAGGTGGAGGTGGCGCTGCGGGAGTGCGAGGGCGTGGCCGACGCCGTCGTCGTCGCGGTGCCCGACCGCTACGGTGACCGGTTCCTCGCGGCATATCTCGTGGCGAAGTCCGAACGGCCCGACGGCGAGCGGCTCCGCGCGGAGCTCGGCGAGAAGCTGCCGAAGCACATGATCCCGGCCGTGTTCGCCTGGTTGGACGCGATTCCGTTGTCTCCCAACGGAAAGGTTGACCGTGCCGGGTTGCCGCCGGTGACCGTGGAACGCAGTGCCGAGACGCCGTACGTCGAGCCGCGAGACGCCCTGGAGGGGCGGCTGGCCGAGATCTGGGCGGAGGTTCTCGGTGTGTCCCGGATCGGAGTCCGCGACAGCTTCTTCGAGCTCGGCGGGCATTCGCTGCTCGCCACCAGGGTGGTCAGCCGGATCAGGGTGGCACTGCGGGTCGAGCTGCCGCTGGCGGACCTGCTCACGGCCGACCCCACGGTGGAGCGTCTCGCCGAACGGGTCCGGGAACGCCGGGTGCAACAGGCGTCCAAGGCGGATCTCCGCGAGGTGCTCGCCATGGTCTCCACGCTGTCGGACGAGGAAGTGGCCGCCCGGCTGACCGGGGACCAGGGGAGCATCGGATGAGCTCAGGACGGTGGCAAGTGGACGGTGGAAGTGTCGGGAGCTTGCCGGACTTGTCGGCGGCCCGGCGACGTCAGGACGATGCCGGAAACACATCGGACCGGGCTGTCTGGGGTGAGCGATGACCGGGCGATCACTGGAGCTGGCGGCGGAGCCGGCCTCGTCGTTCCAACGTGGACTGTGGTTCCTCGCGCAGATGGATCCGGGCAGTCCCGCCCACAACTTCTCGGCTGCCTGGCGGCTGACCGGAGATGTCGACCCCGCCGCACTGGCAGCCGCCTTCTCCCGGCTCAGGTCGCGTCACCAGGCCCTGCGCACGCGGTTCGCCGACGTCGCCGGAACACCGGTGCAGGTGATCGACGACCCCGCCGCGGACTTCGCGCTCACCCACGAGGTGGCGGACTCGGAGAGCGAGGCCGTCGAGGTACTGCGGGCCCACGCTCAGATGCCGATCGATCTCGCCAACGGTCCGGTCCTGCGCGCGGTTCTCGTGCGGTGCGGCTCGGACACGTGGTTCCTCGGAGTGGTGGCGCACCGGATCGCGTTCGACCAGCGGTCCGAGTACGTGCTGGTCCGCGACCTCACCGCGCTTTACGCGGCCCAGGAACTGCCACCTCTCACGGCGCGCCCGGCCGGACGCACGGGCGACCACGAAGAGGCACGGCGGTACTGGGAGAGCCGGTTGGCGGAGTGCCCGGTGGGACTCGACCTGCCCAGGCTCGGGCAGGACGGCGGTGGTCCGCTGTCCCACCGCGTCGAGGTCTCCGCCGCGGTCGTGGACGCCGTCGCCCAGCAGGCCGGCTGCCCGGCGAGCACCGCGCTCCTGGCGGCCTGGACGCTGCTGTTGCACCGGTACAGCAGGCAGTCCGACATCATGATCGGCACGAGCTCGCCGGACCGCGATGGCGACGAGGACATCGGCTGCTACCAGCAGATCCTCCCGCTGCGCCTCGACGTGACCGGCGACCCGGTGTTCCGCGAGCTGGCCGAGCGCGTACGCGGGACCCTGCGCGATGCCGCAGCCCACCGCGAGTTCGGGTTCGACGAGATGGTCAGGGTGGCCAGGCCGAGCCGAAGGGGCAGGGGAGACTCCCTGTTCGAGGTGTGGTTCGAGGCCTCCGACGACGACACGGTCCTCGCGTTGCCCGGCGTGAGTGCCGAACGGCTCGCGCCGACCCCGGAAGTCAGGCATCCGCTGGCGCTGACGGCTCGCCGCACGGGTGACGGGTGGCGGTTGTCGTTCGACTGTGCCGAGGGAGACCTGTCGGCCACCACGATCGTGGCGATGGCACGGCATTTCGAGCGGCTGCTCACGGAGATCGCGGCGGGCACCGAGGTGCCGGTGTCGCGGATCCCGTTGCTGGACAACGAAGAACGCGCCGCGCTGATCGCCGAACGCAGCGTGGGACCTGTCCAGCCGGTGCCGAGCACGACGCTGCTCGACCTCTTCGAGACGCAGACGGCGTCCACACCGGACAGGGTCGCGGTACGCCTCGGCGAGACCGGGCTGAGCTACGCCGAACTCGACGCGAGCGCCAACGCACTGGCTCACCGCCTGCGTGCGGCGGGCGTCGGTGCGGACGTCCGAGTCGCGCTCTACCTGGAACGCGGCCTGGAGATGGTCGTCGCGGTGCTGGGGGTGCTGAAGGCCGGCGGCGCGTACGTGGCCATCGACCAGCGCAACCCGAAGGACCGGATCAGCGCCGTGCTGTCCGAAGTGGACGCTCCAGTGGTGCTGACGCTCGACCGGGTGCGGCACCGGCTGCCTTCGACCACGGCCGAGATCTTGCCGGTGGACGGCGTTCACGCGCAGGCAGGGGCGCCGGCCGGTCCCGGCAGCGGCCTCGACCCGGAGAACGTGGCCTACGTGACGTACACGTCGGGGTCGACCGGAGGGCCGAAGGGCATAGCCATGCCCCATCGCGCCGTGGTCAACCTGCTCTCCTGGCAGGCGGCCCACTACGGGATGAGCCAGGACGACCCGCCGCGCACGCTCCAGTTCGCGTCGCTGGCGTTCGACGTCTCGGTGCAGGACATGTTCTCGACGTGGATGGTGGGCGGCGAAGTCGTCCTGATCACCGAGGATGAGCGGCTGGACCTCGCGCGGCTGCACGGAGTCCTGGATTCGCAACGGGTCAGGCGGCTGTTCATCCCGGCGCCCGCCCTTCAGCAGGTGGCGGCGGGCTATCGGGAGGCCGGTTCGGCACCGGCGGCGCTGCGCACGATCATCTCCGGATCCGAGCAGTTCATGGCAACCCCGGACGTGCGGCAGCTGGCCCGTGTCCCCGGCATGTCCCTGCACAACGAGTATGGGCCGTCCGAAACCCACGTCGTCACGTGCTACGACCTGCCGCTGTCCGACGGCCAATGGCCGACGCCGGTGCCGGTGGGCGCGCCGATCGCCAACGCCGCCGTGTACATCCTCGACGAGCACGGGGAGATCGTCCCGGACGGCGTGATCGGCGAGATCCACATCGGTGGCGAGGGACTGGCTCGCGGCTACGTCGGCAAACCCGCCATCACGGCCGAGCGGTTCGTGCCCGACCCGTTCGCGGCGGGGGACGGGCGGCGCCTGTACCGCACGGGCGACCTGGGCCGGTGGCGGCCCGGTGGCGAGCTGGAGTTCCTCGGCCGGGCCGACTTCCAGGTCAAGATCCGCGGCTTCCGCGTCGAACTGGCCGAGGTCGAGAGCGCGCTGGAGAGCCATCCCCAGGTCAGCGAGGCCGTCGTGCTGGTGCGGGAGGCCCCGGCCGGTGACGCCCGGCTGGTCGGCTACGTGAGTCGCGTCGGCGACGACGTCCCGGATCTGGGGCAGCGGCTCCGCGCCCACGCGGCGACCAAGGTGCCCGACTACATGGTGCCCTCCAGCGTGGTGGTGCTGGAGAAGCTGCCGCTCACGGCGAACGGCAAGATCGACCGGCGCGCGCTGCCCGCACCTCGGTGGGACTCGCCGGTGCGGTCCTCCCGCGTGGCGCTGAGCACCTCCACCCAACGACGGCTGGCCGAGATCTGGTCGGCCGCGCTGGGCGTCGCGGAGATCGGCGGCGACGAGGACTTCTTCGACCTGGGCGGCCATTCGCTGCTCGCCGCCGAGGTCCTCGCCGAGGTGCGTTCCTCGTTCGCGGTGGACATCCCGCTGCACGCGCTTTTCGAGTACCCCACGATCGCCGAGTTCGCCGAGGTGGTGGAGAAGGTGGCAACAGCCGTTGATGCGAGCCGAGGCCGAGGAGGCACGTCCGTGACACTGCCAACCGAACTGTCCAGGCAGTACGCCGAGGACGGGTACTTCCTGCGCGAACGGCTGTTCACGGCGGAGGAACTCGCGGTCCTGCGCGAGGAGTCCGAGGCGGAGTTCAACCGACCTGGTCCACAAAGGACGATGGAGCAGGACTCCGGGAAGGTCCGTGCGGTGCACGGCGCACACCTGACCAACCAGGTGTTCCACGACCTCGTCCGCGACCCACGCCTGCTCGGCCCGGCGACGGAGCTGCTCGGCGGCGACGTCTACATCCACCAGTTCAAGATCAACGCGAAGCACGGGCTGGGCGGCGGCATCTGGGAATGGCACCAGGACTTCATGTTCTGGCAGCGCGAGGACGGCATGCCGAAGCCGGACGCGCTGAGCGCCGTGGTGTTCCTGGACCCCGTGACGGAGTTCAACGGCCCCCTCTACCTCGTGCCGGGATCGCACCACGACCTCCTCCCGGTCACCTTCGACGCGGAGGAGGACTGGGCCTCCACGCTCTCGGCGTCGCTGAAGTACCAGATCGACCCGACGGCCCTGGGCGACACCATGAACGAGCGCGGGATCGTCGCCCCCCTCGGCGACGTGGGATCAGTGCTGTTCTTCCACGGCCAGCTGCTGCACGGATCGCCGCCCAACATGTCCGCGACCAGCCGCAGGCTGATGATCATCACGTTCAACGCGGTCCGCAACGCCCCCAGCGCGCAGGACCAGACCCGTCCGGAGTTCCTCTCCGCACGGGACACGACACCGTTGCGGCCGTCCGGTCCTGGTCGGCCGGACCTGACCGCGGTCGGCGCCGCTCCGGGGACGGGTTCTCCGGACCCGTTGTCCTGAGCGACCGAGGTACGCCAAGACAGGAGAGGCCGTCCACGTGGCGGCCTCCTCGAATGCTCAGGCCTGAGTGGGGGTGTGAGCGGCTTGGCGGACGAAGTCGACTGCCAGTTGGCGCGGATCGAGTGCGTGGGGGTCTCGTCCACACAGGATCCAGAAGAACACCGGCCCGACCAGTTGTGCGGTCGCCTCGGCCATGGAGGGGAGTAGCGAGTCGCCTGGCAGGGCGCGGTCGATGACCACGGCGGCGCTCTCCCCGATCGGGTCGCTGCCTCTGAGCAGTTCGCTGACCGCCGGGTCGTGCTGAGCCTCGCCGACGAGTGCGCGGTAGGCGATCCCCGCGTCCGACGTGGTGAGGAAGGTGATCAGCGCGCCGAGGTAGGCGGCGAGGTCGTCAGCGGGGTCCTCGTGCGCCGGTACCTCGAGTTCCTGGCGGGCGTCGGCGGCACTCGCCTCCAGCAGGATCTCCGCTTTGGTCGACCACCAGCGGTAGACCGTCTGCCTGGAGACGCCGGCGCGCTCGGCGATGCCTTTGAGGGTGACCGCGCTGTATCCCAGTTCGACGAGGAGGTCGTCGACGGCGTGCAGGATCGCCGCGCGGGCCTCCTCGCTGCGCGGGCGGCCGACTTTGTTGTGGTCACTGACCATCGTCGCTCCTTCGTCGGGCCTCGCGTCTTGTGGATCTTACGATACGAGACGTCGTGTGCAGAAACGACTGGAGCGCGCTGACGGAGAATCGGTGCACCGTGTCTTCTAAGTCTGCTACGGTTTCGGTGCAAGGTGAACCGAAATTCGACGACGCCCTCTCGGGCACCGCTCGACGGTGCCGTGGCGGGCGAGAACGGACGAAGAAGATGTCACGCAGCACAGCACGACGGCTTCGGCCGGCACGTGTCGCGATCGCGGGAGCGCTGCTCCTGACCACGCTGCTTCCCGGGAGTGCCCTCGGCGCCCAGCCGGCCGCTCCGTCTCCACTGTCGGCTGATCCGAACGTGTTCGCGCCGTCCAGGCTGCCCGCCCAGTCGGGTGTGGCGGTGATCAAGCAGGCGCAGGAGTTCCTCGCCACGCTGAGCGCTGAGCAGCGTTCGAAAGTGGTGCTGGACTACTCGCTGGCCAACGCCACGCGGTGGCACACCTACCCGGAGTGGGCGCTCGGCGATCTCCGTCCCGGGCTCAGCACGGGCACGCTGTCGGACGTTCAGTGGAAGGCCCTCCACTCGCTGCTGTCCGCGGCCCTCGGTCGCACGGCGAACGAGGGGTACGACGAGGTGCGCCAGCACCTGCTCAACGACGACTACCTGAGCTTCGGCGGCACGCGGGAGGGCTACGGCAGGAACAACTACAAGATCGCGTTCCTCGACGCGCCGGCGGCCAAGGGCAAGTGGGAGTTGCAGTTCGGCGGGCACCAGCTCGCCATCGCGAACACCTACCAGGACGGCAGGCTCGTGGGTGCGACGCCCTCCTTCCGGGGGATCGAGCCGCAGACCTTCACGCTCGACGGGGTCACCTACGAGCCCGAGCGTCAGGAGTGGAGCGCCTTCGTCGCTCTGCTGGGTTCCCTCGACCAGCGCCAGCTGCGCGCGGCCGACCTGCATCGCTCGTTCGAGGACCTGGTGATGTTCCCAGGGGCGGCGAACTGGTCGTTCCCGAGCAAGCCGGAAGGTGTCCGCGGTGCCGCGCTGACGCCTCAGCAGCGCAAGCTCGTGCTCAACGCCATCAGCAGGTACGTCGACGACATGCCCGCGGCGGAGGCTGCGGCGTTCATGTCTGCCTACGCGTGCGACCTGAACGACACGTACGTCAGCTTCGCCGGCTCGAAATCCCTCACGAACACCGGGGACTACGTGCGGATCGACGGCCCCAGGGTGTGGATCGAACTCAGGATGGACGAGCCCTACTCCACCGACGAGACGGCTCCGCACAGCCTCTGGCGGGACAAGGTGAGCGACTACGGCGGCACCCGCTCGTAGTAGACCGGAGTGCCGCTGAACTGCGTCGGCGGCACTCCGCCCTAAATGCTGGACACTGTGCACCGTAATGATTAATATCGAGACATGGTGATCAGAAATCGGGCCGACGTCTCCGTGGCCGGACATGCACTGGCTTTCGCGGCAACGCTGTCGGGCCGGCAGCGTTCGGAGCTGGTGCGGGACTACTCGGTGGCCGACGCGCGCAGGTGGTCGAACTACCCGGAAGCGGTGCTGGCGCCGAACGGCAGGGTCGGCCTGAGCACGGCGACCCTGTCCGAGCGGCAGTGGGCCGCGTTGCACGCCCTGCTGGCCGTGGCGATGGGCGCGGGCGAGGACCAGGGGCACGACGAGGTCCGCCAGCACCTGGCCGCGGACGACCACCTCCTCGCTCTCGGCGGCCGACACGGTTACGGCCGAGGCAACTTCCGCGTCGCCTACCTCGGGGAGCCGTCGGACTCGGGCCGGTGGCGGCTGCAGTTCGGCGGGCATCACCTGGCGATCTCCCTGACCTACGGCGACGGCCTCCTCGTCGGAGCCACGCCTGCCTTCCGCGGGATCGAGCCGTTCACGCCCTTCGTTCACGACGGGGTCGTCTGTCAGCCGGGCCGGCGCAAGCACGCCGCCTTGGCCGCCGTTCTCTCCAGCCTGCGCGAAAGCCATGTCGTGACCGCGCGGGTGAGCGGACGGCACCCCGACATCGTCATGGGGCCCGGTCGCGACAGGCGGTTCCCCCGGTCCGCCGCGGGCATCGCCGGTGCCGCACTCGACTCCTGGCAACGGACCCTGCTGCTCGAGGCGATCGCCGCCTTCGTGCGGGACGTGGACGAGGCGAGCGCGGATCGCATCCTGTCCCGCTACACCGACGAACTCGACGCCACCTGTCTGGCGTTCGGCGGCTCGGTGGCTCTGGGTTCGGCGGGTGACTACGTCCGCATCGACGGCCCGAGCGTGTGGATCGAGTACTCCCTGCACGACGGCATCGTCTGTGCCGGCCCGCATCCGCACTCCGTCTGGCGTGACAAGCGCACCGACTACGGCGGCGTCCCGGCCTGACCTTCCGCTTCCTCAGCCCGTGAAAGATGGAGAACAACAATGAAGAACCTGTCCAGCGAGCCGTCCTCGCCGGTTGACACGAGCACGGACGCGAGGCCGGTCCGATCCGGTGCTGTGCTGGCGTGCGTGTCTTTCGCGACCGTGCTCGTGGTCGGCCTGGTCGCGGCGATCAACCTCGCGGTGCCCATGTTCGCCGCGAGTGATCTGCACCCCGGCGCGTCCCAGCTGTTGTGGATCGTGGACGCCTACGTGGTCGCCTTCGCCTGCCTGGTCATCCCAGGGGGCGCCGCGGGAGACCGGTTCGGGCGGAAAGGCGTGCTGACGGCCGGACTGGTCGTCGTCGCACTCGGAGCCGCCGCCTGCGCCGCGGCGCCCTCCATCGGCCTTCTCCTGGCCGCCCGCGCGATCACCGGGATCGGAGCGGCGCTGGTGCTGCCCAACTGCGTCGGAGTGCTGGTCCACGCGACACCACCGGAGCGCCGTGCCCGCACCCTGGGCACGTGGGGCGTCGTGTCGGGAATGGGAGGCCTCATCGGCAACACCGCCGGTGCCGCACTGCTGGCCGTCACCGGCACCTGGCAGAGCCTGTTCATCGCCACCGTGCCGATCGCATTGGCGGGCGCGATCTGGGTGAGCAGGGTGGTACCCCGCAGCACCCGCACTCCCCGTCACCTCGACCCTCTCGGCACGGTGCTGCTGATCCTCGCCACGGTCGCCGTGCTGATCGGCGTCATCGAAGGACCCGAACTGGGGTGGGACAACGGCATCGTCGTGACGGCGTTCGGCTGCGGCGTCGTGCTCGTCGCCGCGTGGACGTGGTCCGGGCTGCGCTCGGACCACCCGCTGCTGGATCCCCGCCTGTTCCGGATTCCTCTGCTCAGCGCGAGCAGTCTCGGCATGTTCGTCATGTTCTTCGGCAGCTTCGGCCTGTTCTACCTCAACGCCTCACTGCTCCAGTACGTCCGCGGCTATTCCGTTCTGCAGGCCGGTCTGTCCGTCCTGCCCCTCGCCGCGCCGCTCCTGCTCGGCTCCCGCTTCGTGCCGGGACTCGTCTCCCGGTTCGGCATCCCGACCGTCCTCACGATCGCCTTCGCCGCCATCGGCAGCGGCCTGATCGGACTGTCCACCGCCATGCACCACCCGTACCTCGCCTACGCCGCTTGGCTGGTGATCATCGGAACCGGATTCGCCCTGGCCCTGCCATGTCTGAGCGCCGAGCTCGCTGTCGCTCTGCCACCGCACCAGGCGGGAATCGCGGGAGGACTGCAGTCCATCACTCGCGAGCTCGGCAGCGCCCTCGGTGTCGCCGTCGTGGGCACGATCGTGACCAGCAGCTTCACCGCGAACCTCGCAGGCTCTCTGCGGAGTCACGAACCCGTCCCGCACACGGTCGCCGAAGCGCTGGCCGCGTCCTTCATCGACCACCGAGCCGTCCTGGACGCCTTCGCCGACGCCGCCGCCACCGGCCTGCGGTGGGCGGGTGTCCTGACCGTCGCCGCCGGACTCGCCGTCATCACTGTCGCGGTCAGAGCCGCTGCCAAGGCCGAGTGACCCACCGAACCGGAGAAGCTCGCTGACATCACTGCAGCTCGACAGGGTTCTGCTGTCCGCGTTCATGAGGGGACTCGTTGTGCAGGAGCGTGACGCGGGCCGCGGTCGGAACATCAGTTGGTTGATCATTTTGATGTCGTCGACCCGGCTTGGGGACCGGGCCGACACGTCCAGGTCGTTGTTCTGCTGAGCCGGCCGATGAACTCCACGTCGATGCGGTCGGCTCCGCAGCGCCGCTGCCACAACTGCTTCCAGGTCGGCCGAGCTGTGAAGAACCAGGGTCGACCGTCCGCGGAAACCCCGCTGGCAACAGCGAGGACGCGGCGTCCGCCGCCTGAGGTCTTCTCCTGGATGTGGCGTCGGTGCCTGAGCCTCGAACTTGGCGCCGACGAAGCAATCGGCGCAACGCACCTGCCGGAAATTCGGCTGTCCCGGGCGGCGCCAGTACTGCCTACGCCGCACGGAATCGTCTACTCGTTCCTGATCCGGGTGAAATGCCAGTCCAGTGTGGACAGACAAGATGTTGGCCGGCGGTCCCAGGCCCGGCGCTCATGCCGATACCCGCAACCGGACGGATCCCGTTGCGGGTGTCGAAGGTGAAGCTCCTCGGGCGAACAGCGCCGAGGCGATCCAGGACTCAGTCGGTCGTGTACGCGCCGGCGAGGATGTCCTCGATCAGACCGGGACCGGTGGGTTCCCAGTCGAGAAGGGCGCGAGTGGCCTCACTGGACGCGGTCATGGTCGAGCCGAGGAAGTGACCGACGACCCCGAAGTGGTCCTTGGCGTCGGCCGGATCGATCGAGACCGTCGGCAGGTCGAGCACCTTGCCGAGTGCTTCGGCGATCGCCTTCGTCGAGATGCTCTGTTCGCCCACCGCGTGCAGGCGGGTGCCCGCCAGTGCGCTCTCCAGGCCGAGCCGGATGAGACGGGCGGCGTCGGTGACGTGGACCGCGGACCACTCGGCATCGCCTTCCCCGACGTAGCCGGAAACGCCCTGCTTGCGAGCCGCGGCGGTCAGCCAGTTCACGAACCCCCAGTCGCCCTGACCGTGGGTGGTGGGGGAGAACCGGACCGCGATACCGCGAATGCCGGGAGAACCGAGCACGAGGTTCTCGGAACCCCCGCGGTCGGAGTCCGGACCGACCGCCGGTGACGCGTCCGACTCGAGCACGGGACGGCCGGTGACGATCCCGGACAGCCCGTTGGCGATGACGAACGGGGATCCGCTGCCCTCCAGCCCTTCCAGAAGCGCCTCCACGGCGAGCCGCTCGGTGCGGTCGTTGCCCTGGGGGTCGGCCCAGTCGTGCTTGTTGGCCAGGTGCACCACGGCCTCGGCCTCGGCGGCGCCGCGGCGCAGCGAGTCGAGGTCGTCGAGGTCACCGGCCCATGCCTTGGCGCCCTTGGCCGTCAGTGCCGCGGACGACTTGTCCGACCGGGCCAGGCCGATCACGTCGTGGCCTGCCTGGAGCAGTTCGTCGACCGCGGCCGATCCGATCCAGCCGGTGGCACCTGTTACGAAGACGCGCATCGCGCGACCTCCTTCCGCCCTCTCGGGCCAGTGTTCGGGCGTCCCGCAATTGCGAGGCACCGTGTACCGAAACGCTAGCGGATAACGGTGCACTGTGTCCAGTAATGCGGTGGCACGTCTGGCCGTCGCTCAGGTCACACGTCATGGCGGGGAGGTGTACGGTACCGTTTCGTTCACATCGACAGGGGAGAGGGATCCATGGATGCCGAGCGGCTTGCACCGCCGTCTCGAGGAGTGGGGCGGGAGGACGCCATCCTGGCGGCGGCGGCCGAGCTGATCACCGAGATCGGCTACGAGCGCGTGACCGTCGACGCGATCGCGGCCCGCGCCAAGTCTTCGAAGGCCACGATGTACCGGCGCTGGGCGGGCAAGGCCGAGCTGGTCGCCGAGGCGTTGCGGCGGTCGGCTGAGGGCTCGAGCGCGGCGTCGCCGGACACCGGAACGGTGCGTGGCGATCTCCTCCACGCCGTGGCCGGCATCACCAGGGGCGTGACCGGCGCGGGCGGGCCGGCGCTGCTGGGACTGGTCGAGGGCATCCGCTCGGATCCCGCCCTCCGCGAGCTCATCGCCGACCAGATCGGCCGACGCGGCCGCGTCGACGCCGAGATGATCTCCGCCCGCGCGTGTGCCCGTGGCGAGACCGTCGCGACCGAGCGGGTTCTCCTGGCGTTGGAGGTGGCCATCGCGAGGGTCCTCCTGCTCGCCCTCCTGCGAGGCGTGCCGCTCGACGAGGCCACGCAGGAGGAGCTCGTCGACGAGGTCCTGCTCCCGCTCCTCGCCACTGATCCCGCCGGCGGCTGAAAGAGAATCGTCATGCACAGCACCGACATCGAGCAGTTCCCGATCCACGTCCCGCAGGACGACCTCGACGACCTGCGCACCCGGCTCGCCCTCACCCGGTGGCCGGGCGTCGAGACCGTCACCGACACCAGCCAGGGCCCCACCACCGGCGCGATCCGGGCGCTGACCGGTTACTGGGCCGAGACCTACGACTGGCGCCGCGCCGAGGCCCTGCTCAACGGCATGGGTTCCCACCGCACCACCATCGACGGCCTGGACATCCACTTCCTGCACGTGCGTTCACCCGAAACCGACGCGCTGCCGCTGCTGATGACCCACGGCTGGCCCAGCTCCGTGCTCGACTTCGCCAAGACGGTCGGGCCGCTCACCGACCCCGCCGCCCACGGCGGCGACCCCCGGCAGGCGTTCCACCTGGTGATCCCGTCCCTGCCGGGCTTCGGGTTCTCCGCCCAGCCCGACACCACCGGCTGGGGCTTCCCCCGGATCGCCGACGCCTGGATCACCCTCATGGACCGGCTCGGCTACGACCGCTGGGGCGCGCACGGCGGTGACCTGGGCACCGCGGTGACCAACACCATCGCCGCGAAGGGCATCCCGCAGCTGGCCGGCATCCACCTCGGCATGGGCATGTTCGGCCCCGATCCCGACGAGATCGCCGACGCGACCCCCGAGGAGCAGGCCATGCTCGCGAGCGCCGGCCACTTCTGGGACAAGCTCTCGGGCTACGCGAAGGAACAGGGCACCCGCCCGCAGACCATCGGCTACTCCCTCGCCGACTCACCCGTCGGCCTGGCCTCCTGGATCTACGCGATGTTCCAGGACACCTGCGCCACCCCCGGTGACGCGCCGGCGTCGTTCACCTACGACGAACTGCTCGACGCGATCATGATGTATTGGCTGCCCAACGCCGGCGCGTCATCCGCGCGGATCTACTGGGACATGCTCAACGGCGGCGCACCCGCGCCTGTCACGACCGCCTCGCCGATCACCGTGCCCACCGGGTTCATCCAGCTCACCGGCGAACACGTCCGCAAGTCCCGGCGCTGGATCGAGCGCCGCTACACCGACCTCGTCCACTTCGCCGAGGGCCCCGGCGGCCACTTCACCGCGCTCGAGAACCCCGAGGCGCTCATCGACAGCATCCGCGCGACCTTCGCCACCCTGCGCTGAGCCCCACCGCCCTCATCCCCAGGAGACCTCCCGTGTCCAGCACCCAGACCGTCCCGCTGCCCGACGACCTGATCGCCCTGCTCCGCCGGCCCAGCCCGTGCTTCCTCTCCACCGTCATGCCCGACGGATCACCCCAGATGACCCAGACCTGGGTCGGCACCGACGGCCGCCACGTCCTGATCAACACCGTGGTGGGCTACCGCAAGGCCAAGAACATCGCCCGCGACCCCCGCGTGGCCATCAGCGTGGCCGACCCCGACGACATCTCCCGCTACTACGCGCTCCGCGGGCACGTCATCGACTCCACCACCGACGGCGCGGCCGAGAACATCGAGGAGCTCTCCCACAAGTACCTCGGCACACCACACCCCAACTTCAGCGGCAAACCCGAGACCCGCTTGCTGCTCACCATCGCGGTGGACTCCATCGCCCACGCGCCCTACGCGTAGCGGCCGCACCCACGTCCGTCCACAACGGGGTTTCCCATGAGCTTCACGCCATCGGCCACGGCCTTCATCCTGTCGCCCGCCGACGCACCCGCCTACTGGAACGTCGGCACATACTGACGTGTCGGCTGCCAAGCGATGGCTCGCGTTTTACGGCTAGCCGACCACGGTGTACGTGCGGGTTGGATGGCCGGACGGGCCAGCCGTGCCTGAAGCAGCCGCATGTCCTCGCCACCACTTCTGGCCGGACTCGCCCAACGTCGAAATCGGGTCGTAGTACGGGTAGCGGCGGTCCAACGCCTCCGGGCAGCGACATTCCCCGACGGAAAGTACGACACGGGCCCGGCTCTGAACACAATAAGATCAAGAAGTACTTCGAGCGCAACTGACGGGGCGATTCGGAATGAGTGTCCGGGTTTTTCTGCTCTGGCACGTGCATCACGTGGCCGAGGACGAGAGCGGGGCGGTCAGGCACTTCGATCCTGGCGGCGAGTTCTGGGCCGACGAGGAGGAAGGCGACGACGTGAAGGTGCTCGGCGTCTACTCCTCACGGGAGAACGCGATGGCCTGGATCGAACGCGCCAAGGAGCTTCCAGGGTTCCGCGACGACCCGGAGTGCTTCTACATCGAGGAGTACGCGCTGGACGAAGACAAGTGGACCGAAGGGTTCTCCACGGTCTGACGGCATGAGAAAAGGCCGGCTCCTCGCCCACGGGCGGGAGCCGGCCTTTTCCGTGCCGGACCGGTCCGCGGGAAAGGATCGTGGTGATGAGGATCGAGGAGCCCGCGGCTCACCTGTTCCCCTGTTTCCCATGACGGCGCGTGGTGAGCAGGAGTGTGCTCGCCGCAGATGACAAGTCCTGATGGGAGGACCGGAATGCCGGACGCCGAGAGCCCTTCGAGTTCTTCCAGCGGTGGTACGTGGCGCACTGCGACGGCGACTGGGAGCACGAGTTCGGCGTGCGCATCACGACGCTGGACAACCCCGGCCGGTACGTCGTGGCCGACCTGGTGGACACCGGGCTCGAAGGACGTGTCCTGGCCCGGACGAAGTCGGAACCCGGTGAGGGGCGGTGGGTCTGAACAGGCAAACATGCCGATGGGGCCGCCCTCGGAAGGTGCTCCGAGAACGGCCCCATCGGGACCAGTCAGGCCTGGTCGGTCCACCACTTCTGGCCGGCCTCGCCCAACGTCGAAATCGGGTCGTAGTACGGGTAGCGGCGGTCCAACGCCTCCGGGTCTTCGAGCTCGATCCCGGTCCGGTAGTTCTTGGTCCAGTAGGAAATCCCGAGCTCGCGGTCATATTCAGCGAGCTGATGCACCCACCGCTTACCGACGTAAGGCACGTCGCACACGATGCGAGGAGTCGCGTACCCAGGCAGGTAGCCCATGATCGAGTGCTGGAGTTCCTGGGCTTCCGCGACCGACACCCGCCAGTGCTCCGCGTTGGGGATCATGTCGCACATGATTCGGCGGCACGCCGGACGGGCGGCCTGACCTGGCGGTTTGTGAGAGCTTGGCGCTAGTTGATGATCATGGGGCCCCTCTGGGGCCCCTGGCCGAGAGGTCGAGATCGCGAATTCGAGATCTCGCGCCCGCGAGGAGGTCCTGAGACCGGTTCTCAAGCAGGCGGTGCGAACAGTGTATCTGCGGCCAGCCTGGCTCGTCCGTAGCTCGACGGCATGAGATGAGCGTAGGTCTTCAGAGTGAAGGCCTCGCTTGAGTGACCGAGGAACACCGACAGTTCCTTGATGCTGACGTTCGAGGCGAGCATGTGCGATGCGTACAGGTGCCTCAGGGCGTGCATCCCGTCGTCGCCCTTGATGTAGGGGATTCCGGCGATTGAGAAGGTTGGCTTCCAGATCTGGTTGAGAAACATCGATCCGCGCCATGCGGTGACGCCGCGGTACGGCAGGATGAGGTTGGCGGTGTGGGTCTCCTTGCTGTCGTTCTCTCCCCAGGGAAGTGTGACTTCCACTGACGGATAAAGCTCGCAATGATAGTCGATGTGGTGCAGCGTTCCGCCCGAGATTGGAACGATGCGGGTCTTGTGGCCTTTCGGGAGCTTGAACTTCAACTTCCCGTTGATGTAAGTAACCTGCAGTCTGCAGTGATAGGTCATGTCCTTGCGGTTGATGTCCTCCCTGTTAAAAGCAAGAATCTCGCCCTGTCGGAGCCCTAGCCCGCCGCCGATTGGCACCACCACCTGATGTTCAGGCGGAAGGGACTCGTGGATCCCTTGGAGCTTCTCGTCCGTCCAAGGCGTGATCAGTTTCTGCACCGGTTTGGGTGCTGAGATGGTGCCGAGCTTGCACGGGTTTCGGTGGATCTTTTCGTCCACGACCGCTGCGTCCAGCATCGCGGACAGGTTGATCCAGACCTGGTACTGGTAGTTCACCGCTATCCCAGAGACGTTGTTCATCCAGGCCAGCCAGTTCCTGATCACGGTCCCATCAAGCGCGACCTCGTTCAGCGACATGTCGCCCATGAACGGGTAGACCTGGCAGGCGAACAGGCTGTCGAGCGAAGCTCGGCTGCGTTCGTCAGGTGACCTGCCGTTCTTGTAGCTCTCCGCGTACTCGCGGACCTTCATGTCTCCGGCCTTGGGCGAGACGTAGCTCTTGGTCCTCAGAGAGTTTTCGATCTGGGTCTTGAACGCCTTGGCTTCCTTGTGTTGCTTGTCGGGGAAGCTCTTGTTGTCCTCCTTGCCTCCGGGAAGCTTCCAGCGCACGCGGTAGCGGTCACCCTTGCCGTAGCGTGAACTCTTTTCCAGTATGGGACGGCCCTTCGCGTCCCGGATGACTTCTTTGGTGACCGGATCCTTCTTCTCTTGCCACCAACGATCGTCGATGTACGCCATTATGCCTTCTGCAAGTCGAGCTTCTTGAACGGTGGGCGCACAGCCTGGCGACAGGGGAGCGGTCGCCTGTTGACCATTTTTGCCCAAGGAGAACGCCAGCGTGGCTTGCTGGCAATTTAACGTGCGCTCAACGCTGCTCTAAATGGGAAATCGCGATTGAATGCAGCGGTGTATGAAACCGGCGGCGCACGAATGCCTGACAGTTACCGCTAAGTGTTGCGGTCAGGTCAGTGACTCTGCTCGGCTTCGCCTGAAGCTTCGTCCGCACCTGAATGCGTCTCCGAGAACTGCCGATGCAGCTCGGCGGGATAGAGGCTCGTGCGCAGTGCGACTTCCAGGCCGGATATCGACCGCAGATCGGGCAACGTCTGCCCGTCCAGGATCCTCGTCACGGTCGGGTGTGTCACGCCGGCATCCTTGGCGATCGATCGCAGGCTTCCGGTGCTCGCCTCCACCGCGGCTTTCAGTGCCTTGGCGAACGCAACAGCGAAATGTGCACTGACCGGAGCATCGTCGCGGAGCCTGACGTCAGGGAACGTCCCTTCGATCACGTAGACGGCGGGCGGTTGGTCGCCGCTGCGTCGTGGCACCTGGCCCTCCCGTGGGTGATCGAGCATGTGAACCCCTCCTATTCTGGCGGTATGCCTCGTAGGCGGCCTTGCGAGGCCACCTCTGGTACATCTAAGTACCAATGGTACATAGATGTACCAGCCTTGAGTAGTCCTGAGGGTTGTGGCATCGCGCTGCCTGACGGAGGGAGGGGTGACCGAGTTCGACCTTGCTGAGCGCTGCCTTGTCGATATCGCTGTCGTCGGCCTGTCAGCGGCTTGTTCCCGCTGATCTTGCGTTGTGCTTGGGGTGACAGTTGGGGCATGCCTGTACGCGACCGTCGTCGCGTTGGATCAACCTGCGGTGCGGTTCAGGGCCGTCGCAGGTTCCACACCATTCGGGCCGGGCGATGGAAGTCCGGCCGTGCGTGGGCTTGGGTGGCAGGTTCCGAAGTCGCGAATGGATCACGGCTATCGGGGAACGGGCGCTGCGAAGGTTCTCCGTGAGGTGCCGGAGGATCTGGTCGGGATCGTGTCCTGCCGCCAGGGAATCCCGGACTTTGAGCTCCAGGGCGCGATGGTCCTGATGCGACATCGGTGCAACGGCTCGGATTTCGTCGATGATTCCCGTTGTTGCCCTTGCTGTCTCAGTCGTGGCCGCGTCGTCTGCGTCGCCAGGGTGAGCGCGAGATGCTGGGGACGGGGAGAGGGCTGTGCAGGATGGGTTGGGCGACACAGCTGTGTCGTGGCAGAGGTGGTCGAGCGCTGTCGCCCCTGGGGTGGCGCAGATGTCACGGGTGACAGATTGTCCGGGGTGGCGTTCTGCCGGGAGTGTGTCTTCGTCATCGGCGGTTCTCGATGAGGGGCTGACAAGAAGGTCCAGGTCGATGGCGTACCGGTTGCTGCGCCGGCCGCCGCCTGGCTCGATGGTGACAAGACCTGCTGAGCTGAGGCGCTGGAGTAGTCGCTGGACTGTTCGCTTGTTCAGCCTGGTCTTGCGGGCGAGGGTGTCGATCGAAGGCCATGCATCCGTGCCAAGATCATTCGCTTGATCGGCGATCGCCAGAAGCAGGAGAAGCTCGTTGCCTGCCACGGGGGCGTACTCCCAGGCAAGTGTCACAACTTTGATACTCATTCTGCTCGATTTCGTTGATTGCAGATGTGATCACGTCAATCGACGGCTACTGGTTGGACAGCCACTCTCTGACCAGATGAGGTTCGTATCGAACATGCTTGCCATACCGTCGCCACGGTGGCCCAGTGTTATCGCTACGCCACTTTTGAAGTGTCTTCTTGGGTATGTTCAAGAAAGCTGCGACCTCGTTGGGATCCCATAGCGGCTCGGCGTACTTCAGTGATCGAATCGCCGTTGTCTCGCTGCCCGGTCGACTCCCGCTCTTCGAAGTGGGGTTGTGGCCTGTGTTCACCTGTTGACTCCCGTCTCGTCTCGGTCGAAGCCCGAGGTTAGGAGTCGAAGGCTGTCGGCCGCTCGGGCAAACGGAGCGGCTGTTGGACGAAGTGCGTCGCGCCGGCGTGTGCGTTCACCCAGGCAGTTGCCAGGGCTGTGGGCGCGCAGGCGCCGCTACGCCACGGCGTCAATCGAGCTCCGAGGAACTGGCAGTCGAGGAGTGAGTGCGGCAATCTATCATTTATCATGATTTCTTCAGTGTTTACTGAAGTCAGACCGCCGCCTTGCGTCGGGGACAAGCCAGGCAGGACTAAAACATGCCGCCTCGACGACTCGAGCTAGCTGCTCCTGCGTTAATTGGTTCGCCAAGCGGAAGGACTGCCCCATCGGGTAGGCCGTCTCGGAGTGTCCGGTAGTCGTCGAGGTGAGCGTCGTGGACGAGGCGCGCGTCGCCAAGGGTCCTGTTGAACGCTTCGACGTAGGCGGCCGAGAACGGGATGCCCAGGTACGCCAGGCCGCGCGTGGCGGGCCAGGTGCTGTCGTGGACGTTGCCAGCGTCATCGACGGGCCACGCGTGCGGATAGGCGATACCGGCGGTCGACAGTGCGAAGCCTTCAACATAGGTCAGGCGGTGAACGGTCGCGTACGCCGATGCGTTCGCGAAGCACCTTCCCGCGGCTCCGCGGATGTGACCAGGTGGAAGCTCGGTTGGGTTTCCCCAGTACCCGCTTTCTAGCACCAGTTCCTCAACGCAGGTGAACAGCCATGTCCTGGTGTTGGCGAGGGCGACATGGATCTCAACCTGAGTCGAGAGCCAATCGACCAGATGTGACTGGTCAGCCTCGCGTTGTGCAGACACCCGGTGATCGTCCCAAACGTCGTTGCAGCTTGGAACATCGCCGCGACTGATTCTCGTTCGCTCCGGCCTTTTGCATCTCATTCATGTAGGCCGTAGCAGGCCCGCAGGGCCGTGAGGTGCCAAGGCGTCCGATGTCCTCCAAGGCGCCGACTCCAGCTTCGTCGCATCCGGCGACAGTCCACTTAGTCCTTGTGCTTGCGGTCTCAACGCGGGGCGTAGCACCCGCACCCGTCGCATATCCATCTCACGCTCGTAGGGGAACCAAGATGAGCATCGTCGTACCCAAGGCCGACCCGGTTCTCGCCAAACTCGCCGCGTCCGTCGGAGAGCAGGGCTCATTCATTTGCGGTCAGAAGATCTTCACGCAAGGAGATGCCGGACATCAGCTCTACATCATCCAGTCGGGCAAGGTGAAGATCGGCCGCTGCACCGCGGACGGCAGGGAACACCTGCTGTCGATCTGCGGACCGGCCGACATGTTCGGCGAGCTGTCGGTGTTCGATCCAGGACCTCGTGCCTCCACTGCAACGGCAGTGACCAACGTGAGTGCTGTGAGCGTGGGGCGCACTGCGTTGCGCAAGCAGATCAACGCTCATCCCGAACTCGGGGAATACATGCTGCGCGTTGTCGCGCGCCGGATCCGGCGCTCCAACAACATGGTTGGCGACGTGATCTTTGCGGATGTTCCTCGACGTGTGGCCAGGGTGCTGCTGGAGCTCGCGATGCGGTTCGGTGAGTCTGGCAAGTCCGGTACACAGCTTGACCACGAGCTGTCTCAGGAGGAGATCGCCCAGTACATCGGCGCCCGGCGGGAGACCGTCAACAAGGTGCTCTCGAACTTCGCCCGACGCGGCTGGTTGGAAGTCAGCCACAAGAGCGTGTTGATCCGCGACCCCGCGCGTCTTGCTCGGCTCGCTCGTTAGGCCAAGTGCTTACGAGCCAACGTCGGTGACATCGCCTCTCCCTGCCGCGCAGTCCTCACATTGTCCTCTTGTGGACAGTCCCATAAGTACCAACTGGCCGCAGGCTGGACTGCTGAACTCCGGCTACACGCGGTTGCAACTGCGTGAGCGGCGCGAACGGCAGAAGTGTCAAGCTCCTTGTGTCGACGAGAACCCCAGTCCTGCAACACTTCATGGAAGACAAGGCAAATCATGCTTCCCGTTGTGCTGAACCATGACGACGTCGAGGCGTTCGGCGCGGCTGAAACCGTGCTGCTGAAGAGACAAGGACGCCGCTTCTACCTGCAGCTCGCCGTAGAGCTGGATCTCCGCAACGCGGCCAGGGGAGTGACAGCACGAGAGGAGCAGTTGTTCAACCTTCGTCTGAGCGAACAGGGACAGCGGGTACGCGTCATTGCGGCCGTAGGGGAGATGTTCGGAGCTGAGCACGAAGGTCTCGCCTCGTGGTCGCTGATCGATCATCCCGATGCGACGGGACATCTGGCGCTGTCGTGTGCACAGAGCGACTCTCGCTGGAAGACCGTGGCGCAGATCGTTCGTCCAGGCGACGGAATCGGCCTTCGGTTCGTCGGCAACACGCAGCCACATCTGCTCAGTCGCGGCCAGGTTCGTGACGAGGTTGAGTTCGAGATCCGTAGGCGAACGACGACGCTCACCTTCCTGCTGGGCGTCACAGTCGGGCCACCGGACATCGCCCAAACAGTGCGCTACAAGGCATAGCGGGACTTACTGCTGGCCGGTGCCGACGATCGTCGATCGGGCGCTGTGACAACGGGTGAACGCCGCTCTGTTGCTGGCAAGGGACTCCAGTTCGAGCCTGGCGATCAGGTTCAGGGCCAGCCGGCGTGAGGCACGACCTTGCGCTCCAGTTCGACGCCGTAAGCGTGTGCTGGTCGCTCGTCGAACGATGTACATCAATCGCACCAAACCCAATGGAGTCAAGGTGATTTCAACAAGTCAGCCGACCAACGCTGTCCGCCTGGCCAGGGCGCACCTGTCCCTGATGGCTGGATTCTGCGTCGGCGAACAGGCACCCCTGACCGCATTGTCTGCCCTGGTTACTGAAGTCGGTCCGGTCGAGGCGTCGAACAGGCTCAGTTCCGGTGACGTCCTGTCCGCCTCGAAAAACACGATGTCTGGCGACGGAGCTGTAGCGCTCGCTCGCCGGCACCTGGAAGAGATCGGACGCTGCGGTGGGAGACTTGTAGTCCCCGAGGACGCTGAGTGGCCTGGGGAGAAGCTGGCGCCGCTGTCTGAGGGCGACCGTCGTGATCGTCGCAGTGGTGAGCCACTCGCGCTCTGGGTCCGTGGGCCTCACTGCCTGTCAGAGTTCCTGAGCAAGGCAGTGGCTGTAACCGGAGCACGCGCAGCTAGCCCCTACGGCGTCCAGGTAGCGAGTGAGTTCGGATCTGACCTCGCTGCGAATGGCGTCACCGTCGTTGCTGGTGGTGCCTACGGCATTGACGAGGCGGCACATCGCGGAGCGCTCACGAGCGATGGCCGAACCGTCGCGGTGCTGCCGTGTGGAGTTGACGTGGCGTATCCCGCGGGCAATTCCGTTCTGCTGGGACGGATCTCACGCGAGGGGCTGTTGATCAGCGAGTACCCACCCGGAGTCGTGCCCGCACGACACCGCTTCCTGGCGCGGAACCGAATCGTTGCCGCTTGTAGCGATGGCCTCGTTGTCGTTGAGGCCGGCAGGCGCAGTGGAACCTCGTACACCGCTAGGATCGCGGCCGCTGTGGGACGAGTTGTAATGGCAGTGCCGGGACCGATCACCTCCGCGACCTCGGTTGGCTGTCTTGACCTGATGCGGGACGGACGTGCGATCCCTGTCGGTTCCACCGCAGACGTCCTGAAGACCCTGCAGAGCCGCACTGACGGCGAGAGCGACAGTCAAACAGTGTCGGCTTCTCAAACGGTCCCTCCGGAGGCGACGTCATGAGGTGCGGCCTGGACCTGCACGTCCACCTCCGCGACTGCTCACAGTCCTTTCCACAGCGCGCGGACTCTGAACGCGTGTACGTCATCGAGCTCCACGACACGTTCCTTAAGACTCGCTGGTCGATCGGCCGCATCATCGGGTCACCCGGCTACTGGCTCGCACTGATCATCGGTGCGGAGCGCTGGACGCCACCGTTCCCGACACGAACTGCGCTTTGCACCGCACTGATGATGATCCGCGGCGAGCATGCGGCCAACTGGAAGTTCGATCGACGGCTACCGCTCGATCAGGACTGTTCTCGTGGCTGTGCGGTGCGGCGCCACTAGGTGGCGCCTTCGTCCGGCTCGGTGCGTTCGATCTCCAGGCACCGCTCATGTCCAGTTGCTCACCGACCTCAATGAGATCGTCAGGGAGCCGGCCCAGCTCGTCCTGCGCTGCGACGTCCGCGTCCCGGCCGTGGTGCGCATCTCTTTCGTGCCAACACGAACCACCTGATTGACCGGACTGCACTTTGGATCTAGCGGACTCTCGTGCAGCACGAGTCTGCTCTTCGAACGCCAGCGACTGGGTGATCCGCGCCGCACAGGCCTCGGTTGCGGCGGTAGGTCCAGAACGCCGCCGCATGCGGCACCGAACCCGCGCAATCGCTTGCCAGTCATTCGGATCGACATCACACCGAGCGCGCCTACGAACGAGTGGCGGCTCTCTCGAAAAGGACAGCTGATGGTAAAGATCAACTGCAAGGACGCCGGGGCGCTGCTTGCCAGCGTGCCGCCCTTGATCGGGTTCACTCCGGAGAACTCCCTGGTCTGCTTGGTCTGCAGCGAGGGGAACGTGGTCATGACCATGAGGGCTGACCTTCCGGAGCCATCCCAATCCGATGCCTTCGCTGAACAGATCGCGCAGATGGTCCGCGGACAGGGCGACAACGTCGTCGCGATCGTGTTGATGTTCGGAGGCGGCGAACTCACTGCCACCGGGCAACCTCCGCACACCGAGGTGATCACCGCGCTTCACCGAATCCTGGGCGACGTTCACCTGCCGGACGGAGTCGCGCTCTGGGCCGAGGCCTGCGTGGAAGGTGCGCGTTGGTGCTGCTACTGCGGCGAATGCGGCATGTCCGGCATGCTCCCAGATCCATCGGCAACCGAGTTGGCCGCCGCGAGCGTCGCGGCTGGGAAGGTGACACACGCCAGCCGGGATGAGCTGGCGAGCTACGTCGAGGCAGCCTCCGAACGGGACCTCGCCCGAAGGGCCGAACTGCTCGGCGGCATGTCCACGACATGGGCTTGTTCCTCCCGAGATGGACTCACCATGATCCGGGACGCCGTCGACTCATCAGCACGAGGCGATCTCCAGGTGGACGACGCCTTCGTCGCACGGATGGCACTGGCGTTGGACGATGTTCGGGTCCGTGACGCCTCGTTGTTCTTCGCCAAGGACGAGCAGGCCGTGGCCGCTGAGCATCTGTTCTTCACGCTCACCCGGGAGTGCCCAGCTCCGTACCGTGCTGAGCCTGCAGCCTTGGCAGCGTTTTACGCCTATCTACGGGGAGAAGGAGCGCTTGCCTCGGTGGCGCTGGACGTCGCGGTTGAGGTTCGCCCGGAACATCAGTTGTCCAGGCTGCTACGCGCCGCATTCACGGCAGCTATCCCGCCTGCAGAGCTTGGTTTCCTCGCGCTCCAGGCGGACATCGATGCGGCAGCGATCTTCGCGGAGCATGCCGACACGTAGGCGGGCCTTCCGTCTCCTCAGGTTTGGGAATTCGACGGGTTGACGCCTGCAACTGTCCACAACAGATCCGCACGGAACGATACGAGCTCTCACGAGAGGATCAGCCATGGCTGGAGAAACGACGATCACGGTGGTCGGGAACCTGACTGCCGACCCTGAACTGCGCTTCACCCAGAGCGGTGCAGCCGTGGCGTCCTTCACGGTCGCTTCCACACCCCGCAAGTTCGACAGGAATTCGGGCGACTGGAAGGACGGCGAAGCGCTGTTCCTGCGGTGCAACGTGTGGCGGCAGGTCGCCGAGAACGTGGCCGAGTCGCTCACCCGCGGTTCGCGAGTGCTCGTCTCCGGACGGTTGCGCCAGCGTTCCTTCGAGACGAAGGAAGGCGAGAAGCGCACTGTCGTGGAGCTGGAGGTCGACGAGATCGGCCCCTCGCTGCGCTACGCGACCGCGAAGGTCAACAAGGTCAGCCGTGGAAGCGGCGGCGGCCAGCAATCTGGTGGTGACGGTGGCGGTGAGTCGCCTGGCGGATCGTGGGGACCTGATCCGGCGGCCGACGCCGTTGGTTTCGGCGACGAGCCCTCGTTCTGAACTCTGATTCACCCTTCGGGCCCGCCGGCATGTCGGCGGGCCCGAACTTCTGTCAGATCACGTCCACGCATCGACAACACGTGAGCGACGCCCACCATGACTACGTGAAGTCTGGGATCGGCAACACATTGATGAGGACAGCCAGATGTACAGGATCAGCGGCGTCCGGAAAATCGGCCGTGGAGAGTACGCACTCCTGCTTGAAGATGCGTGCACATGGACTGAGGTCCAACGCGCCCTAACAGACTTAGGCGACCAAGGCTGGGAGACGATCCGTGTGACTCCTGCGCAGTTCAGCCAGGAGGCAGAGGAAGCCCATGAATGCGGCTTTTCGGATGTGTTCGGGGTTCAGGCATGACACGCCACCTGGCGAGGCTGCTCGACAGGTTGGTCGATGGCCTCGGGCAGCCCCTGGAAGGTCTCGTCCGGGATCGGATCGGCGCTTTGGACGCGGATCCTGGGCCAGACACGTGGAACGCCGCGTACTCGACATGCCTGAGCAACTCAGGCTCTCGACGGACACTGCTGAGCTTCGTGCGATCCGTGGATCCCCGCTGCCCCAACTCGCCGATAGCCGGCTACGCGATCGACAACCCGGAGCGCTGGAACGGCTACCACCCAAGTCAGCTGACACTGCGCATCGCACTACGGCATGCAGCTGGCCGTATCGAGCAACCTCGCTCCACCCGAACCCCACGGTCCGATTCGCAGCACTGCCCGCCGTTCTGGCCGCCACCCGCGTGACGGCGGTGGTGGTGGTTGCTCGTCTCTCCGAAAGAAGGAGCCATGCGTGAGTTTCCCTCCACCAAAGGCACTTTCGCCGCGGTCCGAACATCATCTTCTCGGCTTCTGCTCGACTTCATCTCGGCGACCTTCAGTTGTCAACGGCCACAACGCGGCTTGCAAGTCGTTCGAGCAGAAGCACCTTCCCTTCGTGCCTGGGCCGCGGCGTCGGTCGTACTGCTCGACGAACAGACCGTGACGCTCTGCCTTCAGCGGAATCTGCCCGCCCGCACCGGCATCCTGCTCGTCACCGCAGTCGACTCAGATCGCACACCGTGGTGCGAGGCCGCGCGCATCAGTGTGCAAGGGATCTACTGCCTTCCTCTCATGCGCCGTCCTCTCGCGACCGCGCTCGAAGCGGCTGACAACGTACTTGCTGTTGTCGGATCAGAGAGCTTCTCAGGGCGCCTCTAGCTGTTGGTTCACCGTCTTGCTAGCGATGAACGAAAGTTCCGGTGTTGAGGGCCCGATAATTCGAGTCTGGCTCTGCAAGGACAAGAAAGTCTTTGCTGTTAGTAACAGTTCAGGATTCTCTGCGACATCGGATTGACCGACGCGTCGCATCCACAACGAGGTGTTGTGCTGTCTTGCGCCGACACAGCCGCTGCGCCAGACAGCACCGGCTCTTCGTAGCGGACCAGTAGGCCCGATCGCCGCGTCTGGACGCCAACTCTCGTCGAACACCCAGACGCTTTGCCGCCGGGAGCACGGTTCCCGCGCTGATGACTACTCCTCGTCCTCCCAGCCTGCCCACAGGGAAAGTAGGTACCACGTGCCGACCGAGCTGATCCAGCCTCCGTTCTTCGTCTACGGGACCCTCAGGCGCGGGTTGTTCAATTACCAGAAGCACCTTGAGGGCCGCACCGCTGCGGAGGAACGGGGTCGCTTGGACGGGTACTGCCTTTACGACGCCGGCGGGCTTCCCCTTGTTGTCGGAAGGACTGGCGACTCCAACGGTGTCGTCGGTGAACTCATGAGCGTCTGGCAGGACCAGTACGAAGACATTCTCCGCCAGCTCGACGAGCTCGAAGGCTACGACCCTGCCGACCCGACGTGCATCTACGTGCGAGTGCTTGCCACGGTCCACTCGAACGCCGGCCCGGTTTCCGCCTGGCTGTACGAGGCCGGCGATACGGTCGCGCGCGAACTCACCCCGGAAAACGAGGTTCCGGGCGGTGACTGGGTGTTGCACCAGGAGGAGATCCCCAACGTGTCCGCGAGAAGTACCGACGTCATCGGCTGAGCGACGCGTCGGATCAGGCGTGGCTTGCGCTGTCTCGTCCACTCCTCGAACTCATTGAGGTGCAGATCTCCGTCCTGTGAGGACGGTCAGGTCGGAAGAATGCGGATTGCTGGTGACGCAGTCCGGCTCACAGCTCCGCGGGTGGTCTGTCAAGCGCCGCGGTCGGTGTCATCGGCGGGGACTCGGCCGCATTCTGCAGTTCGCACAGATCTTGTTCCAGGCCTTGACCTTCCGCGACGACGAGCCGGTGTCGTGCAGCAGAGGCCCCGGCACCATCGCCACCGAGCTTGCTGCCATCGAAGAACGCACCGTCATCACGTGTTGACAGTGGCGGTACGGCTGGTCTGGTGCAGGCACGGGGGAGGACTACCAACTTGCGATCCTCGAGCGGGATTGGCGCCCATCCACTCCACGGTGTGGCCTCGCCATCGCGCCACGCGAAACCACGTTCATCCGCCTACGGAGCCGGAAGGCTTCGTGAGAGGCAGACTCGAAGGACGGTAGAGATGACCAGCGGAGGAGCTGACAGCATCCCCGTGAGGGTGGCGCGCGGAGCCGCCCGGCTCGACTGTGCGCAGCCGGGATGGGCTATGCGCGTCGACGTCACCGAGCTTGACCTGCAGAGCACGACGGACGACCTGCTCGGACAGATCTTCGGCAGCCACTACAACGGCATCGATGCCCTTGGAATCACCAGGGAGACCAGTCAAAGCCACGGCTTCTACGCGCACTGCGTGAGCGTGGATCACGGATGTAGCTGCGACGCCGAGTACGCCCGCCTCACAGCGGAGTGGGCGCGAGTCGTCACCAGCCGGCAGGCGGCTACTGCGGTCGACCGCCTATAGCTCGTGGCGTGGCTATCAACTCGTCGGGCAACGCGGAGACACGAAAGCGAGTGTTCGCCGCGGTGAGTTGAACGTTTACCAACTCGTGAGCAAGTCGACGACATGTCCGGCACGCCTTGAGCATGAGCCGATTCCGCTCACCTGTTCCGCTTCGTCAGCGGTGGAGTGACTTCCAGTGCGGGGTTCGGCGTGGCTCAGCCAACAGACCTCGACTCCGGTCTGCCCTACGTCAGTGGGACGAAGGCAGATGACCGCGCCACGTTGTCGTGGCTCCTGCCTGCTTCCGATCTCCCTTTGCTGCGGGCGAAAGCCCCCCAGCATTCAGTGATGAGCTGGCCGGGCTCGCGTTCTACGACAGCGATGTGGACGGCGCCGCCCGGTCGGCTTCAGGTCGATACGGGCATAGGGGTTCCTGCGGATCGCCGCCGCGCTTCTGCACATCAGTCCGCTCGCCGTGGACTGAAGGACACACGCCAGTTCTCGTATCTCTTTCGTGCGCAGCGGATTCGGTCGAGCCGAGTCCGCATTTTCGTGCGACCACACACTCGGCGCGCCTTCACACGATCAGCGTTCCCCCTCTATTCCAAGGAGAAAACCACGTGAGCACCAAGACCGACGATCGTCTCGACCAGCCTGCCGACGAGGGCACCCCCGCGGCCGCGGCCGAGACCACGCCCGACGTTCCTGAAGACTCCATCCAGGTGATCATGGAGCGGGACGGCTACGAGCTGCTCTTCGCCCACCCGCGTGCGCTGTACCTCGGCAAGGACGTCACGGAGAACACCAGGCAGACCGTCATCGAGGACGAGGTCTTCTCCAGCAGCGTCGAACAGTTCGGCGTCGACATCGTCATCGAAGCACGCCGTGACCACCACGGCCGCCTGGCCGTTCACGACGGCAAGATGCGCACCCTCGCCGCGCTCAAGGCCGGCTTGGACAAGTTGCTCGTGCTCGTGCGGCCGAGCAACGACGATGATGATGAGCGCGATGCCGTCAAGGCCAGGATCTTCAGCCAGCTGCGCATCAACGAGCGCCGCGCTGACATCACCACGGGCGACAAGATGGCCGCGCTTCATCAGCTCGTCCTTCTCGACGTGACGCCTCAGGAGCTGGCCACGCAGCGGCACATGCCGCTGAAGGACGCGAAGAAGCTCCACACCGCGGTGCAGTCGAAAGCCGCAGTCCAGGCGTCCCAGAACAACGAGAACCTGACCCTCGACGACATGCTGCTGATCGCGGGTTTCGAAGCCGAGGTCGACCATGATCCCGAGGCTGTCGAGGCCCTCACTCAGACGGCACAGACCAACCGGTACGGCTTGAGGAACAAGGCGTACGAGCTCATGCAGCAAAGGCGGGACGTCGATCTGCTTCGGCCGCTGCAGGCGAAATTCGCCAAGAGCAAGACTCCGATCGTGACGGCGATGGAGCTCGCGGCCGACAACGACTCCGCTGCTCTGACGGTGCTGCGTCCCAGCCCCGCTCACGAGCCCGGCACCGCCCTCACTCCTGCGGCGCACAAGAACTGCCCCGGAAACGTCGTGCTGATCGATTTCGAGGGCCACGGCGAGACCCGCAAGGCGGTTCCCGTGCACCTGTGCCGGGATTTCCGGGGGTTTGGCCACGCCATGCTCGATGCCCCGAAGGGCGTGGCGGCTCTCAAACCGGCCGGCAAGATGACCCCGGAGGAACTGGCCGATCGACGACTGACGATCAAGTTCAACGGGGAATGGCCTCTCTCGATCGAGCCGCGCCAGGCCTGGATGGCGGAGAAGTTCCGCGAAGTGAAGTACCCGAAGGGCTTCCGGATCCACCGCCGGACCGCGCAGCTCGCGGTCGTCGCCGGCTACGAGTTCAAAAGGGCGATCGAGCACTCTCACCCGCTGCTGAGGGAGTGCCTGGCCGGAGCCGCAGCGAGCGGCGAAGGCGTGAAGCCGGCTCTGAGTCAGGACGCACTTCAGAAGCGGATCGACGGCGCGAGCGAGGAGCACGCCGCCATGCTCACTCTGGGACTTTGGGCGTTCGCGGTCGAGGCCAGGATCTCCAAGCAGAAGAGCCCGTGGAAGAACGCCGGTCCCGAGACGGTTCTGCTGATGACCATTCTCAAGGAGCTCGGCATGGGGCTCAGCCCCGTCGAGAACTACATCCTCGGCCTCGACGAAGACGGCCGTCCACTCGACGGCACCGCTGGCACGGCAGACGCCGCCGAGCAGGTCGAGGCCTCCACCCCGGCGAGTTCGTCTGAGCCGGTAGCCGCCTAGTCCTCGGGTAGGGGCCGCCGCGTGGGTGGCCCCTACCCGCCCGACAGAAATGAGCCGGATCGTGAGCTCCCGGCAACTCGCGGCAGCGCGTGCTGCGGCGGCCCGAGGGTGGCCAGTTGTGCCGGCCGGGGTCGACAGCAAGATCCCTCTGTTCGAGGGCTGGGACTCGGTGGCAACCACCAGCCAGGAGAAGATCTCAGTCTGGTGGGCGAGAGCCCCCTACAACATCGCCATTTCGTGCCGGGCAGCTGAGCTGGTCGTCCTCGACCTCGACGCCGCCCACGGCGAACTCCCACCCGCCCAATGGGCACGCCGGGGCGTTCGTCACGGGCGTGACGTGCTGAGGCTGCTCGCTCACGACCTCGGTGAACCAGACCCAGTCCACACCTACCGCGTGTGGACCCCGTCTGGAGGGGAGCACCGCTACTTTCAGGCTCCCCAGGATGTCGCACTGCGCAACACGGTCGGGGCACTCGGCTGGCACATCGACACGCGCGCCCAGCACGGCTGCATCATCGCGGCCGGGTCGGCCCTCCGAGTGGCGGGGAAACGACGCCTGTATCGCCTCGCTCAACCTCTTCTGCCCGTCGCACCGCTACCCCTCTGGATTGTCACAGCACTCACGCCGCCTCGAGCAGCCGATCTTCCTGCTCGCACGTCCGGAGGCGTGATCTTGCCCGCACGCCGTGCGACCGCCTACGCGGCGGCCGCGGTACGCGGAGAAACCACGAAAGTGCGGGAGGCCAGGCCTGGAACCCGCGCTCACACACTGTTCGTCGCCGCGATCAAACTCGGGCAGATCGTCGGAGCTCGGTGGCTCGACGAGCAGGATGCCGTTGACGCACTGCTCATTGCCGCTTCGGGCCACGAAGGCGTGAGTGGCTGGACGTACGCAGAGTCCCTGCACCACATCATGAACGGGATCGCACGCGGAGTCCGGGAACCACGCGAAGTCCTCGACATCGCCTAGCTGCCACTCGGTGCCGAGTTCACGACGCTTGAGGCGCGTACTTCGGCCGGCCGACCAGTATCGGCGGCCTCGACTCGCTGGCGTGTGAGCACGTCTAGCTACGCGCTGGTCTACCTATCGCCTGGTACGTAAAGACAAACCCGCGCCCTCTTGTTCAGAGGCGCTGGAGCGTCACGACCTCCGCGATCGCACACCCTTTCCGTTTCGCGCATCGGCCCTTGACCCGCGTTGACCGACGAGTGGTTCGCGGGAGGGCCCGGCCGGAGGTAACCATGTACGGCCTGCCAAGCCCCAGCATCGGCGAGTTCGGCGCTGTGTCACCTGCTTTCGGTGACTACGTCGTCTACGAGGGAAGCGTCCTCGAAGCGTGGGGTCGTTACCGAGTCGTCGAGATCACCGAAAACCCGTCGGGAGATCGCTACTCGCTCTCCACCTACCAGGACGACTTCGTGGTGCTGCGGCGCGTCAGTTGCCGCTCGATCGCCACGATCCCCTTCGGACACGTCCATCGCGTGCTCAATCCGGTGGAACGCATCGAGGCTGTACTCCGACGATGCGCCGAGGAAGGCGTCACGATCGACATTGCAGATGACGAACAGCTGTCGACACACGTGCTGAGTCTGCTGGCAAGCAACCGCCACGTCGAAGCTGACGCTCACCTGCTGCGTGCCGAGATGGCGAGCGGAATTTTGACCGCTCCCGCCTTCCGCTACCGCATCGGGCAGCTTCGCATCCGCGGCAACGACGAGTCGTACCTGACGAGCGACTCCGCACACATCACCACCTCAGCGACCTGTGACGGGACATTGCCCGGCGTTTCATCGGGCTGACGACTCCCAGAACGCCTGCGAGCAGGTCGCGCCCACACCTGCGGTGCTGCAGAGGACCTTCTCACTCAGCAACGAGAAACCATTTCACGACAAGGCTTTGTGGCGCCACGGACGCGATAACCGGGCGCCACCTGCCGGGTGTGCCGCGCAGCCCCCTGCCTCCTGCCCCCCAAGGCGGGTGCGGGTGCGCGGCACACCCACCTCCTTTCCTCAACAGAAGGCGATAGGAGACCTCGTGGCCGGCTACATCCATCCGTTTGACGACCCGCACATCCCCTCGAACCCCAACCCGCGTGTGTGGGTGTTCTACAGCCGCGGCGAAGCTTACGGTGCGGTGCAATCACACGAAGAGATCCACGACGGCGACATCCTCTACGTCCCACCTGCGCGGGTGATCGGCATCGCTACGTCTGCGTGGCCGTGCGCCTACACGCCGCTGCCCGCCGGAACCGAGACCGACGACCTGCACACCCTGGCGGCCGGCCACACCTGGGAACAGTTCGCCCACGGCCGATACATGAACGCCGTCACTCGGATCCGCAACCCGACTGACGTCGACCTCGACGCCTACGCCGACAACCTGGGCTGGCGATGGGAGGACGTCCCCCATGCCCTGGCGTACCAGTATCGCGCTGATGAGTTCTGCATTGGCTGCGTGCGTGCGGTAGCTGGCCTGGTGCCAGCCGGCGACGATCTGCGGCGCCTGCACCACGCGGCCTGGCACTACGAGGCCGTGCTGCGCGGCATCGATCTCAGCGACGAGTCCAGCTACGACTCAGCCGATTTCCCCAAGCCCCTCAATGTCTCTGCGAACCTCCAGCAGGAGAAGGACGAGGAGAAGTCCATACCGCCGAAGCCCCGCGTTTGCGGGAACTGCGCCACTCCGCTGGCGCTCAACGGTCCGCCCAGCTGAATCCGGCTGGCCCACCTCAATCACGTTCTGCGAGGAGAACCTCATGCCCGTGGAGAGCGGGACAGCGGACGAGGCCGGTCACAAGATCGGTGACGTCTGCCTGACCTACGTCGATGACTCGATCTACATCGAGATCACCAAGCAGGCATCCGACCGGTACGAGTTGGGCTGGTCCGACCAAGTGGCGAACGAGTGGTTCGAAGAACTCCCGTCTCTCCCGATGGCCGTGGTGCGCATGGCAGCGATCCTGCAATGCGGAGAGCACAGCTGGGACCGCGGCACGGTGGAACTCGAAGAGTTCACACCCGCCGCTGCGAAGTTGCTCGACTTCGCCACCTCAGGCTGGGAGACCCTCAAGAACCAGACGACAATCCACACTGGAGAGACACTCTTGCCGATCGACACCACCGCGTCGTCGGATCTGAAGTCGGCGCAATGACTGCGCCCAGCGATCCCGGACCGAACGGCTCGGAACAGACAGGCGCCGAGCACACGTCGGCAGCTTCTTCCGTCGACAACGTCTACGCGGTGCGGCTGCGCCACGACCGCGGCACCATCACCTTCACTGTCGGACTCGCTAGCTCTCCGCGCTCGGCGGTGGAACTGGTTCTCGCGGCTGAGCACGCGCCGCGGGCCGCGGTGAAATGGGTAAGGCTTCAACCCCGATGTGACTACTGCGCCAACCTCGCCACGCGCTACGTGCGTGACAGCGGCGACGACACCCCTTTGTGCTGGGACTGTGCCCGCACACAACACGGCGGCACTGCCAGGGCAGCACGCGAAGCCACCGGCAAGCTGGGCATCAGCCGGTACATCGAGATGCCTGAAGACAGCTGGGCCACTCCACCGCAGCAACGGAGCACCGCCGACTCTTGAGGGTCGCCGTGCCTGAGCCATTCGACGTGCCTTCATCACGGCCGAGTCGACGAACTTACTGCCACGGACGTGCTGGCGAACACTCAGCAGCCCGCTCCACAAACGACATGCCCTCGGGTGGTGTCTTGTCTGGGAGGCCAGCTCGTCGTGTGGGCGCGAATCGCGCGAGCCGACAGGTGGAACTCCTCCATATCAACCGTTGAGTGCCAGGCCCCGCCGTTGACGGGCGTGGTCCGCCTGGGCGACCTCCTCGGCCGGCTGTACCTCGACTAGGGATCCCGGGCCGGCGGGGCATGCCTGCGCACCTGCTCTCGGCACACCGATGAGGAAGACAGATGAGCGTCCACTTCCCATCGACAGCAACCAGACAGGCCCTTGGAGCGCAAGTATCCCGGCTACGGCCTCGTCGACCAGATGACCCGCGAGTTCTACCGGCGCGACGCGATAGTCCGAGTCTCGTTCACGGTTGGCGAGTGGACAGACTTCACGAACGAGGTCTGGGATACCCACGTCGACATCAACCTCGGCGAGCGCGTACAGGTCCTCGCCTTCGCCAACGTCGGACTCCGCGCGATCGCGGCCATCGTCGCGGTCATCAGCCCACGCACTCGCGAACCGATCATCAAACACGGTGTAGGCCTCGGACACCTGATTCTGCCCGCAGTCTCACCAGGCGCACGGCGCATGTACGTGGACTACGCGAGCGATCCGAGGGGCACAAGCCGGCACAACCGTCGCCCCATCGCCCAGCACGAACGGACCTCAGACCTGTCCGGACCGCGAGGCGATGTCGAACTCCGCTTCATCTCTCTTCGCATGCCGGAGGAATGACCAGCGCCACCCGCTGCCAGCTGTACGCGGTGCACGATCAAACCCCGCCACGAGCCGATCGCATCGTCTCCACTGAGCCGCTGTCGGCACTCGCGCGAAGTCGATCCGCGCTACCGGCTCAGCTCGTCGCATCAAGCCGCCAGAGGGCCGCGCTCACTCCCCAAGCCGCCGCGCTTCTGAACCGACTCATCGAGCACTACAAAGGAGATCTTCCATGCCCGAAAACCTCTTCCTGCAGATCGGCGACCTGTGCGGTGTGCCCCGAGACGTCGGACACCCCGACCGGTTCGAGGTCAAGTTCATCCTTGGTTTCAACAACGACCGCCGCTTCATCAAGGACACCGGTCGCTGGGACGACGGAACCGCGACCTTCCTGGACGTCGTCTGCTCCGGCACGCTCGCCAAGAACGTGTTGGAGAGCAACTGGACCACCGGCCTGAAGATCATGGTCTACGGCCACCTGACCAACAACGACTCGTTCGACCACGAGATCGGCAAGACCATCCCAGCGTTCACGTTCAAGGCGATCCACGCCGGGCCCAGCGCGCGGCGCGGTCCGGTCACAGCGATCAGGGAGCGGAAAGCTCGTTACGAACCAGTCCGCGCCGGCGACATGTTCCCCCAGGTCGCCCGAGCTCTTGAAGAGATGCAGCGGCGGCGCACCGCGCCTGCCGCCGAGACGCTGGCCGCGGCGTGAACCACCGACTGCGAACCGACCGAGACACGACTCGCAACGATCAACACGAGCCTCCTGGCGCAGAGTTTGACGTCGCCAGGAGCTGACTGGACGTCCAATGAGCTACCGCACATCTCCCAGCCGCACCTTCCAACTAAGGCTCGCCAACGGCCGCCTGCTGCACGTCGCTCCCGTGATCGCCGGCCGGGTCCGAGGAGTTGACGCTGACGGCGACGTTCTCGTGTGCGACGAGGACATCAAGCGTGCCGACGGCACCGAACGCCTTGTTCCGCTGACACCCTGCTGCCACGCCACGGGAAAGGGCGTTTCTTATTCCGAGACCAACGTCGCCTGCCGGCACTGCTGCCAGGACGTCGACCACAAGTACGGAACAGATGGCCATCTGGCAGTTGGCCTCGCCGCGACCGTCGCTTCGGTGTCCGTGGAACGCCAGCCGGGCGAAGTTCTCACCTTCAGCGCCACGGCGACCGACGGTCCCACCTCACTGGCTCTGGCTGGAAGCAATGGCAGCACGAACGAGCTGCGCGAGCGGTTGCGGGCGGCGACGGCCAATTCTGGCCTCCCCGTCATCCATCGCAGCATCACGGTGCGCGTCGACCCACACCGGAAGCTTCCCTCTGTCACGTCGGCGGCCATCGCCGTGGCCGCTATCGCGGTTGCTGCAGGAATCTCGACGCGGCGGATCACCAACACCGCCGTGATCGGCGACGTGAGCCTCGACGGCGGCCTCCGCGCAACGGGCGACATCTGCGCCGCAGTCCGGGCAGCCCGCGCCCACGGCATCAGCCGGGTCATCGTGCCGGCGACGTGCCTTGAGGACATCGTCGAACTGGATGACCTCGAAGTGCTTGGTGCTCATCGCCTGGCAGAGATTGCCGAGTGGCTGCGAGGCGACGACAACGCGCTCCACAATCTCACTTCGGACAAGGCGAACTCGCCGACACGTTCCGTGCCGGATCAGGAGTGAGGCCTCAGCTCCTGGCTGAGCGATGAGTCGCCTGACACGCGCTGGGAGCCGTACAAGGCCACGGAACCCTGCGAACGCAGGAGATGGGTGTGCTGGCGGCTTAGGCACGAGGCCCACCGCCCGAGGACGGAACCGCGACAGTCAGCCGCCAGCACGGTGCTTCAGCGCCGGAGGCACACCATGCCTGATTTGCTGAAGACCTTCACACCCTACCGTTCGTGGATCTGAGGTGTGGAGCACCGTCGACCTTGCGCCTGGCGTTGCGCGTGATGCTCCCGCGAGGCATGACCGCGGGAGTCACGGTGAGCGCGACTACGAATGCGCCGCACGTCGCGGGCCTGGTCGCGACGACCAGACGAGTAAGTACATCGGCCGGGAGAGCTGGCACAGCTCATAGCTGGACCAGCCCTGTTCGTGTCGGAGCAACACAGCGCGTCGGGGGTTGCCGAATGGCGAGCAGGACCATCCGCAGGCTTCTTCAGGCCAAACGATCAACCCAAGCCCCGTGGGCGCCGGCGACCGCACGTGAGCGGTACGCCATCGAGCACAGGCGCCAGCGCCAGAACGCGATAGAGGTAGCGAACGGCGAGAGGTGCGGGACCTGCGGGTTTCCGAGCGACATGCCGAACTGCCCCGACTGCCCGACTGGAACCTGAGCCGCGGACATAATCAGCAGTTCCGAAAACTGTGGCTGATTCCGAAATTCGGCTCACCTACGGAAGTGATGAGAGGGGCGGCGCATTGTATGGGTCGGTGACGGCCTGTCAATTCGCCTGTCCAATGATTTTTTGGCGCCCGAATGGCGCGGGGCCCCTACCGCCACGCAATTCGGGCGCCAAAAAATCACCGGCCAAAGATGGCGAATTGACAGACCGCCACCGACCCGCGGTCAGGAAGACAAGGGCAGGCCCCTGGCCTGCCCTTTCATGGCGCGCCGCCCCTCTCATCACTTCCTCTGCGTGCCCGGACTTTGTGGCACCGAGAAAGAAAAAGAGTCCAAAGAATTACCCTTTTTGGTCGGGAAAGACTTGCATTGCAGCCCTATTCTTAATAGGATCGAAGTGCAAGAACACGCCGAGGACCGCGACCCCCGGCGGCCGGAAAACACCACCAAAGGTTGAGTCTCATGACGAATGAAACGTCTGTTTCGGAAATGCTGGAAGACATTGACCTGCTCCTTGACCTTGGCGGAATGGCCGAGGCACGCGAGCTGGCCGCACAGATTCTTGACACCGCAGACCCCGAAACCCTTGAGGTACTCGCTCACATCGCCTGGGTTCGCGAGAACAACACCAAGACCGTCAACGCCCGGATGCGGGACGCATGGAAGCGCAGCACCCCGGAGCACCGCGAACTCATCGAAACGTGCGTCGTCCTGTACGTCGACCCGATCACCCCGCCCGTCGACGAAGCAACTCCGGCTGAGCCCGAGGTCCTGCGCGCCGACGTGCACATTCCCACCACCCGAGCCGAAGCGCCGGAGTTGCGCACGAGCTGCCGCAGGGACGTCGTCGAGTTCAGCCCTGTCCGCCGGAAGGTCGACCCGGCCGCCCGCATCGCGCGCAGGACCAAGAAGCAGATCCAGACGGCCATCAAGTGCGCCAAGACTGTCCACCGCTACCAGTGGAGCCGCGCCGGTGTCGACGACCAGCCTCCGATCGAGGAGAGGCCGTTCAACTACGAGAACGACTACGACGAGACGGCCGTTCCCGCGCTACAAGGGCTCGCGTGCGTCCACTGCTGGCAGGAACGCAGCGCAAAGGACAACCGCTACCACACCGATGGACTCTGCGACCGGTGCCGCAGCCTTGACCGCCCAGGGCTCCCGTCCCTGCCCGCCACCGCGTGGCGAGACGAAATCATCGCCGCCAGGTGCAAGTTCATCGCCACGACTTTCCCGCGCTCGACCGCACTGGCCATCCTCCGCAAGGAAGCCGACGCGTACAGCCCGGCCGACCAGTGGGACATGAAGCGGCTGGTACACAACAACTTCGGTTGGAGCAACGAACCGAAGAAGTCCGAAGCGCGGGAGACGCACTACGCAATGGCCGCCTAGGCCGCACAACCACACACCAGGGATGCACAGCCCGACAAGGACGTGCATCCCTGGTGGGCGCCGCGCGCGAAGCCGGGGTGCGCCGGGCATCGAGCCCGACACACCCCGAGCGAAGGCTGCCGCCCTCGCACACCCGCCGCCTTCGGCGAATAGGACCGCCTGCGGCGGCGTAACTCACGCGACCTCGGTCCGAAGCCTGCTGACACCGGCGCGACAACCACGTGCGCGCATACCCAAGGGCAGGAGTCAACGCGGCACCCGCGCTCGGGAACTTGCCTAACCCAAGCCATCGTCGGGCGGTTCGGACACAGTGGTTGGTGCCCCCAGAGCGCCGACCACGTTCAGGTCACCCCGAACACCAGTGCGGACCTTGAGGGAATCTCTGGATGCTCGCGGGTTTGGCGCCCGCGCATCATCAACGTGATCGAGCGCCTGGTCCTCGGCGTCTCGCGCCCGACGAGCCCACCTTCGGAACGAGGCGACCTGGATACCAGTGTGCCGATGAAGCTCCGCGTCTCGGAACGTCGCACCGATAGCACTGAGCTCGGCGCCGCTCAACGCCTCGATCACCGCCCGCCCGGCAGCCAGCTCCTTCGTATCCAGCTTCGCGTCCTCAGCCGCAAGGTCCCGCTCCAGCTGATCGCGCAACGCCTGCTTGCGACGTTCGACGTCTTCCAGCTCCTTCACGGCCGCCGCCGCTGCCGCCGCGATCGTCAACACCGCCCGCTCGCGCAGCTTCCGTCGCTGCCGCTCCTCGGCGCGAACCTCATCTCTGATCTGTGCAGCCGTCTTCACGTCAACCCCTCCCGAGTGGACGGACCCCTCCGTGGACGCTAATGCACGCACACATTCCAGCGCTCGACCAATCTGCCCCACCAGGTCAACCGACACACAGCAGCTGACAACCCGAGGAAGTCGCAAAGCGGCCGGACATCGACGGCCCTGCGGGCCGGCAGTTCTTGTGCTGATCGCTGCGCGATCAGGGCAGGCTTTGCGCCTGCGAAGGACAACAGCTTTGGACTAAGGTATCGCTATCGCGATACGAAGAAGATGATCTTCAAACCCTCCCACGCGCAACGCGGGGGAGAGGTATGCCCGGTGTCCTGGGTGACATCGATTGGTAGCGCGCCGGAACAGGTCGACTACCGGCTCGGACAGCAACACGGCTGTGTCGCAGGCATCTCCGGAGACGCACAGCTCGAGTACCGCACCGACGCGGAACGCCCCCTCATCTGGATCGGCCAGGCACTGGCAGATCTGGGTGTCGAAGCGGGCACCGAGCTGACCCCGGAGCAGTTTCCGCTCGCTCGAGCCATGATGGACGGCTACCACCCGCGCTCCGGTGAGCAGCTCGTCGAGCACAAGCTAGGCGTGCCGATCGAGGCCAAAGTCCCCATCGCGCAACTGGTTCGCATGATCGAAGGCGTCGCCCGCGAGGCCAAAGTGGACGTCTCCGAAGTCCTCCGGCACCGCCAAGGCAGATGGTCCGGAACAACATCCAAACGCATGCTCGACATGTTCGACCGCGCCAAGCGCTCGGTCGTGCGCCACGGCGAAACGGCGATGCTCCGCGCCGACCACGCCGGCCAGCTCGCCGACGCCGCCGAACTACGCCTCACCGCGGTCTGGGACCCCGGCGTATTCGAGGGCGCGGCAGCCAATCTCACCAAGACCATCACGATCACAGCTGAGGACGGAACCCAGTCCGACGCGGTGGTCGACAACCGGGTCATCACCGGCAACCGCGGCTACGACATCACCCTCACCCTGCCGAAAAGCTTCTCCCTCCTGCGCGAGTTCGTCGATGAGGAGACAGGCAATGCCCTCGACGCCATCTACCTCGAGCAAGGCGGCGCCACCTTCGCCTGGCTGGAAACCAACACCGCATACGGAATGCGCGGACATCACGGCGACGGCTCAAAGGCGGAAACGGTTCCAGGCAACGGCTTCGCGGGCTGGGCCATGATCCACCCCGCGGCCCGACCCGCAGCCGGCAAGTGCTGCGGCGACCCGCACTGGCACGTCCACTACACGATCACCAACATGACCAAGGGCCCCGACGGCAAGTGGAGCACCGTAGCGGCCGGCGGCCGTGACCTCATGCGCCACATCCCAGCCGCCGCGAAGCTCCTGCACGGCAGCGTCCGACACGTCTTCACCCAGCGATACGGCATCGCCTGGCGCCGCTCCGAACGCACCGGACAATGGGAAGTCGCCTCTATCCCGGACGCCGCCATCAAGGAGTTCTCCCAGCGCGGCGCCGACATCCACGCCATGCTCCTCGACCTCGGCTTCACCGAACAGGACGCCTCACGATCGCTCAAAAGCATGGTCCAGCAAGAAACCCGCCAGGCGAAAAACGACACCCCCGAACCGGAGTTGACGCGCCGCGAGCAGAACCGCCAGCGAGCCATCGACGCCGGCCTCGACCCCGACGCGATGGCCCAAAACGCGCACATCCCCGTGATGCCAGAAGAAACAACCCGCCAACCAACCCTCAACGAGCTCGCAACCGCACTGCAGGACGTCGAGCGCGGCCTCACCGGACACTCCCGCAGATTCTCCCGTGTCGACGCGCTCGCAGCCGTCGTCGACCAGCTTCCCAACGGCGCTCAACACCACACCGTCGAGACCCTCACCGACGACGTCCTGCGCCACAACGGCTTCGTGCCACTGATCAGCATCGACAACGACGACGACCCTGCGGCCAGCATGGGGGAGCGCCACCAACTCGGCGCCGACCACATGACCAACGCCCAGCTGTACACCACCCAAGACATCGTCACGGCCGAGAAGACCATCGTCTCCGCCGCCCAAGCAAGCCACGAAGACCAAACCCCGATCCGCGTTCCCCGAACCACCGCGGAGATGGCCGCCGACACCATCGAGGCCACCAACGGCTTCACCCTCTCCACCGAACAACGCCGCGAACTGCTCAACATCGTCACCTCCGGCCAGGCCATCGACGCACTGATCGGCGGACCCGGCTCCGGCAAGACGACCCTCATGGAAGCGGCCCGCATCGCCTACGAAGCCGAAGGTTTCGTCGTTGCCGGAGCCTCCACGCAAGGCGTTGCCGCACAGAACCTTCAAGCCGCGTCCAACATCTCCAGCCGAACCGTGGCGCAATGGAGGTGGCGCATCGACAACGGGAACGGCCTGAGCGGAATCGACGTCCTGATCCTCGACGAGGCTGGCATGACCCACGACCGCGACCGCGCAGCCCTCTACCAAGCCGCCGAGGACAGCGGCACCAAGATCGTGGAGATCTTCGACCCCAAGCAACTGCGCGGCGTCGGCTGCGGCTCAATGGTCGCGGTCGTGCACGAGATGGTCGAAGGCGGAGCTCTGCTGGACAACCGCCGCCAAGCCGACGAAGACGAACGCGCCGCAGTCGCGGCCTGGCGCAAGGGGAACTACGTCGACGCACTCACCTCATGGGCCGACCGCGACCGCCTCATCGTCGGCAAGACAAGTCAGGACACCACCGCCGCCATGCTCGCCACCTGGATCGACCAGCGAATCGGTGCACCCGACCCGCACACCGAGATGCTCGGCCTGCTCATGGTCGCCAGCACGAACGAACAAGTAGACCGCCTCAACGCCGGCGCCCAAGCCATCCGCGAAGTGCAAGGCGAACTCGGGCACGGCCGAACCTACGACCTGCCCGGCGGCCACACCATCCACCTCCACGAGAACGATCACGTCCTCGTCCGCATCAACGAACGCCACACCGACGACCCCGACGCGCTCAACGGCTACCGCGGAGTCATCACCCACATCGACGACACCGGCCACCTGGACGTCACCTGGACACGCGCCATCCCCGGCGGACACGTGCGCGAGAGCCGCACCTTCGACCCCGGCTACGTCGCCAAAGGCGGCCTGACGCACGGCTACGCCCTCACCGCCCACAAGAGCCAAGGCCTCAACATCAACAAGACCTGGACAGGGGAGGACGACGAACAACGCGGCGGCGCCGTGCTCTTCCACGCCCCAGGCGCCGACAACCGAAGCTTCCTGGTCGCCACCTCGCGTCACGCACAAGCCGTGTGGACGTTCGCATCCCTGCAAGACTTCGAGACTCCACATGACACGTACATGCTCGGCGAACCTGACTCCGCCTTCACACGCAGACGCCGCGTCATCACCAAAATGGTGGAGCGGGCCGTAGCCACCGAGATCAATGCCAACGACCGGCCCGTACTGGTCGACCTGAAGCAACTCAAGGATCCCCTACCCAAGTCGGAGCCGTCCGGCTTCGACACGCCCCAAGCCGGACGCCACGCAGCCAGCGCAGAACAACGAGCAACAGCCGAAGAGCTGCTCCGTGATGTCTGGCAAAACCACACGGCTGTCGACGCCGTGACGAACGGGAGCGCCTTCGACTCCATAGCCCGCCTGATCGATCGGTTGAGCTCGAGCTCAACCGATCCCCGCGACGCACTCGTGCGCATCAACCCCACCATCATGGTTCGCCCCGCCGTACGAGATGCCAGTCGCATCGTCTGTGCTGCCCTCAAACGAGTAGCCAAGGCGTCCAAGGCCGCAGACCAAGGAGACGGTGCACCAGCTCTCACGCAGGAAGCGCAGCTGCGGGACCAAACGGCAGACCTGCTACGCGAAACATGGAACGACCATCCAGGCGCCGAACTCGTCATCACCGGCTCAGCCTTCGGCGCGCTCGCACAGAACCTCGCCCGCGCCGCCGACGCGGGCCACGATCCGCGGGACGTGCTCGCGGCGATCGATCCCCAAACACTCAAAGAAGAAGAGAACCCAGCTGCGTTCGTCGCATGGCGCATCCGCACCTCAACGATCGCCAGCACTCGCGCGACCACCGATGACCAGGAGAGCGCCTTCTTGGGCGCTGCACCACGCCTGAACCTTCTGATCCCGAGCTACCAACGTACGATGGCGCGCCTCGAATCGGTCACCAAGGATGACCCAAGTGCGAACATAGACCCACCTCAGCCAGTCAAGACCTACGGCATGTGGCCATCGTGGTTGCCACGTCCTCCACAACCAGCCGCGTTGGAAGGACGCGACCGAGCGCTCGCCGCAGCGGCAACCGCAGACGCCAAACGAATCCAGGCACGCGTCGTCACGCTCACCCGCGACGCCGCCCGAGACCGGCCAGAATGGGTCGAACAACTCGGACCCGCACCCGAAGGCGCCGCCCAGACAGCCCGCTACCTCGCAGCATTGGCGATCCTCGCCGCCTACCGAGAACAACACGGAATCACCACCCCTGAACCTCTCGGAGAAGCGAACCGCAACGATCAGATCCGTCCCGAACATGAGGCAGCTCGGAGCGCTGAAGAGCAGGCTCGCCATGCCACAGCGTCTAGGGCCGCCATGGCAATCGAATCCAGCTCAGCGACTGATCTGCAGAGCCGAGCACCTGCTGGGCCGATCGATCCGAAGGAGACAGTGGATCGACTAAGGCTCGTCGAGCAGCAACAGCGGGAGTCCGCCGCTCGACGTCGTCGCGAGCTCGATCACCAGCCGCGTGATCCGCGTCCTGGACCACGACCAGGCTTGTAGACCACAGGACGGGCGAGCGCTGAGGTTCGCATGGAGTCGCCTGGCTGGGTGAACTCCGGAGAATGCAAAGCCGATCAATGTCCCTGTTCGTCGTGGACCGAGATCACCTGTGCCAAGATTGCCGACGTGAAGCGCCTCCAGAACGACGCGATGCAGGCAACGTTGCCGTGCGCGTCGGTGCTGAAACACCGCGGGTAGGTAGCCGACTTCGGCTCCCCGCAGCGTGCTCGTTTCCTTCTTCCTCCGCGGTTCAGGCCCGCACCTTTCATCTTGCACTTGGAGTGTCATGACCGCCGTCATCGAGACCGCCGATGGCTCCCGGATCACCGTAGATGTGGATGCTGTAGCAGCCCGCCGCGCCGCCAGCTTGCTCCCCACCGCTGGTCGGCTTGCCGCCGGCTACGCCCGAGAAGAAAAGCGCTTCCGCAAGTGGCTGCAGCGGCACTGGGGAAGGGCACTCACGCTCTACTTGCTCGCGTGGCATGAGACGAACACGCTGATGGTGCGCACTCTCCAGCAGCGTGAAGCGGATGCGACTACAAAAATCGATCACGTACTAGAGGCGTTGCTGCGACTGCAGACCCGAGCGTGTCGTGTGGCGTACGAGGTGTACGCCGACGTACGCGGTGGAGCTTTTGGTGCTGCGCTTGGACGCTGCCGCACACTGCACGAGTTGGCGGTGATCGCGCGAGTGATCGGCGAGTACGGCCGCGATCCGGAGCATCCGGATCTAGCTGAGCGCTATGTGCTGCACGAGAAGGTGCTCGCCTACAACGACGCGCTACGCCACCAGAAGCATGCGACGACGCTGGGACAAACACCCATTGCCGCCGACGAGCTTGACAGCCTGCGTTCCGAACACGATGCGTTGGTGAGCCGGTTCGGTCCACATTATCGAGGTAGTTACGGCTGGGCCCACGACCTCCGGGGCGAAAGCCAGAACCGGATGGAGTTCGCGGACCTGACCAGGCTCGCCGAACTGGGACATCTGGAGCCCTATTACCGTCGAGCCAGCCATGAGATTCACGCTGACGCCGCGGGCATCCGGACCGCGCTGCTCCCGGTCGACGAGCAGCTGCTGCCGACAGGCGGCAACACGACCAGCTTGGTTGAACCGGCCAATCTGGCCCTCCTGCTCTTGCAGCACTGCACGACCAGCCTGGTCTTGTTCGGTATCAACCCACGGCAGGCGCACGCGGTGATCTCCCTTCGCACGATTCAAGTTCTGGTGGACCGCACCAACATGGAACTGATCGCTGGCTGCAAGAGCTTCGAGGCAGAAACCCTGCGCGCGATGACGAGCAAGTGGGCCAGGTTGCGCATGCGCTGGGTCATGTACCGCCTTAACCGCGCTCTCTCCGTTGCCGTGGAAGCGGATGTTCGAGAGGACAACAGTTCTGGCTAGGCCTCGTTCTGGATCGGCTGGAAGGAGGCTAGCGATCGGTTGACCAAGGAAGCGGTGTGCTGCGTTCGTCTGTCCGCTCGTCGAGGTCGTGCGTGACGAAGTCGTGGAAGCTGTCGTCGGTGAGCTCTTGGCGTGCGGCTGGCGCTACGTGCTGGCGTTGTGCCTTGCATTCTCTCCAATCCGCGTGGGCGTGAAGGTTCTGCAAGGTCGGCCATAGCCATCGGTTGCGCCACGCGATCATCTCGTCTGATGGCTGGTCTCCCGAGCAGTAGGCGTGACGCCATGCCGCGTACAGAGCAGTGAGCTCGTCGACGGCGACGGTGTGGCAGTACCAGCACGGCGGGATTCTCATGTCCGACGACAAGGGATACCGCGCGATGAGGTAGTCAACGAACCACCGCAGCTCACTCCACAGCTGCGCTGCCTCATCACGCGCGAGGAACCCCCAAGCCCACCTGTTGGGGCGCCTCAGGTTCACTCGTTCGACAAGGCTCTCCTGCAACTCCAACAGGAATTCGCGCAGTGACTGAGTCTCGTCGCGGACCGTCGCAACGGAGCCCCCAAGCTCGGAGACGACGCCCGCGAGCTCGGCGAGCTGGTGGTCGTGCAGTTCGCTCGTTGAGGCGAGATCCGAGACCACCTCTGGCAGGAACTCCACGTCCAGGACCGGTACCTCCTGGGCTGGCGGACGTGTTCTGCCCGCGCGGGCCTGCAGGTCGTCGCCGGATTCGAGAGGCTCGAGGGGGTTCTCAGCCATCGTCGGCCGGCGTCTCGGAAGCTGAAGCCCGTCCCGACAGGGAAGCAGCGAGCACCTTGCGCACTTCGGCTCGGCTCTGGGTGACGAGGTCCGCCAGGTCCGGGGTCTCCCACCAACCTGGGAGATCGACCTTCGCCGCACGCAGGTTGCGGTAGAACAGCAAGCCCTCGCCGTCGCGGAGTTCCCGGATCTCGTCGATGGTCAAGGCACGCTGCCTCCACGGGGAAACCGTGACTTGGTCGCGTGCGGCGGAACCGGTCGACACGCTGGTTTGGTCGATTATGCGTTCAGGCAGCAAGTCGGAAAGGGCCAGTAGGTCTTTCGAGTTGCTCAAGCCTCCGAGGACGAGCTTGATCGAGGCGCAGTCCCAGATCTCGGTTGCCTCCTCGATGCCCCAGCGCTGTCGCAGCTGTGAGAAGTTCTGCACGTAGACGTAGACCTGGATCCCGCGTCCGCCTGAGTCGGCCAGGCGGCTGCTCAGGTCGTCGACCGGTGTGATGTTGGCGGCCTCGTCCATCACGATCCGAAGCGGCGGATCCAGCCTCAGGTCTCCATAAGCGGGCGCACGAAGCTGCTCTGCGGTCGGACGCTGAGACAGGATGTCCGCTCGGTGCAGCACCTCGACCATCAAGGCGTTGACCATTGGCGCCGCGGAGTTCTTTTTGCCGCGACTCACCATGTAGAGCGTGTCTCGGCCGCTGCGGATGAATGCGTCGATGTCGAACTGCTGGTCGCCTGGCTGGGGCGTGAGCGCCCGCATGATCGTCGGCGACGTGAGCGGGCGCAGCAGGAGCTCGAGTGTTGAGTAGATGCCGCCGGCGCCAGAGGTGTCTGAGGTGCTTTTCAGACTGTCGAGCAGGTTGCGGAGTCCGTCGGCGATCGCGGGTGCGGCCCGGTCGTCGGTCTCGAGGATCTGAGCGGGTCGGTAGGACTGGCTGGTGGTCCACAGCCACAACGTGCTCAGGTCGGAGCCGCTCAGCGCGGCCGCGTGCAGCATGGCGGCGAGCACGCCCTCGCTCTTGCCGCTGAAGTACCCGCCGTTCTTGGTGTCCTCCAGCGGCCGGGCGCTGCAGATCGCGACGGCTCGGCGCAGCGCGACGTCGAAGTCGTCACAACCCCGGATCGGGTTCCACCGCAGCTTGTCCGGCCAGGGGACGCGGTCTTCCGGATCGAAAACCCAGACGAGACCGCGCTTGGCGCGTTCCATGATCGTTAGTTCGATCAGATCGAACCGGGTCGAGGTGGCCACGAGCGCGCCGGGGGCTCGCAGGACGTCGGACACCGCTTGCCGTGCGGTCTTGCCCATCCGGACTGGAGCGACAACGAGCTTCGAATCTTCGTGGGTTCCGTAGATCCCCTCGGCCGTGCCCGGCCAGCGAGCGAACAACGCGCCCGCGTCGTCCGCGCTGATGTCGAGGAAGTTGGCCAGCGAAGGGCGCAGCCGCGGTGCGTCTTTGGTGACAGCCGTGGCACCGAGACGTTCTTGGACGGTGTGGCGGTCGGCCAGGCCGGAACGGAGTTCGGCGCGGCGCCGATAGATCCGGTTTCGCCAGGCGAACACCCTCATCCACAACGCGAGCTCCGCGGCGAGCACGACAAGCACCGCGCCGTAGGTGAGGACTGCTGGCCCGGGCCGGGGATCTGTGGGCCAGCCGGCAGCGGGGTCGGACAGGTGTGTGGCCCAGCCGATGATCGTGGACGGTAGGAGCCGGGGCGGCGGCCAGGCCCAGCCATGCCCGACCAGCCAGCCCGAGAGGGCGGCGCCGACCAGACCAGCCAGCAGGGTCGTCGCCAGAGCCGCACCGAGCAAGGGGTAGAAGACCCCGTAGAGCGGCCTGGGCGACGACGGGATCTGGTGCTGCTGACCGGGCCCACTCATTCGCGCCAGAGCATCCCGGTCAACGCGCTGTCGGTGTCGGTGAGTGCGATCTCGCGAGGTGAGCGCTCGTGCCGCACGAGGATCGGGTCACGGGAACCGATCTGGAGCAGACAGGTGCCCTGAGCCATCGTCATGATGGTTTCTTCGGTGCCGGGCGGGAGGTTGTAGAGCGCGACGCAGGCAGCCGCGTCCGCGTAGCTTCCCTGGCAGTAGATGAACCTGGTCTCTGCTTCCTGTAGCAGCGCACGACCGGGGCTGTCGGCGTCGAGGTCGACGAGGTGCTGGAATCCCGCAACGGTCGACAGACCAAGTCCACGGGAAAGCTTGGCGTTGCGGCGAAGGATCCTGCCGGTCGAGCCCTCCGCGACGTGCCAGGCCTCCTCGATGATGTCGACCGTTTGCTCAGCGCGTTCGGAACGCGCCGCGAGCATGTTGGTCTGCCACGTCGTGATCAGCGCCATGACCACCCGCAGAGCCGGCCCCTCGGTGGGCAGAGCGCTGATGTCGAAATGCGTGAGGCCGCTGGGATGATCGAGGTTGACGTCCGCGCTGGTCTCGCCGTCGACCAGGCCCGCGAGGTCCTCCTCGATCATCCGCTCCAAGCCGAACGCCGGATCCAGACCCCACTCCTGCAGTTCAGACACCGTGCGGTTCAGTGTCTGAGCCTCGTCGGTTCCAGGGTGCAGCAGGTGGTGCACGACATCGCCGATCACTGGCACACGGTCGCGCTCGCGGGCATCGCGGGTCGCGCTGACCAGCGCTAGGCGCAGGGCCTTCCCCTCGCGTTCGGTGACAGGCCGCGCGAGCGCTTCAGCCAGCACAGCGCGCAGCAGCATCATCTGCCCGGTCGGCCGATCGGTGCGGTCAATCGTTTGACCGGAGTCATCGATCTGCTCGCTTCCCAGCGCGATGACGGGATCAAGGAGATTGAGGCGACTACCGGTGCCATCGACCGTGAACCGGATGCTCGGCGCTCCCAGATACTGGGCCAGAGCGGTGTATTCGCCACGCCCGGCTTGCAGCTTCTTGTCGAGCACGACGACGCGCCGGCCACGCAGCAGCAATTGCCGGGTGCAGGCCCAAGTCTTGAGCAGGGAGCTCTTGCCCTTGCCGACGTCCCCGACCACCACCACGTTGACCGAGCTGATCAGCTTGTCCTCGTAGCTGACGAACGGGTCGTGCACAACGAGTTGGCCCGACAACAGATCTGTGCCGACGATCAGTCCCCGGCTGCTCGTCGGTGGCGAGCTGAGCGCGAGATTGAGCGCCTCAGCCTGCCGGGTCGTCGTCGACATGGGCTCGTTGCGCGGTTCGTACCAGCCCCACCGATCCAGCCACCGCCGACGGGACGGCGGCGGCAGGAAGTCCAGCCGCGGTGGTGGCGCGGCTGGCTCCGGCGGCCGCCATCCGACCAGCGGAGCCGGCCGCGCGCGACCAAAAGCACGTGTCCACTGGCTGGCTCGGCGAGACATCATCGGGTCTCTTTCACCGCGGCACTACCCGCCAGCGGCCGAGCGCTCGGGGGAACGCGTTCCTCCCAGAGTTGTTGCAGCAGCTGAAAATCTGGCTGGCACACGCCGCCCCAGGAACCGTAGGTCTCGCCTCGCAGTAGCGCACTTGCCAGGCACTTCGTGCGGACCGGACATCCACTGCACAGCCCGGCAACGCGAGCTCGTTCATCTTGTATCGCTCGCCTTCCGGCGAACCGAGCTCCTTCGCCAGGAAAGAAAACATCCGGATCGCTGCTGCGGCAGGGAAGGTCAGGCACCGCACCGATCAGCTCGTCGAGCACTTGCCAGTCGGTGCCGGCATGGCGCAGCGCTTCGGCGATTCGGGCATAGTGAAAGATCGTCGGCTTGCGCATCACGCCACCGCCATCCCGCGCGCGAGCGGGTAGGTCGCGATGACGGCCGCGTCCTGCGCACGGTCCTGCCAGTCCAGCTCGGTGAGCGCGGACTGGGCGGCCTCGTTCGCGACCCGCATGCACGCGCGCCGAAGTTCGGCCGCGCCGGCAGCGGTCACCGAGATCGCCATTGACCAGTCGACGCCCTGATGCCCCGAACCGGGCGCGAGGTCGTGCAGGCGGCGTTGCGAGGCTGAGAGCATCGTGCTGTCGGTGCCGTCGTCGACGCGGCCCTTCTTCGCGTCCGCCAGAATCGACGCGCCGTCCTGGGCGACGTCGGCGCGCGCCCGTGCGCGGGCGAGTTTGTCCGGCACGAACTCCATACGGACGCTCAAGGTCCGAATGACCGACGGCGTGACCGCCGTGAGCAGCGGTGCCAGCCACCGCGGCCCGAGCGGCGCCGGGGCGATCCCGTCGCGTGGAAGGAACGCGGTGCGCGTGTGCCACTCCTCGTTGACGACCATGTGGTCGGGCTCTGTGGTGTAGCTCTGCCAGCAGGTGTCCCACCGCACGCCTTCGTGTTGGTCGATCGGCCACCTGGGATCTTGCAGCGACCGCAGCACGGCGCAGGTGCGTTGCTCGCCGAGGACCTGCGGGCGGGTGAGTTCGGCGCGCACCGCGAGGTCCGCGAGCCGCGCCAGCTCGTCGCGCACCAGGCCCGCCCACCCTGAGGGACCATCGGCGTGGCTGCGTGCTTCCTCGTAGAACTCGCCGGTCAGCGGGAACCGGGCCACGAGATAATTTCGGTGTTGCTCCGCAGTGCTCGCGGTCAGGTCGACGAGTTCCTCATAGGACTCGATCAGAGGTTCCAGACCGGGCCGGGTCGAGAGCCGCTGGGAGATGAACTCGCGGTGTGGTGTGGCGTCATGCGGGAGGATCCTGTTGATCTGCTGCAAGCCGCGCAGGTACGACCCAGCCTTGGCCAGCTGCGAGAGCAGCACGCCGTAGCGGACGGACGCGACCTCGTAGGCGCGTTCGGCGCGCAGTCCTGACGCCTGGCCCTGCACCTCCATGAGAACGCTCAGGTAAGGCGATTCACCGGGGTTGTGGTGCCACAGGATGAACATGTGCTCCCACGGTGTGCCCCGCAGGTCGAGCGGTTCGACCCGGCCCAGCGGCGTTGGCAGTGTCCACAGTGGCCCGAACAGGTCGCTTGGATCGGACTCGCGGGCGAGCTGCGGTGCTATGAACGTGGTCTCGCCGCGGATCCGGCGGCGGCGCCACCTCCACGACCACAGGACCTGCGCGGCGATCGAGCGGCGGCCCCACGGCCGCACCAGCCCGTAGGTGCCGGCGAGCACGGCGAACCCGCTGATCGCCCCGGCGAGGTCGCCGACCGTCAGCCACAGGATGAACGCGATTGCACCGGCCGCGCCGAGCGCGACGTAGGCGGGTGTGCTCAGCGAGCCCAGCAGACCCCGGCGGCTGATCTCGCCGCCCAGTACGGAAATCCTCATTTGTCGTCCCCCCGGACTGTCTCTTCGTCGGCCTTGACGGCCCGGTGCGCGCCCTGGCGCATCTTGTTTCCGGCCGCGAGCGCGGCCTGCGCGGCGATCCCGATCGGTCCCATCGCGCCGCCGGCCGCCGATCCCGCCTGCGAGGCCTGCGCGGTGGTGCCCGCCGGAGCATGGCCACCGGGACCGGCCGCCGCTCCTGGCTTGCCCGCCCCGATGCCCGACGCGGAGCCGCCCGAGCCTGCGGCGGAGAAAGGACTGTTCAGGCTGCCCTTCATTTGCGGGAAGCTGGACTTGCCGCCAGAACTGCCGCTGGCCTGGCTGCCGGACGCCTGCGGTTTCGATGACGGCTGTTGCTGCCGTGGCTTCGGCTTCTGGCCTGCGCTGTAGGTCTGCGCGATGGAGTGGGCGCCGTCTTGCCCAGGCCCGCCGTCCTTGTCCTCGCTCTGTGAGCGGCTGTGCCGGTGACGTTCGAAGGCGGCCATGCCCGCGCCGACCACCGCGGCAGTGCCGAACCCGGCGGACGGCTGCGAGTCGTGTGAGTCCTCGGCGGTCGGCAGCAACGGCGCGTACTTCAACAACGCGAACGGAGCGAAACCGACTACGATCAACGCGACGATCACGACCACGATCTGGCCGAGCAGCGGCATTCCGCCGACCTTCATCGCCGGGATCGAGAGGTTGCCGTCGATGAGCGCGAACACCGCGCCGAGCAAGAAGTACAGCAGCGGCTTGGACAGCAGCAGCCCGATGTAGGTGTAGACCGGCCGGGCCGCCTTCGGCCGCCACTTCGGGTGCACACGCATGCCCCACGCGATCCCCGCCACCAGCCCGGACAACGGGAGGGCGACGGACTGCAGCGCGAAACCCACGAACACCGCGCCGGTACCGAAGATCAGCAGCCCGAACACGATGCTGCCCACCCCGGCGCCACCGGGGATCATCACGGCGGTCACCTGCGACAGCGCGGCCAGTTTCGTGATGGCGCTGCCGATGTAGTCGGACTGCCACGCGGCGATCCCGCTGGTCATCTTGCGCACGGTCGCGTGCAGCACCGTGGCGATCGCGGGCGCGAACACAGCCAGGAACACCCCGAGCGGCAACTGTTTGAACAGTGCCTCCTGCAGGTCCTCCCGGCCACCGCCCCTGGAGGCGGCGCGGGAGATCATCAGCACCGACATCAGCGCCATGACCATTAGCCCGAGTCCGGTCGACGCGCCATAGGTGGCCAGGAACCACGGCGAGCCGGGGTCGAAGTTCCCGACGGTGGCCAGGCCTTCGAGTAGCACCCGGACCGTGAAGTCCACGGCCGAGGCGTGCAGAGAGTTGGCCAGCTCGTCCATCGCGCCGGTCGGGTTGGCGACGAACTTCGCGATGTCGACGGCGACCGACAGGATCGAGGCGAACGCATCGATCTGCATGCGCCCGGCGGCAAGATGCGCCTCACCTATGATCTTGAAGAACGCGCCGATCTTGTCGAGCCAGTGGGTGTTGTTCGAGATGAATTGCGACAACCCGTGGAAGAAGTTCGCGATGGACTCGTTCCACTGGATGCAGCGTTCCTTCTTGTCCGGCACCATGACCGCCCGGCCGCAGTCGACGAAGAACGCCTTCTGACAGTAGGACGACACAGCATCAGCACATGGGTCGCTGAAGTTCTTGATCAGGTTGCTGTCGCCGGCGGCGTACGGCTTCATCCGCTCCAGCGACTCGGCGTCCGGTTTGGCCGCCCACGTGAGGTTCCACGTGTTGCGCACGGGGGCGGTCCACTCGCGGATCTCGTCGGCGCAGTAGCGGAACGCCACGTTGAAGGAGTGGTCGGGGCCGAACACCGCGGGGAACGTCGCCGGGAGTTCCGGCGGTTCCCGGTTGACGTCGGCGGTGTTCTGGTCAGGCCAAAACTTGGCACGTTCGCTGGGCGGCGTGGCCCAGTACAGCAGCCGCGACTCGACCTTCATGACCTCGTTGAGGTAGAGGCTGAGGTCGCCGCCTTTGTCTTTGCACTCCGGTGTGCTGAACCAGGGTCCTTTGCGGAACTCGCTGGTGTCGCCGACGTACTTCACAAGGTCGGGAGGGAAACCTTGCGGGATTTTGCCGTTCGTCGGTGGCTGCGCGAGCGCCGCGGGCGCGAGTGTGAGAAGTAGCGCCAGAACCGTTCCACAGAGGACGGTCAAGCGTCGGAACATGCTCCCCCCATAGGTTTATTGCTTACTCGATCGTGATGAAGAAGCTGTAGAAGGCGACCTGCTTGCGCTCGGGCGCCGGGGCGGTGTCGTCGGTGCCGGGCTGGGGGCCGTCGACGGTCTTGACCGTCGCGACCTTCCAGGTGTCGGCCTCCCAGACCAGCCGGTAGGTGACCGTCGACCACCGCTGCGCGCGTAGAACGCCTCGGCCGCCCAGACCTGGGCCGATGCCTACCGAGGACACCCACAGCTCGATGACCGCCTGGTCGCCGGTGAAGTCCTTCACCGTGAAGTCGGCCGGCGCCTTGGAGGTTCGGTCGTCCGCGCTGCTCGCCTTGGTCTGGGAGAACAGCTGGCGCGTGGCCTGGTCGGCGCTGCTGGCGATCCACGTGGTCTTCACGACCTCGGGGTCGGCGTGGCCGTGCGCGACGGCGGGCTGCAGCTGCACAGCGATCATCGCCGCGCTCGCTGCGCCCTCACGGTCGCGGGTGAACCCGTTCGGCACCCCCTTTGTGATCCTCGTCGGCCCGTGCTCGCGGGCCCCCGCACCGCTGGGCACGTCGCTGGGCTGCGTCTGGCCGGGCTGTGCCTGCTCGCCGGACGAGGGCAGCGCGAAGCGGCCAATCAGCACGCCGCCGCCGAGCGCGACGATGAGCAGGAGGACCAGGACAAGCGGGCGCACGGCACCAGACCGGGGGCCGGCCTGCGTGCTCGTGGGCGTGTTGCGGGACAACGTGTTCTCCGATTCCGCTAGAAGATCGCGATCACTGCACCGAAGATCATGCCCAGACCGGCCAGCGCGAGCAGAGCGAATACCGACTTCTTCGCGGATTCCGTGTGCTCGTGCACGTCTGCGGAGTAGCCACCCTTTTTGGCGCGCTGAAGCTCGACCGTGGCCCGGATGAACCCGAACGCCACGATCAGGAACGCGATGCCCCACACGCCGCCGAGCAGTGTTTTCCAGGTGGAGTTGAACGCATCTCCCCACACCCCGAGATCGGGCTGGACGCCGTCGAAGGGATTGGGTGAGCCGGTCGGTGCACCGGGTGGGCCGGAGTCCTGGGCGAGGAAACTCACCTCCGGGTTGTTGCGGTGGAACATCATGTGGCCCTTCGCAGATGCAGCTCGGTGACCGACCCGTGCGCGTCGCTGGGAGGCGGTGTTGCGGTGCCGGCGGGCTGCTCGGATTCGTGGTGCTCCTGTGCGGGAGCGGAGGTGCCTGCCCGGGGTGGTAGTTGGTCCGGGCGTGGGGTCCGCTGGGCAGCGAGCCGGTCGGCGACTGCGGCCGCAGCGCCCACCCACGCACGGCGGGAGGCCTCGCTGATCCGGGCGTGCACGATCGGCCGCCCGCCCGCGAGCTGCGGGTCATAGGGCACCTCGACCACCAGGGCGGTGCGGGCGGCGAAGTAGGTGAGCATCTGCCGCCGCAACGCCGGGGGCGCCGCGGCGGTGGCGGGGCCGACGACGGTGACCGCGCCGGCGACGAGGTCCGGTCGGCGGGCGTCGAGGTGGTCGAGCATCCATGCCGCGCTCTGCGCGACATCGGGCTCGAGCGTGATCGGTACGACCAGCTGGTCGGCCATGCCCGCGGCCCACTGCCAGTTCCCCGCGCGGACGTTGTCGCCGGTGTCCATCACCGTCAGCCCGAAGTACCGGCTGAGCAGCAACCAGATCCGGCCGCACTCGCCGGGCCTGATCTGCTGTGCACGGCCCGGGTCGGTGTCGCTGGCCAAGACCTCGGCGCGCGAGGGTTGCGAGCGCAGGTAGTGGGTGAGGTCGCCCGCCGTGCCGACGGCGGTGAGTTGCTCGGCGGCGCCGAGCAGATGCCACACGTGGGTGTTGGGCGTGGCGACCTCGGCGCGCTGCGCGAGGGTGCCGCGCGCCTCGTGGTTGTCCCACGCCACGACCGGTCCGCCGCGCAACGCGGCGAAGGTGTGCGTGAGCATCAACGTGGTGGTGCTGACCTGTGCGCCACCCTTGGGGTTGGCGACCATCACCAGCCGGCCGCCCCCGAGGTGCTGGCGCACCGCGACCTCGGCTTGCCGGTGCCGCGCCTCCTCGCGGCCGGGACCGGGTTTGAACAGCCCGCCGGTCACCTTCCTCAGCCGGGCACGCCACCCCCACGTCGCCGGATCGGCCGTCACCGGCGGCTGCACCGCCGCCAGTTGCTCGGGCCCTGGGCGTTCGGTGAGCACGGCACTGGGCGCTGCGGCTGGGCGCGGCGGGGCAGCGTCGTGCAGATCGACGGGTTCCTCGGCGTTGTAGCCGTTGCCGGTCACCACTGCAGGCCCCCGTGCGAGAGCCCTTGCCGTGGTCCCGCGATGTCCTGGGCGGGCACGCGTTTCGGGCGCACGGCCGCGAGGATCTCGTTCGTGACCTCGCGAAGAGACCCTGCCGTATCGGGTGTCTCGCGTGCCTGCCCACCCCCCAGGAGCAAGGTGTCTGTGTTGGTGAAGTACCAATTCGTTCCGCGTAGGTCCCAGCGCACCAAGCGGCGCTGATGGCCCTGTTCGGCAGCGTCCCGTGCCATGGCCGTAGTCGGGGCCGTGTGAACAGTCCAGGAGTCCGGCTTATCTATCGGGCGGAATTCCATTCCACGTCTCCCTTCGTGTTGAGCTCGTGTCGCTCGAACTTTTTCTGTGCTTTCATTCGCGAACTCCTTCTTCGGCTGGCGTCTACGGAATTGGGCGGGCACCGACATTCCGGAAGTCTCCGCCGGTTCTGACTTTGGAGACCTTCACGACGTCGCCGCTTTGTGGGGCTTCCAGCATCAGGTGCTGTCCGTTGATCTGCCCCAAGTACATTGCGACGTGATGTGTGCCCCAGAACAGCAGGTCACCTGCTCTGGCCTGAGCGAACGGGACGACGAGCTTCGCGCGGGTGAGCTGAGCGTCCGAGGGCCGGATGATCTGCACTCCGGCCTGCGCGTACGCGTACAGCGTCAATCCCGAACAATCGAATCCGACTTTGTTGTAGTCGCCGTGCGTGTCGGCGACACCGCCGTCGCGCACGCCTTTCGTGGGGCCGTCGGCATTGCCGCCGCCCCAGGAGTAGGTGATGCCGAGCCACGACAGACCGGCCGCGATCGCGGTGGCGACCTGCGGGGAGGTCGCGCGCACGACGCCAGCGACACCGGCCTCCGGCGGCAGGGTGACGTCCGAGCCGGTCACGGTGACCTGGATCCGGCCCATGAACGACCTGTCCGCGCAGTCCAGCGGCGGCCCGGAACTGTCGTAGAGCGCGGCCACGACCGCCTCGGCGAACGGCTGGTGCCGCTGGTAGCGCCAGCCCTCACCGCTGCGCTCGACGTCCTCGGCGAGCTCGTGGTTCGACCGGGCGTCGGTCTCGTAGCCCGGTGCACGTTTGAGCAGCACCGTGAAGAAGCCCTTGGACGCAGCGGCGGCGTCGGTGCGGTCGTAACCGACGTATACATTCCAGGGTCCCGGCGCGATCTGTTGGAACACGCCGACAGCGTTTCCGTTGTGCGCCAACGGGTTTAGCGTCGATTCCTGCATCCCGGCCTGCAACGCGATCACCGCGCCGCGGCGGGTGATGTTCATGGCCTTGGCGACCCCGAGGATCTGCTGCACTGTCGCGGTCTGCGTCGGCGAGAGGGTCACCCCGGCGAACGAGCCGCCACCCTGCGGTGGCGCCGGAGTGCTCGGCCCGGTGCCGGGCACCTGGCAGGTTGCGGGCGGGAGGATCGCGCCGGCGTCGGCGCGGCGGGGTTGCAGCAGCACCAGCACGAGCAGCAACGCGCCGGCGAGCGCGGCGAGGGGGATCAGCAGGAGTTTCGCCATCAGCCGGCCTCGACGTGGACGTCGACGAGCCACCGGCCGTCGGGTTGGCGCAGCACCGTGCGTGTGGTGAACACCTGCTCGGCTTGGAAGGCGACGTCGGCCGCGAGCAGCGTGCGGCTCGCCGTCGCCCGCACGTAGACCTGGTCCTCGCCGCGCGGCGCCTCGGGGATGAGCTCGGCGGTGATCCGGTCGCAGCGGGTGGACAGCTTCTGCTCGACCACCGCACGGTGTGAGGCCTCGCTGTCTCCGGTTTGCAGGTCCGCGGTCTTGCCCGCCGTGGTGGCGAACACGGTTGCTCGCTCGACGTTGTTGTTGCGGGGCTGGCGGTAGTCCGAGGCGCACCACTGCGTCATCCACGCTCGCGTCACCGCGACCGGGTCCGTGAAGTCTGTGGTCGCGGCGGTCGGCGCGGTCGGGGGCGGCGGCACCGTCGACGGCGTCCCGGCGGGTGCGGACGGCGTGATCGGCGAGACGCTCGGCAGCCGCAGACCCGATCGGGGCGACGGTGACGGGCTGGTCGCCGCGGTCGACGCGCTCAGCGCCGGCCAGGTCGGTGTCGGGGCCTCCCGCTCAGGCGCGGGGGAGGAGCAGCCCACGCACACCACCACGGCGAGTGCGGCGGCCAGGCCGGTCAAGCTCCAGGTGCGCATGGGCTTGCTCCTTTCAGAGTCGGGTGTGCGATCGGTCAGGTCGGGTGCGGACGGCGCGCGCCGGGCTGCGTTCTCTGCTCGCGCCGCTCGGTCACAGCGGGCCGCTCTTGGGCGGCCGGGTGTCGGCGGGGCCGCGGTTGCCGGCACCGCGGCCGCGCGGCTTGGAGGCCTGCCACTCCCGGAAGGTGCGGTCGCCAATGAGCCGTTGGATGTGCGGGATGTGGTTCTGCCGCATGCCGACCGGCGACGGGCCCAGCACGGCGTCGAGGTCCGTGGCGGCGTTGGTGTGCCACCCGGCGGCCGCGATCGCTTCCTCGGTCGGGAAGACGTCGGCGACGCGGTGCCGCGAAGGGTCGATGAGGTGGTCCTCGCGGCCGCCGTAGCTGTAGACCCAGCGGAAGTTCTCCGGCGCACTGGGCACGGCGATGCGTTCGAATCGGGAGATTTCCTTGGTATAGCTGTAGATCAGCGTTCCCGGTGTCGCTCGCGCGGCGTCCAGCCAGGCGGACAGGTACGAATCACTGAAGTAGTCGCCGGCGTCGTGCACCCTCACGGCCGCCCCGTCGAACTTCGGTGCGCGGAGCTCGTCGATGATGTCGGCGGTCCACTGCTCGAGGTCGTCGAGGATGCGTGCCAGGTTGCGTTCGTGCTTGGCGAGCACCTGCGGGAACCGGAACGTTCCCGTTCGGGCGTAGCACGCGCGTGCACAGACGCCGGCCTGCTCGCACGTCACGTACCGGCGGCCGTCGGGCAATTTCCCTGCCAGCGCAGGAATTGAGAAGTTGTGGATGCCGTGAGGCCGCAGCCACCGGTTCTGCGTGATCATGCGTTCGGGCCTGGAAGTGTTTCGTGGCATCAGGCTTCACCTCGCACGCGTGCGTTCCCTTGTGGACGGTGCGCGAACAGCGCGACGAGCGTCGCGATCGACGGGCCTAGTGCGACGGCGAGCAGCACGCTCCCGGCCCCGAGCGACCCGTTCGCGACGGCGACCGCAGGGTTGATCATGAGTACGCCCGTGAGCAGGCACAGCACGTCGGCGCCGATGCGGATGCGTGCCGGGCTCCAGTTCGTACGGCGGCCGATCGCGACCATCAGGCCGTCGCGAGGCAGCGCGCCGAGTTCGGCGGACAGGTATAGGCCGGTGCCGACGGCGAACATGACGCCGCCGAGCAGCATCGCCATCACCCGCAGCCACACCACCTGCGGCGCGGGCAGCACCGCGAGGGTGAGGTCGGCGACGACGGCGGGGATGACAACCGCGGAGACGGTGCCGATGCCGGGCTTGACGCGCAGCGCGAGGTTGAGCACCAACAACGTCGACTGCACGGCGATGATCGCGCCGCCGATCGTCCACCCGCACCGGTCGCTCACAGCCCGGTGGAACACGTCGAGCGGCAGCAGCCCCAAGGCGGCGGCGACGAGCATGCCCACCGCGACGCCCATGAGCGCGTTGCCCACGATGACCTGGCCCAGCCTCACCACGAATGGCCGCGACCCGCTGACCTTGGCGGAGCGGTCGTGTGCGGGATCAGTGGGCATGACCGCTCACCCACTCGCGCTGCTGCACCGGCGTGCGGCGGTCGAGCGCGGCGGCCCCGGCCTTCTCCAGCAGCACCAGCAGGTCTTCGGCGACCTCCGGCGCGGCCGCGAAGATCGGGTCGCCCAGGTGCGCGGCTGGTCCGCCGGTGCCCGGCCAGCTGACGACCGACCCGGCCTCCTCACAGATCAGCAGCCCGGCGGCCCAGTCCCATTCGTTGAGGTAGTGCTCGAAATAGCCGCCGTACGTGCCTTGCGCGACCCGGCACAAGTCGATGACAGCGCTGCCGACGCGGCGGATGTCCTCGACGTGCTCGATCATCCGCGCGACCACGGCGGCCTGCGGTCCGCGCTCGGCGGCCTGGTAGCTGAAGCCGGTGGCGAGCAGACGCTGTGCGAGCGGCTTGTCCTTGCGGGCGTCCAGCGGGATCCACTGGTGACGCACGGCCGGGTCGTAGAAGCGGGCTCCGTTGCCGCGCCCGGCGGAGTAGACACGGCCGCTGACCGGTTCGGCGACCGCGCCTGCGAGCACGACGCCGTCGACCTCGATGGCGATCGACACCCCGTACTCCGGGGCACCGGCGTGCAGATTCGCGGTGCCGTCGACGCCGTCCGCGATCAGTCGCAGCTCGCCTGGACGTGCCTGCGCCACACCGCTTTCCTCGCCGGTGAAGGAGTGCGGGGCGTCGCCCCAGATCTCGGCGGCTTCCTGGCGCATCGCGGCTTCGGAGGCCGGGTCGCAGTCGGTGACGTAGTCGGTCTCGCTGCTCTTGGTGGTCGCGTCCGTGGCCCCAGGCCGTGCCATGCGCTCGCGAACCGTGCGTGCACCGGTTCCCGCGAGGTGCTCGGCGTGGATCTGCAGCTGACGTGTATAGAAATGCACAAGGTCTCCCTGACGGTGGTAGATCACGGACGGGGCGGGCCGGATCACCCGATGAGGCGGGTGCGGCGCGCCGAGGCGGTGCGGCGTGACATCTCGCTGTGGCCCGGTACAACCAGGCGCGTCAGGGAGGGGCGAGAGCACGTCGCGTGGAACGAAACTCATGGCGCAGGACCGAAATCATGCATACGGGCCCTCCAGCTCGGGTTGGAGACCGGGGACTGGTGGGCGGAGGCGCCGGACGCGGACGTGCCCAACCCCAGCCGGCACGTCCGCGCCGGCACGTTCGTGATCATCGACCCGCTCCCGTCACGACCGGACACACCGCGGTGATCAGCCCGTCGCGCGGTGCCGCGACCGCGAGCGCGGGGAACACCTTGCGCAGCAACCCAAGTCCGGCCGTGTTGGTCGTGCTGACCGATGCGGTGACTGCGAGCGCGCCGTCACGGGCGGCTTCTTCAGCGAGACGGGTCGTGAGCGCGGTCCCGACGCCGTGGCGTTGCCAGGCGTCCTCGACGAGCACGGCGATCTCGATGCCGCCGGCGTCGAAGAGCATGGAGCCGACGCCGACCATGCTTTGCTCGGTCCACGCGGCGACGGTGAGCTGATCGGCGCGCGAGGGCAGCGCCTCCAGCAGTAGCCGTGCCGCGCTGGGCGTCCCGCCGTGGCAGCGGGACCGCAGCGTCGAGTCCGAGCAGCGGGCCAGCGATCCGCGCAATTCCCGCATGGCCGCGTCGTCGTCGGAGTGGACGTCGAACACCTCGAAGGTGGTCACGTTCCCCACCTCCGCGCGAGCAGCGGCTGAGACTGCAGCAGCCGCAACGGACGCGCCGCGACAGGCCGGGGCCACTGCAACGTCTGCAGCAGGGCGGTCGTGCCGCGTTGGCCGCTGATGAAGAAGTGCCCGCCGGGGAACGTTGTGTGCGTCGCGTCGGTCGCGAGCTCCAGCCACCGTTGCGCGGTGCACGGCGGCGCGTACCAGTCGGCCGCGCCAGACCACGCGTAGAGCGGGCAGTCGAGAACAGTGGGCTTGGTGGGCCAGTAGGTTTCGCACGCCGTGAGGTCCGCACGCACGCGCGGCAACCATGTGCGCAGGAACTGTTCGTGGCGCTGCAACCGGGCCGGGAGACCACCCATGTCGATCAGCTTCGCCAGCAGTTCCCGGTCGCCGAGCAGGTGCAGCGGTTGCTGTGGGCGCACCATCGGCGCGCGGCTGCCGGACACGATGACCGCCTGCGGGGTGCGTTGGTGCTCCTGCAGCCGGACTGCGACAGCGTGCGCGAGCAGCGCGCCGAACGAGTGGCCGAACAACGCCACCGTTGCGGTGTCGTCGGTGTGCGCGAGCAGGTCGTCGGTGATCGCGTCCACCAGCCCGGTGGTTACCTTGGTCACCGGGGCCTCATCACGGCGGTCGTCGCGGCCGGGCAGCGCCACGGTCACCAGGTCGATCCCTTGGGGCAGCAGCGGAATCCACGAGTTGTAGGCGGTCAGACCAGCGCCGGACCAGGGGAACGCCACCAGCGTGTGCCGTGCTGGTCTGGATCCGTTGCGGTGCCGCGCGAGCCACCCTGAACTCGAGGGCGAAGGGGCCGAAGGCGAGGGCGTCAAGATCGTTTGCATGTTCGTGATCACCACACGGGTACAGAGGTCGGAACAGGGCGGGGGAACAGGGCACCGTGTTGCGGGGCGCGGTCGCGCAGCACCCGCCAGAACACGATCTCGTCCGCGAGAACAGCGGGCATGCCGCCGGGGTAGAGCGTGCCGCGCGACATGATCGCCGCGGCCTGGGGTTCACGCGGGCCGTCGATCTCGATGGCGTAGTGGGTTCCGCGCGGCGCGTCGGGGATGAGTTCGCCGATCGGGACCTCACCGTCGCGCAGCAAGACGAGCTGTTCGGGCGTAAGACCCAGGCGCGGCACGTGGATGAGCGCCTTGATCGACGCCAGGTGCGGACCGTCTGCGTTGAGCGGAACGAAGACGCCGTTGCGGCGTAGCACTTCTGTCCCAGTGGGCAGGCCGAGCAGCATGCCCTCGTGCTCGTCGACCACGTCCAGCCGGTCCGCTTCCACCGGCAACCGCTTGAGCGGGTAACCGGTCCACCAGCTCAGGATCGTGGAGAACTTCGGTGCCACCCGGATCCCGCGTGCGAGCCGGGCGACTCGATCGGTGAGCTCATCGGCGGCCGCACCGGATTTGAGGGGAATCACCTGGTCCTCTTTCACATCGCTTGTGGCTGGGGCTGGTGGTGTGGGGCTGGTGCGTCCCACCCCCGGGGAAGTGGGGGTGGGACGCCGGATCTGGGTCCGCGAACCGCTCCTGGCCTCGGTCAGCCCGTGACCGGGTGGTGGCCGTCCTGCAGCTGCGGCGTCGGCGCGGGCTGCGGTGTGGTGCCGGGCTTGGGCGTCGGTTTCTGCGTGCCGGTCGGCGGCTGCCCCGTCGGCCGGCCGGTCGGCTGGCCCGTGGGCGGGTTGGTCTGCGGGTTGGTGGGAGGCATGGTGGCCTTGCCGCACTTGACGACTGCGACGGTGATCGTCTGGGCGACCTTGTCGCCCGCACCGAGGATCTGGATGGTCGCGCCCGCCCCGCCGCCGAAGCTGACCTTGAGTTTCGGGTCGCTGGGCGCGCCGCCGCCGTGGGCGTAGCTGACGGCGCCATCGGCGCACTTGGCCGACACCGACCCGATCGTCTTGCCCGCGACCACCACGTTGCCGACGGTCGCCTCGGCGATCCCGTTGCCGGCCTTGACGGTGATGCCGGTCGCGGACCAGCCCATGCCGGACACCGAGCCCGACGCCGCCTTGACTTCGCCATCGGAGGTGATCGAGGGCTGCGCGGCCTTGTTCTCGTTGCCGGACGCGGAAACGCCGTACGCCGTCGACGTACTCGCCTGGGCACCGGCGAGGCCGTGGACTTGCGCGTTCGCCGGTGCCAGCACGGACGCCGAGCCCGCCGCCGCGAGCGCGCCGATGCCGGCCGCGGCGAGGAACAGGCATGTGGAGTGGGTGGTTGTGCGGACCACGTGGTCCCCCCTTGATGTGGTGTGGCCCTGGGGCCGGGTATGGGTATTCACTTGATCAACACCGGGGTGCCGAGCGGCAGGTCGCCGCGATTCATCGCCTCGGTGAGGCTGGAGAGCGCGTCCGGCGGGATACGGACGCAGCCGTCGGAAGAAGCCGTGCCGTAGACCTCGGGTGTGGGCCATGTGTGCAGGCCGACGGTTCCGGGGCCGCCGCCGAAGGTCTGATGGGTGTCGGAGTGCGTGCCCAGCGGCAGCACGACCTTGGAGAACGTGGAGCCGGTGTCGCGCAGCGCCGCCAGCAGGAAAGTCCTGCCAGCCGGGGTGATCGCGCCGGGCTTGCCGATCCCGGCCTTCCAGCGACCGGTGACGGTGCCGCGGGTGGTGAGCGTGACTTCGAACGCGGCCCGGTCCACGGTGATCACGCTGGGGCTCGCGGCGACGGTGACGTCCGGGATGTCGGTGTACATCCACGCGACGGAGTTGTTGGGGCGCGAAGGAAGCGCTACCAGCGCCCACCCCGGCTGGGTGTCCAGGATGGACAGCCACGTGTCGGTGCGGGTGATGTTCGGCTCGATGCCCAGTGGCTGGGTCGCCGGGACGACGGCGACCGGGTCACCACCGGGCGCGGCGAACACAGGCACCGTCATGGCCGGGTGAGCGACCAGCCCACCTGGCGGCTGGTCGGGCGCGGGGTCGCGCGGCGCGGCCGGGGTCGTGGTGAAAGTGGTGGCCTGCGGGAGCGCGGCGAGCTGCTCAGCGCTCACTGCCCGCGGTGCCACGACCGGCGCCGCCTCGACGGTGGAAGTCGGGCTGGCGGTGTCGTTCCCTCCGAGCGGGTCGATGTGCTGCTCGTCGGCGGTCGGCCGGGTGAGTATGAGGCCGAACACGGCCACGAACACCGCGACGGCGACCAGCCCGGCGCTGGCCAGCAGGGCGGGCCTGCGGCGCGCCTGCGTCGGCGGCGTCTGGTAGCGCCGCGCGCCCGAGGGGGATCGCGGGCCGGGCGTCGGCCGCTGCTCGTCTTCCTGACCAGCCGGTCCGGGCCGGTCACCGTCGTGGATCATCACGACCTCCTAATCGTGTCGTAGGGATAGGACTGCCGGCTGCCGTACGACGCCCGCTGCCTCCAGACATCAGATGTCTTCAGAAAGAACGGCGCGTGTG
>NZ_JBIRVV010000001.1:1431211-1538923 GCF_044387305.1 Lentzea sp. NPDC020367 | reverse complement strand
CGCGGTCCCGGGGGCCGCGGGGGGGGCGGGGGGGTGGGCCGCCGGGGGGGGGGGGCGCGCGCGGGGGGGGGGGGGGGGGGCCGGGGGGGGGGGGGGGGGGGGGGGGGGGGCGGCGGGGGGGGGGGGGGGGGGGCCCGCGCCCCCCCGCCGCGACTGGGCCGGGGTGATCAGCAGCACTGCCCAGCTGACCCGCGATCTCGATCTGGCCGAGGAATGCGCGCAGGACGCGTACGCGCAAGCCCTGAAGACCTGGGGCGAGAGGGGCGTCCCGGACCGGCCGGGGGCCTGGCTGACCACCTGCGCCCGCAACCGGGCCCTCGACCTGATGCGCCGCGAGTCGGTGTTCCGCGGCAGGATGCCGCTGCTGGTCGCGGGCGAGGCAGTGCCGGGACCCGAGGAAGCCTTGAACGACGATCGGCTGCGGCTCATCTTCACGTGCGCCCACCCGGCCTTGTCGCCGGATGCGCAGGTGGCGTTGACGCTGCGGCTGGTCTGCGGTCTGTCCACTCCAGAGGTGGCCAGGGCGTTCCTGGTGCCGCCGGCCACCATGGCGGCTCGCATCACCCGTGCCAAGAAGAAGATCGCCGCGGCCCGAATCCCGTATCGGGTGCCAGGTCCCGACCAGTTGGAGGAGCGGGTCAGCGCCGTTCTGGAGGTCGTCCACCTCATCTTCACCACCGGGCACACCGCGCCGCTCGGTACCCACCTGATGCGTCGTGACCTGACCGACAGTGCGATCAGGCTGGCCCGCGTGCTGCACCTGCTCATGCCGACCAACGTGGAGGCCGGTGCCCTGCTCGCCCTGTTGCTGCTCAACGCGGCGCGTCAGGAGACCCGGATGTCCGACTCCGGTCGCCTGCTGCTGTTGTCCGAACAGGACCGTGCGCGCTGGGACCGGCAACTCATCAGCGAGGGCCAGTCGCTGCTGATCGAGGCCCTGCGGCGGAAGCCAACAAGCCGGTACGCCCTGCTGGCCGCTATCGCCGCTTTACACGTGGAGGCACCGAGCTGGGCTGACACCGACTGGACGGAGATCGTGGACATCTACGACGTCATGCTCCGGCTGTGGCCGTCGCCGGTAGTCGAGCTCAACCGCGCCGTCGCGGTCGGCATGCTCGACGGGCCTCAGGCCGGACTGGACGCACTGACACCGCTGCTGGCCGATCCCGTTCTGGCGACCTACGGTTACCTCAGCGCCGCGCGCGCCGATTTCCTGCGCCGGCTGGAGAACTGGCCACAGGCCGCGACCGCCTACGAGGAAGCGCTGGCGCTCACCGACAACGAGGTCGAACGCGCTTTCCTCACCGAACGGCTCATCGAGGTTTCGCGCAACCTGTGACCGCCCGTCCACGCCATGGCCGGGTTCCGGGACGCACAGCTCCGTCACACCAGCAGGCGGGGATCCATCCGCGCGACGGCTCCACGCCCGTCCAGGGCCCTGCCGGTCTGGTAGCACCGGTCGAAGACGTCACCGAGTTCCGCGCGCAGCCGCTCGGTCAGCCGCACCGCGAAGACGTCGGCGCCGCCATCACCACCCCGCAGGCGCGCGGCCGCACCCAGCACCTCCGCCGCATCGTCGAACCGGCCCAGCACCGCGGCCGTCTGAGCGAGACCCGGCCCGAGCAACGCGACGACCGGGCGGTCCTCGGTCAGGACGGCGGCCGGGTACGCCTGGCGGAGCACATCGAGGGCGTCGTCCAGCCGCTGCGGCAGGTGTTCGGCGGCCGCGGCGTAGATGGCCGCGACCGCGCCGAGCACGGTCGTGACCACGTGGCCGCGCACCGATTTGGTCGCACCCTCCGCACGTAGCCGGGCCCGGACGTCGTCGGCCAGGCGCACCGCGGCGTCGTGGTCGCCGTCGGTCCACTCGACGCCGACCATCGCCGAGTCGACCACGAGGTCTGCCTGGCCGCCCTGCCAGAGGTTCCCACCACCGGACCGGAGCGCGGCCAGTTCGTGGCGGGCCTGGGCGGTGCGGCCGAGCGACCACAGCAGCCAGGCGATCCGCAGTCGCAGGAAACGAGCGTCGTCCGTCGCCCCGAGCTCCTCGGCGGCCGAGCGCGCGGCCTCCAGGTCGGCCAGTGCGCCGGGCAGGTCACCATCCACCACCCGCAGCGCGCCCCTGGTCCGACCGGCGACTGCCACGCCCCAGCGGTCACCGGTCGTGTGGAACTCCCGCCGCGCGAGCTCGGCCTCCTCCCGCACGCGGTCCGAATCACCCCGGTTCTCGGCCCAGTTGGCGGCCGCGGCGTGCCGCACCGCCCGGACCCACGGATCGGGCGAGGTGCGCGCCTGGTCCGCCACGGCCTCCGCCTCGGCGGAAAGACCGGCCACCGCGGGGAGGACGGCCAGCACCGCGTCGAGGCTGCCGTAGGGGGACGGCACCGGGTTCGCGCGGAACCGCCGCAGCAATTCGGCGACCTGATCACGGACCTGGTCGCCGCCGACGTCACGGCCTTCGTCCAAGGAGAACATCACCCGCACCGCCTCGGCGTAGCCGAGCAACGGCTCGGCGGTCCCGTCGTGCGCCTCTATCAGCTCGTCCAGCCAGCCCGCCTCGTAGGTGTCGCCGGTGATCCTGCCGAGCCACGCCGTCGCCAGGGTCATCATCAACGCCTCGCGCAGCCGTCCGGAGTCGAACAGGTACCGCCGGGCCGCGGCGACGTTGGTCTCCTCCGCGCGCAGGGTGGCCAGCGCCCCCAGCTGGTCCCTGCCCCGCAGCACGGGTTCCAGCGCGTCCACGAGCCGCGCGAAGTAGCGGGCGTGCCGATTCCGCGCGGTCCCCGCCAGGCCCTGTGCGGTCAGCCGTTCCACGCCGTACTCGCGGATCGTCTCGAGCATCCGGTAGCGCAGCGGGGTGTCGTGCGGGGGTCGCAGCAACGACTTCTCGGTGAGTGTCATCAGCAGCTCGCCGACGTCCTCGGAGGGCACCAGGTCGTCGGCGCAGACCGCCACCGCCGCCTCCTCGGTCACCCCGCCTGGGAACACCGCCAGCCGTTCCGCCAGCAGCCTTTCGGGTTCCGTCAGCAGCTCCCAGCTCCAGTCCACCACCGCCCGCAGCGTGCGGTGCCGCGGCAGGGCAACCCGGTCGCCGCCGGTGAGCAGCCGGAACCGGTCGGAGAGCCGGCGGGCGATCTCGGCCACCGGCAGCACCCGCAACCGGGCGGCGGCCAGCTCGATCGCCAGCGGCAGCCCGTCGAGCCCGCGGACGACGGCGACCACGGCCTCGACCGTGCCGTCGTCCAGGACGAAGTCAGGACAGGCGGTCGCGGCCCGGTCGAGGAACAGGCGGACAGCCGGGTACCGGGCGGCCTGCCCGGGAACGGCCACGGACGGCGGCAACGCGAGCGGCGGCACACGGGTCAGCGCCTCGCCGGTCAACCCGAGCGGTTCACGGCTGGTCGCCAGCACCCGCAGGTCCGGCGCGGCGGCGACGAGGTCGGCGACCTGCTCGGCGACCGCGCCGAGCAGGTGCTCGCAGTTGTCGACCACCAGCAGTCCGGCGGACTCGCGCACGGCGTCGAGCAGCCGCTCGCGGTCGTCCTGACCTGACTGCTCCGGCCGCAGCCTCGCCTCGCGCAGACCGATCGCGTCGAGCACGGCCCTCACGATGCCGGCGCCCGACATGACTGGCGCCAGCTCCACCAGCCACGCCTCGCGGCGTCCGCCGGCCGACCAGCCGCGCGCCACCTCGGTGGCCAGCCTGGTCTTCCCCGCGCCGCCGGGACCCACCAGCGTGGTCAGGCGGTGCGCCGCGACGGACGACCGCACCTGGTCCAGCTCGGTCTCCCGGCCCACGAAGCTCGTCAGCGGAGCACCCAGGCCCCGCGGCACCGGCCGCCGCATCGGGGCACGGTCCGCGAGCGCGCCGCCGAGCAACCGCTGGTGCAGGTCGCGCAGCTCCGGCCCGGGATCCGCGCCCAGCTGCCCGGCCAGCTCGCGGCGGATCCGCTCGTAGCCCGTCAGCGCGTCCGCACTCCGGCCGGTCGCGGCCAGCGCCGTGATCAGCTGGGCGGCGAAGTCCTCGCGCAACGGGTGCTCGTCCGCGGTCCTGCGCAGGTCGGCGACCACCTCGTCCGCCCGCCCGAGCGAGAGGGCCGCGGCGAACCGCCCCGCGTGGGCGTCCAGACGCAGGTTCTCCAGCTCGGCGGTCAGCCCGGCGACGTACGGCGCGTCGGGCACCCCGGTCAGCGCCGGACCGCGCCACAACGCGAGCGCCTGCTCGAAAGAGGTCAGCGCGCTCCCGTGGTCCGCCTCGCGGGCGGCACGACGGCCGCGCGCGAGCAGGTCCTGGAACACAAGCGCGTCGACGGCGTCGGGAGTCAGCGGCAACCGGTAGCCGCGGGCGTCCATCAGCACCGAGCCGGCACCGCCGAGCACGCCGCGCAGCCTGGTGATCAGCGACTGCAGGGCGTGCGCCGCCGCGCCGGGCGGCCGTCCGTCCCAGACCGCGTCGATCAGCTCGTCGACCCCGACCGGCCGGGGAACGGCCACCGCGAGCCTGCAGACCGCGGCGCGCAACCGGGTCCCCGCGAGGTGGGTGGCGACGTCGTCCACGTCCACTTCCAGGGGGCCGAGGACCGCCACGCGCACGTTCACCGTCACGGCCGCAACTCTGGCAGATGGCATCGCCCCCACATCGAGGTGTCAGTCCCGTGTGTGCGCCGTGTGTGTGCCGCGTGTGCGGCACACCGGACTCTTTGCCTGTCCGAGGAACACGGGAACATTTCGGAAAGTGGGTCATCCGTGCATGACGTCGTGATCGTGGGTGCCGGCCCGGTGGGGCTCTTCCTCGCGTGCGAGCTCGGTCTGGCGGGCTGCTCCGTGCTGGTGCTGGAGAAGGACACCGAACCGCGTTCGGCCTGGAAGAGGGCGCCGCTCGGCACACGAGGGCTGTCGGCCGCGTCCGTCGAGGCGTTCTACCGCCGGGGCATGCTGGCACCGGTGCTGGAGGCGGCGGGCATCCCCTACGACCCGGACGGCGATCCCGCGCCCCCGCAAGCGCACGGCCACTTCGCGGGCATGATGATCAACCCCGGCGACGTCGACCTCCCGGCGCTGCCGTTCCGGTTGCCCAGCCCCGCCAACCAGCAGGCGGTGGTCAACCTCGAGGCAGTCGAGACGCTCCTGGCCGTACGGGCGGCCGAGCTCGGCGTGGAGATCCGGCGCGGAGTGGCCGTCTCGGACGTCACCCAGGACGAGGACGGCGTGGTCGCCCGGGCCGGGGGACAGGAACACCGGGCGCGGTGGCTGGTCGGCTGCGACGGTGGGCACAGCGCGGTGCGCAAGCTCGCCGGGTTCGAGTTCGTGGGCACCGGCCCGCGCTTCACCGGCTACATCGCCCAGGTCGACCTCGACGACCCCGGGTTGCTGAAGCCCTGGTTCAACCTGACCCCGACGGGCATGTACCTGACGATGCCCGGCGGCGGGATCGGCATGATGGACTTCGACGGCGGCACATTCGACCGTTCGCAGGAGCTGACCCGCGAGCACCTCCAAGACGTGCTGCGCCGGGTCTCGGGCACCGACGTCGCGATCACGGAGGTCCACCTCGCCTCGACCTACACCGACCGGGCGATGCAGACCTCGACTTACCGGCGCGGGCGCGTCCTGCTGGCAGGCGACGCCGCGCACATCCACTCACCCCTGGGCGGCCAGGGACTCAACACCGGCCTCGGCGACGCGGTGAACCTGGGCTGGAAGCTCGCCACGGTCGTGCACGGCGACGCCTCGTACGAGCTACTCGACAGCTACGAGCGCGAACGGCACCCGATCGGCGCCTGGGTACTCGAATGGACCCGTGCCCAAGTCGCCGCAATGGGACCGGACCTGCACTCGCAGGCGGCCCAGGGAGTGCTGCGCGACCTGATCGCCACGCGCGACGGGGCGACCTACGTGTACGGCAAGATGTCCGGCGGCTGGATCCGCCACGACGTCGGCGAGGAACACCCACTGACCGGACGCGACGCCCCGGACTTCCGACTGGAGGACGGCACCCGCCTCGCCGGGCTGATGCGGGACGGGCGAGGCGTGCTGCTCGACTTCAGCCGGGACGAGGTCCTACGCGACGTGGCCTCGCGGTGGAAGGCACAGGTGCACTACGCGGCCGGGACGGCGAAGGACGATCTCGGGCTGACGGCCGTGCTCGTCCGTCCGGACGGGATCGTCGCCTGGGCCGGCAGCGGGCCCGGCGATCCACAGTCGATCGAACGCGCGGCGGCGCGCTGGTTCGGCAAGGCGTTCTAGGAAGCCGGCAGACCGGGTGTGGCAGACCGCCCCGAGCGCGCGGTCGAGGTCGCCATCGTGGCTCGATTGGCGCGGCTCCGTGCCATGCCCTGACCGCCACCATCGGGCACAGGCAGATCGGATGAAGCGCTGTCGGCCAGTTCCCGCCCGTTCTCGGCGGGCACCTCGACCCGTGGGTCACCGGTGATATCGGGGCGGCGGTGCCGAAGCGAGGTCTGCTAGTTGTCGCTGCACTCGCGCGGCGTCCTCGTTGCGGCCTTGCTCCCGATACAACTCCAGCGCCTCCTGCCACGCCTGGCGGGCCTGATCATGTTGTCCAAGAGCGGCGTGGGGATGGCCGAGGCGGTCGAGAGTGGCCGCGACCTCATAGGCGTCGCCGTGGGTTCGGAACATCGTGAGGGCTCGGTGATAACGATCGACCGCCTGCTGGTGATCTCCGATGCGGTGGGCGACGAACGCAAGGCTGTCCAGAGTGGCCGCCTCGCCGTCGGGATGGTGGTGGTGCCGATACAGGGCGAGGGCGGCGGAGCAGTGGTCACGGGCGGTGTCGAACTCGCCCAAGCGCGCGGCGAACCAGCCCACCACGTTGAGCGCGTGAGCCTCCCACACCGGGCGGTCGAGGGTGCGGTAGAGGTCAACGGCATGCCGGGCGTGGTCCAAGGCCTGCCGGTCGTTCCCCTGTTGTCCGCAGGCGATGGCGAGCTGCTGACGGGTGTGCGCCTGTTCGGCGGGGTCGCGCTGGTGCACGGCCAGTGCGAGTGCTCGGCCCAGGTGTCTCGCGGCCTCCTCGTGCAGGCCCAACCGGGAGCAAGCGCGGCCAAGGTTCCGATGAGTCCGGCTGCGGGTGGTTGGGGCGGGCAGATGCGCGGCGGCGTCCAACGCGGTCCGCCACACGGCGAGCGCGTCGTGCCGGTTCCCCTGCCTGCGGTGGAAGGTGTCCAGCGCCCTGGCGAGGTGCCAGACGACGTCGTGGAGACCGAGTTCGGCGGCCGCGCGTTGGGTGGCCAGGAGAATGGCGTGCTCCGCCTTCAGCCAGGCCATCGCCGACGCAGGATCGGCCGGTGAGAGCGGCGGGATGGCGGGCGCGGGTGAGTCGGGGCTGACGAGCGGGCGGTGGGGGTCCAAGATCCGGTCGGCGGCGACAGCGGTGTGCATGTAGAAGTCCATCACCCGCCCCAGGGCCGTCTTCCGCACGTCATCGGGTAGATCACGGGCCGTGATGCCGGCGTAGGCGCGGACCAGGTCGTGCATCGCGTACCGGCCGCCCGGCCGCAGGTCGAGCAATGATGTCTGCTCCAGCGCCGACAACGCTTTGCGTGCTCGGACAGGGGACAGGCCGGTGAGGGCGGCCGCGGCGGGGAAGGTGATGTCAGGTCCGGGGGTGATGCCCAGCAGACCGAACACGGTGCGGTGTTCATCGGTGAGCCGACGCATCGACCAGGACAGCACGGCGGGCAGGCTGGCTGCGGGGTCGGTGTCGTGGTCGAGCATCGCCAAGCCCAGTTCGCGCAGTTCGGCTGCCACCTCGGTCAGCGGAATGGCCGGACGGACGGCGACGTCGCGGGCGGTGATCGACAAGGCAAGCGGATATCCACCGCACAGGTCGATCAACTCGTCGACGACGTGGGGTTCGGCGGCGACGCGGTCGGCGCCGATTCGACGGGTGAGCAGGGCGCGTGCCTCGGCGCGGGCGAGCACGTCCAGTTGCAGGTGGCGGACGCCGTGCCGGTCGATCAGGGAGGCGAGCTTGGTGCGGCTGGTGACCAGCACGGTGCAGGTCGGACTGCCTGGCACCAGCGGGATCACCTGCTCTGCGGTGGCGGCGTTGTCCAGCATCAGGAACATCCGCTTCCCGTTGAGCACGCTGCGGTACAGCGCGGCCTGGGCGTCCAGGTCGGCCGGGATGCGGCTGGGGTCGACGCCGAGGGCGTCGAGGAATCCGCGCATCGCTACTGCCGGTGCCATCGGCTCTTGCGTAGGGCTGAACCCGTGCAGGTCCACGAACAGCTGGCCGTCGGGGAACCGCTCGGCGTGCTGATGCGCCCATGCCAAGGCCAGCCAGGTCTTTCCGATCCCGCCGGCTCCGCCGATCGCTGAGATCACCACCGTGGCGGCAGTTCGTGTCCTCGAACCGGCCTCGGACAGCAGGTGCGCCTCATCAGGTTCAGCCGTCAGTGCCTGGTCCAGGCGGGCCAGTTCGGAGACGCGGCCGGTGAACCACCGTGGTGGCGCGGGCAACTGCCGGGGCGCCGGATCCTCCGCCTTCGCCGGTGTTTCTTGCATCGTCGAGGGTGGGGTGAGGGAGGAGTCGGTGTCGAGGATGCGCTGATGCAGGTCCTGCAGTGCGGTGCCGGGCTCGGTGCCGCATTGCTCGATCAGCCGGGCACGCAGTTGCCGGTAGTGGGTCAGCGCGGCGGTGGTGCGTCCGGCGCGGTGCAAGGCCAGCATGAACTGGGCGGCGACGCGTTCGTCCACCTCTTCCTGTTCCGCCAGTGCGAACAGGTCGGTCAGGACCTCGGTGTGCCGGCCGCAGCGCAGCGCGACGTCGATGCGGTCGAGTTGGGCGGCGATGCGTTCTCGTTCGAGTCCGGTGCGCACCGCGGCCAGCCAAGGGGTGTCCAGACCGGTGAACGGCTCACCCTGCCAGAATGCCAAGGCCTGGTCGAACAAGCCGAGAGCCTGCACGTCATCTGCTCGACGTGCACGGACGACCAGACGGCGGAACCGGTGCAGGTCAACGACATCCGGGTCGGCGAGCAGCACGTAGCCGTTGGGTCGGCGCTCGATCCCGATGCCTTCCGGTGAGAGCAACAGTCTCAGCCTGGAGAGGTAGTTCTGCAGGACCTGCCGGACCCGGTGCGGCAGATCCTCTGGCCACACGCGCTCCAGCAACTGCTCCACCGTGACGACCCGGTTGATGTCCACTGCCAGGACCGCGAACACGCACCGCTGCCGCGTGTGCCCCACCTCCACACGCCGATCTCCGTTCCAGGCTCCTACATCCCCCAGCAACCGAAGCTCCACCATCACGCCCCCTGTCGCCGACGCCCCGGCGTCTACACCCTGCCGGAATTTCCACAAGATCGGCACCGATTCGGCACAGGCGCTCGTGTCAGCACATTCCACGTTCCTGGTGTTTTCTCTTGACGCTGCACTCCCATGCTCGCGGCAGGCGGAATTCAAACGCGGAGGGACAGTGGATCCGGCTGAGCCGGCCAGACGGGCGGCAGGGGAGTTGCCGCCGCCGTCACTCAGGAGGGGGATGAAGTGAGTAGGAGAGTTCGTATTTCCGGTTCAAGGGCAGGGCGTGGGGCGCTGTTGGTGGCGAGCCTGGCTCTGGCTGCTGTTGCCGTGCCCGCGAACGCCTCGGTGAACCAGGGCTACATCTCGGGTTTCGACACCGTCACCGACGACTGGGGCGACGAGGGGGAGCTCGCTCGCAACACTTTCCCGAACAGCAATGCGAGCGGCCTGTGGCAGTTGGTTCTCTACGCGGACGGCTACCTCGGCGCCGGCGAGGTGGACTGTGAGTTCGGTCCGCGAACTGAGGCGGCCACCAAGCGCTGGCAGGGCGATCGCAAGCTCGGGGTGGACGGACGGGTCGGCGTGAACACGTTCAGCCTGGCCGACAACAACCTGAGGATCACTGCGGATCCGTTGATCGTCGAGTACGTCGGGTCGTACGCGTCGGTGTACTTCCGTCGCGAACAGGGCGTGTACTTCATCTACCCGAGCGTGCCGGCCTATTACCGCGTGAAATCTTCGCTCTGTTGAGCGGAGTCGACATGAACCGAAGCTCTGAAGAAGTGGACCACGTGAAGGGCTACATGAAGAAGGCTGCAGTGGTGGTGTTCGCCGGCGCGCTCATGTTCGCGACAGCGACAGCGGCGTCGGCCAACCAGGCGGGTGTGCGGGTCGATGGCAAGGAGCGTGGCTACGGCGGGGTGAACAACCACGGCAACCATGTCTACGCCTGCGACACCAGATCCGACAACTGGGGTGTCAGGACCAGGTTCGTCTACGTCGTGTCCGGCGGTGGCCAGTACGAGGACGTCGTCGGCGACGGCAACGGGTCGACCACGGGCTGCGGTGTCCGAGACCTCCCGCTGGCGCTCACAGCCGTCAGGTTCAACGTGTGCGCCGGTGTTAGCGGCGCGGACACCGGTTGCACAGGGTGGATCGAAGTCGACTTGAACGACCGCGCCGCCCAGGCCGGAGCGGCGAACCCCAGCACGATTTCGCTCGGCTGATCGGGAGATCAGCGCAGTTGTGCAGCCGCACCTCGACCGAGGTGTGGCTGCACAACTGCGAAGGCCCGCCACTCGTCTCAGTCATCTGAGGCGGCGTGCACACCGCTTACCTCATTGACTTGGTCCTGCTGCCCGTCTGACATCTCCAGTGCAGCAGGACTGCGACTCCGGGAACCGCGCTGTGCAGGCGGTTCCCGGAGTTTTCACGACTTGAGGCCACAACGCTCGGACGCAGGTTTCCTTCTGTGTCAACGAAGGACGACGGTGGGCACAGGAGAGCCGGTCAGGCTCGACGATCCGTGCCGCTGTCTGGGCAGACGCGGCAGAACCGGAAGCGGCCACCATGGCCGGCGCGGAGACGTACCTGCACAAGCGCACCACCGACACTGCCACGCTGGCCTCGGTGTTGCCGGGACTGCGGTTCGCGGCGTGGCCCTGGCCGGACAGCCGCATTCTGCGAAGCGGGCGTACGTGTTCTCTGTGTTGGAGGTCGGCAGCCGCTACGTCCACATCTTCGGCACCACCACCAACCCTGACGGCCCTTGGACTGCACTGCAGGCTCGCAACTTCCTCATGGAGCTGGACGACCGGGCCAGCTAGCTTCGGTTCCTGGTTCGTGACAGGCCGGCCAGTTCACGGCGTCGTTCGATTCCGTTCTCGCTGACGCCGGCATCGACGTTGTGAAGGTCCCACCGCAATGCCCGCGGGCCAACTGCTACGCGGAACGGTTTGTCGGCACCGTTAGAAGCGAGCTCACCGACCGGCTGCTCATCATCAACGAGCAATACCTGAAGTCAGTGCTGAACCGCTACGTCTCCCACTACAACCACCGGCGACCACACCACGCTCCACCACGACCCGATCACCCGACCGGAGATCCAGGCTGTAGATCCATACGTCGTCGGCGAGTGCTTGGCGGCTTGATCAACGAGTACGAACCTGCAACCGCGTGATCCGCAGGTCAGGCCCGTCGAGCCGTGTTTTGGCACCCCACACGCCATGATCAGCCTGACGTGGGTACGCCGCCGGCGGCTCCGCAGTCCCAGGCCGTACCGCGGTGACCACGGCCTGCGGTGGACGCGGCGGCCTGTGGGTGAGCATGGCGGTGTAGGAGCACAACCGCGTTCCTCCCGCACCGCGCCGAGGCCACCCGGCCGGTGCGGTGGCCGGAGCCTTGGGGGCATGCTGACGGCCATGAATCGTGAGCACGACGTCGTCGTCTACGGCGCCACCGGGTTCGTTGGGGCGCTGACCGCCGCATACCTGGCCCGGCACGCCCCCGAGGGCGTACGGATCGCGCTGGCCGGGCGGTCCGCGGACAAGCTCACTGCCACCAGGGCCGGGCTGCCTGCGGCGGCGCGGGAGTGGCCGCTGGTCGTCGCCGACTCGGGGGATCCGGTCGCGCTGGCGGCGCTGTCCGCGTCGACGCGGGTGCTGGCCACCACCGTCGGCCCGTATGCGCGTTATGGGCTGCCGGTCGTCGAGGCGTGCGCGCGGGCCGGCACGCACTACGCGGATCTGACCGGCGAGGTGTTGTTCGTCCGCGCCGCGATCGACGCCGTGCACGAGCTGGCCGTGGAGTCCGGAGCCCGGATCGTGCATGCCTGCGGCTACGACTCGATCCCGTCCGACCTGGGCATGCTGTTGCTGCACGAGCGGGCCGTGGCCGACGGCGCGGGGCCGCTCACCGACGTGCGGTTGGTGGCTACGGTCCGCGGCGGTTTCAGCGGCGGCACGATCGACTCGCTGCGGGCGCAGATCGAGGCCTACGAGAGCAATCCCGGCCTGCGCCGCGTCGCCGCCGATCCGCATGCGCTCAGTCCCGACCGCGCAGCAGAGCCGGCGCCTGCCCAGCCCCGTGACGCGGGGATGCCCTCCCGCGCCGCCGACGGAACGTGGCAGGCGCCGTTCGTGATGGCCCCGTTCAACACCCGCATCGTGCGGCGCAGCAACGCCCTGCTCGACTGGGCCTACGGGCCGGAGCTGCGCTACGGCGAGGTAATGGGCGCGGGGCAGGGCGTCACCGGAGCGCTCATGGCGGCCGGTATCACCGGTGGGCTGGCGGGGCTGGTCGGCGCGATGTCGGTCAAGCCCGTCCGCGGCCTGCTCGACCGGGTGCTGCCCGCGCCCGGTACCGGGCCCAGCGAACAGGCTCGTGCGAAGGGCTGGTTCCGTTCGGTGCTGCACGCCACCACCAGCTCGGGGCGCCGCTACCGGGCCACAGTCGCCGGACCAGGCGATCCCGGCTACGCCGCCACGGCCGTCATGCTCGGGCAGAGCGCCCTCTGCCTGGCCCTCGACGACCTCCCGCATCGGTCCGGCTCCCTCACGCCCGCGACGGCCATGGGCCGGCCTCTGATCGATCGCCTGCGGCTCGCCGGCCACACCTACGACGTCACGACCGCCTGACCCACGCCGCCGTGGGGGGATGCTTCTTGCGGCCTCGGGAAGCGTGTCCTAGTCGTGGCACTGAAGCCTCGGACGGATGGTCCTCGGTGTCGGTGCGTCACGCGGGCCTTGAGGGAGGTTGATCCAGGCGAGCACGTCGGGCCTGGTTTGAGTGGCCCGTGTAGGAGAACTCCGGGCTGGGGCAGAGGCCGGCGCCCTGTACGTGCCGAAAAATACGTCCGTGCAGGTCAGCAGTCATCTGCGTGTTTACCGGTCGCCGTCCGGCATGATCGTGGCTCGTGCTGGTCCGCTTCGCCTACCTCGCCGTCTCCCACGCCTTCGCCGCGCTACGGCTGTTGCGCATGACCGACCGTGAGAAGGACGTCGAGATCCTTGCCCTACGCCATCAACTCACGGTCTTGCACAGACAACTCGGCGATCGGCGCCCACGACCGCGGCCCGAGGACAGGGCGTTGCTCGCGGCGCTGCTCGTGCCGCTGTCACGCGTAACGCTGCGCCGGCTCCGGCTGCTGGTCAGCCCAGACACGGTGCTGTGGTGGCATCGCGACCTGGAGAGAAGCCGCCACGCCCGTGCAAGCAAACACTCACGGTCGATGAGCGTGCGTCCTTTGCTTGTCGTGTAAGCAAGAAAGACGCCGAGCTGACGGTTCTCGGTCCGCCCGGCTGTGCCGGAGTACTGCCGCTGCACTCCGGCGGATCCAGTACCCTTCTTCAGGAAACCGGTCTCGTCCACCACCAGCACGCCGTCGCGCTCGCCCAGGTGCTCGACGCGTAGTCACGGACCCCGTCGGCGTCCCAACTCGCCGCGTTGAGCAGACGCTGCATGCCATCCGGTGTGGCATCCCCAGCAGCCTCGGCCAGAGTCCACCCGTTCTTGCCCGCCAAGGGTGCCAACAAGCCCCTACATAGGCACGGGCACGGCGTCGTGGCTCTACCCGGTGAAACCGCCCCGCCACCCGTCCGAACAGGTCGTCCAACCCCGCCGTCCAGGCAGCAAGATCCTCTTCAGTCAACACAAGATCGGTAACCTAGGGACTGTAAAACGTTTGGTGTAACTCCCGATCATGGAAGTGCACCTGATGACCGACATGATGTCCGGCGTGGAGAACGCCGAGGACTCGAAGCCCGCAGCCGGTCTGGACGGCCTGGACGAGCAGCTCGTCGCGCAGCTGCTGAGCAGTGCCAAGGCCAGTGGCCTGAGGCTGACCGGTGAGGGCGGGGTGCTGCAGCAGCTGACCAAGCGGCTGCTGGAGTCCGCGCTCGAGGGTGAGATCACTGATCACCTCGGCTATGACAAGCACGACCCCGCCGGCCGCGGGACCGGTAACTCGCGCAACGGCACCCGATCCAAGACGGTGCTCACCGATGTCGGCCCGGTCGCGATCGAGGTGTCGCGGGATCGGGACGCCAGCTTCGAGCCCAAGATCGTGCGCAGGAACATGTTGCCCTCGACGTGGAGCCGGTCGGCGTGCAGCCCCGGGAGCTGGCAGCCGTCGAGATCCAGCGCGGACAGCGTCGCGCTGCGGGCGGTCATGATCGTGTCGAGCTCGCAGCCGGAAAGCCGCAGCCTGACAGGGCTTCGAGCGAAGTCGAGGTCCAGCGGGCCCACGATTCGCGCGCCACTGAGCTGAACGCCGCGCGGATCAAGCTGTTCGCTGTAGCGGCCAAGCAACAGCCCGCGGATCAGCTCCGCCCTGATCTCTTCATCGGTCTGCAGCACCGCGCCGGTACGAGCCGCCTCCACCAACGAACGTTCACTACTCGTCAGCTGAGACTCAGAGAGCATCCGCTCAACCTCTTTCTACGCAGAGTGCACGCTGTGTTCTCCGGGCACGCAGCCAAACAGGCGCCCCCAGACAGTCTGGGCGGCGCTTGCCGCCAGCACGCCCCCGACACGCCGCCGTGCTGGCGGCAGCCAGGACCCCGGCAGAACACGGGAAGGCTCGCGCGTCAGTACCTCCGGATTTCGCAACGCCGCCGTGTCGACAGCGATAGCGGCCTGTCGCGCGCCGTGCCGGACACGAGGTGATCGGCGGAACTCCTCCGAGAACCGGGCATCGACGGATCCCGCAGTCGTTCCCTGCAGACAGTCGCGTTGCCGGCGCCGTCGCTGGCGAAGCCAGCTTCCTCGCTCGAGCGCCGCCGGCCGCGGGAGGCATTTGTCTCTGCCGCCGCTACTCCAGTTCGGTGGGGACAACGAGGAAGACCGTGCCGCCGGCCCCTAAGATGCCTCCGGTAGGAGCGCTGCGCTTGCATGCCGCTCTGTCACCCCCGACTGGTCCACCGCCTTGGGCTGGTCGGGCGGAGGCGACGCGGTTGCCGACCGCACGATGGTCAGCGCGGTCGTCCAGGCGCGTCACGGCGGCAGGGTCGGCCGCGGAGGTGGCGACCTGGTCCACCGGCTCGACGTAGCAGATGCGGAGCTTGAGGCGGTCCTCGTGCGTCAAGCCCAGCTTGGCCGAGCGCAACCGCAACTCGGCCGCGCGGTTCAGCTCACTGCGCCAGAACTCGTCCACCAGGTGCTTGCCGACGATCGGGTACTGGTCGGGTCGTACCCCGAGCGAGACGTGCTTGTGGGCGATGCGTTCCGCGATCGGGCCGAACGGCGTGCCGTCGAGCAGGTGCTGGGCGTAGGCGATCACCGCGGACGCCCAAGGCGATCTGCTGCTTGCCGCTGGCCTGGTTGCCGTGGTTGAAAAGGTTCAGCAGTTCCGGGTGCGCGGCGAACATCGACGGGTAGAACTCGGCGGTGATCTCGGTGGCGTGGTCGCGGACGACGGGCAAGGTCGCGCGGACCACGGCGGCCGAAGCAGCGGAAAGCACAGGTAGCTCCTCGGGGATGTCCCTGGACAGAACAGACAGCGCGGCTATGTGGCCGCACCTTGAGTTTGTGCGACCAGGACCAGGTGAATGCAGGTGAGAACGTCGCCTGCACTTCAGGACCTTGGTCCCTGCCGTTCGCGACGGAGGCCTCCAGCCCTGGGCGACTACGATTCGCCGATGGCGAGAGCGCAATCTGGCGGACCCGGTCAGGACGGCGTGCAGAACGTGATGAGCGGTACAGCCGACGTAGTGATGCAGGCTGGCCATGTCCACGGGGATGTCTTCGTGAGTTCTGGTCCTGAGCACCTGGACCTCGAGGTCTGGTGTGAGCCGGCGGAGATCGAGACCATGCCCAACCAGCTGGACCTCATCTACCCGTGGATAGATTCCGAACGTGCCCGCCTGATTGCTCTTGCCGACGGTTACGACTGGTCACAGAACAAGCGGTCGCTGGACTTCCTCGATCACCAGCACGAGGTTCAACAGCGCGCCATTCGCGATCTCCGGACACGTGAGGTCTACGAGTCACACGTAGAGGACTACCTCGCGCAGGCGGCAGAGGTCCTCCAGCAGAGAGCCCTGCTGCACCTTGAGAACCACGAACGAGCTTGCGTGCAACTGGTTGTCAGCAACCCGACTGACATGCATTTCCGCGGCGTCGAGCTGCGTATGTGGTTCGAGGGGCCCGTACGTGGTCTCTCCGACGATCTTCGATACACGCTTCCGTTGAAGTGGCCCGGTCTGCCGCCGGTGCCGGCGCCACCAGGAACACGGGCCGAGGACGTGTTCAAGCACCAGATGGTGATGTCTCCACCGCAGCGGATCAGAGAAGTCACACGAGCGGCGGCCGAGGCAAAAGGCGAGGATGTCCTCAATGGATGGTCCGGCTGTGACCTTCAACGTGGCATCCTCGTGACCTTCGACAGATTCTCCTTGCGTCCCAGAGAGGAACGGCTCCTTCCTGCTGTTCCGCTGAAGGTGCTGATGCTGCCGAAGGAGATCTTGACTGGTCACTGGGATGCGACCGCCGATTCCGCACGCGGGCGGCGTTCAGGCGATCTGGAACTCGAGGTGTTTCCGTCCACCGCGAACCTCGCCGAGATCGCCCAGCCGGGTCCTCCCAGCGAGAACAACGGAAGCCTGGCAGACGCACTTGCGGTAGCGGCAACGGCACTCGTCGGGCACATGATCGAGCGGAAACGCAACGCCGAGCTGGTCGGCGGGGCTGAGGAGTTCAGCCAAGCAGATCGAGCTCGGCCTGCAGCGCCTCAGTGAGCACGAGCAGGTCGGGCACATGATCAGGGTCGGCGACCATCGTGATGGTGAACGTGTCGGCGTAGGACAAAGCAGCGAACGCGACCGTCACGTTGCCGGTGGTGGCCGACAACGGGACAAGATCGACGACCGGCGCGCCGCCCAGCCGCATGGGGTGATCAGGGCCGTGCACGTTGGTCACGACGGTGTTCACCATGCGTTGGTGGTTCATGAACCAGTCCGCCATCCCGAGCCACTTCAACATCCGGAAGACAGGCGCGACTGACGACGCCGCCTTCTTGTGTGACCGGGTGATAGCAGCGATCCGTGTCAGGCGTTCCAAGGTTTTGCCCCCGGTCGGCAGCGCGACGGGCATGACGCCGGTGCTGTTGCCGAGATGAGCGGCTGTGGTCGATCGACGCGTCGACACGGGAACCGAGACGACCAGCTCGTCGACGTGGTCACCGCGCCCTGTCAGCACCGTGCCCAGTGCACCCATGACGGCGGCGAGAAGGGCATCGTTGACCGTGCCCCCGCAGGTGTGCGCAGTGGCGTGCAACCGGGAAACGCTGGTCCGCGCGATGGTCTGTTCCCGCCGGGGGCCGGTCGGCTGGTTCAGAGAGCAGCGCGAGCCACGTGACGGCCACCGCAACCCGGCGAACGAGACTCGCCCAGGCGGCGTCCACCGGTCCGTCCAGGTGTTCTTCGCGAGTTCACGACGGGAAGGCGGTGGAGCGGGGAAGGGCGCGGTCTCGGTTCGAGGTGCTCCGTCGACCAGGTTGGCCAGCACGGCGAGGCCGCCGATGCCATCGGACAACACGTGGTGGAACACCAGGATCAGCGCTGCCCTGTTGCCTGCCAGCCCGGTGACCAGCGTCGCCGACCAGAGCGGTGACGAGTGGGGCAACCGGCGAATCACCAGTGACGAGGCGACGTTGAGCAGTGCTGCCTCGTCGCCAGGAGCCGGGCAGGCCGTGCGACGTACGTGTCTGGTGATGTCGAACCCGGCGTCGTCGATCCACACGGGCCGCCCACAGCCGAACGGTGCCCGAACCAGGCGTCGGCGCAGCCGCGGAACAGTCTGGACGCGGTCCGCGAGCAGAGATTCGACGTCGCCAGGATCTCGGTCCAGCACGACCACCGCGCCGACTTGCATGTCCGAGGCCAACGACACCAAGTCTTCGGGACTCGTCCGGTCAATCATCGGAGGTGCCGTTCTGCCCGCTGAACCCTTCACGTCACCGCGAGCTTCAATCACGTCATCTTCTCCTCACGAGCCGGATCAGGGCAGCGCCCGTGACGGCTGCCATGGTGGCCGCCATCAACAGGCCGCCGAGAGCGCCGATCAGGGCGATCAGTTCCGGTGACTGACCTGGTTGCCACAGGGGAGTGGCGACAGCGGTGAACACCAACACGCCGGCGCCCCATGCCACGGCGTTGGCCCAGATCCACAAGTGAGCGCGCCGAACGTGATTTCTCAGGACGAACCACTGTGCGGTTCCCAGTGATAGCAGGATTCCCGTGCCTGCCAGCGCGGCGATGGGCAGTACGGCGGCGAGCGGGAGCATGTTCAGCTGGTCGCCGTTGTGCACGGCAAGCATTGCGACTGCCCAGGCGAATCCCGCTGCTAGTGCCGTGACGCCGATCCAGCTCCGCCGGTGCAGGGTGCGGTCGATGCGGTGCAGTACCACGGCTTGTGCCGCGCCGAGCACGGCACCTTCGACTACTCCAGCGAGAACTAGCAGTTCCGGTGACGAGGTGAGCGCGCCCGCGAGCGCCGGGGTGAGGAAGCCCACGAACTCTCCCGCTGTGGTCCAGCGGAACCACGACTGCCATGTCTCGCGTGCGGCCAGTTCTGTTCTCATCTCTCAACGTTGCGCGCTGAGCCGTTCGAAGTTCAGGGGCCAACGTCCTCATCGGTCAGGCCCATAAGGACGGGCGAAGCCAGCCAGGGCAGGGTGTTTCGAGTCCTCCGGCACTTCGCCCCAGAACGGTCGCGCACACGCCGATCATCACGGCGAACAGGCCCGCGACCGCCCAGTTGGGCTGCTGGCCGTTGACGAGCAGGGCGATCGCCATCGCCCAGATGGCGAGCCCCATTGTCAGCACCTTGATCAGAACGATGGCACCGAGGACGGGCGCCGCAACGTGACCGCGCACCAAGGCGATACCGGTGGTGACGACGGCGGGCAGTGCGAACGCCAGGTCGGCGACATAGACCGGGTACGGCAGTTCCCCCACGTTGAGAGTGCCAGGCAGGCCGCCGCCGATGGTCGGCACGATGTCAGAGAGCCACAAGCCTGCGAACGCGAGGCCGATCACGATCAAGAACCAGCCGACGCCGACATGGCCGCGGAGAGGAACCTTGCGCACGTCGATGCGGGCGACGCCGTCGACAAGAGCGGCGATCGAGAGCGTCAGCGCGGCGACGTAGAGCAGGAACGCCGAGTTGTGAGGTACGCCGAAGGCGTAGATCAGGTACGTGTACGCGATGTAGCCGAGCAGACCGAGCCACAGCAGGTGTGCACGCACCGATCCCGCGCTGCTACGGCGGCCCGCCCAGATCAGTACCGGCACGATCGCCAGCGTCAGGACGTCTTGCGCCAACGACTCGAGGTGCGTCGTGCGGTCGAGCCGATACGCACGGTCGGAGAAGAGGCCGTACAGCGTCGCCGCGATCAGAACGGACGCCAGCAGCCACGTGACACCAGTGGTCCACCACGCCCGCCGTGAGTGCGCCGCGTAGGCGCTGGTTGTCGGAAGAGTGCTCATGACTCAACGTTGCGCTGTCTGGAGTGAGGGGTGCAGGGGCGAAGTGCTCTGCTGCGCCAAGCCGTCTGGCGCGTTCAGCCGTGGAGTTGCTGGTGGGCCAACGGCACCACGCAGACAGGGCAGTGTGCGCGTGTCGTCACGGCGACTGCGGTCGAACCCGCGAGTTCTCCTCGGCCGTGTGAACCCAGCACCAGCAGGCCGACTGATGTGGATGGGGGCTGCAGTCGCCGCGTCAGCGAGCCATTGCCCGGCTTCGTCGAGAACACCGTCCGCACAGGACTCGGCGGCCCGGCGCACCGCGTGCGTTGCCGACTTCGATCCGTCCAGTCCCACGACCACCGGCCTGGTCATCGCCTCCTCCCACTCGTTTCGTTCATGAGTGCGCGGGTCTGCGTCGCGATCTCGATGTCCTCCCGTGCCTCTAGGACCCAGACCTCTACAGCCGAACCGCTCGCGCTGACGAGGCGGTCCTGCGCGACTTCGGAGTTGAGTGCCGTGTCGAGGCTGATGCCGAGGAAAGCCAGACCGGCAGCGGTGTCCGCCCGCAATGCCGCGTCGTGCTCTCCCACGCCGCCGGTGAACACGAGAACGTCGATGCCACCCAGCGACGTCACCATCGCGGCGATGCTCTGCCGCAACCGGTGTGCGTACACCTGCAGTGCGAGGACTGCGTGCTCGTCGCCGTTCTCCGCGGCCTTGCGCACATCCCGCAAGTCACCGCCGACCTCGGACAGGCCCGCCAACCCGGAGTGGTGTTCCAGGCCGTCTTCGAGCTCGTCGAGGGGCAGTCCGGCGCGTTGCAACCACACGAGGAGGCCGGGATCGACGTCACCGCTACGCGTAGCCATCACCAGACCCGCCAGCGGCGTGAAGCCCATCGTGGTGTCGACCGAACGTCCGTCGGTGACAGCGGCGAGCGACGCTCCGGAACCGAGGTGGCAGCTCACCACGCGAGCGCCGGGCCTTCCCGCGAGTTCGGTTGCCCGGCGGGACGCGTAGGCGTGTGACAGGCCGTGGAAGCCGTACCTGCGCAGGTCCCACTTGCGGCGCCATGCGGCGGGCACGGCGTAGGTGGTGGCGGCTGCGGGCATCGTGGTGTGGAAGGCGGTGTCGAAGCACGCCGTCTGGGGAACATCGGGCAGTAGCTGCCGAGCTGCGTCGATGCCGGCGAGCGCGCGGGGCTGGTGCAGCGGTGCCAGCCCGGTGAGTGCGTCGATCCTGGCGCGCACGTCCTCGTCGATCGCTGTGGCGCTGGTGAACGTGGAGCCGCCGTGCACGACGCGGTGCCCGACGGCGTCCACCCGAGGCGCGTCGCTCAGGAAGTTCTCCAACGGCCCGGTTTCGTCGCCGCCGGACCACCGTTCAACGTCGTGCTCGGCGAGGACGGTGTTGTCCTCGCCGAGCACGCGGAGTTTGAGGCTGGACGAGCCCGCGTTCACCGCGAGAACGTTCACTGCCAGGTCCAGTCGCGGACCTCGGGCATGTCCTCGCCGTGCTCGCGGATCCACGTGTGGTGGCGGGCGCGCTGGTCCTGCATGAGCTGCCGCAGTCGAGCCGCTTTGGGGCCGAGGCCGGGCACGCGGTCGATCACGTCGATGACGAGGCGGTAGCGGTCCATGTCGTTGAGCACCAGCATGTCGAACGGCGTGGTCGTGGTGCCTTCCTCCTTGTAGCCGCGCACGTGCAGGTTGCGGTGGTTGGTGCGGCGGTAGGTCAGTCGGTGGATCAGCCACGGGTAGCCGTGGTAGGCGAAGATCACCGGCTTGTCGGCGGTGAACAGCGCGTCGAACTCGCGGTCCGGCATGCCGTGCGGGTGCTCGGTGTCGGGCTGCAGGCGCATCAGGTCCACGACGTTCACGACGCGGATCCGCAGTGACGGCAGGTGTTCGCGCAGGAGCTTCGTGGCGGCGAGCACCTCGACGGTGGGGGCGTCGCCGGCGCAGGCCAGTACGACGTCCGGTTCCTCGATGCTGTCGTCGTTGCTCGCCCACTCCCAGATGCCCGCGCCACGGGTGCAGTGCAGGATCGCCTCGTCGACGTCGAGCCAGTCCGGTGTCTCGTTCTTGCCGGCCACGATGACGTTGACGTAGTCCTTGCTGCGCAGGCAGTGGTCCGCGACCGAGAGCAGCGTGTTGGTGTCCGGTGGCAGGTAGACGCGGACGACCTCGGCCTTCTTGTTCATCACGTGGTCGATGAAGCCGGGGTCCTGGTGGGAGAAGCCGTTGTGGTCCTGGCGCCACACGTGCGAGCTGAGCAGGTAGTTCAGCGACGCGACGGGCCTGCGCCACGCCAGCTTCTTGTGGGTCTTGAGCCACTTGGCGTGCTGGTTGAACATCGAGTCGATGATGTGGATGAAGGCCTCGTAGCAGTTGAACAATCCGTGCCTGCCGGTCAGCAGATAGCCCTCCAGCATGCCCTGACACAGGTGTTCGGACAGCACCTCGATCACCCGGCCGTCGTGGACCAGGTGCTCGTCGACCGGCAGAGTCTCTGCCTGCCACTGCTTTCCGGTCACCTCGTACACGGCGTCGAGCCGGTTGGACGCGGTCTCGTCCGGCCCGAAGATCCGGAACGAGCGGGCGTCGGCGTTGAGCGTGATGATGTCGCGCAGCATCCGGCCGAGGACTCTGGTCGGTTCGGAGTGCGTGGTGCCGTGCTTGACGACTTCGGCCGCGTGCGCGCGGATGCCCGGCATCTTCAGTTCGCGCAACAACAGTCCGCCGTTGGCGTGCGGGGTCGCGCCCATGCGTTGCGTGCCGTGAGGCACCAACGCGGCCAGATCCGCGCGAGGTGCGCCGTCGGCGTCGAACAGCTCTTCTGGCCGGTAGCTCTTCAGCCACTCTTCGAGCTGCCTGAGGTGGTCCGGGTTGTCCCGCACGCCGGAGAGCGGAACCTGATGGGCACGCCAGGTGTTCTCTACCGGCACACCATCCACTTCGGACGGCCCGGTCCAGCCCTTCGGGCTGCGTAGCACGATCATCGGCCACCGCGGCCGCTCGTGCGTGCTCTTGATGCGATGGATTTCGTCGAAGACCTGGTCGAGGACCTCGGCCATGCGGGCGTGCATCACCTTCGGCTCGTCACCTTCGACGTAGAACGGCGCGTAGCCGTAGCCGCGCAACAACGCGTCCAGCTCGTCGTGCGGGATCCGGGACAGCAGGCTCGGGTTGGCGATCTTGTAGCCGTTGAGGTGCAGGATCGGCAGGACCGCGCCGTCGCGCTGAGGATTGAGGAACTTGGCCGCGTGCCAGCTGGTGGCGAGCGGGCCGGTCTCGGCCTCCCCGTCGCCGACCACGCAGGCGACGACGAGGTCCGGGTTGTCGAAGGCGGCGCCGAACGCGTGCGCCAGCGAGTAGCCGAGCTCGCCGCCCTCGTGGATGGAGCCGGGCACCTCGGGCGCGACGTGGCTGGGGACTCCGCCGGGGAAGGAGAACTGCCGGAAGAGCCTTCGCATGCCCACGGCGTCGCGCGGCACGTCCGGGTACGTCTCGCTGTAGGTGCCCTCCAGCCACGTGTTGGCCAGCAACGCGGGGCCGCCGTGGCCGGGGCCGGTCACGAACAGCATGTCGAGGTCGCGGTCGCGGATGATCCGGTTCAGGTGCGCGTAGAGGAAGTTCAGGCCCGGCGTGGTGCCCCAATGCCCCAGCAGCCGCGGCTTGATGTGCTCCGGTGCCAGTGGCTCGGTCAGCAGCGGGTTGTCCATCAGGTAGATCTGGCCGGCCGACAAGTAGTTGGCGGCTCGCCAGTACGCGTCGAGCAGCTCCAGGTCGGCGTTCGACATCTCGCGCTCCTCACTCGGGGTTGGTGACTTCCACGCTGCCGTCCTGATCGATCACGGGACAGGGCATCCGGTCCGCGTAGCCAGGGACTCAAGTCCCTGGGGGGTGCCCTGTCAGTGCACGGGTACACCGAAGTCGGCGAACTGCCCGCGCACGCGCCGCACGAGCTCGGCGTCGGGGGAGGGAACGCCGGCCAGCGGGAACGGAATGCCGAGCGCGGCGTACTTGGGCGTGCCGAGCTTGTGGAACGGCAGGACCTCGACACGTTCGACGGAGTCCAGGGTGCTGACGAAGGACGCGATGCCCGCGACGTTGTCCTCGGCGTCGGTGTGGCCGGGCACGAGCACGAACCTGATCCACATCGGCTTGCGCAGCCCGGACAGCCGGCGGGCGAACTCCAGCGTCGGCGTGACCTCACCACTGGTGACGTGCCGGTAGGTGAGCGGGTCCCAGGACTTGATGTCCAGCAGGACCAGGTCGGTGTCGGCCAGGAGCTCGTCTGACGCGCGTGCGCCCAGGAAGCCGGATGTGTCCAGCGCGGTGTGCAGGCCGAGCTGCTTGACTCGGTGGAACACCGCGGCGGTGAAGTCGGGTTGCAGCAGCGGTTCTCCGCCGCTGATCGTCAGGCCGCCGCCGGCCACCTCGATGAACCGCCGGTATTTGACGACTTCGGCCATGACCTCGTCGACGGTCGTGCGGTGTCCGTCGCGCATGTGCCAGGTGTCCGGGTTGTGGCAGTACAGGCACCGCAGCGGGCACCCGCTCAGGAACAGCACGAAGCGGGTGCCCGGTCCGTCGACCGCGGTCGAGACGTCCCACGAGTGGACTGATCCGGTGGTCACAGCGACTCGTGGAACGTGCGGTTGATGACGTCGCGCTGCTGCTCGGGCGTGAGCCGGACGAAGTTCACCGCGTAGCCGGAGACGCGGATGGTCAGTTGCGGGTGCTTCTCCGGGTGCGCCATCGCGTCGAGCAGGGTCTCGCGGTTGAGCACGTTGGCGTTGAGGTGGAATCCGCCGGCGTCGGTGTAGGCGTCGAGCACGCCGACGAGGTTGGTCACCTGCTCGTCCTCGGTGCGTCCCAGGCCCTCCGGCGTGATGCTCGCGGTCAGCGAGATCCCGTCCTTCGCCTGCTCGTAGGGCAGTTTCGCCACCGACAACGCCGCGGCGGCGAGTCCGTGCCTGTCGCGCCCGTTCATCGGGTTGGCACCCGGTGCGAACGGTTCGCCGGCTCGGCGGCCGTCCGGGGTGTTGCCGGTGTGCTTGCCGTAGACGACGTTCGACGTGATCGTGAGCACTGACTGGGAGTGCACGGCGCCGCGATGCGCGGGGTACTGCCGCACCTTGCGCATGAAGCTCTCGACCAGCTCGACGGCGATCGAGTCCGCGCGGTCGTCGTTGTTTCCGTAGCTCGGGAAGTCACCTTCGACCACGTAGTCGACGGCGAGGCCGGTCTTGTCGCGGATCACCTGGACTCGTGCGTACTGGATCGCGGAGAGGCTGTCCGCCACCACCGACAGGCCGGCGATGCCGCAGCCGAGCAGCCGCTGGACCGGGTGGTCGTGCAGCGCCATCTCGATGCGCTCGTAGGCGTACTTGTCGTGCATGTAGTGGATGATGTTGAGCGCTTCGACGTAGGTCTTGGCCAGCCAGTCGGTCATCCGGTCGAACGCCGCTCGCACCTCCGCGGGATCGAGGTACTCGGAGGTGATCGGCGGGAACGCGGGCGCGACCTGGACGCCGGTCATCTCGTCGCGGCCGCCGTTGATCGCGTACAGCAGCGCCTTGGCGAGGTTCACGCGTGCCCCGAACAACTGCATCTGCTTGCCGACCTTCATGGCCGAGACGCAGCAGGCGATGGCGGTGTCGTCGCTGAACCACGGCCGGATCAGCTCGTCGTTCTCGTACTGGATGGAGCTGGTGTCGACGGAGACCTTGGCGCAGAAGCGTTTGAAGCCTTCGGGCAGACGCGGCGACCACAGGACGGTCAGGTTCGGCTCCGGCGCCGGTCCCAGGTTGTAGAGGGTCTGCAGGAACCGGAAGCTCGTGCGGGTGACCAGCGGTCGTCCGTCGTCGCCGATACCGCCGATGGACTCGGTGACCCAGGTCGGATCGCCGGAGAACAGCTGGTCGTACTCCGGGGTGCGCAGGAACCGCACGATCCGCAGTTTGATGACCAGGTCGTCGACGAGTTCCTGGGCCTCGCGCTCGCTCAGACGGCCTTCGTCGAGGTCGCGTTGCAGGTACACGTCGAGGAACGTGGATGTGCGGCCCAACGACATCGCGGCACCGTTCTGCTCCTTCACCGCCGCGAGATAGGCGAAGTACAGCCACTGCACGGCTTCGCGTCCGGTTGTGGCGGGTTTGGAGATGTCGTAGCCGTAGGACGTGGCCATGTCACGCAGTTCCGCGAGCGCCCGAATCTGCTCCGCCACTTCTTCGCGGTCCCGGATGATGTCCTCTGTGGACATCAGCTCGCCCAGCGCCGCGCGCTCGGCCTTCTTCGCCTCGATCAGGAGGTCGACGCCGTAGAGCGGAACCCGCCGGTAGTCGCCGATGATCCGGCCCCGTCCGTAGGCGTCCGGAAGGCCGGTGATGATCCCTGCCTTGCGTGCCCGCAGGATCTCGGCCGTGTAGGCGTCGAACACGCCGTCGTTGTGGGTCTTGCGGTACTTGGTGAAGATCTCCTTCACACGGGGATCGAGCTCGTAGCCGTAAGTGGCGAGGCTCGTCTCGACCATCCTGAGGCCACCCGACGGCATGATCGCGCGCTTGAGCGGTGCGTCGGTTTGCAGGCCGACGATCAGCTCGTGGTCGCGGTCGATGTAGCCGGGGGAGTGCGCGGTGATGGACGACGGGGTGTGCGGGTCCACGTCGTAGATCCCGCGAGCCCGCTCCTCGACGAACATCTCGGTGAGCCGGTGCCACAACGCGGTCGTGCGCGGCGTTGGCCCGGCCAAGAACTCCGCGGTCCCTTCGTAGGGCCTGTAGTTGGACTGGATGAACTCGCGCACGTCGATCTCGTCGCACCACCGCCCGGCGCGGAAACCGCGCCAGGCAGCGGTGGTCGTGCGTTCGGCGGTGGCAGTCACCGGGTCAGCACCACCTTGAGTGCACCGGTGTCGCCGGCGTTCTCGAACACCTCGTAGGCCTGCTCCATCTCGTCGAGCGCGAAGCGGTGGGTGATGAACCGCTCGCCGTCGATCCGGCCCGCGGCGACCATGCGCAGCAGCGTCGGGGTCGAGCTGGTGTCGACCAGGCCGGTGGTGATGGTGACGTTGCGGATCCAGAGGCTCTCCAGGTGCAGCGTCGCGGGCTTGCCGTGCACGCCGACGTTGGCGACGTGCCCGCCGGCACGCACGAGCTTCGTGCACAACTCGAACGTCTCCGGCACGCCGACCGCCTCGATCGCGACGTCCGCGCCGAGTCCACTGGTGAGCTCGCCGACGACCCGCTCCGCCTCCTCAGCCGTGGCCGCGGTGACGTCCGCGCCGAACTGCTTCGCCGCGTCGAGCCTGGACGTCGCGAGGTCGACGGCGACGATGTGGCTCGGGCTGTACAGCTGCGCGGTCTGGATCGCGGCGAGACCGATCGGCCCGGCGCCGACGATCACCACGGTGTCCGCGGGATTGACCCGTCCATTCAGGACACCGACCTCGTAGGAGGTGGGCAGGATGTCGGCCAGCACTACCGCGGCCGTGTCCGTGACGTCGTCGGGTAGCAGGTGCGTGGAGTTGTCGGCGAACGGGACGCGCACGTACTCCGCCTGCACGCCGTCGGTCGTGTGGCCCAGGATCCAGCCACCGCCGCCGAGACACTGGCCGTAGCTGCCGACGCGGCAGTACTCGCAGCGACCGCAGGAGGTGATGCACGAGATGAGCACCCGGTCACCCGGCTTGACCCCGGTGACCGAACCGCCGACCTGCTCCACGACGCCGACCGCCTCGTGGCCGAGGATCCGGCCGGATTCGACCTCGGGGACGTCGCCCTTGAGGATGTGCAGGTCCGTGCCGCAGATCGTGACCGCGGTGACGCGGACGATCGCGTCGGTGGGCTCCTTGATCTCCGGCTTCGGCACGTCTTCCCACGCGCGCTTGCCAGGACCGTGATAGACCAGCGCCTTCATCGAGATTCCTCCTCGTCGATTTGTCGATTCCAGACTTCTCGGCTCCGCGGGCGCGGCGCAGAGCCCGTGGGCCCGGACGCCAGAGGACCTAAGGACCTCCTCCTGGCCGGCTCCCCAGATCTACCGTCGAGGCATGAAGCACGCGCTTGTGGTGTACGAGTCGATGTTCGGCAACACCAAGGAGATCGCCGAAGCCGTGGCCGAAGGGCTGCGCGAGACCATGACCGTCAAGGTCGTCGAAGTCGGCTCCGCCCCGGTCGAGCTGGGTGACGAGGTCGGGCTGCTCGTGGTCGGAGGCCCAACGCACGCGTTCAGCATGAGCAGGCCGGGCACCCGTGCCGACGCCGCCACCAAGGGAGCCGACGAGCAAGCGGCCGCAGGCACTGGCTTGCGGGAGTGGGCGGAGCGGATCGGGACGGGCTCGGCGCATCCGCCGGTGGCCGCGTTCGACACCAAGGTCAAGGGGCTGATGACGGGCTCGGCTGCCCGCGCCGCGATCAAGCTGTTCCGGCGCGCCCACTTCCCGGTGCTCTTGGCGGCGGAGAACTTCTACGTAGACGGCACCGCCGGCCCGCTGCTCGAAGGTGAGTCCAACCGTGCCCAGGTTTGGGGAGCCAAGTGCGCGAACGAGGTGGGGTAGGCGGGCACGCCCGCACCGTGATCGCCGGCGGCGGAGTGAGCGGGCTCAGCCTCGCCGCACACCTCGCAGTAGCTGATCACCGGCACCCTGTCGTGGTGGTCGACGACGGCTCGTATCCGTTGGACGACAGGACGTGGGCGTCCTGGAGCGACCGGCCCGGCCTGCTGGACGGTGCCGCTTCGCGGTGGTTCGAGCGGATCCGGGTGAATGTGAACGGGCGCACAACCGTGATCCCGTTGGGCCGCTACCGGTACCGAGTGGTCCGCGGTCGTGATCTGCGAGAGGTGGTGCAGCGGTACACCGACCCGTTGCCGCACTTCACCTTCCATCGCGGTCACATCGATCGGATCGACCAGGACGGGATCCTGGTCGACGGCCACCACATGCGGGCCAGGTGGGTGTTCGACAGCATCATCGGACCCGAGGCCCAGTCACATGTGAACGCACAGCTGAGCTTTCGTGGTTGGTACGCCCACAGTGAGCGGGCGGCGTTCGACGCAGAGACACCGACGTTCTTCGACTTCCGAACGTCACAGCGGCACGGGGCGAGTTTCCTCTACGTGCTGCCTTTCGACGCGCACCGCGCACTCGTCGAGCACTCCTCATTCACCGCGCCTGGTGCACTTGTACCTCCTCGTGCGCAACGAGAAGCGCTCGCCGACTACCTGACCGACGTTGTCCGCACTGGCGGCTACGAGGTTGAACGCGAAGAGCATGCCGTGCTGCCGTTGAGCGCCGCGCAGATACCGCGTCGCAGGGGAAACGTGCTCACGATCGGCGCCGCGGGCGGCCTGCTCAAGTCTTCGACGGGATTCGGGTACCAGCGGATCCAGCGAGACAGCGAAGCGATCGCAGAGTCGTTGCGCCGCAAAGGCCATCCGTTCGCCCTGCCTGAACCGTCCCAGCGATTCCGTATGTTCGACGCCGTGCTGCTGGACGTGGTCACCCATGACCCGGAGCAGCTGGAACGGGCCTTTGGCGCGTTGTTCCGCTTCCAGACCGCGGAACCCGCGCTGCGGTTCCTGGACGAGGCCACGACGCCGCCGCAGGAGTGGCGGTTGTTCGCCGGAATGCCGGCGCCGGTCTACCTCGCCGCGGCTGGACGCAGGCTCAGTTCGTGACACCCCGGTGCTCGGCGTTGTGCTTGACGGTGCGCAGCACCGCGCGGCTGATGATCGACACGGCCGGTGTGCTGATGCGCCAGTAGCGGCGGAAGTTGAGCCAGGCCTGCGGATCGGTGAGCTTCACGCGGATCTCGGAGGTGACCAGCGTGCGTCGTTCCCCGTACGGCTGCGTCGTGAACGACCACACGACCTTGCCGTATCCCGGCTTCGCGAAATCCAGGAAGTCGCGCGGCTCACAGGGGAACCACTTCACGACCGGACGCCAGAACTTGCCGACCGCGCCGAGCACGATCTCATGGCCCGGGTTCTCCCCGAGCACCATCCACTCGGTGCCGGCGTCCAGGTCGTCCCAGGTCAGTCTGCTGCGCTCACGTACCGGGCCTTGGTTGCGCGCACGCCAGCGTTCCGGTACCGCGCGGAACCACACCGCGAACGCCGCGACACCGCCACGCAGTTCGATGAGGTCCACCTCGCGCAAGGACCTCCAGGTAACCGCGGGATTCGCATCCACGAGCAGGTGATCGACGCGCCCGAACTCAGGCCTGGGAGCGAACCGGTCGGCGAGGAGCGGGGACGGCAGCTCGGCCATGGTGTTCCTCCAGAACCGGTTGGTGCACCACGAGAACAGGGCACGGCGCGTGGTGGAGTGCCGCCTTGGTCACGGTACCGCTCTCGTGAGCGTCACCGGAACCGACGACGATCAGATCGGTGTCGGTACAACGGGCGATCGCCTCATGCGGTTGCGCATGCACCATCACGGCGTGGTGCGGGAAACCGTCGAGCGCCGCAGCCGCGCGAGCGAGCACGTACGTGTGGTCCGTGTCGATGCTGCTCTGAACCGGAGATTGAGGTGCGGCGTGGAGGACTCGCAGCGCCGCGGCCCGTCGCCGTGCGAAGTCGGCGGCGTGCCGCACCACCCTGCCGTCACCGGGACCGCCGCTGACCAGCGCGGTGACGTGGCGGTGCTGGGCATCGACGGCTGCGGGAGTTCCGCGCACGATCACCGTGTCGCAGCGCGTGGTGGCCAGCAGCGGCAGTACGTGGCTACCCAGGCCGAGCGCTGAGCTTCCCGGACCCCGGTACCCGACGACCACGAGCTGGGCTCGGAAGTCGTCCTGAGGGCGGCGGATCTCGAGGCCGGTGCCGAGGAGCTGAGCGTGAGCGGCAGCCCACCGCAGGACGCTGTCGTCACGTCTGGCGCCGTCTTGGATGATCACAACTGGTTCCATGCATTGACAATGGTTCGTTGCGTCCGTCTGGAGCAGGGCGGGAAGTGTCGACCGCGCCGGGACCAAAGTCCCCGGCGCCGCAGGGCCCGCTGCCCTGCTGGCGGTGCGAGGCACCGCTAGCAGGGCGCATGCTCGTCGGAGTCGACCATGAGCTCGGCGACGGATCGCCGTGGTGTGGCTGGTACCGGTGTGCTGAAGCCCAGGCGCAGCAAGGTCTGCGGCACGAGCACTCCGCCGAGAGCACGGCGCAGGTCCTCGCGGACGCGCTTGACCTCGACTGGCTGGGACATGAACGACGCGGACAGCCCCTGTGTGGTCGCGGTGAGAAGGACGCGTTGCAGTGCCTGTCCTGCCTGGAGATCGCCCAGCGGTCCGTCGTAGAACGAGCAGAGCACCACGACCAGGGGGTCGGACTCGTAGTCCTTGCCGGGGTGGCGTTCGGCGCCCTGGAAGTCGCGGAACACCCACTCGTCCTGCATCTCCGGACGCACACCCGCTGAGGCCGGCGGGACGCCGTCGCGGGCGTCCGGCCGGTGCCCCGTGAAGGTGGCCAGCTCGGCCTGCACGCCTTCGTCGCCGAGCTGGATCTCGTGTGCCTGCTGGACGAACCGCTTGAGCTGGGCACGCTCCTCAGGCGTGGTGACGACGTGCAGCCACGCGCGTTCGAGCTCGGCCGCCCGCACCAGTGCGTGACGCTGGCGAGCGTCGATGTCGGCTTCGAGAAAAGGCCGGCGGTTGGTGCGGCGGCGAGGTACAGCATTGAGCAGTGCCCGATGCTCGTCGTCGAGTTTGATCGTGCCGCCTCGACGCACCACGGCGAGGGCGCCGGGTGCGTCGTGGCCGGGCAGCATCGACACCAGCGGGCGCACGCCCATGCTCTGCAGAGCCAGCCGCAGGTTGAACAGTGCCGCGCCGCAGGACAGCCTCAGTTCGCGGTCTTCCGGGTCGGTCGCCGCGAGCTTGCGGCTCGGGTCCGGGTGGAGCTCGATCCGGTCGCGTCGGACGCGGAACCGCCAGGGCTGGGTGTTGTGCACGGACGGAGCGAGCGAGGCGGTAGTGAGCGCGCTCTCGATCTGTGCGGGCCCGAGCCCCAGAGCCGCCGCCACTTGAGCCATGTCCTTCACCCCATCGTGTTGCTTGTGGATCCTCTTCATCCACTTTCCGCGTTGCCACGGGGCAGACCCACCGTCGAAGGTCCTCACCTGGCCGGGACCGCTTGGCGTCGTCACCGCCACGTGGAAGGCTTGATCCATGGTGGAGCCCGAGGAGAGACCGTCCCGCAGCCTGCTCGGTGGGCTGCGGCTGGACGATCTGCTCGACGAGATGCGCGACCGGCTCGCCGAGATCGGGTCGACCCGCGACAAGATGCAGAGCCTGCTCGACGCCGTGCTGGCGGTTGGTGCCGGCCTGGAGCTTGACTCCACGCTCCAGCGCATCGTTCAGGCGGCGGTGGAACTCGTGGGCGCCCGCTACGGCGCGTTGGGCGTGCTCGGCTCGCGACACAACCTCTCGCAGTTCGTCCACGTCGGCATCGACCCCGAGACTCGCGCGCACATGGGCCACCTTCCCGAGGGCAAGGGGCTGCTGGGCCTGCTGATCAAGGATCCGCGCGCGATCCGGCTGCACGACCTGAGCGAGCACGTGGCGTCGGTCGGCTTCCCGGCCAACCATCCGCCGATGCACAGTTTCCTCGGCGTTCCGGTGCGCGTGCGGGACGAGGTCTTCGGCAACCTGTACATGACGGAGAAGATCGGCGGCGGCGACTTCACCGCAGACGACGAGGTCGTGCTGGCGGCGCTGGCGGCGGCGGCCGGCGTCGCGGTGGAGAACGCCCGCCTGTTCGAACGTTCGCGGATGCGCGAGCGGTGGCTGGAGGCGACCGCGGAGATCAACGCTCAGCTCCTCGCCGGCGCGACCGCCGAGGACGCGCTGCAGTTGATCGTGCAGCGGACCGTGGAGTTGTCGTCGGCGTCGTGGGCGGCGGTGCTGCTGCGCTATGGGAACGAACTCCGCAAGGCCGCGCACGCGGGACACGAGCCTGTACCTGACAGCTTCGCCGCCGACGCACAGGTGCTCGCCCAGGTGCTGGACACAGGCGCACCGGCGCTGATCGAGGAGGTGGACGGCCAGCTCGGCGATCTTCCTGCTCAGACGGGCGCTGCGGTGGTGCTGCCCCTGCGCGCCGGCACCACGGTGACCGGTGTGCTGCTCGCGGTCCGGGACAAGGACGCGGCTTCGTTCGGTGCCGACCTCATGCCGCTGCTGGCGTCTTTCGCGGACCAGGCCGTGGTCGCGATCGAGTTCGCCGAGAACCAGAGCGCCAAGCGCCTGGTCGACGTGCTGGAGGATCGCGACCGCATCGCCCGTGACCTGCACGACCACGTGATCCAGCGGCTGTTCGCCACTGGCATGAGCCTGCAGGGCGCGTTGACTTGGGTGACTCATCCCGAGGCGCGGAGGCGGGTGACGAAGGCGGTCAACCAGCTCGACCAGACGGTGCTGGAGATCCGCACCTCGATCTTCGACCTGCAGGCGGACTCCGGCGACACCGGCCTGCGGCGCCGGCTGCTCAACATCGTCGCCGAGATCACCGAAGGCGCCGAGCTGAGCCCGGCGATCCGGATGTCCGGCACGATCGACAGCCTGGTGCCCGACTACATCGGCGAGCACGCCGAGGCGGTGGTGCGCGAGACCGTCACGAACGCTCTACGCCACGCGCGGGCGAACGAGCTGACGCTGACCGTCGAGGCGGGCGACGCGCTGATCATCACGATGGTGGACAACGGCGTGGGCATGCCGCCTGACGTCGCGCGCAGCGGTCTGCGAAACCTGGAGCAACGCGCCATCGAGCTGAACGGCGCGCTCGCAGTCGCAGAGGAGCCCGGTGGAGGCACGCGGGTGACGTGGCGGGTACCGCTCGACTAGGTCTCAGCCGGTCTCGTTGTCGTGGGTCGGCTTGCGCAGCTGTGAGGCGAGCACGGCGGCCTGGGTGCGGCGTTCGAGGCCGAGTTTCGCGAGCAGGTGCGAGACGTAGTTCTTCACGGTCTTCTCCGCGAGGAACATCTTGTCCGCGATCTGCCGGTTCGTCAGTCCGTCGCCGATGTAGTCGAACACGGTCCGCTCCTGCTCGGTGAGCGCACGGACCGGGTCGCCCTGCTCGCGTTCGCGGCGGATGCGGTTGAGCAGCGCCGCGGTCGATCGGGCGTCCAGGAGGGACTGTCCGGCTGCGACGGTCTTCACCGCGGTTGTGAGGTCGGTGCCGAGGATGCGCTTGAGCACAAAGCCGGACGCGCCGGCCATGATCGCGTCGAACAGCGCCTCGTCGTCGGTGAACGAGGTGAGCATCAGGACGTTCAGTTCGGGCATGCGGGAGCGCAGCTCGCGGCACAGTTCGATGCCGTTGCCGTCGGGCAGCCGCACGTCCAGCACCGCCACGTCGGGATTGGTCGCCGGGACCATCGTGAGCGCCTCGGTCACCGAGGCCGCCTCCCCGACGACCTCCAGGTCGGGGGAGGCGCTGAGCAGCTCCCTGATCCCGACCCGGACGACTTCATGGTCGTCCACCAGGAAGACTCGCGACACCACCGCAACCACCTCTCCTCGATCGTTCCGCGATCACGATCTCTCAGCTGCCCACCGGGCACACAGGGACCAAAGACCCTGTCACCGGGAATCGAGAGTCCTCCGCACCCGCTCGAACTCCTCGGTGTCGATGTCACCCTTGGCCAGCCGTTCCTCCAGTATGCGGTGCGCCGACCCCGCATGCGGAACCTTGCGCAGCAGCACGACGACCAGCGCGACCACACCGCCCCAGAACAGCACCATGGTCAACGCCATCATCCCGAACCCGCCCCAGCCCATCGGGCTGCCGTAGTACCCGTACATCTCCATCGCCTCCCAAGGTCGTGTCCAGGTTCTTCTGGGCGGACGGCCGCGCGGAGAGTCCAAGTGCCCAACCCTCGTGAGCAGGACCGCCCTGTTCGCACGACGGCGTGCGGCGCAATCGTCAAGACATGCGATGGAACCCAGCAGAGGCCGCGGAGATCGTCAAAACGGCGACCAGCGCGCCCGTGTACAGCGCGGACCGGCCTTGGGCCTTGGAGCTGCACGGCAGGTCGGTCTACCTGTTCGAAGCGGGGCAGTGTTCCGAGCACGACCCTCTCGGCTTCGACCGCATGCTCTCGTGTGGCGCGGCCTTGGAACACGTCGTGCTCGCCGTCCGGAACGCAGGCTGGCACCCGCACGTCGTGTTCCCGACCGACCGCGCCAGCCCAGACCTGCTCGCCGTTGTACACGCGGACCGCCGCGAGCCACCGGACCCGCAGGACCTCGACCTGCACCGGGCGATCTGGACCGCCGACGCATCTGGTGGAGGCGACGCTCGCGCATTCGTACGGGCCAACCACTGGGTGGGCACGGAACTGCGCGCCCTGAACGACCACGAACTCGTCGTGCTCACCACCGACGACCGCCGTCCTGACCACGTCCGGGGTGGCGCGGCGCTGCAGGCCGCGATCCTGGCCGGCCGAAGCACCGGTGTGGCGATCCGGCCCGTGGTGCATCTGGTCCACCGCCGCGCGTGGAGGGCGGGCTTGATCGAACAGCACGAGCTCGCCGGTTTCCCACAGGCGCTGGCGATCGTGGGTGCCAAGGACCCGGTCGGCACGGGACCTACGACAGCGTCCACCGCACGCTCCGATTCCTAGCGTTGGAGCCGGAAGGGAGTTCCGCCATGCGAGCTCGCGACATCATGACCAGCCCGGTGATCACCGTGACACCGGTTGTACCGCTCAAAGGCGCGGCCGCGCTGATGGTCTCGCACGGGTTCACCGCGCTCCCTGTCGTCGACGACGACAAACAGCTCATCGGCATCGTGACCGAGGCCGACCTGGTGCGCGGCGGATACCTGGAAGAAGGCGGCAGGGTGGTCGCCGACGTGATGACCACTCCCGCCGTCGCGATGGATGCGGCCGCACCGGCCGAGATGCTGGCCCGCGTCATGGTCGACGACCAACGGCGCTGCGTCCCGATCGTGGACGGCTCGACGGTCATCGGCGTCGTCACCCGACGTGATCTGTTGCGCGCCATCGCCAGGACCGACACGACGGTGACGGCAGACGTCCAGCGCGTACTCGACGTCTACGGCGGCGGTCGCAAATGGACGGTCGCGGTCCACGACGGTGAGGCCGTGATCGGCGCGGACACGACCGATGAGGACACCGAGCGGGTCCTGACCGCGCTCGCCGACGCCGTGCCAGGAGTGCTGCACACCCGAATTCTCGTGGGAGGACAACGATGAAGGCCCCATCCGCCCCGATCGTGGTCGGCGTCGACGGCTCTGCCTCGGCCCTGGCCGCCGTCACCTGGGCCGCACAGGAGTGCGCTCGCCACAAGGTGCGTCTGCGGCTCGTGCACGCGTACTCGTTGCCGACGCGCGGGTATCCCGAGGTCATCCTCACCGGCAACGAGATCCGCAACGCGATCGAGCAACTGGGCCGCGACAAGCTCGACGAGGCAGCCGCTGCCGCGCGAGCGACCGCACCCGACGTCGAGGTGACCACCGGAATCGCGTGTTGCGGTGCGCCCGCCCTGCTGATCGAGGAGTCCAAGGCGGCACGACTGGTCGTAGTCGGCTCGCAAGGCCTCGGCACGGTGACGGGAATGATCGTCGGTTCGTCCGCATTGGCACTCGCGGCGCACGGCAAGAGTCCGGTGGTCGTCGTGCGCGGCGTTGCTGTGCCCGGCGGTCCGGTCGTCGTCGGCGTCGACGGATCCCCGACGAGCGAGGCCGCGCTCGCGTTCGCCTTCGAGACGGCCTCGATGCGCGATGCCTCGCTCACCGTGGTGATGTGCTGGCAGGACTTCATGCTGGAGAGCGCCTACTCGGCGTCCAGATTCACCGTCGACTGGGGCCAGGTCGAGGCCGACGAGCGCAGGTTGCTCGCGCAGCGACTCGCCGGGTGGCAGGAGAAGTACCCGGACGTGCAGGTGCACCAGGTAGTCGTGCGCGACCGGCCTGTGCGGGCACTGATGCGGTACGGAGCTGAGGCTCAGCTCGTGGTGGTGGGTAGCCACGGGCACGGCGGGTTCGCCGGCATGTTGCTCGGCTCGACGAGTCAGGCCCTCGTCTACAACGCGCCGTGCCCGTTGGCGATCGTGCGGCCCGACTAGGCCGCGTTGCCGGCCGACTTCCCCTTCGTCTTGGCGATGAAGGGGATGTCGGCGAACTGCAGCTCTATGCCGAGGCCGCGCAGTTCGTGGCTCAGCCGCAGCAGGCTGACCTGGGACAGGGTGAACAGCGTGCTGACGTCCCAGGCTCGGCCGGCGATGGCCAGCACGACGACCGTCGGCCGGTCAGCGACGTCTCGCGTGCTGTCGAGCGCACGGACCTTGTCCCGCAGCTGCTGCATCGCCTGTGGTTCGAAGTACTGCGCCCACGCCGACACCTGGGCCTGCGTGTAGAGGTGGCTCGCCGCGGTCGCCCGACCGAGCCACTTCATGTGCACGATCTCGTTGCCGGGCCCGAAGATGTCGGCGATCTCGAAGCCCCGAAGGTGCATCGGGGTGTACGCGAGACCGCGGTCCATGCACAGGTAGCCGGACTGCTTGGCCACCTTCCTGGCGAACTGGTGCTCGTCGTCGCGCTTGCCGGTCGGCACCCACACGGGGAACGTCAGCGAGCTCTTGTTCTCCAGTAGCGCACGGACCTGCTCGCGAACACGCGCGACGGCGCCTTCGCCGATCTCGTACCACTTTCCCTGGTGCAGGGCGTAGGTCTTGCCTTCCACCACGGTCTGGAACGCCACCCACTTGATCATGGAGATCGGCCGGGTGAGCGGCTCCGCGCCCAGTTCGTCCTCGCAGGGCGCGAGTTCTGCACTGCGCAGCACGTCGAGGCGGAACTCCTGGTCGACGTCCGTGAACGGTTCCACCAGCTCGTGGATCTCGAACCCCGGCACCAACACACGGGCAGCGGTCGGGCCGACCCTGCTCGACACGAACGACTGGGCCTGTCCGATCTCCCGGATTGCGGAGGAAGGCCAGCAGACGCCCAGCGGCCCGAACTGGTCATCGCCGCCGAGTGCCGCAGCGAACTGGTTCTCCAGGGTCGGCATGACCGGGTTGCTGGTGCTGACGGGACGGATCTCGGCGATGTGGCGCAGCGGCGCGCCCGTGACGTCCTCGTCGACGATCGCGCAGATCGTGCGCAGGTCGGCGATGAACGTCTCGGGCGTACGGCCGAGCTGGATGTTGAGTCCCCGTCCGGCCCGGATGTTCCACGTCCTGCCGTCGGTGGCGGTGTCGTAGGTCAGGCCGGACAGGTCGGCCGGCCCTTCGATGCCGGTGACGAGCTCACCCGCGGGTTCCAGCGGGAAGCCGGACATCGAGCTGCCAGACGGGAACGAGACCTCCATGCCGCGTGCGGACACGTCGAGGAGGTTGCTGCGGATCGTGCGGACCTTGTCCGGGTCGATCCGCCTGATGCCGAAGTTGAGACCGAAGTCGTCGTCGAGCAGCAGCTCGTCGAGCATGAACCTGCTGGAGGAGCCCCACGTGACTGCGCAGACCCACTCGTCGTCGATCTCGACGACGATGAGCGCGAACGGGGAGCTGCCCGCGAGGTCCAGGTTCTCGAGGTCCGACGCCTCCGTGAGGTGCCGGACCCAGTTCGGCTCGCCGCTGCTGCGGACACCGGCGAACACGTGGGTGCGGGTGCCGGCGATCAGAAGTTCGCCGTCGTACCTCACATCGACGCCCTCGACGTCCTTGAGGTAGTCGCTGAGGTTCTCGTGCGTGGCCGGGAGGCGGTACACCGTTGCCGCCCCGGTCGGAAGTGCCTTTGCCAAGGTAGGAACTTCTTTCGTCGTTCGATCGACGACGCAGGTGGAGACAGCGGAGGCGTCGTCTGGCTGATACGGGCGCGCGGGGGAACGCGCGCAGCCGGACAGCCGTGCGGCAGGCCTGTGACGGTCCGATGTGGACAGAGGGTGACGTCGCCCGTTTGGATGCCGACGTCACACGATCGTGACTGGTCCTGCGCGCCTGCGAAGCCCTAGACTCGGCGCGCGTTCTCCCGACTTGTTCTGGTTTCTGAGGCCAGGTTCTTGCCGGTGGAACTTCACGCGGCCTCCTGCTCCAACAGGGGGTCGCGTTCGCACGTCCAGGGCATGTTCGCCTTGGCCGTGATCCAAGGGTGACACGCCCCACGTATCAACTTCGCCTCCGACACGCGTCAGACCTTGAGTGGTTGACGTTCTGCGCCGAGTGGTGAGCAGTGAGCGGTCGGGCCGAACTCGGCGGGCGCTGGAGTGATTCCGCAAACCGGTTGCGACAAGAGATGTCCACTTTGTTGTCTGACTGGCGCTGACAACCTTGTCGGCAGCTTTTAATTGACAAATAGTGGTCATTCTGAGCGTGTGAATTGCCAGATTGTTGCGCAGCGTAACTGATCGCGTGCGCTTCGCGTTGTCGGGTATGAGCCGTTGAACGACCGTTCGTCGCAGACAGGAGGGCCTGTGTCCCGCAAGACGTCGTCGTCTGGATCAGCAAGGGCGTTACAGGGTGTTGTCCGATCTTGGCGCGTCAGGGTCGGCGTGCGCGAAATCGATTTCTGTGACTTATCCGCTGATCCTGCGGTAACTAGGTCGCGGTCGGCGGAATGACCACCACGGGGCATCCGGCGTGACGCAGGCAATTCGCGGCGACGCCGTGCGCAAGGAATTCACGAAAGGCGCCGCGTCCTCGTGTGCCGATCACCAGCAATTCGGCGTGCTTCGAGGCCTCTGTCAGATGGTCGGCCGCGTCGCCCACGACGACGCACTCGGCGACATCGGGCGCGTGGAGCATCGTGGCGCGCACCTGCTGGACGGCATTGTGGAGTTCGCGCGCCGGGTGGCGTTGTGGCATCTCGCCGTACGGGTTGAGGCCCATCGGCACGGCCGGCACGACCACCGGCTCCTGCTCGTAGGCGAACATCGCCTCAACCCTCGCGCCCCGGTGCGCCGCCTCCTCCATCGCCCAGCGCAACGCCGCACGCGACTCCGTCGAACCGTCGACGCCGACCAGGATCACAGGTGTCCTCATGACCGCTCCTCTCGCTCGGAACCAGCGTGCGGCGCGGCCTCAGGCGTTGGCAGGGACCAACGTCACGAGCCGGGCGAGCCCATCCGCACTGCTGACGTGCGCGCACGAAGCGAACCCTCGATCGAACGGATCGGATGGAGGACGCGATGAAGGCGAAGACAGGCGACTGGCTGGTGGAACCCGGCGGGCGGCGCGGGCTGATCGCGGAGGTCAGGCACGAGGACGGGGGACCGCCGTACGTCGTGCGGTGGCTCGACACCGAGCACGAGGCGCTGGTGTTCCCCGGCCCGGACACGCACGTCGTCTCGGCTGAGGACGAGGCCGCGCGCCTCCACGCGGGCTGAGCCGTGGACACAGTTGTCGCACTCGGCCACCTCGCGACGGCGCTCGCGATCGGCCTGTTGCTCGGGGTGGAGCGCGAGCACGACAACGCGCACAACTCGACCAGGCCCGCAGGTTCGCGGACGTTCCCGCTGATCGCGCTGGCAGGAGCGGTGAGCGCGGTACTGTCGCCGGTTGCGCTGGGCGTCGCGCTCGCCGCCGTCGCGGCGCTCGTCATCGCCTGGTACGTGCGCACGTCCGAACCTGGCGCCACCACGGAGATCGCGGCCATTGCCACGTTCCTGCTGGGCGCGCTGGCGTGGCACCGGCCCGAACTCGCGGTGCCGGTCGGTGTCGCCGCTGCCGCGCTTCTCGCCGCCAAACGACCGCTGCACCGGTTCGCGCGCAAGGTGGTGAGCGACCAGGACGTGCGTGACGCGATGATCCTGTTCGTCGTCGCGTTCGTGGTGCTGCCGCTGCTGCCCAACCGGCCACTCGGCCCGTATGGAGTGCTGAACCCCGCCCGCGTGTGGTGGCTGGTCATCGCGGTCACGGTCATCGGGTGGGCCGGATACGTTGCCGCGCGGGCGTTCGGCGAACGCTGGGGGCTGTTGGTCACCGGGTTCGCCGGAGGTTTCGTGTCCGGCTCCGCCACCACCGCGGTCATGGCCCGCAAGTATCGAACCGTTGGCGCGGCAGCGTTTCCCGGTGCGGTCGCGGTCAACCTCGCCACGCTCGCCCAGATCGTCGCGGTGACGGCGATCGCGAGCCCGCCAGTCGCGCTGAGGCTGCTGCCCGCGATCGGAGCGGGGGCGGTGGTGCTGTTGGCCGAGGTGGCCTGGCTCGTGTGGCGCACGAAACCCGCTGAGGCTGAGAACGACGAACCTGTGGTGAGCAGACCGATGTCGCTCAAAGCGGCTTTGTCGCTCGCCGCGATCCTGGTGTTGTTCCTGGTCCTCACTCGCGCGGCGGCGGACTGGCTGGGTGGCGGGGGAGTGGTGGCCGCAGGAGCACTGGGCGGGCTGGCTGACGCGCATGCGGCCGCGATCGCCGCCGCATCGCTTGCGCCGCAGTCGATTTCGGTGCACGTCGCCGTGCTGGCCTGCGGCGCGGCCCTTGCCACCAACACCGTCGTGAAGCTCGTCCTGGCCACGGTCGCGGGCGGGCTGCGGTTCGCGTTGCAGCTCGCCGCGTGGCTCGCGCCCGTGGTCGTGGCGGTCGGGGTGGGCATGGCCTGGTAGGCCGGGGACGAAGGTCCCGGACGGCGCGGGACCGCGGGCACTCACCGGCCGCGGCGCGGGCCGGAAGGCTGAAGTGCATGAGCGAGAAGGAATCCCGGCCCGTCGTGGTCGGCGTGGATGGATCAGCCGCCGCGCAGGCGGCACTGCGATGGGCCGTGGAGGACGCGCGGCGGCGAGGATGCCCGGTCGACGTGATCTCGGCGTGGCACCCCGACTACGGGGCGATGATCGGCCCGGTGCCGGCCGAGGTCATCATGGCGATGTCGCCGCGGGCCATGAAGGAGACGGCGCAGAAGGGACTGGACGCCGCAGTCCAGGGGTTCGAGGGCGTGGAGATCCGCCGGATCCTGGTCGAGGGCAACCCCAGGGACGCGCTCGCCAAGGCGTCGGAGGACGCGGAACTGCTCGTGGTCGGCAACCGCGGCCACAGCACGATCGTCGAGGCGATCCTCGGCTCGGTCAGCTCCTACTGCGTGCACCACGCCGCGTGCCCGGTCGTCGTGATCCGCGCACCGAAGGTCGAGCAGGAGCACGCACCCGCCGCAGCGGCACTGCCGCTGACTCCTGGACCGTTGCTGTGACCGCGCTGGCGCTGCTCACCGACGGTTCGGCGGTGACCGTCCGCGAGCTGGGGCCGGCGGACGTGACCGCGTTGCTGGAACTGCACCAGTCACTTCCGGTCGAGGACAGGTATCTGAGGTTCTTCAGCACCTCGCCGCACCAGCTCGAGGACTTCGTCGGGCGGATGGTGTCGGCGGACGAGCCTTCGCACGTGGTGCTGGGCGCGTTCCGCGGCGACCGGCTGCTCGGGGCCGCCAGCTACGTCGTCGTGCGGGAGACCGACTTCGCCGAGGTCGCGCTCGTCGTGTCGCACGTCGAGCAGGCCCACGGCCTGGGCACGCTCCTGCTGGAACACCTCGCCTCTCTGGCGAGGTCGCGGGGCGTTCGCCGGTTCACCGCCGAGGTGCTCACGATCAACGGTCGCATGCTCCGCGTCTTCACCGACATGGGCTTCGTCGTCGGCATCGTGCCCGACGGCGAGGTCATGTACGTCGAACTCGTCCTGCGGCCCGATGACCGGTACCTCGACGCCGTGAGCGCGCGGGAGTCGATCGCCGACGTCGCGAGCCTGTCCCACGTGCTCCGGCCGGGCTCGATCGCCGTGGTCGGAGCGGGCCGGTCGGAGACCTCCGTCGGGCATGCGGTGCTGCGCAACCTGGTGGACGGGAACTTCACCGGTGATCTCTACGCCGTGAACCCGCACGCGAAGTCGGTGGCCGGCGTCGACTGCTACGCCTCGGTCGAGGAACTGCCCGAGGCACCGGAACTCGCTGTGCTGTGCGTGCCGGCGAAGGCCGTGCCCGCTGTCGCCGAGGAGTGCGGACGCCGTGGCGTGCGCGCCTTGGTCGTCATCTCGTCGGGCGTCGACCCCACGGCCCTGCGGAACGTGGTCAGCGCACACGGCATGCGCCTCGTCGGCCCCAACTGTCTTGGTGTGTCGACGAGTTCGCCCGCGGTGCGGATGAACGCCACCTTCTCCGCACACGCCACCCTCGCCGGTGACATCGGGCTGGTCACCCAGTCCGGCGGCATCGCGATCGGCGTGCAGGAGGAGCTGCGGCGCCTGGGGCTCGGCCTGTCGACCCTGGTCTCCACCGGGGACAAGCTCGACATCAGCAGCAACGACCTGCTGATGTGGTGGGATCAGGACGCAGACACCCGCTTCGTCGTGCTCTACCTCGAGTCGTTCGGCAACCCGCGCAAGTTCTCCCGGCTGGCCCGCCAGGTCTCCCAGCACAAGCCGGTTCTGGCGATCCGTGCCGCCACAAGTGAGGCAGGCCAGCGCGCCGCCGCCTCCCACACGGCCTCGACCGCGACGCCGTCGGTCATCAGGGACGCGTTGTTCCGCCAGGCCGGGGTGATCGCGGTGGACAGCGTGCCGGAGCTGACCGACGTGCTGATGGCGTTGAGCTGGCAACCGTTGCCGCGGGGCAGGTCGGTCGCGGTCCTGAGCAACGCGGGCGGTCTCGGCGTGCTGGCGGCGGACGCGTGCGTGAGGGAAGGCCTGCGCATGGCGGAGCTGTCCGTGGACACCGTGAAGGCGCTGAGCAAGCTGCTGCCCGTCACTGCGAGCTTCTGCAACCCCGTCGACACCACCGCAGTGGTCGACGGGCAGACCTTCGCCCGCTGCCTCGACGTCATCGCGGCCGACCCGGCGGTGGACGGGGTGATCACCGTGAGCGTCCCGACCGCGCTCGGCGACCCGACCGATGGCCTGCACCGATTGGACGGCAAACCGATCCTCGCGGTGCGCACCGGTCAGACGGAACGCCTGCCGGACGACGTGCCCTGCTACGCCGAACCGGCACGTGCCGCCGCGGCACTCGCCCACCTGGTGGAGCGCGCGGAATGGCTCTCCCGGCCCGCCGAGTTCCTCGGCCTGGACAGGATCGACCTGGACACGGCCCGTGGTGTCGTGAGCCGCAGAGCCGATGGCTGGCTCACCCCGGACGAGGTCGTGGTGCTGCTCAAGGCGTTCGGGCTGCCCGTTCTCGGCGGAACGCTGGCCACGACGGAGGACCAGGCGATCGCCGCCCAGCTGGCCTACGACGTGCCGGTGGCGCTCAAGGCGGTCGCAGATGACCTGCTGCACAAGAGCAAGGGCGGCGGCGTCGAGCTCGGGATCAGTGACGGTCCTGCGGTCGCGGAGGCGTTCCGCGCGTTCCGGGACCGCTTCGGCGACGCACTGCGCGGAGTGTTCGTCCAGCCCATGGCGGCCGGTGGGCGGGAACTGCTGGTCGGCATCGCGACCGACGAGAAGTTCGGGCCGCTCGTGGTCACCGGGCTCGGCGGCGTGGACACCGACGTGATCGACGACCGGGCCGCCGCGCTCGCCCCGCTGTCTACATCGGACGCGGACGACCTCGTGCACGGGTTCCGCGCGGCCGGCCGGGTGCTGGCCGAAAAGGACGCGGTGGCGGTGCGTGAAGTCCTGCTGCGCGTGGCGGAACTCGCCACGGCGCTGCCGGAGGTCGTCGAGCTCGACATCAACCCGCTCGTGGTGACGGAGAACGGATGTCTGGTCGTGGACGCGCGGGTGCGCGTCGCACCCGCGCTCCAGACCGACCCGTTCCTGCGCCAGTTGCGGACCAGCTGACAACACGACGAGGAGAGAACCGATGAGCAACTCACAACCGATCGTGGTGGGCATCGACGGTACGCCCGCCTCGGACCGCGCGCTGGAGTGGGCGCTGAACGAGGCGACGGTGCGCGGCTGCCCGTTGCACGTCGTCAACGCCTGGCAGTACGAGGCGCTGGTGGACTGGACGGAGACCTCGGCCCAGCGGGAGACCACGGCGTCCGAGCAGCTGATCGAGCAGGCGCTGCAGCGGGCGAGCCAGGGTCGCACCGACCAGCCGGAGATCGTGCGGCGCAGCCTGCGCGGGGACGCCGCCGAAGTGCTGGAGGCCGCGTCGGAGGGCGCCGCGATGCTCGTCGTCGCCTCGCACACCGACCACCGGATCCGGCAGATGGTGCTGGGCTCGACCAGCATGCACGTCGTCCGGCACGCGCACGCCCCGATCGTCGTCATCCCGGTGACCGACCGGGAACATGCCGTGGCCACGTCATGAAGACGAGAGAACTGCTGAGACCGCTACTCGTCAGCGTGGGGCCGCGCGACTTCGCCCGCCACGCCGAGGGACTGATGGACGACTTCGGGCTCACGGTGCTGCCCGTCGTCGACCGCGGGTTCTTCTGCGGAGTGGTCACCAAGGCGGGCTGCCGGCGCAGCGAGGACGAGGCGCCCGAGGTCGAGCGGGTGATGGTGCAACCAGGGCTGACGGTCGGGCCTGACTTCGACGTCGCGACGCTGTGGGAGGCGATGACGAGGTACGAGGTGATCTGCGTGCCCGTGCTCGAAGACGGCCAGGTCATCGGCATGGTCAACCGGCTCGACGTGCTGCGGGCCATCAGCCACGAGGACCCGCACCTGCGAGTGGGTTCTGCCGCTGAGCACGGCTGACCGGCAGATCGTCGCCCATCACGGCCTGCGCAGTGGCGGCAGCGTCTGGCCGAGCTCGGCCAGACCAGCTGCCTGCGCGCCGTGGGACCGGGGAGCTGACGGCCAAGCTGGGCGCGAGGTCTGCGAGCGGGAGCTGCTCCGGCTGTAGACCGAGCTGGTGAAGCTGCAGGAGTGGGTAGAGGTCACCGGCGCCCGGCTCGTGGCGTTGCCCGCCCCCGGCGAACTTGAACGCGGCCAGTGGTACTTCCAGCGATAGGCGGCTGCGCAAGTACTGGGTTCTCGGTCAGCGACGCCGAGCAGGAACGCGCTTCCACAAGCGCCTCGACGACCCGCTCAAGCGCTGGAAGCTCTCGCCGATGGACCTCGAGTCGCTGACGCGCTGGGAGGACTACTCCCGAGCCAAAGGACGAGAAGTACCCGATCACACCGCCAAGTTCGTCTGAACTTCTGAGAAGAAGCCCCTCGCCGAGGCCAAGCTCGCTCGGCATGAGCGGATGATCTGCTTCGTGGCGGACGTGCAGGGCGTCCGATGGCAAGACTCGCACAGCACCAGAACGTCGCCGGTCAACTCGTCGACGCCGACGGAGGCCGTTGAGGAACAGTCGCGGCACGAGCGGTGCCCGGTGACCTTGATGACGTGGTCCGCGGAGTGCGCGCAGTGGTGCAGCCACCGGCGGTGCAGCCGGCACGAGACCCGCTCCAGCGGGTTGAGCCCGAGTTCCTCCGCCGCGTCTTCCTCGGCGAGCATCACAGCGAGCCTGCGGTCCTTGACGTCCGCGTAGGGCTGGTGGTCGACGACGAGAAGTGGCGTGGTCATGGCGTGCTCCTGGGTTCCGGCGTTGGTCCCAGGCTGCTCCGAGACACATTTCGCGAACACCGCACCGAGGCTTCGTTTCGGCGAGACCAGGGACTCACAGGTGACGAGACCAAGGTCCCTGGGGCCCACCGGCTCCGCCCGGAAGTCTTGACGGTGGAGGTGGACCATGACTGCGAACCCGTTGTCCCGACTCGTCCGCCGGGCCTTTCCCGGACGCAACCCGCTCGCCACGCTCGGCGACCGGATCGAGGGTGCGGTGCTCGCACTGGGGGTCGTCGTGGCGTTGCTCGCCGTTCCCGTTGCCGGAGCGGTCGGCTCGGAGATCTACGCGACGCACGAGTCGCGTGTCGCTGCCGAGCAGAAGAGCCGGACTCAAGTGGACGCAGTGCTCGTGGAAAACGCGCCGTCGATGGACGGCGCTGCCAGCAGCGAAGCGTTGATCGAGACGACCGACGCCACCGCGACCTGGCGCACGCCCGACGGCCTTGAACGGGAGGGCGTTGTTCGCGCGCCCTACGGTGCCGAGGCCGGCACGAGCGTGCGAATGTGGATCGAACTCAGCGGCGAGCCGACCGAGCCTCCCATGACGAACCACGGGGCCGCGTTCAACGCGATCTTCAGCGCCGTGCTGCTCTGGGGACTGATCGCGGGCGCGATGGCCCTGTTGTTCGGAGTGGTGAGGTTCGCGTGCATGCGGGTTCGTCTGCGCTGGTGGCAGCTCGAATGGGAGCTGACCGCGCCGGACTGGACCGGGCGTTGAGACGGGTCACCGTTCCCATTGGACATTCGAACGTCGTTGTGGCTGGCGTGGACGGATCCGAGTCCTCGCTACGAGCGGTGCGCTGGGCGGCTGAGGAGGCCGTCTGGCGGGACTCGGACCTACGGCTCGTTCATGCGGAGTTCCCGCTGCCCGGTGGTGCGCCGGACCTCTGCGGATCGGCGCGTAGCGCCTTGCACGACGAGTCGATGGGATGGATGCACACCGCCCTGGCGACCGCGAACGAGACTGCGCCTGGTCTGGAAATTCAGGTGCGAGTCGAGGTGAACACGGCCGCCCGGCTCCTGGAACAGGAGTCCGAGGCGGCCGCGCTCGTCGTAGTCGGATCGCGCGGGCTCGGCGGCTTCCGCGGCCTGTTCCTCGGCTCGGTCACTGTTGCGCTGTCGGAGCGCTCAAGGTGCCCTGTCGTCATCGTGAAGGGCGATGAGCCTGCTCCTGATGCACCTGTGGTCGTCGGCGTGCACGGCGCTCCAGCGAACTGGCTTGTGGTGGATCGGGCGTTCGAGGAGGCCGCCATGCGTGGCTCGTCGTTGATGGCTGTCCACGCCTGGATTCCGCCGCTGGGAACCGAGGAGCTCGCTGCGGCAGCGGGGGTCCGATGGTCCGAACTCGACGCAGTCCGCGAGTCGCTGGTGGCGCAGCGACTCTTTTCGTGCGCTGACCGCCACCCTGGTGTTCCCGTGGAGTCCTGTGTGGTTCACGGATCTCCTGCACAGCAGCTCGTGGAGTTCGCCGAGCACGCAGCGCTGCTTGTCATCGGCTCACACGGTGAGGACAGGCTTGGCGGAACGGGCCTGGGATCAACGAGTCACGCGGTTGTCCAGCACGCGCCGTGCCCTGTGCTGTTGGTACGGCCTGGGCTTGCAGGGCAGATCGAGCAGGCGCGCGGTCCTGCCTGACTCCGCACACGGAAAAGGGGCAGGACGCCGTGGCGTCCTGCCCCTTTTCCGGACTCTCACCGCAGCCAAGGGTTCGCCTTGACGATCGGCAGGTCGTTCCACCAGCGCGCCAGGCCCCAGGTGACGCCGGACGCGGTGGCCGCGAGGGCGATCAGCACCAGGGCGTAGACGACGTGGTAGTCGATGAGCGGGTTGGTCGACATCGTCGCCTCGCCGGTCGAGGTGTGCTGTGCCGGCGGCCATTCCGCGGCCCACATGAGCAGCATCATCAGCGAACCGCTGACGGCCGCGATCTTCAGGCCGATGCCGAGCACCAGCGCCGCGCCGACCGCGAGCAGGCCGGCCATGAAGAGGGTGTCTGCCCACCAGGTCCCGGCGATGTCGTGGAACACCGACTCGAACGGCCCGACGGCGACGTGGCTGAGGAAGCCCTTGGTGGGCGAACCTCCCGAGAACCAGGCGTTCTTGGACTGGGTGGCGTAGCCGAGGCCGAACGCCTTGTCGACGAACGCCCAGAGGAAGAGCAGGCCGGTCGCGATGCGCAGCACGGCGAGGGGAACGGAACCCGTTTCGGTTCGGGTCCGAGCAGGGGCGTGAACAGCGGACATCTTTACCTCCCAGGAAGTTCTTCTACATCGAGTCTTCTCACGAACACCGGGCGCGAACGCGGTCCTTGGTCCCGACCCGGTCGGGACGTCACGACCTGCCGCGGCGGTACCAGCGCCACACCTCGTCCGCTCCCCACACGACCAGCGGGAAAGCGGCGAGCACCAAGAGCTGCTCCGCGGGAGGCAAGGCGGTACCGAAGACGTGCTGCAAAGCGGGGACGGTCACGACCGCGGCCGCGAACACGACCTCGAACGCGATGCCCCACAACAACAACCGGTTGCTGAGCACTCCGATCGAGCGCAGTGACGCGTACTGCGTGCGGGACGCGAACGCGGTGCCGATCTGGCAGGCGACGATGCCCAGGAACGACATCGTGGTCGCCTGCACCCACACGTGGTGCATCGGCGTTCCGTCGCCGACCGGGTCGCCGAGGTGCCAGCCGCCCGCGAGCAGCGTCCAGAAGAACCCTCCGAGCACCAGCAACGCGGAGACACCGCCCAGCAGTCCCCAGGCGCGCCAGAGCATCTGCCGATCGATCACACCGTCGGTTCGGTGCCTCGGCGGCCTGGTCATGGTTCCCGGCTCTGCCGGCTCGCGTCCGAGAGCGAGCGCGGGCAGGGTTTCGGTGCCCAGGTCGATCGCGAGGATCTGCAACACCGTGAGTGGCAACGGAATCGCGCCGCCCGACAACGCGAACAGCAGGAAAGGGATCACCTCGGGTGTGGCGTGGGCGAAGATGTAGAGGATGAACTTGCGGACGTTGTCGTAGACACGTCGGCCTGCCTCGACCGCGGTGACGATGGTGGCGAAGTTGTCGTCGGTGAGCACCATCGTCGAGGCCTCGCGCGCCACGTCGGTGCCGGAGCGACCCATCGCGACCCCGATGTCCGCACGGCGCAGGGCGGGCGCGTCGTTGACGCCGTCGCCGGTCATCGCCACGACGTTTCCCTGGGCACGCAGCGCGTCCGCGACGCGCAGCTTCACCTCGGGGGAGCTGCGCGCGAAGATCAGCTCCTCGTTGCCGCGCAGCAGCTCGTCCAGTTCTGCCTCGGTCATGTCGTCCAGTTCGGCGCCGGTGACGACCGTCGTGCCGTTGCGGGCGATGCCGACCTGACGTGCGATCTCCTTCGCGGTCAGCCCATGATCGCCCGTGACGACGATGAGCCGGATACCCGCGGTGTGGCACCGCGCCACGGCGTCGGCGACCTCGAGCCGTGGCGGATCGAACATCGCCACGAGACCGAGCAGCTCGAGGTCGTGTTCGGCGTCCTCACGGCGCTCGGGAATCACCTCGCACCGCCGCCGCGCCACGGCCAGCACGCGGAGTCCGCGTTGTGCGTACGCGGCGATGACGCGTTCGACCTCGTCGGAGTCGTAGTTCGTCAGCCGGGTCAGCACTTCCTCAGGTGCGCCTTTGACGTTGACCACCAGTTCGCCGTCCTGGCGATCCACAGTGGACATCATGCGCAGCGCAGGGTCGAAGTGGAACTGCCGCACGCGATGCTCACCGCGAGCCTTGACGGACACCTCGACACCGATGTCCGACGCCGCCTGCAACAGCGCGACCTCGGTCGGGTCGCCGGTGCCCGCTTGCAGATCGGCGTTGTTGCACGCGGAGACCGACGCGGCCAGAGCGGCGCGATCGCCACCCGGCGTCCAGATGTCGGTGACCGTCATGCGGTTCTGCGTCAACGTGCCCGTCTTGTCGGTGCAGATCACCGTGGTCGAGCCGAGTGTCTCCACCGCGGAGAGCCGCTTCACCACGGCCCCTCCACGAGCGAGCGCCCGTACCCCGACGGCCAGGGCGAGAGTGATGGTCGGCAGCAGGCCTTCCGGGACGTTCGCGACGAGCAGTCCGATCGCGAAGTTGAACGAGTCCGGCAACGGCAGCCCGGCGACGAACACGCCGATCGGCAGGAACGCCAGCCCGGCACCCACGGCCACGGCGGCGATGAGCCACGCGACCCGCTTCACCTGACGCTCCAAGGGACTTTCGTCCCGCCCGACCCGCTGTGACAGCGCGGCGATCCGCCCCAGTTCGGTGCGCATGCCCGTGGCGAAGACGACCGCCTTGGCCTCACCGCCGGTGCAACTGGTACCGCTGAACACCAGGTCCCGCGCGTCGAGCAGCGGCCCGGCCACATCGGTGAGCTCCGTGGACCGGTAGGCGGGCAGCGACTCGCCGTTCAGCGTCGAGAGGTCGACCTCGACGCCGCCCTCGATCAGCCGCGCGTCGGCCGAGACGCGGTCACCTTCCTCGATGATCAGCACGTCACCCGGCACGAGCTCGCGTGCGGCGATCGAGGTGCGCACCCCGTCGCGCAGTACCGACGCCTTCGCGGGCAGGTAGGCGGCCAGCGCCTCGACGGCCTTCTCCGCTTGCTGCTCCTGGACGAAGGCCAGCCCGGCGTTGAGGACGATGACGGCGACGATTGCGATGCCGAGCGGTGTCGTGCCGGCGACGATCGCGAGAGCCGCAGCCAGCGCCAGCAGCAGTGCCAGCGGGTGGGTGAACTGGCGCAGGAGCTGCTTGGGCCAGTCCCGCCGTTTGCGGCGGGTGAGCTCGTTCGGCCCATGCGCGACCAGCCGCCGGGCCGCCTCGCGACCCGACAGACCGGTCGGCCTCGTTCGCAGGTCTCGGAACAGCCGTTCCAGTGGTTCTCGCGGATCGCTGTCAGGCTCGGTCGCCGTCGTGGTCGCCATGGGTTCGAGCATCACCAGCGGATGGCATTGTCCCCAGGGACCTAGGGGCACGTCAGGTGGGCAGGAAGTCCGCGTTGGATACTCCAGCGATGAGCAATCGCCCCTCTGCCCAGGCGGACGAAGGCCTTCGGCTGGATGCGGAGACGCGCAAGAAGCTGGTCGCGGTCGTCGTGGACGCGAATGCCTACGGCAAGGTCGGACCTGACCTGAAACGGCTCGCGAACCTGGCGGCTGACCTGGCCAAGATCGGTGTTGAGCTGTGGGTACCTGAGCCGGTCGCGTGGGAGTGGGCAGAGCACCTGTCGGTCGAGTGGGATGCAGCACGCAAGGTGGTCAACGACCAGTTGCGTCATCTCTCAAGGGCAGGGCTGCCCGCCTCGTCTATCACTCCATCGTACTCAGGCCCCGAAGACCTGGTCAGCGCGTTCCTGCAGGTGTTGGGGGACACTCCGCACTTGAAGATCATCGAGCTCACCGGGGCCAATGCCGTCGCAGGCTTGAAAGACCAGATCCTGCAACGGAAGCCAGCGAAAACCAAGAGCAGCGATCGCGTGAAGACTGGAGGCAGCGACTCAGCTTGGTTGCGCGACGTCGTGGCGAAAGCAGGTGCACCCGACGCGTTGCTGTTCCTGAGCCAGGACACCGACATCAGGAGCGCCTACACGGCGTGGGGCCACGCGAAGCAGCCGGTGATGCGTGAGCCGAACACGGTGCGCGCGACCCTTTTCGAGGATGTCGGGGCCAGCATTGATGACCAGTGGTTGATAGCTCGGTACCTCGCCGATCAAATGCCGTTGGTGCTTGAGGATGCGGGAGAGGGTGAGCAGGGCCGACTGGTCGGTCAAACGCTAGGCCTGCTCGACGCGGTCGACCTCGACTGGGCAGACCATGGTCTGCTCAAGGGGAATCTCACAGAGCTGAGCGCGCTCGCAGGCTTGGTGCAGGTGAGGTGCGAAGCTCCGGAACGGTACGAGCCGGGAAGACTGCCGAAGGATCGGACCATCCGAGCCGATGCGTACTTTCTCGCTGAAGCCGAGGTCGCTCACGTCGTTTTTGGCCTCGATGACGGTGACGCCACTGGGGAGCGCACGTTCCACTTCGACGAGCTGGTTGTGCGGACGACACTTGTACTGACTGTGCGGGATGGCCAGGTGGTCGACGTTCGGCCCGACTCAGAGACGAAGGTCTTCCCTGCATCGTCGCGGTACGGGGACAACTGGGATGCGCCCGAAGATTTGGCTGATGTCCTCGACTGCATTCCTGGCCTGGAGTTTCCTGCAGACCAGCGTGCTGGGTGGGACAGCCCCAACCAGGAAATCGCGGTCGAAGGACTGGAGAAGCAGGTCCTGCTCTGGTGGTCGCACAACAACGAAGGCGAGCTGCGAATCTCGATCGGCGCCAAGGAGGCTTATGTCACTTGTGAGTATGACGCCACTACGTGGATCGGAGGCAAGGAAGGAATGCACCTCGAGCCTCCGTACTTCCTGCGAGTCGAGACCGGCCAGGGGGAGGAACCCGGTGCATGGCCGCTCGCTGCCTGGGTCTTCGACCGTCTTCTGGAGTCGAAAGCACCAGCTCCGCGATAGGTCCTGGTTTCCATGAGACGTTGGTCCCGACCCACTCACCGCGTTGGGATCTGCGTCACACCCCAGCAGGAAGAGCAGCCTTGCCTCACCACGAAAACGGCTGAGGGAAGGGGAAGTCCGATGGGCATCCACGGTTACACCGCGCGGCACCGGTCGATGTTGAAGGCGGTCGCCGAAGGCCGCGCCGAGCTGTCCGGCGGCCGCGTCCCCAACCTGGCCGTCGACGGTCTGTGGTGCGACTTCACCGCGACGAACGAGCTGTGTGCGCGAGGCCTGGTCGCGGCGGCACACAGCTCGCAGTCGGGGCAACGAGTCCGCGCGGTCCTCACCTCGTCCGGCGAACAGGTTCTGGGTTCGCTGATCGCGGCGTGAACCGCCAGATCACCGACGCGACTTCACCAAGCGCGCCCCCACGAAGATGCCCGCGACAGCCACCGCTCCCAAGGTGGCGATCAGCCGGTTCACATCCACTGCGGGCACCCACCGGACGTCATCGCCGTTGATCACGAAGGCCCCCGTTGGCTTCGCGGCGATCCCGAACCCGCCGCCCTCGCCCTCCTGGCCCTTCTCGTCCTTGCCCGAGCCGCCACCGGTACCGCCGGAGACGGATGCGGCGGCGATGACGGTGATGCCGTTCTTCTCGTACGGCTCGGCGTAGACCTTCTTCGCCTCCACGGAGTTCTTGACGCTGGCGATCAGTTCCTCGATCTTCATCATCACTCCTGGTTTGTTGGTCATCGGGCCCCCAGCATCCGGTGGACGGGACCCTGTTCGGCAGGGCCCTTCGGCTCAGTGCGGACGTGTCAGCGGGCCCTCTTCCAGCCTCCGCCGGATACCTAGCTTCAAAGCCATGACAGCTGCCATCGCCCTGTCCGGGGTGCGGAAGGCGTACGGCCGGACCAACGCGCTCGACGGCCTCGACCTGACCGTCCCCGCCGGCGAAGTACACGGGCTTCTCGGCCCCAACGGCGCGGGAAAGACGACGACCCTGCGCATTCTGCTCGGCCTGCTGCGCGCGGACAGTGGCGCCGTCACGCTCCTCGGCGGCGACCCGTGGCGGGACCTGGCCGGCCTGCACCGCCGCCTTGCGTACGTGCCGGGCGATGTGACGTTGTGGCCCAACCTGACCGGCGGTGAGGTGATCGACCTGCTCGGCAGGCTTCGCGGCGGGCTGAACACGGTCCGCAAGGCCGAGCTGATCGAGCGGTTCGAGTTCGACCCGACCAAGAAGGGCCGTGCCTACTCGTCCGGCAACCGGCAAAAGGTGGCGCTGATCGCCGCGCTGGCGAGCGACGCCGAGCTGTTGCTGCTCGACGAGCCGACTGCGGGGCTGGATCCGTTGATGCAGGCCGTGTTCGAGGACTACCTGGCGGAGCTGAGGAGCGAGGGCCGCACGATTCTGCTGAGCAGCCACGTGCTCGCCGAGGTCGAGAAGGTGTGCGACCGCGTCAGCATCATCCGCCACGGCAAGCTCGTCGAAAGCGGCTCGCTCACCGACCTCCGGCACCTCACGCGCACCACGATCGAGGCCGATCTGGTCACCCCGCCCAACGGGTTCGTCTCACTGCCCGGTGTGCACGAGTGGCACGTCGACGGAACGCACCTGCGCTGCCAGGTCGACACCGACCGGCTGGACTCGCTGCTGCCCGCGCTGACCGGCCTCGGCGTGCGGACGTTGACCTGCCGCCCGCCCACGCTGGAGGAGCTGTTCCTGCGCCACTACGAGGTGAAGCGATGAACGGCACTCGCGAGCTCGTGCGCCTCGCGCTGCGGCGTGACCGGATCCTGGTGCCGGCGTGGATCGCGGCGTTCGTGTTGCTGGCCGTGACCTCGGCGGCCGCGACGAAGGACCTGTTTCCGACGGTCGACTCGGTGATGCAGGCGGCTTCGTTGATGAACGGCACGCCTGCGCTGGTAGCGGTGTACGGGCACATCTACGACGTGACGTCGATCGGCGCTCTCGCGATGCTGAAGGCGCTCGGCACCGGCTCGGTGGTGATCGCGATCTTCTCCATCGTCCTCGTGGTGCGGCACACCCGTGCCGAGGAGGAGGCGGGCAGGCTCGAGCTGGTCGGTTCGGGCGTGGTCGGCCGGCGGGCGCCGCTGACGGCCGCCCTGGTGGTCGCGATCGGTACGAACGTGGTGCTGGGGCTCATCACGGCGGTGTCGGTGGCGGCCGCGGGGTTGCCCGTCGCCGGATCGGTGACGTTCGCGCTCGCGTGGATGAGCGTGGGGATCACGTTCGCGTGCGTCGCGGCCGTGGCGGTGCAGCTCGTGACGAGCCGCCGCGCGGCGATCGGGCTCGCCACGGCGGCGCTGGGCGTCGTGTTCGTGCTTCGCGCGATCGGGGACACCGTCGGCCCGCAGTGGTTGTCGTGGTTGTCGCCGCTGGGCTGGGGACAGCAGTTCCGGCCCTACGCGGGCGACCGCTGGTGGATGGCCGGAATCGCCGCCACTTTCGCGATCGTGGTGACCGCGGCGGCCTATCGGCTCGTGGCAGGACGGGACCACGGCGCGGGCATGCTGCCCGACCGAGTGGGACCTGCTGGTGCATCACGTTGGCTCGCCGGGCCGTTCTCGCTGGCGTGGCGGCTTCAGCGGGGCTCACTCACCGGGTGGACGGTGGGGTTCGTCGCCTACGGACTGTTGGTCGGCAGTGTCGCGGACAGCATCGGCGACATGGTCGGCAGCCCGCAGGCCCAGCAGATGTTCCAGCAGCTCGGCGGTCGGGACGTGCTGACCGACGCGGTGCTGTCGGCGATGTTCGCGCTGCTCGGCGTGGTCGCTTCGGGATACGGTGTGCAGGCGGCACTGCGACTGCACGGCGAGGAGACGGAGCATCGCGCGGATGCCGTGCTCGCGGCCGGCGTGAGTCGCGCCAGGTGGGCGTTGAGTCACGTGAGCGTCGCGCTCGCCGGCACCGCGTTCCTGCTGATTGGAGCCGGTTTGTCGGCGGGAGTCGTACACGCTGCCCGGACCGGTGACGCGGGCCAGATCGGCCGGGTGCTGGTCGGCGCGCTGGTGCAGGTGCCCGCGGCTTGGGTGCTCACCGGGATCGTCGTGGTGCTCATGGGCACCGTGCCGAGGCTCGCCGCACTGAGCTGGGCGGTGCTGGCGGCGTTCATGCTGCTGGGCGACCTCGGTCCCTTGCTGGGGCTGGACCAGTGGCTGCTGGACTTCTCGCCTTTCGCTCACGTGCCGCACATGCCAGGCGGCGCCATCACGGCAACGCCGTTGCTGTGGCTGGTCGCCACGACCGTCGGCCTCGTGGCAACAGGCCTGACCACATTGCGGCGCAGGGACGTCGGCTGATCTGGAGGAACTGATGAAGCACGCAGGACAGCAAGAGATCGCCAACGTCGTGGTCGATGCCGGTGATCAGACCTCACCGGACGCCAAGCAGTACGCGCACGACCGGATCGCCCCGCTCGCCAGGTTCGCACCCCAGCCGACGAGCTACGCACATGTCCGCATCACGAACCCCGGTTCGCGCACCGTCGAGGTGCACGCGAACCTCGACGTCAACGGCACCCAGGTGGTGGCGCAGGCGGAGGCGGACACCGTCACCGAGGCGGTCGACGCCGTCCGGGACCACCTGCACCGCCAACTGCTGAAGATGCACAACTGAGCTGTCAGCGCGCCGCGACCAGCCGCTCGGCGATCGTGTACGCCCAGCGATCGATCTCGTCCCAGTCCCGGAAGTCACCCGCCATAGGACCCTGCGCCATCTTCCTGGCGAAGAAGCCCACAGCGGTCTGCGGCGTCAACCTGCCGCCAAAGGTGAAGGGTTCCTCCGCACCGATGCGTGCGGCGATCTCCCGCACTGTGCGCGGCGCTTGCTGCGCAGCGACGTCTGCGCCGAGCGGACCACTGTGGAACAGCCACAACGGGCGCGTGTGAAGGAGCTTCTCGTTGCGGGTCAGCAGTTTTACCGCCTCCCGCCGCCACCGTCCGGCGTAGAGCGCGCTGCCGAGCACGACGGCCTTGTACGGCGCGACGGAGTTGACGTCCGCTGCGTCCAGCACGACGACTTCGTGTGACGCCGAGCTGATCCGTGCACCGATCGCCTCGGCGATCTCCTTGGTAGCACCCATCTTGGTCGCGTAGGCGACGAGAATCTCAGTCATACCAACACCATCGTTGCGCTGTTCAGCCTGGGACAGAGCCCTTGTGCTCAGCTGCGATGGGTCGCCGGATACTCGTGACGCGCTCGTGCGCGCGCGAGGCTGGTTGTCAGAGGAGGTAAAGATGACAACCTCGACCGGCTATCCAGTGCGGGTGCACGCGCGGCTCGATCCGGAGCTGAGCCGCTGGCTGTGGCTGGTGAAGTGGATCCTCGCGATCCCGCACTACCTGGTGCTCGCGTTCCTGTGGCTCGGGTTCGCGATCGCCACCGTGGTGGCGTTCTTCGCGATCCTGTTCACCGGCCGCTATCCCCGTGCCCTGTTCGACTTCAACGTTGGCGTGCTGCGCTGGACGTGGCGCGTCGCCTGCTACACCTACGGCGCGCTGTCCACGGACCGATACCCGCCATTCAGCCTCAGGCCGGAGCCCGACTACCCGGCGACCCTCTACATCGCCTACCCCGAGCAGCTCTCCCGCGGACTGGTGCTCGTGAAGTGGTGGCTGCTGGCCATCCCGCACTATCTGGTCGTGGGCTTCTTCCTCGGAGGCGGCGGCTACGCGGGCAGCCACGCAGGGGAGACCGGCTACCACTCCGGAGGGCTGGTCGGGTTGCTGGTGCTGTTCGCGGGAGTCGCGCTGCTGTTCGCCGGCAAGTACCCCAAAGGACTGTTCGACCTGGTGCTCGGCATGAACCGCTGGGCGCTGCGGCTTGCCGCGTACGTCGGGTTGATGACGGACGCCTACCCGCCGTTCCGCTTTGACGCAGGCGCCGATGAACCGGATGGTGAGGCACGACCGGAGGTGTCGCCGTGAAGGTGCTGGTGGCGTACGCGACCGCCGCGGGCTCGACCGCCGGCGTCGCCGAATGGATCGCTGGTTCACTGAAGACAGGCGGCCACGAGGTGGTGGTGCGCACCGTCGACGAGGTGACCGATGCCCAGGCTTACGACGCCTATGTTGTCGGCAGTGCGGTGCACGACCAGGCGTGGCTTCCTGTCGGCGCTGCCTTTCTCGCCCAGCAACGCAAGGCGTTGTACGGCAAGCCGGTGTGGTTGTTCAGCGTCGGCCTGCCGGGAGCCCTGCGTGGACCGTTGCGCAAGTGGGCCCTGTTGAGGGAAGCCGACGTGCTCGCTGCGTTGCTCGACGGCGTCGAGCCGATCGAACACCGGCTGTTCTCCGGCGTCGTCACGCCGGGTGCTTTCGGCTGGTTGGGGACCTTCGTGTTCCGGCTGATGGGTGGCCGGTTCGGCGACTTCCGCGACTGGGCCGCGATCGAGAAGTGGAGCACGGGCATCGCCGAGGCACTCGTCGACATCGAGGCCGCGAACCGCTGACGGAGCCGGGCACCGAGCAGGTGCCCAGCTCCGTGACGTCATGGCTGGCGCTGCAGGTCGAGCAGCCGGATCCGAGTGGTCTGCAGGCGTTCCACCAGCGCGCCGACCATGACCAGTGCGACGCGGTAGCCGAGCTCGGGATCGGCGTCGGCCAGCTCCCGCAGCCTCACGGCGTCCACCATGACCGCTCGAGTGGGCGACACAACGGTGGCGCCGAAGTGCCAGCGGTAGGGCGGTACGACCCACGACCAGCCCAGCAACTCGCCGTGGCCGACGCTCTGCAGCGCCACCCGGCCGCTGGACGGTGTCGTGTGGTCGATCATGACGCACCCGCTGACCACGACCCAGCACCGGTCAGCGACGCCTCCCTCGTCGAACAGCCGATACCCGGGCTCGTAGGTCTCGACCGAGCTGATGCCGGCCACGGCAGCGCGCTGGGTGTCCGACAGGCCCGCGAGCAACGGCAGTTCGTCGAGGGTGGCGGCGGTGGTCATGGCATGGTCCGCGCGATGCGGTCGGTGAGGTCGAGCGTGCGGTTGGCGTAGCCCCACTCGTTGTCGTACCAGCCCATGACCTTGACGACGTGACCCTGCGCCTTGGTGAGCGACGCGTCGAACACACACGACGCCGGGTCGCCGATGATGTCCCGGGAGACGACGGGATCCGTTGTGTAGCGAAGGATTCCCTTGAGGTAGGTGGCTGCGGCGTTGGCGAACGCGCAGTTGACCTGGCCCGCGGTCGCCGGCTCCGCCAGACGGACGGTGAGGTCCGTGAGCGAGCCGTCCTCGACGGGCACCCGGACGGCGAGGCCGTCGAGCTTGCCGTCCAGCGAAGGGATCACCTGGCCGATCGCGCGGGCGGCGCCGGTGGAGGTCGGGATGATGTTCACTGCCGCGGAACGCGCCCGGCGCAGGTCCTTGTGCGGCCGGTCGAGCAACGCCTGGTCGCCGGTGTAGCTGTGGATCGTCGTCATCAGGCCCTCGACGATGCCGAACGCCCCGTCCAGCACGGCGGCCATCGGCGCGGCGCAGTTGGTGGTGCACGAGGCGTTCGAGACGATGTGGTGCTTGCTCGCGTCGTAGACGTCGTCGTTGACGCCCAGGACGATCGTGGCGTCGACGTCTTTGCCGGGTGCAGTGATGATCACCTTGCGGGCGCCGCGTTCGAGGTGCACGCCCGCGGTCTCACGGGTGCGGAACCGGCCGCTCGCCTCGATGACGATGTCGACGCCGAGTTGACCCCAGTTGAGGTCCTGCGGATCCGCTTGTCCGGTGACGAGAATGCTGTGACCGTCCACGGTGAGGATGTCGTGTTCGACGGAGACGTGCTTGCTCCACGGCCCGTACGTCGAGTCGTAGGCCAGCAGGTGCGCCAGGACTTCCGGGGTGGTGATGTCGTTGACGGCGACGATCTCGATCGCCGTGTCCTGCCGGTCGAAAGCGGCGCGCAGGACATCTCGCCCGATGCGGCCGAAACCGTTGATGGCGACTCGGGTGGTCATTGTGGGACTCCTTCAAGATCAATGAGTTCGTGAGCTAACGGGCCTGCCGCAACAACAACCGCCGTTCGGCTGATCCGATCGCCGCCCTGGCAGCGGGAACCGCGTCGGGGTTTACCGAGATCGAGGTGATGCCGAACTCGACGAGCTTCTCGGCGAACTCCGGCTTGTTGGACGGCGCCTGCCCGCACAGCGACGACGTGATGCCGGCATCCCGTGCGGCGCCGACGATGCGGCCGATCATGTCGAGCACGGCGGGGTCGGACTCGTCGAACAGGTCCGCGCACAGCTCGGAGTCGCGGTCGACGCCGAGCATCAGCTGCGTGAGGTCGTTGCTGCCGATGGAGACCCCGTCGATGCCGGACCGCGCGTACTCGGGAATCCAGTACGCCACCGAGGGAACCTCGGCCATGACCCACCGGTGCAGGCCGCGGTGGTGGCCCAGAGGACTGCGGTCGATCTGCTCCAGGCAGGCTTCCAGCTCCCACTTGGTGCGCACGAACGGGATCATCAGGTGCAGGTTCGGCGTCTGCTCCCGCACCCGTGCGAGCGCCTCGAGCTCCAGCCCGAACAGCATCGGGTCGTCGACGTACCGGTAGCAGCCGCGGTAGCCGATCATCGGGTTGTGCTCGTGCTTCTCGAACTCCTCGCCGCCCTTGAGCTCGCGGAACTCGTTGGTGCGGAAGTCCATCGTCCGGTACACGACCGGACGAGGCGCGAACGCGTGAGTGATCTGCAACAGCGACGCCGCCATGGCGTTGATGAAGTCGTCAGGACCACGCTGCGCGAGGAACCGCCGCGGGTGCTCGGCACCGAGTGCCTCAGTGAGCATGAATTCCGCCCGCAGCAGCCCGACCCCGTCGACCGGCATCGCGGCGACCTCGGCAGCGTGCTCCGGCAGCGCGAGGTTCACGTACACACGCGTACCGAGAGCTTCGGTCGCCTGCACCACCGGCGCGACGATCCGCGGCGCCGTCGTGATCGGAGCTGAACCCGCGCGCACCTCGCCGGCGCTGCCGTCGACGGTGACCAGCTGGCCCTCTTTCAACACCGAGGTCGCCGAACCAGTGCCGACCACGCACGGCACCCGCAGCTCGCGCGCCACGATCGCGGCGTGACAGGTGATGCCGCCGCCATCCGTCACGACCGCGGACGCACGGCGCATCGTCGGCACCCAGTCTGGGTTGGTCATCTCCGCGACCAGCACCTCACCGTCACGCAGCCGGCCACCCTCGTCGGGGGAGCTCAGCACGCGAACCCGGCCCGAAGCGATGCCAGGTGACGCGGCGAGCCCGGCGACCAGCGGGCCCGCCGAGGTAGGCGCCTCGTCCGGCAACGTGGTGATCGGACGGGACTGCACGAGCCACGTCTTGCCCTCGGCGATGGCCCACTCGGTGTCCTGCGGTTCGCCGTAGTGTCGCTGCACGCGCATCCCCAACTGCCCGATCGCGATGGCCTCGGCGTCGGTGAGCACCTGTGCGTGCGATTCCTCAGCTGTGAGGTCGATCCGTTCGTCGTTGCCGTTCGCACCGCGCACGATCTTGTGGGACTTGCGGCCGACCCTGGTGTCCACAAGGGACACCGTGTCGCCGTTGCGGCGCAGCACGTACGTGTCCGGCTCGACCGAGCCGCTGACCACGACCTCGCCGAGCCCGAACGATCCCTCGAGCAGCAGCTTGTCGCGGTCGCCGCTGGACGGGTCGGCGGTGAACATGACGCCGGAGCGTTCGGAGTTCACCATCCTCTGCACGACGACGGCGATCGCGGGCTCGTCGCTGATTCCTTGTTCGGCGCGGTAGGCGATCGACCGCGTGCCGAACAACGACACCCAGCAGTCCAGCAGCCGGTCGAGCAGGGCGTGTGCGCCTCGGGTGTTGGTGAAGGTGCTGTTCATGCCGGCGAAAGACGAACCCGCGGTGTCTTCGGAGGTGGCCGAGGACCGGACCGCCACGGACTCGTCCTGGCCGAGGTCGCGGTAAGCCTCCAGCACGGCGTGCCGCACGTCGTCGGAGATCCCGGCCTTGCGCACCAGCTCGCGCATCCGTTCGGCGCACTCTTCCAGCCGCTGCGGTGAGGTACCGCGGTCGAGCGCGATGGTGAGTTCTGCGGCGAGGTCGTCGCGGACCTGGCTCATGGATGTCAGGAACGCCTCGGCGGTGATGACGAAGCCAGGGGGCACTGGCAGCCCTGCGCGGGTGAGTTCGCCGAGGTTGGCGCCCTTGCCGCCGGCGATGGCGGTGTCGTTCTTGCCGAGCGTGGCGAAGTCGCGGATGTAGGTGGTCACTTCTGCTCCTGGTCGCGGAGAAGGTCGATGACGGGACGGCGAGGTGTGGCGGGCAGCGGGTCTGCGTTGAACCCGGCCCAGCCGACGCGGATCACGAGCTGAGGGCAGGTAGCACCGTCGAGGACCTCGTCGCGGACCAGATCTCTGGTCTCCACGATCTCGAGCGGCTGGCTGAGCGGGCAGGTCGCGAGGCCCGCGGCGGTGGCTTCCAGCAACACCGCGCTGGCCGCTTCGCCGGCCCGCAGCCGGGAGAGGTCGTCGTCGGACGACGTGCTGAGCACGAGGAGCGTTCCGGCGTCCTCGCCGAGCAGGCTGGCACCGCCTTGCAGCAAGGATCCCGGCGCGAACTCTCGCATCGTGAGGTTGCCGTACTGCCGCGACCCGGTCGGGATGTTCGCAGCCGGAACTCCGGCCGATGCACCGGGATAGACACCGCTCCACTGGTGGATCTCGGCCTGGTACGCCGGGTCGGCCTCCTGGATGTGGGCGGCCTTGCCGATCGCGATCAGGAGCTCGTCACGCGCCTTTCCAGTCGCGATGTGAGCATCCACCCCCTCAGCGCGAGCGAACTGCACGAGCTGCTGCAGCAGCTCCTCAGGGGTTGGCCAGGAGGAGAAGGCACGGCGATCGGTTCGCCTGCGAGGAATCGCGGCCGCGAGGGCCACATGGGACTGTCGCGGTTCCATCGGCTCGAACTCGATCGCTGCCAGGTGATCGGGCTGTGCGGGGTTGGGCAGACGGTGGACCTTCGAGCGCCAGCCGAGTGCCGCGAGCGCGGTCCGCAGGTGGTGCAACGCCGCCCCACAGCTGACCACCAGGTCGGCGCCGAGCGGATCGGTCGCGGGCAGGGCGCGCGTGCGGTCGGCATACAGATGCAGGCTGTGCGCACCGAGTTCCCAGCGCCACGGCTGGGAGTTGTGCACCGACGGCGCGCGGCCGGCGAGTGCCACCGCCGCTCGCACCGTTGTCTCGTCGGGCTGACCGCGGTCCATCCCGCTCACCTCCACGTTGAAGTCGTGTCTTGAAAGTCGCAGCACGGACGCCCGCGGGTGAGGGGCCTACGTCCCGGCCTGGCCGGGACCCGAGGCACTCACCTCAGCATCAACGGCCCTGCGTGCTGCTCCTCATTGACCGGCACCACCACGACCGGGCACAGGGCGTGGCGCAGGCAGAAGGTCGTGACCGAGCTGAACACCAGCACTTCACGCCGACGAGCACCGTGTCCGCCCACGACAAGGCAAGGTGCGTGCTTGGACAGCTCCACGAGAGCCGGTCCCGGAACGCCATGCAGCGTCTGCAGCTCCACTTGAACCCCGCCGCCGTCCGTGCCCAGCGAATCGAGTGCTGTCTGCAGGTCCTCCTTGTGGGCGGCCTCGAATCCCAGCTGGCACACCCCGACCGCCAGCACAGACGTGTTGGTGCGTTTGGCTTCCCGCACCGCCCACAGCAACGCGGCGCGTGCCGCGGGTGACTTGTCGACTCCGACGACAATCCGTGACTTCTCGCTCATGCGTTCAGCGTGTTGAGCTCGCTCACCGGTGTGCAGGGCCCTTTGGTCCTCTTGCACCGGGTCGGAACGCCCGGCCTACCCACGTCCTTGGCAGGTGGGCGGCCGCTGTTGCGGCGAGAAGGCTTGAGACAGAAAGAGACCGAAGATCGCCGGAGGGTGTCATGCGTGAACCGACAGTCGCCTCGCTGATGACACGTGAGGTGATCACCGCAGACGTCGAGTGCTCGTTCAAGGAGCTCGTGCGGCTGCTGGAGGACAACAAGATCAGTGCTGTTCCCGTGCTTGACGGCGGCTACCCCGTCGGCGTCGTCTCGGAAGCAGACCTGATGCCGAAGGAAGAGTTCCGGGGCGGCACCGAAGACGCACCTGGCGTGTTCGCCGGGCGCGCCACGAAACACCGGTGGGAGCAGGCGAGTGGTGTCATCGCCCGCGACGTGATGACGTCGCCGGTGAAGAGCGTCCCGCCGGACCTCGCCGCGAGCGCCGCGGCCCGCGAGCTGGCGGCAGCCGGTGTGCGCAGGCTGTTCGTCATGGACGCAGACGGCGCACTCGTCGGCGTGCTGTCCCGCCGCGACCTGCTGAAGCTCTTCGTGCGTGAGGACGACGAGCTGCGCACCACGATCCGCGACGAGATCTTCGGCCGGATGCTGTGGGTGGACCCGAACACCATCGACGTTGAGGTGACCGACGGCGTCGTGACGATGCAGGGCCAGCTGGAGCGCCAGAGCGAAGTCGAGATCGCCGAACACCTCGTGCGCGTCCTGCCGGGCGTCGTCGACGTGCACAACGACCTGCGCTGCGGATGGAACGACACCACGCACACCCGCCAGACTGAGATCTTCGGCTAGGAGCGTCATGAGGACTCGAGACGTGATGACCACCGACGTCGTGGTCGTCGAACAGGGCACCCCGGCACGGGACGCCGCCCGCTTGCTCGCCGAACGCGGATTCACCGCACTCCCCGTGGTCGACGCCTTCGGCGCGCTGGTCGGCGTGGTCAGCGAAACCGACCTGCTTCAGAACCGCCTGCCGCAGGACCCGCGTCAGCTCGTCCACGGCGAACCGATCGCGCCCAGGAAGTCGCCTGCGGACGTGGTCGACGAGGTGATGACGAAGCAGCCCTTGACGGTGAGCCCGAACACCGACCTCGCCGAAGTCGCCGACCTGATGATCGAGCACAACGTGCGCACCATGCCCGTCGTCCACGAGGGCCACCTCGCGGGCATCGTGACCCGCAGGGACATGCTCCGCTCGATCACCCGCGCGGACTGGGTCATCGAGGCCGAGATCCACAACCGGCTCGGCATCGTCGGCGGCGCACAGCGTTGGCAGGTCGAGGTTTCCGGCGGCAAGGTGTCCATCGTGGACAAGGCGGACAGCGCAACCGAACGCCATGTCGCAGAGGTGCTGGTCCGCGCGATCGCAGGCGTGACCGACGTCGAGTTCACCACCGAACCCGTGCGTGCGGGGAGTTGACGATGGCCAGGAAGCGGTGGCGTGATCTCACCCCGCTGCAGCGCAAAACCTTCACTTGGCTGAGCGTCGTGCAGGTCACGTTCGCGGCGGCGGCGTGGGCGGACCTGTCCATGCGGCCCGGGGAGTTCGTACGTGGTCGCAAGTTGTGGTGGGCGCTTGCGATCGCAGTGAACTTCGTCGGGCCGTTCTCTTACTTCCGCTGGGGAAGGAGGTCTTAGGGAAGAGCGGAACGAAGGGCGCCGGCACCCCTCCCGGCGCCTTTTTTGCTGCGTAAGGCCGTCTGCGTTGACGTCCCGCCGTGACGGGGACTTAGGTCCCGTGAGCGATGAGTCCTGAGGTGGTGGGGGATCGGTTCACCGGAGCGCAGGCTGCTCACAACAACAGTCCACATCGGAGTGAGGAGCTCGCCGTGAGCACAGACGTAGCCGGACCGGAGGCCGCGACGCGGCCCGGTTCGGGAAGTGAGCAGCCACGCCCGTCCAGATTCGGCCTGCCCACCGCGACCGCGCTGGTGGTCGGATCGGTGATCGGGACCGGTGTGTTCGGCCTGCCGACCGCTCTCGCGGCGTTCGGCCCGGTCAGTCTCGTGGCGTTCGTTCTCGTGTCGATCGGCGCGCTGGCCCTCGCCCTGACGTTCGGCGCGCTGGCGAAGCGCATCAGCGGCTCCGGCGGCCCGTACGTGTACGCCAGGGACGCGTTCGGCGAGTTCGCCGGCTTCCTCAACGCCTGGTGCTACTGGATCACCGCCTGGGCGGGCAACGCCGCGATCGTCGTGGCGCTGGTCGGCTACGTCGAGGTGTTCGTCAACACCGAACACCAGGTCGTCTGGTCCATCGTGATCGCGTTGGCGGGCCTGTGGATTCCTGCCCTGGTCAACCTGTCCGGGCTGCGGAACATGGCCGTCACGCAGATCGTCTTCACCGTGCTGAAGATCGTGCCACTGGTGTTCATGGCCACCGTCGGCCTGATCTTCATCAAGTCGGCGAACTTCGGCCCGTTCAACGCCAGCGGCACCTCGATCGCTGGTGCCATCTCGGCCGCAGCCGCGATCGCACTGTTCAGCTACATCGGCATCGAGACCGCCTCGGTCGCCGCCGGCCGCGTCCGCGACCCCGAACGCAACGTTGGACGCGCCACCGTGTTCGGCACGATCGGCTGCGCCGTCATCTACATCCTCGGCACCCTCACCGTCTTCGGCACCGTGCCCAACGAGACGCTGCGCGGGACCTCGGCGCCGTTCACCGACGCCGCCAACGCCATCTTCGGTGGCCAGTGGGCCGGTCAGGCCGTGGCGATCGCCGCCGTGGTGTCCGGTATCGGCTGCCTCGTCGGCTGGACGCTGATCGTCGGCGAGATGCCGATGGCTGCGGCGAAGGACAAGCTGTTCCCGAAGGCGTTCCTGCGCACTCGCGGTGACATCCCGAGCTTTGGCATCATCAGCTCCACCGTGCTCGCCTCGGCACTGGTCGTCGTCAGCTACACCAACTTCGAGCAGGTCTTCACCACGCTCGTGCTGCTGTCGGTGTTCACCGCTGTCGTCCCGTACCTGTTCAGTGCCGCCGCGCAGCTGTACTGGCTGCTGGTCCGCGGCCGCAAAGCCGAGTGGCCGCACCTCGTGCGCGACTGCACCGTCTCGGTCCTCGCCCTCGCCTTCGCCTTCTGGGCGCTCGCTGGCAGCGGCTATCAGGCCGTCTACTACGGCGTCATCTGTCTGCTGCTGGGTGTGCCGCTCTACATCTGGCTCAAGGTCGGCCGCCGCGAGTATGGCGAGGTGGGGTCATGACCCTCGGCGTCGGATCGGAGGTCGGCACGCTCCGCCAGGTGATCGTGCACCGTCCAGGCCTCGAACTGAGCAGGCTCACCCCGCGCAACTGCGACGAGCTGTTGTTCGACGACGTGCTCTGGGCCTCAAAGGCCCAGGAGGAACACGACGTCTTCGCCGCGAAACTGCGTGAACGCGGCATCACCGTGCACCACACCGGGACATTGCTCGCCGAGACCCTGGCCCTGCCGGAGGCCCGCGCGTTCGTGCTGGACCGGGTCTGCACCCCGGAACTGCTCGGACCGACCCTCGCCGGTCCGGTGCGCGAGTTCGCCGAGAAGGTCGACGCTCCGGTGCTCGCCGAGCTCCTGGTCGGCGGCGTGACCCGCGCCGACCTGTCTCCACTCGGCGTGCCCAGCCTGCGCTGGAACAGCCTCGGACTGGACGACTTCGTCCTGCCACCGCTACCGAACACCCTGTTCCCGCGCGACAGCTCCGCCTGGATCTACGGCGGCGTCACCATCAACCCGATGGCAAAAGCCGCCCGCCGCCGCGAATCCCTGCACTGCCAAGCCATCTACCGCTTCCACCCGCAGTTCGCCGACGCGACGTTCCCGACCTACTACGGCGCCGAGGACGCCAACCACCAGCCCGCCACGCTGGAAGGCGGCGACATCCTCGTACTCGGCCGCGGCACCGTGCTGATCGGCATGGGGGAGCGCACCACCCCGATGGGCGTCGAGATCCTCGCCCGCGAACTCTTCCGCACCGGCCAGGCGAGCTCCGTGATCGCCGTACAGCTGCCCCGCTCGCACGCCCTCATGCACCTCGACACGGTCATGACGATGCTCGACCTCAACACGTTCATCCGCTACCCAGGCCTCGACCCCGAGACGCTGAAGACGTGGGTGATCACCCCAGCCGACGCGGAAGAGGTCGTCGAACGAAGCTCGGCCGGCCTGCGCGTGCAGGAGCGGACCTCGGTGTTCGCCACCATCGCCGATCTCCTCGGCATCGACCGGCTACGTGTCCTGTGCGCGGACGAGGACGCCCGCGCCGCCGAACGCGAACAGTGGGACGACGCCAACAACTTCCTCGCACTCGCACCCGGCGTCGTCGTCGGCTACGAGCGCAACACCGTCACCAACACCATGCTCGCCGACCACGGCATCGAGGTCATCTCCATCCCCGGCAACGAACTCGGCCGCGGCCGGGGCGGCGCCCGCTGCATGACCTGCCCGATCCAGCGCGACGGCATCTGAAAGGACCACTCCGATGCGACACCCCGGCTCGTTGCTCAAGGAACTCGACCTCACCAAGGAGAAGTTCCTCGACCTCGTCTCCCAGGCCCGCGGACTCAAGCGCGCCAAGGCATCCCACACCGAACACCCGCTGCTGACAGGCAAGAACATCGCGCTGGTCTTCGAGAAGAGCTCGACCAGAACCCGCTGCGCCTTCGAAGTCGCCGCCCACGACCAGGGCGCCCACGTCACCTACCTCGACCCGACCGGCTCCCACATGGGCCGCGAGGAGTCCATCCCGGACACCGCCAAAGTGCTCGGCCGCATGTTCGACGCCATCGAGTTCCGCGGCTTCGCCCAGGACACCGTCGAAACGCTCGCCGACCACGCCGGCGTTCCCGTGTGGAACGGCCTCACCGACTCCTGGCACCCCACCCAGATGCTCGCCGACATCCTCACCATGACCGAGAACTCCACCGGCCAGATCGAGGACATCAAGTTCGCCTTCGTCGGCGACGGCCACAACAACGTCGCCCGCTCCCTGCTCATCACCGGCGCACTGCTCGGCATGGACGTGCGAATCGGCGCACCCGCCGAGTTGCAGCCACCCGCCGACGTGATCGCCAAGGCCCACGAGCTGGCGGCGGCCAGTGGTGCCCGCGTGCTCGTCACCGAGGACCCCGAAGAGGCCGTCGCAGGCGTCGACTTCATCTACACCGACGTGTGGGTCAGCATGGGCGACTCACCCGAGGCCTGGGACACCCGCGTGCCCCTGCTGACGCCCTACCGCGTCACCGCCGAGCTGATGAAGGCCACCGGCAAACCCGACACGAAGTTCCTGCACTGCCTGCCGTCCATCCACGACCGCACCACGACCATCGGCCGCCGGGTCCACGACCAGTACGGCCTCGACGGAGCCGAAGTCACCGACGAGGTCTTCTCCTCACCCGCCTCGGTCGTCTTCGACCAGGCCGAGAACCGCCTGCACACCATCAAGGCGGTCATCGTCGCCGGACTGGCCTCCTGATGCGCATCGTCGTCGCACTCGGAGGCAACGCCCTGCTCATGCGCGGCGAACGCGCGGACGCGTCCGTCCAGCTCCACCACCTCGCCGAGCTGCTGGTCGGGCAGAACGAGTTGCTCGCGCAGTTGCGCGAGGACTCCGCGTGAGAGCTTTCCTGCCTGTCAGGGCGGACTGGGCGACCGCCACACCACGGGACCTCGTCGCCGGTCTGACGGTCGCGGTCGTGGCGTTGCCGCTGGCACTGGGGTTCGGTGTGGCGTCCTGACTCGGAGCCGCCGCGGGCCTGGCGACCGCGATCGTCGCGGGCGCGCTGGCAGCGGTCTTCGGTGGTTCCAGCCTGCAGGTGTCCGGTCCCACCGGAGCGATGACGGTGGTGCTGGTGCCGATCGTGGCCACGTTCGGGCCGGGCGGCGTGCTGACCGTCGGGCTGCTCGCGGGTGTGCTGCTCCTTGCGCTGGCAGCGGCCCGGGCAGGGCGCTACATACGGTACGTGCCCGCTCCCGTGATCGAGGGCTTCACCATCGGGATCGCCGCGGTCATCGCGCTGCAGCAGATCCCCGCGGCACTCGGTGTGCCCACGCCCGACAGCCACAACGTCGTGATGAACGCGGTCCGCGCGTTCGGTTCCGGCCCTTCGCTTCCCGCCGTCGCCCTCGCGTGCGGGGTCGCCGCGGTCACGCTCGTCGGCGCACGCTGGAAGCCCGCCGTTCCATTCTCGCTGCTGGCCGTAGCGGTGGGCACGGTGGTGGCGGAGGCCTGCTCCCTGCCCGTGCCGCGAATCGGCACGCTGCCTGCGTTGCTGCACGCGCCGTCGCTGTCGTTCCTCGACCTGAGCGTGCTGTGGTCGCTGCTGCCGTCCGCGGTCGCCGTGGCCGCCCTCGCCGCACTGGAGAGCCTGCTGTCCGCGACGGTCGCCGACGGAATGAGCGTGAACCAGCGCCACGACCCGGACCGGGAACTCTTCGGCCAGGGCATCGCCAACGTCATCACCCCGATGTTCGGCGGCGTGCCCGCGACCGCGGCGATCGCCAGGACCGCGGTCAACGTCCGATCCGGCGCGAGCTCTCGGCTGGCGGCACTGGTGCACGCCGCGACGCTCGCCGCGATCATGCTCGTCGCGGCACGTCTGGTCGAACGCATCCCGCTGGCCGTGCTGGCCGGCGTGCTGCTCGCCACCGCAGTGCGCATGATTGAGGTCGGTTCGGTGCGGGTGCTGATGCGCGCGAACCGCTCCGACGCCGTGGTGCTCGCCCTCACCGCGATCGCGACACTGGCACTCGACCTGGTCACCGCCGTGATCGTCGGCCTCGTCGTGGCGGGAGCGCTGGCGCTGCGCGCCGTCGCCAGGTCGGCGCGGATCGACGAGGAACCCCTGGAGCCCGGCGACCACACGCTGGAGGAACACGAACTGCTCGCCCAGCACATCGTCGCCTACCGCCTCGACGGGCCGCTGTTCTTCGCCGCGGCGCATCGCTTCCTGCTGGAACTCACCGAGATCGCCGCCGTCTCCGTGGTGATCCTGCGCATGTCCCACGTGTCGACAATGGATGGAACGGGAGCGCTCGTGCTGTGGGACGCCGTCGAGAGACTCCGGCAGAGAGGCGTCACCGTGCTGCTCTCCGGCGTGCGCGACGAGCACCGCCGCCAACTGGAGGTACACGCGGTACCCACGTTCGCCAGCACGCCCGAAGCCATCGAGTACGCACGAGACCACTTGCGCCGCAACGGGACGTTGCCGTGACGACTCGCTGATATGCCGCCGACTGTCAGGAGGACACCCCGGGTCAGTCGACTGGACCTTGCGCAAGAGCACCTTGTGCAACTTGCTCGCAGCCTAGATTGGCAGACTGCTGCTCTGCGGTTCACTGATCCGTTTGGGCGATCGCTGGCCGACAGGCGTCACGCCGTCTGCGAATGAACTGTCTCAGGTGCTGCAGGCGATTGAGCGGGCCGGAGATGGAGGCGTCATGGCGGCTGTGGCAGGTGCTGACTTCGTGGCCAGGCTGTCGGTTTGCCATGCGAAGCCAGAGGCGGATTCGACTGACTCTGCCGGGTTGCGGTTCGCCTTCTACGGCCGGATGTCGACGAGCACGTTCCAGGACGTGCAGACGTCTCGTGCGTGGCAGCGGGCGGTGTCGGAGGAGTTGATCGACGGCGTTGGCTCGGTTGTCGCGGAGTTCTTCGATGTGGGTGTCTCACGGCGGTGGTCGTGGCTGGACCGTCCGGAAGCCGGGGCCTTGCTGGCCGCCGCCGCGGATCCTGGTCGCGAGTTCGATGCGGTCGTGGTGGGGGAGTACGAGCGGGCGTTTCATGGTGATCAGTTCCGTGAGGTTGTGTCAGGGCTGAACGCGCTGGGTGTTGCGGTGTGGCTGCCGGAGGCGGGTGGTCCGGTGGAGCTGGGTAGCCCGGTGCACGAGGCCCTGATGGTGCTGTTGGGTGCTCAGGCGCAGCGTGAGGTGGCCAAGGCGCAGGGCGCGCCAACGAGTGCTTGCGGCGATGCGGGCGCAGACTCGAGTCCAGGGCCGGTTCCTGGGTGGTCGGCCGCCTTACGGATATCGACTGGTTGATGGTGGTCGGCATCCGAATCCGGTGCATGGTCGATGGGGCCGGCGGGTGCAGGTGCTGGCGCCGGACCCGGTGACAGCTCCGTGGGTGCGGTGGATGTTCGCCGAACGTGCTCGCGGCCGGACGGTGGCGTCGTTGGCGCGAGAGCTCAACGAGCGTGGCGTTGTGTGCCCGTCGGGAGCCGACCCCAAGCGGAATGCGCATAGGTCAGGTGAGCGGTGGATCGTGCGGACGGTGGCGATGATTTTGGAGAACCCGCGCTACACCGGTCGGCAGGTGTGGAACCGCAGCAGCACAACCGGCCACGGGCCTGGCGGGCGTGTTGGCGGCCGCGGCTCGGGAGCGCTGCGGTACAACCCGGTCAGCGAATGGGAGGTGTCCGAGCGAATCGCGCACGAGCCTCTCGTCGATGACGAGACCTTCGTCGCGGTGCAGGGCTTGCGGTTGGCGAAGCCGTCCAAGGACGGTGAGGTCCGGTGCTACATGCTGGCTGGGCTCGTCGTATGTGGGTTGTGTGGCCGTCGGATGGACAAGCATTGGGTTCACGGGCGAGCGGGCTATCGATGCCGACACGGCGTCAGGTTCGACGGTGCGACCTTCAACGGCATCGCATCGTTCGACCGCACGACCCTCGCTGGTGCCGCCTGGTTCGACGGCACGATCTTCAACGGTCCCGCAGGGTTTCACCGCGCGACGCTCGCTGGCAGCGCTTGGTTCGACCACACGACCTTTGCCGGCGACGCTTGGTTCGACGGCGCAACCTTCATCGACAGCGCCCGATTTGGCGGCGCGACCTTCACTGGCGTCGCTTTGTTCGGCAGCGCGACCTTCACCAGCAGCGCACGTTTCGAGGGTGCAACCTTCACCAGTGGCGCGAGCTTCAACAGGACGACCTTCAGGGGCGACGTGTGTTTCGACCGCGTGACCTTCAAATACAAGGCGCGGTTCGACGAAGCAACCTTCAATAAAAGCGCCCAGTTTTTCGGCGCAACTTTCAATAATAGCGCCCAGTTCGACGGCGCAACCTTCACTAGTGCCGTCTGGTTCGACCGCGCGACGTTCCCTAGCTACGCTAGGTTGGGCGGCGCCGTGTTTACTTCAACAGCCACATGTCGTAGCGCTCGGATTCAGCTCGCCGAGGGGTGCACGTCACAGGGCACGTGGCCGGAAGGCTGGACGTGTGTCCCTGCCGAATCATCGACCAGTGAGGATGGCCAGTGGATGCAGCTGGTTCCGGTACCGGTGGTGCTCGATCGGCGTGTCGTGGTCGACGCAAGGACGGAGGAGTCCTAGGAACGCACCAGGCGGGACATGTTGATCTCGTGCAACCTGGGCATCTCGCGCGGCACCACTGCGGCTGACATCCACCCACTCGAATGGCTCGGCGATGATCAATCTCAATCCAATGGCATATTTGCCAATCAGTTGCCAAGATCATTGAGAATTTGCCACGGGAATTGAGATCCTACAAGTACCTGTAGGGTCCCACCGCTCGTAGGATGTCGATCTTGCGTGACCTGCGTGTTCCGGCTGTGTCTTACGCCGATGTCACCATGATCAGTCTCAGTTGTTGGGTCACTTCCTCAGACAGCCCTCGCGCGCGGCGGTTCACCGAGACGTACCGCGAATGTTGTCGCCCTACTACGCTGCGGCGAGGATCGCAGTGCGGCACGGCGTTCTGTTCGCCGACTACGGGCAGTTCTACATTCAGGACGCCGACGCTCACGACCGCGCGATGCACGCCGGCGCGGCGATGGACCTCGATCGTCCCAGGCGGCTGGACCGAGGACGCCGTCCAGCTACACCGAATCGGGTTGGAACCGCACTCGATCTCAGTGGGAACAGCACGTGAGGACCCGGCCCGTCCAGGACGGCTGAATGCGCTGTTCGGGGGAACCGGCCGAGGCGCTGCAACGGCTGGTGTGGTCGTGACGATCTGTCTTGGTGACGTTGCGGGTTCGCCGGTGTGGCGGGCAGGGGGCGAAGGGGCTGACATGGCTCGGGTTGTCTGCGTGCACGGCATCGCTCAACAGCAGCGCGGTGAGCAGTCCCTGTTGCAGGCCTGGGGCCCGGCGATCGCTGATGGCGTCACCCGTGCTGAAGGTCCGGCTGTGCCAGACGGTGACATCGTCGTGGCGTTCTATGGTGACCTGTTCCGCCCGCCTGGGCAGCTGCTGGCTGTCGGGGACCCGCACTACCGTGCCGCGGACCTACAGCCCGGTCTGGAGCAGGATCTGTTGTTGGCTTGGTGGCGCGAAGCCGCTGCCGTCGACCCAGCTGTGGTCGGCCCTGAGGCGGATACGCTCGTGCGGATGCCGACCGCGGTGCAGGCGGGGCTGCTGGCGTTGTCACGGTCGCGGTTCTTCGCCAAGGTTGCGTTGCGGGCGCTGGTATTCGACCTCAAGCAGGTCGCCCGGTACCTGCTCGAGCCGCGGCTGCGGCAGGCCGCACGAGCTCGGGTGACCGCCCTGATCACGCCCGAGACGAGGGTGGTGGTCGCGCATTCGCTGGGCTCGGTGGTGGCCTACGAGGCCTTGTGCTCGCTGCCCGGACACTCGGTGCGGGCGCTAGTTACGATCGGTTCCCCGCTGGGCATCCCGAACCTGATCTTCGACCAGCTCGATCCGGTGCCGTGTGCCGGTCGTGGTGCCTGGCCGGGGCCGGAGGGCCTGGTGTGGACCAACGTCGCCGATGCGGGTGACGTGGTGGCGTTGGAGAAGGACTTGCGGCACCGGTTCGGGGACCGGGTGCGCAACGCCGTGGTGCACAACGGCGCGCACGCTCACGACGCCACCGCCTACCTGACCGACAAGCTGACCGGCGCCGCGATCACCAGGGGCCTGAATGAGCATTGAGCACGATGACGGCCGTCGTTACCTGATCGCGACCGCAGTTGCTCACCACCGCCACGCACCGCAGTGGGACCGGCCCGGCCTGCAGCAGGCCCGGCAGGAGATGGTCGACCTGTTCACCGGTTCCATGGGGTACACCCATGTCAGCGATCTCGGAATGGACCCAACTCGAGATCAGCTCACCGCCGGGTTGCGCGCGTTCTGCCGCTCACCGCAGCGGCGCCCGAACGACCTGCTCGTGGTGTACATCGCCTGCCACGGCGAGATTCTCGACGGTAGCGGCGACCACGTTCTGCTGACCTGCGACACCGACCCCGACGACATCGCCGACGCGCTGCCGACCGCCGACCTCGCCCGCAAGATGCTGCTGGACACCAGCGTGCGGCGGGTGCTGCTGATGCTGGACACGTGCTACTCCGGCCAAGGCGGGCAGGAACTGGCCGCGGCCGCGCTCACCGGCATGACCCGGCACTGGCAGGACGAGATCGGCTGCGCGCTGGTGGTCATCACCTCCGCCCAGCCTACCGAACAGGCCCACACTGGGGCTTTTCCCCGCCTGCTGCGCCAGGCCGTGGACGACCTGTCCAACGCAGGCCTCACCCCCAGCACGTTGCCACTGGACTCGGTGATCAAATCGATCAATACCAATCCCGAACGGCCGGGTTTCCAGACGGTCACCTCGACATTGGCTCAGCTCACCGGCGCGATCCCGCCGTTTCTGCCCAACCCCCGGCACGACCCGCGGATGACGGAGGTCGACCTGGCGATCCAGCAGGCCAGCGAGTGGGATGCCCAGGACGAGCAGCGCGACATCGAGTACCGCACCCGGCTGCTGGTCCGGGCGATGGGCGGCCACCATCCCGACCAGGGATGGTGGTTCTCTGGCCGCCACGACGCGCTGATCGATCTCACCTACTGGTTGACCCACCCGGACCCCGCCCGGCCGATGCTCGCGGTGACCGCCGGTCCAGGCTCAGGCAAAACCGCCGTGCTCGGACTCGTCGCGACGCTGACCCATCCGGAACGGCGCCGGACCGTCCCGCTGGACGCGCTCGGTCTGCCGCACGCCGCTGTACCACCCGCAGATTCAGTCGATGTGGTCGTCTACGCGCAGAACCTCACCACCGACCAGGTTCTGCAGGCCATCGTGGCGGCGATACGCGTCAGGGCAGACACTCCAGGCGAACTCCTCGAGGCCCTCACCGGCCGCGACGCCCCGTTGACCGTGCTGATCGACGCACTCGACGAGGCCGCCCATCCCGACGAACTGACCCGCCGGCTGCTGCATCCGCTGGCCGAGCACGCCCGCGGACAGCTACGGCTGCTCGTCGGCACTCGCCCGCACCTACTGCCACACCTCGAGCTTCAGCGCCAGCACAGCATCGATCTGGACGCGGCCCGCTACGCCGACCTCGACGCCCTGACCACCTACGCCGCCCGCGGGCTCATCAGCTCCCACCCCGACAGCCCCTATCCCGGCCAGTCCCCAGCGCTGATCCGAGCCGTCGCGCGAGCGGTCGCCCAGACCTCGGACCCCTCATTCCTGGTCGCCCGCATCACCAGCAGCACCCTGGCCGCGGCACCCGACATCCCCGACCCGGCCGACCCGGTCTGGCGGCGATCCCTGCCTCGCCTGCCCGGCCCAGCCATGCACAAAGATCTGCATACCCGGCTCGGCCAGCACGCCGACCGCGCGCGTGACCTGCTGCGACCCTTGGCCTTTGCTGAAGGCCAAGGCCTGCCATGGGAGGACATCTGGGCACTTCTGGCATCTCGCATCGCTGGCCAGCCCTATAGCGACCAGGACGTGATGTGGCTTCGGCAGGCCGCCGGCTCCTACGTGGTCGAGGCCACCGAAGCGGACCGCTCGGCCTACCGCCTATACCACCAGGCCCTGGCCGAACATCTGCGCGAGGGTCTCGACGAGCACGCGGTCCACCGCGCCTTCGTCCACGTGCTGCTCTCCCGCGTCCCGGTGACCGCAGACGGGACCCGCGACTGGGCGCACGCCCACCCATACACGCTGCGCCACCTCGCCACCCACGCCGAACGATGCGACCTGCTCGACGACGTCATCACCGACGCCAACTACCTGGTGTACGCCCACCCCGACGAACTGCTCACCGTCCTACACAGCGTCACCACCGACGAAGCTAGGCTCATCTGTGCGGTTTACCGTGCCTCTGCCGCCGTGCACCGCCACCTCACGACCAACGCACGCCGACAGATCCTGGCCACTGACGCGGCACGATTCAACGCACCACTTCACCAGGTCCTGGCCCAGCCACTGCGATGGGCTCCCCGCTGGGCCACGGGACAACAAACCAGCACAGCCCTGCACTCCGCCTTAACCGGCCACGAGTTCGGGATTTGGGCGGTGGCGTGCAGCGTGATCGACGGACAGCCCGTCGCCGTAACCGGCGGCATCGACCGCACAGTGCGGGTGTGGGACCTGACTAACAGGGAACAGCTCCTTACTCTGCTGACCGGCCATGAGGGAGAGCTGGGGTCGTTGGCGTGCAGCGTGATCGACGGACAACCCGTCGCCGTCACCACCAGCGTGCGCCTCGTCGACGACGAGGTCCTTGGAGCGGTGCTGGTGTGGGATCTGACGAGCGGGGAGCAGCTGTTCGCCCTGACTGGCCACGAGGGCGCGGTGTGGGCGGTGGCGTGCAGCGTGATTGACGGACAGCCCGTTGCCGTAACCGGCGGCACCGACGGCACAGTGCGGGTGTGGGACCTGGCCAATGGGGAGCAGCTGCTCACACTTACTGGCCACGAGGGCGAGCGGGGGTCGGTGGCGTGCAGCGTGATCGACGGACAGCCCGTCGCCGTCACCTTGGACAGAGGCGCAGTGCGGGTGTGGGACCTGACCAACGGGGAGCAGATCCTCACTTTGCTGACCGGCCACGAGGTTGGGTCGGTGGCATGCAGCGTGATCGACGGACAGCCCGTCGCCGTCGTCACCACCAGGGACGGCCTCTACGACATCCCTGGGGCGGTGCTGGTGTGGGATCTGACGAGCGGGGAGCAGCTGTTCACCCTGACTGGCCACGAGGGCGCGGTGTGGGCGGTGGCGTGCAGCGTGATCGACGGACAGCCCGTTGCCGTAACCGGCGGCACCGACGGCACAGTGCGGGTGTGGGACCTGGCCAATGGGGAGCAGCTGCTCACCCTAACCGGCCACGAGGACGGGGTGTGGGCGGTGGCGTGCAGCGTGATCGACGGACAGCCCGTCGCCGTAACCGGCGGCAGTGTCGACGGCACGGTGCGGGTGTGGACCCTAGAGGCCTCGACCAACCAGGACAACGACATTCGCGCCCACACGGCCGATATTCGCGACGTTGCGTGTTCCGAAGTGGATGGGCGCTGTGTCGCTGTAACCGGTGGCAGGGACAGCACGGTGCGGGTGTGGGACCTGACCAATGGGGAGCAGCTGTTCACCCTTACTGGCCACGAGGGCGGAGTGTGGGCGGTGGCGTGCAGCGTGATCGACGGACAGCCCGTTGCCGTAACCGGCGGCACCGACGGCACAGTGCGGGTGTCGGACCTGAGCAATGGGGAGCAGCTGTTCACCCTGACTGGCCACGAGTTCGGGATTTGGGCGGTGGCGTGCAGCGTGATCGACGGACAGCCCGTCGCTGTCACCAGCGACGCGCGCCTCGTCGACGTCGACGACGACGAGGTCCTTGGGACAGTGCGGGTGTGGGACCTGACCAATGGGGAGCAGCTTTTCACCCTGACCGGCCACGAGGGCGCGGCGAGGGCGGTGGCGTGCAGCGTGATCGACGGACAGCCCGTTGCCGTAACCGGCGGCACCGACGGCACGGTGCGGGTGTGGGATCTGACCAACGGGGAGCAACTGTTCATCCTGACCGGCCACGAAGCCGGGCAGATGAATGTGGCGTGCAGCGTGATCGACGGAGGGCCAGTCGCCCTCACCAGCGCAATCGACGATGACATGGTACGGGTGTGGGATCTGACGAACGGGGAGCAGCTTTTCACCCTGACTGGCCACGAGGGCGGAGTGGGGGCGGTGGCGTGCAGCGTGATCGACGGACGGCCCGTCGCTGTCACCGGCGGCAGTGTCGACGGCACGGTGCGGGTGTGGGATCTGACCAACGGTACCGAGGTTCAAGACCTCACCTACGCCCGCAGCACTGCCAACGGCACGTTGTGCATCGGCCCGGGCCGAGAAATCATCATGACCATCGGATGGGACCTGGTAGTGACGGACTGGAGATCAAACAAGTAGCCAGTAGATCGTCGTGGTTCAGGGCCTGCAATCTATGCCGTGCCTGCCACATGCACGAGAGCCACGCCCACACCATCGGCGCGTCCAGCTCGACGACTGAGCGATCTTTGCCGACTCCACCCGGACGGCCGAGTCTCACTTCGACTGCATAAGTTGTGCCGCCCGGAAAGTCATCGCTTCTCTGAGCGGTGATGTTGTACTGGCTGCGAGCATCCCTGGGTGATCGCTTCGCTGTTGTACCAGGTGGTCTGCAAGTTGCTGTCTGTTCCGGCGGTGCTACTTTGCAGTGAAGCGGCCAAGGACGCGGAGCTTCTTGTTCTGCGGCACGAGAACGCTGTCATTCGTCGGCAGTTGGCCCGACCGGTTCGTTACGAGCCCGCGGACCGGTTCTGGTTCGCCACGCTGTCGAGACTGGTACGTCGCTCCCGCTGGCAGGACGTCTTCCCGGTTACCCCTGGCACGTTGCTCGGCTGGCACCGCCGGTTCATCGCCCGCAAGTGGGACTACACCGCGCGCAGGCGAACCGGGCGTCCCTCAACCGCAGCAGCGATCAAGGCGCTCGTGCTTCGACTCGCTAGAGAGAATCCGCGGTGGGGTCATCGGCGGATCCATGGCGAGCTGGTTCGGCTTGGTCATCGCCTGGGGGCCTCGACGGTCTGGGAGATCCTGAACCGCGCGGGCATCGATCCGGCGCCGCGGCGAGGCGGCCCGACGTGGCGGGAGTTTCTGACTGCGCAGGCCGAGGGGATCATCGCGGCGGACCTCTTCCACGTCGACACCGTGCTCGGAGCACGCCTGTACGCGCTGGCGTTTCTCGAACACGGCACCAGGCGCCTGCACATCACCGGCGTCACCGCGCACCCGACGCGAGAGTGGACGGTGCAGCAGGCGAGGAATTTGGCCGGCGAGCTCGGAGTGCGCATGAAGTCACTGCGCTTCCTGCTGCGAGACCGTGACGGTAAGTATGGCGACGCGTTCGACGCCGTGTTTGAGGCAGAGGAACTGCGTGTGATTGCGACTGCTCCTCGAGCTCCGCGGATGAACGCGCATTGCGAACGGATCATCGGCAGCATCCGCCGTGAGACTCTCGACCACGTCCTCATCATGGGAGAAGGTCACGCGCGTCATGTACTTGCTGCCTACCAAAAGCACTACAACGAGCACCGGCCTCACCAGGCCCGCGCCCAGCTGCCGCCAGACGTGCAAGAGCACTCCGGAGCGGCGGATGATCTTGACGGCGCTGGCCGTCGACCCGTCCGCACGCGGATCCTCGGCGGGGTGATCAACGAGTACCGATATGCAGCTTGAGCTGCAGCGATGACTTTCCGGGCGGTACAGGCTGCGTCAGGCCGAGGTCGAGGAAGGCGCCAAACCCGGTGCGAGCCGGCCGAGTCAGCGGAGCTACGTGAGGCGCGCAAGCGGATCAAGCTGCTGGAGCAGGAGAACGAGGTCCTGCGCCGGGCGACGGCGTATCTGTCGCAGGCGAATCTGCCGGGAAAAGGTTCTACCCGCTCGTGAACGAGCTGGCCGCGGACGGGATTCTCGTCTCGGTGACGTGCCGGGTCCTGAGGATCGCTCGATAGCCGTACTACCGATGGCGTGCACGCCCGGTCACCGCCACCGAACTCGAGCGTGCTCATCGGGCGAACGCGTTGTTCGACGCGCAACGCGACGACCCGGAGTTCGGCTACCGATTCCTGGCCGACGAGGCCCGCGACGCCGGTGCGTCGATGGCGGACCGCACAGCGTGGCGGATCTGCCCCTCGATGGGCTGGTGGAGCGCGTTCGGCAAGAAAGCCGGCCCGCCGGTCCACGACGACCTGGTCCGACGCGACTTCACCGCCACCGCAACTAACCTGTTGTGGCTTGGCCGACATCACCGAACACCGCACCACAGAAGGAAAGCTGTATCTCTGCGCGGTCAAGGACGCCTGCTCCAACCGGATCGTCGGCTTCTGCATCGACTCCCGGATGAAGTCCCGTCTCGCCGTCACCGCGCTCACCAATGCTCTCGCGCGCCGCAGTGACGTCGCCGGCTGCATCGTGCATACCGACCGCGGATCGCAGGGTGTGGGGTGCCAGAACTCCGCACACACGCGTTGAGCTGCAGTGGTCGGGCACCGTTGTTCAGTCGGCATGATCATGGGCGTGGCGCTGCGAATGCTGTACCTCGTCCTTGTCCTGTGGGGTTGTGCGTGCCGAGAAATACGTCCGTGCAGGTCAGTAGTCGTCAGTGGGTAGCGGTCATCATCGGGCATGATCGCGGCCGTGCTGGTCCGCTTCGCCTACGGTGCAGACCGGTGTCCGGATGCCCCGCATGAACTCCACCGTCGAACGCTGGGTGAAGACCCTTCGCGCCGAACTGCTGGACCGCACGCTGATCGGGAACCACATCCACTTACGGCACGCGTTGCGCGAGTGCGAGCGGCACTACAACGAGCACCGAACCCACCGGTCACTCGCTGCCGCAGCACCCCAGCGAGATCGACCCCAGCATCTTCAATCCGGCCAGATCCAACACATCAACGTGGAGCGACAGGACCGTCTCGGCGGGGTCATCCACGAGTATCGCCATGCCGCTTAACCTGCGCGGATGTAGTTTTCGGCACGCACAACACCATTGAGCCGATCGACGCGCGTGAAGGCGTCTACCAAGACTGTGGGGCATCGATGGGAGCCGCGGTCAGTTGGGCTTCTCCGTTCGCAGTACGTACCTGATGTCGTTCAGCGAGACGTCCTCGTTGTTCTCGATCTTCAGCGCCTTCTGGACGCGTTCCGGGTTCCAGCCGATTTGGCTGCCTAGCTTGACTATCTGGCTCCGTACCTCCTGCGTGGGAAGTTGGGCCGGCTCGTACACGGGCGTTGGGTCGTGGTCACCCACGTCGTGGTAGGCGCCTCCGTCGGTCTCGTCGTAGACCATCGCATCCCCCTCGTCGTCGGCGCATCTGAAGGCAGACGACGTTAGGAAGGAGGGCGGGCGCGGGTCCACGACCTTTAGCTGGCCGGGGACTGCCGTCGAGCGGCGTGTTCATGACCGCATGAGTGGTCGTCACCGGTCGTGGGGGGATGATCTCCGGGCGGCATTGGCCCAGCGGGAAGGGATCTGGCACGCAGGTGACTGTTCGCATCGCCGTTGTCGACCCGTTGCCGATGTTCCGGCAGGGCACTGCCGCTGTGCTGGCAGCAGCCGGACACGCGGTGGAGGTGCCCGGTGATGTCGTCGAATGGCTGCGCGGAGCCGAGATGTCGCTGGTGCTGCTGAGTGTCGTGGGGGAGCAGGACTGGGAACTTCTCGCGTGCGTCGCCAACTATTCGGCCGCGCACTGGGTGATCGCTCTCCTCGACGACGAGTCGGCGGTCCCCGGCGTCAGGGCCGTGCAGGTCGGGGCTAGGTCGATCCTGCCCAGGAACGTCGACGCGGCAACATTGACAGCGGCGGTGGAGTCGACGATCAGAGGGCGCGCGGTGCTGCCGCCGGCGGCGGTGGTCGCACTGGCGACAGGTGCCAGCGGGCTCGCAAGTTCGCTCCCGTCCCCTGATCAGCTGTCGTGGTTGCGCGGTCTGGCCTCGGGCAAGACAGTGGCGCAGCTCGCGCAGCAGGCCGGCTACTCGGAGCGCGCCATGTTCCGGATGCTGCAGGCGTTGTACCGGCAGCTGGGGGCGCCCAACAGGATCGAGGCGATCCTGCGGGCCCAGTCCCGCGGCTGGTTGTGACGCGCGTCAGGTGAGTGCGTCGAGGGCGGTGCGCAGCCTGTCGTTCTCGTGCAGCTGCTCGACGAGGAACCTGATTCGGCCGGTCAGGATCCGCGACGGCGGTGTCAGCGCTTGGGCGGCGCGGAACGACGTCACTGCCTCGGCGAGATCGTCTCCTCGGTGGAGGTGGAGGCCGCACAACGCAAAACCACGGAAGTTCCAGGCCGCGAAGTCGTACCTGTCGTACATCGTCCGTTCGGTCGATTCGGTGAACAGGTCCTCGAACCGAGTGCGTGCCTCGTATTCCTTCTGGTGGCCGGCGAGCGCGTGGAGTGCCAGCGCGAACAGTGAGCCGCGGCTGTGGGGGAGGCGGCGCAGTTTGTCGATCTCGTTCCACGCCTGCGGTGACTGATCGGTGCTGAGGTAGATCATGGCCAGGGTCACCCGCGCTCGTTGGAGCACTTCCTCGTTGTGCACCTTCTGGGCCAGGGCTACGGCGTGCACGGCAGCTTCTCTGGCCTCGTCGAACCGCTCGAGGTCGAACAGGAGGTCAGCTCGTCCGTCCAGGCACGGCGCCAGCAGCCAGTCGTTCGAGCGGGTCTTCCTGATGTCCAGCGCGGCGTCGACCATGCGTTCGGCGTCGTGGCGCCTCCCGAGTTCGATGTGCCGCCGGGCCAGCCACAACGAGATCTCGATGCGCCGGGTGGCGGCGAAGGTCAGGGCCTTGGCGGTGTCGGGGAAGCTCGGGTGGTCGGGGAGAAGGAGCGCGGCCTCGGCGAGCTTCATGGCTCGCTGGTAGCGGCCACGCCGCTGCTGGCACCTGGCGATGCCTTCGAGCGCGCTCATCAGCGCCATCTGGTCATCGAATCGCACCGCGAGCTTTCTGGCCTCTTTGTAGAAATCCAGTGCCTCTTTGAAGTGGCCCCTGCCCCAGTGCATCCTCGCCAAGTTCACGTGGATCTTGACGATGTCGTGGTTCCATTCGTGCTGGCCCGCGATGGAGAGCGCCGCCTGAAACTCCTCTGCGGCCCCGCGTTTCCCCAGCGACTCGTAGATGCGGGCGAGCGCGTTGTGGTTCGACATCGCGTCCAGTTCGTTCTGGAGCCGGAGTCGCACCTCTTCGCGTTCGGTGAGCAGGAGATGCTCGCAGTTCCACTGGTCCAGCACGTCGTGCGTCAGGCTGATGATCCCGTACGCCGACCCGTGTTCGCCCGCGTTGAGCAACGCCCTGATCTCCGCGAAATGCGTCCGCAGGTCGCCGACGCTGTGAGGATCCGGATGGCGTAGGAAGCCGAGTTGTGTGGCGGCTCGGAAGTAGAGCACCTCGGTGTCCTCGGGCATCGCACGCAGAATCAGCGCAGCCTCGTCCCGCGGGACCGCGTACCGGTCCTTGACGACCTCGTGGATCACGCGGTTCGCCGCGAGATCCCGCAACGCCCTCTTCACGGTGGCAGATGTCTTCTCTGGGACCAGCTCCATCACCGCAGAGGCCGGGACGTGAGTGCCGAACGCCGCCAGCGCCCTGATGACCCGTTTCCTCGTTCCCTTCAGCCCTTCGAGCATCCGCAGCGTGAGGTAGTTGTGCACTTCCGTGCGGAGCTGCTTGCCCAACACGTTGGTGAGTGACTTCAGATCGAGGTCGGTGCGCGCGATGCCGACGACCGCGTGAGCGAGCTCGGCCAGCCGTGGATTGCCCTGCAGACCGCGGTAAAGCCCCGGCCAGATGTCGTCGAGGGACGTCTCTTCCTGGTTGCGCTTGTACTGGCGGGCAAGGCTTTCCCAATACTCGCGGAGTTCGGGTGGGTCGAACCGGCGCAGAGGGATGGCCCCGTCTGCGTTGGACCATGTGTGCTTACGGGGAGAGGCCGGTTGCTCTCTGCTGACCAGCAGCACCGTCACCTGGTGGTCGTCCTCGGTGGCGACCGTCTCCAGTGCCGCGTCGAGATACGGGTCCACCAGCTGCTTGCTGTCCGGTTCCAACAGGCTGTCCACGCCGTCGACCACAACGACTACCGGGGTGTCGCCCAGCGCCTTCAGCACGGTCTCGAGCCTGACCACCGCGGAGTCGTCGCGGGACTCTCTCTCGCGGCCGGTGTCCTGCAGGTAGTTGACGAGCGTCTTCGCGTCGAGCGGACCGGCGACGTCCACGGAATGTCGGTGAACACGAGGCAGGTGCGGTGACGGAGCGGTATTTTCGACGTCTTTCAGGATGGCGACAGCAGCGTCCACCAGCTTGGTCTTGCCGATGCCCCTGGTGCCGAGCAGCATGGCCACGCCGCGAGTCCCGCCGGCCAGTCTGGTGTGCAGGTCGCGAAGATCCTTCTGGCGATCGACCATGCCGTGCGCGTCCCGCACGGCATGGATGCTGGCTGTCACAGCTGCGTGCGGCTCGGGCGACTTCCTGGACTCGACGAAGCTTTCGGTGGCGCGTGCCGCCAGGTACAGGCACCACTCCTTGACGTTGTCGTCGTCGGTGTCCTTCCGGCCGAGGCGCCGCAGGGCGACCCCGACGAGTGCGAGCTGGCACTGCTCACTCCACTCGTCGTGCAGAGCCCATTCGCGGCGCGGGGTGGTCCTGCGGTGCACCTCCAAACACGCCTGCCTGAAGTTCCCGAGCTGGTAGTCCACCACGTCGGCGTCGGGGTTGACGAGCAGCTCCGCCAGGACGGGATCGAGCCTGCGATCGTTGAGTTTCGCGCGGAAGTCCAGGGCGAGGGAGACGAGCAGGTTCATCGGATCCCGGGCGAGTGGCGCGTCGTCCTCGAACCGGTCGTAGTCGATGAGGTGGTACAGCTCGCTGTCGGGCATGTTGCGCGGTACCAGGATGTTGCGGCCATTGAGATCGCCGTGTGCGTTGCCGATCACGAGGTGGGGGACCGGCAGTGCAGCGAGGTGGCCCTCAACGAGCACGAAAGGGTTCGTCAGGTGGGCGGCGCGCTTCAGCCTGGTCTCGAACGATCCATCGGAGCGGGTGACGTCGATTTCGCGGTCGCGCAGCCAGTTCTTGACCAGGCGGAGGCGCTTGTGCGGTCGCAGCAAGCCTTCGAGCAGCTTGCCCACGGTGATGCCTTCCTGCTGCCGAGGGCGACCAGGGTTCCAGCCGTGGATGATCGATTCGGTGATCTGGCCGCACAGCGAAGGAAAGTCGTGGTCCCCGGTGAGCTCGGTGAGTTGTTTGACGCGCTTCAGGCCACCGCTGGCGAGGGCCATGAAGACGGCCCGCCAACCGCCGAGATCGTCGGTGCGGTCGAACACCTCGGCGAGATGCCGCCCGAAGTCACCGGAATTCCGCGGCGCGTTGCGCAGATTGTTGATCCTGTCCCTGTTGTCGTCCTTGAAGAACTTGATCACGGCCTGGGCGACGTTGCCGTTGTCGTAGTTGAGCGTGACACGACCGACGGGCTCACCGCTCCTGCCGTCGTCGAACCAGCTTTCGAGGTCCAGCCGGTAGCCGCCTGGCAGCCACCGCTCCAGAGCGTCCACCACGGCGTCGTCCAGATGACGTTTCCACCCGTCCCGATTCCCGAGTCGCTCCTTCACTGCGCCCCTCCTACCCCGGCGTGAACCGATCCCAAGAACTTAGACTTCGTTCGTGATCAACTGAATCGGCCGCACGAGGCATTGGAAACGCTCCATACTCGGGGGATGCCGGAAGCGTTCGACACGCGCAACGAGGTAAGCGGATCCGTGATTGGCAACGTGGTGCAGGCCGGCACCGTCACGATGACCACGAACGACCCGCGCCCCACCGCGGTAATGGGCCTGCCGCCGGCCGTACCCGCGTTGCTCGGCCGGGAGGAGGAACTCGGCCGCCTGTTGGGAATGGTGGAACCGAATGATCGCGCGGCGAGTGCGGGCGGCGCCGTCGTCGTGTCCGGCCTCGCGGGCGTGGGCAAGACGGCGCTGGTCCTCACTACCGCCCATCAAGCGTCCCGGCGCGGGTGGTTCCCCGGCGGCGTGTTGATGATCGACATGTTCGGCTACGACGCGGCGGAGAGCCGGGTGCGGCCGGAGGTGGCACTGGCGAGCCTGCTCGAGAACGTTGGTGTCGTTGGCGAGCACATCCCGGCGGACGGACCAGGTAGGGCACGTCTGTGGCGCACCATGCTGGCGGCGCGGGCAAAGGCAGGTGACCGGATGCTGATCGTCATCGATAACGTTTCCAGTAGCGACCAACTGCGTGAACTGCGGCCCGGCGTGCCGGGGCACCGTGTCGTGGCCACCAGCCGGCACACATTGGCCGACGTCGAGGCGGCCGTGTTGTTCCGGCTCGGAGTGCTGGAACCCGCTGCGGCGACGGAGTTGCTGCGCCATCAGTTGGTCGCAGCGGACCCTGGCGACCCGCGGATGGTCGCGCAGCACACCGAGGCGGAGCGGATCGCAGAGATGTGCGGGGGACTGCCGCTGGCCATCCGGATCGCGGGCGCGCTGCTGGCGGCCGATCGGGAACAACCACTTGGGGAGATGGCGGAGGCGCTGGCCGACGAGCAGGTCCGGTTGGAGGAGTTGAGCTACGACGGGAGTTTCGCCGTGCGGTCAGCGTTTGATCTGTCCTACCGTCAGCTCGACGATGAGACAGCCAGGTTATTTCGCCTGCTCGCGGTGCATCCCGGTAGTGACTTCTCGACAGAGATGGCCGATGCCGTGCTCGGCGGGACGAGCCATAGCCTAGCCGGACTGCGTCGGTTGCATCAGGCGAACCTGATCGAAACAGGCGCTGTCCGCGGCCGATGGCGCATGCACGACCTGGTGCTGCTCTACGCGCGCCAGCGCGCGGCGGACGATCCGGATCGCGCCGACGTGATCCGCAGGATCACCGACTACTACCTGGGCCTGTGCCGGGCAACAGATCGACGGCTCCCCGCACTGGGCGGCGATACGAACGAGATGCTGCGCTTGATCGACCCCGAACTCCCCAACATCGTTGCGGTGGTCGCGCAAGCACACAATGCGGGGCTGGACAGATCGGTGATCGGCTTGGCCGAGTCGCTGTTCACCTACTTCGATCTGCGCAAACTATGGGACTTCTGGGTTCAGATCGACGAGCTTGCCCTGTCGTCGGCATCACGCGTGAACGACCCGCACGCCGTGGTCAGGATGAGGATGAATCTGGGCATGGCACTTCGCGACTTGGGCCGGTACGAGGACGCGGCGCGTTGTTATGACCTGTCGCTTGCCTACTTCCAGGAGACGGGAGACGACCGCCGCCAAGCCGAGGCGCTCAACAACCTCGCAGTCGTCCTGCGCAAGCGCGGCGAGGGCGATGACGCGCTCGCCGCGCTGCGGAAGGCGAACGAACTGTGGATAGGACTCGACGACACCCTGGGGCAGACACGTGTGCTGAACAACGAGGGCCTCGTGCACCTCGACTCCGGCGACAACGCCACTGCCCTTGGCTGCTTCCGGCAGGCGCTGGAACTGGTGAGCACGACCGGTGACGAGCAACGCAAAGCGAAGATCTTGCACAACCTCGGGGTTGCGTGCCAGCGGAGCGGCCAGCCGGCGGAGGCGGCCGACCGGCTGCGCAAAGCACTCGAACTCCGCGAGGCCCTGGGGGACCGCCACCGGGAGGCGAAGAGCTCGGCCGTGCTGGGATTGGTGTTGCTCGAACTCGGGCAGCGCGACGAGGGAACCGAGAGACTGGAGCGTGCGGCTGCAGTGTTCCGCGAGCTGGGTGACCAGCGCTCGTTGCACAAAGCGACCGCGTGGCTTGGGGCAAGAGCTGATCCGCAGACGTCGCGGCCATGGCAGCGAGCGGTGTCGGACGAGGGACCTGCTGCACCGTTAGGTGACATCTGAGTCGGCTTGCCGTGATGGGAGCTGGCCTGATGTCTGGTGTGGCTTGCTCTTGGTCTGTTCGGGTGGAGATGGACAGGGCGTCGTCACGATGCTTCTGGCAGCTGGGTCTCGGTTTTGACCGAGGGAGCTGACTATGGCCACGTTGACGAACGCCGAACTGGTTGCCGCGTTAATGGGGCGTCGCCGCCTAGGGGCACAGTCTGAGGAGCCTGGCCTGCGCTTTGCGTTCTACGGCCGGATGTCGACGAGTGAGTTCCAGGACGTCCAGACGTCGCGTGCATGGCAGCGCGCCGTGTCGGATGAGTTGATCGAGGGTGTCGGCTCGGTCGTTGTGGAGTTCTTCGATGTGGGTGTGTCGCGGCGGTGGTGGTGGCTGGACCGTCCGGAGGCTGCGGCGTTGCTGGTCGCCGCTGCGGATCCTGATCGTGACTTCGATGCGGTCGTTGTGGGGGGTACGAGCGCGCTTTTCATGGTGATCAGTTCCGTGAGGTCGTGGCTCGGCTGAACGCACTGGGTGTCGAGGTGTGGCTGCCGGAAGCGGGCGGCCCAGTGGAACTCGGCAGCCCTGTGCACGAGGCTCTGATGGTGTTGCTGGGCGCGCAGGCGCAGCGTGAGGTGGCGCGTGCGCGGCAGCGCGTGCTCGCGGCGATGCGGTCTCAGACGCGGTTACAGGGGCGTTTCCTGGGTGGCCGACCTCCATACGGCTATCGGCTTGCTGATGGTGGTCGGCATCCGAATCCGGTGCATGGGCGATGGGGGCGGCGTATACAGGTGCTGGCGCCGGACCCGGTGACGGCACCGTGGGTGCGGTGGATGTTCGTCGAACGTGCTCGGGGTCGGACGGTGGCGTCGTTGGCGCGCGAGCTCAACGAGCGTGGCGTGGTGTGCCCGTCGGGTGCCGACCCCAAGCGGAACACGCACAGGTCGGGGGAGCGGTGGATCGTCCGGACAGTGGCGATGATCCTGGGGAACCCGCGCTACACCGGCCGACAGGTGTGGAACCGAAGCAGCACAACCGGTCACGGGCCTGGTGGACGTGCCGGCGGCCGCGGCTCGGGGGCACTGCGATACAACCCGGTTAGCGAGTGGGAGGTGTCCGAGCGGATCGCGCACGAGCCACTCGTCGATGACGAGACGTTCGTCGCGGTGCAGGGGATGCGAGTAGCGAAGCCTGCCGAGGACGGCGAGGTACGGCGCTACCTGCTGGCGGGCCTCGTCGTGTGCGGGCTGTGTGGCCGCCGGATGGACGGGCACTGGGTTCACGGGCGAGCTGGCTATCGCTGCCGGCATGGCTTCACGAGCGTCAAGCGACGTTCTGACAGCGAACCGCGGAACATCTACGTCCGGGAAGACCATCTGCTCAAGGCACTGCCGCACCTACTTGAGCGGACCGCTCGACCCGTGGCAGAAGGAGCGGGTGAGGAGTTGGTTGATCACGTCCGCGAGCAGCGTCTGCAGATTCACTATGACGACCGGTGTCTTGAAATTCGCCCCGCACAACTAACGTTGAGAACTTTGGAACCTGCTCGTCGCCCAGTTCAGCCGGCACTCGCATTGGATTGGTGCGCTGACGTAGAAGTGGCCGAATATGAATTACCCACGGGATTCTGGTGAATCCCGTGGGGTAAGAGAATGTCCGAGGCCGGAGTTGACCACTACGCCCACGCGCTCTACCAGCGGTTTTCGTTGAAGCTTGACGGCTTCGTCGTCCACGGTGTGTCCGTACATGACCAGTTGGAGCACCCGTACCGCAGATCGCGGTTCAAGGGGGGACTTGACCCCCCACGTGTAGCAAGCGTGCGCAGTTTGCGTGTTCATGCGCTATTGGATAGCTCCAATCCACTATGGAGGGCCAGTCGGCACTAATCAATCTTTCGCCCATCTGCGGCAGGCGCTGCGTGAGTGCGTGAGTACGAATGGCGCTACAACGAGCACCGAACCCACCGATCGCTCGCTGGCGCGGCACCCCTGCGGGCCAGCCTCAGCCTGTCGAACCCGCTCAGATCGAACGCTTCACCACAGGTCGGCATGATCTTCTCGGCTGAGTCACCCACGAGTCGTGCCATGAGCCTTGACCTGCATGGACGTAGTTTTCGGCACGCACACGGCGTAGGCGCGGGCGATGCCGTAACTGTGCGTAGATCGGCAAGATCGTCTCAGCGGAGTCGTCCGCGAGTATCGCCATGTGGCTCAACCTGCGCGAATGCGGTTTTCGGCACGCACAGCGGCCGGAGTCTGGTCGATGATCACGTCTGCGGGCAGGACTGCCGCGGGTCACCGGGCCTCAGACGGGTCTCGTGGCAACTGAGCTCACGGCCACCACCGGTGGACCTGGGCCAGGGTGGCGTCGAGCCAGTCGATCCCTTCGTGACCGGTCAGCACGGCGAGCCTGCCCAACGCCGCTGCCAGCACGGCGGTGCACGTCCTGCGGCCGACGCCGTGCAACGCTCGGCGAAGCATCCCTGCGAACACCAGGTCGTCGGTGACCACCTCGCCCGCCCGTTGCACCACGGCGCAGAGCAGGCTCCGGTCCCCATACGGCATGGTGTCCAGAGCGGTTGCGAGCTGGTCCGCTGTGGTCAGGTGCGGGACCAGTCGTGCCAGGGCGGCCGATCGCAGCCGATCGTCGACGAGCCTGCTCGCGTTCGCCAGCGCTCCCGTGAGATCGTGCAGTTCCTGCGGTGCGACGGAACCACGTTCTCGCACAACCTTCATCTGGATGGACGTGACCGTTAAGGGATCCGACCAGCCGTGTGTCTGGGTGGGACCGTGCCACCTGAGTCCTGCGGGCTGGTCGCGGCCGCCCACTTCCTCCTCCACCACGGTGGCCGCGACGAGCGCTTCTCCCAGTACCCGGCGCCGCATGGCTGGGGGGAGCAAAGGAGCCAGCTCGATCATCGCCTCCGCTTGGTCGTGCGCGTCGGAAATCTTGATGGCCGCCGAGTACGCTCTGTGGAGAATCTCCGCCGGTTCGGCCAGGTGCGCCGCGAAGGCGGTAAGACAGCGCATGCGAGCACGAGGGGACTTTACGTCGCGCAACGCCGTGCTTAGCTGGTGCCAGCTCAGGAAGGGGGCCAGCTCTGCCAGGACGTCTGCGCGCCGGTCCGGGTCTCCCATGTAGGCGATGGAGGAGAGAGCGGAATCAACTGCGGCGGGCAGGTGGGGAGCGAGAGCCGCGTGCGCGACGGCCTTGTGGTCCGGGCTGACGGGCGTGTTCAGGAGTTCGGCGAGCAGCTTGTCGCGTTCTGGGAGGCGGAGGGACACTGCGGCCCTCGCGACGATCCGGTTGTGTCCCGTGATCGACCACGCCACGGCCATGGCTCGTTGGAGCCGGCGTTGAGCCAGATGCGGCACCAGTGAGATGAGCGCTTCTGCCCGCTCCCGCTCACCGCTGATCGCGCTGACGGCGTGCAGGGCACCGGTCTCGTCACCTAGCGCGGTCAGAACCTGCGCACGGGCGCGAGGATGGGTGATCTCGTCCGCGAATCTTCGCGCGGTGCCGAGCTGATCTCGGTTCAGCCAGCCGGCGAGCTCCGCGATGGCGTCGGCTCGATGGCGATCGCCGGAGATGTTTTCGGCGGCATGCAACGCTTTCGCGACCAGGTCCGGTCTGGCGGTCGCGTCCAGGGCGATCAGCTTGAGCAGCACCTCGGCGCGGGGATACGGCGACTCGATCTTCTCTGCCTCAGCACGTGCCAGCGTGAGGACGCCGGCGTCGGGACTCTCGGCAGCAATCATGGTCAGGACGTGCGCGCGGGCGATGGTCGTGCCCAGTCTGAGCGCGTGTGCCACCGCTCTTGCTGATGTCCACACACCTCCCGAGACCAGCGCGGCGACCAGTTCGGCCGAGATCGCGTTCGTGCGGCTGACCACGGACGCCACCATCAGGTCGTAGAGCGTCTCGTCGCACAGCTGCGGGGCCAACTGCCCGGTGAGCAGCGCTTGGTCAGCCGCGTGGGCGTGGAGATCACGTGCGAGCGCCAGGTCTGCGAGGAAATCGTCGACCGTGTCGGCTTGGTCGTGTGCGGCGAACCACGCGGGAGGGCCGTTCCGGGTGGGATCGTCCGCACGGAGCAGCTGGTGTAGGTCCGCTGCTCGGCCCGCGCCTACGAGATGACGTGCCAGATGCCGCAACGGATAGCCGCCGTCGACGTTGGCGAGCGCGGGGGAGTCCACCAGCGCGGGCACCCCCGCCTCCAGAAAACCGAAGTGATTCAGGTAGTGCTCTGCGACGCGGTCGTGTGCGATCGTGGTGGCCGAGTTCAGGGTGTCCCACCACCTCCACTCCTGTTCGGGGCTGTCCTCGGTGGGGCGGACGCCGAGCAGGAACCCGCGCAGGCTGGCGTGGTACCAGGCGAAACCGCGGCCCGCTTGCCCGTCGACGGCGCCGAGGAACGGGCGCAGCGTGCGGTGGCAGTGTTCACGCACAACGGTTTCGTCCACACCGGACAGATGTGCGAGCTCTCGTGCGCCGAGTGGTTCACCCGCCACCGCCAATGTCGAGATGAGCGGCAGGAGGTTGGGCCAGTCCAAGCGGCTCCAGCGCTCGAGGTTCTCGACGTAGTAGGACGTCAGGTCCGCGGGCAACGGATCGGCCGCCGAGCGGATGCCCTGCCGGATCTCGTTCAGGACGTAGCGGAGGTAGACCCAGACGCCGCCGCAGCGTGTGACCAGGTCGCTGTCTGGTTGTAAGCGCGCGACGTGCGATTCCACGTCGGCCATGTTGCGGGGATCGGCAGTGGTGAGGCGCAGCACCGAGCCGGCCTTCGGCGGTGGGCTGCCGGTTCGGTAGGTGCCCACGACGAAGACGCCCGGCGGGAGCTCCAGAGGCAGACCCCACGGCTGCGTCCCAGGCACCTGTTCGGCTTCATCGGCGCCGTCCACGACCAAGACGAGCGGAGTCGGGACGCGGGCGAGCAACGCCTCGAAACCCTCCGGGGTGCACCACCGTTCGGGCAGTAGGCCGTCGGGGACGAGGTCGTGCGAGCGCGCCAGTTGCCCGGCCAGGTTGCGCAACGCTCCTCGGGCCGAGCCTCCCCGCGTCAGCCGCGAGAAGTGACCCGGCCAGCCTCGTTCGCGCACGAGATGTGCCGCCAGAGCGGTCTTCCCGACGCCCGCGTCGCCCTCGACCCACAGGTAGCCGCCCGGCCGTTCAGCCAGGAAGATGTCGATCTGCTCAATCAGCCAGCGACGGCCGGTGAAGCCGTCGCTGAGCACGTCTGCGAACAACGGCCTCAGGTCGCGGACCGCCTCGTTGACCGGAACATCGCCGTTCGCGCCGAACACGATGGTTCCTGCCTGCACGACGGCTCCCGCGAACCCCGCCATGACGTTCTGCGTCACTTGGGACGGCTCAGCCACTCCTCACCCCTGCGGCGGCACTGCGCAGCCGCACGGCTTGCACGATGCGAAGTCCGACCCGACACGCTTTAGCTGTCACGTTGCTCTAGTCGGCCGTCCCAACAACCTTGTTACCCAGATGATCAAGCCATTGGGATCAGCCTGTACTTGCTCTGGAGATGCTCAGGATGTCGGTCAGCCTGCCCGGATGGTGTACTCGCCGGGCATGTTCTAGGTCTAGACGAGCGCGACGCGGACGAAGCTCTCGATGGACGCCGGGCGACAGCCGGGCAGCGCCGCTCGCGGGGTGAGGAACTCGATCATCTTGATGCTCAAGCCAGCGATCGCGATGAACGTCGCCCCGGTCGAGGCGAGGGTGGTCAGCGCGATGACGCCGCTGACGTTGAAGGTCACGCCGGCGCAGCCGTGGCCGGGTTCTTCAACTGGACGATCGCCCGCCGGTGAGCAGGCCAGCGGGTCGCCTCGGGAAGGAACCCCGCGACGAGCTGCCAGCACAGGTCGCCGACAGTTGAATACACGACCTCACCAATCGGCGACCCCGACCGGTGGGTGCGCACCCACCGCGACGCGCTCTGCCGGCACAGGGTAAGTGGAACGAATCTGCACGGCCGCGATCATGCCGGATGATGACCGCTACCCTCCGATGCCCATTGACCTGCATGGACGCACTTCTCGGCACCCACAACGAACCCGCTTTGAAGCGTTTGGAGCCTTGCGTGCGATGAGTCTGTCGTGCGCAGTGCAGTGTGGTGGATCGTCAGCGCGGTCGGTGTGGCCGCCTTCGTCGCGTGGTTGTGGCTGAAGGACTGGCTGGAAACGGCGGATAGGGCGTCCAGCGTCGTGAGCGGATTCGCCGGCGTTGCTGCGCTGACCCTGGCGGTCGTGTCGATGGCCGCGGCACGCAGGTCGGGCGGGCAGGAACCGCTCGCTCAGCTGGACCTGGCCGTGGACGAGCTCGCCCGGCTGGTCGACAGCCAGTGCGAGCGGGAGGCCAGCATCCGCGGGCTGCTGCACCCCGAACCGTTGAGAGTGGCCTGGAGATCCACCTCGCGCCCGGTCAGCCCGCGTGCGGCCGAGATCCTCGACGCCACCCCAGGCGTCACGCCCACCCGTCTGCGTCTCACCGATGACGTCAGCAACGTCGCCGCCACGTGGGCCCGGCTGCCGTCCCGCCAGCTGGTCGTGATCGGCGCACCTGGTTCCGGCAAGTCCTCGCTCGCGATGCTACTGGTGCGTCAGATCGTCGCCACCCGCGCACCGGGCGATCCAGTGCCGGTGTTACTGAACCTGATGGGATGGGACCCGCAACGCGTCCACTTCGACACCTGGCTGGCCCGGCGGCTCGCGGTCGACTACCCCCGGTTGATCGCGAAGCGCTACTACGGCCGCGACGCCGCACGGCGGTTGGTTGACCGGCGCCTGGTGATACCGGTGCTGGACGGCCTGGACGAGATGCCGGAATCTGCACGCCCTCAAGCGATAGCGGCACTCACGGAGGCGATCGGCGGCGCGCGGCCACTCGTACTGACCTGCCGGGCTGAGGAGTACGAGGCCGCGGTCGCGTCTGTCGGAGCACCGTTGGCGCGCGCCGCTGTGGTGGAGCTGGAACCCGTGTCCTTCACCGAGATCGCCGGCTATCTCACGGCTGGGCTGGTCAACGGAGACCAGCGGTGGGCTGGCGTAACCGAGCGGCTTCGGGACGAACCGGATGGCGTGCTCGCCACTGCCTTGTCCACGCCGTTGATGGCTTATCTGGCTCGCATCGCCTACCGCGATCCCGGTGCGGATCCTGGGGTATTGCTGGAAACCGGTGACGTGGAGCGGGAACTTCTGGCGGCCTACCTGCCGACGGTGTACCGGTCGGTACCTGGGGAGCAGAGCGAGCACCGGCCTGAGCTGGCTGAGCAGTGGCTGGGAGGGTTGGCACGGCAGATGACGAAGCGAGGCGACGGCTCGCTCAGGCTGTGGTCCCTGCGCTCGGTCGTCGGGGTTCCAGCCGCGTGGGGTGTCGGGACAGTCGTCCTTCTGGCGGCGCTGACGTCGCTACTTCTATTGTTCACCAAGGGCAGGTTGTTAGGACAGACTGGTGCTTTTGTCGTCGTGCTCGTTGTCTTCGTAACCTCGTTAGTTTTCACTGGATGGAGTCACGAGCTGAGGCAAGTGCCGAGGGTTGTGCCGTACCGGGTGGAACTCAACGCTATCGGCGTGAAGGTGGGGATTCTCGCCGGGCAAATTGGATTCATGTGGACTATAATCAGCGCTCAGTTGTTCATGGATTCATCTGGACTGAAAGGCCCCAACTTCTTGTTGGGTTTAAGCGTATTTCTTGTTGCGGGAATTGCTTGTGCGGCGGGTGCGCTCGCAGGTGCGCTGGTCAACGCCTCGCCTAGGAACCAGGCTTTCGAGCCCTCAGTCGCACTGAAGCAGGACTTGGTCGCATGGTGTGTCGTCTGCTTCATCTCGATCCTTGCCGTGCTGGCTATGCTGCTCGTCAAGGGGGAATTCAGCTGGCTGGCTTTGATTGGCTATGGCGTGTGCTTAGGAAGTGCCATTGCAACAGCGCTTGGAGTCGGCGCTACGGCGAGCCGGTGGTTCGCCGTTCACGTGACCCTGATGCTCGCGGGTGTATTGCCGCTGCGCGCCACCAGGTTCATCGAAGACGCACATAGGCGCGGCGTCCTGCGGGTCGTCGGCATGGAGTACCAGTTTCGGCACGCCAAGATCCAGACCTATCTCGCTGCGTTATGACTTGCGCCCTAGTGGGGTTTGGTTCAACGATAACGGGTTCGGCGTGTCTTATGAGGACGTGACCGGCGAAAGCTGGCGCGTCCTGCTGATGTGGCCGGGTGGGTCGAGCCGGCATCGTTCAGGATCCCTAGCAGCCGCCATGCGCCGAGTCCCCGACACGGACTGGCCAGCCGTTCCGAGGGCGTCGCTCGTATCTTCTCGACGCGGACACCGGGCGTTCAGAACACGCTGGGATGGAGTGAGAGCCAGTCGGTGTGACGGTGCGCGTGCGTGTGCAGACGCGACGGTGGTGGCTGCGTGGGTGCGTTATGCGGCGGAAATTGTCGGACGTCGGACGTAGCATGCCGGTACCCAGAGGTCCACGAGCTGGAGCGAGCCGCCGATGTTCATCGCCACCGTCTATATCCGCTTCTTCCGCTCGTTCAACTTCGACTACCTGCGCAAGGCGGATGAGGGGTTTGTCGCCGACCCTTGGGACGTGCTGGAGTCGGACGGCATGGAGTTCCCCTTCGTTAGGGTGCCTCTGGAGGACGGCGTGACCACTGTTGTGGGCGCGAACGAGTCCGGTAAGAGCCAGCTGTTGTGGGCGGTGAAGCACGCACTCACCGGGCAGGGCATTGAGCGTGGTGACTTCTGCAGGTACTCGCAGTACTTCGCGGTGAACAAGACCATGGCGTTCCCTGACTTCGGGGTGGAGCTCAAGGGCTTGGACCCGGCCGATCGAGCGGCCCTGGCCAAGGCCTGCAAGACCGAAGTGGACGATGAACTGGACTCCTGCCTGGTGTTCCGCATGGGGGGACCTGACCCCGTCGTCTACCTCCAGCAGGACAACGGTTGGAAGAAGCTAGCCGTCAAAGACAAGAAGGCACTCGACGGCGCGCTCCCGCAGTGGTTTGAGATCAACGCTGACGTCGCGCTGCCTGAAAGCGTGCCGATCAAGTACCTCGCCCTCGGTAAGAAGTCGTTGCGCACCAGTCCTCGCAAGGGACGGCAGTCGTTTCTCAACGAGATCCTGGAGAACGGGTCGTCGTGGTTCCGCTCGGCAGAGCAGGTCGCTGCGGCGGCGTCGAACATCATGAGCGCGTTCGCCGCGGTGGATGTGGAGACGGAAGAGCACGACGAGCAGCTCGCGCTCGCGGACGATCTTCTGCTGAAGGTGGCTGGCATCGACCGCACGGCGTTCGAGGAGCTGTTGAAGGCGGTCGACGCGAGCAAGGACGGCTTCGCCAACGGGATCGTGGAGCGGATGAATCGCGAGCTCGCGGCATCGCTGAACTTTCCGAAGTGGTGGTCACAAGACCACCAGTTCGAGCTGAGGCTGACCTTGCGGGATCAGGATCTGGTCTTCACGATCCGGGACAGGACCGGCACCGAGTACTCCGCCGACGAACGCAGCGGTGGGCTGAGGTACTTCCTCAGCTACTTCGTGCAGTATCTCGCCCACGAGGCCCCGAAGTCCGGTGCGCGCGAGATCCTTCTCATGGACGAGCCTGACGCCTACCTGTCCAGCACAGGCCAGCAAGACCTGCTCCGCATCTTTGAGGACTTCGCGAACCCGCAGGACCCGAGTCGGACCGCCTGTCAGGTTGTCTATGTAACGCACTCACCATTCTTGATCGACAAGAACCACGGCGAACGGATCCGCGTCCTGGAGAAAGGCGAGGGTGACGAGGGCACTCGCGTCGTGCGCAACGCCGCGCGAAACCACTACGAGCCGCTGCGGTCCGCGTTCGGCAGCTTTGTCGGCGAGACGACCTTCATCAGCAACTGCAACCTGATGTTGGAAGGCATGTCCGACCAGATCATGCTCGCGGGCATGTCCGCGCACCTGCGCAAGCAGAAGGCATCTTCTTTGGACAACCTCGACCTCAACACCTTGACACTGGTGCCGGCAGGCTCAGCGTCCCATGTCCCGTACCTGGTTTATCTGGCGCGGGGTCGCGATGTCGACCGGCCCGCCGTGATCGTCCTGCTCGACAGCGACACCGCAGGCAACCAGGCGTGCAAGGCGCTTCGGAAGGGTCCGGACGGCATGCCGCTGATCGAGTCCAAGTTCGTCCTGCAGCTCGGTGATCTGGCCGGCGATGGACTCGTGAGCACATTTCCTGGTGGGGTCGTGGCCATCGAGGACCTCGTCCCACTGGAGATCGGGATCGCCGCCGTGCGACGGTACGCACACGACTTCCTGGAACCCGATCAAGCAGCGAAGATCCGTACCCTCACCACGAAAGACGTGTCCTTCGAGGGCTGTTCCGGTACGCACGACGCGCTGGAGAAGGCAGCTGTGGTCAAGCTGGAAGGGTTCCACCTCGACAAGGTGGGTTTCTCCCGCAACGTGCTCGAGGTCGCCCGTCAGGACGAGGGGGTCGAGGTCGCGGCGGAGGTCATGGCCAGCAACTTCCGCATCTTGTTCCGGGAGTTGGGTGCTCGGCAGCGTCAAGCGATGCGCGAGATCACGACCGAGAAGACAGGCGCCAAGATCAAGCGCTTGAAGCGTTCGTTTTTGCGCGACCATCCGGCCACCGCCACACGGGAAGAAGCCACGCTTCTACTGGAAGAAGTCGAAGCGAGCCTGGACAACTCAGTCGACGCGGAGGACCTGAAGAGCCACATCCGAGGGATGCGACGAAACTTCCAGCTAGAGGACGAGCCAACTGAGCCGATTAACGACTTCAAGGCGTTCCGTCGTGCTCTGGACACCTTGGTCTACCGCGAGGTCAACGTCGTCCAGGAACACTAGCCTGTAGATCGAGGCGTATCGCGACGATGTTCGGTCGACCGCTGATTTAGACGGGAGCAGCTAAACCGTTGTGGCAGGTGCGGTTGTGCCGAGAGGGTGGGTGGTGGAGTCAAAGAACGTCAGGTTGTGGCCTGGGAGAGCCAGCATCAGGTTGGTCTTGGTGTTGATGATGTCGACTTCGGCGCTTGTTCCGTTGCCGGGATAGACGGAGATTGCGATCTGTCGGAGATGTCCAGCGGACAAGCCGTCCACGATGTGCTTGTCAGGTGATCCAAGCCCTGCGCCGAAGACAACGGTAGGACTTTGATCAGCTCGGAAAGCCTGGTACGCGAAGCTCAGGTAGTCGGATCGGCGGATCGCGCTCAGTTTGTCGGCGGCGTCACCCTCGCTGACGAACAGTGGTTGCTGGGAACCAGTGGCCGAGTAGGCGTTGCGGATGTTGTCCAACAGTCTTGTGCCCGACGCTGTCCGCTTTCCAGTGACTCCGGTGAGCGCGTCACGCCACAGATGCAGGCCTCCGTGCAAGTGGTACAGCCCGGTTTTGCCGCTGTAGACCTGGGCATCGGTACTGTTGAAGGTGTTGTTCGGCCCCCACATGAAGTCCACAACGCGTCCCTGGGCAACGTTGTCCTGGATGGCCCAGTAGAGCAAGAGGTCGTAGTTGAGGGTGAACACCTGCTGGTACTGAACAAGGTGTGCAGCCATCGTTTGCAGGGTTGCGCCAGGTATCGCCGCCCACGCCACGTGTACCTCGCCGACGGCGTTGAACAGGCCATCGCGCACTTCCTCGTAGATCGGGTCGACCCAGGCAGTTGCCTCTCCCGCGGCGCCGGTCAACGCGCGCGTCAACGACAGCCCTGCCAAGACCGCCTCGAAGTTTCGAGTGTCGAGTCGATCAAACAAGGCGAGGGTGGAAGCGTCGAACTTGCGGCTGGCGACATCGAACAGAGATCCGTACCCGAACCCATCGGAGACGTTGATGCTCGCGCCGTTGCCTACCAAGAGGGTTTGCCACCTGCCATCGTCGACGTCCGACCAGTCGAGCAGCTTCGCATCCACGGACAGCGGGGTCATCGGTCGTTCCTCTTCTTGTCTCAGTGCGCGGTGCGGTGGCCGTCGCCTGGGCGCGTCGGATCTGTAGCTCGGGATGAGCGGCGCGGGAGCGCTACGGCGGTCGACCTACGGCCGCTCCGGAGCGTCGGCCTTCGCAGTTTGCGCGACACGAGTATCGCGCTTGTCCAGCGCCTCCACGGCCGTTTCCGGCAACCAGAATCACCACAGCACGGGGGCCCGGTCGTCAATGCCGGCGGGGACGACCGGGCACCAAAGGCCCGGCTAGCCGCGCTTCCACACCACGATCTGACCGTCCCTGCAGGCGCTGGCGAGGATGCCGTCACTGTTGAAGGCCAGTGACGCCACCTTGTCGCCGTGGCGGCCGAGCAGCGTGGCGGGCCAGCGGCCGTGCGGATCCGAGATCCACACGGCGCCGTCATCGTCGCCGGTGACGAGGATCCGGCCGTCTGGGCTGAACGCGATCGCGTTCACGCGACTTCGCGTGGCCGTTCCCTGGACCGGGCTGCCGGACGGGACCTGCCACAACCGCACAGTGCCGTGCAGACCCGCGGCCGCGACCAACCGGGCTGTAGGCGATCGCCATCGCTGACTCGACGAAACCGTCCGAGGTGTTGGGCATTTCCAGCTCGCGGACCAGTTCCAGACCGCGCGCATGCCACAACCGCGCACCGTTCAGCTCCGAGCTGGTCCATTTCGCCTTCGGTGCAGACCGGTGTCCGGATGCCCCGCATGAACTCCATCGTCGAACGCTGGGTGAAGACGCTTCGCGCCGAACTGCTGGACCGCACGCTGATCTGGAACCACATCCACCTGCGGCACGCGCTGCGCGAGGGCGAGCGGCACTACAACGAGCACCGAACCCACCGGTCAATCGCTGCCGCAGCACCCCTGCGAGGATCGACCCCAGCATCTTCAACCCGGCCAGATCGAACACCTCAACGTAAATCGACTGTCTTGGAGCGGTCGTCCACGAGCACCGCCATGCCGCCTAACCTGCGCGGATGTAGTTTTGGGTACGCACAGCGTTCCCGGACGGGCAGGACCTGGCCCGCCAGTCGGTGCCGCCGTTCCGCGACTTCTTCACCTCGGTGCTCGAGCCGAGTACGGGAAGGTCGACGCGGCGTTCGCCGATGCCACCGCCGCGACCGGCGCCTACGAGCCGCTGACCGAGACGGCCCAGGACCCCGAGTACGGCCCTGCGCCGGCGCCGGTGGCGCGGGTGTGCGCGCTGACGTACTTCTTCTGCACGGACACCGACGTTCACCTCACCCCGGCCGGGCACGAGGCCATCGCCGAGGCCGTACTGGCCGCCGCGGGTTACTGATTCAGCTGGTTTGCCGCGTACTCCGCCCGGTTCCACAGCGCGAAGTAGAGGACGTCGGTCCACCAGCTGAGGCCGATCGGGTTCTCGGTCCTGTCGTCACGGGTGTTGTCGAAGTCGTCGGTCAGCACGAGCCCGTGGAACGCGTCCAGCGGCGGCGCCGACCGCTGGGCCGCCGCCGCGGCGAGCACGGCCCCGGCCGCCGCCGCGTCGTCGGGCAGCGCGTCGATGGCCGCGCCCGCCGCCCGGCACAGGTCGAGGTGGCCCTCGATGAGCGCCCGCAGCTCGTCCTCGCCGCTCTCGATCATGGTGTCGAGCTCGATGGTCTCGAGCAGGACGTACCGGTCGCGGTGCGCGTCGAGGAACCGCTCTGCCTCGGCGAGCCCGGCGTGCAGGCCTTCGGCGTCGCTCACGGCGCGCACGGCGGCGGCGAACTTCGTCAGGCGTGCGAACCCGGCGTCGAACTCACCGCTGATGGCGTACAGCGTGGTCTTGCTCTCCGGGGGCTCGCCGTCGAACCCGTCGGCGATCAGGGACGCGCACAGCCGGGGATCGCCGGACAGGAGCACCAGGAAGGAGAACGGGATGGCGTAGGGCCATTCCGACAACCCGGAGACCGTCTCCGGCCGGTCCTCATAGGACTCCGGCCGGTTGCCGGTGCTGTAAAGGTACGAACGGTTCGCCATGACCGGATCCTATGACGGGCCTGCGGTGGGGTTGGACCTGGCCGAGGCAGATGGTCCGTTTCGGTTGCGGGTAGACGCGGGCGTTCTCCGCTTCCTCCGCCCGCAGGAGTTGGCCCTTGAGGCTGGCAGGCTTCATTGATCGAGTAGTTGGTATTCCGCGGTGAACCTCACCGGCTGTGAATGCAGGGGGCGTAGGTCTTCCAGATACCACCTGTGTCGGCTCAGATTCGGGTGACGTGCTTGCTGTGGAAGCCGAGCGCGTCCGCGATCACGGGTGCCGGTGTCTGGAGGACGAGTTGGCGTAGCCCGGCCACTCGGGTGGCTTATGGAGCCCTATCCGCACATCACCCTGAACCGCCGTTTGATGACACCAGCGCGCTCGGCGGCATGAGAGTGCATTCGCCGTGGTCCGGAATTTATGCGGCGCCTGTAGCGTCAGGGAAGTAGGGCTCCTGCAGGTCTGCGCGAGTCCGTTCAGGTCCATTGAGGACCGTTCTGACAGGTTCAGCGCGCGAAGTGCTCTCTCAATCTGCTCCCACGCCGTGCTCCTAAGGCTCACCGGCGCTGATCCTGTCTGTGGTCGCCCCGCGCGCTCAGCGGCATGATAGTGCGTTGCAAATGGGGCCGCCGTTACGTGGAATTGCGTGTGGCAGACGGTGGCCCACCCTGCGGAACCAGGTGCGCAGCGTCTCCCGCTCATCATCGGTCACCGGCGGTTGGCCCCTTACCATCGTCCGAAGTGGACGATCTCCGACCGGTCGAGCCGCCAATTCCTGTCCTCGGTGGGCTCGAGGTGCTCTCCCAACAGCCGCAACGACCATCGGTCATGCCCGGCCGGCGGAGCCGAGCACACCAGAGCGATCAGCCGGGAATCGGCCTTCCCGGTCACCGGTGACGGCATCGGCGGGAGATCACGCGTCTTATGGGACGCCGACCACTCACCTGACTGGACAAAAACAGGTCAGTTGAGGGGAGCGCCGAAACAGAACCCAGCGGCACCACGAACCACAACGTAGGAGTTTAACGAGCGGTACCCGTTCGGTCTTTTCTGCGGAACGAGCCCGCAGGGCCTGGGCCACCCTGGTCAGCCGCTGATCGTCCCTGTCAGCACAACCTGAAGAGGTGACGACTTGAAACCCGCCATCCGACGGCGGCGACGAACCTTCGCGTTCGGCACCGTCTTGATCACATCACTTTCATTCATCCTCGCGAGCACGAGTACGGCATCTGCCAGCGTGACTGTGTTGTGTGCAGGCAATTCCTACGCCACGTGCATCAACGCCGGCTACACAGCGCATGGTTTCGAGCAGCACGTCCAGTCCAGCTACTGGGGCGCCTACGCAGGACACAACTGCACCAACTACGCCGCCTACGTGATGACGATCAACGGCGCGGCCACGCCGAACTACCAGCTGGGCAATGCCTCGCACTGGGCATCGAACGCATCCCAACACGGTGTCCTGGTCAACCAGACGCCGACAGTCGGTGCGATCGCCCAATGGAACTCCAACGCCGGCGGCGCAAGCCCGGACGGCCACGTGGCCTACGTGGAAGCGGTCAACGGCAACTCGATCACCGTGTCGGAAGACGTCTACTCCGCAGGCCCGTTCCGCTGGCGCACCATCACCACCGGCGACGCGAAATGGCCGAGCAACTTCATCCACTTCAAGGACCAGCCGAACTCCAACCCGGGTTCCGGCGCCCGTCATCTCAGCGACGTTGACCGCAACGGCGCCTCCGACCTCGTCCTGGTCACCAACGAGCCGACCGGGGGCAGCGGCGCCACCATGCTCGTGTCGACCTGGCAGGGCTTCTGGCAGTTGCCAGCGCAGTGGTGGCGAGACGCCACCGTGGGATGGGCTGGCATCACACCCTTCGTTGGGGATGTCAACGGCGACGGCAAAGCTGACTACGTCTTCGCGGCCAACGCCGGCAGTGGAGGCATCGCCGTCTACGTGGCACTCTCCAACGGAAACGGCTTCGGTATCCCTCAACTGTGGTGGAGCGGAAACCAGTTCGACTACAACGCTACGAGGTTCAGTTTCGGTGACGTCGACGGCAACGGCGGCGACGATCTGATACTCAGCGTCCCGCAACCCGGTGGTGTGGCGATCTACACGATGCTGTCCACCTACCAGGGCTACTGGCTGCAGAACCAGCCCTGGCTGACCCTGCCCGGCTGGTCCTGGCAACACACCACGCCATTGGTCGCCGAGACCTACATCACCGTCAGCCCGCTCGACCACCTGCCAGACCGCACAGCGGACCTCGTTCTTCTGACCAACTCAGCCAACGGCAACGCCCAAGCCTGGGTCGGCGCATCCTCACAGCACAGCTTCGTGGGCCCCAGCCTGTGGTGGGACGGCATCGGCTACGGCTACACCGGCATCAAACCCGCTACCGGCGACGTCGACGGCAATGGCGCCTCCGACCTCGTCCTCGTCACCGACGAACCCGCCGGCGGCAGCGGTGCCAGCGTTCTCCTCTCGACCTGGCATGGATTCCTGTCGCCACAACAATGGTGGCGCGATACGGGCACCGGCTGGATGGGCATCACCCCCATGGTCGCCGACGTAACCGCAGACGGCAAAGCAGACTTCACCTTCCTCGCCAACGGCGGCACCGCATCACCGGTCTACGTCGGCTCATCGACTGGCGCGTCATTCGGCAACCCGCAAATGTGGTGGTCAGGCAACGGATACGGCTACAACGGCATCAAGCCAGTACTGCGGTAGCCGCAAATCAGGCGCCTATTCGTGAACGTTCTCCGCCCCAGACGGGAGGACCGGCAGCGGACCACGGCCACGACTGACTTCCAGCCCACAAGCGACTACTAAGAACCGGCCAGGCGCCGCGAGCACTCTGCAGATACAGCGGCTCGGTGCCGTGGCGGTCGGCTACGGCTACGGCTACGGCACCGAGCCCTACCACCAGACGTTCATGGGCACCTCGGCGTGGGGCATGATCTTGACGACGCTGGCCGTCGACTCGTCCGCACGCGTCTCCTCGGTGGGGTGATCAACGAGTACCGATATACTTCTTGAGCTGCAGCGATGGCTTTCCGGGCGGCACAGGATGGAGTCCCTTCGCTTCCTGCTGCGTGACCGCGACGGTAAGTATGGCGACGCGTTCGACGCCGTATTCGAGGCAGAGGAACTACGAGTAATTGCGACTGCGCCGCGAGCTCCGCGGATGAACGCGCATTGCGAACGGATCATCGGCAGCATCCGCCGTGAGGTTCTCGACCACGTCCTCATCATGGGAGAACGTCATGCGCGTCAGGTACTTGCGGCATATCAGAAGCACTACAACGAGCACAGGCCTCACCAGGCCCGTGACCAGCTACCACCAGACGTTCACGAGCACCCAGGAGCGGCGCATGATCTTGACGGCGCTGGCTGTCGACCCGTCCGCACGCGGATCCTCGGTGGTGTGATCAACGAGTACCGATATGCAGCTTGAGCTGCAGCGATGACTTTCCGGGCGGCACAGGATAACAGGCGGCGGGGTGTCGCGATGTGGGGTGTGGCGAGTCATGGTGCTCTCCGTAGTGGCTGATGGACGAGCTGGCGGTGAACACCATGACCGTGTAGGCCGTTCGGGCGGACTCATGTCAACCGAACCCGGATGGCCGACACAGACGCGGCTGGTCGGGGCTAGGTTTCCGGGTCCGAAGTTCGGTTGAGTCTGGACGCCGGGAGGGTGGCAGCGTGGAGGTGGACCCGCAGAAGCAGTTCGCCGCTCAACTCAGCGAGCTGCGCATGCTCGCGGGCGCTCCGTCGCTGTCGGCTGTGGCCGGGTGCGCGCCGGGGGTGTTGAGCCGGTCGAGTCTGAGCACGCTGTTGCGCGGCGAGTTCATCCGTGCTCCGCGGTGGGAGGTCGTCTGGGCCTTCGTCGCCACCTGCTGCTCGCTCGGGGCTGATCAGCACGGCAACCTGCCGCACACCTTGGCCGATCTGACGGCCGAGCGGGTCTGGCGCGATCGACACCGCGCCCTGGTTCAGGTGTTGGAGATGCGTAAGGCGAGCGCAGACACAACCGAGGCAGACACCCTGGCCGAGTCCTCGGCGAGCACGGCACCCTCCGGCCAGGCGGCGCCAGCCGGGGTCGGCGTGGACAACACGGTGTGCGCCAGGTGGGCGGGATCGGTGGTGCAGGCCGGCACCGTCACGGGCGGCATCCACCAACACCACTATGCTGCGGGCCGGCCGGTGGTCGCCTTGCCGTACCGGGCCGGGACCGTGCCGCCGCGCGCGGCCGCGTTCCAGGACCGAGACGCCATCCGCCGTGTCGCCGGGATCGTTGATCGCGGTGACACGGCTGTGTTGACCTCGGACGGACCGGCGAGGATCAGCGTCTTGTCTGGGCTGGGCGGGGTGGGCAAGACCCAGCTGGCCGTGGACTACGCCGAACACCTATGGGCAATCGGCGAGGTGGCGTTGTCGGTGTGGATCACGGCCGACTCCCGGGAGGCGATCGTGTCCGGCTACGCGCGACTGGCCGTGGACCTGACCGGAGCAGAAGACCCCCAGCCCGAGCACGGCGCGCAGCGGCTGCTGGCCTGGTTGGCCGCTGCCTCGCAGCACTGGCTGGTGGTCCTCGACGATCTGCAAAGCCCCCGTGACCTGGACGGATTGTGGCCGCCGACCACGTCGACCGGGCGGGTGGTGGTCACGACCCGCCGGCGGGACGCTGCCCTGCGGGGACACCGCCGCCAACTCGTAGAGATCGACGTGTTCACCGAGCCCGAGGCGAACGCCTACCTGTACGCCGTCCTCGCAGATCACCCGCACCTGCTGGCGGGTGCCGCGGAGTTGGCGCGCGAGTTGGGGTTACTACCGTTGGTGTTGGCCCAGGCCGCCGCGTACATAATGGACCGGGGCTTGTCCTGCGCTGACTACCGAGAGCGGTGGGCGGATCGACAGCGCCGGTTGTCCTCGTTGCTGCCTGATGTGGAGGGGCTGCCGGACCAGCACCGGTCGACGGCGGCCGCGACCTGGTCGCTGTCGGTCGAGCGCGCTGATCAGCTGAGGCCGGTCGGGGTGGCGAGGCCGTTGCTGGAGTTGTCCAGCGTGCTGGACCCCAACGGCATTCCCGCTGCGGTGTTTGGCGCCACCGCCACTCTGGAGATGCTGGCCCAGCGGGTTGGGCACGTGGTCAGTGGCGAGCAGGCGTGGGAGGGGGTGGCGTGTCTGCACCGGCTCAGTCTTGTCACGCGGGATTCAAGCTCGCCGTCCCAGGCAGTGCGGGTGCACGCGCTGGTGCAACGGGCCACCCGCGACAGCGTCACAGGGGACGGTGTACCTGTGCTGGCCCAGATCGCTGCGGACGCGCTCGTCCAGGTGTGGGCAGAGGTCAAGCGAGACACCCAGTTGGCGCAGGTACTGCGAGCCAACGCCGACGCGGTCGCCACGGCCGGTGGCGAGCATCTGTGGGCGGACGGCGCGCACGACGTGCTGTCGCGGGTCGGGAGCAGTCTCGGCGAGAGCGGGTTGTTCGCCGAGGCGGCGGCCTACTTCCGACGGCTGCAGGCCACGGCCACCGGCTGTCTCGGTCCGGATCACCCCGATACCCTGACCATCCGGCACAAAGCCGCCCGCTGGCGTGGGGAGCCGGGTGATGCGGCCGGCGCGGTGATCGCGTTCGAGGAG
>NZ_JBIRVV010000001.1:1010544-1431113 GCF_044387305.1 Lentzea sp. NPDC020367 | reverse complement strand
AGGTGTTCGCTGACCGGCTGCGGGTGCTGGGTCCGGACCACCCCGACACCCTGAACACCCGAGCCAACCTCGCCTACCGGCGTGGGGAAGCTGGTTATCCGGCCGCTGCGGTCGCCGCGTTCGAGGAGGTGTTCGCTGACCGGCTGCGGGTGCTGGGTCCGGACCACCCCGACACCCTGAACACCCGAGCCAACCTCGCCTACCGGCGTGGGGAAGCTGGTTGTCCGGCCGCTGCGGTCGCCGCGTTCGAGGAGGTGTTCGCTGACCGGCTGCGGGTGCTGGGTCCGGACCACGCCGACACCCTGACCGCCCGAGCCAATCTCGCCTACTGGCAGATGCAGTTGTCGAATGGCACGTCCGCCTGATGTGCGGCTTCCTGAGGCATCGGTTGTCGGCGCGGTCGGAGCTGATTCCATGTCGATTGTCAAAGGGGTGCAATGGATCGCAAACTGGTCGATCCACAGGTGCTTGCTTTCACGTCCTTTAAGAATCGTTGGTGGACAGCAAGTTCCGAGTGCCCAGACACGTGATGTTGGAGCAGGAATACCCGTTCAAGCGCGAATAGCGTCTTACACGCGAGCGGGGTCAGTACCTGCTTCATTGGTAGCACCTGTCGGCTGGACGTGGCATGCTTGTCGAGCACGTCAGTGGTCCTAGTGGATCGCCAATCCCGTGTCGCCGGCGGCGGAGGGCTGGATGACCTGGCCGGCGAGTTTCGTTTCCTGGTTCGTGACAGGGCCGGCCAGTTCACGGCGTCGTTCGATTCCGTTCTCGCGGACGCCGGCATCGACGTCGTGAAGATCCCACCGCGATGTCCACGGGCCAACTGCTACGCGGAACGGTTCGTCGGCACCGTCAGGCGAGAGCTCACCGACCGGCTGCTCATCATCAACGAGCGGTACCTGATGTCAGTGCTGAACCGCTTTGTGACTCACTACAACCACCGACGGCCCACACAGAGCGCGGGAGCACGACCCGATTACCCGCTCACAGAGCCAGGCTGTAGGGCCGTTCGTCGTCGGCGAGTACTCGGCGGCTTGATCAACGAGTACGAACACGCAGCGGCCTGAGTCGCAGGTCCGACCGCCAGGCCTAGTTTTGGCCCCCCACAAGCCATCGCCGCGGCCGTGACCGCGCTCGCGGCTCGTACGGAGCGTGCACGAACTCCTCCAGCTCTAGCCTGCTGTCGCTCATCTCGTCCAACTGCCGCGCCAGTGCGCGCATCGCGTCGCCGGGGTCGCCCGCCACCCACTGCACGAAGAGGAGGTACACGTGCACGACGAACCGAAAGTGGTCCGAAACGCCGTCGCGCTGCTTGACGCCTGAGGCCGCCTGCCAGAAGGCAGCCAGGCCCGCATGTGTCAGCTCGCGATCACCGAGCCTGATCGCCGCCTGCATCGCGCGCACCGCCGCCGCCGCGGTGTTCGGACGCAGATCCTCGTCGACGAGGTCGCACAGCGCGATGCACCGCACGGCGAGCTCCCACAGGTCGTCGATCGCACCGGCGGCCTCGGCGATCTGCACGTGCGTGCCGACCACCACCCTGGCGAGGGAGCTCCAGTCTTGCTGCGTGCGCAGTTGCCTGGTGGCGTCCTTGAACTGCCGCGCCGCAGCGCGGCTTTCTCCGCGCAGGTGGAGCAGCGAGCCGAGTTGGCAACGCAGCAACGCTTCCTCTCTGGGGAGGCCGAGGTTCTTCGCCTGATCCAACAGGGTGGTGAGCACTTCTTCGGTGAGTTCGGACTCCCCGTTGAGATGGCGGTGGTACAGCTGCTGCGTGAACGCGATTAGTTCGCCCTCGTCGTTGATCCGCACCCGGTGTGCTGTCAGCGCTTCGCCGGCGGTAGCGGCCGCGGTGGCGAAGTCGCCTGCCGCTCCGCGCATGATCGATGTCAGCAGCTTGAAGTCCGCCTGCCGGTCTTCATCGTCCAGCAGCACCGCGATGGCGTGGCCTTCCGCGGCGTAGCGGTGTGCCTCCGAGGTCGAGACGAGTGCTTCGGGCTGCAGGCAGAGGAATCGGCAGATGTCTGTGAGTCGGGGCAGGTCGTCGTGCTCCCGCGCCAGGTGCTCCGCCGCCCGTGCCAGTTCGACCGCTTCGCTTTGATGACCAAGGCGGTAGAGGATCTGCGCCATCCGGAATCGCAGGTCGGCCGATTTAGGGAACTCGTCGCGGAGCGACAGGCTGGTCGAGTACCGCGCGAGTGCGTCGTGTGCCTTGCCCGCCGCCCAGTGCGCGTCCCCGGCCCGCTGGTGCAGGAGTGCTTGCCTGGTTCGCACCTCCGGGGTGGCCGGCGTCCAGCGGTTGAGCACATCCTCCACGTGCTCGGCGATGCGTGCGGCGCGTTCCTCCAGGCTCGCGGAGAGCGAACCCGAGCCTAGGAGGGCCAGTTCGTCGAGAGCGAGGTCGACCGAGGCGAGGGACGGCTCGGCGGCGGAATCGGCAGCCGCGCGCAGGTTCGCGACTTCTCGCAGTATCAGTTCCCGCACGACGGTGTCCGGGTTCGTCATCCCGACCAGCCGGCGCGCTGTGGCGAGAGTCCTTGACACGCCGCTGGCCTCGTCGTCGCGGGAGGTGAGCCGTCCGTTGGCGGTGCCGACGTAGAGGTAGGACCGGGTGATCACATCCGGAAGACCGGTCCGGGTGATCGCCGCGGCCACTGTGGTCGCGCCTGCGCCGAGGTCGGCCATGACCGCTCTGGCGAAGTCCGCGGCGAGATCGCTGCGCACGCTCCAGAGGGTGCCGACGTAACCGCGGGCGCCCACGCGGACGAAGTCTCGGCCCACGCCCGTCCAGGACTGGCAGGAGTTGTTGAAGACGACGGGGCGTTGCGGGAGCGACACGAGCTCGACGATGCATGAGCTGGGTACGGGCACGTCGAGCACGATGCCGCCGTCGTAGCCGTGGGTGTTGAAGAAGACGAGTTCCAGGGGCAGCTGGTGGGTCAACCGCGCCAACGACGAGAGGTTGGCCTCCTCGCCGTTCAGGACGAGCGGGTAGACGGCGCTGGCTTCCATCGCCCGCACGACGTCCTTGGTCTCCGTCGTGCGGAAGTAACCGGTGTCGAGGATCAGGCCGAACATGACGTCCGCGCGTTCGAAGGCCGCGCTGAAGATCTCGTTGAGCACGATCAGGACGGGGTCCTCGGCCACGTGGCCGATCGGCTTGCGCGACCAGTCCGCGTGGTCCGTCCGCACGAACGAGTATGGCAGTCCCGTGGTGAACGCGGTGAGCCTGCGGTCGCCCACCGCCGCGACGACCTCTGCGGGCACCTGCGCGGTGACGACCTCCTCGATCTCGGCGAAGCCCTGCCGGCCCGCGCCCAGAATCCTTCGCAGCACCTCCGCCAGGCCCCGGTCGCCCTCGTCGTGCGCGCGTGCCGCGGCGATGATCCGGTGCTGCTGGGCGGCGATGGCCGCCCGCACGGCTGCGAGCGAGGGTTCGGGCGTCACCACGAGCTGTGCGTCACGGTGGTGCGCGTAGAGCACCGCCAGAAGCGTGGCGGCGTCCCCGGTGTCCTCGACCAGGACGGCCTCGTCGCTCTCGGGTATGGGGTCTTCGGCCGGTGTCCGCGGGTCCGCCACCGGCAGGATCGGCGCACCCGCGCGCAACGCCCGGTACAGCCCGTGCAGGTACTCCCGTGAGCTGCCATCGATGGCGACCTCCACCACGCCGGTCGGCGGTCCGTCGTCGCCGCGCAGCAGGCGCCACGTCAGGCCTGCGAGTTCGGTCAGGTCGCGGTAGTGGTGGTGGCCGGGTATGTCCGACGGTTCCGCGAGCAGGTGCAGCTTCCCGTGCTGCCCTTCGAACATCGTGTTGTCACTCGGCGGTCCGGGATCGCTGCCCGCACGTTCGTGGTGCCGGGTCCAGATCGCCGAGGCCTTAGACGCCAGCACGGGATCGACTCTGCGCAGCTCGCTCGGCTCGGGTTCGAACAGGAAGACAGCCCTCGTGAACCCGGCCGCGGCAAGCAAGTCCGACACCATCTGGTTGTGCTTGAGCCACGACCTGTAGGGCGCCAGACGTTCGGTGCCGTCCAGGCGGGCGTCGATCTCGGCCCCCAACGCCGCCCGTTCGGCCGGGCCTGCGGCAAGGGCCTCCGCCCGGCCCAGTTGCCCTCCGACCTTGGCTCTCAACCTGACGTCTGCGGCCTGCACCTCCTCGTGGAGCCGGAGGTACTCGGCTTCGCTGACAGGCGGCGGCTCGATCGGGATCACCGGCACAAAACCGTTGCCCTGCAAGCACGACACCACCACGGCGGCCTCGCGAAGCTGGTCGGGCCGGCACACGACGAAGGTCTCGGCGAAGTCGAAGTCGGGTGCGCAGGCCACCGTGAGCTCGATGGTCGACGACCCAGCCGGCAGCACGGCCCGCAGCCGCACCTGCCCACGGACGTCCCGGCTCCGTTCGAAGTCGATCGGCCGGTCACCCCGCACCCGGACGACGGTGCGCGCCGGAGTGGAGAGATCTACGACGACACTGCGGCCGTCCTCGTGCACGGCGGCGGCGCCGTCCACCACCAGGTGCCACTCGATCGCGGTCGAGACCTCGACCACCTGCTTCAACGACGCGATGGCCGTGGTGGTCAAGCCACCGGCATAGGCCTTCCTGGACTGGACGATCTCCACACTCCGCCGCCCGACCCCCAAGTCGTGCTCTACGCGGGTGGTCGCGATGGCCCACGCCGCACCGCGCTCCGCGACCGGACCGCGCAGCACCTCGATCCGCGGCACCTCGGGCCCGAACGCCTCGGCGAGACGGACCTCCAGCTTGCCCTGCACCGAGACGTCCGCAACACGTAGTCGTCCCGCGTGGAATCGGAACCGGACACCACGCTCGGCGCCGACCCACATCGTCAGAGCCCATACACGTAAGCGGGCCACCCGGACCGGGGAGGCGGTGCGGCTCCGCGAAGTTCAGGCCTCGCCACCTCATGCCCCTTGCGTGCGATCGTGGTGATCAAGACTGGCGTCGACACGCCGACGTACAGGGCACCCCAGTACGTCGTCGCGGGCAGAGCCAGGGCCAGCACACCGCCGAGCCCGGCGAACAGCAAGGACACCGCGACGTAGAACCACGACCAGCGAAAATTCTTGGGGTTCTGGCGGATCGAGTAGAGGCGGATCACTTCGGGAGCCAACGCACCCGCCATGCCCAGCGCGAAAGCAACGATCGGATTCACCTGGACGATATCGCGCGCCGGAGGGTGCCGTTACGGTTACCTGGGGCAGTAGGCCAGGCCTTGTGCGTGCCCGACAAATATGTCCGTGCAGGTCAGCAGATGCCGTTGGGTAGCGGTCATCATCCGACATGATCGCGGTCGTGTTGCTCCGCTTCGCCTACCTCGCCGTCTCCCATACCTTCGCCGCGCTGTGGCTCCCTGCGCATGACCGAGCGTGAGAAGTACTTCGAGATTCGCGCGCTAGACCACCAAGTTGTGGTCCTGCAGTGACAGCTCGGCGGTCAGCGCCAGCGATTGCGGCCGAGTTGATCGACAAGCTCCTCTGCGCCATGGGGTGCCGGGCTTGAGCTCGACGACGAAGAGCCGCCGACCGGGCCGGACCGGCTGTTGCACACCGACAGCCCAGAGACCAGGTTCAGCACGTTCGATGCAAGACCATTGAGCGGCTACGTGGAAGTGCTCGAACAGGTGTTGCGACACCTGGCGGCGATCACTCAGACCCCGCCTCACATGCTGCTCGCGTCGCTGACCAACCTGGCGGCCGATGCGCTCGACGCCGCTGAGGACGTACTACAGCGCCGAGTCGGTGAACGGCGCACCTCCTACGGGAAGTCCTGGGAACAGGTATTGCGGCTGTGATGCCTGCTTGCCGGAGACTTAGCCGGATGGCACGACACCGGCGCACAAGTCCGCTGGCGCAACACCCAGTCCCGTTCGCTCGCCGCCGTGGTCGACGCCTGGGGTAAGGCCGTCACGATGCTGGGCGTCCCGCCGCAAGCGACGTGGGACCGGCTGCCTGGTGTCACCGACACCGACGTGCAGCGCTGGGCCACGATGCCCGCTCCCGTCGACGGACAGGAGTTGCTCGCGGACATGCTCGGCCGAACCGCGTTCGACAGCTAACCAGCGTCGGTCCGCCCGGTAGTCAGGCCGCCTCTTGTGCCGCGTCTCGGTGCTCTGCGAGCGACCGCACCCGAGGCGGTTCCTTCGTTGAGTGCTCGGATGATCTCGGGCCGCTCACTGGGTTCGGACTTCCGCAACGCGATGGCGAGTTGGGCCACGCGGCAAACCGCCGTGACCGCGGCAATCGCCAACCCGATGAGCCCCGCGTCCGACCACACAGCTACCTCCTCGCGCCCTTCGCCACACAACGATGGATGTGTTGGGAGATAGGCAAAACCGGTCGTCATAAAGCCACCCATCAACAGTAAAGGCTATTTGCTGATGATGAAGGCAGTAGCGATCATCCGTTCCCCAACGGCTCCCAACCATTCCCATCGGTCCAATTTCGATGTTCCGTGTCCAACTTGGATACCGCCGAGGGGTGCAATCAAGATCACAGTGCCTGAGATGGTGAACGATGGCTGTCACCGCTGAGGGGACTCGGCTCACCGCCGAGCACCGCCGCGCCGAGGGACGCAACAGCGCCCGCCTGGTTCGTGACGTGCTCGGTCTGTGGCGGTTGCTCGACCCGGTCCGGCTCGGGCCGACGTTGCCGAACTGGGCTGGCCGGGTGCTCGACCTGATTGCCGTCACCATTCGAAGTCCGAGCGCCTGGCGCTGGACTACCTCACCACGTTCCGCCGCGCCGAGACCGGCACGCAGCTCGATCTACCTCCGCTGCAAAACCTCGAGGCGGGGTGGCGCCAGGCCGCCGAAGTCTCGTTGTTCGTGACCGGACCGAGCACCATCAAGCGACTGAGCGCCGCTGGACTTGACCCTCAACGGGCAGCGGGCCGCGCTGCTGCGGTGATGCGACACGCTGCAGGTGCGGCCGGGAGGCGATCGACGCGGCAATCCTCGCCGACCGGATCGCGCTTGACTACCAGCACATCACCAACGACAAGGCGTGCGCGTTCTGTGCCCTTCTCGCCAGCCGCGGCCCGGTCTACAGGACACCGTTGTCAGGCTCGCGCACCTTGCGTGTCGGCACCACCACCAATCCTGACGGGCAGTGGACCACGCAGCAAGCCCGCAATCTCCTTCTGAGCCTTGAGGATCGGGCCAGCGTCTTTCGATTCCTGGTCCGTGACCGGGCAGGTCAGTTCACGGTGTCGTTCGATTCTGTTCTCGCTGACGCGGGGATCGATGTCGTGAAGATCCCGCCACGGTGTCCGCGGGCGAACTGCTACGCCGAACGTTTCGTCGGCTCTCTCAGACGAGAGCTCACAGACCGGCTGCTCATCATCAACGAGCATCACCTCACGTCAGTGCTGAACCGCTACGTGTCCCACTACAACCACCGACAACCACACCCGAGTGCGACACCACACCCCTCCGCGACCCGATCACCCGATCGCAGGGCCACGCTGTAGGTCCGTACGTCGTCGGCGAGTACTAGGTGGGCTGATCAACGAGTACGAACCTGCAGTTGCTTGATGCGTAGGTCAGCCCTATCGGAGCGTGTTTTGGCACCCCACACCCCATTTCAGAGCCCGGCTGCAGGTCCGTACATCGGCGGCAGGTACTCGGCGGCTTGATCAATGAGTACGAACCTGCAGCGGCCTGATACGCAGGTCAGGCCCACCGGACCGCGTTTTGGCACCCCGCAGCCCAGCTTGACAACCTCAGTTCGGCACGGCGATGTCCACCGGTCCGTCCAATATCTTCACGCGGGTGCCGTTAACCTCGGAGAACAGCTCGTTGGATTGAGGGTTGGGAGGGCCCAGGACAGCGCGGAAGCCGGGGGCGATCTGGCGGGCATAGCCAGGCTCTCGCTGGGTCCACCCGGCGTTGCCGAGCTGCCAATGGCTTTCGGGGATGGTCACCGACGTCCGCGGGCCACCGCTCGCTGCGCAGAGCCACGACGAGTAGATCATGTTCAGGGTCCCGTCCTTGTCGTACCAGACAGCGTCGATACCGGATCCGTCGTCGTTCGGATCGCCCGCCACGGGCGTCTCGCTCTGGGTGCCCGAGGCGAGGTCGATCAGGACGACGAACGCCCGCTCCTCACAGCCTCCCGCATGAACTGCGGTGATGTAGGCCAGGGACCGCCCGTCCAGGGAGAAAGCCGCCCCGTGAACGACGACGTTGCCCGGGGTGGCGCCGAGCGGGACCACCTGGCCGCCCGGACGCACGAGGTACAGGTTTTCCGGACCACCGTAGGCGGACACGCCGTCGGGAGCGGCGACGAGGCTGGTCCCGTCCTTGCCGGCCACGATCCACAGCGGCTGGATCCTGATGCTCTGCCCGACCCCGACCTTGCGGTCGGGCAGGACGGTGGTCCCTGAAACCGGCTGGGCGTTCTTGTCTGCGAGGTCGAGCGTGGTCACGACGTTGCCGGCCAGCCACCTGATCAAGCTGCCGCCAGGGCTCACCGCGTTTCGGCAGCTTCCGCACGGCACCGACCTCGAAGCCCCGGACCGGAGGTCGATGGTGGTGATGCCCGTCGAGGTCACGGCGAACACGAAGTGCCCGTCGCCGGTGTACCCGAAGCCGAGGCTGCCAGGGGCCATGTGATCGGCGGTCGTCTCCGCGACCACCTTGGTCCCGCGGACGATCCCCAGGCGGCCGTTGGTCAGGAACGCGTAGCTCGGTTCCGGCTCCGCCGCTGCGGCGTTGATGCTGCGTGTGGCCGCGTCGGGCGAGTTCGGGACGACGAGCCGGTCGAGGACGACTTCCAGCTCGTCGGCGTTGTCGGCGAACGAGGTGTTGGACGCGAACTTCGCCAGCGCTTCCTTCCGGTCCGGTGGGACCTGGAAACCGACGACCCTGATGTCCAGGTCCAGCCCCGCTTCGGCCAGACGGTCCTCAACGGACTTCCGCGCGCTGTCCAGGTCGTTCGTGCAGGCGTCGACGCCCGTCGAGGAGATGACGATGATCCGGTTGCGGACGCTGCCACGGCGGGTCAAGAGCCCGCGGAAGTCGTCGATCGCCGCTAGGACGCCGTCGACCATGGTGGCCTTGCCGGACGGGGACAGCGCGCCCACGGCCTGGGCGACCCGGTCCGGGCCGTCGGCGATCTCGGCGGTGGCGTCGGGGCTGCCGCACTCGCCGCCGAAGCGGCGCACGCTGAGCGCGTCGGAGTCGCCGCTGTTGCCGGCGACCGACCGCACCGCGCCTCCGAGCTGGGAGAGCCCGGTGCCGGGCGCCGAGGTGTCGACCAGCACCACGGTGCGGTGGGCGGGTCCCGAAAGGACGAAGTACACCGCTGTGCACGCCACGACGACGAGCATTACGACCAGCGGAACGAGCACCGCACGCCGCTTCATCACTGTCCTCCAGGCCCGCTGGCCCGCATCCGGGCCAGGAGTTCGTTCAGGGTGTCGACCTCGCTGTTGTAGAGATCGGCGTCGCGGCGGAACGCCGTCAGCTCGGCCCCCAGCGGCTTGCCCGCCCGCGCGAGGTCGAGCAGTGCTTTCACCGCGGGCACCGCTTTGCGCTGCCGGTCTCGCAACTCGGCCGCCCGGCGGTGGACCTCGACTGCGTCCGGCGTCTTCGCGCGGCTCTCGAGGTTGGCGAACTCGGTGTCCGCCGCGGGAGGCTTGATCGCGGACAGCGTGCGGTCGGCGACGTCGAGCCTGCCGTCGACGACGGCCTGGGCCGCGGTGTCGATCTGTTTGACCACCGGGTTGAGCGTGTCCACGACGTCGCGCGCCGACCGCAGGACCGGCTCGACGTTGGCGATCCAGTCGAGGGCCGCCTGCAGCTGCGCGGGGTCCTGGGCGAGCACGGGTGGTGGTGCGGACGCGCCGGCCGCCAGCCGGTCGAAGACCGACTTGTCCTTGTCAGCGAGGCGATAGCCGACGAAACGGAACTCGACGTCGAGGCCGGCGGAGGCCAGCCGCTGGCGGAGCTCCCGCTCGACGAAGTCGACGTCGTCGTCGCAGGCGTCGATCCCGTTGCGCGTGACGACCACGATCCGGTTGACCTGCTTGGCGTTCTGCGAGAACGGCGAGCTGAAGTCCTCGGCGGCCCCGATCAGGCCCCGCACCAGCGTCGCCGCCCCGCTGACCGCGGCACCGTCGATCGCGGCACTGATGTCGGTGCCGTTACCCGTCCCGAACCCGACCACCCGGGACGTGTTGCCGGCGGACCCGCACTGGCCACCGAAGGTCCGCAACGCGACGGCGTCGTCGTCACCGGCGTTCCCGATCACCTTCCGCAGCGAGTCGCGGCTCTCCGCCACGGCGGCCGGGTCGGCCCCGGTCGCGGACAGGTCGACCAGGAACATGGTCTTGTACGTCGGCGCGAGCTGCGGCAGGACCCAGGTCACCACGGCGGTGACCGCACCGGCGGCCAGCACGGCCACCAGCACCGTGATGACCAGGTTGCGCACCGCACGCGGCATCGGGACGCTCAGGAAGGTTCCCGTCCTGACCTTCTTGATGTCCCGGCCTGCCTGGAACGTCGTGCCGTGGCCCGTGTGGGAGCTCATGCCCGCTGCTCCCGGCGGTCCGTCCATTCCCCCGGCTGCCGGGTGTGCGGGCGCGACCTCCTGCACGACGGTCGCGTCGCGGATGTCTCTGCCCGCCTGGATGGTCGTCCCCGAGCCGCGGTGGGACACCATCGTCGGAACCACGGGATCCGGCTTGGCCGCGAGTGCGGGTTCAGCCTCGCGGAGCCGCTGGATCAGGACGTCGACGTCCTGACGGGTGTGCTTGCGACGCACCCGCATGCCCTGACAGTTCGCCAGTGCGCACAGGCCGACGGGCAGCTCTCCCGCGACCGGAGGTGGGGTGTCGTCGACCAGGACCGGCACGACCCGGACGCCGGCGTCGAACGCCGCGGCGATCTCGCGGTGGATCCAGTCGGCGGGATCGTCGATCCTCCGCAGCCCGGCCGGGTCCGTCAGGGTCAGCCATTCGCAGTCGATGACGACCAGCAGCACCTGGCAGCCCCGCACCCGCGAGAGCAGCTCCCGGTCCCAGGCCGCGCCGAGCGGGATCGAGTAGCAGTCCAGGAAGACCTGCTCCCGACCGAACGCCGCGGTGAGATCCCGGTCGAGCAACTCGCCCATGACGCGGCTGTCGTTGCTGCGGTAGTTGATGAACACTCCACCCACCGCGACTCCTGTTCACATTCCTCCGCACCGATGTGAATGCGGGTGGACAGGATGACTCACCGGGACTGCGAACAAGCGACGCATCGCCTCTATCAACAAAAACTGTCCACTATTTGACCAGTGGCGCGTTATTCCGGGGCATCAGGAAATGCTGCGAAACGCACTCGAAATCATTACGTGAGCGCCGTCAACGCCGAGACGGTCTGCTCGACGATCTCGTCATGAGCTGGTTCGAGATGCTGGGGCCGGCCACTCGGGGCGCCGCGCCTGTGGGTGCCAAACACGGCACAGCAGCCTGACCTGCGCATCACGCTGCTGCAGGTTCGTACTCGTTGATCAAGCCGCCAAGTACTCGCCGACGACGTACCGATTTACAGCCTGGGTCTCCGGTCGGGTGATCGGGTCGTGGCGCAGTGTGGTGTAGCGCTCGGTGTGGTCGCCGGTGGTTGTAGTGGGAGACGTAGCGGTTCAGCGCTGACTTCAGGTGCCGCTCGTTGATGATGAGCAGCCGGTCGGTGAGCTCGCGTCTGACAGTGCCGACAAACCGTTCCGCGTAGCAGTTGGCCTGCGGACATCGCGGTGGGATCTTCACAACGTCGATGCCGGCGTCAGCGAGAACGGAATCGAACGATGCCGTGAACTGGCCTGCCCTGTCACGAGCCAGGAAACGAAACTTGCTGACCCGGTCACCCAACTCCATGAGGAGGTTGCGAGGCTGCTGCGTGGTCCACGGACCGTCCGGGTTGGTGGTAGTGCCGAGGATATGGACGTAGCGGGTGCCGACCTCCATCACAAAGAACACGTACACCCGCTTCAACCTCCACGTCTTTGGCCGCCGAGGACCGCCCGAGCAGAACCAGCCAACCGACAAGCCGAACGAAGACGAAGTACAACAGCCGAAGCGCCACGTTCGGGATCATGCCGTCAAGGCGACAGCACACGATCACCGCAGCTCAACTGGCGAGTGCAGAGTTCTGGCACCCCACAGGCCCGGTGCGGCGTGAGCACGGTCCAGGACAAGCTCACCGAGGACGAGTTGGTGTTGCTGACCACCTACAACGTGCTCGGCGTCGACGCCATGGCCGGTGTGGTGGCCGAGCACCACCACGCCGGCGCGAGCGTGGTGGCGGAGACGATTCTTCACGCCGCACTCGAGCTCGGCGAGATCGGCCGCCGCGGCAACAGTTCCGTCGTGGCCATCACCCTGGCTCGCGATCTCGCACAGCAGGCGTGAACGTGCCACCTGGCGGCGTGCGAGCGGTCGCCGATGCGGGCGGCGCACCTGCACTTCATGGTCGCATCACCCAGGTTTCGGACGCTGGTGACGCACATCTTCGTGCGCGGCGACTCCCACGTGGAGTCGGACACCGTGTTCGGGGTGCGGGACTCCCTGGTGAAGGACTTCGAACGGCAGGGCGCGCCCAGCCCGACGGGCGGGACGGGGAGTGGACGCGGGTGCGGTTCGACATCGTGCTGGCGTCAGCTCAGGAGCAGCAGTAGCCGGGTGTGGTTGACGGTGGCTGGTTGGTGGGGCGGCGCCGGCTCATACGTGGGTGATTCGTAGTAGTAGTTCTCGGTCAGCGCGCGCAGGCGTGGGTCGTACGCGGGGTGGAAGCGGTAGGCCATGCCGTCGTGGAACTCGAGCGGGCCGTGGTAGTCCTGCACCTGGCCGAGCGGGAGGCCGGTCCACGCGTCCAGGTAGGCCTCTGCGCCTGGCGGCAGCGGTCCGTCACCGGAGTAGTAGTTCTCCACCGCGCTCACTCCTCGCTCGGTCTGCGGAGCCAGAACGTGCGCTGGATCCAGTCACTGCTGTCCGGGGTGCCCGCCTCCGGGCCGAAGATGCCGTTGCGGACCTCCTCGGTGACGAGCTCCCAGCCCGCGGCGCCCAGCCGATTCAGCTCGCGGTGGGCGGTGTCGGCGGCCTGCTCGGCGATGGTGGGGCCGGTTCTGGCGAGCACGAGCCGGTCGCCGAACCGGGTCCTCGTCCCGGGGTCGGCGGCCGGTTCGTCGCCGCGCAGGTGCTCGAGTTCGGTGCGGGTGCCGTTCGGTTCCACCAGCGCGGTCGCGACGGTCCACATCTCGGCGGCCACGTCCTCGAAGGTGACGACGCGGGTCGTGACCTCGCGGCTGCGCACCTCACCGCGCCATCGGAAGTCTGTGGGCGGTGTCGTGTCCATCGGCGGGCGTGAACAGCAGTTCTCGTGGTTGGCCGACTGTTTGGCGGGGATGAGGGGATGCGGTGACGTTCGGTACGGGTGCCTGCGGCAGCTCGTGCAGCAGAGTTCGTGCAACTCGGTGATCACGACCATCTTGAAAACGTCGAACTCGCGGTAGGTCAGGTTCTTGCCGTGGCACGGCTCGGCGTCGAGGTTGGTGGGCCGCCGCCCTTCGGTGGTGCCTTTCAGCCGCCACTGCGCCGGGTCGGCCGGGGTCTCGTAGACCGTGCGCTTCTCGCGCACCTGGACCAGGCGCGCGTACTGCCATCTGACCACGGCACCTCGGTCGGTTGCGGCTTCTCCTCTCATCGACGGGCGGCGCGTTCGTGTTTCGCGGCAACGGCCCCGCGTGGAGGGCGGGGCCCGTTGCCGGGGGTGCTCACTCCGTCGCGGTCACCTCGAACTGGTGGAGCTGCGTGTTCTGGCCGGGCTTGACCACGCACGGGGCCTTGAGGGTGCCGAGGAACGTCTCCGAGCCGTCGGATAGGCGCGGGGTCAGGGTCAGCTCGGCGTCGCCGAGGCCGGTCCTGGCGGTGCCCGCGTTGGCGAAGGTCATCGGGGCGAGCGTGCCGGTGGCGGTGACGTCGAAGATGCCGGTGCCCACCGGGCTCTTCGGGATGGTCAGCGTCGAGGTCAGGTTCTGGGCGGTGCCCGCGTTGTCGACGGGGATGGTGGTGGTCAGGCTTCCTTCGACGGTGGTGGCGCCGAGCCAGTTCAGCACGTCGGAGGCCTGCTGGGAGACCGTGGTGACGACCTTGGTGGAGGCTTCGGCGGTGGGCTGGCCGACCACGGCCGCGTCGGGGAGGCCCTCCGCGGTGACCTTCGACGGCATGTCCTGCGCGCCGATAAGCATGAACGTGCAGGAGTAGGTGAGGGTCAGCTCGGCGTTCGCCGCCTGGCTGGTGCCCGCCGTCGCCAGGCCCAACGCCGCCGCACGAGCCGTGCGGCGTTGCGAAGATCTACTGCTTATCGAGCGATCGGTCAGTGCGACGGGCGCAGCGGGTTGCCGGTGCGAGACCGGCTGCGGCGGCTACCAGGGCGTTCGCCGGGCAGCGCTGGTCGGCCGCCGATCGGTGGGCGTGGTCCGTCGCGCTGAGACCAGGGAGCGGGTTCGACGGCGCTGTCGAGGTAGGGCGAGGCCGCGGGGGCGGGCCGGACGAACTCCCTTTGGTGTGCCGGGGTGTCCAGGCCGCGTCGGCTCGTCCAGCGGGTGTCGGCGCTGATGACCAGCGCGCCGATCATTTGACCGGAGACTCAGGTTGTAAATCCGTACGTCGCCAGCGAGTGCTCGGCGGCTTGATCAACGAGTACGAGCCTGCAGCCGCTTGATCCGCAGATCAGACCGTTGAGCCACGTTTTGGCACCCCACACGCCGTGCAGTACTCCGACGGGACCGTCTCGGCGGAGTCCCTCCACGAGTATTGGCATGCCGCTTGACCTGTGCGGACGTAATTTTCGGCACGCACAGGTTGCGCTGCTGGCGACCGGTCGAGACCCCGACGCCAGCTGATCGTCATGAATACTCAAGCAACACGCTCCGCGGCTACTTAAGACTGGGCGGCAGGACCGGGTCCGGCCAGACTCTGGTCCAGGTGCTCGGCGAGTCGCTCGCTCACAGCGGCTGCCCGCCGGTGTCATTGGCGTGGCTCTCTCATGGCATGCGTCTCGCCGGGCACCGCGCGAGGAGTGGCTGAAAAGGGGTCTGTCCTGCTCGAAGTAGCGGTGCCCTCCTTGCCGATATCCGTGTCGAGGCAAGGAGAACCGGATGCCCGTGATCATCGGAATGGATCCGCATAAACGGTCGGCCACGATCGAGGTGATCAACGAACTCGGCAACATGATCACGGCCGGAGAATTCGGGACAGACCAGATCGGATATGCCGAGATGCTGGCAACCGGGCGCCGGTTCAGTGACCGGGTGTGGGCGGTCGAGGGCTGCAACGGCGTCGGCCGTCATATCGCCTACCGGCTGATCCACGACGGCGAGAGCGTCCTGGACGTGCCGGCGAAGTTGTCGGCGCAGGTGCGGGTGTTCGCGACCGGCAACGGCCGCAAGACCGACCCGATCGACGCGCACTCAGTAGCTCTGGTCGCGCTGCGGACCCCGAATCTGGTGCGTCTCCAGGCCGACCGGAACTGGTCGTGATGGGCATGCTGGTCGACCGTCGTGACGAGCTCGGTCGCGCGCGAATGCAGACCGTCAACCGTCTCCACCGCCTGCTGCTGGAGCTGTTTTCCGGTGGAGCAAAGAAGTTCCTGTCCGCGATGCAAGCACGCGCGCTGGTCGCGACGATCAAGCCACGGGACGTAGTGGGCAAGACTCGACGCCGACTGGCGGTCGAGCTGATCGCAGAACTCGAGACCATCGACAAGAAGATCAAAGCCGCGGACAGAGATCTCCGCGAGCTGGTGATCGCCCGCGGCTCCACTCTGCTCGACCTGCACGGCATCGGCCCGTCTGGTGCCGCACGGCTGCTGGCCGATGTCGGCGACATCCACCGGTTCGCCGGCCGGGACCGATTCGCGTCCTGGAACGGCACCGCGCCGTTGGACGCATCCTCGGGCGATCAACAACGGCATCGCTTGTCCCGCGCCGGTAACCGCAGAATCAACCGGACGCTGCACATCATGGGAGTGGTTCAGCTCCGCAATCCCACCGCTGGTCGTGTCTATTTCGATGGGAAGAAGGCGGCTGGCAAGACCTCGATGGAAGCGATGCGCGCTCTCAAACGACGGTTATCGAACGTCGTCTACGCCCGCATGCTCGTCGACCAGAAACGACGTGAGGCGGCAGGCCCGGGAGGGCACTCGGGGACGACTCTGCAATCCAGCGTGACCGGCCTGACCCCGGACACCGGCCCTTCGGACAAGCCACAACCCGAACCTGCCACCCGCAAGCCTAGCCTCGCCAGGGCCACCCCTTGACATAAAGGGGAGCCATGAGAGTGCGTTGCGGCGTGGTCGCTTCACGTGGAATTTTGTTGCCACGCAACTCGACGCACGCGACGACTTCGACGACGAGCTGCCAGAGCTCGCCGCCCGGCTCCGGTAGCTGCGGGCCGAGCTCGCCGTGCCGGGGGACGGGCAACAAACTGCGGAAGTCGTGGGCCGAAAGGACGCCCTGGTCACAAGTGTCCGGCAACATACCCGCTCGCCCGCTTCAGCCTGCCACCACGCCTCGCGGAACTGCGGGAGGCCGGATAGCGCCCCAGCGCGGCCGGACCCGCTCCTGCGGCGCCTCGGGCGGACGCGGACGGACTCGAACGGCTCCGAGCCGACCGCGATGACCGTCTTTGCCTCGCGTTCGAGATCGTCGAGAGTGCTCGCCCCCCGCAGACCACGTCCTCGATGAAGCACAGGTCGTTCAGGTACCGCAACAAGGACTGACTCGGGCGCCCGCCCAGCTGTTCTCACAGCGCCGTGATCATCTGCTCCTGGTCCTGCATCGAGCGAAACTACCCCAAAGTGGTGCATCACTCTGGGCACATGAACGAACCGGAGCGGCTTCCACGTCTGACCTCGGTACTGCGCTGCGACAAGGCGCGTTGCCGTCGAAATCACGGCGCTGGTGATTGCCCTGGCGGCCTTAGTTGCTGCGGTGGGTGAACGTGTGGCCTTGGTAGGGCTTCGGCCAGGTTCTTTGGTCAGCGCGATGTTGGCCCGTTCGAGGGCCCAATCGACGTAGTCGCCGAGATGATTGTGCCGCCGTAAGCGACGACGAGGCTGTGTTGTCCGATCAGCTGTTTGGATCCTTTGTTCCTCTGACGAGTTCGCACAACCTCAGAAGCACCTGTGGCGTGACTTCGCTGATTAGACCTTCCTGTTCGCAGCGTTGGCCGGTTGTGGCGATCCGTGCCGCCAGCGCTCGAAGCAGAGGTGGCCCATTGGCGGCGAGCTGTACGGCCTGGTGCTGCCACCTCTGCAGTTCGTCGGGATCTTCCTCGAGCTTCGCGCCACGCTGCCACATCTCCGGTTCCATACCGACCGGGATGATCGTGCGGTCCAGGCCGCGTTCGACGGAGGCGATGATCTCGATGCCAGGGGGATCGAGATCGCACCAGGCAGCAAATCGCATGACGTTCAGCCGTTGCAGGAAGGGCACGAGGCCGGTGCTCGGATTTCCCTCCGTCCAGACGACGAGCCAGTCACGCACGACTTCGGGACGTTTGGCGAGGTCCTGAAAGTTCGTGATGTTCTCGACGAGAAGGACACCTTCGGCCTCGCAGGCCAGGTCTCCGTGGGCGAGCACACCTCGCGCGGGAACGTCGATCCACGGCCGCGCGGCTGAGGCGTTCGCGACGATGTCTTCCTCGTGGGTCCAGCGCAACTTGCCGGCGACCCGGATCGGCGCATCCGGCCAGCTCAGCGCGTCTTTGTAGTCCTTGTCTATCAAGAGCGCGAATGCTTCCAGCTGCCGGACCGTCCACTTCTTCGAGCCTCCCAAGGCGTTGGCGGCCACTTGGCGTTCCCACGGCGGCTCCTTGGGATTCCACAGAGGCCACCAGTACGCACTCGCGCGGATGGCTGCCACGTAGGTCCGCCACGAGCGCGTTTCGGTGGCGGACTCCGCTGGGACCTGCCTGGTGGCCGAGGACTTCAGCTGTTCGAGCAGGCGTCGTTCGCGGTCGAGGTGAGACACCGGTGTCATCACAGCCACGAGGTCCGCTCGCTCGCCTCGCACCCTGGCCGTGTTGACGATCCGCCGGTAGCGCGCCCTGCCGCGGTCGGTGATGATCGGGCCGTCCAGTCCGATGGTCAGCTGTCGTAGACCGATCCGGAAACGTGTCCGTCGCAACGCCGCGTCCGCACGCGCCAGGTGGACTTTGCCCTCGTCCACGACGTTGCCGTCGCCGAAGAGGTCCTTGATCTCGTCGGCGATGTCATTGCGGCAGCCGGGAACCGGCATCCAGCCGCTGATCTTGCCGCGGTTGCCAAACCACTTTCGCAAGGTGGTGCAGAAGGCATCTCCACCGGTGGTTTCGGCCCATCGCCTGAGCCCCGGGTCTAGATGGATCGTCATTTCTGCCCCCACTCCAGTGTCGGTGTTACCACGGGCGACGCCACAGCGGGATCTTCCCGCTCGTGCTGCTGAATGCCGTCCCAGAAGATCGGGGTCGTCAGCACTCCTTCAATCGCCGGATCCCGGTACAGCTGGTAGGTGGCTACGCCCGGAACAGTTTTGTGGAAACCCCACTCGTCGTGACTGGCCATCACGAAGTCGAGGTCCAACTCGGTGAGCAGACCCATGCAGCTGGCCCTCATCTCCGTGTCAACACCGGCGAAGGCCTCGTCCAAGTACACCGGCCGCGGTGCTTTGGGGTCAGCGCCGGTGTAGTGCGCTGCGGCAGCAGCGAAGAGCGGAAGTTGCAGCATGACCGCCTTCTCACCACCGGATCCCTTGCGGTGTAGCTCGTCGGTGAGCTTCGTGTACCGCTGCCTGCCCTCCGTCTTCACCTGCAACTCGAACCGACACCAGCTTCGGTAATCCAGGGCCTTGGCGAGCTCCTTCCGCCAGTCCGCCCGCTGGTCCGAGCGCACGTCCTCGATCCGGGCGGACAGGAAGCGCACCAGCGCCTCGCGGCCCTTGTCGTCCAAGAACGTGGTTGCTCCAGCATCCAGCAGCTTCAGTGCTTCTTCCATGTCCGGCCCGCCTTCGTCGACCGGTTTCCACTCCAGCTGCAGAGTGACCTTGGAGGCGGTGGCGTGCTCCTCCAGCTGTTTGTTGATCCGGTCCTTAAGGCGCTTCGCATCCCTGCGACGCAGCCGGAGGTGCTCACCTACCGAGCCGAGCAGCACCTCGCTGAACAGCTTCCGCTCTTCTTCATGGATGTAGGTCTTCCTTGTGCTGATCTCGTTAGCGAGCAGGTCCAGTAGTTGCGGAACCTCGTGGTCGCTTTCCCTGAACGTGATCTGGACGAGGAAGATCTCTCCGTCGTAGCTTCCCCACGGTTTCCACATCGGGTCGGCGAGCTCGAGCTGCAGGTGCCGGAACTGGTTATCGACCTCGTTCCGGACGTTGTTCCGTTCGGCGTCAGTAATGTTGAGATCCCTGAAACGGCGTTCAACCTTGCGTGTCAGGGCAACAGTTTGTCCGATGTCCGTGGGCGACGTGTTCGAGGAGAGCTCGGCGTCCGCGGTGAGGCGCAGCACCCCTCCGTCGCAAGCGCGCCGGAAGGCGGTCGCCACGATGCCCAACTCTTTCTCAGTTCGGGTGACCTCATCCGCCAGAGACTCAAGCCGCCCTTCGGCTTTTCCTCGCTCGCTGAACACCTGGTCTCGACGTTTGGCGAGCGAGGTCAAGCTCTCCATGATCACACGCAGGTCCCCGCTGGTGCGCTCGAGTTCTGCGAGGACGTCCTGAGCAGACGCTCCGAGGAACGACGAGCGTGTCTCATGCTCGGTCTCAAGCTCCAGCAGGCGATCTGCCGCCGCGCGCGCGGCCTCGGCCGGAGGTACTGCTTCCTCCCTGAGTTCTTTCACCCGGCGGGTCGCGGTGTCGACTTCTATGCGGCATCTCCGGTGTCCGTCAGCGCGGTTCGCGAGCTGTGCCAGGGCTACACCGAATTCGTTGAGGCTGTCGTTCAGTGCGTCAAGTCCGGCCGCTCGGATGGGAACCGTGTGCTCGGTCCCGTACCTCTCGAGGGTGGATCTCTCCTCGTTGAACGCCTCCGCTGCAGCGTCGAGCTCGGCTCGCTTCTTCTGAACATCCACCTCGCGTTTGCGAAGTTGCGCCGCTGCGGCCTCCAGGTGCGTGAGCGCCGTGCGCAAAGGCTCGTCGGTTGGCTGGGCCTTCTGTTCTTGCTGTAACCTGTGGCGCCGTTCTGTCACGTCCCGCTGAGCTTCAACGACTGCTGCGAGCGCGCTGTCCAGCGACGTGGTCTCGTCGTCGATCTCAGCGAGCCGGCGATGCCTAGCTTGCGTCCTGGCTCGTTCACCGATATAGCTTGCGCGGTGTTCACCGGTCTGGCCGTGCAACGGACCGAGCTGCCATGCTCCGGTGGACGTGAGCCAGGGTTGCGCTGTCAGCGTCGCGTTGTCCTGCAAGTAGCCGATGCTGTTCAGCACCGCCGAGATGGCGGTGCCGGATACCCCGAAGCCCTCGGAAACGGTTACGGCGTTAGCAAGGGACAGCGACCTGTCGCGAGTGTCCGGAAGGACGACGGTTTCCCAGGTGTCGGCGTCAAGCAGTTCCCCGTCCGGCGTCACCCAGGCGTCCAGGAGCCCAGCACCGAGCAGGGCCGCCTCCAGCCCGTCCCGTTCGCCGTCGGTCAGGTGGTCGGCGAAGTCGACCAGCTTCCAGAGCGGAGCGCCGCCTGCGTCTCGATCTTCGTCTGCTCGCCGCGGGACGAGAGGACGTGGACGTTCCGGGAACTTCTGTGCTGCAACGCGTTCATGTTCTCGTAGCGCGGCTTCCCTCGCCAGCGTGAGCTGTTCACCTTGTAGTTCGATCCGGGTGCGTTGTTCGGTCAGCCTGGCTTCTGCGCGTGCGACGTGGGTGTTCACTAGCTGGGCCAGAGGGGAGCGGGACTCGTCTCCCAGGTTCTCGACCGCATCGAGCATTATGTCGACGGCGTCGTCATCGACGATGCACTCTTCGCAGTGCTCGGCCCACGCCAGGACCGCATCGCATACGAGCTGGACCTGTTCGCTGACCGAAGTCTCTTGTTCCTTGACCTGTTGGCGCGCCTCGTCCCGCACGCGGGCGCAAGCATCGTGCTGATCCTGCACGCGGTCGTGCGCCCGCACCAGCTCTTCGTACGCGTTGATGAGTTGTCGCGCCTTGACAACTTCGTTTCTGCGAAGCGCGGCTGCGGCCTCAAGGGCGCGCTGTGGTCCATCTACATCGGATTCCCAGCGAGGCCACCACTCGGCCCGTTCGACGGACAACCCGCATTGATCGGCCTGTAAGCCCGTCCGCTGCATGAGGTCGGCCAGGTTGGCGAGACTTCGCTTCTCGGCCTTGGTCTTCTCCTCGAACTGATCTGCTGCATCTGTGGCGCGTTTCGCGGCTTGCCCTGCCTGACGTTCAGCGTCTTTAGCCGTGGACTTCTGGTCCAGGATCGTTGTCCACAGCTGTTCGAGGTCACGGATCTCGCCCACCTCTGGACTGTCGTGGAGCACCCTCCAACGTTCGTCAAGCTTGAGTTTTTGCGTGCGCTTCTTTTCTGCTTTGTCCTCGATCTGCTGAAGCTCCGTATCGGCGGCCTCTACTGCCGACGTGGCATCGCGCCGGTTGCCGAGCGCTGCGTTGTGCTCCTTGTTCGCCGCAACGACTTTGTCCGCCAGAAACCGCGACGTCGTCGTTGCGTATGCGCGGTACGCATCGAGGAAGTGGCTGACAGCAGAGTAGGCGGTTTCCAGCTGAAGCAGTTCCTCCTGGTCGTTCGATAAGTCGTCGAAACCTTGCGCCATCTTGTCGACGATGTCCTCGTCAACCGGAGGGAGGCCTTCGGACAGGATGGTCGCCAGCTTCTCGACATCCAGGTTCTCGCTTAGCTTGGGCCTGCGCAGCACCAGGAGGAGTTCCACCAAGCTCCGCAACCGCTCCGCACTCAGGCCGAACAGTCTATCCGCGACTTGCCGTCGGTACTGACCCGCCTGGGTGAACACGGAATCAGGTCCAAGAACCTGCGTGAGTGTGGCTTCTGTGTGCTGGTGGCGCTGGGAGTCGTAGAGCCGGAAATCGGCACCGACGCGTTGATCCGTGACGAAGTACCACGACTCAGGCGCACCCTTCTGGGACTCCCAAGCCTTCATTCCCGCGCCGATCGTCACGAACTCTACGGACCCGTCCTTGGCCAGTCGGCCGTACTCGCACCACACATAGCCGATCTGGCTGGTTCGGCCGCCGTGCAACAGGTTCTCGCGCATTGGGCGAGCCTTGCTGCCGAAGGGATCGAGTCGTTGCGTGGTCAGGTTCGCGTCGAAGAGGAAGGGGCTGGTCACCTCCAGCACCTTGGTCTTGCCGCTTCCGTTGCGGCCGTGCAGGATCAGTCGGCCGTCATGGAACCGGAACTCCTGCTCGGAGTACTGCCACATACCGAGCAGGCCTGTGCGCATCGGCTGGAATCGCGTTCTGCTCGGTTGCGGCAATCCGGTGAACGGGTCGCCGTCGCGGCTTCCGGACTCGCTCGCTTCATCGATGGTCATCGCCAGGCTCCGTGATGTCGTCCAGGTCGGGCAGCGCCAGGTCGAATGGCAGCGGGTCAGGTTGCGGAGCCTCGGGTGGGAGCACGTTGCGGTAGCGGCCGAGCGCCGGCAGTAGCCGGAGTTGTCCGGGACCAGCCTCCTCGACGAGCCGCAGTTTTGTCAGCAGCCTGGTCGACTTGGACAGCACGTCCGCTCGGCCGGCAATCGACTTGACGCCGCGAGCACGAAGTTCTTCCGCGACCATCTCTGCGGCAGCGTTGAGCCCGTCGTCTCCTACGATGGCACCCGACCCGGCTCCAGGTAAGCCTGCCAGCGCCGATGCGAAGAGCAGAGCGGCATACGGTTCAGCGGGATCAGCAGGGAACTTGATGTCGGAGAGCTCATCGTCGACGAGAGCGATCCCTTCGGCGCGAACCTCTAGGCGAGCGTCTAGCACTTCGGTCACCTGACGGACGAACATCGGCCGCTGGGCCCTGAAGTACTCCGTCTCGTCCTCGGACAGGTCGGCGAAGTACACCACCGGTTCGTCGACGAGCCGTCTCATCAACGTGTGCCGTCGCCGACGGCTGGCACCTTCCGCAGTCTCCGGATGGAGCTGGCGGGTGAGCTCCCGCGGGATCCCGGCACGCGATGGCGGCGTAGGTGAGCACGGCAGCAGCGCGGCGGTTCGCCGGTCCACGTCGTAAATGGCGTTGCCGTTGCCGTGCACGTAGTCCTTCTCCTGGGCTCGTGTGGTGGCGTCGTCTTGAACCGTGATCAGCGCACCGTGCTCGACGAGCAAGCGGATCGCATTGACGAGGTGCTGTTTCTCTGTAGGCGAAGCCGGGTCGAAGGTCCGCACGTCTGCGGAGGCCGAAAGCGTCACCACCCGGTGGCTGAGGTCGGTGATTACCGTCTGCTCGCCGATGTCCTCTAGAGAGGCGAGCAGCAGGCAGTAGAGGACGCAACAGCGTGCTTCCGGAGCATCTGACTCATAGCCGTTCGGCGGCTGAGGCACCTTGGCTAGCCGGACGACGTCCCGATCGAGCACGACGTGCCACCCGAGGTAATGATCGAACCACTCGCGGAGCACCTCGTAGTGTTCGTGCACCAGATCGACGACTCGGCCGTGCCTGCGGCCGGCTTTCAGCACCGGGAAACGCAGCAGCGCTCTCGCAGCTTCGCTGACTTCAGCTCGTCTGGCCTCCTCGAAGATCACCGTGCGACTCCGACGACCTCGAGCGATAGGGTGAAGTCCTGGAGCCGGATGCGCCCATGGCACGATTCGACCACCGCCCATGCATCGGGTTCAGGCGGGTCCGCGAGCACCACCTTCAGCTGCCCGTCACTCGACACCGCTCGTCGTGAACCGTCCTGCCGCCGGCGTGCAGCCAGTGCGATGTCTAGACAACGGATCAGTACCGCGAACTCCGCTTCGGACAGCGGACCTAGGCCGGACAACGCACTGGGACAGCGTTGCGCTAGCGTGGCTGCTGCCTGACCGGCGGCGGCCCCCTCGGCCTGACGCTTGGCTTGCAGGAACTTCTTCGCCGCGGAGGGGTCAGTGACGCGAGCGGGGCGACCGGTCCGAGATCGGGGGCCGTGTTTGCGTAGCCGAGCGGAAATCTCCACGGCGTCGCCTTCCCACCAGCTCGTGGCCGGCCGGAGGTCTTGATCGTCCTCTAACGGGTGGGGATGGCCGAAGTGCCGGGCAGAATACGTTCCGAAGGCTGCCCGCCAGAGCGCTACCACGTCGGCGCGTGAATCAGCGGCTTCGAACCACCTGGCTAGGATGCGCAGGTCCGTTTGCCGGTCGAACCGGCGGAAGCGCTGGTCGTTCATCCTGCGGATCAGGGCCACGATCCGGTTGACCGCCTCGACGGCACGTTCCTGCAGGGTGCTGACCATCGGAGGGCGGTCGTGCTCGGAGAAGAACCAGCTGCGCAAGCCCGACCAGCGGGCTCGTAACACCTGGATGTTCTCCTCGATCATGTCTTCGAGCGCAACGCCGAGCACCGGCGCGGCGTCCACACGCGCGATCACGGGGAGCGCGTCGGCGATTCCGGCATCCTCAGCGTCGCTGATCGCGTGAGCGATGTCGGCGGCGAGCGCGGAAAGCCCGACTGAAAACGTCCGAAGGTACTCGACCACGACTGCCTTGTACGCGAGGAAGGCATCTGTCTCGACGTCCCGGCCGGGTTCCAGCGACCGGCTCAGCCCTTGCACGAACAACTTGGCGTTCTCGGTCAATTGCGTGAAGCCGTTGAAGACGCGTGCCAGAGCACCAGCGGCCAACGCCGGTCGCTTTTCCTCATCGTCCGATTTCAGGGAAGTCGCAAGCTGTTCCAGCGCGTGCAGCACTTCAGGCAGCATCGCTGCCTGAAGGGCGCCGGCGTTCCCGATCTCCTCGTCCAGCCGCGTCAACTCGCGGTGTACGCGGGTCCCGTCGGAAGTCATTTGGTAGAGGAAGTCCTGCTTGAGGAACTCCTGCACGCTGCCCTTGCGCTGAGTGTTCGGGATGCGCTCGACGTTGCGCCAGTTGTAGAGCCTCGTCAGCAGGGGCTCGACCGGCGGGAACTCGGTCGGTGCGCCGACGGCTTCTGACAGGAGTTCAGTCGCTCGTCGGGCGATCTCGGTGGTCGGCAAGTGCAGTCCAAGCCGTGATTCCTCAGCCACGAGTACGTCGAGCAGCATCCGGTAGTAGGGAGAGAGACGTGCGCTGCTGAGATAGGTGACGATGGACATGCGTCCACGTAGGGCGCCGGACGCGGCTGCCAGCGCGACCAGTCGTTCGTCCCAGTCCTTCCACTCGGGGAAGGGGATGTTGTCGTCCAGCGCCAAGTTCCCTCTTCTGCTGGTTCCTGCTTGTGCTGCATCGTCAGCGGGGACGAGAACCGTTACAACACAGGCAATGAAGCGGCATCGATTCCATCTCAAGGGGAAAATCCCCTGCGTTTGATCGACTCGATTCACCGTAGCGCGCCCGCCAAGAGTGAGGGCAATCAATCCCGAGGGGTCTCGTGACTGGGTGGCTTCAGGTTCGAGACCTACGCCGTGCGGCGCATCTGGAGTGCGATCCCTCGACGATCCGTTCCCAGAACTGGAGTGTCTGTTTGTACGCAGCCGGGCACGCGAGGTCGAACGAGCATTCGAACGCCTCAGCGCAAGCTTCAGTGCACGCCCACCGACCGTGAGCTGGTCGTAAAGTTCAAGATCGGCCCGGTCGAACTCCGTGAGCAGTAAGGCCAGCCGCAGGTCACCAGCGTCGTCGGCGACGAGCTGATCGTCCAGAACAGAGCGGCTCGTCGCTGGTGGCCGGGATCTGGCGCGCCATGGCGGGCTCCTTGGCGCTGCTGGATGTTGCCGTCGAGCTCAGCACATTCAGCGCTGGTCAGGCGCGAGGCTTACACTCGGTGAGTGGGAACGCCGGTCGGCGTCAAAGGACCGGGGATGTTGCCTGACCAGTCATAATGGCAGGGGATGCTGTTGCGCCGGCCTCTGTGGAGTCAAGACGACCTTAGCAATGATTGGAACTTCGCCAGCGGGTCGAGGATCTTCTCCTGGAGGATATGTCGGGAGAGAAGAGCTTCGTCACACACCGTCGCGAGCATCGGATCATTGAGCACGATGGCCGCGATGAGTGCCCGCCGGATGATGGGCCGCATCGTGGTTGCCGACTTGGCCAGCTTGTCCTGGTTCGGCTCATCTCCGTGCGCGATCTTGCTGCGAACTTTGTAGGCGTCCTCGACGTGGTGAAGGATGGCGAGACGATCTTCGTCGTCCTTGCCGATCAGCACTGCGGCACGTTGTGCCGCTTTGCGCGTGAGGTCGCCATGCGACTCACTTTCGCCGGACAAGAGGTTCTCCAGCGCTGTCACGTAGTTGAGCACGACCTGCGGTTCGTCATCAGGGAACGTGACGTCGGAGTCGTACCCGACCTTGTCGCCGGTGGACAGGTAACGGATCGCGCATCGCTGAATCCGCTTGCGGAACTTTGGATCCAGCTTCGGCTGGTGCAGGCGTGAGGTGATTTCTGTCAAGAAGCGGATGAGCTGCTCACTGCGCTTGTCGTCGATCCGGAGGGGGCCGAGCAATGGAACTTCATACTCTGCATCTGGTCCGATGTAGTTTGACGGGACTGAAGAATGTCGCTTGTCGACCCGCCGGCCCGGCTCGACGACGTGCTCGGCGACCACTTCGACAGGATCGTTCGACCAGAGGTTGAACGCCAGTAGCGGTTCCCAGGCCAAGTCTCTCGAAGGGCCGCGCGAGAACCACAGGACCCAGTGGCCGCGTAGGAGCGGAGGTTCTGTGTCGGGGACCGCGACCACGACATGCTCGCCGAACTCCAGCAACGGATCCCATGTCGGTGTCGGTGCGAAGTCTGCGGCCAGCGAAACCGGCCGGAGCCGCTTCCAGGTGTCGGCATCAGGCCTGGAGAGTTGCCAATTATCGAGATCGACTGGCCTCGGCAGGTCCCAGTCGAGGTTCAGAACGAAGTAGCGCCACACTTGCTCAGGTGGTCCGGCCAGGTAAGCCGCGAGCTGTTCCGCCAGGGCCTGGGCGTCGATCTCCTGACTTGACCGGAGAAGAGCTGCAACACCGAGCTGGTACAGCGCGCTTCCATCGAACATGCGTCCCGCGTGTTGATCCTCGTCGAGGTAGTCGTTGGCACGGGCCGCAGCGTTGGCGGCCTCGCGAACGGCGATGCTCGCGGGAAGTTCCGCCAGATGGTTGGCGGTAGCCCTGTCGGCAAGTTCAGGGTGGTCAACCGCGGATCGCTTCGCGTCGGCGATGAAACCGACCAGGGCTGAAATCAGGCTCTGGTGCTCGGGAGTCACGGTTACACGTTAGTGCCAGGAGGACGCGGGACCGCTCCGAGTGCAGAGCTGGTCATCTCGATCCGCGTCGGAGCGCCGGAGCGTCTGAACGTGGTGCCTCACAAGGATCGGTAACACGCGCGCACGATCGCCATCAACCTGGACGGGCGAACGAGGGAAGCGCACGAAGAGCTGATCTTCGTATGCGGTCAGTCACTCCTCGAGCATGTCTAGGTCGAACACCGTCGTCGACTCAGATGGGGCGGTGACTCCAACTGCTGCGTCATCGGCTGCAGTACACCTCGAAAGTCCCCTTCGTTACCGCGTGTACATACGATTCGGCGCCGGCGAGGACTCGCAGGTGCTCATTTGTTGCCGCGGCACCGGAGAGGCCTGGTTGTGCAAGCACGTTGTGGAAGCGGGGGCGTAGTTGCGGCGCGATCGACATGAGCTGGTAGAGATCCGTGAGCGCGCCGACCATAAAGGGTGAAGCGTCGGTGCGCTGGTAGTAGCGTTGTGCGCGCTTGTCGAGGTGGCGGAGCAGTGGCATCGCGCCGTGTTGGCGCCACTTCGCGCCGCGGACAGCTTGACCACACAGTTCATAGAGGTCATCGAGTCGTGCCCCGGCCTTTTTCTTGCTGGAGTACTTGCAGTGGACGAGCGTGATGTGCAGCTCCTGCTCGTCGACTCGAAGGCCGACGAGGTCGGCAGCTTCGCCAGCACCGTCGTCGTCGATGAGCAGGTTAAACTGCTGCGTGTTGAGCAGGTGCCGGACCATGTATGCCTGAATGGAGTCCGGTCGTCGCTCTGGTCCTTGGGATTCGACAGACATGTCGACACCCGCCCAGTCGAGAGCCGTCAAGCGTTCACGAGGGAACGGGCGCAGGTCGTAGCGGGGCTCGAGGAGCTTGTCCTGGGAAGTGATCATGCGGTCGTTCTCGAGCAGCAGCATGGGCTTGTTCTCGTTGATCCACTGCTGCAGCTTGGTCGAGGTCCTGGTGGTCTCGATCTGAGCGTCATTCCCAAGTGGACTGTAAATGAGGCCGCTGTCGGTGAAGTCTGCGTGATAGGGGACTTCCCAGGCCGGGGTGACGAGAGACAGAACGAACGGCCCCGAGGTGCTGAAGTCGTCAACCCGGATGTCGACGTCGGTCAGGTGGTACCTGCTGTCATCAACTCGGATCATCAGTTCGGGACCTGTGCCGAGGTAGAAGCGCCAGTCCCACTCCGCTGCAAGCAGGACGAGTTCAGGGCGCTCGGTGAGGTCTTGGGGGACGATGAAGCCGCCAAGGACCTTGGCGAGGTCGATGCTTGAGTCGAGCAGCTTCGTGCCCTGTGCGTCACACCAGTGCCGCCAGGCGCTCAGGCTCGGAGCCGTTCTGGTGGACCAGAAGCGTCCGGACAGGGCAGCGCTGATGGTGATGCGGTCGCCATCGCTGAATCCGGATGTGCTGATGTGCGTCTGGGTTTTCCCTTGCTGATCCAAGGCGTCCAGGGCGTGAAGCACGTCGCTCCCGACGTGCATGGAGAACCGATTGAAATGGTCCCTGGCATCGAGGAGCCCGATGTTCGTGGGGATCAGCCGATCGAGATGGGCCAGCACGCGGAACGTGGTCGAGCCCTTGATTGGTTTGGCGCCGGCGCCGAGTACGGCCTCGGCTAGATCCGCGTAGTCGCCGTTCTTCATGGAGCTGTGCACGTAGAGGATGCGGTGTTCTCGGTCGAAGTACATGACGATGAGCTCGTGCATGACCTGCTCGAGAGTCTTCACATCGCCCCAAGCCACCTCGTCCCGGTGCTCGACGACGAACCAGGCGATCGACGACTCCGCGCCGAGCGCGATGCTGCTGTCGAGCACGTTGTCTGGCCCGTAGAAGACCAGCGCGGCTTCCGGAGCCCAGTTCTGGGTTGGCGCGGTGTGGGCGATGGCGCTCATCTTGGGCTCGAGCAGGGCCGTTGCCACGTCCTCGGGTCCGCCGCTGAATGAGTTGTCGAACGTCGAGACGGCTTCGGCCGCTTGAGTGACTCGTTCTGTCATGTCACGCAGAAGCAGGTTCCAGTCGGCGTCTTCCCGTAGCAGGTCGCGCAGCGGGGACGCCACAATGGACGGATCACGGGCAACGAACACCGATGCGGTACCGAGATCCGTAGCGTCCGCTCGCGCGCGGGTGAACCGCCCGATGAACTGGATCATCGGGCTCAGGCTTTTCTTAACGTCGTGGAGCGCAGCGACTTTGAGCGCTGGCAAGTCGAAACCTTCGCCCAGCATGTCGACGCAGACAACAATCCGGCAGTCACGTGTCTTCAACTGCTCGTGGATCGCTCGACGGTCGGCCGCGGCTACCTTCTCATGGAGCACTGCCGGATGAAGGTCGCCGGCCTTCGCTTCGTACAACTTCAAGAGCGACTCTGCGCGAGCGACGCTTTTTGCTCGGGCCATGAGGATGTGGTTGTAGCCAGCAGCGAGGTCCTCGCGCAGCCGTGTGACCGCCAAGTCGGCCAGGACCTCGTCGGTGCCCTCGATTGCGACGACCGCTTGGTAGTCGATCGTGGTGAAGTACTCGTCGCGCTGTGCCTCGCGGAGCGGAAACCGGTAGATCGTGCGGCCAGGAACGCTCTTACCGTCTTCGCGAAACGGGGTTGCGGTGAAGAGCAGAACCCTGCGATCGGAGAACGCTTCAACGACTCGCTTCCAGCTCGGAGCTGGAGCGTGGTGGGCTTCGTCCACCATCAGGTGGGAGCACCCCTGCAAGATCACCTTGAGCGCTTCGTCAGAACACGCGTTGAGCGCATGCGGTGTCGCGACGATGACGTTGGATGTCGAAAGCAGGTGAGCTGCATCCTCGACATCTTTGATTCCGTGCTTGAAGCGCGCAACACAAGGCCGGAGTGCGTGCCGAGCGGCAATCTCCTTCTCCTGAAGGATGCCCAAGCTTTCGAACTTGCCTGCGACCTGATCCCGCAGAGCCAACGTCGGTACCAAGACGAGCAGCCGCTCTGGACGTTCCGCAAGCATCACAGCCAGCATCGTCTCGGTCTTGCCGGTTCCTGTGGGCATGACGACAACGCCGGGCTCCGTCACTCCGGTCGACCAGTATCCGATCACCGAGTGCAGAGCGCCTAGCTGAGGACGACGCAAACTGCCTGGTACACCGGGTTTCCGGAACTCGATGGCCCCTTCGAAGGAACTGGACACCGCTTCCGGAGGATGAAGTTCCCGGCTACCGCACCATGTCAGGAGCGGGCTCGCCGGATCGGTGACGTCGAGATGAGCTGTCAGCGGTCCGTCAGTCGGCGCGCTACCACCCACGACCGCTGGCCAGACACCGAACTGGTTGGACACAACCGAACCGGTATCCGTCTGATGTACCTCAAGCGTGGACTCAGGGACGAGCAGTTGTCGTACTTGATTGCGCGCGACCTTGATAGTTCGGCCCCATACTTCGTCGGTGGCAACCAGCATGCGCGCTCCGATCCCTCGCTAATGCGGTAGGTATCGGCCCTGCGGTCCAGTCGTTACGGACATTTGCGAACAACAGTCGATCGTGTGATGCAACCTGAATGATGACGGCCGCACGTCACCTGAGTAGGCGACTGACAACGTAGAAGGAGTCGCGTCCCACGCCGTGCAAGGTTGCGGAGGACAGGCTGCGTTGCCATTTCGAGGCCTACGAAACCGAGGCCGTGATGATGCCGGAAGATGCCGCGGTTGTGGGTAGTGCCCAGGGCCCTCAGGTATGGCAGGTCGGGTCGGTAACCGGTAGCTAAGATGATCGTGTCGACATGTTCTCGCTGTTCGTCGGGCCAGATGACCTTCGAGCTCTCCAGAGCGGTGAACATCTGTCGGCGGTCAGGCGTCGCTGTTTCAGGGCGTCGCGGTAGACGCCGGTGTCCAGCACCGGAGTGGTGAAGCCGTCGGGCAGCCAAGGGCCGATCGGGATGTAGTCGAGGCCGGTGCGATCGAGCCAGAAGTGCAGGTCGCGGCCGAACGGGCGTTGGTCGGAGAACTTCACGGGCTTTCGGGTAGCGAGGGTGACGTGGGTGTGTTCAGCGAGCTCCGTTGCGATCTGGACCGCGGAGTTGCCCGCGCCGACCATGATGACGCGCTGGTCGTGGAACCGCTCGGGGGAGCGGTACTGCGCGGCGTGCAGGACGGTGTTGGGGAACTCGTCGAGACCGGGCAGGGCTGGTCGGTATGGGTTGCCGAATCCGCCGGTGGCGGCGATGACGATCGGCGCGGTGAAGGTGGAGCCGTGAGCGGTGGTCACGCGGTACCCGTTGTTGAGGACGACTCCTGTTACGCGTCGGTGGGTGCGGGTGTCTGCGTTGAGGCGCCCGGCGTAGGTGGGGTCGGCGACATCGTCGCCGTGCCGCCGGTTCGAGAGGCTCGGGGCAACGGCCTGCTCGTGGCCACGGCGATGGACTCCAACGTGCTCGCCGCGGCCGACGCAGTGACCTGGTCCACCGGGTTCCAGCCTGCGCTCGGTCACCTCGGCCCGTTGCAACTGCGCGACGAGCACGGACGTGTTGCGGTGGAGGGGACGACTGCGGTGCGTAGCCGCGCCTGCATCTTCTCGGGTACGGCGGCTGGACCGGAGCCGCATCCGCGACCCCGATCGGCGTCGGGCCCACCGCGAAGGCCAGCGTCGGGAAGATCGCTGCGTCACTCGGCTGATGCTTCGTCTTTCGGGTTGGCGGACTGCTTCCATGTGGGACGTGGGACTGTGCCGCCAAGGTGCTCCTGGGCGGCTTCGATTGCGCGGGTGAGGTCCTGATTCCGCAGGAACGTGTTGATCGTGCGTGCTGCTTGGATCAGGCAGATCGCGGTCTGGAACAGGTAGGTGTCGGACTCGTTGACTGGGTAGGCCGTGAGGTCCCAGTCGGCGCGTACGAAGGCCTCGGCGCCCTTCGCTGTCGGGTGCACATAGGTTGAAAGAAGTCGATAGGCGACGTAGATCTGGCCTGCGCCCTCGTAGTCGCGACACAGTTCAGCAAAGTTCTCGATCTTCCGACGAAGTCGGTGTTTGGTGGCCTCGGCCTCCGGTCGGGTGAGGCCCTCTGGCAGTGGCCACGACGCGAGTACGGCATCGTCGAACAGTTTGCGACGACGGTCGTCGTCGAGTGCGGTGAGTGTTTCCAGTGCGTCGTAGCCCGCGTCGGCGACCCACTGCATCACCAGGGTGTGCTCCAAGATCGAGCGGACGTTCGGGGCGCTCTCGTGTCCGAGCTCGGCGTCGTGGGCGATCAGGACGAGCTTGCCGCTCCGGTTGATCCAGGCCCACCAGCCGAACACCGCCTGGAACGCAGACTCGTGCTCTGCGGTCACCGCGATCCCGCCCATCTGCGCGAGCCCGTCGAACGCTTCCAGCAGCACGTTTGTGGCCCGCACGGCGTCCTCACTGTTCATGTTCTCAGTGTCGGCTGAGACTTGACGTCTCTAAAGTGCTCAACGTGCATTGACTCAATGGACGTTGAGTGGTTTTCCTCGGTGGTGGAGCGGACGCGGCTGCACGCGGTGCTTGGTGAACCCGCGCGGTTGGCGATCGTCGACCGGCTGCTGCTCGGCGACGCCTCGCCCAGCGAGGTTGGCCGCGAACTCGGCCTGCCCAGCGACCTGCTGGCCCACCACCTGAAGCTGCTCGAACGCATCCGCTCCGACCAGCGCCGCAACTGTCTGCGCCTGCGCGCCGAGCTCCGTGAAGGCGAGCGCGTGCTCGACCTCGGCTCCGGCGGTGGCATCGACGTCCTGCTCTCCGCACGCCGCGTCGACCCCACCGGCAAGCCTACGACCTCGACATGACCGACAAGAGGCTCGCGCTGGTGCTCTCCAACACGGCCAAGGCCGGCGCCACCAACGTCGAGTTCCTCAAGGGCAACATCGAAGCCATCCCGTTGCCCGGCAAGACCATCGACGTCTTCATCTCCAACTGCGTCATCAACCTCTCTGTCGACAAGACCGCCGTCTTCGCCGAGACCTTCCGCGTCCTGCGTCCCGGCGGCCGCCTCGGCATCTCCGATGTCGTCGCCGACGACCACCTCACCCCGGCCGAACAAGCCGAACACGGCTCCTACGTCAGCTGCATCGCCGGAGCCCTCACCTTTGCCGAGTACCGCCATGGCCTCGAAGCCGCTGGCTTCGCCAACATTGAGATCACGTGGACCTTCCTGGCTGCAGGCTTGTTCGGTGGTGAGCTCGAACGAGCCAAACAAGCGATAGCCGACTACTCCGAGACATTCGGCAAGATCGCCGGCCGCATCTGGTAGGACACCGTCGGTGCGGGTGAGCTACTCGCGCAATCGCAGGACGTGAAACGGGACCAGTTGGTCGACCAGGTGCACCTTGTGAGGTCGGCCATCGGCGTAGCCGATCTCGTAGTTGACGACGCCGAACCAGTCGCCGTCGATGCTCGGGAATCGGCCGTGAAGCCTGCCGTGGACCTCGCCGGTCATGTCTAGGCCGGTCTCGATCACGTGTCGCGGTGCACCTGGGACGCGGGCGAACAACCGATCCAGCTGGACTCCGACGCTGGTTAGTACGGCCCTCCTGCCGTGAACGGTGTCGCCCTCCCATGCGGTGTATGGACTGTGGAGCGTCATGTCCACCTGCTCGTGGTCAACGCTCGGTTCGCGCGGCGGAGAACGAGTTCGAAGTAGCGCTCCTCGGACAGTTCGGCGCTGTCGGGAGGAGGCGCCGTGGCCGCCAGCCGCCAGACGCCGTCGGCGCCGCTGGACGCACAGGCGTTGCAGCTGATGTGAGCCTCACCGTTTCGCACGACCGCTTGGAACTGGGAGTGGCCGAGCGTGTGCCGCCCGAGCTTGCACCTCGCCGGCAACAGGGCCACCGGTCGTCCGGTCGAGTCGTACCTGAAGGTGAGCGTGCCGTCCATTTGGGACGGTTCGAGGAGCTGCCGATCCATGACGCGAGAACCTATCACCGCGTTCGTACATATGTTCGATTGGATGCGTGTGGCGTTCTAAGTCCGTCCTATCGGGTCATGACCTGGCGAAGAGAGTTGCGGAGGGGCTGGTGACTGCCAGGGGGTGTTCTTCGTTCGTGAGCGCGGCGAGTGCGGTGGCGACTTCGTCGATGGTGGCTCGGACGTAGGTGGTCGTTGTGCCGGCGTCGCCCTTGCCGAAGTGTCCGGCGAACGCCCTCGCGACGGCGTAGCCGAAGTGGCGTTCGACCCACGTCAGCGTGGTGTACCGGATCCAGTGAATGCTCACTTGCTGCGTTGCGACCCACGGCAGGTGCTTGCCTAGCCGCTGCCACAGGTAGTCGTATCGGCGTCTCGTGATCGGGTCGCCGTTGCGGTAGCGGAGAAGCTGCTCGTTGCCGACGGCGCCACGTTGTTCGCCGAGAACGAGGAGATGCGTCATCAGGGTTGGCGAGACCGGCTGCCAGCGCACGGTGCCGCCCTTCTCCAGGAGCCTGACGAGACATTGCTCCGGGTCGAGGTCGCAGCGCCGGAGCGTGAGTGCGCCGCCTCGGCGCGCGGCGGTCTCGGTGTGGAAGCGGAGCAGGACGAGGTCGAGCTCTGGATCGTTGCCGGTCGTGCCGGCGACTTCATTGATCTCGCGGAGTCGGTTGTCGGGAAGCGCATGGCGGGTGTTGGCGAGTCGGCGCGGTTTGGAGACGCGTCGCGCCGGGTTGTCGCTTTCGGACATGAGACGGTCCGCGATCGCGTGCTGGTAGAGGCAGCGGGCCGCAGCGATGAGGTGCTCGGCTGCGCTCCGCCCGCCACGGGAGTTCCTGCGGACGAGATCGAGGAGCTCGCTGCCTTGGTGGGAATCTCGCCTGGCGTTGTAGTTGGCAGGCTTCAACACAACGGTGCTTTGGCATGGTCCGAAGGAGACGGCCTCAGGCAGGGTTTCGAGCTGATTCTCGATGAACATTTCTAGCCTGGTCCGTGGCGCTGAGAAGTCGGCGGCGGTCAACGGCCTGGCCTGCGCTGATATTGCGGAGCTGCGAGACCGGCGACGACGTCGATCTGGGCGGATGTCGGGCGTGTCATGATGTTGCGCTGTGACTGCGGAGTCGATCGCCGCGTGGCATGACGCTGGTCTGGGTATCACTCGGAGCCTGGAGCTTGCTCATCAGTCCTTGCTTGGCGGCGGCCTGCCCGTCGGCGCCGTGGTTTTGGACTCTGATGGTGACGTGGTCGCAGAAGGCCGTAATCGGGCGTATGACCCGCCAGGTGGCGATGACCGGTTGCAGGGCAGCCCGATCGCTCATGCGGAGATGAACGCATTGGCCCGCATCGCCACCAACGCGGATCTGGCTACGGCCACACTGTGGAGCTCCCATCGCCTGTGCGCGATGTGTGCGGCAGCGTGCGAATTCACCGGCGTCGGGCGGGTTCGGTTCGTCGCTCCTGACCCCTCGGACGAACGGCCCGACCTCGATCCGATCGGCGTGGACGGTCCGTGGGTGATCGTCGCCAACCTGCTCTTCCTGGCCGGCATCCGCGCATATTCCGGTGGGAGTGCCCCGATGCTCCTGCGAGCCCGCGATCGTGAGCCGGAGACGACCAGTCTGCTCGACATGGTCGCGCTGCAACAGTTGCGGACCGCGACCTTGCCGGCGGCACTGGGACCCGTCTGGTCGCACGTCGTCAACGCCGCGCAGGTGCGGCAGCACCGCATCGGCGGTTGATATCTGTGTGCAATGCAGACTCAGCGGGATCGAGGACGCCGATGTTTTGCTGCTGCGCCGTATGTCCAGCGTGAGCGCTGCGTTCGGTCGCAGCGCTAAATGACCATCGAACCGGCCTTCGCGGATCAATCGGCGAGGCCGGGCAACTGAGTAGCCGGTGTGGTTGTCCTGCTTGGCGCAGACGCATCCTTCGCCGCAGTTCGAGTTGCCAGTCCGGCGTGTCGCCGAATGACCACCTTGTTCCTGCGCGAGTCTCTGTCCTGGGATCAAACTGACCAAAGGAAGTTTCTGCTCATGCTCGCCCGCCATGCGTACATCCCCGCTGAGTCGCTTACTCGTGGCTCGCGGAGACAGTGGCCGCTTGACGTGCCGTGTGTTGCCCAGCTGGCGGACGAAGGGATGACGTTCGAGCGGCCGGTGACCTTCCTGGTCGGCGAAAACGGCTCAGGCAAGTCCACCCTGGTCGAGGCCTTCGCTGAGGCGTGGGGGCTGGATGCGCAGGGCGGTCGCGCTGGGCGGAAGTACGTCAACGACAGGCCGAAGTCAGAGCTCGGCGAGATGGTCCAGTTCGAGACCACCGCGCTCGGTGCCCGGCATCGCATCGGCCCGCGGACGAAGCGCAAGGGCTACTTCCTGCGCGCGGAGACCGCGTTCGGGTTCATGAACGCGGTCCGCGGCATGAACGGATATTGGGACGACGACACGAGCGAGATGAGCCACGGCGAAGGCTTCCTCACCGTGTTCGCCGCGATGTTCCGCGAACCTGGCTTCTACCTGATGGACGAGCCCGAGGCCGCACTGTCGTTTCAGTCCTGCCTGCGCCTGATGCACCTCATGTACGAGCTGGGCAAGTCGGGAGCGCAGATCATCTGCGCGACCCACTCGCCGATTCTCGCGTCGACACCGGATGCCGACATCATTGAAGTGGGGGAACAGGGCTTTCAGCGATCGAGGTGGGAGGACCTGGCGCTGGTCGACCACTGGCGTCGGTACATGGCGACGCCGGAGGCCTATCTGCGCTACGTCACCGAGGAATAGCGGTGCCTGAGGACACGTTGGGGCCCCGACGCTCAGGTTTGCGGATGGATGCGAGAAGCTCCCGCGAGCGGCGGTATTTCGGACTCGTACTCGCTGACGAGCGTCCCGGCCTGCTGGACCGCTCGTCAGCCGTGGCGAGGAGCGGTCTCACAACCAAGCAGCGGATCGATGGAGCCTCCTGACTGGTAGCTCCGACACCGATGCGCACACCAGCTTGGCGCACTCCCAGGAGGGAAGACTGTCGACGCCAGTGTTACCAAGTGGGAACGGTGCATTGCTGTCTAAAGGTGTGCGGCTGCTTCAGCGATGAACTCCAGTGACTCGCCTTCGTTGAGCGCCAGCGTTCGCAACGTGGAGAACCGTTCCGACACCTGCTCGACCTCGCCGCGAGATTCGAGGTATTCGGAGCGCAAGAAGGTCTCGGTGTAGACCACGTCGTTGTGCTGTCTGTGCGGGAAGCTCACCCATGCGAAGGACAAGTTCATGGCGGGGCAGGTTGCGGCCGAGTGCGGTACCACCTGGATGCTTACCTCGGGACGCACGCTCACCTCCATGAGATGAAGCAGCTGCGCTTTCAGCACACGCCTGCCGCCGACGAGCTGTCGTAGTGCAGCTTCTGGCAACACCGCCTCGACTGCGAGACAGTCGGCCCCGCTGGCCCGGGTTGTCCACGCCTCCCTCATGCGTGCGAGTTGCGCGGCTTTGGTCGGATCGGACTGCTGGCTCATTGCCGTCGCGTAGTCGGTCAGTTGGAGGACGGCTGGCACGGCGTGTGCGGCGAAGGTCCTCAGTCGAGTCGCGTCAGCGAGTAGAGAGGGAAAGTCCTCTGCTGGGTCGAGGTCCGCCGCTTGCGGCTGGCGGAATGTTCGAAGGTCTGCGGCCCGTTGTGTCTGCGACATCACGGCTTGAGACTCAGCTGCGGGTACTTTGTAGACGAAGCCCAGCGCCATGACGTCGAAGACTGCGGACGGCTGTATCGCGTTCTCCATCATGGACAGCTTGGCGCTGCTGAAGCCGACACGCCTGCCAGCTTCGAACAGACTCAGGTCGCGTTCGTCTCGCCATCTGGCGAGCTTGCGGCCGACAGCGCGTTCAAGCGCAGTGGCCCGGAAGTCTTTCGGCATTGGGCTCGCTCTCATCTCGATGGCCTTTCCGCCGCTCTACAGCGGTGGAAAGGGCTCGTCGCCGCGGGTCAGGTCCTCGGTGTCGTCGAGCTCCTGAAGACGCACGCACCGGCTGGACATCCACTTCAACGACTGGTCGTCATCGAGGCTGATCTCGTCCAGCGCGCGGACAACGGCCTGATATCCCTTGACCGCGTGCTCCTCCTCGACGAAGAGGCTGGAGTTCTCGGTTGTGAGCCAGATCAGTGGTGGATACTTCGGGAACGTGAGCTGTGTGAACGGCCCGGCGATGCCGGCATGGGCGCCGGCCTTTGCGGGCACGATCAAGATCCTGATCTTCGTCCAGCTGGCCATGCGCATCAGGTGGTGGAGCTGGGTGATGTGCTCTTCGCGTCCGCCGATCTGATGCTCGAGCGCGAACTCGTGAAGATAGAAGGTGCAGTCGAATGCGGCGTGGAGTAGCTCCTGCATCTCGTGCAGTGCTTGCAACCTTTCGCCCAGTTCGGTTGCGGGAACAGTGGCCGAAGCGGCCAACAGCCGGCATGCGTAGCCGTCTGTCTGGAGAAGCGCCGGTATGGCGAGCGGGTTCCAGCTGACCAAACTCTCGGCCGCGGCAAGGTGAGTCAAGGCGGTGCGTGATCGGACTGGTGCACACCTGCCGTGCGGCTGCCACCAGCCGCTCGCATCCGTCACAGGGAAGAGGCTGAGAAGGTGCTCGCGCTCGGTCTCAGACACACGGCAAACGCCCAGGACCACCGCGATCTCGACGACGGTGACACCGCCTTTGCCGTTCACCATGTCGGAGACTTTGGCCTCCTGCCAGCCCAGCACATCGGCGAGCTGCCGGAAAGTCATCCCTGCCCGCGCGATTGCAGTGCGCACCCCTTCACCGAACTCACGGCCGCGAACCGTGGAGTATCTCTTGGGCATGTCGTAGTTCCTCGCTCTGATCGGTCGGCGCTGCGTCAACTGCCTTCTCGGTGAGCTGGTGCTGGCGTCGCCGTGACAGCAGTTCGGAACGCTGCTCGTTGGTGAGCAACAACCACATGTCGCCAATCGCTTCAGCTGTGAAGTCGTTCATCCCGATCCGCCTAGCGGCCGTGATGTCGTCGGCGGGCTACTGCTCGCTTCCACCAGTCGAAGTGGTCGCCGATGATCCAGGTCCACGTTGCGGCTGCTACGAGGCCGAGAACTGTCGTGATCACGCTCATCGCACCCTTCCCGGAGGTTGTGGTCGGAGGTGTCCGGTGACGTGCTTGAGGCGGACGCGGAGTCCTTACGTCACCGGACGGTCTGACGAACGCGGAGAAGACATGTCAGACTGAAATCAACATTTCATCAGCGCTTGATCAGCGGAACGTCCCGTGAGTGACTTGGGGCGACCTGCTGCGACCTAACGGCCAGGAGGGACGATGCGGGCGTTCCGCACGGTGCTTGAGCAGCGGATATGGGATCGTCGGCTGACGCTGGAAGAGTTCGTCCACGAAGCTGAGTCGTATGCGCGTGAGCACCGCGAACCTGGAACTCTGGGGCTTCGGCACCTTCAGAGGCTTGTGGCAGGACGCCGGTCTTCAGGTGAGGCACTTGGGCAGGTGAAGGCGAGTACCGCCCGCTTGCTCGAGTGCATGTTCGGCACGTCGGTCGAGGAGCTGTTGGCTCCGCCGCCAGAGCGTGGTCCAGCGGGAAGCGCGTCTGAAGTGCCGATTCATCTGGGCCTGGCCGGTGCGTTCGAGTGGCTCGACGCCGCGGCTGGGTGGGTCTCGGGGGCAGCTGCGGCCAAAGTCGGCGCAGAGCTGAAACTCACTGACACAGGGATGTTGCAGGCGCAGCGGGCGCGGCGAAGCAGAGTCGGCCGACGTCAGGTCGCCGAGACGGTAGGGGAGTACTACCGAACCTCGGACACTTTCACGACCCGCAGTTCTGGCCTCGATGTGCGGACCAGTGTTCTCACGCGGGCCGAATGGAACGACCTCCGGCTTCCGCTTGACGTCGCGAACGAGCGACTAATCCTCGTGCCGAATGACCGGGCGGCATCCACAGTGGACGCGGAAGGCGCTGAGGCGGCGGTTCGGAGGCTTGTGATGGCCGCGGCTCTCGATGTTCGGTTCGCGAACCTGCCGCTGTACCGGTTGGTGCAGGTTGATGTCGGCACACGGAGCATTCGCGGAGCCGTCGACGTGGGGAGTTTCGTCGAGTACGCGTTGACGATGGATCTCCTCGAGGCAGAGCTGGCCGATTCCGTGTCGAGTGGTTCTCAGAAGCGGCATCCGTTGAGAGACAGGTACTTGCCGGACTTGGATGCGGTGCTCGACGTTGCTGGACGAGTGTGCGCCGGCGGGGTCCTGTCGGTCGTGGCGATCGCTCGGCCGACGGATCCGTTCCGCGGTGCCGCGGACTACGCGTTGATCGTGCAGACGCGGTCGGAGCGGGTCGTGAACGCCGCCGGGAAGCTGGCGGTCATTCCGAAGGGCTTTCACCAGCCGCTCACCGAACCCAGGGCTGATGTCCACATCGGCGCCACGCTCCGGCGGGAGCTCGAGGAAGAGTTGTTCGGGCGCGGCGACGTGGACGCGACCGCAGGCGCGGCGCGGGTGATGTCGCCAATGCATCCTGGTCGCTGGTCGGTGCCTATGAAGTGGCTGGAGGACGAGCCGGGCCGAATGCGGATGGAGTGCACCGGATTCGGTTTGAACCTGGTGAGCGGTAACTACGAGTTCGCGACGCTTGTAGTGATCGAGGACGAAGAGTTCTGGCCTCGGTTCGGCGGGCAGCTCGAAGCTAACTGGGAGGCGTCTGGGCTGACGTTGTACTCAAGCTTGGACAGCGAGCTCATCACCTGCCTTGTGCAGCAGGATGCTTGGAGCAACGAGGGATTGTTCGCGTTACTCCAAGGACTCCGGCGGTTGCGCGAGATCGGTGGCCCGCGGGTAAGACTGCCTGACTTCGAGCTGTCAGGTCTGTGACGGCCAGCGAACGGTCATGACAACGGAGTCCGCGAGAGCCTCCCAGGAGTGGTCGACTCCAGGTCCCCACATGATGTAGTCGCCCTGACGACTCATGGTCTTGCTGCCGTCAGTGGTGTCCACGCGGAAGTTGCCCTCCACCAACAGGACCAGGGTGGTGCGCCGGTCGTCTGCGGTCCACTCAGGACGTTTGTCGCCAGCAGGGTGTGTGCCCCACTTCACTTCGACTTCCTTTTGCGAGCGGACTCCGATCGATGGGTCGATGAAGTGTCCGACCAGCCAGCCGCGGGTCTCCGTGCTGTCGTCCGCGGCGTTGCCGGCCTGCCAGTTGGCGGTCACCTGATCTCCCATTCGATCTCGGGCAGGTCTACGCGGGTGCCGCCGATTTCGCGGAGGCGCCGTAGGCCCTGCAGAAGGGCGAAGAGCCCTTCGTTGCTCCAAGCTACATCGTTGACGAGTTCGTCCAGGAGCTCTGCGTCGCGGCTGGAGTACTGGTGCAAACGGGACGCTTCCCAGTTGGCTTGGACGTCTCCGCCGTGGTTCGTCCAGAACTCTTCGTCCTCGATGACGATGAGGCTGGCGAACTCGAAGTTGCCGCTCACGAGGTTCAGGCCGAAGCCTGTGCACTCCATGCGCAGACGGCCAGGTTCGGCCAGTAGCCAGCGCATTGGCTCGGAGAGTCGGCTTGGGTGCATGGGGTCTGCGTGGCGCTGTTCGCCGACGGTGTTGTCCACGTCGTCACGGCCGAACAGTTCCTCTTCCATCTCGCGGCGGAGAGTCGCGCCAACTTGTGTGTCGGCGCGGAAGTCCGTTAGCGGCTGGTGGAAGCCCTTGGGGATCACCGCCAGGCGGCGGGCTGCGTTGATCACGTGACCTGAGCGTTCCTGGACGAGCAGGAGGTAGTCCGGTTCGCTGCGGAATGCGTCTGCGGGACGGGCGATAGCTGTGAGCGCGAGGGCTCCGCCTGCGCACATTCGGTCGCCGACTTTCAGCGCGGCCGTCAGGTTCGGCATGTAGGTGTCGCGGAGGGGGAGCGCGCCGGGGTTCGTCGGCTGGTTGGTGGTGAGTGCGTCGACCAACTCGCCTTCGAGCAGGTCCATCGTCACCACGTACCCCACGAAGTCCGTCACGCCCACGGTGCCCGCGAGCTGGTGCTTTCGCATGTCCACGTCGAGCAGCCGGAACAGCGGCATGTTCACCATGCGGTGTCCCAAGGCCAGCGTTTCGGCCAGCCGTTGCGCCGCGCGGTCTGCGCTCGCCTCGTCCATCGTGATGTTGTCCGCCGGGGTTACGCCGGCGAGCTTGAGCTTGTCGTGCTTGGGAAACAGCGGGCAGTCGAGGTCCAGCCAGTCCGGGTGAGTCAGGACCGTGGTTGAGGCGGACGTGTTCGCACCGAACGTGGCTGTGTATCGGCCGTGGCCGGTCGTCGAGCTCCCGTAGTAGGCGGCGAGTGCGTGCGCCGTGTCGCGTTGGTTCACGCGGCCGCGGCGCACGCCACGGTCCTGGAGGGCGTGGAGGTCCAGGGCTGCGAGGCGCGCGGCTACCTCGCGGCGTGCTGTGCCGGGGTCCCAGCCTGCTCGCTCGTCGAGCCAGTTGAGGGCGGCGACGATCGTGGCGTCTTCACTCAGGCGGAGTTCGGCGTCTTCGGAGGCGCCGTCTGGGAGGTTCAGCGGACCGCCGCTGACCAGTTCGAGGTAGCGGTCGACGACGTCGGTGGATGCGTTGGCCAGGGCGGTGTTCAGCTCGCGTTGGAGGCCCGAGCGCGGTTTGGTGTCCGGCTTCTGGTGCCACGAGGCCACTGTGCGCACACCGATGCCGAGGTGTTCCGCGAAGGCTTCGTGAGTCATGCGGAGCGCGGCTTGGAGACAGCGCGCTGATTGGCCGGTCCACTCAGTGTTCTCGCTCATGCTCGCGCTACCCCCGGCGCGCTGAAGCTGCATTGAACTTGCATTGGACATGCATGGGCTTGAGCGGCGATTCACGCTGGAATTGGTGCATGGAAATCAAAGCGCTCAACCAGCAGAAACGCCGCGCTACCGGTTCTCGCGGACTTGCTTCGCTACCGACGCGAGATCCGACTTCAGGTCGTCGAGGCGTTCGGTTATGTCGATCAGGCGCTGTTCGACACTGTCCAAACGCGACCAAAGCGAGTCGCCGGGGTCGGTGATCGGCTCGTCTCGTTCCGGTGGGCGGCGGCCGTGGAGCACCGCGTCGAGGTGCATCGGGTGCCAGCCCATGGCTGTGGACAAGGACTCCAGCGTCCGCGGCCCCCGCCGGCGCTCCACTGTGTTGTGTTGGATCTCGCGGACGATCGCCTGGGAGACGTTCGAGCGTTCTGCTAGCTCGCGTTGACGCCAGCCGAGCTCGTTCACGCGCTCGTTGATGGCTCTGGCGACTGCCGCCCAATCCTCCGACACGTAATTCCTCCACGTTCTGCCTCGGCGCTGATATTAGCCGCCTTGCGCTGTTTGGAGACGTGACACGGCGCATTTCGCACTGTGCGCGATCAAGCGCGCCTTCGTGTGCGCTGAAATCAATCAATTAGAGCTGAAATCGTCAGCTCGCTCTTTGAAGGGCCTATTCCTATGCGTACTTCTGTGTCTTCTGCTCACTCGATCCGCGAGACCGCTTGGGTGCTCGGTATCAGCCAGTCCGCTGTGTTCCGGGCCATCCGGCTCGGAGTGCTCACGGCAGAGCGCCAGTACGGCCGTCTCGTCGTCCCTGGTAGCTCGCTGCGGCGAGTGCTTTCGGAGCCGGGGGTGCTTCGTGACTGATCTGCGGCTGGTCGGGATCGCCTGGTCGCTGGACCACTTGCGATGGGTGCCGACCGATGAGTTGACCAACGTCGTTCAGAGCGACGGGCTGTGCATGTGGGCGTTCACGGGGGAGCCACCGTGGGCGGACGAAGAACTCACCGATCGGGAGCTGGCTGAGCGGCAGTGCTCGGGGTGTCCCGTGCGGGACGAGTGCTTGGAGTTGGAGTTGCGCACAGCCGGCGCTGAGACGGTCGGTGTGTGGGGTGCGCTGCCGGAGGACGAGCGGCGCGAGGTGCATCGGCACTGGCGTCAGCGCGGTGAACGGGCCGAGAGGGGGCCGCGTTCATGAACACCATCAGCGTGACGCCCACTCAGGTGCTGGCCGTAGTCGGCGTGCTCTTGGTTCTGGCGTTGGTCTGGCGGACTGGTTGTCGTCGGGCGAATGCGGCAGCGAACGCGGCGCGGACGAGTGTGCGGCTGATGTCTCTGGGTGGGCGGGTTGTCGTGAACGCCGTGCTGATCGTGATCGTTCAGTGGGTGATCATCACGAACCGCGGCGAGGGTTGCTTGCTGTTCGTGGCGCTCGGGGTGCCGGCGTTGCTGGCGTCTTACACGTTGACCAAGGCGCTCACGGTGACCGCCTATGTGCCTCGTCGTCGTGGTGGTGATCGGAAGTGAGTGAACCGATCGAGCGGGTTGCCGTGCAGGTGGACCGGTTGTGCTGGACCGGCATTCTGCTGGGGCTGGCGTTCACCATGACCAACGTGCAGCAGTTCGCCGCGGCCGGAGCACCGGTGTGGTCGTTGACGTGGTTTGCCGCCTGGTTGCTGGACCCGATGGTGTCGCTGGTCCTGCTGGCGATCCTGCGAGCGGAACAGGTGACCGCTCGCAGGGGTGTGCGGCTCGGTGGATGGGTGCGGGCGGCGAAGTGGTTCACGCTCGGTGCCACCTATGTCATGAACACCTGGAGTGCGTTCGTGGCCGGGTCTGCGGCGCTCGTGGTTCTGCACTCCGTGCCGCCGCTGGTCGTGTTCGTCGCTGCCGAAGCGGTGACGGAGTTGCGGGACAAACTGGGTGCGGTGGAGGACGGGGCACGGGTTCCTCGGACTTCGTTCGCGGAGTACCTCGCGGTCGCCCGCAAGACCAAGAAGGCAGGGGAGAAGGTCTCACCCGCATGGGTTCGCGAGGCCACCGGGTGTTCGCGCGGGCTGTCGTCCAAGCTGGCCGCGGCGTTGAACGAGGACCGGCGATGAGCGGCGAGTTGGTCCATTCCGAGCAGGTGCTCGAGGGCGAGGTGGTGGACGAGCGCGCGGCGCTGGTGCGGCGCCTGGAGAGCACCTGGCGTGGTTCACGTGCGGTGCCGCCGGCGTTGAGGTCGCGGCAGGCTCTGAGGGACGCGGTTAAGGGTGTATCCGCTTGGGCTGTCCGAGTGCCGTTCCGGTGTGCGAGGGCCGTGGGCCGGGGCCTGGTGATCTCGGCGCGAGGCTGGCGGAACTGGGTCCGGGTTCGTGACTACCGCGAGGCCGCAGAGCAGTCGGAGAAACTGGCGGACAAGTTCGTCGAGATCCGGGCGCTGACATTGTTCCGGTGGAAGGTGACCGCCACCGTGCTGCTGGTCAGTGGTGTGGTTCTCGCGATCGCGAGACTGGTTTACGGCGATCTGGTGCTGTGGATCTTGGGAGGCGTCGGCGCGGTCGTACTGGCGGTCGCCGGCAGGGCGAAGGACGGTGCATCGGGCCGCAAGACCGTTCTCGCGGGGCCGTGGATCCTCATGTGGACGATGGACGCCCAGGTGCTGATCGACGTGTTCCGGAACGCCAAGCTGATCGGAAAAGACGAGACCCTGCGGCTGGTCGAACGGCCGTCCCGGCAAGGTGACGGGTGGGCGGTGACGGTGGACCTGCCTGCCACGCGCAAGGCTGCCGATGTCGTGAAGAACCGGGAGGAGCTGGCGTCCGCACTGGCGGTGGACGAGATCCAGCTCAGTGTGGAACGGGTGCGCGGAGAGGGTGGCCACGCCGGTCGCGTGGCGATCTGGGTGGCCGACAAAGACCCATACGCCTCAGCACCTGTTCGGACACCGTTGCTCGAGGTGCGGCGTTGGGACGCGTGGAAGCCGGTGCCTTTCGGGACAGACGCGCGTGGACGTCGGATCGACCTGCCGCTGGTGTGGACGTCGTTGCTCATCGGCGCGATTCCGCGGCAAGGCAAGACGATGGCTGAACGGCTAGCCGTTGCCGGACTAGTCCTCGATCCGCACGCACGGCTCTACGTCGCGGACTTCAAGAACGGGAAGGACTGGCGGGCAGCGGAGCAGGTCGCGCATCGATTCATGGCAGGTGACGACGGTGAACACGTGTTGATGTTCATGGACTGGCTGGAGGAGCTGGTTGACGACGTGCAGCAGCGCTATCGCCGGATGCAGCACCTGGACGACGTGACATGTCCCGAATCGAAGGTGACGCCCGCGATGTCCAGGGACCAGTCGCTGGACATGCCGCTCACCGCGTTGATCGTCGACGAAGTCCACATCGCACTGGAGGACCGCACGTCCGTGCTGGTGCAGGGCAAGCGGCTCACGGCGGGCGAGAGGATCGGTGAACTGCTGACGTGGCTCGCGAAGAAGGCACCGGCTGCGGGTCTGGTGATGGTGCTCGCTACCCAGAGACCGGACAGCACCACGATCCCGTCGAAGCTGCGAGCAGTCCTCGGATCACGGTTCGCGTTGCGGGTCATGGACTGGCGCGACAGCAACATCGTGCTGGGTGATCAGATGAACACCCGCGGGTATGACAGCAGCAGACTCCTCCCATCGCACAAGGGTGTGGGAATCCTGCGCCCTGACGGCGAAACGCAGCTCGGCGCCGACGTCCTGGCGCTGACGGTACGAACGTTCTACATGCCGAACGACGACTGGAGGGTGATCTGCGAACGAGGCCGTGCGCTGCGTGAAGCGGAAGGAAAGTTGACGGGCCACGCCGCTGGGCAGGATGCGCTGCCGGTCCGTGATCGCGAGGCGGTCGTGATCACGAGCGGGAAGTCGGACCACAATGGAGACAGGCTGCCGGAGCCGTTGGCTTCGGTCGCGCATTACCTGGGCGAAGACCTGAGTGAACGCGAGTTCATACCCACTGCGGAGTTGGTGAAGGCATTGGATGTCGAGCCCACGACATTCGGGAAAGAGATGGGTGATCTCGGATGTCCTCCCGCGCGCCAGTACGTCCACGACGGAGAAAACACACGGCGCGTTCGCGGCTACTTGACGGCGGACATCCGAGCTGCGATTGCGGAGTCGGTATGAGGGACACGGCGCCCTGGTGACCTGTCCCAGCTGTCCCGCAAGGATCGCTCGCGGACAGGTCGGCGGGACGGGTTCAAGTAGGCACTTGAGCTGCGCTGATTGCTCGGTCCGGAGCATGGGACGGGTGCCCGGGTTGGGTCTGCTCTGGTGCGATTTCAGGCACTGAGTCGGCGGTGCGGGTCGCGGCGAACCCGTCCCGGGACGGGTGGTGTGAACTGCAGAAACAAGCTTGTTCGACGGTGTTCTCGTAGTGGCCGAGAAAGTGAGCCCGGCGAAGTTGACATAAGGCAGAAGGGTGGTTGACCAGTTGGTCAACCACCCTTCTGCCTTACCTTTGTGTCCGAGGGGGGACTTGAACCCCCACCCCCTTTCGGGGACTAGCACCTCAAGCTAGCGCGTCTGCCATTCCGCCACCCGGACGTATTTAGTTCTGCCTCGGCTCGCGCCGTGGTGTGTGCCTAGATTACATGATCGTCGGTGTGCGCCAAAATCGGGGCCTGGTGGTGCTGTTTGTGCTGGTTGGGGCTGTGGTGGCGGGGGGTGTCGGTGGGCGGGGTTAAGGTCGGGCGTGGCTGAGTTGACTGGGTGGTTGCTTGAGTCCGATCCGGCGTTGCGGTGGCAGGTTGAGCGGGATCTGGTTGGGGCGCCTGAGGCGGTGTGGCGGGAGACTCGGGGGCTTGTCGCGGCTGAGGGGTTTGGGGCTCGGCTGTTGGCTGCGCAGGGGGACGATGGGATGTGGGCCGGTGGGGCCTTCTTTCCCGCTGGGTTTGACGGGGCAGCTGAGGTTGGGCAGCCGTGGACGGCTACCACCTGGTCGTTGACCTCGTTGCGGGAGTGGGGGGTCGACGATTCCGCGCTTGAGGGGACCGTTGGGCTTCTTGAGGCCGGGTGTCGGTGGGAGTACCAGGATCTGCCCTACTGGAGTGGGGAGGTTGACTGCTGCATCAACTCCTGGACGTTGGCCAACGGGGTGTGGCTTGGGGCTGATGTCGAGGGGATTGCTGAGTGGTTTGTGGAGCATCAGCTTGAGGACGGTGGGTGGAACTGCGAGTGGGTTGAGGGGTCCACGCGGTCTTCGTTTCACTCGACGCTCAACTCGTTGAAGGGGTTGTTGGCTCACGAGTTGGCCACCGGGGGGACGGTGGAGAGTCGGCGTGCGCGGGCTGTGGGGGAGGAGTACCTGCTTGTTCGGGACCTCTACAAGCGGTTGTCCACTCAGGAGGTTGTGGGGGCTTGGGTTAGTGAGTTCCGGTCGCCGTTTCGGTGGGGGTACAGCGTGTTGAACGCGATGGACTACTTCCGGGAGGCGGGGCGGAAGGATCCTCGGATGGCTGAGGCCGTTGAGATGATCAGGGCTGCTCGGCAGGCGGATGGGACCTGGTTGCAGGCTGGTCGGCATCCTGGGCGGGTGTGGTTCGAGGTTGATGTGCCTGCTGGGGAGCCGTCCAAGTGGCTCACGTTTTATGCCCTGCGGGTGTTGGAGTGGTGGGATCGTTAGATCCAGCCCTTTGCCCTGGCGAAGCGGGCCGCTTCGTGGCGGTTCGCGGCTGCGGTTTTGCCCACGGCTGAGGAGAGGTAGTTGCGGACTGTGCCTGGGGAGAGGGAGGCTCGGCGGGCTATTTCCTCGATCGGGGCGCCCTCTAGGGCCAGTTCCAGGACGTCTGCTTCTCGTGGTGTTAGTGGGCTGTCGCCGGCGCTGATCGCTTCGGCTGCTAGGGCTGGGTCCACGTAGCGGCCTCCTGTGTGGACGGTTCTGACCACTGTGGCCAGGACGTCTGACGAGACGGTTTTCGGGAGGAAACCCCTTACGCCTGCGGCCAGGGCTCGTTTGAGGTGGCCTGGGCGGCCGTGGCTGGTGACGATCATCGTGGAGCAGGTGGGGAGTTCCACGGCGAGGGACTGGGCTACCGCCACGCCGTCCAGGTCCGGCATCTGCAGGTCGATCACGGCCACGTCCGGGCGGACCACCCTGGCTGTGGCCAAGGCTTCTTTGCCGGTGGCGGCTTGGGCCACCACCTCCAGGTCGTCTTCCAGGGACAGCAGGGCCGCCATGGCGCCCCGGATGAGGTGTTCGTCGTCGGCCAGCAGGATGCGGATCACGGGAGCTCCACGGTCAGGACGAAGCGATGGGGAGCTTCTGGGGCCGCTGTCACGGAGCCGCCCAGGATCGCCACGCGTTCGCGCAGGCCGGTCAGGCCGCTGCCGAAGCGGAACGGTGCGGAGGAGGCGCCGTCGTTGGTCATGGTGAGTTTCCTGCCTCGCAGTGTGATCGTGCACGTGCTGGCCTCGCTGTGGCGCAGGACGTTCGTCACGCCCTCCCGGACGGCCCAGCCCAGGGCGCCCGCCGGCTCGCCGTCGAACGTCACGTCGCCGATCACCCTGCAGTCGATGCCGGCGGAGGCGAGCAGCGAGCGGGCGCCGGCGAGTTCCGCGGAGAGGTCTGCCGTGCGGTAGCCGCTGACGACGGCACGGAGTTCGTCCAGGGAGTCCTGGGCGATCTGGCGGACTTCCAGCATCTCGTCGATGGCGTCGGCGGAACGGTCGCGGCGGGCCAGCTGGGCCGCCAGATCTGCTTTGAGGGCTACGGCGGAGAGGTTGCGGCCCACCACGTCGTGGAGGTCTCGGGCGAAGCGCAGGCGTTCTTCTGCCACGGCGAGGTTCGCGCGCACGTCGCGGCTGCGGTCCAGTTCCCACACGATCCGCAGCATCCACAGGGTCGAACGGAACGCGCCCACCAGGAACTGCAGCATCAGGCTGATGAACAGGGCGTGGCCCGGCGGTGCGGTGAGGAGCATCCAGAGGCCGCCCGCGAGGGCGAGCAGGACGAGGGTGCGCGGGCGCAGCACGGCCGACAGGGTGGTGATCGCCAGGACCAGGAAGATCACCGAGATGCCGTCGCCAGGGCTGTCGGGCTTGCCGGGCAACGGGTCGGGGTAGAAGACCTGCCCGAAGGCCAGCACGACGGCGGTGGCGACGAGGTAGACCGTCAGCAGGCGGCGGGGGAACGGGGTGCGGTCGAGGTGGTACTCGATGCCCAGGTGGACCAGGCGGATGCTCGCGACCACGTAGGCCAGCACCGTCGTGATCAGGACGATCAGCCCGACGGTGCCGACCTCGTTGGCGAAACCGGTGATCAGCAACGGCGGCAGGAACACGTAGCTCAGGTAGAACGTGTAGCGCACGAACAGGTCGAACCGCGCCGCGCTGCCACGGGACCGCCACCAGCCGAGCAAGTTCACCTCCGGGGATCCCACCTGAACCACCGCTGCACAGCGTAGGTGCCCACGACGATCCACACCGCCAGGACGATCAACGGCTTGAGCACGGGGCCGTCCGCCCAGCCTGCGCGGAGCACCTCGAGCACCGGCGTCAGCGGCAGGTACTTGAGCACTGCGGCCAGTCCCTCGGGCAGCGCCGAGAGCGGGAACATCAGGCCGGAGCCGAACAGGCACGCCATCAGGACCGGCAACGACGTCACCTGCGCCATCTCGACGGTTCGGGTGAACGCCGAGGACACCGCGGCGAGCACCGTGAAGACCGCGACGCCACCGAGCACGCCGAGCAGCAGGAACCACGGCCGCGACGGGAGTTCGACGCCGGTGATCACTCCGACGACGACGCAGTACAGCACCATCTGACCCACTGCCACCACTACGGACGGCAGTGACGCGCCGAGCAGGATCTCCGGGTCGGTGAGCTCGCCGACGCGCAGGCGCTTGAGCACGAGCTCCTCGCGCCGGGCGACGAACGTGGTGACGAGGTTGTAGTACACCGCCATCAGCAGCGCGAACCCGATCAGCCCGACGACCAGCGGCACGCCCTCCGCGTCCACCGAGATCAGCACCGGCACCAGCAACAACGGCAGCAGCAGCGAGTTGAACAGCGCGGTCCGGTTGCGCCAGAACAACTTCAGCTCGGCCTGCCCGATGGCCACGGCCCTCATGCCGCCTCCTCCGCGATCGCCAGGAACGCCTCTTCGAGAGACGCCGACCGGGCGTCCAAACCGGACAGTTCCACGTTGTTCTGATGAGCCCACGCAAGGAGCTCGTGCAGCGTCGACTGCAGTTCGTTCGTCCGCACGGTCACGCGGCCCGACGACTCCACCTCGGCCACGACCGGCAGCGGGACACCAGCAGGCGGCACGAACGAGATCCGTGACGGGTACGCGTCCACGACCTCGGACACGGTTCCCTGCGCCACGATCCGGCCGCGGTGCATGATCGCCAACCGGTCGGCCAACGCCTGCGCCTCCTCCAGATAATGCGTGGTCAGCAGCACGGTCACGCCCTCGCGCAACAGAGAACGAATCAGCTCCCACGTGTTGCGCCGGCTCTCCGGGTCGAGTCCGGTGGTCGGCTCGTCGAGGAACAGCACCTCGGGCTTGCCCAGCAACGCGAGCGCCAGGTCCAGCCGCCGCCGCTCCCCGCCGGACAGCTGCTTCACCCGCACCGACGCCCGATGCGCCAGGTCGACGAGCGACAACGCCTCGTCCACCGGCCGCGGCGACGTCAGGGTCCCCGCCCACATCTTCGCGGCCTCGCTCACCGTCAGGTCCGGCGGGAAACCGCCTTCCTGCAACATCACGCCCATCCGCGGCCGCACGGCGGCGCGCTCGCTGAACGGGTCGTGGCCGAGCACACGTACGGACCCCTCAGCCGGACGTGAGAGCCCTTCCACGACCTCCACCGTCGAGGTTTTCCCTGCACCGTTCGTGCCGAGCAGCGCGAACATCTCGCCCCGCTCCACGTCAAAGGACACGCCCCGCACAGCTTCGAACCCTCCGCTGTACCGGCGAGTCAGCCCCCGCACCTCGATCGCTGTCATGACCCAACGATCTCGGGGAAACAGGGTCACCGGCAGTGCGGTCCCACATCAGTTCCCCATGACAGATGTCATGCGCGGAGCACGAGCGCGTCCAGCACCACGGACGCCGGTTCGGACAGGTTCAGCCACGCGACGACGATGCGCTGCCGTTCCTTCGAACGCACCCGGATGACCTGAACGCCTTGCGGGACCAAGGTGGCCAACGGCTCGGGCAACGTCGTGATGCCCGCACCGGACGCCACGAGTTGGAGTTTCGCCAGCCAGTCCCGCGCGATGTGCGCGACGGTCACCCGTTCGTCCAGCCCCGGCCAGACGCCGAAACCGGGCGGTCCCGCGATCCACGCCCAGCCGCGCAGGTCGGCCACGTCGATGAAGTCCTTGTGCGCCAACGGGTGCGTCGACGGCACGGCCAGCAGCAGCTCGCGTTCGTCCAGCACCTTCGTCCGCAACGCCGGCGTCTCGTCGTCCAGCGGAGGGAACGGCGGCTCGCACGCGAGCACCGCGATGTCGACCGTGCGCGCCCGCAAAGCACGAACGAGCGAAGCTGTCGTGCCGTCGCGCGTGGTCACCGTCAACGCCGGATGGCTGCGCCGCAACGACGCCAGCGCCGACGGGACCAGCGTGCCGCCCGCACTGGTGAACCAGCCGAGCCGAACGGTGCCCGCGGTCGCCGGCAGCCCGGACAGCTCACGGCTGGCCGCGTCGAGCTGCGCGAGCACCAGCCCCGCGTGCCGCAGCAGCACGTGCCCGGTGTCGGTCAGCTGCACGCCGTCACGTTGCCGGTCGAGCAACGGCGCGCGCACGACCCGTTCCAGCGCGGCGATCTGCCGGGACACCGCCGACTGCGTGTAGCCCAGCGCGGCGGCCGCGGCGCTCAGCGAGCCCCGCTCGGCCACCTCCTGGAACACCCGCAACGCCACCAGCGGAACCGCAGTCAGGTCCATGGACCAGATGTATACGGGCTACGGGTGGTATCGCCCCTGAATCTCGGTGATCTCCCCGTCGCCGTTGAACGTCAGCCGCGGTGCGTAGGGCGGGTCGGCCTTCGCCAGGAACTCCGAGCGCGTGCACTCGATCGCGCCCATCCCGGTCCATGTCAGCGTGAGGCCTTGCGGCTCACCGCACCCGAACGGCAGGAAGATGACCACGTCGTCGGCGAGCCGCGACACCCGCGTCTCACCGGGCAGTTCGTGAACCATGGTGTTGTTCTCCTCGGCACGCCGGATCTCGCCGTCGACCCACTGCACCGTGCCGTCGGGGTTGATCGCGGTGATCACCGCGACGTCCGTGGTGTCGGGCAACGCCCACCAGATCGCGCCCGCCCCGACCGGAACCGCGGCCAACGCCGCCCAGATCCAACGCTTCACGACGTGTTCGACGCCTCGTGCCGTCCCGAGGTTGCGCAAGGGAGTTGCCGTGATCAGATTAAGGTCGTAATCTAACGGTCGTGCCAAAACACGCGGATCCCGTCGAACGGCGCCGGCAGGTGGTCAATGCCCTCTACCGGGTGGTCGACGCCGAGGGGCTGGACGCGGCGAGCCTGCCCAGGATCGCCAGGGAGCTGAACGCCACCACGGGACTGCTGCAGAAGTACTTCCGCAGCAAGGACGAGCTGCTGCTGTTCGCGCAGGACCAGCTCGTGGAGGAGCTCACCGCACGTGTGCAGGCGGTCCTGGAGCAGGAGGGGAGTCTCCAGGACCGCCTGCACGGCGCCTTGTGCGCCATCGGGCTCGTGGAGGACGCGGCACGCGCACGGGTGTGGCTGGCGTTCGCGGCTCGTGCGGCGGCGAATCCCGTGTTGCTGCAACGGCACGTGGAAGGCGCGCAGCAGATCAGGGATCTGTGCCGGCAAGTGCTGGAAGGCGCGGGCCTGGACGGCGGGGAGGCCGTCGGGCTCGCGGCACTGGTCGACGGGGTGACGGCGCAACGTGCGCTGGAGCCCGAGGTGATGACGGAGGAGACGGCGCGGCGGGTGATCGCGCGCCACCTCGAACGACTGTGGGGGAGCACGTGACACTGGGATTGGTGGCGGCGCTGGCAGGCCTGGCGCTGCTCGACTCGACGAGCATCGGGACGTTGTTCATCCCGATCTGGCTGATGCTCACGCCGGGGCGGCTGAAACTGAGCAGGTTCGCCGTCTACCTCGGCACGATCACCGTCTTCTACTTCGCCGTCGGCATCGTGATCGTGCTCGGCGCCACGCAACTTGCCGGCCACCTCGACAACCAGGTGGCCTACTGGATCCAGCTGGTGATCGGCGTGGCCCTGTTCGCGATCAGCTTCCGCTTCGACAGCAAGAAGAAGACCAACACGGGGAAGTGGCAGAACCGCATCAACGCCAACGGGTCCGCGACGGCGCTCGCCGGTGTCGCGGTGCTGGCGGGTGTGGTCGAGCTCGCGACGATGCTGCCGTACCTGGGCGCGATCGGGATGATGAGCGCCGCCGAGCTGAACGCGGGCCAGATCGGGCTGCTGCTCGCCGGATACTGCCTGGTCATGATCGTGCCGGCGCTGCTGCTGCTCGGCGGGCGGCTCGCGTTGCGGGCGAGGATCGAGCCGTTCCTCACGAGGATCAGCACCTGGTTCGCGGAGAAGGGGGCGAGCGCGACGGGCTGGATTCTCGGCATCGCCGGGTTCCTGGTCGCACGCGATGCCGTCGCCCGGCTGTTCCTCCTGTGAACCATTTGGTCCAGTTGGCTGAACGACCCGGTTTCGTTTTCCTCCTACACTCGCCAGGATGACTGGGCTGGACGATCCGAGAAGATCGGTCCCGCGCGAACTGGCGCCGTTGCTCCGAATGGAAGTGGCGCCCGTTTCGGTGAGCATTTTCGAGGCGATCGAGAAATCTATTCCGGAATACAGCACGTTCCGGGACAACGTGGTGGACGGAATCCGGCAGGCGTTGGTGAAGTTCGTCGACCGCATCGCCGCGCCGGATTCCGAGCCCGATCCGCACGACGACATCCACCGCAAGCTCGGCGCGTGGGAGTTCAAGTCCGGCCGCAGCCTCGACAGCCTCCAGGCCGCCTACCGGATCGGCGCGCGGGTGGCGTGGCGGCACGTCTGCGGGTTCGCCGAGCGGCGCGAGCTGTCGCTGCGCCTCATGTCGGTGCTGGGTGAGGCGATGATCGCCCACGTCGACGAACTGGTCAGCCTGTCGGTCGAGGGATACGCCGCCGCCCAGGCGAGCGCGGCGGGCACGCTGGAACGCAAGCGGCGCAAGCTGATGGAGCTGCTCGTCGGCGATCCCGCGAACAACTGGCAGGCCGTGCTCGACGCGGCGAGGGCGGCGTCCTGGCCGATGCCCGACCGGCTCGTGGCCGTCGCGCTGGAGCCGTCCGCCGCGCCCGCGGACGACCTGCCGGCCGACGTGCTGGTCAACTTCGAGGACGCCACCCCGTACCTGTTGGTGCCGAACCCGGCCGCGGTGCCGCGCTGGTTGCGCGGAGCCCTGCCGGGGTGGCGCGCGGCGGTCGGCCTGCCGGTGCCGCCGCAGGACGCGCCCAGGTCACTGGCCTGCGCACGCCGCGTGCTCGCCCTCTCCCACGAAAAGGTGCTGCCCGACAAACCCGTGCTGGACTGCGCCGACCACCTCGTCGAACTGACCGTGCTCGCGGACGAGTTCCTGGCCAGGCAGCTCGCCGAACGGGCGCTGGCGCCGCTGGCCCCGCTCACCGACCTGCAACGCACCAAGCTCGCCGAGACGCTGCTGGTGTGGCTGTCGGCACGGGGTGGGGCGCCCGAGGTCGCCGCCCGGCTGAAGGTCCACCCGCAGACCGTGCGGTACCGCGTGAACCAATTGGACGAACTGTTCGGAGACCGAATGCACGACGCCGAGGAACGGTTCACCCTCGAACTGGCCCTGCGCGCGCACTATTTGTTGCTGCGCGACTGACAAACGGCCGGAAGTCATTTCGTACGCGGGTGACAAAAGACGGTTTTTGCTTGCTTTGCCGAATCAAAGCTGGCTACTTTACTGGCGAGTAAAGCAACACCGCCTTCTTGCAGTTCAATGACGTACTCAGGAGGTCCCTGCAGATGAAGACCGGACTTTTCGCGCGCGCCGCCGCCGTCGTTCTGGTTGCCGGAGCGCTGAGCGTGACGACGGCCGGCACCAGTTCCGCCGCGACCGCCTCGCTGAACATCACCTACGTGTGCGAGTTCTCGATCACCGGCACGCACGACATGCCGACCGTGGTCACCTCGCCGGACGCGCCGGACTCCGCCACCGTCGGGGTGCCGACCGCGGCGGCCTCGACCACGGTGACCACCACCGTGTCGGACGACATCCGCAACACGCTGTGGTGGATCGGCGGCCGCTCCGTCGACGGCACGCTGAGCACCAGCATCACGGTGACCAACGGGAGCAGCGTCCAGAACCTGACGGCGACGTCGACCATCCCGAACACCGCGGTTCCCGGTTCGGGCACGTTCCAGGTCGTCGCCACCGGCACGCTGCCGGCGCTCACGCTCGCCAACGCGGGCACGGCGTCGATCTCGCTGGGCAACGCGACGCTCGCGCTGACGCCCCGCTACGCCAACGGCGACCCGACGTGGATCGGTACCGTCAACTCGCCTTGCACGGTCAAGGCCGGTCAGGCCACCAAGTTCCACGAGTTCCCGGTGGCGTAAGGCTCATCCCGTGATGGGATGACGGCATGGAGCTCCAGCAACTGGTGGACCGCATCACCTCAGAGGTCACGCCAGGTGGCGCCTCAGCCGACTACATCCCCGCACTGGCCAGGATCGACCCGCACGCCTTCGGCCTCGCCGTCGCCACCCTGGACGGCGAGGTCTTCGGCGCGGGGGACTACGACAGGCCGTTCTCGATCCAGAGCATCTCCAAGGCGTTCATGCTCGCTCTGGCCCTCGCCGAGAACGACGACGTGTGGACCCGCGTCGGCCGTGAGCCGTCCGGGTCACCGTTCAACTCGCTGGTCCAGCTGGAGACCGAGCAGGGCATCCCGCGCAACCCGTTCATCAACGCGGGCGCCGTCGTCGTCACCGACCACCTCGGCCTCGGCGCCGCCGACCGGCTGCTCGCGTTCCTGCGCCAGGAGAGCGGCAACCCGCGGATCGATGTCGACCCCGAGGTCGCCAAGTCGGAGATGGACCACAGCGACCGCAACCGTGCGCTCGCGCACTTCATGGCCTCCTACGGCAACATGCGCAACCCCGTCGACGTCGTGCTGCACGAGTACGTGCGGCAGTGCTCGATCGCGATGAGCTGCGCTGATCTTGCCCGCGCCACCCTCTTCCTCGCCCGCCACGGCGTCCGCAACGACGGCACCCGGCTGCTCGGCGTCAGCGGCGCGAAACGCGTCAACGCCGTGATGCTCACGTGCGGCACCTACGACGCCGCCGGCCAGTTCGCCTACCGCGTCGGCCTGCCCGGCAAGAGCGGTGTCGGCGGCGGGATCATCGCCGTCGTCCCCGGGAAGTGCGCGATCTGCGTCTGGAGCCCAGGATTGGACGCGCGGGGCAACTCTCTCGCGGGCGTGGACGCCTTGGACCGATTCACCACGTCCACGGGCTGGTCAGTGTTCTGACTGATGGTAGGAAGACGGGGTGAGCACAACGGGGAACGCACTGGCACTGGCGGAAGACGAGGTCGTGACCCTCGTCAGTGAGCTGATCAGGATCGACACGACGAACACGGGTGATCCCGCGACGGTCGTGGGGGAGCGCAAAGCCGCCGAGTGGGTGGCGGAGAAGCTCTCCGAGGTCGGCTACGAGACGACCTATGTGGAGTCCGGGGCCAAGGGCCGCGGCAACGTCGTCGCGCGCCTGCAAGGGGCCGACCCCAGCCGTGGCGCCCTGCTCGTGCACGGTCACCTCGACGTCGTGCCCGCCGACGCCTCCGAGTGGTCGGTGCACCCGTTCTCCGGGGCCGTGCAGGACGGGTACGTGTGGGGCCGCGGCGCCGTCGACATGAAGGACATGGTCGGCATGACGCTGGCCTTGGCCCGGCACTTCAAGCGCAACAACGTCGTGCCGCCGCGCGACATCGTGTTCGCGTTCCTCGCCGACGAGGAGGCGGGCGGCCTCTACGGCGCGAAGTGGCTGGTGGAGAACCGGCCGGAGCTGTTCGAGGGCGTCACCGAGGCGATCAGCGAGGTCGGCGGCTTCTCGATCACGCTCAAGGACGACGTCCGCGCGTACCTCGTTGAGACGGCCGAGAAGGGCATCCGCTGGCTCAAGCTGCGGGTGAAGGGCACCGCCGGCCACGGCAGCATGATCCACCGCGACAACGCGGTCGCGAAGCTCGCCGCCGCCGTCACCAAGCTCGACCAGCACCAGTGGCCGCTGATCATCCGCCCGTCCGTGCGCGAGTTCCTCGACGGCGTCACCGAGATCACCGGCCTCGAGTTCCCCGACGACGACATCGAGGGCTCGATCGGCAAGCTCGGCGCGCTGTCGCGGATGATCGGCGCGACGCTGCGCGACACCGCGAACCCGACCATGCTCTCCGCCGGGTACAAGGCGAACGTCATCCCGTCGACCGCCGAGGCCACTGTGGACTGCCGGATCCTGCCGGGCCGCGAGGAGGCGTTCGACCGCGAGCTCGCCGAGCTCCTCGGACCCGACGTGGAACGGGAGTGGGTCGGCCTGCCGCCGGTCGAGACGACGTTCGACGGCGCACTGGTGGACGCGATGACGGCGTCGCTGCTCGCCGAGGACCCTGGCGCCCGCGTGCTGCCGTATATGCTCTCCGGCGGCACGGACGCCAAGTCGTTCCAGACCCTCGGCATCCGCAACTTCGGCTTCTCGCCGCTGAAGCTGCCCGCCGACCTCGACTTCTCCGGGCTCTTCCACGGCGTGGACGAGCGCGTGCCGGTGGACGCCCTGAAGTTCGGCGTCCGGGTTCTCGACCGATTCCTGCGCAACAGCTGAGGAGTGGTGTCGTGTCCACTGTGGATTTGACCGGTCAGGTCGCGCTGGTCACCGGCGGAGCGCGGGGCATCGGCTCCGCCGTCGTGCACCGGCTCGCGAAGCTCGGCGCGCAGGTGGCGGTGCTCGATCTCGACGCCGCCGGCGCGCACCGGGTCGCGTCCGCGGTGGGCGGCATCGCCATCGCCGGTGACGTCGCCGATCCCGAGACCATGCCCGCGGTCGTGGAGCAGGTCGAGAAGGAGTTCGGACGCCTCGACGTCGTGCTCCTCAACGCCGGGATCGGTGGCGGGCAGACCGGAGTGGACGACGCCCTGGACGTCGCCCGCTACCGCAAGCTGGTCGGCGTCAACGTCGACCACGTCGTCTACGGGCTCTGCGCCGCCGTCCCCGCGCTGCGGCGGCAGGGCGGCGGGAAGATCGTGATCACGGCGTCGCTCGCCGGGCTGACGGCCATGCCCGCCGATCCGCTGTACACGCTGACCAAGCACGCGGTCGTCGGGTACGCACGGGCGGCGGGCAAGGCACTGGCCGGGGACAACATCACGGTCTCCGCGCTGTGTCCCGGGTTCGTCGACACGTTGCTGCTGGGCGCGGCGAAGGAGGAGTTCAACTCCGTCGCCTTCCCGCTGCTGACGCCGTCCGACGTCGCCGAGGCGCTGCAGACCGTGCTGGCACAGGGCGAACCGGGGGAGGCCTGGATCATCCAGCCCGGCGGGAGGGCGACGGCGTACGACTTCCGCGGCGTGCCGGGCGTCGGTGGCGGGAAGATGCCGCCCGAAGTGGTGCTCGGCCGCATTTAGGGCGTGTCCTGGAACCGGGTTGTCTCGTTAGGACGAACAGACGACACGGCGAAAGGACAGCGCATGGTGCGGCTGGAGGACGGGACCGAGCTCAACGTGATGCGCGCGGGGGATCCCGAGGCACCCGTGACGGTCGTGCTCGCGCACGGCTACGCGCTCGACCACCGCAGCTGGCACAAGGTTGTCGAGCAGCTGAGTCAGGACTTCCAGGTCATCGCCTACGACCACCGCGGTCACGGCAAGTCGGGCGGCGCGTCCAAGGAGACCGCCACGATCGACCAGCTCGGGGAGGACCTGGGCGAACTGATCGAACGCGCGGTGCCGCAGGGGCAGATCGTCATCGCCGGGCACTCGATGGGCGGCATGGCGGCGCTCGCGATGGCCGAACGCCGGCCGCGGCTGTTCCGGCAGAGGGTGCTGGGCAACGTGTTCGTGTCCACGGCGGCGAGCGGCATGTCCGAGACGACGCTCGCGTGGCCCAAGGCGGTCGGCAAGCTCGTGCGGGAGCTGGAACGGGCGTTCGGCCCGATCGTGCGCGCGGTGCGGGAGAAGATCGAGCCGACCAAGACCGCCGGGCTGCGGTGGTGGCTGTTCGGCGACCAGCCGGCCGCCGAGGACGTGGAACTGACCGCGGACATGGTGTGGGGGCACTGGCCGGAGACCATCGCGTTGTTCCGGCCCGCCGTCGACCGCTACGACCGCGAGGCCGGGCTCACCGTGGCCAAGGAGAAGGCCGTGGTCGCCGTCGTGGGCGACGAGGACCGGCTTGTGCCCGAGTCCGACGCCGTGAAGTTCGGCGGAACGTCGGTCGTGCTGGCCGACGCCGGACATATGCTTCCGCTCGAACGACCGGCGGAGCTCGCGAACCTGATCCGCGAGGTGGCCGCGAAGGCATAGCTGGGGGCTGGTGCGTGCAGTACCTCGAACCGCGCACGGACGTGCCCGCGAAGGACGACTGGTCCACCGGCCTGATCCTGCAGGACCTGCGCTGGGGCGCGACGACGCTGGGCGGCATCGCCGTCGTGACGGGCGCCTTCGGCGTGGCCTGCCTGTTCCTTGCCACCACACCCGGCAACGTCGGCGCGATGGTCGTGCTGTTCCTGGTCACGTTCCTGTTCGGGCTCGGCCCGCTGATGTACCGGTCGGAGACCAGGGCCCTGCGGCGCGGCCTGCTCGAGCAGCCGTGGCGACGAGTCCCGGCCACGGTCGTGGAGAAGCAGGACGACGACCTGCATGACCGTCTGCTGCTCGGCGACGGCACGGTGCTGAAGGGCTGGTTCCAGGACCTGCCGGACATGGTGCTGGAACGGCAGGAGGTCTTCGTCTGCGGTCCTGACGCGTCCGGCAAGGCCGTTGTCAGGGCGGCCGGGTTCGCGAAGCTGGAGAACGCCAAGGTCGGTAAGGCTGAGGACCATCCGGCACGGGAGCGCGTCGAACGTCCGCTGGGCAGGCCGCTCGACGACGCGGCCACCATGAAGGCCTACAAGGGCATGTGGTGGGGCGTTCGGTCGTGGTTGTGGGCGGCCGTGCCCGCGGGACTCGGGGGAGTGCTGGTCCTGCTCAGCCTGTTCCCGCTCGCCCCGGCCGGGCTGGCCGTGGGCGGGCTCATGACGGCGCTAGGGCTGCTGGGCGTCCCGACGGCGATCGAGATCAGCCGCTGGTACCGCGACGCCGTGAAGGCCGTCGAGAACTCGGCGCAGTGGACGCCGGTGGCGATCACGCTGTTCCCGTGGAAGTCCAACCAGAACGTCGCCGGGCTGGCGCAGATGCCCGGCGGGCTCGCGCTCGTTCAGTTCGTGATCCCGGACCTGAACGTGGTGGCGAACATCGCCGACACCGGCGTCATGTGGATCGCCGGGACGCACGGTGATGTGATCGCGGTGGGCGTGCCGAGGGTGCCGGTGCTGACGTTCGCCGCGGTCCAGCCGGATCGGGACACCCCGAAGGAGGACCCGATCCCCTGGATCCAGCGGTTCCACCAACCGGACTTCAGCGGCCTGCCGCGCTAGACCTGCGCCTTCCCGGCGGCCGGCCGAAGAGCCGGACGTGCTCGTCGACCAGCCAGTCCTTCAGCGGCGCCCACTCCGGGTGGTGGTTGAGCACCAGGAGGCGGTGCATCCACCAGTTCGGGTCGTCGTGGCGGGGGAACGCGGCGAGCCACCCGGCCCGCTGCTCCGCCGTGAGACCCCAGAGGTGGGCCAGCTGGCCCTCGGCGTCCGTGTCGAGCTGGGCGGTGACCCGGCCGTCCTCGGTGTGCCATTCCGCGCGGAGTTCGCGCAGGACGGCTATGGCGCGTTCGTCACCTTCCTCGGCGGTGACGACCACTGTGTGCAGGCCCTGCGCCGCGGCTTCGGCGAGCAGGGCACGGGCGGACGTTTCGTCGTGCGGCAGTGCGCTGTGAGCGACCCCGACTTCGTGCGGCACGAGCTCCATGACCCAGAATCTGATCACATCTACAACCAGTTCGGTGGATTTTATTGCTTCAGTGTTGACTGAAGACTCACCTTCCCGCCGTTGGTCGCCGTAGTTGCTCAAACGTTGTTGTAAGGCTCGGACGCATCGACACCACACAACGTTTTCGCACTACAAATACGGTCGAGAGGAAAGGTGAGTGGTGGTGTTCAGCAGAGAGGCCTCGGCTCCACGCCGGGGAAGTAGTGCTCCCAGTGCCGACTGGACAGGTGCGCCGTCGTAGTGGTGCACACGCGGGTCGCGGTCGCCTCGACGTCGAGGTCCCAGACGCGGACGGTGCGGTCCGCGCCTCCCGTCGCGAGCGTCCGGTTGTCCGGCGCGAAGGCCACGCCCCACACCCGTTCGGTGTGACCGTGCAGCACTGCCCGGACCTGGGGGTTCCGGGGATCGCTCACGTCCCACACGCGGACGACGTCATCGGTCGTGCCGGCCGCGACGAGGGTGCCGTCAGGGGAGACGGCCAGGCGCTGCAACGGGCCGCCGTCGTTGGGCAGGGACGCGAGCTTGCGCGGCTGTGCGGGATCGCTGATGTCGTACAGCGCGCCGCTCGCGCCCTGGTTCGCGAACACCATGACGTCGCCGTGGATCACGACGGTGAACACCTCGTCGCGGCCCGCCTGCCCGCCGCGGCGGATGGGGTCGGGGTTGTCGTCGGTCTTGAGCGCCGGGTACGCCCGCGGCTTCGCGGGATCGCTGACGTCCCAGAGCTGGAGCTCCCGGCTGCCGCTCGCGATCACCAGCGTGCGGTCGTCCTCGGAGAGCTCGACCTGCCAGACGGTGTCGGTCTTGGGAACGCTGAATCCGCCCATCTTGACCGGCGCTGCCGGGTCGGAGACGTTCCAGAGCCCGATCACGCCGTCGTCCTCGGCGGCGACGAGCATCTTGCCGTCGTGGCTGAACGTGGCGCCGACGATCGGGACGTTCGAGGTGATCGCCTTGGTCAGCAGGCGCGGCTTGGCCGGGTCGCCGACGTCCCACAGGGCCGCGGTGGTCGTGGACGACGAGAACAGGACGTTGCCGGTGGGACTGATGTCGAGCGTCATCGTCTCGTCGTCGGGGGCGAACACGGGCAGCGTGGAGATCTCCTCGGCGTGCCGGTCGTCCGGCCGCCACAGCTTGATGGCGCCGTCCTCGGCGACGGTCGCGAAGTACCGTCCCTGCTTGTCGTAGTCGAGCTTCCACACGGTGTGCTTGTGCCGCGGGTAGGTCAGGTTGGCCAGGTCGAGCACCCTGACCTCGGCGTCCGTGGTGGCGGTGACCATCCTGCGCGAGTCGGAGCTGAAGGTCACCGACCCCAGGGCGTCCGTGTGCCCGCCCAGGACCGAGGCGATCCGGACGTCGCGGGGGTCGGTGACGTTCCACAGCCGCATCGTCTTGTCGCCGCCGCCGCTGGCGAGGAACCTGCCGTCGGGGGAGAACGCGACCGCGTGGACCGAGAAGGAGTGGCCGCTCGCGATGCTGAGCAACGCGGGAGCGCGCTGGTCGGTGACGTCCCACAGGCGCACGTCGCCGTTGTCGGTACCGGTGGCGATCGTCCGGCCGTCGGGGGAGAAGGAGACGCCGTCGACCGCGTACTCGCCGGGGGTGGCGTCGATGACGGACAGCGGGGTGCCGGTCGACAGCTCCCAGAGCTTGACCGTGCCGTCCCACGACGCCGAGGCGATGGTGGTCCCATCACGGTTCAGTGAGATCCCGTGCACGTTCCCGTTGTGGGCCTGGATGGTGCGCACGAGCGTGGCGGGGCCGGAGATGTCCCAGATCCTGATGGTCTTGTCCTGGCCGCCGCTGACGAGCGAGCGGCCGTCCGGGGTGAACTGGACTGCCTGCACCTGGCCCTCGTGTCCGGAGACACGGGCCTTCTCGACGGGTCTGCGCGGGTCGGTGACGTCGAACAGGCGGATCAGGCCGTCCCAGCCCGCGGCGGCGATCGTCCTGCTGTCCGGGCTGAACGCCATGCCGTGGGTGGCGTTGCCGCCGGCGTGCACGCGCCCGAGCTCGCTGGGGTGGAAGGGGTCGGTGAAGTCCCAGACGATCATCGTCCGGTCGTCGGCCGCGGTGGCGAGGAGCTTGCCGTCCGGGCTGAACACGGCGAACGACGCCGTCTCCTGGTGCCCTCGCACGACGGTGACCTGGGGTGCGGCGAAGGTGCTGAGCAGGGCGTCGCGGGCCGCGGGCAGCCCGGTGAGGCGGTAGGCGGCCAGGCGCAACTGGCTCGCGAGGCTGGGGTCGCGGTCCTGCAGGCTGTTCGCCTCGGCGATGGCCTTCTGGGCGAGCGCGATGGTGCGTTGTTCCGTGGTCTGGCGCTGGGCTCGTACGGCGAACACGGACGCGGTGGTGGCTACGAGCAGCAGCACGGCGAGCAGTGCGACGACTCGGCGGAGGTTGGTGGTGCGGCGCTTCTCGGTGGCGAGGCCGTGTTCGACCGCGGCTTTGCTGGCGTCGAGGAACGCCTGCTCGTCGGCGTTGAGAGCGCCGGGTTCGCGCTGCACCCACTCCGTGGCCTGGGTGAGCGGCGCGCCCCGGTAGAGGGAGCCGGGGTCGCGGCCGTGAGCCTCCCAGTCGGCGGCCGCGGCGGTGAGCCGGCGGTGCACGCGCAGGTCGTCGCGTGCTTCGGCGATCCAGTCGCGCAGGCGGGGCCAGCTGCGGATGACGGCTTCGTGGCTGATCTCGGCGCTGTCGTCGTGGACGGTGAGGATGCGCGCTTTCGCGAGGTGCTCGACGACGTCGTCCGCGCCGAGCTCGGACCGTTTGACGTGGCGTTTGGTGTCCTCGGTGCCTTCGCCGGGGGTGATCAGGCGCAGGAACACCTGGCGCGCCTGGGCTTGCTGCCGTTCGTCGAGTCCGGTGTAGGCGTTCTCGGCGGTGTTGGCGATCGCGCGGGCGATGCCGCCGCTCTCGTGGTAGCTGGTGAGCGTGAGGGTGTTGCCGCGCTTGCGTTGCCACGTCTCGAGCAGCGCGTGGCTGACGTGGGGCAGGACTCCCGGTTCGCCGGTGGCGTCGGCGATGAGGCGGGCGACGAGTCCGGTCTCGAGCGCGCAGCCGACCTCGACGGCGGGCTGGGTGATGGCCTTGCGCAGCTCGTCGGTGCTCATCGGACCCACCAGGACCTGGGCCTCCTCGACGGCGTCGAGGAGGGCGGGGTGCCGGGCGCAGTGGCCGTAGAAGTCGGCGCGCAGGCCGATGACGGTCTGGCCGTCGCGTGCGGTGAGCGCCGCGATGAACTCGTCGCGGTGGGGGAGCGCGAAGATCTCCTCGAACTGGTCGACGACCAGCAGGCCCGCTGTCTCCGGGATCGTCTCCGAGGTGCTCGGCGTGATCAGCTCGCCGGGTTTGCTGGCCAGCAGACCGGCCCTGAGCAGCGACGACTTGCCGGAGCCTGACGCGCCGATGACCAGCACGGTGGCGTGCTGGTCGAGTTTGGTGAGCAGCTTGCCGACGAGCCGCTCCCGCCCGAAGAAGCGGTCGGCGTCGTGCTCGGTGAACGCCTTGAGGCCGACGTAGGGGGAGTCGGCCGCGGGGGAGGGCTGCTCGGTCTCGCCGATCTCGCGCCAGCGCCGTTCCCAGGTCTCCTCGTCACCACCGCAGGCCCGGACGAACGCGAGCGCCACGGCGAGGCTCGGCAGCCGCTGGCCGCGGGCGGCGTCGGCGAGGGTGCTGGCGGAGTAGTGGCTGAGCTTGCCGAGTTCGCGGTAGCCGGGGGAGCCGGCCTTCTCGCGGAGCCTGCGCAGGTCGAAGGCGAACTGTTCGACGGGCCCGGCGAACGGGTCGAGCGGTTTCTCCGGGCGGGGCATGACGGTGATTGTTTCATCTGCGTACTTCTTGTTTTACTCTATTGCTTCAGTGTTGACTGAAGTAGATCATCAACCGGTGTTCGCCTTCGCCCGCCAGGTACAGCGTCTCGAACACCAGGAGGTGAGGGCCCCAGCGTTCGGTGCCGGTGGTGGGCGGTAGGGACGACGCGGCGTCGTAGCGGTCGGTGAAGGCGGCGCCGGAGGTGATGGAGAGCTCGAACGCGAGTGCGGCCGCTTGGTGGTCGCCCAGGTCTGCGGCGGCGCGCAGGGCGGCTGCCCGGTCGTTCGCTACCTGGTCCCAGTCGGGGTAGTGGGCCTTGGCTTCGGTGCTGAAGGCGAAGCGGACGAGGTTCTGCTCGTCGCCCAGGCCGGAGATCTCACCGAACCGTGCGGTGCTCGCGAGGACGTCGCCGGCGGGGGAGAGGACGGCGGCCGCGGTGGGTCCGAGGGCATCCAGGGTGGCTTTCACGGTGGGGCGCAGCTGCGGTGGCGGGGGAGGGCAGCAGGTCGTGTCCGCCTTGATCAGGCGGTACAGGTGGACGCGCTCGTCGGCGGTCATGGCCAGTGCGTCGGCGAGGGCGGCCAGGACCTGGCCGGAGGGGGAGCGGTCGGTGCCGCGTTCGAGGCGGGTGAGGTACTCGACGCTGATGCGGGCGCGGTCGGCGAGTTCGCCGCGGCGCAGTCCCGGGGTGCGGCGGCGGTCGGTGTTCGGGGGTGTGGTGGCTTCGCGGCGGGCGCGCAGGAAGCGGCCCAGTGCGTTGTCGGCCATGACGGCTGAGCTTAGAGGGGCCCTGAGCCGGTCTCCCTGCGTTCGTCGTCCGCGGTGATGCTGTGGATCATGCGATATCGACTGTTCGGCCGGACCGGTCTGCGCGTCTCGGAGTTGTTGCTGGGCACGATGACGTTGCGGCCCGAGGACGTGGCGCGGCGGGTGATCGACGTCTACGCCGACGCCGGCGGCAACTTCCTCGACACCGCTTCGGCGTACGGGGAGAGCGAGGAGGTCCTGGGCGCGGTGCTGGGGCGGCGCGACCGGTTCGTGGTGGCGACGAAGTACACGTTGTCGCGTGACGCGGGGGATCCGAACGCGGGCGGCAACCACCGCAAGAACCTGGTGCTGTCGCTGGAGCAGTCGTTGCGGCGGTTGCGGACGGACTACGTGGACGTGCTGTGGGTGCATCTGTGGGATCGGCACACGCCGGTCGAGGAGACGATGCGGGCGCTGGACGACGTGGTGCGGGCGGGGAAGGTGCTCTACGTCGGGGTGTCGGACGCGCCGGCGTGGTTCGTGGCGCGGGCGAACACGCTGGCGGAGTGGCGGGACTGGACGGCGTTCTCGGGGTTGCAGGTGCCGTACAACCTGCTGAAGCGCGATGTGGAGCGTGAGTTGCTGCCCATGGCCTCGGAGCTGGGGCTGAGCGTGGCGGCGTGGGCGCCGTTGGCGGCGGGGAAGCTGTCCGGGGGCACGCGGCGCTCCGCCGTGTTGACCGGGCCGGAGGAGCGGGCGGCGCAGGCGGTGCGGTCCGTGGCGGAGGAGTTGGGTGCGACGCCTGCTCAGGTGGCGCTGGCGTGGGTGCGTGCGTCCGGGGCGCTGCCGCTGGTGGGCGCGCGGACTCCGGAGCAGGTGCTGGACTGCCTGGGCGAGGTGGTGCTGCCGCCGGAAGCGGTCGCGCGCCTGGAGGCGTCGGCCCCGTTCGAGCGGGGCTTTCCGGCGGACTTCATCGCGGAGTGCGAGGCGGGTGCGTTCGGCTCCGCCGTTGTCGTCAGGTGATGAGGTCTGGCAGCAACGCGGGCTGGCGCTTGCGGCGCAGCCACATCTTGCGGGAGCCGTCGCTGTAGAGCAGCGTGCGGGACAGTTCCCAGCCGGCGAACTCGGCCTGGATGGCCAGCTGCGTGGTCGCGGTTCGGCGGGAGATGCCGGGCGGCAGACGCAGCGGCCGGTATTCCCAGTCTCCGTCGATCACCCCTTCGTTCATGGTGCGATCACCTGTATCCCTCCGTTGTCGCCGGACGTCACGGTGACGCGTCCGGATTCCTGGTCGACGCTGACGGTGTTGGGTTGACGCACGGTGGGGAACCGGTACTTCTCGGCTGGTTCTCCCGCGGCGACGTTGAGCCCGACGACCTCGTTGCGGTCGGTGAGCGTGATCCACGCGATGTCGCGCTTGCCGTCGTAGGCGATGCCGTACGGGGTGCCGGGCATGGGGTAGCGCTGGCGCATGATCAGCGGGTTGATCGAGAACGCGATGAACTCCCCGCCGCGGGTGTCGACCACGAGCAGCCGGCCGAAGCGGTCGGGGACGCCGTTGGTGGCGCCGTCGCCCGCTCGCAGGCCCGCGCCCCTGGTCTCGGCGCCCTTGTCGTCCTTGGTCATCTCGAAGACGGCGCTGCGCAGCCGGTCGAGTTCGACGTCACGGCCGTTGACCTGGAACTTCAGCGTGGTGCCGGTCTCGGTGAACGTGCCACCGGGCGTGATCTCGCCGGGTGGGGTGGCGTTCTGGGCGGGGGAGTGGGCCGGCTTGGCGGCTTCAAGGGTCTCCGCGACCTGCAGGGGATCCTGTGACCCTTCGCTCTGGCCGCACGCTGCCAGCGTCGCGGTGGTCAGGAGCAGAGCAGCGAGCCGGCGCAAGATCGGGTTCCCTTCGCGGAAGTCGTCCTCTCCAGCATCCCTGACGGGCGGTCATAGGTCACGCAAGGGGTGGGGTGAAACCCCGTTCGGCCGCTTCGCCTGGTAGTTATCTCTATTACTTCAGTGTAGACCGAAATTAAACACTCCGAGTTGTCCAGCTCCAGATTCACTCGGAACCACAAACACGCAACGAAAGAGGGGCGTCAGGGCATGGGGCGTTCGGGGTAGCCGAGTTCGATGGCGCTGACGTCGTCCAGAGCGGCCCTGATCGCGGGCGGCAGGGTGAGCTCCTCGGCTTCGAGCGAGGCGATGAGCTGGTTCGTGTCACGGGCGCCGACCACCGGGGCGATCACGCCGGGCCGGTCGCGGACCCAGGCCAGGGCGACGCACAGCGCGGAGGTGCCGAGGCCTTCCGCGGCGGTGGAGACGGCCTGCACGATCCGGGCGGCGCGTTCGTTGCGGTGCTGCTCGACGTAGCCGGCGAAGTGCGCGGACGCGCCGCGGGAGTCGGGTGGGGTGCCGTTGCGGTACTTGCCGGTGAGCACGCCACGTCCGAGGGGTGCCCAGGGCAGGAGGCCGAGTCCGTGGTGGCGGGCGGCGGGGGCGACTTCGCGTTCGATGCCGCGTTCGAGCAGGGAGTACTCGACCTGGGTGGAGATCAGCGGGTACGTGGTGGGGGTGAGGGCGGCGGTGGCGAGTTGCCAGCCGCTGTAGTTGGAGATGCCGGCGTAGCGGACTTTGCCGGAGGTGATGGCGTGGTCGAGGGCGGAGAGTGATTCCTCGATGGGGACGCCGGCGTCCCAGGCGTGGAGTTGCCAGAGGTCGATGTGGTCGACGCCGATGCGGCGCAGGGAGCCGTCGAGGGCGGACAGGAGTGCGCCGCGGGAGGCGCCTCCGCCGAAGGGGCCTTCGGTGCGGCGGGCGACGGCTTTGGTGGCGAGGACGAGTTCGTCGCGGGGGACGACTTCGTCGAGGAGGGTGCCGAGGAGGCGTTCTGCTTCGCCTTCCGAGTAGACGTCGGCGGTGTCGATGAGGGTGCCGCCGGCGTCGGCGAAGGCCATGAGCTGGGTGGCGGCCTCGTCCGCGTCGGTGTCGCGTCCCCACGTCATCGTGCCCAGTGCCGTCCTGGACACGCGGAGGCCGCTGCGGCCGAGGTATCGCTGTTCCACGTGCGCGATGCTAAGGGGTGATCATCGGCTGAGCCTGGCAATCGGTGTTACTGACCGGTAGGGTCTCGCCGTGTGAAGCTCGGACTGAACCTCGGATACTGGGGCGCCGGCAACGACGCCGCGAACCTTGAGCTGGCCAAAGAGGCCGACCGACTCGGTTTTTCGGTGGTGTGGGCCGCGGAGGCCTACGGCTCCGACGCGCCGACGGTGCTCGCGTGGGTGGCCGCGCAGACCGAACGCATCGACGTCGGTAGCGCGATCTTCCAGATTCCGGCGCGGACGCCGGCGATGGCCGCGATGACCGGGGCCACTTTGGACACGTTGTCCGGTGGGCGGTTCCGGATGGGTCTTGGTGTGTCGGGTCCGCAGGTGTCGGAGGGTTGGCACGGTGTGCGGTTCGACAAGCCGTTGGCGCGCACGCGTGAGTACGTGGAGATCGTGAAGAAGGCGCTGTCTCGCGAGAAGCTGCGCTACGAGGGTGAGCACTACACGCTGCCGCTTCCTGATGGTCCTGGTAAGGCGTTGCAGCTCACCGTCCACCCGGTACGGGAGCAGATCCCCATCTACCTCGCCGCTGTGGGCCCGAAGAACCTGGAACTGACGGGGGAGATCGCGGACGGCTGGTTGGCGATCTTCTTCTCGCCGGAGTACTCGGCGGAGTCGCTGGCCAGCGTGAAGGCGGGCCGGGAGAAGGCCGGTCTGACGATGGAGGGCTTCGACGTCGTTCCGACCGTCCCCCTGATCGTCGGTGAGGACTGGAAGGCGTGTGCTGACCCGGTTCGCGCGTACACGGCGCTGTACGTGGGCGGCATGGGTTCGCGCAAGCAGAACTTCTACAACAACTTGATGGTGCGCATGGGTTTCCCGGCTCAGGCCGAGGAGATCCAGGAGAAGTACCTGGCTCGTGACTACGCGGGTGCGATGGCGGCGATTCCGCTGGAGTTCCTGGACGCGACGTCGTTGCTGGGCCCGAAGGAGCGCATAGCAGACAAGATGAAGGCGCTCGCTGCCGCGGGGGTCACCACGCTGTCCGTTTCGCCGATGCTGCAAGATCTGGAGCAGGGGATCGCGGGTCTTCGGACCGCGGCCGAGGCTTTGGATCTGGCAGGAGTGGGTAGTTGAGCTGGTTGCAGGCTCTGGTCCTCGGACTGGTCCAAGGACTGACGGAATTCCTGCCGATTTCCAGCAGTGCGCACCTGCGCATCACGTCGACGCTGTTCTTCGGCAACGACGCGGGCGCTTCGTTCACCGCGGTGATCCAGTTGGGTACCGAGGTGGCGGTGCTGATCTACTTCGCCAAGGACATCGGGCGCTTCATCAGCGCCTGGTTCCGCGGCCTCTTCAGCGCGGAGGCGCGCAAGGAGAAGGACTACCGGCTCGCCTGGTACGTGATCATCGGTTCCGTGCCGATCTCTGTTCTCGGTTACCTGCTCAAGGACGAGATCCGGACGTCGGCGCGGAACCTGTGGATCACGGCGACGATGCTGGTGGTGTTCGGTCTGCTGCTGGGTCTGGCGGACCACATGGCCAAGCAGCAGCGGGACGAGCTGCGGATGAAGGACGCGATCGGGATGGGTCTGGCGCAGGCGCTGGCGCTCATCCCGGGCGTTTCTCGTTCGGGCGGCACGTTGACGGCCGGGTTGTTCCTGGGGCTGACTCGGGAGGCGGCGGCGCGGTACTCGTTCCTGCTGGCGATTCCGGCGGTGTTCGGGGCGGGGTTGTTCTCCATTCCGGACGTTCTGGAGCGTTCGGGTGAGGGTGCGCAGGCGTCGGTGCCGCAGATGATCGTGGCGACGCTGATCGCGTTCGTGGTGGGGTACGCGACGATCGCGTGGTTGTTGAAGTACGTGTCGAAGCATTCGTACTCGGCTTTCGTCTGGTACCGGTTGATGCTGGGGCTCGTGCTGATGGGGCTGCTGTCGATGGGGTTGCTGCAGCCGATCTAAGGTGGGTGCCGTGGCCACGGTGATCCTGCTTCGACATGCTCGTTCGACCGCCAACGGTTCCGGTGTGCTCGCCGGGCGTTCCCTGGGCGTGGGTTTGGACGAGCGCGGGCAGGCTCAGGCCGCGGCGTTGGTCGGCCGGTTGAAGGACGTTCCGGTGAGCGCGGTGGTGTCGTCTCCTCTGCAGCGGTGTGAGGAGACGCTGGCCCCGTTGCTGGCGGACCGTGCTCTGGAGGCAGTCGCGGAGCCGGATCTGTCCGAAGTGGATTACGGGGCGTGGACCGGTAAGGCGTTGAAGGATCTGCTGAACGAGCCGTTGTGGGCGGTGGTGCAGCAGCATCCGTCTGCCGCGGTGTTCCCCGAGGGTGAGGGGCTCGCGCACGTTCAGGCTCGCGCTGTCGCGGCTGTGCGTGCGCATGATGCGCGGATCACCGAGGAGCACGGTCCTGGCGCTGTGTGGGTGTTGTGCTCGCACGGTGATGTGATCAAGTCGATTCTCGCGGACGCGTTGGGTGTGCACCTGGACGGGTTCCAGCGGATCGTGGTGGATCCGTGTTCGATCTCGGTGGTGCAGTACACGACGACGCGGCCGTTCGTGTTGCGGACCAACGACAACGGTGGCGATCTGAAGGGTGTGGTGCCCGTGGCGCCGCCGCAGGAGGAGCCGTCGTCGGACGCTACCGTGGGCGGCGCGACCGGGACCTGAGGTAGCGCTGTTCTGGTGCGCTCAGGGTGAGTTTGGCGGCCTTCTCGTACTCCTGCCGGGCCTCGTCGTGTTCTCCCCGCAGGTCGAGGAGATGTGCTCGGACGGCGTGGACGCGGTAGTGGTCGAGGTCCAGTGTGGACAGTTCGTCGAGTGCCTGCTGGGGGCCGTGGACCATGGCGACGGCGACGACGCGGTTGAGTGAGACCATCGGGCCGGGTGCGGTGACGGTGAGCAGGTCGTACAACCCGAGGATCTCGTGCCAGTCGGTGTCGTCGGCGGTCTTGGCGTCGGCGTGGACGGCGGCGATGGCCGCCTGCAGCTGATAGGGGCCGATCTGCGCGGTCCTGAGCGCCGTGCTGATCAGGTCGGCGCCTTCCGCGATGGCTGCGGTGTCCCACTGGGAGCGGTCCTGTTCCGCGAGTGGGATCAGCGTGCCGTGGGCGTTGGTGCGGGCGGGGCGGCGTGCGTCGGTGAGCAGCATCAGCGCGAGCAGGCCGGTGAGCTCGCCGTCGTCGGGCCTTCTGCGGTGCAGTTGCCTGGTCAGCCGGATGGCTTCGGCGGTGAGGTCGACGCGGACGAGGCTGTCGCCGGAGCTGGCCGTGGAGCCTTCGGTGAAGATCAGGTACAGCACGTGCAGGACGGCCGTGAGGTCCTGCGGCGGCCGGAACTTCGCTCCCGACTGCTTGATCTTCTGCTTGGCGCGGCTGATGCGTTGCGCGACCGTCGCCTCCGGCACGAGGAACGCGCGCGCGATCTCCGCCGTCGTGAGACCACCGACCGCCCGCAGTGTCAGGGCGATCTGCGATGCCGTGGTGAGTGACTCGTGGCAGCACAGCGCGAGGATCGTGAGCGTGTCGTCCTGGGCGGGCACCGGATCGGGCGGTGCGGGCGTGAGGGCGACGACCTTGTCCTCGCGCTGACGGCGTGCGGTGTCGGAGCGGTACTGCTCGATCCACCGCCTGGAGGCGGCGGTGATGAGCCAGCCCTTGGGGTTGTCGGGGATGCCGTCGGCCGGCCACTGCTGGGCGGCGCCGAGCAGGGCTTCCTGCACGGCGTCCTCGCAGACGTCGAACTGGCCGTGGCGGCGGACGAGGACGCCGAGGACCTGCGGCGCGAGTTCCCGCAGCAGGCCCTCCACCTCACGGTTCACATGCCGTCCAGCATCGAGACGTCCCAGACGGGCCGGACCTCGATGCCGTCGTTGTGGGCGTCGGGCAGGGTGGCGGCGTGGGCGATGACCTGGTCGATGTCGTCCGCTTCGACGAGGTAGAAGCCGGCGAGGTACTCCTTGGCCTCGGCGAAGGGTCCGTCGGTGACGACGACCTCGCCGTTTCGGATGCTGACGCCCTTGCCGGTCTCCGGTCCGGGGAGGCCTTCGCTGACGATGAGCTCGCCGGAGGCGCGGAGTTTGTCGGACAGGTCGTAGTGGTCCTGGCCGAACTTCATCTGCTGCTCTTCGGTGAGCTTGTCCCACGCGGCCCGGGACTTGGGGTTGCTGTAGATCAGGATCAGGTACTTCACGTGCGCGGCCTCCCGGCTCGTGGCTGGCTGGCGGAAAAATCTTCTCACCGCCATGTCGAGACCGTGGGCTGTGTCTCGACACCGGTGTGTCAGCCACTTTCGACGGAGGAGTTCGGGATGACTCACACGCTGGTGCAGGACGAGGTCGCGATTCTCGCGGTGTTCACCGAGCAGGAGGAGGGGATGCGGCTGCGGGATCCCGCGCGGATCGTGGCGCGGTATGCGCAGGACGCGGTGACGTGCACGTTGGCGCCGCCGTTGCGCAACACGGGGTTGGACGCTCGTGATCCGGAGGCGTTGGCGGGGTGGATGGCCGGGTTCAGCGGGCCGATCACGATCGAGCACCGGGATCTTCAGGTCGCGGTGGCCGGTGACGTGGCGTTCGTGCACGGGCTGGCGCGGATGGCGGCGGTGCCGGTCGGGTATCCGGAGGGGTTCTCGATGTGGATGCGCACGACCGTGGGGTTGCGACGCCGCGATGGGCGGTGGCTGGTGACGCACGAGCACCAGTCGGTGCCGTTCCACATGGACGGGTCGTTCCTGGCTGCGACCGATCTGCAGCCCTGAGACGGGCCTTGCCGAGGCCCGGACCGTGCAGGGGTCGGTCCGGACCTCGGCGCTTCTTGCGGGGTGGTCTGCTACTTGACGTTGACCGCTGCCCAGGCCCGGTTGACCGCCGCGTACTCGGGCGACGAGGCGCCGTAGAGGTCGGCGGTGGCCGCGAGCGTGCCCGTGCGGGCGGCGGCGTACTTGGTGCTGGAGGTGAACTTGGTGGTCAGTGCGCGGTACCAGATCTTCTCGGCCTTGTCGCGGCCGATGCCGGTGACGGACTGGCCGTCGGTGGTGGGGGAGTCGTAGGCGACGCCGTTGATGGTCTTCTGGCCGCTGCCCTCGGACAGCAGGTAGAAGAAGTGGTTGGCGATGCCCGAGGAGTAGTGCACGTCGACGTTGCCGGCGGTGGAGGACCAGTAGTCGAGGCTCTTGCCGTCCTTGGAGGGCTTGTCCATGTAGCGCAACGGCTTGCCGTCGCCCCGGATGTTGATCTTCTCGCCGATCAGGTAGTCGCCGACGTCGGTGGTGTTGGCGGCGTAGAACTCCGTGGTGGAGCCGAAGATGTCGCTGGTGGCCTCGTTGAGGCCGCCGGACTCACCGGAGTACACCAGGCCCGCGGTCGAGGCGGTGACGCCGTGCGACATCTCGTGGGCCGCGACGTCGATCGAGGTCAGCGGGTTGCGGTTCTGGGCGCCGTCGCCGTAGGTCATGCAGAAGCACGAGTCCGACCAGAACGCGTTGCTGTAGTTGTTGCCGTAGTGGACCTTGCTCAGCGCGCCCTGGCCGTTGTTCTTGATGCCGCTGCGCCCGTGGACGTTCTTGTAGTAGTCCCAGGTCTTCGCGGCGCCGAACGCGGCGTCGACGCCCGCGGTGGCCTTGTCGGTGTAGGTGCCGTTGCCCCACTTGTTGTCGGCGTCGGTGAACAGGGTGCCGGTGCCCGTGCCGTTGTTGAGGTTGTTGACGGCCTGGTTGCCTCGCGCCGGGTCCTTGAGCTGGAACGTGGAGCCGGACTGGGCGGTGTTGAGGGCGACCGTGCCGTTGTAGGTGGACTGGCCGGTGCCCTCGGCGTGGTGCACGCCGTCGTAGGTCAGCAGCGTCTGGCCGGTCTTGGCGTCGGTGAAGGTGTGCAGTTCGCTGGGCGTCTGGTCTTCCTTGACGCTGTGCGTGACCGTCTCCCACGCGAGCACGGGGGCGTGGTCCAGGGCGAACACGACCAGCGTGCCGGCGGCGTTCGTGGTGGGCGCGGAGGTGTCGAGGCCTGCGAGGGCGGCCTCCGACGCCTTGGTCACGCCCGTGACCTGGCCGGACTTCTGGGCGACGACGAGGTCGCCGCCGATGACCTTCAGACCGTTGAGAGTGCGGTCGAAGCGGAGGTGGTGCGTGCCGTCGGCATCGCGCACGACGTCACGGGGGACGAGCTGCTCGCCGCCGGACAGGCCGAGGGCGGAGGAGATCGTCCCCGCCTGCTCGGCCGCGGCGTGCAGAGCTTCCTGTTGCGTGAGGCTCCTCGGCTGCGGTGCAGCGTTGGCTCCCAGCGTGCCCGTGGCGGCCAGGGCCGCTCCGGCCACCAGGGCGGTGGTGATGCCCAGGGTTTTGCGCTTCATGAACGCTCCTTGTTCCGGTGCAGGGAGTGATCGCTCCGGCGTTACAGGGGTGCCGGGTCGATCACCGTGGAACATCCCGACCATCGTCGATGACCGGGCGTGGTGATCGTATTGCTCTCAGTGCATGCGACCAGCCACTCCCAAAGTGCGAGATTGCTTCACGATTTGAGCTGAGGTGCTGGTCAGGACACCGGGATTTGTCCGAATGGCGGGACAAAAGAGCAGCTCAAACGGCGTGGAAACACGACGGAAACTTCCGGGCACGCCGGTGCCGATGGAGTAGCGCGCTGCTCTGTTCGGTGCAGCCCTACCGGAGGGGATCTTGTTTACAGTTAACTACGCACAGTGAGAGCTGGGTCACAGAATCAGAGGCCCAGGCGGGTCACGGCGTTGTCCTCGAGGGGGTTCGCGGTCCGGATGTAGCGGTGCACCGTGCGCGGATTCGTCCACCGGCCCTGCCGCATGATCTCGCGGTCGCTCGCCCCGCCCAGCGCCGCCTGCGTCGCGAACCCCGCCCGCAGCGAATGCCCGCCGAACAACGCCGGATCCAGCCCCGCCCGCACCGCGTACCGCTTCACCAGCTCCGCCACCGCACGCCCCGACATCGCCTTCGCGCCGATGCCGCCGTGCCGGTTGATGATCGGGAACACCGCGCCCTGCAGACGGGTGGCCTGGTAGCCATGACAGCGGTGCAGCCCGGTCTCGGAGATCTCGCGGCCGTCCAGGACGTCGGCCCAGTCCGCGAACGCGCACACCGGGCACGTCGGCCGGCGGCTGCCGCGCGGCAGCACCACCGACTGCTGGTGCTTGCCCGTCTGGTCGGTCTTCGTCGTCCCCAGCCGGATCAGCAGCAACGGCTCGTGCGTGCGCGGATCCACGTCCACCGTGACGTCCTCGAACTCGATCTGCGCCAGCTCACTGCGCCGCAACGCCCCCGCGAACCCGACCAACAGCAGCAACGCGTCCCTCGCGCGCGCCGGGCCGTCCTGCGGACGTTCGCCTAGCAGCGCTTCGAGCGTGTCGAGCAGCACCGGCCGCTTGCGCCGCGGCTGGGTCTTGCGGGTGCGCCGGATACCGCGCAACGTCAGCCGCACGACATCACTGCGCGTCGGACTGGGCAGTCCGTTCGCCGCGTGCACGGCCGCGATCGCCGCCGACTTGCGTTCCAGCGTCGACGCGCCGAACGCCGGTGACCCGTCCGGTTTCACCGTGTCCGCCGCGACCGCCAGGTACACCGCCACGTCCAGCGGGTCCGCGGGCAACGCCTGACGGCCCTCCGCCTGACACCAGCCGGCCCAGGCGATCCAGTCCGACCGGTAGGCGCGCACCGTGTTCGGGGATTGAGCGCTGCGCAGATAGCCGCTGAGCGAGGCCGCCTGCTCGTCGTCGAACCGTTCGCGCACCCTCACGAGCGCGTCGGCGTCGATCAGCACCGAGTGCGAGACCCTGACCAGCGCGTGCTGGACGGGTTCGGGCAGGCTCACACCCGCGATGGTAGTCCTCTGATCAACTCCGCGACCTCGCGCGGCGTGAAGTCCAGCCCGCTGATCCCCACGCTCACCTCGAAGCTGCACCGGCGTGGATCCGGATTGGACCGCGCGTACAGGAACAGCTTGATCCCCGTCTCCTCTGCCAGGTTCTGCGCCGCCCGCTGCGCGTCGTGGCGCGACATCGGCAGGTGGACGTGGAACAGGGGAGTGGCGGGCACGTCCGGGGTGGTGTGCGCGAACCCGTCGGCGTTGATCGCCTCGGCCAGCGCCCGCGCGTGGTCGCGGAACTCCGCCATCCTCGGCAGGTTGGTGTCCATGCCCATCAACGCGATCGCCGCCAGCGGCCACGCGTCCGCGATCGCCCCGCCCATCCGGCGCCGCCACACCGCCGCCTGCCCGACCGTCTCGGTGTCCCCGGCCAGGACGGCACCCCGCACGCCTTCGAGTCCTTTGTAGAGCGACACGTACACCGTGTCGAACAACGCGCAGATCTCCGCGAACGTGGCGTCGTAGCCGGTCTGCGCCTCCCACAGCCGAGCCCCGTCGCAGTGCGCGGCCGCACCGCTCTGCCTCGCCCACTTGGTCTGCGCCGCCAGATCCCCGAACGCGGGCAGTACACCGCCGATGTCGCGTTGCGGCAGCTCGAACACCACGGCCGCGAGCGGTTCGTGCACCGCCGCCAGATCATCGAGACCGAACAGCTCGTTGCGGTCACCCACCGGGTGGAACCGCAGGCCGTGCAGCGCGTTGTAGCCCTGGTTCTCCCACACGTGCAGGTGGGTCTGCGGATGACCCGCGAACGCCTGCCGGCCCGTACGTTCCGCGTGCACCCGCAACGCCACCTGCTGCGCCATCGTCCCCGACGGGAAGAACAACGCCTGGGGCTTGCCCAGCAGCGCCGCGACCCGGTGCTCCAGTTCCCGCACCGGATCCTCCGGCCGCGTGTCCGCCGTGACGTGCCCGGCCAGGCGACGCACCAGCTCGAACGGCGACTTGCGCGGACCGCTGTGCTGCGACAGCGAACGACGGATCTCCATGACCGGACGATACCTATTGCAACTTACTGGCAACAGGCCCGTTTGCCGTGATCAGACCGCGGTGATCACGGCGCTGTGATCAGGCAGCCGCGCTCAGGCGTGCGTCCAGCTCGGCCTCGTCCGCCACGAACCACAGCTGACGGCCCCGGTTCGACTCGTAGACGAAGTCCCGCAACGCCGTGCTCGCCGCCACCTGCTCGGCGATGTCCCCGACCACCACGACCTTGAACCCGTACTGCTGGAACTTCTGCACCACCGCACCCGCCACCCGTGTGCGCAACACGAGGAAATCGTCGGACAACCGCGCCACCGGCAACACCAGCCACTGCACGTCCTGCCCCCACAACGTGCCGATCAAGTCCACAGCGGACTGCTCGTCGGTGATCGTGGGACCGTCCGGCGCGCACATCAGCACCGTCGCGCCGTGGCGCGTCTGCACAACATCAGGCATGGCACCGGAACCTAGTCGCGGCCCTCATCCGATGTCGCGCCGAATTCCCGCGCGGCCGCTGATCACCCCTTGCTAAGGTCACCGCACGCGATCGACCCCGAGGAGGTGAGTCCCATCAACGCGGTCACCCCAGATGGGCGTTCCCTCCCAGCCTCGGCCTGACGCCGTCCGCGCGTCGCCACGGGAGCGCTCCAGCAGCCGTCCCGAAAGGCGAACAGCCATGCGCTTCACCACCGAATCGACCTCCTCCGACGGAACCACTGAACGCGACTTCGTCCTCGACGGCGTCCCCGGCGTGCTCTGGACCCCTCCCGGCACGCCGGCCGGACTCGTGCTCGGCGCCCACGGCGGCGGCCAGCACAAGCGAGCCCCCGGCGCCATCGCCCGCGCACACCTGTGCGCCGCCGCAGGACTCGCCGTCGTCACACTCGACTCGCCCGGCCACGGCGAGAGGCCCCGCACCGCCGAGGACGACCGGTTCATCACCGAGATCCGCTCCCGCATCACCGCGGGACGCGACGCCGGCGCGCTCCTCGCCGAGTACAACGCCCTGCTGGCCGCCCGCGCGATCCCGGAATGGCGATCCGTCCTCGACACCCTGCCCGACACCGGCGTTCTTCCCGGCACCGGCGCCACCACCGGGTTCTGGGGCACGTCGATGGGCAGCGCCATCGGCATCCCGCTCGTCGCCGCCGAACCCCGCATCCGCGCAGCCGTGTTCGGACTGGTCGGCGCGACCGAAGCCCTGACACGCACGGCCGCGGCGATCACCGTGCCCGTGCGGTTCCTGCTGCAGTGGGACGACCAGCTCATCGCCCGCGACGCCGGACTCGCGATGTTCGACGCCTTCGCCACCCGCCAGAAGTCGTTGCACGCCAACCCCGGAGGCCACGGCGAGGTCCCCGAGCACGAACTGGCCGCCGCGGTGACGTTCCTCGCCGGCTGACGCACCCGAAAATCCCGGGCGCTCCCAGGCGGGCCTGGGTAGCGTCGCGCCACATGCGTGATCTCGCGACATTGCCCAAGGCCCACCTGCACGTGCACCTGGAAAGCACCGTGCGCCCGGACACCCTCGCCGAACTCGCCGAGCACCACGGCGTCGACGTGCCCGCCGTGCAGGCCGGATCGTTCGACGGCTTCGCGCAGTTCGCCGCCCACAACGGGGCGGTACGGGACTGCCTGCGGCGAGCCGGGGACTTCCACCGGATCGCGTACGAGTTCTGCGCCGAGGAAGCAGCGCAGGGGACCCGGTACGCCGAGGTCACGTTCACCGCGGCAGCGCACGGAGAACGACTCGGTGATCCGGACATGCCGCTCGAAGCGGTGTTGTCCGGGCTCGCCGCAGGACAGGCCGCCCACGGCATCGAGTGCCGTGTGATCGTGGACCACCCCAGAAAACGGTCGGTAGCGCGGTTTCAGGACTCGCTTCGTCTCGCGGTCACGCACCCGCGGGTCGTCGCGATCGGGATGGCCGGAGCGGAGGACCACCCGCTCACCCCGTTCGCCGCCGTGTTCCGCGCCGCGCGAGAAGCAGGGATCGGGCTCGTGCACCACGCCGGGGAGTGCTGCGGGGCACCGAGCGTCGCCGAAGCCGTCACCGTCGGGCTCGCCGACCGGATCGGCCACGGGTTCCGCGCACTCGACGATCCGGAAGTCGTCGCGCTGCTACGGGACCGCGCCATCCCACTCGAAGCCTGCCCGTCGTCCAACGTCGCACTGGGACTGGTCGACTCGCTCTCCTCTCATCCGCTGCCACACCTCATCGACGCCGGCCTGACCGTCACGCTCAGCACCGACATCCCCGCCTCCGCCGGCACCACGCTCACCGACGAGTACCGGCTGCTGCGCGACCACCTCGGCTTCGACGACGACCTGCTCGCGCGCATCGCCACCAACGCCGTCGACGCCTCCTTCGCCCCCGAAGGGACGAAGACCGCGTTGCGTCAGGACATCGCCACCTGGCGGGCAGGCTCGAAACACACCAGCCCGTGCCTCGACGCCAGCAACGCCACCAGGTCCAGCACCTGACGCTGCCCCGGCCACACCACGTGCACGATCACCGCGTCCACCCCCACCGTCAGCGCCTCGTCCCACGACACCGCCGAAGCGGGATCCGGCGAGGTCTGCCGTAACTCCCGCACGAACGCCGCCACCGCGGGCTCGAACGCGCCCAGCGGCGAGGACCGCAACTCCGCATAGCGGGCCGCGGCCTCCGGGAAGGACGCCGGACCAGGAGCCCGCCACACCGCCACATCGACCTGGACATCGACCGGCTCGTCCATCACGCCACCTTCCCGAACAACGCGCCCAACCGCGGAATCCGCGCGGAGATCTCCGCCGGATCAGCGAAATCCCACTGCTCACCAGCCGGATCCGGCGACACCAGCAGCCCACGCGAGGCCACCACCGCCTCCAGATCACCGTCGAACGCCTCGGCCGCCACGTAGTCGAGACCCTCCCAGTCCGGCCAGTCCTCATCCGCCCACGCGTGCACGCCGCCCCGCGACGCCAGCAACCGCACGTGCGGCAGATCGGCCAGCGCGTCCGGTGACGAGGCCACCGCCTCGAACACCGCCCGTCCCTGACCCACCAGCCACGCCTGGAAGTAGAAGAACCCGTCGTCCGAACACAGCCCGCCGCAGATCACGTCCGCCGCGTGCCAATGCGCCCACGTGTCGACCCGGCGACGCACCTCGTCCAGGCGCACCGCGAACTCCACCACCTCGCCGGCAGGCAGCGCGGCCAGCGCGGCCGTGAGCCGCTCCAGCCGATCGTCCTGGTCAGACGCCCCCGCAGCGGAGGACTCCACCAGGCCCCAGAACGCGTTGAGGTCCATGCCCGAAACGCTAGCGAGGGGGTCTGACAATTTTTGAAGCCCCGACATCCGCCCAGCTCAGAAGCCATGAGCAGCGGCGGCGGGGCGCCGCCGAGGTTCGCACGCGTTATCGCGGCACCTTCCCGAACAACGCCCACAACCGCGGAATCCGCCGCGCGATGTCGGCCGGATCCTCCATCTCCACATCCTCACCGCCCGGCGACACGTCGAACGCCCGCGCCTGCCCCCGCGCGGCCAGCAGCTCGTCCAGGTCTCCGGCGTGCACCGCCTCGTACGCCGCGTCCGGCACCCGGTACAGCGCCTCCCACTCGGGCCAGTCCTCATCGGACCACTCGTCCACCGGTCCCAACGCCGCCAGCCGCCGCACCGCGGGCATGTCCGCCAGCGCGTCCGGAGACGCCGCCACCGACGAGAAGACCTCGCGGCCCTGGCCGATCAGCCACGCCTGGAAGTAGAAGAACGAGTCCATCCCGCACAGCCCGGAAGAGATCAGGGTGGCCGCCTGCCAGTGCGCCCACGTGTCCACCCGGCCGCGCTGCTCGTCCAGGCGCACCGCGAAGTCGGCGATCTCACCCGCCGGCAGCAACGCGAGCCGCCCGGACAGCCACTCCCGCCGTTGTTCCAGGTCAGCGGTGGCGGCGACGGCGTGATCGACGAGCTTCCAGAAGCCCTCGGAGTCCATGCGGCGAGGCTAGCGGCGGGGTCTGACGGTTATTGACGCGAGCGAACCCGATGCTCCTGACTATCCTTGACGCCAAATGGACACCCCGCACGCTGAACTGCACAAACGCCTGCCCGAGCTCATGCCGCGTGATCAACGCCGGCTCGCCAGGCGCCTCGACGGCGCACGCAAGGTCAAAGACCCGCTGGCGCGCCGCAAGATCACCGAGGAGATCGCCGCCCAGATCGACGAGGCCGCGCTCAAGGTCGCGCTGCGCCGGGAGTCCGTTCCCAAGATCACCTATCCCGCCGAACTGCCGGTCAGCCAGCACAAGGACGAGATCAAAGAGCTGATCGCGAACCATCAGGTCGTGATCGTCGCCGGCGAGACCGGATCCGGTAAGACCACCCAGCTGCCCAAGATCTGCCTGGAGCTGGGCCGCGGGATCACCGGCCAGATCGGCCACACCCAGCCCCGCCGCATCGCCGCCCGCACCGTCGCCGAACGCGTCGCCGAGGAGCTCGGCACCAAGCTCGGCGACACCATCGGCTACAAGGTCCGCTTCACCGACCAGTCCGGTGACGAGACCCTGGTCAAGCTCATGACCGACGGCATCCTGCTCGCCGAGATCCAGACCGACAGGTCGCTGAGCCGCTACGACACGATCATCATCGACGAGGCCCACGAACGCAGCCTCAACGTCGACTTCCTGCTCGGCTACCTCAAACAGCTCCTGCCGCGGCGCCCCGACCTCAAGGTCGTCATCACCTCCGCGACCATCGACCCGCAGCGCTTCAGCGCGCACTTCGAGAACGCCCCGGTCATCGAGGTCTCCGGCCGCACCTACCCCGTCGAGACCCGCTACCGGCCGCTGGAGGAGGACGACGACCAGACCCAGGGCATCATCAACGCCGTCCGCGAACTGCAGGCCGAAGGCCCCGGCGACGTCCTGGTGTTCCTGTCCGGCGAACGCGAGATCCGCGACACCGCCGAAGCCCTCAAAGCCGAGGACCTCCGCAACACCGAGATCCTCCCGCTCTACGCGCGCCTGAGCGTGGGCGAGCAGCACCTCGTGTTCCAACGCCACACCGGCCGCCGCGTCGTGCTCGCCACCAACGTCGCCGAGACCAGCCTCACCGTGCCCGGCATCAAGTACGTCGTCGACCCCGGCAACGCCCGCATCTCCCGCTACAGCCACCGCCTCAAGGTCCAGCGCCTGCCGATCGAACCCATCAGCCAAGCCAGCGCGAACCAGCGCAAGGGCCGCTGCGGCCGCGTCAGCGAAGGCATCTGCATCCGCCTGTACTCCGAGGAGGACTTCGAGGCCCGCCCCGAGTTCACCGACGCGGAGATCCTGCGCACCAACCTCGCCAGCGTCATCCTGCAGATGACCAACATCGGCCTCGGCGACGTCGCCGCGTTCCCGTTCATCGACCCGCCCGACTCCCGCAACATCAACGACGGCATCGGACTGCTGCAAGAGCTCGGCGCCATCAACGCCGCCGAGAAGAAGCTCACCCCCACCGGCCGCAAGCTCGCCGCCCTGCCCGTCGACCCGCGCCTGGGCCGCATGGTGCTGGAGGCCGACACCACCGGCTGCCTCAAAGAGGTCATGATCATCGCCGCGGCACTGTCCATCCAGGACCCGCGCGAACGTCCCGCCGACCAGCAGGAAGCCGCCACCCAGCAGCACGCGAGGTTCGTCGACAAGGAATCCGACTTCACCACGTTCCTCAACCTGTGGGAGTACCTCAAGCAGCAGCAGAAGGAACTGAGCGGCAACCAGTTCCGCAAGCGCTGCAAGGCCGAGTTCCTCAACTACCTGCGCGTGCGCGAGTGGCAGGACATCTACCTGCAGCTGCGCCAGGTCGCCAAGCAGATCGGCATGCACGTCAACGACCAGCCCGGCGACCCGCGCAACATCCACATCGCGCTGCTGTCCGGACTGCTCAGCCACATCGGCGTCAAGGACATCCTCAAAAAGCAGGCACCCGGCGAGAAACGGCGTCCGCTCACGGAGTTCCTCGGCGCCCGCAACGCCAAGTTCGCGATCTTCCCCGGCTCCGCGCTGGCCAAGAAACCACCGCAGTGGGTGATGGCCGCCGAACTCGTCGAGACCAGCCGCCTGTGGGGCCGCATCGTCGCGAAGATCGAACCCGAATGGGCCGAACGCCTCGGCGAACACGTGATCAAACGCCAGTACTCCGAACCGCACTGGGAGACCAAACGCGGCAGCGTCGTCGCGATGGAGAAGGTCACGCTGTACGGGGTGCCGATCGTCGTCGGCCGCAAGGTCAGCTACGGCCGCATCGACCCCGAACTGTCCCGTGAGCTGTTCATCCGCCACGCGCTGGTGCAGGGGGAGTGGACCACGCACCACCGGTTCTTCCACACCAACCGCGCCATGCTCGAAGAGGTCGGCGAGCTGGAGAACCGCGCGCGTCGCCGCGACATCGTCGTGGACGAGGAGACGCTCTACGAGTTCTACGACAAGCGCGTCGCCCCCGAGGTCGTGTCCGCGCGGCACTTCGACTCGTGGTGGAAGAAGCAGAAGGACAAGAACCAGCTGACCTTCACCAAGGACATGCTGGTCAACGACCGCGCCGACGTCACCCCCGACGCCTACCCCGACCAGTGGCGCCAGGGCGAGCTCACGCTGCCGCTGAGCTACCACTTCGAGCCGGGCACCAAGAACGACGGCGTCACCGTCCAGCTCCCGCTGCCGGCGCTCACGACGCTGGACGACGACGCGTTCTCCTGGCAGATCCCCGGCCTGCGCCACGACCTCGTCGTCGCGCTCATCCGGTCGCTGCCCAAGCAGATCCGCCGCAACTTCGTGCCCGTCCCCGACGTCGCCACCGCCGTCCTCGCCCGCATCAAGCCCGAGGAGACGTCACTGCTCTACGGCGTGGAACGGGAACTGCGGGCGCTCACGGGCGTGACGGTGCACCGCGAGGACTGGCAGTTCGACTCGGTCCCCGACCACCTCAAGCTCACCTTCCAGGTCGTCGACGAGCACAACCGCACCCTCGCCGAAGGCAAGGACATCGCGGCACTGAAGGAGAAACTGCGCGACGAGGTCCGCGAGTCGCTCAGCCAGGCCGCCGGCCACCTCGAACGCACCGGCCTGACGACCTGGGACTTCGACGCCCTGCCCCAGACCATCGAGCAACGGCAGTCCGGCATCACCGTCACCGCCTACCCGTCGCTGCTCGACCAGGGCGAGACCGTCGCGATCAAGGTCCTCGACACGCCGGGCCGCCAGGCCTACGCCCACCGCCGCGGCGTGCGCAGACTCCTGCTGCTCGGCGTCAACTCGCCGGTCAAGCACCTGCAGCGCCACCTCGACAACGCCGCCAAGCTCGCCCTGACCCGCAACCCGCACGGCAGCGTCGCCGCGTTGCTGTCGGACTGCATCATGGCGGCGGTCGACCGGTTGATGGGCGACCCGGCCTGGAACGCCAAGTCCTTTGCGGCGCAACAGAAGAAGGTCCAGGCCGCGCTCAACGACACCACCTGGGTCGTCGTGCAGGAGGTCCGCAAGGTCCTCGAAGCCGCCCACCAGGCCGAACTCGCGCTCAGCGGCCTCAAGGGCGCCCCCGATTCGGCCGCCGACATCCGCGCACACCTCAACTCGTTGGTGTACAAGGGATTCGTCACCCACACCGGCTACGACCGGCTGCCCGACCTCGTCCGTTATCTGAAGGGCATCGCGCGGCGCATCGAGAAGCTGCCCGAGAACCCGCGCCGCGACCTCGACTGGACCGACAAGATCCACCAGGTCCACGCCGAGTACCGGGAACTGCGCGCGCAGACCCCGGCCGACGAACCCGCGCCCGAACTCGACGAGATCCGCTGGATGATCGAGGAACTGCGCCTGTCCTACTTCGCCCAGACCATCCCGACCCGCTACAGCGTCAGCGACAAGCGCATCTACAAAGCGCTCGACGCCGTGCCCTTGTAGATCTCGCTACCGTGGAACATGCAGTTTCCCGGGGATTCCACCTGGCAGGTGTCCAGCGGCGGCGGCGAGATCTTCGCCCTGTACGTGCGTGACGCACTCGGCATCAGCACACCCACCGCCGACGCGATCCCACGCCTGACCCCACCGGTACCGCGCGACCACGACGCGTACGTGCCGGAGACCTTCGGGTCGGCGTGGGACCGGTGGTGGACCCAGTCGCTCACCACCCTCGGCCCAGGGCACCCGCCGGTCGGGGTGCCCGAGCAGATGCGCGCCGACTACACCCGGTGGGGGCCTGACTGGTCCTCGCCCGAGCAGCGCGCGCTGCGCCACCACGCCAGGACCGTCTCCTACACGCTGCCCAGGGAGATCGTCGACCAGCTCACCGTCGAACTCGGCCGCCAGCCCGTCTTCAACCTCCGCATGATCGAGATCCCCGTCGAGGGCCAGTTCTGGCGGCGCGTCGACAAGCACACGGTGCTCGTGTCCGACGAGCTCAAGATCTCCCGCAACGTCCTCGCGCCGCTGGAGTCAGTCCTGCGTGAGCTCGCCCGCTAGCGCCTCACCCGTGCGGTACAGCTCGACCAGCAACGGCTTGAGCAACACCCGGCCGCTGATCGCCGCCAACGCGACCTCCACCCGGCCGGTCCCAGGTCACCGTTTGGTGACCCACAGAAGCGAACGCGACGCTGTCGGCATGTCCATCCACCCCCGCCAGTGTCGCCCACGACTTCGCCGCCGCGTTCAACTCCCGCGACGCGGCCGCCGTCGACGCCGTCTACGAACCTGGCGGCCTGTTCGTCCCCGAACCCGGCCACACCGTCACCGGCGCCGCCCGGCGCGCGGCCAACCAGCGGTTCCTCGACCTCGGCCTGCCCATCGGCGTCGAGCCGCGGCACGTCTACGAACACGACGGCATCGCGCTGCTCATCGTCGACTGGACCATCGGCGACGTGCACGGCACCGCCACCGACGTCGCTCGCCGGGGCGAGGACGGCCGGTGGCGGTACGTGATCGACAACCCCTTCGGAATCAGCCAGGCGGTTCCATGGCGCCGGTCATGATCGCCACCGCGTCCGACATCGAGATGGACTTCGGATCCACGACCGCCTTGCGCCGGCCCAGGCGCTGGATGTGGATGCGGTCGGCCACCTCGAACACGTGCGGCATGTTGTGGCTGATCAGGATCACCGGCAGACCGCGGTCGCGGACCTGCAGGATCAGGTCCAGCACAGCGCGGGACTCCCGCACGCCCAGCGCCGCGGTCGGCTCGTCCATGATCACGACACGGCTGCCGAACGCCGCCGCACGTGCCACCGCCACGGCCTGGCGCTGACCACCGGACAACGTCTCGACCGCCTGGCCCGGGTTCTGGATCGTCATGATCCCCAGCGCGTCGAGCTGGCGGCGGGCCTCGTCGCGCATGCCCGTGCGGTCGAGCATCCGGAACACCGAGCCGAGCACGCCCTTGCGGCGCAGTTCCCGGCCCAGGAACAGGTTCGCGGCGATGTCGAGCGACGGCGAGACGGCCAGGGACTGGTGCACCGTCTCGATGCCGGCGTTGCGCGCGTCCAGCGGCGTGGAGAACGACACGGGGGAGCCGTCGAGCAACACCTCGCCCTCGTCCGGCACCACCGCGCCGGACAGGGCCTTGATCAGCGATGACTTGCCCGCGCCGTTGTCGCCGATCACCGCGAGGATCTCGCCCGGCAGCAGCTCCAGGTCAGAACCCGCCAGCGCCGTCACCCTGCCGTAGCGCTTGACCAGGCCCGTTGCCTGCAGGATCGGGGTGGTCATGCCTTCACCTTCCTGATCCACTGGTCCAGCGACACCGCCACGATGATCAGCACACCAACCGCCATCGTCTGCCACAACACGTCCACCCCGGCCAGCGCCAGGCCGTTGCGGAACACGCCGACGATCAACGCGCCGATCAGCGACCCCACCACCGCGCCGCGGCCACCGAACAGCGACGTCCCGCCGATCACCACCGCCGTGATCGAGTCCAGGTTGTCGGTCTGCCCCGCCTGCGGTGAGGCCGAGGCGATCCGGCCGATCAACGTCCACGCCGCCACCGCGTAGATCAGCCCCGCCGTCGCGTACACGGACAGCAGCACCCGCGCCGTGCGGATGCCCGACAGACGTGAGGCCTCCAGGTCGTCACCGGTCGAGTAGACGTGCCGGCCCCACGCGGTGTTCTTCAGAACAAAAGCCATGGCCGCCACCAGCAGCACCAGCATGATCGAGCCGTAGGTGATGCGCGTGCCGCCGACGGTGAACGTCTGCCCGGTGAACAGCAGCAACGACGGCATGTCCGTGCCACGGATCGTGGCACTGCCCGAATACCAGAGGTTCAACGCGAAGAACACGTTCAACGTGCCCAGCGTGACGATGAACGGCGGCAGCTTCAGCCGCGTCACCAGCAACCCGTTGAGCAATCCGCACACCGTGCCCACCAGGAAACCCAGCAGCAGCGCCGGCAACCCGGGCAGGCCGGTCTCCGAGGCGACCTTCGCCATCACGATCGAGGTCAGCACCATGATCGCCCCGCACGACAGGTCGATCCCGGCGGTCAGGATCACGATCGTCTGCCCCACCGCGAGCGTGCCCACCACCGCGACCTGCTGCAGGATCAGCGAGATGTTGCCCGGCGTCAGGAACCGATCCGAGAGCAACGCGAACACGATCACCGACGCCAGCAGCACCACCGCCGGTCCGATCGTGGCCTGCGCGTGCAACAGGTGCTGCACGCGCGTCAGCACGGAACGATCCCGTTCCTCCACCACCGCGGTCACGGCTCAGCCCCAGCAGTTCTGCAGGCCGAACGCCGAGTCCTTCGACTCCACGCCGTCCGCGGGCTGATCGGTGATCAACGTGACGCCGGTGTCGGTGTTCTGCGGCTTCGAGCCGTCCTTCGCGAACTTCGACACCGCCTCCACCCCGAGCTGCGCCATCTTCAACGGGTACTGCTGCGACGTCGCCCCGATCACCCCGGCCTTGACGTTGTTCACGCCGGGACAGCCGCCGTCGACCGACACGATCACGACGTCCTTGTCCTTGCCCGCCGCCTTCAACGCCTCATAGGCACCGGCCGCCGCGGGCTCGTTGATCGTGTACACCAGGTTGACGCCCGGATCCTTCTGCAGCAGGTTCTCCATCGCCGTGCGGCCACCGGACGGATCGCCGTTGGTCACGTCGTGGCCCACGATCCGCGGATCGGACTCGTCACCGATGCGGGCCTTGTCCTTCACGTCGACGCCGAAGCCCTCCAGGAACCCCTGGTCGCGCTGCACGTCCACCGACACCTGGTTCGGGTTGAGGTCCAGCAGCGCGATCTTGGCCTGCTTGCCCTCCTTCGCGAACTTCGACTTCGCCCACTGCCCGATCAGCAACCCGGCCTTGTAGTTGTCGGTCGCGAACGTCGCGTCCGCGGCACTGGCCGGCTCCAGCGGTGTGTCCAGCGCGATCACCAGCAGACCCGCCGCCCGCGCCTTGTCCACCGACGGCACGATCGCCTTCGAGTCGCTCGGCGTGATCAGAATGCCCTTCGCACCCGACGCGATCAGGTTCTCGATCGCGTCGACCTGCGTCTGGTTGTCACCGTCCTGCTTGCCCGCGAACGACTGCACCGTCGCGCCCGCCGACGAGGCCGCCTGCTGCGCGCCCTCCTTCATCTTCACGAAGAACGGGTTCGTGTCCGTCTTCGTCACCAGGCCCACCAGCGTCGCGCTGCTGGAGGACCCACCACCACCTCCGCACGCGGTGAGCAAGGTGAGCAATGCCGCCGCGGTGACCCCGACAGTTCTACGCATGGCAACTCCTACGTCAACGTTGACGTAACCGCCCGTCCGAAGTCTCTGGGTTCGTGAACGGGAGAGCGGCTACGCGAGCTGTGCAAACGGGTATACCGTTGCGTCATCGTTGACGCAAGAGTCGTAGGACGTGGACATGGACCGAGCAGCCGACAGACGTGAACCCACGATGCGCGACGTCGCCGCGTTGGCGAAGGTCAGCACCAAGACCGTCTCCCGCGTCATCAACGGCCTGCCCGGCGCCGGAGCCGAGGTCGCCGACCGCGTCCGCGCCGCCGCCCGCACCCTGGGCTACCGGCCCAACCTCACCGCCAGCAGCCTGCGCCGCTCCGACCGTCGCAGCGCCACCATCGGCGTGCTGTTCGAGGACCTCTCCAACCCCTTCGACGCCGCCCTGCTGCGCGCCGTCGAGGACCGCGCCCGCCACGCCGGCGTCCTCGTGCTCGCCGGCAGCAGCGAGGACGACCACACGCTGCAACGCGAACTGCTCGTATCGCTGTCCACGCGCCGGGTCGACGGCGTCGTCGTCATGGCCGTCGGCGGACACCAGGACGCCCTGCAGCAGGAACGCGACCGAGGCACCCCGATGGTGCTCGTCGACCGGCCCCCCACCTTCGGCGGCACGGACTGCGTCACCACCACCAACCGCGACAGCTCCCGCGACGCCGTCCTGCACCTGGCCGCGCTGGGGCACCGCGACATCGCGTTCCTCGGCGACCGCCGCACCCTGTGGACCAGCCAGGAGCGCTACACCGGCTACCTCGAAGGCCTCGCCCAGGCCGGCCTCACCCTGCGCGACGAGCTCGTGCGCACCGACCTGCACGGCGCCGACCTCGCCGAGACCGCCACCGGCGCGCTGTTCGACCTCGACCGGCCGCCCACCGCGGTGTTCACCGCCCAGAACCTCGTCACCGTCGGCGCCATGCGGCTGCTGCGCGCCCGCGACCTGCACCGCCGCGTCGCCGTCATCGGGTTCGACGACTTCCCGCTCGCCGACATGCTCGACCCCGGCATCACCGTCGTGCGCCAGGACGTCCCCGGCATCGGCCGCAGGGCCGCCGAGCTCATCCTCGCCCGCATCGACGGCGACACCTCACCGCCCGTGCACGCCGTCGTCCCCGCCGCCCTCGTGCGCCGCGGGTCCGGCGAGATCGCGCCGGTCAGCTGACCGACAGCACCGCGTCGATCACCTGCGGACCCGACACCAGCACCTCGTCGTTGTGGTCCGCGCCCGCGATCTCGACCAGCTTCGCGCGTGCCGCCGTCGCCACCTCACGGCTCTGCGCGGGCGGCACCACCGAGTCCTTCGTGCCCAGCAGCACCACGGCCGGAACGTCCACAGCGGACACCCGCTCCGTCACGGGGAACTTGTCCTGCAACAACATCTTCACCGGCAACCACGGGTAGTGGTGCGAGCCGACCGCCGCCAGCGACGTGAACGGCGAGCGCAGCACCATGCCCTTGGGGGCGCGGAACGTCGCGAGCTCCGCGGCCACCGCCGCGCCCAGCGACTCGCCGAAGTAGACGACCGGCCCGTCGATCAGGTCCAGCGCCGCCCGCGCATCGAACGTCAGGCCCTCCTCCGACGGCTTGCCCGGGTTGTCGCCGTAGCCGCGGTAGTCGAACAACAACACCGACAGCCCCCGCGCGGTCAGCTCGCGGGCCAGCGACACCCGACCGGCCCGGTTGCCGCCGTTGCCGGGGAACACGATCACCGTGGCGGTCGCGTCCGGCAGTTCGAAGTGCCAGCCGTCGAGCAGCAGACCGTCCGCCGTCACCAGACGGACGTCGCGCCCACCGGGCAGCACCTCCTCGGCTGAGGGCACCGGGCCGGGGGAGGGGAAGTAGACGAGCTTGCGCTGGAAGGTGAAGACCACGGCGACGATGGTGACAACCACCGCCACCGCGATCAACACCGGCCTCCGCATCAGCTCATCTCAGCACCGTTTGGAGGTCGTGGCGAAGTGCGCGTACTCCGGGTTGTCGTAGAGGTGCCCCTGCGCCTGCGTGCACACGTCCAGCGTGTCCGTGCCCGAGGACCACACCTCCCGCTGCCGGTTGCCGCCCTTCTTGTAACCCTTCGTGCCACCGGGGGTCAGCACCCCGGCCGAGACGCGGTAGTCGTGGCCCAGGTTGTGGTAGCTGTCCCACACGTACACGTAGGCCCAGTTCTTGCCGCACCCCTTGAACTGCTTCACCGACGCCCACTGCGCGCCGGCCTCCCAGCCGATGTAGGCGGTGCTGCCGATCTGCGTCACCGGACCACACCCCGGCGCCGACTCCGCGTGCGCCACCCCCGAGGACAACCCGGCCAGCGCGAAAGCGGCCACTGCCGCGACAGAAACGAATCTCACGACCCGACCGTGCGCCTCGGCGGTTAGCCGGCGGTAAATCACTCGAAGGTGTGAACTTCGCCCGCCCACACCTGACGCACCGCGTCCGCCTCGGCCGCCAGGAACTCGTCGAACGTCCGCGCCGGCCGCCCGATCAACCCGGCCAGATCCGGCGTCGTCGCCTCCAGCCGGCCACCCGCGACATCGGCGAACAACGTCGCCACATCGCCCGCGAACTCCTCCGGCACACCCAGCGCGACCAGGCGCTTCGCGAACTCGACCGCCAGCAGGTCGACGTAGCGGATCTCGCGGCCGGCCACCACCGACAACCGCGCCGCGATCTCGGCCTGCGTCAGCGACTCCGGCCCGGTCAGCACGAACGTCGACCCCGGCCGCGGGTCCCCGGTCAGCAGCACCGCCGCGGCCGCCGCGATGTCCGCGCAGTCGACGTAGGACACCCGCGCGTCCCCGTAGGCGCCCAGCAGGTGCCCGTTCTCGGTGAACGTGCCACCGCCGGTCACGAAGTTCTGCATGAACCCGCTGGGCCGCAGCACGCTCCACGCCAGCCCGGAGGACCGCAGGTGCTCCTCGACCTCCCAGTGCGCCCCCTCGGCGAGCAGACCGTCCGCGGCCGCGTGCCACACCGACAGCTTCACCACGTGCCCGACCCCGGCCGTCACCGCCGCGTCGATCACCGCCCGCTGCTGCCGCACCATCGGCTGCTCGCCGGGCGCCGGCACCGCGCCTCCCGCGTTGAGGAACACCCTCTCCACGCCGACCAGCGCCGATGCGACCGAGACCGGATCGTCCAGGTCCCCGACGACGTACCGGCAGCCCAGCGCGGCGCCCTTCGCCGGATCCCGCACGAACGCCACCACCTCGTCCGCGGGCAGCAGCCCCACCAGGCGCCGGCCGATGCTGCCCGACGCGCCGAACACCAGGATCATCAGTTCCCCCATAGACTGAGGCGGCCTCGACTTACTTATTTCGAGGCTACCTCGACTTAAGCGGGAGCAGCAACGGTGCCCACCAGGAAGCCGCGCGCGGACGCACGCCGCAACTACGAACGCCTGCTCGCCGAGGCGGACGCGGTGTTCGCCGAGCAGGGCACCGACGCGTCACTGGAAGCCGTCGCACGGCGGGCGGGCGTCGCGATCGGCACGCTCTACGGGCACTTCCCGAACCGCCGCGCACTCGTCGGCGCGCTGCTGCGGGAACGCAACGAGGAACTCTTCGACACCGGCGAGGACCTGCTCGCCGCACCGCAGGCGGCCCAGGCGTTGCGGCGCTGGATCGACCTGGTCGTCACGCACGCCGCGAGCTACCAGGGACTCGCCGCCCTGCTCGCGGACGGCGCCGAGGACGAGCTGCACGAGTCGTGCGTGCGGATGACCGGCATCGGCGACCGGCTCGTCCGGCGCGCCATCGAGGCCGGCGAGGTCCGCGCGGACCTGACCGGCGAGGACGTGTTCACCCTGATGAACGCGGCGGCGTGGACCAGGGAACACGGCACCGCGGGTCAGGCCGAACGGCTCGTCGACCTGACCGTGCGGGGCTTCACTCCGCCGGAGCGAACGGCACCAGCACCACGGTGATGTTGTCGTGGCCGCCCGCGTCCAGGGCGACCTTCACGAACTCCTCAGGCCCGCACGGCAGCAGCGGCTGCAGGTCCTCGGGCTGCGGACGGTAGTTGTGCAGGCCGTCCGAACACAGCAGGAACACGCCCGGCGAGGTCGGCTTGAGCGTCACGACCTGCGGTTCCACCCGGCCCGCGTCCGCGCCGATCCACCGCGACAGCACGTGCGCGCGACGGTCCGTGCGCGCCTGTTCCTCGGTCAGCACGCCTTCGGCGACCAGCTGCGCCGCCCACGTGTCGTCCGTGGTGAGCTGCTTGGAGCCCTCGTCGGACAGCCAGTAGGCGCGGCTGTCGCCGACCCAGCCGATCGTCACCGCGTTCTCCGTGACCAGCGCGGAGACGAACGTGCACGACGGCGCGACACCCCGCCCACCCGCCTCCATCGGCTCCAGCTCGATCAGCTGCTCCACCGCGGAGCACGACGCGGCGACCGCGTCGACCATGGCCTGCTCGGCGTCCGCGGTGTCGATCAGGGCGTTGAGCAGCACCTCCACCGCGGCGTCCGCGGCGGCCTGCGAGGCCTGCTCGGCGCGTTCGGACGAGGCCACACCGTCGCAGACGACAGCGGCGACACCCTTGCCCGCGACGTGGCCGAACGCCATCGAGTCCTCGTTGCGCGCCCGCCGCTTGCCGCGGTCCGACACACCGGACACCGCGCCCAGCGCGTACTCGACCCGGTCACGCGCCGAGGGCTGGTGACGGCCGCACTGGGTGCAGTAGTCCTCGTCGTCGATGTCGGGCGACCCGCACAGGATGCACGAGGCCTGCGCGGGACCGGTCGGTCCGCCCACCGGCGTGCGGCGGACCAGCAGGTTGCGTCCGCACGCCTCGCAGAACCGGTCCTCCGCCGCGACGGGCGCGAAGCACTCCGGGCACTTCAGGGTGTCCATCAAACCAACGTCCTAGGCCTTACCGCGTTCGCGCGGTCCACCAATGCGATCCGTTCCTCCGGCGTGGCCGCGAACCGGGCCAGCGTGCGGTAGCGCCGCTCGAGACCCAGCCGAAGCTCGTGTTCGGAGAGTGCACAGTCCAGCACCTTGCCCTCGGCGGCCTGATTGCGGGTCACGTAGTCGTACGCCGCCTCCAGCACCTCGGCCGACAGCTGCGTGTGCGAATGGACGTCGATGTCCAAGGCGTGCAACCGTTCCCCGGCCGCGACGAGGTCCTCCGCGCCGCAGTCGCCGAGCTGCGCGCGCACCGCCGCGATCTGCGCGGCCAGGTGTTGCGACGACGTGTCCGGCACCGACAACAGCACCTCGACCGCCCGTGCGCGGTCCCCGCACGCCAGCAGCACCCGCGCCAGCCCGAACGCCGCCGACACGTACGAGTGATCCGTGCGCCACACCAGCTCGTACCAGCCCGCCGCCGCCTTGAGCTCCCCGGTGGACTCCGCGCACACGCCCAGCGCCAGCTTCGGGGCAGCCTCACCCGGCACCGCCGAGCACACCGCGTCGAAGAACCCCAGCGCGTCGGAGGCCCGGCCATCGGTCAACGCCGCCAGGCCGCGGTACCAGTCCGGGCGCCAGTCCTCGGCCGGGTCGAGCTCCGGCTCGTCGAACATCGACGGCGCCGTCAGCGACTCCAGCTCCTTCAACGCCGCCTCGGTGTCGCGCGACTCGATGAGCACCCGCACGATCCGCAGCCGCACCTCCACCGTGAACTCCGGTGCCTTGCGCAGCCCCGCCGGATCCGACGTCGTCGCCGTCGCCAGCCACGAGGCGGCCGCGTCGGAGGTGCTCACGCTCGGCGCCGGCAACGCCAGCGCCACCTCGGCGAGGTCGAGCGAGCCCTCCACGCCGAAGCGGCGGCGTTCCGGCGTGAACTGCCGCGACAGGCCCGGCCGCACCATGCCGTCCTCGATCGCCAGGACCTCGCGCAGCACGCCCGTGAGCTGCTCGGCCATGTCCTCGGCGGAGGAGAACCGCAGCTCGGGGTTCGGGTTCGTGGCGCGCAGCAGCAACCGGTGGAACGACTCGAAGCGGCCCAGCAACGGCTCCTCGTCCACCGTGGGCAGCCGGTCCTTGCAGCGGCCGCGGAAGTCGAACGGGAAGCTCATCACCGCCAACGCGCGCCCGACCGTGTAGATGTCGGAGAACACCGACGGGCCGATCGTGCCGATCTCGGGCGCCTGGTAGCCGATCGTGCCGTAGATGGGGGAGTGGTGGTCGTCGATGCGCCGCACCGCGCCCAGGTCGATCAGCTTGAGCTGCTCCTCGGTGTGGATCATGTTGTCCGGCTTGAAGTCGCAGTACAACAACCCCACGCCGTGCAGGTAGCCGACCGCGGGCAGGATCTCCAGCACGTAGGCGATGGCCTGCGCCAGCGGCAGCGCCTCGTCGCCGCGGCCCTCCCGGCGCCGGCGCGTGATCATGTCCTTGATCGACTCGCCGCCGACGTACTCCATCACGATGTACTCGACGCGTTTGTCGCTGTCGCGGCTCTCGTGCCGGATGAAGTTGTGGATCTTCACGATGTTCGGGTGCTCGACCTCGGCCAGGAACCGGCGTTCGGCGAGCGCCGCCGCCATCGCGTCCGCGTCGCCCGAGTCGAGCAGGCCCTTGAGCACCACCCACCGGTCGCTCACCGCGTGGTCGAGCGCCAGGTACAGCCAGCCCAGACCGCCGTGCGCGAGGCACCCCAGCACCTCGTACTGGTCGTGCAGCACCTCACCGGGCGCGAGCTTCGGGGTGAACGAGTAGGCGTGCCCGCACTGCGGGCAGAAGCCCTCCACCCGGCCCTGCTTGCCGTCCTTGCGCCGGCCGACCTTCTTGCCGCACTTCGAGCAGAACCGCTTCGCCTCCGGCACCTCCGGCTGCTCCAGCACGGCGGTCTTCGGATCCCGGTACGGCACCCGCGGCACCTCGACCAGCCCCGCGCCCAGCCGGCCACGGCTCATCGACCGCGCGCTGCCCCGCCGCGTGCGGCCCGAGTTCGACCGCGACAACTCCTGCGACGACGACCAGGGCGCGGTCCCCGGCGCCGTCGACGGCCCGGTCTCGGGCAGATCAACCTCTTCACTCATCGCTGCCCCCTAGTCCCGATAACGCGCGACGGGCGGCGTTGGTGCCGGACCCAGCGGGGTCAGCCACCGCCGGTAGATCCCACTCCACGTGCCGTCGGTGCGCATTCGTTCCAGCACGCCGTTGACGAACCGCACCAGGTCCTCCTGGCCCTTCGGCACGCCCACGCCGTACGACTCGTCGGTGAACCGCGACCCCACGACCTCGGTGTACGGGTCCTGCGCGGCCAGTCCCGCGAGGATCGTGTCGTCGGTGGAGATCGCGTCGGTCTGCCCCTGCTGCAGCATCACCAGGCAGTCCGTCCAGTTCGGCACGCTCACCGTCGTCTTCACCCGGTTCACCACGTTGCCCAGCGACGTCGACCCCGACGCCACGCACACCCGCTTGTCCGCGAGGCTCTCCACGCCGGTGATGCCGGAGTTGCGGCGCACCAGCACCCGCTGTCCCGCCTGGTAGTAGACCTGGGAGAAGTCCACGTCCTTGAGCCGGTCGCAGGTGATCGTCATGGTGCGGACCACCACGTCCACGGCGCCGCTCTGCAGCATCGGGATCCGCTCGGCCGCCGTGACGACCTTGAACTGCACCTTCTTCTCGTCACCGAACACGGCCTTCGCGATCTGCCGTGCCACGTCGACGTCGAAGCCCTCGATCTCGCCGGTGAACGAGTTGCGGAACCCCATCAGGTACGAGTTCTGGTCCACCCCGGCGATCAACCGGCCCCGCTGCGCGATCTTCGCCATCGTCGACCCTGACGGCATCTGCCCGGCCGCGGGCAACGGGCCGGGCCGCAGGCTCGCCGTCGCGTCACACGACGGCGGTGGGTTCGCCGCACTGCTCGGCGCCGCGGCGACCGTGCTCGCGTTCGCCGGTTGCGGTGCCGCGGCGCTGCGCGGCACGACCTCGCTGGGCGCCGGACCCGCCGAACACGCTCCGAGCAGCATCACCGCCGCCAACGCCAGTCGCCTCACCGGTACTCCTTGAGCCGCTGCCACAACCCCATCGCCGACCCCGCGGCGCCGATCACCGCGAGCACCAGCACCCCGACCACCGTGCCCGCCAGCGACGCCCGCGCCACCGCCACCTCGTCGCTGAAGTCCTGCCGCGCCTCGCCGATCGCGCGCACCAGGGACTCGTCGAGCGAGTCGAAGTACGGGTTGTCGATCAGCGCCACCGCGTCGTTGTACTGCCCGGCGTCGTCGGCCTCGCGGATGCGCTGATGGACCTGCTGCCACTGCCGGAACTGCCGCATCGCCTGGTCCACGGCCTCGGTGTTGCCCAGCCGCAGCGCCTGGTCGAGCAGACCCTCCAGCCGTTCGGAGACCTCGACGAAGTTCTTCTCGTAGCTCTGGCCCGCACCGCGCGCGACCAGCGTCAGCGTCTCCTCGCCCCGCGCGGTCAGGGTCGCGATGCGCGCCTGCGCCAGCACGTCGACCTTCTGCGAGGCCGCCCGCGAGTCCGACACGTCGTTCATGACCAGCACCGACACCGTCGTCACCCACAGCAGCGACACCACCGCCGCACCCGTGGCCACCAGCAGGCCGACGTTGAGCAGCCGGTTCGTCCGGCGGGTCAGATACCGCTGCGTCAGCACCAGCGCGATCACGAACGCCAGCGCCACCCCGACCGAGCCCCAGGGGAAGTTCGCCTCGTCCTGCGCGCGCGACACCCGGTCCGTCTCCGCCCGGTACAGCTCCTGCGCCGCCGGCAGCAGCTGCGTGCGCATCAACCCCGACGCCTCACGCAGATACGCGGCACCCACCGGGAAACCCTGCCGGTTGTTCGTGCGCGCCGTCTCGATGAGTCCGGTGTAGACCGGCAGCTGCGCCGCCAGCGTCGCCGTCAGGTCGGGGGAGGAGGCCGTCGCCACCGACAGCGCCGCCTGCGCCTGCGCGATGTCCTTCTCGTAGCGTTCCCGCAGCTGGGAGGGCTCCAGCCCACCAGACAGGAACGCGCTCGCCGCCGTCGCGTCGGCGTCCTGCAACGCCCGGTAGACCTCCTGCGCCGCATGCGCCAGCGGCTCGGACCGCGTGGCCAGGTCCTCCAGCGCCCGCTCCTGGCGGTTCACGCTCCACGTCGACAACCAGCCGCTGGCCAGGCTCGCCACCACCAGCACCACGACGATCAGGCTCAGCCGTCCCGGGGTCGACCGCGCCAGGCCGGTGACGCGGCGCACCAGCGCCTGCCGGGGCTGCGAGTCGATCACCACGAGCGGGCCTCCCAGCGGTGAAGTTGATCGGCGTGGCGTAACTGTAGGCACCCAAGTGACACCGTGTGGGAATTAACGACGCATCCCGCAAGGTGTCACTCAGCAGTTACAGCCGACGCGACTCGATCAGCCGATTGACGCCGTCGAGGAGCATCTCCAGCCCGAACTCGAACGAGTGCTCCGGGCTGAACGCGCTCTGGTGCGCCTCCCCGACCGCGCCGCCCACCCGTGCCGCCACCGGGAAGCGGGCCGGGTCGAACACGGTCATCAGCACCGGCGCCGCCGCGTCCCACCACTGCTGATCGGTCAATCCGGTTTCCTTCTCGGTCACCGCCGCCGCGGTCATGCCGCGCGCCGAGTGCTGCACGTGCCCGAGCACCAGGTTGAGCACCGAGTCCATCTCCACGTCCGACAGACCGACACCCTCCAGCCCGCGCAGCTCGAAGTCGTACTTGGCCGCGACCTGCGGGCCCAGCACCGTGCGGGACGGCGCGACCTGCAACAACCACGGGTGCCGCCGGTACAGCGCCAGGTTCTCCCGCGCCACGTACGTCAGGTGCGCCCGCCAGCCCTCGGCCTCCTCGCGCCCGGTCGCGGCCTGCACGGTGTCGACCATGACGTCGATCAACTCGCCCTTGCCCGGCACGTAGGTGTAGAGCGACATCGTCCCCACGCCCAGCGACTCGGCCACGCGCCGCATCGACAGCGCCTTGAGCCCGTCCGCGTCGGCCAGCGCGATGCCCGCCTGCACGATCCGGTCCACGCTCAGGTCCGGCTTGCCCTTGCGCGACACGCGTTCCTGGGTGCGCCACAGCAACGCCAGCGTCCGTGCCGGGTCACCGCTGCCCGTGTGTTCGATCACGAGCGCGACCCTACCGTACCGTATGGTGTACGGTACAGGGCATGTTCGTGCCTGCCGACCCGCCCAGATTCGGCCAGCTCCACGGAAAACCCCTGCTCGAAGCCTTACCGGACGTGCTCAACGACGACGGTTACTGGTCAGTGGCCGCCGCGACCGCCCTCGCGCTCGTCGCCCGCGGCCGGATCGTGCCCGGCGTGACGGCCGGAGGCCACGACACCTGGCGCGTCGGACCGCTCGACCACGCCGACGAACTGCACCTGCGCCAGCTCGCCGCGCACGGCGACTACGACGAACTCCGCCGGTTCCTCGACGCCGTCGCCGACACGCTGCCCCGCACCGGCGAAGGACCGTTCGCGGGCACCGAGGCGCACGACGTTCCCGAACTCAAGGCGTGGGCCGACGAGCAGATCAAGATCTCCCTGCGCATCGAGACCACCGACGACCAGCGGTTCCGCGCGATCGTGCAGGTCCGCGCCATCACCGACCCCTACCCGCGCGACGTGCGGGGTTCAGGCCGCGAGCTCGACGCCATCAGGGCGATGGCCCGCGTCGACTGGCCGCCGCTGCAACGCCTGCTCGACCAGGCCGACCTCACCGACGGCGAGGTCGCCGAGCTGCTCGGCACCGACATCGAGGTCCACTGGCCCCGCGACCTCAACACCACGCTGTCCGCGAAGGCCGTCATCGGCGAGGCCGGCGGCCGGTTCCAGGCGGGCGACCTGCTCACGTTCGACTGGCGGCTCGCGCTCGGCGGCGAGGACCTGACCGACGCCGAGATGGACGTCATCGCCGAGGCGTCCCGGCCGATCGTGAAGCTGCGCGACCAGTGGGTGCTCGTCGACCCGTTGCTCAAGAAGAAGGCCCGGCAGCAGCTCAAGCCGATCACCGCCGCACAAGCCGTCACCGCCGCCCTCACCGGCGTGGCGATCATCGACGGAGAGCACGTCGAGGTCGCCCCGCACAGCCTCACCACGGCCATCGCGACCGTCCCGTCGTTCCCGCAGCCCGCGGCCTTGCGGGCACAGCTGCGCGACTACCAGCTGCACGGCCTGCGCTGGCTCGCCCACATGACCGGCCTCGGACTGGGCGCGTGCCTCGCCGACGACATGGGTCTCGGCAAGACCATCACCCTCATCGCGCTGCACCTGCACCGCGACCACGAACACCCGACGCTGGTCGTCTGCCCGGCGTCGCTGCTCGGCAACTGGGAACGCGAGATCCACCGGTTCGCGCCAGGCGTTCCCGTCAGCCGCTACCACGGTCCACAGCGGACGCTCGCCACCAGCGGCGTCGTCCTCACCACCTACGGCACCATGCGCCTGGACGCCGAGGCGCTGCGCGAGCACGAGTGGGGCATGGTCGTCGCCGACGAGGCCCAGCACGTGAAGAACCCGCACTCCGGTACCGCCAAGGCACTGCGCTCGATCCCGGCCGCCGCGCGCGTGGCGTTGTCCGGCACGCCCGTGGAGAACTCGCTGTCCGAACTCTGGGCCGTCCTGGACTGGACGACGCCGGGCCTGCTCGGCACGCACCGCGCGTTTCGCACCCGCTGGCCGGAACCCGACGACACGCTCGCCAAGGTCGTGCGGCCGTTCCTGCTGCGCCGCCGCAAGTCCGACCCCGGCGTCGCCCCCGAACTGCCCGCCAAGACCGAGACCGACCGGTACGTCTCGCTGGGCGTGGAGCAGGCGGCGCTGTACGAGGCGCTGACCCGCGAGACCCTCGACCAGATCGCGTCGAGCGACGGCATGGCCCGCAGAGGTCTCGTGCTGAAGCTCCTGACAGGACTCAAGCAGATCTGCAACCACCCGTCGCACTACCTCGGCCACCCCACGCTGCAGGGCACCTCCGGCAAGCTCGACCTGCTCGACGAACTGCTCGACACGATCGTCGCCGAGGACGGCTCCGCGCTGATCTTCACCCAGTACGTCGCCATGGCCCGGCTGCTGGAACAGCACATCAAGCAGCCCACCCGGTTCCTGCACGGCGGCACCCCCGTGCCCCAGCGCGAGCAGATGGTCGACGACTTCCAGAACGGCCGCGCACCCGTGTTCCTGCTGTCGTTGAAGGCCGCCGGCACCGGCCTCAACCTCACCCGCGCCGACCACGTCATCCACTTCGACCGCTGGTGGAACCCCGCCGTCGAGGACCAGGCCACCGACCGCGCCTACCGCATCGGCCAGACCAGACCCGTCCAGGTGCACAAGCTCGTCACCGAAGGCACAGTGGAGGAACGCATCGCCGCCCTCCTGCAGGACAAACGCGACCTCGCCGACGCCGTCCTGCACGGGGGAGAAGCCGGGTTCACCGAACTCACCGACGCCGAACTCGCCGAACTCGTCCAACTCAGGAGCACCCAGTGACCGCCCGCGGATTCGCCGCGTTCCCCAAGGTGAAACGCCGCGTCGCCACCACCTGGTGGGGCAAGGCCTGGGTCAAGGCCCTCGAGGACACCGCGCTCAACACCACCCTGATCCGCCTCGCCCGCCGCTACGCCCACGCCGGCGTCGTCGGCCCGATCACCGTCAGCCCCGGCCGCCTGCACGCCCAGGTCCACGACGACGACACCGTCCACAGCACCACCGTCAGCGTCCCGGCGTTGTCGGAAGTCCAATGGGGACGGTTCCTCGATCGCGTCGCCGAACACTCCGGCCACATCGCCGCCCTGCTGGACAACGACATGCCCCGCGACCTCGTGCTGGCCGCGGAAGAGTCCGGTGTGGACCTGCTGCCCGGTATCGGCGACCTCGAACCCGAGTGCGACTGCGACGACTGGGAACTCACCTGCCGCCACGCCGCCGCGCTCGCGTTCCAGGTCGGCTGGCTGCTCGACGCAGACCCGTTCGTGCTCCTGCTGCTCAAGGGAAAACCGGAACAGGAACTCCTCGACGCACTCCGCGAGCGCGTCGCCGGCCCAGTCGGAACCAGAACACCTGTGGTGGTTTCCGCCGAATCGGCAGGTCAGCTGCCCGCTCGTCCGTCGGTTCCCGCCACCACACCTGTGGTACTCGCGGTCGAACCGCCACCTGGATTCGAGGCCGCGGATCTCGTTGCACTGATGGAGATCGCCGCGTCTCGTGCCCGCGCGCTGCTGCGTTCGGGCACTCTCGAAGGGTGATCACCGAGAAGCAGAAGATGACGACCGGCCAGTTGTACAAGGACTCCGACCCCGAACTGGTCGCGGAACGACTGGCCGCGCAGCAGTTGGTGGACGAGTTCAACGCCACCCGCTCCGGTGCGGTCATCTCCCGGCTCTTCGGCTCCATCGGCGAGGGCTCGTGGGTCATGCCGCGGTTCCAGTGCGACTACGGCTACCAGATCCACATGGGCTCCAACAGCTTCCTCAACTACGACGCCATCCTCATGGACTGCGCCACCATCACCATCGGCGACGACGTCTCCATCGGCCCCCGCGCCCAGTTGCTGACCGCCCTGCACCCCCTCGAAGACCACGAGGCCCGCCGCCGGCGCTTCGAGTCCGCCGCCCCGATCACCATCGGCGACAACGTCTGGCTCGGCGGCGGCGTCATCGTCTGCGCGGGCGTCACGATCGGCTCGAACGCCGTCATCGGAGCCGGTAGCGTCGTCACGCGCGACATCCCGCCGCGCGTCCTCGCCGTCGGCAATCCCTGCAAGGTGATCCGTGAGCTATGACAAGCGCGTTGAACCGCTGATCCTGCTCGGCCTGACTCTTGTCGCCCTGATCGCGTCCGGCATCGGCCCGTACGACCGCGCGACCTGGTACCTCGAAGTGGCGCCCGTCGTGATCGGCGGGGGCGTGTTGATCGCGACGTACCGGCGGTTCCCGCTGACACCGCTGCTGTACCGGCTGATCGTCCTGCACGCGCTGGTGCTGATCCTGGGCGGCCACTACACCTACGCGCGGGTGCCGGCGGGGTTCTGGGCGCAGGACCTGCTCGACCTGACGCGCAACCACTACGACCGGTTCGCCCACTTCGTGCAGGGGTTCGTGCCGGCCGTGCTCGCGCGCGAGATCCTGCTGCGGCGGACTCCGCTTCGGCCTGGTGGATGGTTGTTCTTCCTCGTCGTGTGCGTGTGCCTGGCGTTCAGCGCCACCTACGAGTTGGGGGAATGGCTGGCGGCGGTCGTGGGCGGGTCGGCGGCGGACGAGTTCCTCGGGACCCAGGGCGACGTGTGGGACACCCAGTGGGACATGTTCATGGCTCTGCTGGGGGTGTTGACCGCGCAGCTGGCGTTGTCGCGGGTGCACGACCGGGCCCTTGCTCGTGTCGGTTGAACGGGCTCTGAAGCACGTCGACGCCCTGTCCGCCGGCGGGCCGATGCCGCGCGACCTGCGCGTGACGCTCAACTTCCACCCCGGTCGCGGCGTACTGGCGAAACTCGCGGCGGACGGCGTCTACCGCTCCCAGTTCGAGACCGGCACCAGCAACGGCGGCCTCACCGCCCACCCCGGTGGTGCTCGCTGGGACTGGGAGAGTCGCCTCTTCGGCGGTGCGTACGACTACTCGAACCCCGCCGACCGCCCCAAGTACGGCGCGCTCAACCATCGCGGTCTGGAGCACGGCGGTGCGCCGAGGTTCGGCTCCGCCCACCTGCGCCTCAAAGAGGACGTGCTCGACCGCACGACGTTCTGTTACCCGGACAGCGTCTTCGACCCGGTCCACTTCGGCACCGCACACCACTTCGCCCTGATCGAACTGGCCGACGCCGACGACCGCGACGCCCTCGACAACTACATCGAGGCCCACGTCCACGGCCCTGTGACACTCGGCGACGTCGAAGCCCTCGTGCTGGACCCGACCTTCGCCGAAGTCGACCTGCCCTGCCCGGTCGAGCGCCACCGGGGCTTCCGGCTGTCCACGCAGGACCTGCTGCGACACGCGGACTACCGCACACCCGAGTCCGTCGCGTTAGGACTGGAGATCGCACGGGACGGGGTCATCACCCCGGACCTCCTCGACGACGCCGAGGCACCACCGCAGGTCGTGAAGCACCTGTGGCACCACCTAGCGAGGTTCGGTCACCCCAGGTAGATCGACGCCAACGCGCGCACAGCCGCCGTCACTTGCTCGCGCAGCTCCTCCGGTTCCAGCACCTCGACCTCGCCGCCCATCCGCAGCAACATCCCGGTCGCGTGCCCGAGAGACTCGATCGGGATCGTCACCCGGACGCCCTCACCGTCGTCCACAGCGGACTCCTCGGCCGCGCGCGCCACCACCGGCAGCACCTGCGACGAGAACGACTCACAGCCGCGCGCCGACAGCCTGATCACCGCCGAGCCCGTGTACTGCCGCGCCTGGAAGTCCTCCAGCGACGCCGTCCAGTGCGCCACCAGGTCGAACCCGTCCGGCCGTTCGAACGTCTCGTCCAGCACGGTGGCCGCCTGGATCTGCGAGACCCGGTACGTGGAGATCCGCGTGCTGCCCCGCGCGACCAGGTACCAGCGGCCGGCCTTCAGCACGAGACCCAACGGCCGCAGCACGCGCGTGACGTCCTCAGGCGCACGCCACCGCCGATAGCTGACCTCCAGCAGCCGCTCACGCCACACCGCGTCCGCGACCACGCCGAGGAACGGCGAACGCTCCGGGTCGTAGTACCAGGCAGGCGCGTCGAGGTGGAACCGCGTCGCCATGTGGGAGGCCCGGTCGCGCATCGACGACGGCAACGCCGCCATCAGCTTGAGCTGCGCCGCCGACACCGCGTCCCCGAGCCCCAGGTCCGCCGCCGCACCCGGCAGCCCGGCCAGGAACAGCGACTCCGCCTCCTGCTCGGTCAGCCCGGTCAGCCGCGTGCGGTAGCCGTCGAGCAGCTGATAGCCGCCGGACGGGCCCGCGTCGCCGTACAGCGGCACCCCGGCCGCGTGCAGCGACTCCACGTCGCGGTAGATCGTGCGGACCGAGACCTCCAGCTCGTCGGCCAGCGCCTGCGCCGTCATCCGGCCCTTGGCCTGCAGAAGGAGCAGCACGGACACCAATCGGCTCGCACGCACGCGGATACACTGACACACCCTGTCAGGGTTAGCTCATACGTTCGACCCATGGCTTTCTACGAGAAGGAGCTGGCGGTCAGGGAACCGCTGGTCGTCGCGGGCAGGCACGTCAAGCGCTACGAGGTGGTCACGCCGGGACTGGAGATCACCGACAACATCCGCGCGGCCGCCTACGCGTTCCTGCCGAAGATCTACCCGGACTTCGACGACCCGACCCCGCCCGCCACCGTGACGGTCCTGCACCGCAGCTCCGCGGGGATGTACCTCAACGCCTACAACTGGGTCTGGGACAACGTCCTGCACTGCCGCACCGCCGTGTCCGGAGACCAGCCGTTCCTCGGCTCGACCGACCCGGACCTCACGCACTTCACGGTCATCCCGAAGGACCTCATCGGCTGCGTCTGGGAGCTTCCGCCGCTGGCCCACGAGCGCACCGCGTGGGTGCGGCACGTGCTGGAACCGGACACCCCCGACTTCGAGGGCTACCTCGCCGACGTGATGGCCGAGGGCCTGGTGGGCCGATGAGGCAGGACTGGCAGGGAGCGCCTTCCCGCTGAAAACGGGTGGACGGCGGCGTTAGGTTCGCAGGCATGACCACTCCGGAATCCGTCGTGCGCGCGTTGGCCGAACCCACGAGGCTGCGGGCGTTCGCCGCCGTCGTCCTCGGCGCGGGAACGCTGGCCGACGTCGCCGCCGCCTCCGGGCTCAGGGTCAAGGACGCCGGCACCGCGCTCATCAAGCTCCGCGAGGCCGGGCTGGTCGAAGGGGAACCTGCCCGGCCCGCCGATCTCAAGCCGCTCGCGGCGACGCTCACCGAGGCGATGCCGGCGGACGGGCTCGCGCCGTTCATCAGGGGCGAGAAGCTCGTCTCGTTGCCCGTGGCGCACGAACGCCGCCGCAAGATCCTCGAGCACGTCGCCTCGCACGCCTTCACCCCGCAGACCTACTACGAGGAGAAGGAGATCAACGAGCGGCTCCAGGCGTGGTGCGACGGGGGAGAGGTCGACCACGTCACCATCCGCCGCTACCTCGTCGACTTCGGTCTGCTGGAACGCGGCGGCGGCCTCTACCAGGCTCAGCCCCTCCCGATGTAGGGCATCGCAGTCGCCATCACGGTCATGAACTGCACGTTGGCGTTCAAAGGCAACTGAGCCTGGTACAGGACAGCGTAGGCCACGTGCTGCACGTCGAACGTCGGCTCCGGCTTGACCTCGAAGTTCGCCTGCAGCACGCCGGCGCCCATCCGTTCGGTCATCTCCGTGGCGGCGTTGCCGATGTCGATCTGCCCGCACGCGATGCCGAAAGCACGGCCCTCCAGCGACAACGACTTGGTCAGCCCGGTCATCGCGTGCTTGGTCGCGTTGTACGCCACCGCGTGCGGGCGCGGCACCGACGCCGAGATCGAGCCGTTGTTGATGATCCGCCCGCCGCCGTGGGTCTTCATCACCTTGAACGCCTCGCGGGCGCACAGGAAAGCGCCCGTCAGGTTCACCCCGACGACCTTCTCCCACGCGCTCAGGCTGAAGTCCTCCAGAGGTGTCGCCCGCACGTTCATCCCGGCGTTGTTGAACAACACGTCCACCCGGCCGAAGCGCGCGACCACCGCCTCGAACAACGCGACCACCGAGTCCTCACTCGACACATCGGTGGGCACCACGAGAACGCTCTCGGGAAAGCCCTCTCCGGTCTCGATCAACGCGTCCTCGCGCCTGCCTGCCAAAGCGACCTGGAATCCCGCCGCCAGCAGGGTTCGCGCCGCCGCGCGCCCCACCCCGGAACCCGCTCCCGTCACGACCGCGACTGCCATCGGTGATCTCCCCTCGATCCAGCGATTGCCCGAAGTGTCCCCTGTGGAGTACTTACAGGTGTGGAGTGTGAAGAGGACACCTGCCTGCTGTGCGCAGGGTCCGGAACGATGTCGTGGCAACAACCCGTTCCCGGTCCGGAAGGCCTTGTGCTGCACGAGATGTCGCACCCGTGCCCGCGCGGGTGCTCCGGCTGGTGGAAGCTTCCGCACGGGGAAAGCAGAGGCATCGTCGCAGGCAATGTCGCACGGGCCAACGAGATTCCGGCCGGACCGTCCACCCAGGCTTGATCACCGAGCGTGAACGGTGGGGGTCACCCATTATTGCCGGAGGGGTCCCTGCTTGGCGGCTGCCCCCACTCGGAGTAGAAGCGGACACTGTTCTTCTGTGAAGGAGTGCAGCCGTTGCCTTGGTTCTGGACTCAACGAGGACCGGACCGCCTGCCGGGTCTGCGGGGGCTTGGGACAGGTCCCCGACAGATAGGTGTCGCTGAGCCCTATTTCTTCGTCATCAAGGTCGGGCCGAGGATCCGGCGGGCCAACCGCCGGGTCAGCGACTTGGACTGACGCTCCTGCGCCGCGGTGGTCGCCGCCGGTGCGGGCGCCGGCGCGGGAGCCGGTGGAGTGGCCGCCGCGGGGGCGGGCGTCACCGGGGGAACACCGGGAATCGTCGCCGCGTCGTACTCGGGGATCGTGATCTTCGCGAACACCTGGGTCTCCGCCTCGACATTGCCGGGCTGCTGCTGCTCGATCGGCACGGCGAAGATCTTGCCATCGGTGTCATTCACGCCTCGAATGAGGGGCGGCTCCCCGCCGTGAGGTGACGCGGGTCACGCAGCACACTGGGTCGTGACGGCCCCAGGCGGAGTGTGATGACTGAGACGACCGAGCGTGCGAACGTCGGGCCGCCCGACACGCGCCTCTGGGAGCAGATCGCGAAAGGCGACCACGCCGCGTTCACCGAGCTCTTCGAACGCCACGCCGAAGCGGTCTGGAACTACGCCTACCGGCTGACGGCCTCCTGGTCGCAGGCCGAGGACCTGCTCTCCGCGACGTTCCTGACGGCATGGCGCAAACGCGGCGACGCCCAACTCGTGCGCGACTCTGCCCTGCCGTGGCTCTACACGGTGACCGCGAACCGCGCCCGCACCGAGTGGCGGGCCTCGCGCAGAGCCCTGCGGCTGGTCACGAAGCTGACGCCGCAGGACGAACGCGACCACGCCGACGAGGTCGCCGCCCGCACCGACGCGCAACGCCGCCTCGCCGCCGTGGTCGCCGCCATCGCGAAGCTCCCGGCCTCCGAACGCGAGATCGCCCAGCTCTGCCTGCTCGGCGACATGTCCACCGCGGACGCCGCCGCGCTCCTCGGCATCACCGAGTCGAGCGTCCGCGCCCGCGTCTCCCGCACCCGCGCCCGGCTGCGCGACCTGACCTCCGAGGACACCCCGTGATCGACCAGCTGCCCGAACACCGCGCGCTGCCCGACGACGTCCGCATGCGTGCCCGCCAGCGTCTCTCCGAAGGCATGCGCCCCGCCGCCCGCAACGGCAGGCCCGTCCTGATCGCCGCCGGCGTGAGCATGCTCGCCGCGGGCGCGGTCTTCACCAGTCAGGCGCTGATCGGCGGCTCCGCCGACGTCGCCGGACCGCCCGTGCAGCACAACGGCGAGTTCGTCGGCAAGGACCGCGGGATCGTCAACCACGTCGAACGCGACAAGGTCGCCCCGGACGTGCTGGCCCGCTGCGCCGCGGCGGCCACGGCCCACACGCCCGCCTCGGAATGGACGCCGATGGCGACCAGCCACAAGAACGGCACGGTGCTCACGGCCTTCCGCACCGCGGCCGGCGTCTTCTTCTGCGCGAACACCGCCACCACGACGACGATCTCCGCACCGAACCCCGCCGTGCCCGAGGGCCGGCGCCAGGTGGAGATCCTCTTCACCACGCCGACCGGCGCCATGGCGGGCATCGTCTCGTCCGACGTGAAGTTCCTGAGCCTGTCCCGGATCGCCGCCTCGGGCGAGAACAACACGATGCCCGCCCTCGTGGACGGCCTGTTCCTCGCGCCCAGCGGCTTCCAGAAGGCGGAGAACGGCACGAAAGCACTGGTCAACGGCGAGGAGTTCGCCGTACGGGGTGTTCCGAAGCCCACCTCGTCCGTCGTGGACCGCCCGCTGCCGCCGGCGGCACGAGACACGGCGGAGGCCAAGCGGTTCGGCGCCTGTCTGAGGGACAGGGCGGTCCCGGACCCCGGCCAGTTCGCGCACGGTCTCACGGCCGAGGTGAGCGCCACCGACACGATGATCACCGGCCGGTTCGGCGACCTGCTGTTCTACTGCCGTGACGCCGACTACGACCCGACGCCCGGCATGACGTTCGACCTGGACGACCTGACCGAGTACCGCGGCCAGACCATCGCGGCGATGAAGGCGTTCTACGACTTCAAGCCGTACAAGGTGAACGAGCAGGGGGAGTACTACGACGGCGGCAGCACCAGCGCCGCGGCCGTCGGCCTGGTCCTCGATCCTCGGGTGGCCTCGATCACCTACACCAGCCCCGGCGCGGCCGACGTGCCCGCGATGCTGGGCGACGGCACGTTCGTGCTGGCCGCGAAGCTGCTCGACCGCCACCCCGACGCCCGCGTGGTCGTGCGCGACGCCGCCGGGAACGTGCTGGAGACGATCACGCCGCAGAACCCGTCGTAGACAGGTTGGTTAGCATGGCGAAGTGACTGTGCAGGCGGCTCCGGCCGGGTACAAGTGGATCGCGCTGTCCAACACCACGCTGGGCATGCTCATCGCCACGATCAACTCCTCCATCGTGCTGATCGCGTTGCCCGACATCTTCAAGGGCATCGCGATCAACCCGCTCGACCCGGCCAACACCGGCTACCTGCTGTGGATGATCATGGGCTTCCTGGTCGTCACGGCGGTGCTCGTGGTCAGCTTCGGGCGGCTGGGGGACATGTACGGCCGGGCCCGCATGTACAACCTGGGCTTCGCGATCTTCACGTTCTCCTCGGTGATGCTCGCGATCACCTGGTTCGACGGTGACGCCGCCGCGCTGTGGCTGATCGGCTGGCGGATCGTGCAGGGCGTCGGCGGGGCGTTCCTGATGGCGAACTCCTCGGCGATCCTCGCGGACGCCTTCCCGGTCACCCAGCGCGGCATGGCCCTGGGCATCAACGGCGTCGCCGCGATCGCCGGGTCGTTCCTCGGCCTGGTGGTCGGCGGTCTGCTGGCACCGGTCAACTGGAACCTGATCTTCATCGTCTCCGTGCCGTTCGGCCTGTTCGGCACGGTCTGGGCCTACCTGAAGCTGCACGACACCGGCGAACGCCGCCACGCCGAGATGGACTGGTGGGGCAACATCACCTTCGGCGTCGGCCTGATCGTCCTGCTGGTCGGGATCACCTACGGCATCCAGCCGCACGGCACCTCCCAGACCGGCTGGACCAGCCCGTTCGTGCTGACCTGCCTGATCGGCGGGCTCGCGGTGCTGGCGGCGTTCGTCGTGATCGAGCACCGCGTGCCCAACCCGCTGTTCGACCTGCACCTGTTCCGGCTGCCGTCCTTCACCTGGGGCAACATCGCGAACTTCGCCTCGGCGCTCGGCCGCGGCGGGCTGCAGTTCATCCTGATCATCTGGCTGCAGGGCATCTGGCTGCCGCTGCACGGCTACTCCTACGAGGAGACGCCGCTGTGGGCGGGCATCTACATGCTGCCGATGACCGTCGGGTTCCTGCTCGCCGCGCCCACCGCCGGCATCCTGTCCGACCGGCTGGGCAGCAGGGCGCTCGCGTTCGCGGGCAACGTGCTGACCGCGGTGACGTTCGCGCTGCTCATCGCCCTGCCCGTCGACTTCCCGTACTGGCAGTTCGCGCTGATCCTGGTGTTCACCGGCATCGGCATGGGCATGTTCTCCTCGCCCAACCGCGCCGAGGTCATGAACTCGTTGCCCGCCAACGCCCGCGGCTCGGGCAGCGGCATGATGACCACCTTCCAGAACACCGCGATGGTGCTGTCCATCGGGTTCTTCTTCAGCCTGATCATCGTCGGGTTCTCCCAGTCCCTGCCCGGCGCGATGCGCACCGGACTGGTCGAGCACGGCGTCGCTCCCGCGGCCGCGGCCCAGGTCGCGGCGCTGCCCGCGGTGGCCGTGCTGTTCGCGGCGTTCCTCGGCTACAACCCGATCCAGCAACTGCTGGGCGACCAGCTCGCGACGCTGCCACCGGACCAGGCCGCGTTCCTCACCGGGCGCGGGTTCTTCCCGAGTCTGATCTCCGGGCCGTTCGCCCAGGGACTCGCGATCGCGTTCGGCTTCGCCATCGTCCTGTGCCTGCTGGCCGCCTTCGCCTCGCTCAAGTGCGGCAAGATCTCTTCGTGGAAACGGAACGACTGACGCTGCGCCCGCTCGCGCGGTCCGACGTGGACTCGTTGCGCGCCCTGCACGCCGACCCCGAGGTCATGCGGTACCTCGACCCGGCCCCGGTCGAGAACTACCTCGGCGACGGCTTCCTCGCGGCCGTCGAGAAGGACAGCGGCCGGTTCATCGGCTGGTTCGAGTTCAAGGGGACCGGCGAGGTCGAGCTCGGCTACCGGCTGCACCGCGAGTTCTGGGGCCTCGGCTACGCCACCGAGGGCGGGAAGGCCCTGATCGAACGCGGGTTCACCACCGGCGACGTGCGGCGCGTGGTCGCCACCACGATGTTCGTCAACGCCGGATCGCGGCGCGTGATGGAGAAGTGCGGGCTTCGGCACGTCCGCACCTTCCACCTCGACTTCCCCGACCCGCTGCCCGGCTCGGAACACGGAGAGGTCGAGTACGCGCTGACAAAAGAAGAGTGGCTACGAGTTCAGGGGGAAAGTCATGTGGCAGACGGAATTAGTTGACCTGGACGCGTACTTCGCGCGCACGGGAGCATCTGCGTCGAGTTCGCTGACGGAGTTGCACGAGGCGCATGTGCGCGCTATTCCGTTCGAGAACATCGACGTGATGCTCGGCCATGTGCCGTCACTCGACCTCGGCGACATCCAGGACAAGATGCTCGGACGACGCCGTGGCGGCTATTGCTACGAGCACCAGCTGCTGTTCACGGCCGTGCTGGAACGGCTCGGACACTCCGTCCGGAGGCGGATGAGCCGCGTGATGACCGCGCCGCGCACGCACTTCATCTCACTGGTCGACGACCAGCTCGTCGACGTCGGGTTCGGCGCCGGGATGCTGCACCCGATGCCGCTCGTCGACGGCGCGATCGTGGACCAGGCCGGATGGCCGCACCGCCTGCGCCACGAGGACGGTCGCTGGGTGCTGGAGAAGCAGTCGGCGGACGGCTGGGACCTGCAGCACGCGTTCGAGCCCGACGTCGAACAGCGCCCCGTCGACTACCTGGCCGCCAACTTCTACGTCGCCAAGCACGAACGGTCGGCGTTCAGCAGGCAGCTCGTCGTCATGCGCCTCGAACCAGGGCTGAGCCGCCGACTGGTCGGAACGACGCTCACCATCGAGCACGCCGGCGAGAAACCTGAGAATTCTCAGGTCGACGACCTCGGAAAAACACTGGAATCGCTGGACATCACGCTTACCGACAGGGAGCTGAGTCACATCAGCTCAACTTTGGGAACAACCGAGGGGCCGCGTTCGTAATACCGGGTGTAGGGATCGCAATTCGGAGGTGTTGGAAATGACCACCGCGACTCCGTTCGCCACGGGAGCAAATTCCACGGGCGTCAACGCACTGCCCACTCCGCCCACCGGCTGGCCCATCGGTTCCTACGGAACCTACGAAGAGGCCCAGCGGGCCGTGGACCACCTGGCGGACAACGACTTCCCGGTCGCGGACGTCACCATCGTCGGCGTCGAGCCGATGATCGTCGAACGCGTGACCGGCCGCCTGACCTGGGGCCGCGTCCTCGGCGCGGGTGCCGCGTCGGGTGCCTGGTTCGGTCTGTTCGTCGGCCTGCTGCTCGGTTTCTTCTCGACCGGCGGCGCCCTCGCGCCGATCATCGCGGGTCTCGTCTTCGGTACGGTCTTCGGCCTCGCGAGCGCGGCCGTGCGCTACAAGGCGACCGGCGGGCGTCGTGACTTCGCCTCGGTCACCCAGCTCGTGGGCGGCCGGTACGACGTGCTCAGCGCCCCGCGCAGCGCCGAACGCGGCAAGGAGATGCTGACGACGCTGGCCTGGCGGTCATGACCACCCGGCTGGCAGCCTGACACTCGCTCCCACCACAGAGGAACGCCGTCCCGATCTTCGGGGCGGCGTTTCCGCTTTACTGGCGGCATGTCCAACCTGGTGGAGACGGCGCGGCTGCACTGGTGGAAGGCCGCGCTGCTCGTCGCCGCCGTGATCGTGGGGTCGTTCCCGTGGAACGCGCCGTCCAGTCTGTTCGGCGTGGTGCCGATCCTGATCTGGTGCTTCCTGGCCCCGTCGCGCACAGCCGGGGTGACCGTCGGGCTGGTCCTGCTGGCTGTGCTGGTGTGGTTCGCGGTGCCGCGCGGACTCGGGTGGTCCGGATCGCTGGTGCCCTCGGAGGTCGAGGTGTACTGGCTCTACCCGGTGATCGCGGCGGTCGTGTGCCTGCCGGCCCTGCGGCGGGTGTCGACCGGTGTCCTCGGACTGGTGACGATGGTCCTGGTGGGATTCCTGGCCGCGGCGGTCGTCCTGCTCGGTCAGCTGGAGGCCAAGCCCGGTGACGAGGGCGTGCTGCCCGCGCCGTCCGGGCTGCGCGTCGCCGAAGGCAGTGGCTACTGCGGGTCCGGTAACTGCTCGCGCGAGGTGACCGCGACCGGAGATCGCGCTGCTGAGGTGATGCGCGAGCATCTGGAGTCGCGCGGGTTCACGGTTCGGACGCCGGAACGGATGTGCCGGGCCACGGGGCTCGTGTTCACGCACGAGGTGTGCGCGGAGTCGAAGAAGATCGCCTCCGACGCGGTCGAGGTCACCTGGTACGTCAACTAGAGGTACGGGCAGCGGCTGCGGCGACGGTTGCCAGGTCTTCGCTCGAGAAGCCGGCCCGGCTCAGCACCGCCAGGGACTTGTTCGCCGCCAGCGTGCACAACGCCAGCTCCGCCGCCTCCCGCTCATCGGCCCCCGCCTCCAGCAACGCCTGCTCCAGCATCGCCCGCACACCGTCGATCATGGCGCGGACCATCGCCTGGCCCTCCGCGTCGAGGGCCGGGATCTGCGTTGCCGACACCGTGAGTAGACAGCCGTCCGGGACCTCCGGGTCGGCGATGCGGTTCAGGGTGACCTGAAGGTAAGCGGCCACGACGGCGCTCGGGCTCGGGTGCGGGCCGGACAGTGCCTGGTCGTAGAGCGGGTGGTAGGTCTGCGCGTACCGCTCGAGGCTTTTCCGGAAGAGGGCGCTCTTGTCGCCGAAAGTGCTGTAGAGCGAGCTCCTGCCCAGGCCGGTGCCCTCGGTGAGGCGATCGATCGAGGCCTCCGAATAGCCCCAGCGCCAGAAGACGTGCATCGCGCGTCGGAGCGCCTCGTCCACGTCGAACTGCTTGCGGCCCACCATGGTTCATCAGCCTACACATCTTGCATCGATCGTTCCAACATGCGTAGGGTCGCCGCCATGACAAGTTGTACTGATCGTTCCATGATGAGTTCGCTGCGGCTGCCCGACGGGTTCACCGACGTGTTCGTCAGCCAGTTCGTCCAGCTGGACGGACTGCGGCTGCACGCCGTCACAGGCGGGGAGGGCCCGCCGCTGCTGCTGGTCGGCGGGTGGCCGCAGACCTGGTACGCCTGGCGGGAAGTGATGCCGGCGCTCGCCCGCGAGCACACCGTCGTCGCCGTCGACTCGCGCGGGGCCGGGCTCTCCGACAAGCCCGACGACGGGTACGACGCCGGCACGCTGGCCGCCGATCTGGTCGCGTTGATGGCCGCGCTCGGGCACGACCGGTTCGACGTGGCCGGCCACGACATCGGCATGTGGACCGGATACGCCCTCGCCGCCGATCACCCCGAACGGGTGGGCAGGCTCGCCGTCGTCGACGCCGTGATCCCCGGCCTCACGCCGATTCCGTCGGTCTTCAGCCCGGCCGCGGTCAGCCAGCGGCTCTGGCACTTCGGCTTCAACCGGCTCACCGACCTCAACGAGGAACTGGTCCGGGGGCGGGAACATCTCTTCTTCGGCCACCAGTTCGCCACCAAGGCGGCCACCCCGGACGCGATCCCCGCGTACGCGGTCGACGTCTACGTCGACGCGATCGTCGCGGATCCTCGCGGACTGCGGGCGAGCTTCGGGTACTACCGGGCGCTGGACGAGACGATCGCGCAGAACGAGCATCGCCGGAAGACCCGGCTGACGCTGCCGGTTCTCGCCGTCGGCGGCGCGCGGTACAGCGGCGCGCTGGTCGCCGCGACGATGCGGCCGGTGGCCGACGACGTCACCGAGGTGGTCCTCGACGATTGCGGCCATTACGTGGCCGAGGAGCAGCCGGCGCGGTTCGCCGAGATCCTGCGGGACTTCCTCAGGGGCGAACCGGTAGCAGGCTGACCCGTTCGCGGAAGGAGCGCCAGCGGGCTGCCAGCGCGGTGAGCGTCGGCTGTCAGCGGCCCCGGCCAGGGTCTGCGGTGTGACGATCACCCTCAACCCCGCGAGCACCGTGATGTTCACCGGCGACTCGATCACCGGCCTCTGGCGACAGGACGGCGACGACCGGGCCGCCTACCCGCTGCAGGTAGCGGGCCGGTGGAGCTTCGAGCACCCCGACCGGCCCCTGACCTGGCTGAACACCGGCTACCGCGGCAACACCACGGCCGACCTCGAAGCCCGCTGGCAGACCGACGTGCTCGACGCACGACCCGACGTCCTCTCGATCCTCGTCGGCATCAACGACGCCGGCGGCCACACGCTCGACCCGGACACGCCGCCGGTCTCCGCCGAGGAGTTCGCCGCGACCTACCGCCGTCTGCTCACGCCCCTGGCCGACACCCGGCTGATCCTCGTCGAGCCGTTCCTCCTGCCGGTCGACGGTGTCGTCGAGGCCGGCGGGATGCTGATCGGCGAGCAGGAGCGCAAGCAGTGGCGCGAGGACCTGGAACCGAAGATCGGGGTCGTGCGCGCGCTCGCCCGCGAGTTCGGCGCCGAGCTGCTGGAGGCCGACCGCCTGTTCACCGAGTTGTCCGCGCGCAGGCCGCCGGAGCACTGGGCCGAGGACGGTGTGCACCCCACAGCCGCAGGTCACAGCGCTCTCGCGGAGGCGTGGCTGGAGCTCGTCGCCTGAGCCCATCCATTTCCGTAGGGCGTACGGTATTGTTTCCGTATGGCCTACGGAAATGAGGTGGACGGATGGCCGCCGAACGCAGCGGCGGGGGAGACCCGGCCAGGACGCTCGCGCTGCTCTGGCGCACGCCGCAGGAGCCGAAGCCGGTCGGCAGGAAGCCCAAGGTGAGCGTCGACCAGATCGTCACCGCGGCGATCGCGGTGGCCGACCGCGAAGGGCTCGGCGCGATGTCGATGGCCCGCGTCGCGCAGGAACTCGCCGTCGGCACGATGTCGCTCTACACGCACGTGCCCGGCAAGGGCGAGCTGATCGACCTCATGGCCGACACCGTGTTGCAGGAGCGCGACCTCACGGCCGAGGGCACCTGGCGTGAGCGCGTCAAGCACTACGCCGACCGCACGCGTGCGGTCTACCAGGCGCATCCGTGGATGCGGGACGTGTCGATGGTGCGGCCGCCACTGGGGCCGGGGCTGATGGACGGCCAGGAGTTCGTGCTGGCCGCGCTCGCCGACTCCGGACTGGAACCGAGGCAGGTCACCGTCGCGCACGTCGCGGTCGAGGGGTTCGTGCACGGCGCGGCGGCGTCCGAAGTGGACGATCAGCAGCTCGCGGCGGTGACCGGTGAGTCCGGTGACTCGTGGTGGGGCGCCCGGCAGGTGTTCTGGGACGACTACTTCGACGTCGAGCGCTACCCGGCCATGACGGCGCTGTGGAACGCCGGCGCCTACGACACCGAGGGCACGCTCGCGGACAACATGCGCAGCTCGTTCGACTACGGGCTCGACAAACTGCTGGACGGCATCGAAGGGGGCATGCGATGACGACGCTGGTGACCGGTGCGACGGGCAACGTCGGCCGATTGGTGGTGAGAGGGCTCACGGGCCCGGTGCGGGCGATCACCCGCGACCCGGCCAAGGCGGACTTCCCCGCCCACGTCGAGGTGGTGAAGGCCGACCTCGACGACCCGGCCGGCATTCCGTTCGACGGCGTCGAGAAGCTCTACCTGTTCGTGCATCCGCCGACCGCCCAGGAGGTGGTCGAACGCGCGGTGCGGGCGGGCGTGCGCAGGATCGTGACGCTGTCCTCGGGCGCGGTGACCTACGGCTACGACACCAGTCACCACCTGCCCGTCGAGCAGGCCGTCGAGGCGTCCGGCGCCGAGTGGACGCACCTGCGGCCCGGCGAGTTCGCGGCCAACAAGATCGACCTGTGGGGTCCGTCGATCCGCGAGGACGGCACGATCGTGCACCCCGAACCGGACGGGTTCGGCCAGCCCATCCACGAGGCCGACATCGCCGACGCCGCGATCAGGGTGCTGCAGGAGGACGGTCACGCGGGCAGGGCCTACGACCTGTCCGGGCCGCCGCGGCTCACCCAGCGGGACATGGCCCGTGACATCGGCGCCGCGATCGGCCGTGACCTGACGTTCCGCGATGTCACCACCGAGGAGGCCCTCGCCTACTACGTGAGCGTCGGCTGGCCGGAGGAGATCGCCCGCTACATCCTCGGCCTCGGCGGCTATGAGGGCGGGGAGGCCGACGACTTCTCCGACTACGAGTTCGTCGTGTCGCCGGACTACGAGAAGCTCACCGGCAGGCCGTACCGGACGTTCGCGCGGTGGGCGCGCGATCACGCGGCCGACTTCCGCGGCTGATCATCGCGTCGATTCCGGGCCTCCTCGTTCGACGTACCGGTAGACGGCGAGCGAGGAGGCCCGGTGCGGTTCATGGTGTTCGTCAGGAGCCCGATCCCGTTGGCGGCACGGCACGGGGAGTTGCTCGTGCGCGCGGGTGTCCTGCTCGACGCCGGGGACCTCGATCCCGGCGCGTACGGGGTGTCGGGGTACTGGCTGATCGACGTGCGGGACCGCGAGGAAGCGGTCGAACGGATCAGGCGCATCTGCCTTCCGGCGTGCGTCGTGGAAATACGTCAGGTGGCTGTGGTCTGATTCCCCCATGGGGGCTACCTCGGTGCATCGCACCATCGACGCGGTCTGGCGGATGGAGTCGGCGAAGGTCATCGCCGCCCTGGCCCGGTACACCCGCGACGTCGGACTCGCCGAGGAGATGGCCCAGGACGCGCTGGTCGCGGCACTGGAACAGTGGCCGGCCGAAGGCGTGCCGAAGAACCCCGGCGCGTGGCTGACGACGACGGCGAAGCGGCGCGCGATCGACCAGATCCGCAGGCGTGAGAACTTCAACCGCAAGGTCGAGGAGATCGGCCGCGACGTCCAGGAGGCCACGCCCGATGCCAGCGACGGCATCGAGGACGAGATCGGCGACGACCTCCTGAGCCTCATGTTCACCGCCTGCCACCCGGTCCTGGGCACCGAGGCACGGGTCGCTTTGACGCTCAAGATGCTCGGCGGCCTCAAGACCGAGGAGATCGCCCGCGCGTTCCTGGTCAGCGACGCGACGGTGGCGCAACGCATCGTGCGCGCCAAGAAGGCCCTGGCCGACGCCGGCGTGCCGTTCGAGGTCCCCGAAGGCCCCGAACTCGCCACCAGGCTCGCGTCCGTCCTCGAAGTCATCTACCTGATCTTCAACGAGGGCTACTCCGCCACCCAGGGCGACGACTGGCTGCGCCCCGAACTCTGCGCGGAAGCCCTGCGGCTCGGCCGTGTGCTCGCCGAACTCGCGCCCAAGGAGGCCGAGGTCCACGGCCTGGTCGCGTTGATGGAGATCCAGGCCTCCCGCACCAAGGCCCGCACCGGCCCCGGCGGCGAACCCGTGCTGCTGCTGGAGCAGGACCGAGGTCGTTGGGACTGGCTGCTCATCGGCCGTGGCCTCAAGGCCCTCGAACGCGCCGAAGCCCTCAACCAACCACCCGGCCCCTACTACGTACAGGCCGCTCTCGCCGCGTGCCACGGCCGTGCGCGCAAGGCCGAGGACACGGACTGGCAGCGCATCGCCACCCTCTACCAGGTGCTGGCGGGCATCTCGCCGTCCCCGATCGTCGAGCTCAACCGCGCGGTGGCGTTGTCGATGGCCTTCGGGCCCGCCGCCGGCCTCGCACTCGTCGACGAGATCGCGGGCGAGAAGGCGTTGCAGGGCTACCACCTGCTGCCCAGCGTGCGCGGCGACTTCCTGGTGAAGCTCGGCCGCAACGCGGAGGCGAAGGCCGAGTTCGAGAAGGCCGCGGGGCTCACCCGCAACGAACGTGAGCGGACGTTGCTGCTCGAACGCGCCGCGAGCTGCTGACCGGGACCCCTCCCGGACCGGCCTGGCTACGGTGCCGCCGTGGACAGGCACAAGGTCGACGGCTACGTGTACGGCGGCGCGCTGACCCTGGTCTCGCTGAGCGTGGTGCCGGTCGTGATCGCGGTGGCCGCCGGATCCCGGCTGTGGCCGTTCTACCTGTTCGTCACCTTCATCTTGATCAGCCTGATGCTCCTGTACCGGTTGCTGCGGGGGAGCTCCTGGAGCAGGGCGGGCGCGACGTTCGCCGCCGCAGCCGGGATGACGACGGTGGTGTTGGGCGCGCTGCTCGTCTCCTACGCGATCCGCGGCCTGCCCGTGAACGAGGCAGACCTGGCCCGGGCGTGCACCGAACGCACTTCTCACCCCGGATCGGCGCCACTGTCCGCCGACCGGCGCGTGACCCGCGTCCTCATGAAGACCCGGGACGGGTTCTCGCACAGACCTGACTTCGACCTGCAGCCCGTCGAGAGGGAGTGGGACCTGTCCACGGTGCAGCAGGTGGCCTGCCTGACCAGGATCGGGTCGAACGGGTTGCTGACCCCCTGCCCCTACGGCTACGTCCCTGAGGCGGTGGCCGTCACGACGACGCTCTACCAGGGCCGATGGGAACTGGAAGTGCGTGAGGCTCGCACCGGCCAGACGATCGCAATCCGTGGGGTGGACGGAAGTACTGACGCCACGTGTCCCTCACGCACGGACGTCGGCGCGGGCGTGACAGGGGCGATCGACTACACCGAACCCTCTGCCGCCGACGTCCAGGCGGCACTAGCTCAGCGCTAGCTTCAGGCCCAGCGCCGCGAACGACGCCGCGAAGAACCGGCGCAGCCACACCACCACCCGAGGCCGGGCCAGCACCCGGTCGCGCATCGACGCCGCGAACACCCCGTAGACGGCGAACACCACGAACGTCAGCGCCATGAACACCGCGCTCAGCGTCACCATCTGCCCGAACCCGGTCGCGAACTGCGGCAGGAACGCCACGAAGAAGATCGTCAGCTTCGGGTTGAGCAGGTTGATCAGCACCGCCGACACCACGACCCTGCGCGCCGACGCCGGTGCGGCCGCGGTGTCCACGACCAGGTCGCTCTTGTCCCGCAACGTCGCCCACGCCAGGTAGACCAGGTACGCGACACCGAGGTACTTCACGATCTCGAACGCCAACGCGCTCGCGTGCAGCAGCGCCGCCAACCCCGTCACCGTGGCCAGCACGTGCGGCACGATTCCCAGCGTGCAGCCGAACGCGGCGACCACGCTCGCCTTGCGGCCGTGCGCGAGACCGGCGGACAGCGTGTACAGCACACCGGTGCCGGGCGTGGCGACCGCGATCAACGTCGTGATCAGGAATGCGAGGCTCATGCCGACGACTCTGCCGCCAAAGCGGTCCAGGCAGGAGAGCCACAAACTGCCCGTGAAGTTGGACCACTTTCCATGTCGAGGATCGGTGAACGGCTCCGTCCCAGGGGCATGAGCATCAAGAGCATGCACCACGTGGGAATGACCGTCACCGACCTCGCGGCCGCCGTCGCGTTCTTCGAGGCGCTCGGCATGGAGCTCGAAGGCAAGGCGCACATGGAGGGCGACTTCGTCGACGGCGTCATCGGGCTCGACGGCTCCAGCAGCGACATCGCCATGCTGAAGACGCCGGACGACCAGTACCGGATCGAGGTCAGCCAGTTCCAGACCCCGCAGAGCATCGACGGCAGCTCGCACGCGCCCATCAACGCCCTGGGGCTGCGGCACATCGCGTTCGTCATCGACGACCTGGACGCCACCCTCGCCCGCCTCAAGCCGCACGGCGCGGAGCTGGTCAGGAACGTCGAGACCTACGAGAACATGCTCCGGACCTGCTACGTCCGCGGTCCCGAGGGGATCCTCGTCGAGCTGTGCGAGTACTTCAGTTAAGGGCCCGCGCGTACGCCGTGGGGGAGACGCCCACGGTCTGCGTGAAGTCCCGGACGAGGTGGGCCTGGTCGCTGTACCCGAGGTCAGCGGCCAGATGCGCCCACTCCACGTCCGACTCGGCGCGTTCCAGCGCCTCGTGGATGCGGTACCGCAGGATGACCCACTTCGGGCTCACTCCGACGTAGTCCGCGAACAGCCGTTGCATCGTGCGGACCGCGACACCGCAGTCCCGCGCGAAGTCCGCGACCCGCCGGATCTCCCGGTCGTCCCGGATCCGTTGGACCAGGTCCATCGCCAGCGTCGCCTGCGGATCGGGCACGGGTCCCATCGACAGCAGGAACGCGTCGAGCGCGGCCACCCGGTCGTCCTCGTCCTCCACGTCCAGCACCAGCGACGACGGAGCGTCGAGCCGCACGTGCCGCCCGGTCCACTCCGACACCGGCTCGGCGCGGAACGGCCGGAACCCTCCCGGCCGGAACTGCACGCCCGCCACCCGGATCCGCCCGTCCAGCACGCGGCTGAACAGCCCCAGTCCCACCCCGGCGATCTCCGGCTGGGCGAAACCGCGCTCGAAGACGACGTTCACGGACGGATGCGGCACGACGTGCGAGGTGTACGGCGCGTCCAGCTCACCGTCGATCAGCCAGTAGTGCTCCAGGTACGGCCGCAACTCCACGCACGGCATACGGCGGCGAAACCGCACGCGGGCGAAAAGCTCCCGTGCGTCGATGATCCCCCGCGTGTCCCGACGTGGCCCCTGCACAGCAGGAATCCTAGGTTGGCGCGTTTCTTCAAGAGCGGCGAGACGCACGAAAATAGGCTCACCACCATGAAGCTCAGCGTTCTGCTCGACCGAGCCCGCGACCACGCACTGCCCGTCATCGCGAACATCACCGACGACGACCTGTCCAAGCCCACCCCGTGCGCCGACTACGACGTCCGCGCCCTGCTCGACCACCTGCTGCACGTCGTCGTGGAGTTCCAGAAACTCGCCGCGAAGCAGGACGCCGACTTCAGCCACACGCCGTCCTACCCGGACTGGCGTGCGCAGTACCCCGCCGAGTCCGCGAAGCTCGTCGAGGCCTGGGGTCAGCCCGGCGCGACCGAGGGCATCGCCGGCAACATGCAGATGCCCGCCACCGTCGTCGGCGGCCTGGTGCTGCTCGACCTCACCATCCACGTCTCCGACCTCGCCCAGGCCACCGGCCAGCGCTTCGAGCCGGACCCCGAGGTGTTCACCGAGGTCGAGGGCCTGGTGAACCAGATGGGCCCGATGGCCATCGAGATGAACGTGTTCAAGGCACCGGTCGAGGCACCCGCGGACGCGTCGCCGTTCGAGCGGCTGCTGGCCACCACCGGCCGTGACCCGCGCTGGAGTGCTTGACTGGTCGCATGCTGACGATCGGGATGCTGGGCGGAATGAGCTGGGAAAGCAGCGCGGAGTACTACCGGCTGGCGAACGTGCTCGTACGTGAACGGCTCGGCGGCCTGCACTCCGCGAAGGTCGTGCTGCACTCCGTCGACTTCGCCGAGATCGAACGCATGCAGGTCGAGGGCCGCTGGGACGACGCGGGCAAGGCGCTCGCCGAGGCCGCCGCACAGGTGCAGGCCGGCGGCGCCGACTTCCTGCTGATCTGCACCAACACCATGCACAAGGTGTTCGACCAGGTCCAGGCGGCCGTCGACATCCCGGTGATCCACCTCGGCGACACGACCGCACAGGCCATCAGGCAGGCCGGCTTCACCACGGTCGGCCTGCTCGGCACCGGCTTCACCATGGACCAGCAGTTCTACCGCGAACGCCTGGAGTCGCACGGCCTGAAGGTCCTGGTGCCGTCCGCCGAGGACCGCGCGACCGTGCACCGGATCATCTACGACGAGCTGTGCCTCGGCATCGTCCGCGAGCAGTCCCGCCGCGCCTATCAAGACGTGATCGCACGGATGGAAGGGGCGGAGGGAGTCATCCTCGGCTGCACCGAGATCGAACTGCTGATCTCCCAGGCTGACGTGGAGATTCCGGTGTTCCCGACCACCCGCCTGCACGTCGAGGCGGCCGTCGAACGGGCAATCCAGGCAAATCTGTGAACATGTGATGCGGACCACCCAGCAACGCCGCAACCGTGCGGAGTGTCTTAGTCACTGAGGGCTATTCCCTCCTCGGTGAACTAAGGGGAGTTCGCTTGAAACGATCACACATCGCTGCCGGGCTGACGGCTGTCGTGGTTGCCGCCACGGCAGCCGTTCCTGTTTCGGCGGCGCCACAGGAGCAAGAGGTGCGTGCCGACGGGCTGACCACGAAGGTCACGCTCATCACCGGTGACGAGGTCACCGTCACCAACGGCAAGGTCCACGCCAGGGCGGCGCAGGGCAGGGAGACCGTCGGGTTCCGCAGCTTCAAGGACCCGCGCGGCGACCTGCACGTCGTCCCGCTCGACGCCCAGCACCGGCTCAACACCGGCGAGCTGGACGCGCGGTTGTTCGACGTCTCGCTGCTGGCCAGATCCGGCTACGACGACGCGTCGAGCAGGACGCTTCCGCTGATCGTGCAGGGGCAGGGGATCAGCGCGGCGAACGCCGAGTCGTTGCCGAGCATCGACGCTCGGGCGATCAAGGTCGACAAGAACGGCTCGTTCTGGGCCGACGCTCGGGCGGCGGGCACCGGCAGGATCTGGCTGGACGGCAAGGTCACCGCGTCACTGGACCGCAGCGCCGCGCAGGTCGGTGCGCCCCAGGCGTGGGAGAAGGGCTTCACCGGCAAGGACGTCACCGTCGCGATCCTCGACACCGGCGTCGACGAGACCCACCCGGACCTCGCGGGGGCCGTCGTGGAGTCCAAGAACTTCAGCGACAGCGACACCACCGACGACCGCGTCGGCCACGGCACGCACGTCGCGTCGACCGTCACCGGTGACGGCAAGTACAAGGGCATCGCACCGGACGCGAAGCTCGTCAACGGCAAGGTGCTCGGCGACTACGGCGGCGGCTCCGAGAGCGACATCATCGCCGGCATGGAGTGGGCCGCGGCCAAGGCCAAGGTCATCAACATGAGCCTCGGCAGCTCCTGGCCGGACGAGGGCACCGACCCGATGTCGCTGGCGCTCAACCGCATCACCGAGCAGACCGGCGCGTTGTTCGTCGTGGCCGCCGGCAACTCCGGTGGCCCCATCGGCTCACCTGGCTCCGCCGACGCGGCCCTCACCGTCGGCGCCGTCAACCGGGACGACACGCTCGCCGAGTTCTCCTCGCGCGGCCCGCGCTGGGTGAACAACGCGGTCAAGCCCGACATCACCGCGCCGGGCGTCGACATCGTGGCCGCCAAGGCCAAGAACGGCCAGATCGGCACGCCCGTCGACGAGGGACACGTCGCGTTGTCCGGCACGTCGATGGCGACCCCGCACGTGGCGGGCGCCGCGGCGATCCTCGCCTCGAAGAACCCGGCGTGGAAGGCGGAGGACATCAAGGCCGCGCTGATGAACAGCGCCAAGCCCAACCCGTCGCTGACCATCTACGAGCAGGGCGCCGGACGTCTCGACGTCGGCCGCGCCGTGTCCGCGTCGGTCTCCACGAACCACGGCAGCTTCTCGCTGGGCACCGCGGTGTGGCCGCACGACGACGACAAGCCCATCACCCAGAAGCTGACCTACCGCAACAACGGCACGTCCGCCGTGACGCTCGACCTCAGCGTCACCGACGTGAAGCCCGCGGGTGCCGGCCTGTTCAGCGTCTCGCCGGCGAAGCTGACGATCCCCGCCGGTGGCACGGCGGACGCCACGGTCACTGCGGACACCAAGGCGAACGTGCCGGACGGTGTCTACGGCGCCGTGGTCCTGTCGTCCGACGGCGTGCGGGTCCCGATCGGCGTGGTGAAGGAGGTCGAGAGCTACGACGTGAAGATGACGTTCCTCGACCACAACGGCGCGCCGACGCAGTACTACGACTACCGGTTCGTGAACCTCGACGTGGCGCAGGCGTACTTCCGCTACGACCCGTCCGGCACGCTCGTGCAGCGACTGCCCAAGGGCAAGTTCTTCTTCGACGGCAGGATCAACACCAGCGATCCCGACCCGACGAAGAACGGCCTGACCTCGATCCTGACCGAGCCCGCGTTCGAGGTCACCGGCAACACCGAGGTCGTGTTCGACGCACGGCAGGCCACCCAGCCGGTCATCGCGATCGAGCAGAAGGACGCCAAGGCCGTGAGCGCGGGCCTCGGGTTCCTCATGCAGGCTAACTGGGGTGAGACCGGCGGGACCTGGTACCTCAACAGCTTCGACTCGATCCGCGTGGCACCGTCGAAGACGTCGTGGCCGAAGTTCGAGTTCTACGCCGAGTCGGTGCTGGCCAAGCCGGACGCCAACGGCAAGTTCGACGGCAGCCCGTACCAGTACCACGTGCGGATCAGCGAGAAGACCCGCGTGCCGGCGAACCTCCAGCGTTCCGTCAAGGACCGTGAACTGGCTCGCGTCAACTCGGTGACGCACGCTCGTGTGCCGGGTTCGGTCGGCCAGCGCGACAATGGCGCCTCTGGTCCGTTGCCGTTGCGGCTCAAGGAGTTCTACACGCCCGGTGTCGACTGGTCCGGTTCGCTGACGGAGTTCACGAAGGTCGGCGAGTACCCGAGCCTCGGGTACCAGTTCTCGGCCCAGCCGCGCGTCTTCCAGCTCGGCAGGCCCGTCACCGAGCACTGGAACAGCGCCGTCTACGGCCCCGGCGTGCCGAACGACCCGCGGTACGTGCGCTTCGCGGGACGTGTGGGCAACCTGCTGCGCGTCGACCTGCCCGTGCACAGCGCCCAGGGCATGACCGGTGCCAGCCCGAGCACCGGCCGCACCACCGTGACGATGGACGGCAAGGTCATCTCCGACCAGCCGGAAGCCGGGTACGCCTACCTCCCGAACGTGCCCGCGGAGAAGAAGCGCTACCAGGTGCACACCGAGGCGACCCGCGACTCGTTCTCGTCGAAGATCACCGCCGACTGGTCGTTCTACTCCGAGTTCGTCGCCGGCGATCTGTACAAGCCGGTGCCGCTGCTCGCCGTGCGGTTCACGCCGCAGCTCGACGACCACAACCGCGCCGGACGCGTCGTCACCGTGCCGATCACGGTGGAGCGCAACGGAACGGGCACCGTCACGAACATCAAGGACCCGGCGGTGCAGGTGTCCTACGACGAGGGCAAGACGTGGAAGCCGGTGCCGCTGCGCAAGACGCGCGCCGGCTGGCAGGTCACGCTGATCCACCCGCACGGAGCCAAGAACGTGTCGTTCAAGGCTCGGGCGGCGGACGCGGGCGGTGACGTCCAGCAGACGATCATCCGCGCGTACGACCTGAAGTGACCGCGTGAGGGGCCGGGTCCGCCCGGCCCCTCACCGCTACTTCTGGTACGGCGCCAGCGTCTCCGGGTCCACGTCGGGCGCGCTCATGATCGGGTGCACCTCGATCGGCTGGTTCAGGAGCTTTCCGCCCGGCCCCGGGCACGCCGAGGCCTTGCGGGCGATCTCGAGCAGCCGTTCCTGGCTGTCGACGTCGACCACCCAGTACCCGGCGATGACCTCCTTGGACTCGGCGAACGGCCCGTCGACCACGACCGGGCCGTCGTCGCTGCCCCGCACCACGAACGCCCGCGCCGGGCCGCTCAGTCCCTCGGACTGCAGCAGCTCACCGGACGCGCGCAGCTCGGCGTCCAGGTCGCGCATGTAGGCGATCATGCGGTGCATGTCCTCGTCGGACCAGGCGGCCAGGCCTTCCCAGTCCTCCTGGCTGCCGCCGTAGCTGACCAGCATGTACTTCACTTCCACTCCCCACCGGTAGCGCGGGCCTTGATCTCCTGCACGGCCCAGCTGTTGCCGTCCGGGTCGTCGAAGAAGATGAACGACCCTCCGTCTGCCTCGTTCATGCGCACGATCTCGCCGACCTCGACGCCGCGTTCGACGAGCTGCGCGCGGGCCTTCTCGAGGTCCGACACGACGAGTTGCACGCCCTTCAACGACCCCGGCTCGCCCTTGACGATGCCCTTGCCCATCACGATCGAGCAGCCGGAGCCGGGCGGGGTGAGCTGCAGGACCCGCGTGTCCTCGTTGAACGTCGTGTCGTGATCGACCTTGAATCCGAGCTGCTCGGAGTAGAACTGCTTCGACCGGTCGAGATCCGACACCGGCACGACGATGACTTCCAGGGTCCAGTCCATGATTCGTTCCTCTCAGCGGCTGCCCTACACGGATCCGTCGAAGTGCTCAGAGACTTTTCGACATGGGGTCTCGACCCACATACCCGAGCAGCCTGTCCTGCAGCGGAGCGTCCTGCGGCACCTTCACCTCGGCGCCGTAGACCTCGATGCCGGGACCGAACGCGCCGGGTGTGCGGAAGCGTTCCATCAGGTCGGCGGGCACGGCCGTTGCGGTGGCCCAGAGGCGTTCCACGTCGGTCGCGGGGATGGTCTCGTCCTGGTCGGTGGCGCGGGCGAGGTCCCAGCCGTGCAGCACCAGGTCGTCGCTCACGACCTGGTCGACGTGCTCTTCCAGCGTCATCGGGCCGGCGGGCGTGGAGACCTCGCTGCGCGAACGGTCCGACTCCAGCGCCTCCTGGACCTGGCGGCGGGCCTCACGGAAGTCCGTGAGCGGGTCCTCGGTGCGTGGGATCTGATGGCCGAGCATCACGCCGTGCATGTCGATGACGTGGTCCACGACCTCAAGCGCCGTCCACTGTGCACACGGCGACTGGTTGACCCACTGGTCCGAGCGCACGTTCGCGACCTTCGCCTCGAACGCCTCCGCACGAGCCCTGTACCTCTCCGCGATCATGGCCTCACTCCTCGACTGCGCCGCCGATCTCGCGCAGGTGTTCGCGGAACGTGCGTCCGCTCGCCAGGTACTCGCTGAATCGCAGCTGGCTGCGCAGGGACTCACCCTGCCGCACGCGGTCCGCCTGCGCTCGTTCGACGTCCCGGATGCCGCGCGCCTTCACGATGAGCGCCTCCGCGTTCGAGGCCGGCACGAACAGCACGCCGTCGTCGTCACCGAACACGATGTCGTCGGACGTGACGGTCCACTGGTCGATCTCGGCCGTCGAGAGAGCCTCGGGCGCACGGTCGCGCAGGCTCAACGGTCCCGTGGGGTTCGCGCCGAGGCTGAACACCGGCAGCCCGATCGCGCGAATGTCCTGCGTGTCGCGGTGCAGTCCCCAGATGACCACGCCCGCGAGCCCGGCCTGCTGCGCCTCGAGGACGATCAGGTCGCCCACGCAGGCCTCGTCGGCGCGGCCGTCGTTGTCGACGACCAGCACGTCGCCGGGCTCGCTGCGTTCGATGGCCTCGAGGAAGATGTCGACGCTGCCCGCGTGCCGGGCGGGCAGCACGCGGCCGCAGGTCCTCAAGCCGGGGATGACCGGCGTCAGCGTGGCGGTGCGGACCGGGATGTTCGCCCGGATGCACGCGTCGGCCAGATGTGCGGTGGTGAGATCCAGTTCGGCAAGATCCATGCGGGCATTCTTACGCCGAGACCTTCTCCTCGGCGGAATCGGTCCGCAGAACGTTCGCCGACGCGGCCGCGACCAGGCACAACGCCACCGGGAGCAGGAACGCGATGTTGAGCGGCACGACGTGGGTCAGCCAGCCGATCACCGCCGGTCCGGCCAGCACGCCGAGGTAGCCGAGCCCGGCCACGCGCGAGACGTTGGCGCCCGCCGCGCCGGGTTCCGCGTGCCCGGCGGCGCTGAAGAGCTGCGGCACGGTGCCCGACAGGCCGATGCCGGCGATCGCCCAGCCCACCAGCGCGAGCCAGATCCACGGCGAGAGCGCCGCGGTCGCGATGCCCGCCGCGCCGACCACCGAACCCCAGCGCAGCACCGCCACCGGGCCGACCTTCGCGGTGATCCGGTCCGCGAGCAGCCGTCCGACGGTCATCGTCGTGGCGAACGCGCCGTAGGCCAGTGCCGCGATCTGCGGCGGGGCGTCGAGGACGTCCTGCAGGTGCAGCACGCTCCAGTCGTTGGCCGCGCCCTCGCTCAGCATCACCAGCAGGGCGAGCACGGCCATGATCCAGATCCGGCGCGGCACCTTGCGCTTGCCGGTCTGCGCGGCGGCGTGCTGCTCCTCCTTCTCGTCGAGCAGCAGCCTCGCGGTCACCAGGCTGACGACGACGCCGAGCACGGCGGCGGCACCGAGGGTGATGGCGGGGGAGAGTTCCCAGCTCAGCGTGCGTGCGCCGGTCAACGCGGCAGCGACACCGCCGAGGGACCACGTCGCGTGGAACGCCGACATGACGGGACGCTTGTAGTGCCGTTCCACGACCACGGCGTGCGCGTTCATGCTGACGTCGATCAGCCCGTTGCCGATGCCGAAGATCAGCAGCGCCGCACCGAGCGTCCACTGGTTGACGGCCACACCGGGCAGGAAGGCCGTGACGCTGCAGAACACGCCCGCGGCGGGCACGACCAGCTTCACGCCCACGCGGTCGGTGAACTTGCCACCGAGCCGCATGCCGATGAACGCGCCCAGGCCGAGCAGGAGCAGCAACCGGCCGAGTTCGGCGTGGTTGATGCCCGTGCGGTCCTCGACCGTCGGGATGTGCACGAGCCACAGACCGAGCAGGAACCCGTTGAGCCCGAAGTACGTGAAGGTGGCCACCCGCGCGGCCTTGAGAGCGTTCACACGGTGCACGCTAAACGAACGGACCGCATGTTCGAAAGATTGAGTTTCGAACATCACTCGTGTTCAATCACGACCGTGTCCCGACTGAAGCAGATCACCGAGGCGGTCCGCGACGCCGGCTCCCTCGGGGTGGCGGACCTGGCGACGATGACCGGCGCCTCCGAGATGACCATCCGCCGCGACCTGGAGGTCCTCGCAGCTCAGGGCGTTCTCGAACGCTATCGGGGCGGTGCCAGGAGTCTGCTGCTGCGCGGCGAGGAACCGCCGTTCGCGCTGCGTTCGGACGAGAACATGGACGCCAAGCGCCGGATCGCCGCCGCCGTGGCCGGTCTGATCGCGGACGGCGAGTCCGTCGTCCTGGACAGCGGCACCACCTGCCTCGAAGTGGCCCGCCTGCTGCACGACAGACGCGTGACCGTCATGCCGTTGTCGCTGCACGCCGTGAACGCGCTGTCGTCGTCGACGACGCTCACGCTTCTCGTACCCGGCGGCCGTCCACGTCCGGGTGAACTTGCCCTCACCGGCCCACTGACCTTGGCCTCGCTCCAAGCCCTGCGCTTCGACACCGCCGTGATCGGCTGCTGCGGCCTGTCCGCGGCACACGGCCTGACCGCCTTCGACCTGGAGGACGCCTCGGTGAAACGAGCCGCCATCACCTCGGCCCGGCGCGTGATCGCCGCCGTCGACGCCTCGAAACTGACCCGCACCGCCCTCGCCCACGTCGCCCCGGTCTCCGCGCTGCACGCCGTGGTCACCGACGCGGACGGCGACGACGGCCTGACCGCCGCGGGTGTCACGGTGGTGACGGCATGATCATCCTGTTCGACATGTTCGGCGTGATCGCCCGCGACCAGTCACCCGAGGTCATGGCCACGATGAGCACCGACCCGGACTTCTGGGACGCCTACTGGGCGCATCGGCCCGCCTACGACCGCGGCGACGTGACGGCGGAGCAGTACTGGGCGCTCGTGGGCCACCCACCGCTCGTGGAGAAGGACGTCGAGAGCTGGAGCCGCGTCGACTACGAGATGGTCGCGCTGCTGCACGAACTGCACAACGCGGGCGCACGCATCGCGTTGCTGTCCAACATCCCCGAGGACCACGCGCAGAACTTCGAACGCACCTACGCGTGGCTCGACCTGTTCGAGGTGCGCGCGTTCTCGTGCCGCATCGGCCACGCCAAGCCCGAACGCGCGGCCTTCGAGTGGTGCCGTGACGCGCTGGGCGACGACGACATCCTGTTCGTGGACGACCGGCTGGAGAACGTGCGGGCCGCCGAACTGACCGGGATGCGCGGACACCACTTCACCGGCATCGATGGACTGCGCGAATTGCTCCGCACGACGCACGTGTAACAAAGATTCATTGCCGACCGAAGTCCGGGCATCGGAACAGCGGGAGGCAGACCAATGCCGAAGATCAGCAGACGCACAGTCCTCAAGGCCAGCGGCGCCGCGGCCGCGCTGACCGCGGTCGGGATCAACACCGGCACCGCACATGCCGCAGCGCCAACGGGTGCGAGCTTCGTGAACATCATCGCGCACTCAGACGACGACCTGCTGTTCATCAACCCGGACATCCAGCCCGCGATCCTGTCGGGCTGTCCGGTGAGGACGGTCATCCTCACGGCCGACGAGTTCAACGGCACCGACGACATGACCCGCGAGCAGTTGTCCGCGGAGCTGCACAAGGGCCAGCGCAACGCCTACGCGTCGCTGGCCGGGGTGGCGAGCCAGTGGACCCGCACGGCGATGGTCGTCGCGGGCAAGACAGTCGAGGTCAACACCCTCGACGGCAAGCCGACCGTGCAGCTGATCTACCTGAACCTGCCCGACGGCGGTGACGACCTGCACGAGGACGCGACCAAGAACCTCTGGACCAACACCTCGTACAGCACCAGCACGATCGTCCCCACCGGCAGCCCGGCCAACCGCGTGCAGACCTACAAGCACGCCGACGTGGTGAACGTCCTGGTTGGACTGTTGCAGCAGTTCCAGGCGACGGTCGTGCGCTGCCAGGACCCGTTCCCCGACGACGTGCGCTACGCCAACGGCATGCCGGACCACCTCGACCACATCCACACGGCGAAGTTCGCGCAGAAGGCCGTGAAGTCGTACATGGGCCCGACCGGGCGCCCGTACGCGCTGCTGGTCCGCTACCGCTGCTACAACACCCGCCAGGCGCCGGCGAACGTGCCGTCAGCGCTGCGCACTCCGAAGACAGCCGCGTACAACAAGTACAAGGCGCAGGACCCGTTGAGCGGCGACGTGTTCGACGTGAACCTGTCCCGTTCCTACGAGCGTTGGCCGGTCGCGCCGCAGTGGTCCACGATGGACAGTTCCGGCACCGTCCACGCGTTCGTCGTCGCGGGCGACTCGCTGATGTGGTGGCGTCAGCCCAACGGCGGCGCGTGGGTCGGCCCCACCACGCTGCTGAACGGCTCGTTCGCACCGGGCGTCGCGGTGGCCATGCGCGGCGACAACCGCCTGCAGCTCGCCGTCCTCGACCTGGACACGGCCGCGATCCGCACGTGCACCCAGACCGCGGCCGGCGCGCAGAGCTTCGGCACCTGGACCTCGCTCGGCAACCCCAACAACGCCTCGGCCGCCTACCAGACACCGGTGCTGGCCGTGTCGAACGGCCTGCTGGAACTGTTCGTCGTCAACAGGTCCGGCACGCTCGGCAACAAGTGGCAGGAGGGCACCGGCTTCAACAGCACCTGGGCCACCGCGACCGGCGGCAACGGCAAGGCGATGTCCCAGCTCTCCGCCATCACCGCGCCGGGCGGTCGCATGCACGTGTTCGGCGACGGCAACGGCCGGGCGTTCCACTGGTACCAGAACGTCGGCGGCTCCACGATCTACCAGGCCCTGACGACCGGCGCGGAAAGCTCGGCCTCCGTCGGCGTGGCACTGGACGCGAGCCGCGTGCGGGTCTTCAGCCGCCGCACCAACGACGGTTCCGTCGGCACGCTGCGCGAACAGACGCCGAACGGCACCTGGGAGACGACGCAGAAGAACATCGGCGGCATGGGCGGCCTCGGCCCGATCGCCGCCGTGACCTCCGGCGGCCGCACGCTGGCGTTCGCCCGCAACAACGACTACGGCCTGAGCGTCGTGCGTCAGGACGCGGCCGGGAACTTCACGCCGTGGACCGACCTCGGCGGTTACGTCGAAGTCGGTCCATCAGCCGTGGTCGACGCACAGGGACTCGTGCGTGTGTTCATCCTCGGAGCCGACATGCGCCTGCGGTACCGCGTGCAGACGGCGGTCGGCCCCGACGCGCCGTTCGGCGACTGGGTCGTGGCCGGGAACTAGACCAGCGACGACCAGTAGAACCAGAACGCCTGCAACACTCCGGCCGCGATCACCAGGTACCACAGGATCAGCACGACGCTGTGGAACTGGAACGCCGGCCGGATGTTGCGCAGCGTCGTGTACCAGAAGATCGGGATCATCACCGCCCACACGACCATGCAGTACGGGCACAGCGCGCCGATCTCGTACAGCGACTGGAACATCAGCCAGTGCACGAACAGCACGCCGAACGTGACCCCGACCTGCAACCCGATCCACACCCACGACGGCAACGACACCCCGGCGACCAGCAGCACGCCGAGCGTCGTCACCACCGCGAAGCCCGCGACGCCGATCAGCGGGTTCGGGAACCCGAACACCTCGGCCTGCGCGGTCTTCATGATCGAGCCGCAGCTCAGCACCGGGTTGATGCTGCACGTCGGCACGTAGAAGGGGTCCTTGAGCAGCGCGATCTTCTCGATCGTGAGGACGAACGACGCGACGAGTCCGACGAACCCGCCGACCGCCAGCACCCAGGCGACGATCCGGTTCACGACCGCACCTTCTCGATCGCTGCCTTGAGGCCGTCGTAGGTGGGGGCGCCGGTGAACTTGGTGCCGTTGATGAAGAACGTCGGCGTGCCCGTCACCCCGGCCTTGCCACCCTCCGTGCGCTGGGCCAGAACCTTTTCCTTGAGCGCCGGGTCGTCCAGCGCCTTCTCGAACGCGGCCGCGTCGAGCCCGAGCTGCTGGGCGAACCCGCTGAACACCGCGCGCTGCGACGTCTGCTGCCCGCCCCACTCCTGCTGCGAGTCGAACATCAGCCGGAACATGTCGTCGCGCTTGCCCTGCGCCCCGGCTGCCTCGACCGCGACGGCCGCGAGCTCGGCGTTGCGGTGGCTGGGAATCGGGAAGTGCCGCACGTCGAACGTCACGCGGTCGCCGTACTCGGTCTTCAGCCTCTCCACGCCGGGGTAGGCGGCGCGGCACGACGGGCACTCGAGGTCGAGGTACTCGACGACGGTCACCCTGCCGTCGGCGGACTGCGGCGCCGCGGTGGTGTCGTTGCGGCTGAACAGGAAGAAGCCGGACACCACGACCGCCACGACGGCGACGATGATCAGGGACAGACGAGCGTTCTTGGACATGACGAAGAAACCTCCACGAAGGCGGGATGGACCGAACCGAAGAACGGGTTCGGTCTAGGCGCGCAGCACGCAGAGCTGCGCCAGCCGCACTTCCAGCCGACGTGAAGGGGGAGACAGCACAGAGGGCAGACGCACCGCCAGCAGTGCGAACGAACCGGACCGCCGCGCCACGGCGAACCCGATCAGCACGGCCAGCGCCACCACCAGGCAGCACCCGGCGACGAGGATCCCGTCCAGCAACGACGAGCCCGCGTCCACGTCGTCGACCACGTAGGTCAGCGCGGACGTGGCGGACGTCGGGCACTGCGCGGTCCAGGCGAACTCCGTCTCGCACGGGGTGCCCTGCATCATCGCGACCCCGGCGACCAGCGCCAGCACGGCGAAAACCCGCGCGAGATACGCGCGGGTTCGCGAGCTGCGGGTGCCAGGCACGTGATCCAGAGTAGCGATTCGCCCCCTAGGCTCGTGCACATGGGGGAGAAGTTGCACGAATCGGACAGACTCGTGATCGCCGGACAACCGGTGCCCGCCGACCTGGCACCGCTCGACGTCCACGCGGGTGGCAGCATCCCCGGCCTCTTGCGTGCCTACCTGCCGTTGAACCCTGAGAGGCGTGCCGAGGTGCGCGCTCTCGTGCGCTCGCTGCCGCAGCGGGAGCGCACTGATCTCGTCGGCATCCCGCAGGTCTACGACTACGACGGTCCCGGCCCGCTCGTCATGCGCCTGCTGCGCAACAGGAACATGAACCCGGTCAGCGTCGCCAAATCTGTGTTCATGGTGACCTCGGGCCACCGCTACCTGGCGGCCTCCACCTACGCGAGGATCGCGCACGGCGCCAAAGAGCTCACGCCTGATCTGCTCGGTGACTTCTCCGCGCTGCTCGACGTTCCCGCCGCCGAACTGGCCGCGCTGACCGGCATCACCCCGGCCCCGGCGGACGCCGGCGACCTCGTCTGGGACGTCCGGCGCCTGACCAGGGACCAGATCGAGCACGTCGCCAAGGCCGCCGAAGCCCTTGCCTAGTTCCAGAACCCCAGTTTGTGCTCGGCCGCGTAGTCGACGGGCCCGATCGCACCCGGTGCCAGTGACTGCACGTACTGCCCGTCGGAGAACCGCGGCCACCCCGGCGTTCCGGTGCGGGCGAAGTCCGTCCACGCCTTGATCATGTGGTCGGACAGCCCGCGGTGCTTGGCGAAGGCCGCGCTCGGGAACAGGTAGTCGATGTCGGACGAGTGGTTCGCGCCGTGCAGTTCGGGCGGCATCGAGGGATCCGTGGCCGCGTTGCGGTCGGCGAACTCGAACGCGTAGACGGGTGCCTTCTTCGCGTAGAGCGTGTTCTGGCGGAACGTCGAACGCGCCCACATGCGGTCCGTCAGCAGCGTTGCCCACGCCTGCTTCGGTGACGCGAACGCGCTGACCGGGTACTCACGCTCGATCTCGGCCGCACGGTCGGGGAACGCCTCCCGCACGAGCCGTGCGTAGTCCTCGGCGGACATCGGGTCCGGCCGGAACAGGCCGACGAAGCTGTTGTGCTCGTCGCGCGTCGCCCCGGCCAGGATCGGCACGGCGGCGAACTCGCCCGCCTCCAGCGACTCGCCCGGCAAGCGGGGGAGCAGCGCGCCGCCGTACCCGACGGGCTGGAAGATGTTCATGATCTGCGGGTAGTCCAGCAGCTTCTCGACGGGAAGTCGCCGTAGGCACTCGACGTCCGCGCAGCCCAGTTCGGCGCTGATCATCGTGCCGATCTCCTGGATCTCCGGCACCGGCCGCCACGCTAGCGACGGCAACGCCTCCAGGTCCGGGAACCAGGCGCCGCGAGGCACGTCCACCAGTGTGAACGAGCTGTGCATGATCGCCTTGTGGAACAGCGGCCTCTGCCCGATCAGGTGCGCGCCCACGGCCGTCGCGCCGAACGAGACCCCGAACAACGTCACGTTGCCCGGATCGCCGCCGAAACCGGAGATGTTGCGTTGGACCCACTCCAACGCCGCCCGCTGGTCGAGCAGCCCGAACTCGCCGGAGTGCTCCAGGCCCGGCAGCCCGAACCCGCCGAACACGCCCATCCGGTAGTTGAACGTCACCACGACGACATCCCCTTGCCGGGCAAGGCGTTCCGCGTCGAAGAAGTGCCCGGCCCCGATCGCGCCGTCGCCGTGCACCCACACCAGCACCGGCTTGCGGCCCACCACTGAAGGCGTCGTGACGTTGGCGAACAGGCAGTCCTCGTCCGTGCTCTTCGTCTCCGAGTAGCTGGATCCGACCTGCGGGCACGGGCTGCCGGGCTTCACAGCGTCCCGAACGCCGCTCCACTCCGCAGCGCGCACCGGCGGCTCCCATCGTGCCGCGCGGGCGTAGGGAACCCCCTGGAACCGCAGGTGCCCCTCCCGCACCTCACCTCGCACCTGCCCGGTGTCGGTCGTGACGACGTCCGACGGCATGGCTTCCCCCTTCCCGCATGCGCTGACCAGCAACAACGCGGCTGCTACCAACGTCCCCCGACGCATGATCAACTCCTGGTGGCCAGGTCGACGGCCGCGACCAACTCCCGTTCGCAGGCGTCGAGATCGAGTGACCCGGACCGCAGCACGACGCCGTTGCGCATCGCGAGGACGAACACCGCCATCACGTCCGGGTCGAACACGCGGAACTCGCCGGCCTCCTGCCCCTGTCGCAGCAGGTCGGCGAGCGCCACGTGATCGGAGTCGGCGATGCCCCCGTCCGTCACCGCCGCGTGGGCCCTGATCCGCAGGAACGCCACCATGTCCGCGCGGTGTTCGCGCAGGAACGCGATGTTGGCGACCAGGAACGCCCGCAGCTCCTCACGAGCGCTCGCCTGGTTCATCCGCGCGCTCACGAACCCTTGGAAGCGCTCCAAGATGTCCGCGAACACGACGTCGACGAGCTCCTGCTTGTTCCTGAAGTGGTACGAGATCAGTCCCGTGCTGCTCAGTCCCGCCCGTGCCGCGATCGCCTTGAACGACGTCTCCGCGTAGTCCAGCTCCGAGATCGTGGCGATCGCCGCCGCCACGATCTGCGCCCGCCGGGCCTGCTCGGTCACGGACTTTGCTCGCATGAGCAAAAGTTAGCACGCCTGAGCAAAAGGCGACGATCTCACGGCCGGACGAGCCCCTCCACGGCCGCCGTCACGGCCTTCCTGCCACCGGAATCATCGGCACGAAGAGATTTCAGCGACCAGGACGCGGTGTCCCGGCTGATCACCAGTGCGACCACCATGGCCAGCAGGTCGATCGCGGGGATGTCGGCGCGCACCCGGCCCTCGGCCTGGGCGGCGCTGATCGCGGCGACGTTGCGCCGGTACTCCTCGACCTCGGCGGCGATGGGCTGCGGACGTTCGAGGCCGGCCCACAGGTACAGCCGCCGCACGTGGGGGCGCTGTTCCAGGGCGTCGAAGAGCCTGCCCGCGTACCCGGGAAGGTCGCCGGCGTTGACCGAGACCGCCTCCGCTAGCTCCACCATGCTGTCGGCGACGACCTTGTCGAACAGGTCCTCCTTGGCGCCGAAGTGCATGTAGATCGACCGCTTGTTCGCCGAGGCCTGCTCCGCGATGCGGTCGACGCGCGCACCCGCCAGGCCGTAGGTGGCGAACTCGTCGATGGCGGCCTTCAGCAGTCGCCGCTTGGTCTCCGTGGCATCGGGTGGCATGCGGCGATCGTACATAACCATCCAGGTATTTACATCGGAGGAGCGAGCGCGTATGAATGTATCTAGTTAGTTACCTACCGAGGAGCACCCGATGCGCACCTGGTTCATCACCGGCACGTCCTCCGGCTTCGGCCGTCACCTCACCGAGCAGCTGCTCGACCGGGGAGACAGGGTCGCCGCCACCGCCCGCCGCCTGGACACCCTCGACGACCTCGCCGCCCGCCACGGCGACCGGCTCTGGCGTGCGCGCCTCGACGTCACCGACACGGCCGCACTGCGTGAGGTGGTCGGCCGTGCGTTCGCCGAGCTCGGCCGTATCGACGTCGTCGTGTCCAACGCCGGCTACGGCCTGTTCGGTGCGGCGGAGGAACTGAGCGACGAGCAGATCGACCGCCAGCTCGCCACCAATCTCACGGCCTCGATCCACCTCGCCCGCGCCGCCACCCCGCACCTGCGCGACCAGGGCGGGGGCAGGTTCGTGCAGGTCGCGAGCATCGGCGGCCAGGTCGCGTTCCCCGCCATGAGCCTCTACCACGCCACGAAGTGGGGCATCGAGGGCTTCTGGGAGTCGGCCGCCGCCGAGCTCGCGCCGTTCGGTATCGGCGTGACGCTCGTCGAACCCGGCGTCGCCCGCACCAACTTCGGCACGGGCGCCTTCGCCATCGGCGACGCGCTGCCCGCCTACGCCGACGGCCCGTCCGGACAGCTGCGCCGCATGATCTCCGGCGAACTGCCCCCGCTGCCCGCGCCCGGCGACCCCGCGAAGATCGCCGCGGCCATCATCGCCTCCGCCGACCAGCCGGACGCACCGCTGCGCCTGACGCTCGGTTCCGACGCCCACGCACTGGCCACCGCCGCTCTCCGCGCCCGCCTCGACGCCCTCGAAGCCGGCCGCGACCTCGCCCACTCGACCGACGCCGACGACGTCCTCGCCAGCTGAAGGAGCCCCGCCATGTTCGACTTCACCAGCAAGACCGTTCTGATCACTGGAGCCTCGGGCGCCCTCGGCACGGCACTCGCCACCCGGTTCGCCCAAGCAGGCGCCAACACCGTCGTAGCCGCCAGGACCGGCGCCGAGCAGCTCGCCGCCGCGCTCGACGGCCCGGCGCTCGGTGTGCGGCTCGACGTCACCAGCGAGTCCGACTGGACCGACGCCGTCACCCGCACCGAGGAACGCTTCGGCCCGGTCGACGTCCTGATCAACAACGCCGCCTACCTCAGCGTCGGCACGACCGAGAGCATCCCGCTCGACGAGTTCCGGCGCGTGCTCGACACCAACCTCACCGGCGCGCTGCTCGGCATCCGCGGCACGGCACCGTCCATGCGCAAGGCCGGCGGCGGCGTGGTCGTCAACGTCAACTCCATCGCCGGCCTCACCGCCGCACCAGGACTCGTCGCCTACAGCAGCAGCAAATGGGCGCTGCGCGGCCTGATGCGCGCCGCCGCCAAGGAACTGGCCCGCGACAACATCCGCGTCAACTCCGTGCACCCCGGCATCATCGGCACACCCCTGGCCTACGCCCCGGACGGCAGTGAACTCGTGCCCGTCGCCGACTTCGCCATCCCGCGCCAGGCCACTCCGGACGAGATCGCGGGCTTCATCCTGTTCGCCGCCTCCGACGAGGCGCGGTTCGCGACGGGCGCGGAGATCCTCGCCGACGGCGGGTTCATGCTCGGCCCCGTCGCCTGAGCCGTGGTCACGCCCGGTCGAGGTCGGACAGGTCCAGGACGAAGCGGTAGCGAACGTCCCCGCGTTCGAGCCGGTCGAGGGCCTCGGTCACCCGCGCGGACGGCAGGGTCTCGACGTCGGCGACGATGCCGTGGGCGGCGCAGAACTCCAGCATGGCGGTGGTGGCGGGAAGCCCGCCACTGCCACCGGAGCTCAGCTTCTTGCGGCCGACGAGCAGGTCCATCGTCTCGACGGTGACGGCGCCGAGGTAGCCGACCTGGCTCAGCGTCCCGTCCACGGCTACCAGCCTGAGGTAGGGGGCGAGGTCGTGAGCCACGGGGATGGTGTCGATCAGCACGTCGAACCGGTCGCGGGACGCTTCCACGCTGTCCGGGTCGGTGGAGACGACGACGTCACGGGCGCCCAGCCGGATCGCGTCGCTCGCGCGGTCCGCGGACCGGCTCACGACCGACACCTCGGCGCCCAGGGCCGCGGCGAACTTGACCGCGAGGTGCCCCAGCCCGCCCAGACCGGCCACCGCGACGCGCGTTCCCGGACCGACGCCCAGCGCGCGCAGCGGTTCCCACACGGTGATCCCGGCGCACAGCAGCGGCGCCGCGGCCGCCGGGTCCAAACCGGACGGCAGGGGATGGGCGAACCGGTCGCGGACGACGTACTCGCGGGAGAAACCGCCCAACGTCGTCGTCCCGTCGTGGCGATCGGTGCCGTTGTAGGTGAGCGTGGGGAACTCACGGCAGAAGTTCTCCTGTCCGGCCGTGCACATCGTGCACACGCCACAGGAGTCGACGATGTTGCCGACGGCGACGGAATCGCCGGCCCGGAACGCGGTGACGTCCGGGCCGGTCTCGATCACCACACCGGTGAACTCGTGACCTGGCACAAGCACGCCGTCGCCGTTGTGCCCGCGCACGGCGTGCAGGTCCGTGTGGCAGACGCCGCAGAAGTCCACGCGTACCGCGATGTCGTCGTGCCGCAGGTCACGCCGGGAGATCGGCACCTCGTGCAGCTTGGTGGGTCCGTCGGCCTGCCAGCCGGTGGTGCTGCGCATGACGCTCCTTAAACAGACTGTTCGGTCTATTTCACGCTACCCCCGGAGAGGAGGCAAAGTAAACCGACTGGTCTGTCGGTACAGTTCGACCATGTCCGACCAGCAGCTGACCGCCCGTGGCGCGGCCACGCGGCAACGCATCATCGACGTGGCCACCCGCGAGTTCGCCGAGCACGGCATCGCCGGAGCCCGCATCGAACGCGTCGTCGCCGCGGCGCGCACCAACAAGGCCCAGCTCTACGCCTACTTCGGCAACAAGGAAGGTCTGTTCGACGCGATCTTCTTCGGCTCGCTGGAGCGGATCGTCAACGTCGTGCCGATCGACGCCGCCGACCTGGCGGACTGGGCCGTGCGCCTCTACGACGAGTACCTCGAGCGCCCCGACCTCATCCGGCTCGCGACCTGGGCTCGCCTGGAACGACGCCCTGCCGGCTACCTGGTCGCCGACGCCGATCGCATGGACCACAACAAGCTCCGGGCGATCACCGAGGCGCAGCAGGCGGGGCTGGTCCGGGACGGCGACCCGTTCGACCTGATGGCCATGGTCATCGCGATGTCGATGGCGTGGTCGCCGGTCAGCAACGTCTACGCGGCCACGATCGACGAACCCGCCGAGACCCACGACCGCCGCCGCGACTTCCTGCGGGACAGCGTCCGCCGCGCCGTCGCGCCGGACTAGGCCAGGGGTGTGGAAGCCGGCCGCGATCCGCTTCCGGCAGGCCAAAATCAACTTCCGTGACCACCAGGCAGCAGCAGGCCCTGCGACCGCTTCGCCGATGGGTGATCGTGGTGTGCGGCGTGCTCGCCGCCGTCCTGACCGCCGCGGTGCTCGTCTGGCTGCTCGCCGAGGCCGGCAGCGATCCCGGCCGCCGCATCGAGGCGATCAAGGCCGGCTTCACCGTCGGCCTGGCCGGTGGCGGCAGCATCGTGCTGTTCCTGGCGGTGCGCCGGCAGTGGCATCAGGAGGTCGTCGCCGTCATCACCGCGCGGGACGCCGACGAACGGCGCCTCACCGACCTCTACGTCAAAGCCACCGAACACCTCGGCTCACCGCTGGCCCAGGTCCGCATCGCCGGCCTCTACGCGCTGGAACGCCTCGCCCAGGAGAACCCGCACCAGCGCCAGGTCGTCACGGACGTCATCAGCGCCTACCTGCGCATGCCGTTCGCGGACGGCGACCAGGACCTGGAGACCCAGCAGGAACTGCACGTCCGCCGGTCCGCGGGCACGATCCTCACCACCCACCTGCGCGAACCGGAGTTCTGGGGCGTCAAGGTCGACCTCAGCCACGCGGTGCTGGTCGACTTCAACGCCCGCGGCTGCGTGTTCACCGGCGGCCTGAACTGCGAGAAGGTCGTCTTCATCGGCGTCGCCCGCTTCACCGACGCCCGTTTCGCCGGCGTCGCCAGGTTCGTCGACGCCGACTTCCGCGACACCAGCCGCTTCACCGGCGTGACCTTCGAGGACGACGTCCTGTTCAGCGGAGTCCGCTCCCGCGACTCGCGCTGGTTCCTCGGCGCCAAGCTCACCAATCACAAGGCGGTGCTGGAGATCCCCGGATTCCACGTCGAACCCGACGGCACCATCAAGCCCGACGCACCAGCCCGATGAGGTGATCGACGGCCGCACCCAGGTCAGCGGGCCCGTCGACGGCGATGCCGGAACCGCCGAGCCGCCGCAACGGGGCGATGTCGATGTCCACCCGGTCCCCGACGCTCCACGTCCCCTCCGCCGGCACCCCGAGACGGTCGAGCACCACCTGGAACGCGCCGGGATCGGGCTTCGGCGTGTCGCGCGAGTCCTCGGAGCTGAACACCTCCGTGAACCCCTCGGTCCCGATGCCGACCTTGTCCAGGATGGCCTCCATGGAACCTCGGGTGTTGTTGGTGAGCAACACGATCGGCACCACCTCGCGCAGCCTGCCGAGCTCCCGGACGACACCGTCGTCGCGGCGCAGTCCGTCCGCTATGGACAGATGCGTCTCGCGGTACTCCAGCCACTGCGCGACGTCGAACCCGTTGGCCCGCACGAACGATGTCGTCGACGTGCCGGACCAGTTCGTCCGCATCGCCTCCCGCAGTTCGGCCACCTTCGCTTCCGCGTGCGCCTCGGAAGCGCCCTGCAGTTCCACGAACATCCGGCCGATCACGGCGAGCACCTGTTCCGCGTACGCCTCCTTCGGATACAGCGTTCCGTCGAGGTCGAACACGACGAGCCGAGGTGCGGATCCGTTGCCGAGAACGTCGATCATGCGCCTACCCAACCACGCCCATGACTTTGGAAGATGTCCAAACAGCATGCTTTCAGGTTGACCTGCGGCGAATGGGTGGAGCCAAACGGAACGCCGCCTCTACCGTCCCTGCATGCCTTTGCGGAGATCAACGGTGCGCGGCCGCGAGTTCGGCGATGCCATACGCGCACTCCTGCGGGCGGCCGACCTCACCAACCGGGCCGCCGCCGAATTGCTGGGCTGGCAGGAAGCCAAAGTCTCGGAACTGGTCAACGGCAAGGAAGGCGTGAGCGACGTCGACCTGGCCAAGTTGCTGGGCCTGTTGCGCACGCCGCCCGACGAGTTCGACCACCTGATGGCGCTGCACCATGACGCACACATCAGGGATTGGCTGCAGCCAGCCGGTTCCAAAATGCCGGACCGAGTGCGCACGTTGCGAGAGCACGAAAGAATCGCATCGGAGATCACCGGCTGGTCGATGAACGTCGTGCACGGCCTGCTCCAGGTGCCCGACTACACCTGGCATCTCGCGCTCGCCAAGCCTCTCGCCGAGCTGGACGCCCGCGTGGTGGTCGAGAACCGGGTCGTGCGTCAGACAGCCGTGCTCGACGGGAACCGGCCAGTTGCGATCTTCATGCACGAGCAGGCTCTGCGACTGCCGGTCGGCAACGCGGACGTCATGGCGGAGCAGTTGCACCATCTGTTGCGCTTGTCCGTGCGGCCGTATCTCACGATTCGCCTGATCCCCACGGCGTTCGGGCCGCACGGCGGGCTCGCGGGTGACTTCGACCGGTTGAAGTTCAAGAAGATCCCCGCACTCGTCTACGTCGAAAGCGAAGGAGCTAACGTCTTCCTTGAGGATCAAGCTTCTGTCGCCCTCTACGACACCGTCCTGGAGTCACTCGATCGGACGGCGTTGGACGAGGTCGAGACGAGGAAGCTGATCACCGACATCATCGGTGAGGAGGCTCGTGATGACCAGGTGGCGCAAGAGTAGTTACAGCGCCAGTGACGGCAACTGTGTCGAAGTGGGCCGTGGCGTCGGCATTCGGGACAGCAAGTTCCCGTCCGTCGAACTCCCGCTCACGGCCCACCAGTGGGCACCGCTCCTCCGCCTGGTCAGGACTCGTCCCACGGCGAGGTGACGGAGGCGTCCCACTCCTCGTCCTCGAAGGACCTGCGCGGTCGCACCGGCTCCGGCAGCACCGGCGGGTCCAGCAGCCTCGCCCATGGTCATGCGGCCGGACAGCACCTCCTGCGCCATCTCGGCCATCGGCTGTCCCGGCGCCGACCTGACCAGGTTGCGCAGCACGGCTTCCCGCAGCCGTGGCTCGTCGACGCTGGTCACAGCGGCGATCCGGGGGAGAGCAGCATCCTGGGCGGTTTGACGTCGCGCAGGCGGCCGAACTCGACGGCCCTGACCAGGCCTACGACGCCTGCCGCGCGGTCCTTCGCCTTGCCCCACAGCGACATCGCCTCGGAGACCAGTTCGATGATCTGGGAGGCGTAGTAGAGGATGGCCGCGATGACCGCGCCGCGCCGGAAACCCCTGCTGAGCGGCAGCGACACCATGGAGGCGAGCCACAGGCCGGCCATCTCGGTCAGGGTGGCGGCCACTGCGGCGAGTGCCTCGTTGAACATCTGGGCTGCCTGGACGCCGGACTCGTAGTGCTCGGCGAGATTCGCGCAGATCGGGGCGAAGTCGCTGACGGCGCGGCCGATGTTCGCCCCGATCTGTTCGCTGGCGGCCCGCCACCTCTACGCACACGCCGCGCACCGCCGCGACCGGGCTGAAGAGGTCGGACGACGGGTCGTACTTGAAGAGCGGGCCGTTGTCTGCGGGGCGGTCGGGTTGCTTGAACTGGTCGGACGGTTCGGCGGAGTCGAGGCCGCGGAACAGCTTGTTCAGCCGTACGCGTGTTCGTGGGAGGCCATGGTGTCGAGCAGGACACCTACTTCGGGAAGGGTCAGGTCCGCGTACTTCTCGACGTGGCGTTGTGCTGCCGCAAAGAACTCGGCCACCCACCCAGTGGATCGGTGGCGCGGCGATCACGCAGGCGGCGTAACCGGTTCAGCGTACGCCGACGTCGTTCCACGCCCCCTGGACGACGTTCGCCACCTCGCTGCCGAACAACGCCTGCGCGCTCGCGGTGGTGGCCGCGGCGGCGTCGGCGAAGTTGGAGTTCACGCGGAGTTTCGTGGCGAGCGCGTCGTACCAGACCTTGCCCGCGCGGTCCCAGGCGTTGCCGCCGAGCCGAGTCGCGGCGAGGTGGAACGCCTTGTTGGGGATGCCGGAGTTGATGTGCACGCCGCCGTTGTCGTTGCGCGGGTTGCCGTCGTCGGGCAGGTCTACGTAGGAGCGCATGTGCGCGGGCTGGCGGTCGAGCTGGTGCGCGCGGCCGGGATCTTTCATGGACCGCAGTGCGACGCCCTGCAGTTGCGTGCCGAGGATGCCCGCGCCGATGAGCCAGTCGGCCTGGTCGGCGGAGTGTCCGAGCGCGTGCTGCTTGACCAGGGAACCGAAGACGTCGGCCATCGACTCGTTGAGGGCGCCGGACTGCTTCCGGTAGCGCAGGCCGGCCGTGTACTGGACGACGCCGTGTGTGATCTCGTGCCCCACGACGGTGATGTCTCGGGCGAGGGCGCCGGGCTGGAAGACCTTGCCGCTGCCGTCGCCGTAGACCATCTGCGTGCCGTCCCAGAAGGCGTTGTCGAAGTCGCGTCCGAAGTGGACGGACGAGACGAGCTTGAGGCCGTTGCCGTCGACGCTGTGGCGGCCCAGGACGTCGCGGTAGAAGTCGTAGGTGCGGTCGGCGTTGTCGAACGCGTCGTTGACGGCGCCGTCGTCGATGAGGCCGTCGCCCTCCTTGCGGCGCAGGACGCCGGGCAGGGTGCGTTCGTCGCCACCTTGGACGTCGTGCACGGCCTTGAACTCGCCGGCCGGGCCGCGCAACTGGGCGGCGTTGAGGTCGAGGAACTGCACGGCCTCGGTGAGCGTGGCGCGCTGGGCGCGCAGCGTGGCGGAGGCGAGCAGGGTTCTGATGGCGTCGCGGAGGTCGACGTTGCCGGCCTCCGCGAGTTCGATCTGCAGGTGTGCGGGCAGGATGAAGCAGGTCATGGGCTTGGTCCCCTCTTTTCCGTACCTGGGAAGAGGGAGCGCGCCGTGCGGAAATACAGGTCAGCCGCGGGCCCACTGGGTGACGACCGCCGTGCCGTCGAGCGCCGTCACGCGGATGCGGACCAGGCCCGGTGGCACCTCGGTCACCATGAACCAGCCGTCGGTGATCGGCACCGCACGGCGTGACCGCGGCGTCTCCACCACCACCTCGCCCTCGGCGCCGGTGACGAACCCGCGCACCACGTCGTCGATGATCTCCAGGCTGACCGTGACCCGGTCGGACTCGAACGCGAGCGACAACGGCCCGTCGCCGCGCACCAGGGCCTCGGACTCGACCAGTTCGGCGAGTTCGGCGTCCAGCGTCCGCAGTGCCAGGGCGGCGCTCGCGTCGCGCAGCACGCCGGCCGGGACGGGATCGAACGCGTCGGCGGTGGCACGCAGGACGTCGAGGAAGTCGTCGTCGTTCATGACCGGTCCTCCAGCAGCTCGTTGCCCCTGACCAGCACTTTCAAGCGTCCCAGGCAGCGCTGGCGGATCGGCCCGATGCTGCCGACCGGCATGTCCAGCGCCAGCGCGACCTCGGCGTAGGCGGGCGGCGGCGAGGCCATCAACACCCGCAGCAGGCGCCGGCAGCGGTCGGGCAGCTGCTCGAAGACCTGCCAGAGCGCGGCGTTGCGTTCGCCGGCGAGCAGGTCGTGGTCGACCTCCGGCGCGGGGTCCGGGGAGTCGGCGATCTCCTCGGTGGGCTCGGGCAAGCGCCCGGCGCGGCGCAGCAGCTGCAGGCACTCGTGCCGCGCGGTCGTGGAGAGCCACCCGGCGAGTCGTTCGGGCTCGGTGATGCGGTCGAGGTGTTCGACCAGCTTGATCCACGTGCACTGCACCACGTCCGCCGAGTCGGCGTCGCCCAGCCGGTAGGCGCGGGCGATCGACCACAGCAGGCCGCTGAACTGCCTGACCAGGGCGTCCCACGCCGTCTGGTCACCACGCCCGGCCGCGGCCAGCGACGCCGATATGTCCATGAAGACATGATGCCCCTCACACCCGCTCAGATTCGTCGTTCGAATCCGTTCGTCGTGTTTGGCGAAATTGCCGCCCGTGAGCGCCGTCACAGGTGCATGCTGTGTGCACCAGCTCAACCCGAGGACTGATGACCATGACGAGTGCGACCGCGGGCTCCCGCCACAACTGGGACTCCGACCTGGAGCGCTACCGAACGAGGGCGGTCCAGGTGCTCGACACGCACCTGCCCGCCACGACCGGCTGCACCGAATGCGGCGACCCGTGGCCCTGTGCCCGCGCCTGCAGTGCGGAGCTCGTCCTCGAACTCTGACACCTACGAGTTCACCCGATCGAGGAACGCACGGACCCCGGACAGCATCCGCTCGACCTGCTCGTCGACCGTGATCGACTCCTTGAACCGCGAGCCGGGTCCCGCGCTCTTCTTCCCGCGCAGGTACAGCGAACACCGCAGGTCGGCGCACACGTAGACGCCGACCGTGTTGCCCATTTGCCCGGACTTGCCGGCCTTGCGCGCGGACATCAGCGACACGCCGTCACCGGAATGCGTGGTCAGGCACCACGAGCACATCGTCTTGCGCGCCCGCCCGGCCTGCTGCGCCCTTCGCAGCGCGATGCCCGTGAGCGTGCCGTCCAGCTCGATCACCAGATACGAGCGGTCGGGCGCGGCCGGGTCGGTCCACCCCAGAAAGTCCAGGTCGTCCCACGGCCGTTCGCCCAGATCCTTGGGTACGTGCATGCGCTTCGCCTCGCCCTTGGTGGAATTGACGAAGGACGCGCGTATGTCGTGTTCGGTCAACGGCTTCATGCCAGGGACGCTAGGCTTACCTAGAGGTCCTAGGCAAATCATTAAGGACCCTAGGAAGGGTGACGGATGGCACGTGCGGGGCTCACGGCCGACCGCCTCACGCAGGCGGCGGCGGACCTGGCGGACGAGGTCGGCTTCGAGAACGTGACGGTGTCCGCCCTGGCCCGTCACTTCGGCGTGAAGGACGCCTCGCTCTACTCGCACATCCGCAACGCCCAGGACCTGCGCGTCCGCCTGGCCGTTCTGGCACTGGCCGAACTCGCCGACCGGGTGTCCGAGGCGATCGCGGGCCGTTCGGGCAAGGACGCCCTGGTGGCGTTCGCCAACGCCTACCGCACCTATGCCCGCGAGCATCCCGGTCGCTACTCGGCGACGCAGATGGCGCTGGACCCGGACATCGCCGCGGACAGCGCGGCCGGCAAGCACTCCGAGATGACGCGGGCGCTCCTGCGGGGCTATGACCTGTGGGAACCCGATCAGACCGACGCCGTCCGGCTGCTGCACAGCACGTTCCACGGGTACGTGTCGCTGGAACGCTCCGGGGCCTTTCACAGCCATCCGCGCGGGGTCGAGGCGTCGTGGCTGCGCGCGCTGGACGCGCTTGATTCGTTGCTCAGGGCGTGGCCGCCGGGCTAACCTCACGCCCATGATCGACAGAATCGAGTCCCGCGTCCGCGCATGAGCGGATCCCTGTACGAGCACGCACTCGCACTGCACCGCGAGTTCCCCGGCGAACCGCTGCCCAGAGACGGGTACCCGTTCCCGGACGAGGACCGCCACCGCGCCACCTCCCGCCGCCTTCGCAAGCGTGGCCACAGCCCGCGCAAGATCGGTGCGGACGTCGCATCAGCGCTGGACGAGCACTTCTCGGCGAAGAAGGCCTCGCCCGCCGGGCTCGCCAGGACGCTGGCAGACCTGGACGTCCCGATTCACCACAACGACCACATCGCCGCCGCGGCACTGCGCGCCAAACGATCCGAGGTACGGCGAACCGGCCGGTGGCTCGTGCGGCACAGCGACAACCGGCGGGCCGCCGTGGTCGGGCTTGCCCTGCTCGCGGCCGGCTACGACGAACGAGACATCCCGCTGATCCAGACGATCGGGCTGCTCTCGAACCACTTCGGCCCGCTGGCCGCTGACGCGCTGGCTCGCCGCCGAGGCGGCACCGAGGCGTTGACCTGGCTGGGCGACCGGGTCTCCGGTTGGGGCCGCGTCTACGTCGTCGAGGCGCTGTGCAAGAGCAGCCTCGCTCGTGACTGGCTGCTCCGCCACGCGTGCGACGGCGATTTCCTCAACGCCTATTTCGCGGCCCAGGCCGCTACCGCCTCGCACCTGCTCCTGGCCATCGGCGCGGACGACGCCGACGAGGCGATCGTCGACCACACCGGGCGACTGCTGAACGTCCTGACCTGGTCCAAGGGAATGAGCGAGGACCTGTGGAACTACCCGCCCGCCGCAGCACTGGTCGAGGCCTACACCCGGCACGTCACCCGACTGCCTCTCACCGACGTCCGCCAGCGCCACCGCACTCAGCTCGCCGAGGCCCTGCGGAAGGTTCCGTTGATCGGTCTCGACACTTCAGCGGTGACCACCGCACTGCTTGGATGAACTCCATGCGAGCCCTGCTGCTCTCCCTGCTGCTGACCATCTCCGTCGCCACGCCCGCCCACGCCACCAGCGGGTTCGTCGTGCTGCGCGACGTCGACCCGACGATCCAGCACGACATCCGCTACTACACCGCGCACAACTTCGTCGGCACCCGCATCGACGGCTACCGCGCGCCCCTGTGCATCCTCACGAAGCAGGCCGCGAAGGCGTTGCGGACCGTGCAGCGCGAGATGCTCAAACAGGGCTACACGCTCAAGGTCTACGACTGCTACCGGCCGCAACGCGCCGTCGACCACTTCGTGCGGTGGGCCCGCGACCTCGCTGACCAGCGCATGAAGCCCGAGTTCTACCCGCGCGTCGACAAGACTCGGCTGTTCGAGGACGGCTACATCGCCGAGAAGTCCGGCCACAGCCGCGGGTCGACGCTCGACCTGACCATCGTGAAACTGCCCTCACGGCACCAACGCCCGTACGTGCCCGGCGAGCGGCTGGTGGACTGCGCGGCGCCGAACCGGTTCCCCGACAACACCGTCGACATGGCCACCGGCTACGACTGCTTCGACACGCTCTCGCACACCGACGACCCGCGCGTGACCGGGCAGGCGCGCGAGAACCGTCAGCTGCTGAAGTCGGCGATGGTGGCGGCCGGGTTCCGCAACCTGGCCGAGGAGTGGTGGCACTTCACGCTCAACGACGAGCCGTTCCCCGACACGTACTTCAACTTCCCCGTAGCGCGCTGAAAGTGCGGCGCAGGTCGCTGACCCACGCGTCCGGGTTCTCCCACGGGATGAAGTGGCCGCCGTGCTCGTGGGCGTTCACGTTGACGTGGTTGAAGTAGCCGGCCAACGGTCCGGACTTGAACGCCTGGACGCGTTCGTCGGCGGTGTGGATGCCGGGCGGGTTCTCGTAGGTGACGAAGGTGAGGCCGGTCGGGGCCTGCACGACCGGCCTGTGGTCGTGCGACGGCGTCCACGGGTAGCGGTTGGCGTTGGCGTAGTAGCGCATCGACGTGGCGATGGAGTTGTTCGCCCAGAAGATCGTGGCGTGGGTGAGCAGGTCGTCCCTGGTGAAGACCGATTCGACGTCGCCGCCGTTGTCGCTCCACGAGTTCCAGCGTTCGAGCAGCCAGGCGAGCAGGCCCGCCGGTGAGTCGCTCAGGCCGTGGGCGAGGGTGGCGCCGTCGAGCATGTGCGCGGTGAGGTGCGGTGCCCAGCGGTGGTCCAGTTCGATGGTGCGGGCGCGGGCCTCCGGGTCGTCGGGCAGCGGGCGGTTGCGGGCGAAGTCCCAGGCGCGCTCGCCGGTGAAGAAGTCGAGCGGCAGCCCTGAGCCGATGTGGATGCCGTACAACGAGTCCGCGTACTTGTGGCCGAGCTGGCTGGAGATGATGCCGCCGATGTCGCAGCCGCCGGCCGCGTACTTCTCGTGGCCGAGGGTCTCGGTCATCAGGGTGTGCCAGAGGTCGGCGACCTTCCAGAAGTTGACGTCCAGGAAGCCGGTGAGCGGGCCGGGGAAACCGAAGCCCGGCAACGACGGCACGATGACCTCGAAGTCGTCGGCGAGCGGGTCGATCACCTTCGACCAGTGCCAGAACGTCCACGGCCAGCCGTGGGTGAGGATCAACGGGATCGGGCGCGCGCTACGGCTGGGCTGGCGCATGAAGTGGATCGGGACGCCGGCGACCGTCACCTCGTAGTGCTCGTAGGCGTTGATGGCGGCCTCGGCCCGACGCCAGTCGAAACCGTCACGCCAGTGGTCGACCAGTTCGCGCAGGTAGCTCGCCGGGACGCCGTAGGACCAGTCCTCGTTGCCCTCGTCCAGCGGTGAACGGGTGAGCGCGAGGCGGGCGCGCAGGTCGTCGAGGACCTCGTCGGACACGTGGATCGGCGTGGGCTCCAGTGGGAAGGTCACGCCTCGACGATAGTGATCACACGTGTCCGACCGAGTCCTAGGAGTGCGCCGCCCCGATGGGCGGAAGTTCCCTGGTCGTGTCGGCGACCTGGGTGAACTTCGCCGTCAGGGGAGACAGCAGCGACGAGGTCATGGCCTTGTCCGCCAGGCGGCGCAGGGCCAGCCCGAGCCGGGTGCGGGGGTAGGCGATCGGCACGATCCAGCGCGGGAGGGTCTGGACGTCGTCGACGAGCGGCCGCATCCACTCGTCGTAGGCCGCGAGCCCTTCCTCGAGCCGGTCTCCCGACGTGGACAGGCACGCTGCCAGCACGTATCCGCTCACGAGCGCGAGCGAGGCGCCACCTCCGCCCATCGGGGTCACGCACCACGCCGCGTCGCCGGCCAGGACCACCCGCCCGCGGTGCCACACGGGCATGCGGATCTGGGTGAGGTGGTCGACGTAGACGTCGGCGGAGGTGTCGAACCCGTCGAGCACGCGACGGGCCTCCCAGCCCGCGTCGGCGAAGTGGCTCCGGAACGCGGCCAGGGCATCCGCGCGATCCAGCCGGGTGACGTCCGCGGCCCGGGCGTGGGCGAGCATGGCGCGGGTGGTGCCGTGGTTGTCGGGGCGCAGGTGGACCTGACGTCCTTCCGTGGTGGTGTACCAGCGCCACCGGCTGTCGTCGGAGGCCGTGCGCGGGATCGTGCCGAAGACCATGGAGATGCCGAGGTCGCGGCGGTCGACCAGGTCGCCGAAGAGCTTGTCGCGGGTGGCCGAGCGGACTCCCTCGGCGAGAACCAGCAGGTCAGCGCTCAGAACGCGGCCCGAGGCGGTGGTGATGGTGACCGCGTCGGCGTCGTCGGCCACCTCGGTGATGGTGTCGCCGTAGGTGATCTCGACCCCCTCCGGCAGGTGCTCCAGGATCGTGCGGGCGAAGTCGCCGCGCAGGACCTCGAACTCGGCGGTGGCGCTGTCCGGTCCGTTCGACGGCAGCTCGGCGAGCACGCGGCCGTTCGTGTCGACGAAGACCGTGCCCGTCTCGGTGGTGTTCTGCGCCTTCACGGCCTCGGCCAGTTCCATCCTGGCGAGCACCTCGCGTCCGACGCCGCGGACGTCGACGTTCTGCCCGCCGTCGCGGAACTCCGCGGCCCGTTCCAGCACGGTCACCTGCCATCCCGTGCGCCGCAGCCAGAACGCGGCCGAGAGGCCCGCGATGCTCGCACCGGAGATCACCGCGTGTCGTGCAGCCATCTGAAACTCCCCTGTCAGTAGCTTTGCTGCAAAGCTACTTCGGAGCTAAGGCGCGTGCATGACAGAGAGCGATCCGCTGACCGCGGACTGGACGCCGGCGCAGATCGAGGTGATGCACCGGCTGCGCGACTGGGTGATCGACTTCGGTGAGCTCAACCAGCACCTCGCCACCTGGATGCGACTGCCGGGCGCCGACGCCAACGCGCTGGGCCAGATCATCTGGGCGGCCGAGACGAACGCCCCGCTCTCCCCGGCGCGACTGTCCCGGCAGATCGGCATGACGACGGGCGCGACCACCATCCTGCTCAACCGGCTCGAAGCCGCAGGTCATGTCCACCGCACGCGGGAGAGCACCGACCGCCGTCGCGTCACCCTGCGCCCCACACCGGCTGCCCGGGATCGTGCCCGCGAGTTCCTCGGCCTCGCGGGCGCCGAGATCGCGAACGTCCTGCACACGACACCGCCGGCCGAACTCCGCACCGTCGCGACGTTCCTGGCGCGGATGACCGCGGCCGCGGACGAGGCGAACCTGCGCCTTGGCCGGAGTTGACCGCTACAGACGTGGCCGGGTGAGCAGTCGCGACAACACGATCGCGCTCTCGGTGCGGTCCACGGGCGCGGTCGCGCGCACGCGCTGGATGGCCTGTTCCAGGTGCGGGATGTCCCTGGCGAGCATGTAGAGCATCGCGTCGGCGGCACCCGAGACCGTGCACGCCTCGATGACCTCGGGAATGTCGTGCAGCGCCTTGGTCAACTCGGCCGGCGTCGGGTTGCCCTTGCAGTAGACCTCCACGAACGCCTCGGTGTGCCAGGCCATCGCCTGCGGATCCACCAACGCGCTGAAGCCGCGGATCGCGCCGGTGGCGACCAGGCGGTCGAGACGTCTCTTCGCGGCCGACGGTGACAGCCCTGCCGCCTTGCCGATCTCGGCGTACGTGGCGCGGGCGTCGCGCAGCACGCACCGGATGATCGCTTCGTCGATGTCGTCCATGCGCAAAGAATTGTCACAGAGCCCTGTTCTTTGCAAAGGATGCACCGTCGAACGCCGCTTCTGGCGATTGTTTGCGCAGGTCAGCGACCCTAACCTCCGGCCTGTGACCATCAACGATGTCGAGGCGGCCGCACTGGCTGCGGTGGACGAGGCGGCGATCGGCCGGCTCCTGCTGGACCTTCTCGCGGTGCCGAGCGTGACGGGCAGCGCCGCCGAGTCCGAGTTGCAGCACGTGCTGGCCGGGCACCTGGAACGGCTGGACCTGGACGTCGACCTGTGGTCGATGAACCTGCCCGAACTGCGTGCCAACGCGGACTTCCCCGGCGGCGAGGCGCCGCGCACGGAGGCATGGGGCCTGGTCGGCGCCACCGGGAAGAACGACGGCCCGACGCTGATCCTGCAGGGGCACGTCGACGTCGTCCCGCCCGGCGACCTGGCCCAGTGGGACGGGGATCCGTTCCGCCCGCGGGTGGTGGGCGACGTCGTGCACGGGCGCGGCGCGTGCGACATGAAAGCGGGCGTGGTCGCGATCCTCGCCGCGGTGTCCGCGATCCGGGCGACTGCGCTGCGTGGCCAGGTCGCCGTGCACTTCGTGGTCAGCGAGGAGGACGGCGGTCTCGGTGCGTTCGGCACGCTCCAGCGTGGCCACACCGGCGACGCGTGCATCATCACCGAACCGACCGGCGGCGCTTTGATGGTCGCCAACGGTGGTGCGCTCACGTTCCGCATCGAGGTACCCGGCCAGGCCACGCACGGCAGCACCCGGTACGCCGGGGTCAGCGCCCTCGACGCCTACCTGCCGATCCACGCCGCGCTCGCCCGGCTGGAGACGCGCCGCAACGTCGACGCCGACCCGCTCATGTCGGCGTATCCGATCCCGTACCCGCTGTCGGTCGGCACGGTGCAGGCAGGGGACTGGGCGAGCAGCGTGCCGGACCTGCTGGTGGCCGAAGGGCGGCTGGGCGTGGCGCTGGGGGAGGACCCCGCACGTGCTCGCGCGGATCTTGAGGCGTGCGTGGCCGAGGCCTGTGCCGACGACCCGTGGTTGCGGGCGCACCCCGCCGTCGTGACGTGGCCTGGTGGACAGTTCGCCAGCGGCCGGCTGCCGGTGGGACATCCCCTCGCCGGGCTGGTCGGTGCCGCGCACGCCGACCTCACCAATTCACGTGCTGTTGAAAAGGGCGCTCCGTACGGCAGTGATCTGCGGTTGTACGCGGGGGCGGGGGTGCCCACTTTGCAGTACGGCCCCGGTGACGTCCGGCTGGCCCACGGTCCCAGGGAGCAGGTTCCGCTGAGCGAGGTCGTCACCGTCACCCGCGCCCTGGTTCTCGCGACCCTGCGTGCCGTCGGCTGATCCACTCATCCAGATCCTGGCCGCCGATAATGTTCACTTATCGGCGGCCAGACTTTTCATGCCCAATTGAGTAGCGTTGCGTTGGTTAACGTTTGTGCACACGTTATTCTGCTACGATATTGCCGTGGAGACGAGCTGTAACTTTCCCGGCTGTGAGCGCCCCGTTTTTCGAGGTGGCGGGCCTGGCAGGCCTTCGGAGTACTGCGACCTGCCCGAGCACACGCGCTGGAGGGCGTGGCGGGAGCGGCAGCGGCTGGCGGAAACCCCCGAGCAAAACCTGGAGGTCGTCACCGTGACGAATCTCCCGAGGGTCTCCGGTACCGCCAAGATCAGAGCTGAAGAGCTTCTCGACCGGTTCCGGGTGCTGTCGGAGCAGATGACGCAGACCCTCGGGCGGGCCGTCGGCGAGCTGAACGCCATGGCGGACCCCAGCGTCGCCGAGAGTCAGATCCAGGCCGCCGAGGCCGAGGCCGCGCGGCGGGTCGCGGAGGCGCAGTCCGAACTGGCCTCCGCCGAACGTCGCCGGCACGACGCGGAGCGGGCGCGCAAGACTGCCGAGGAGACCACCGAACAGGCGGTGCGGGCGGCGGAGGAAGCCGACGACGCCGTGGACACGGCCGTGACGGAACGGGATGAGGCCCGGGAGGCCGCGCGGGCTGCCGGTGAGCGGGCCGAGGCGGAGATCGCCGAGGTTCGGGTGCAGGCGGCGGCGCTGATCGAGGAGATCCGGAGCGAGGCGGAGCATGCCAAGGCCGACGCGGTGAAGCACGCGGAGCAGGCTCGACGGCAGGCGGCCAAGGAGATCGAACAGGCACGCGCCGAAGCCCAGGCCGAGGTCGAGCGGGTTCGTGCCGAGGCGCAGGGCGAGGTGGACCGGGCCTGCTCGGAGGCACAGGCGCTGGCGCAGCAGGCCAAGGCCGACGTGCTCGCCGCCGGTCAGGCTGCTGACCAGGTGCGCGGTGACGCGGCGGCGCAGGTGGAGAAGGCGCGCACCGAGGCCGCGGAGACCGTCAGCCGGGCTGCCAAGGCTCGTGACCAGGCGCTGGTGCGCGCGGAACGGGCCGAGCAGGCCGCCGCGGACGCCCGCACGGAGCTGGAGCGGTCACGAGCGGAGTTCGAGACGCGGTTCGTGCAGGTCCGGCAGGAAAGCGCGGAACAGGTGGCGGCGGTGCGGCAGACGCTCGCCGTCGTGGAGGACGCGCGCTCTCAGACGTTGACGCGGGCTGAACGCGCGGAACGTCAGCTGGACGAGGCGGCGGAGGAGCTCCGGGCGGCGCGGCGGGCGAAGACCTCGTCCTGAGAGGCGGCCATCTCGCGCAGTGCGGACTTGCGTTCGCGCTGGGTGAGGCGGTCGAGGTAGAGCCTGCCGTAGAGGTGGTCGGTCTCGTGTTGCAGGCAGCGGGCGAAGTAGCCCCTGCCTTCGACGACGATCGGGGTGCCGTCCTGGTCCTGGCCGCGCACGACGGCGCAGTCGGGACGGGCGACCACGCGGTATGGACCCGGCACGGACAGGCAGCCTTCTGGTTCCTCGAGCAACGTGCGCCGGCCTGCGGGGAGGTCGTCCAGCACCGGGTTGAGGATGTGGCCGGTGTGGCGGGTGCCCCGTTCGTCGCGCATGTCCCACACGAACAGCTGCAGGTCGACGCCGACCTGGTTCGCGGCGATGGCGGCGCCCTCGGCGACGTGGTTGGTGGCGAACATGTCCTCGATCAGCCGGGCGAGCTCCGGTGTGCCGAACTCGGTGGCCTCGCGGCAGCGGCGGGTCAGGATCTCTTCGCCGACGACGGTGATGCGGCGCGGTGCGCCTCGGTGGATCTCGGACATGCTTTGCAAAGTAGCAGTCTTTGCAAAGCATTCGGTAGGGTGCGTTCATGTCTCGACGGCCGCTTCCGGACCATCCCGTGCGCATCGCCTTGCTGGACCTGCTGGCCGAGCACGGCACGCTGACCTCCACCCAGGCCGCCGCGCGGCTTGGGCAGAGCTCCGGGTTGTGCTCGTTCCACCTGCGCCGGCTCGCCGAGCTGGGGTTGATCGAGGAGGCGCCGCACCAGGGCGGCAAGGCGCGGCCGTGGCAGCTGCGGTGGGAGACCGAGGACGAACCGGCGCCGGAGGAGTCGTTCAGCGCGCTCATCCACGTGACGCCGCAGGAGATGGCGGAGATCGGCGCGTCGATCCGGCGGCTGTTGTTCCGCTACCGCGACCGGGGCACGCGCCCGGCCGACGCGGTGGCCGTGACCGCGGAGGTCCGGTTGCTCACCGGTGACCCAGTAGGCTGACCCGGCGATGGAAGAACTGAAAGGCGACTGCGCCAACTGCTTCGGGTTGTGCTGCGTCGCGCTGCCGTTCGCGAAGTCGGCGGACTTCGCGGCCACCAAGGACGCGGGCACGCCGTGCCGCAACCTGCTGGCCGATCACCGGTGCGGCATCCACGACCAGTTGCGGCCCAAGGGTTATGCCGGCTGCACGGTCTACGACTGCTTCGGCGCGGGTCAGCGGGTGTCGCAGACGGTGTTCGCCGGCGTCGACTGGCGTGTCGCCGAACGCGAGAAGATGTTCGCGGTGTTCCCCGTGGTCCGGCAGTTGCACGAACTGCTCTGGTACCTCGCCGAGGCCGCCCGTCTCGACCCTCACGACGACCTGGCCGCCGCGTTCGCCGAGGTCGAACGGCACACCGTCGCCGCACCGGACGCCGTCCTGGCGCTCGACGTCGCGGAGATCCGGGCGAAGGTCAACATCCTGCTGCTGCGCACCAGCGAACGGCTGCGTTCCAGCGCCAAGTCCTACCGGGGCGCGGACCTGATCGGCGCGCGGCTGCGGAACAAGAACCTGAGCAGCGCGGACTTCCGCGGCGCGTACCTGATCGGCGCGGATCTCACGAACTCCGACCTGTCGCGGGCGGACATGATCGGTGCCGACCTGCGGGGCGCTGACCTGTCCGGTGCGGATCTGAGCACGTGCCTGTTCCTGACCCAGCCGCAGGTCAACGCCGCGCGCGGCAACGCGAAGACGAAGCTGCCGGACGCGCTGACGAGGCCTTCGCACTGGACGGCGGAGCCCGCCCGGCGCCGCTGACCTGTCAGGGCGGTGTCAGCGCCCGCTGCGACCGTGCGCGTCATGAAGAAGGCATTGCTGATCATCGCAGCCGCCACGGCGGGCCTGCTCACGCCCGGAGTCGCGCACGCCGAGACGCCGCCGGGGTGTGCGTCGGCCCAGCAGATCGGGTCGACCGCGTACGTGCAGATGGGCGGGCAGACCGCCGCGTCGGTCAAGCAGTTCGCGGGCTGCGGCAAGAACTGGGGCTACGTCTTCGTGTGGGCCGACTGGGCCGCGAAGTACGACCTCTTCCACGTCACGGCCGCGGTCGCGACCGACGACGGCGCGAACCACGGCAAGGTGATCGGCCGGGTCGACCAGCGCGAGGTGTGGTCCAAGGCCACCGCCACGATCGCCAGCTGCACCCGTGCGCTCGGCGTCGTCTCACTCGGCGAGGACGGCTGGAGCGCCTACTCGAGCCGTCGCTGCTGATCTCGACACGGACCTGACCAGGCCGAACGGTTTGACTGAAATTTCAGTCAGGGTTATCGTGGGGGTATGAACAGGCGCAACTTCGTGCAGTCGGCGGCAGCGGCCATCAGCGGTCTGCTCGCCGGCTGTGCGAGCGAGACCGGCGGTGCGGGCACGGGCGAGAAGTCGTGGGTGATGCCCGAGGAGGGGCAGCCCCATCGGCGGACGTGGATGGCGTTCGCGGCCAGTGAGCGGATCTGGGGCAGGGACCTGCTGCCCCAGGTGCGTCGTGACCAGGCCACGATCGCGACGACGATCGCCCGGTTCGAGCCGGTGTCGATACTGGTGCGTGCCGAGGACCTCGATCTCGCCCAGCCGCTGCTGCCGGGGGTCGAGCTGGTGACCGCGGAGCTGGACGACCTGTGGATGCGCGACACCGGACCGGTGTTCGTGCGCGGCGGTGGCGCGGTCGACTTCAACTTCAACGGCTGGGGCGGCAAGCAGGAGCACCGCCGCGACGCCAAGGTCGCCGGGTTCGTCGCAGGTCAGGCCGGCGCCCAGCGGATCGGCACGGATCTGGTGCTGGAGGGCGGCGCGCTGGAGGTCGACGGCGAGGGCACGGCGATCATCACCGAGAGCTGCGTGCTCAACGGCAACCGCAACCGGGGCTGGACGAAGTCCGACGTGGAGCAGGAGCTCGCGCACCTGCTCGGGATCAGGAAGGTGATCTGGCTGCCGGGCATCGCCGGGCGGGACATCACCGACGGCCACACGGACTTCTACGCCCGCTTCGCCGGTCCTGGCGTGGTGGTGGCGGGGCTCGACAACGACCCCGAGTCGTTCGACCACGACGTGACGCGCCGCCACCTGGAGATCCTGCGCGCCGCGACCGACGCCGCGGGCAGGCCGTTGCGGGTCGAGGTGCTGGAGGGTCCGGAGACGGTGCGGGTGCGCGACGAGGACTTCGCGGCCGGGTACGTCAACTTCTACGTGTGCAACGGCGCGGTCATCGGGCCGGAGTTCGGCGACCGGCGTGCGGACGCGGCGGCGAAGGCGACGCTGGAGCGGCTGTTCCCCGGACGTACGGTGGTGCAGATCAACATCGACGGCATCGCGTCGGGCGGTGGCGGCATCCACTGCACCACGCAGCAAGAACCGAAGTGAGGGCGCCAGTGTCGGAGCGCAGGACCGGGATGCTCGAGGCCGCGGTGCGCGTGATCGCGCAGGACGGCGTGCGCGGGTTGCGCGTCGAGAAGCTCGCGGCCGAGGCCGGGGTGTCCACGGCGTTGATCTACTACCACTTCAAGGACCGCGCCGGGATCCTGCGGGCCGCGCTGGAGCACGTGAACGAGCGGGCGCGGTCCTACACCGGCGGCGCGGAGTCCGGTGATCCGCGCACCCAGGTCGAGCGGATGCTCCTGGACGAGCTGCAGGACGACGCGCACGTACGGGAGACGAGCGTCGCGTGGGGTGAGCTGCGGGCCAGCGCGGCGTTCCACGAGGAGCTGCGCGCGACGTTGCGCACGGCCACCGAGGCGTGGAACTCCGACGTCGAAACCCTGCTGCGCCAGGTGAATCCCGATCTCGACGCGGCGGCGGCAGCCGAACGGCTGACCGCGCTCGTCGAGGGCCTGAGCGAGCGCTGGCACAGCGGCTCGCTGACCCTGGACCGCGCACGGGAGCTGCTGGCCGGTGCGATCGCCCGTGAGCTGGGCTAGACCGACAGCCGCTGCTGGGCGACGGCGCGCGCGAAGCCCTCGACGTTGTCGATCATGATGTTGTGGCCGGTGTTCGGCACGGAGACGAGCTGGACACCGGACGCGGCGAGCTCGCGGCCGCCGCTGGGCGGTGCGTCCTCGGGGTGCAGGAAGACGCGCGGGATCTCCAGTTCCAGCAACAACTTGCGCATCGTGGGCGAGGTGCCGCGGACGAGGTCGACGGCGCTGCGGTAGAGGGCCTCGCGGCCGGCCATGCGCATGGTGGCGGCCCAGTGCGGGCCGACGTCGCGCAGCACGCGGTCGAAGCCGTGGCTCAGGAAGTCGGCTTCCCCGTAGGCGGCGATGCCCCGGCTGCCGGGTGCGCCGAGCGAGGGGGTGTGCGGGTCGATGTGGGGGTCGACGAGCACGAGGGAGCGCACCATCTCGGGGTGGCGCGCGGCGAGCACGATGGCGACGGCGCCGCCCATGCTGTGGCCGATGATCTCGCTGCGGCGCAGCCCGATCTTGGCCAGTGCCACGGCGAGGGCGTCGGCGTGGCCTTCCAGTGAGTAGGCGAAGCCGCTGGGCCGGTCGCTGATGCCGAACCCGAGCAGGTCCATCATCAGGCTGCGGCGCCCGGCCAGCAGCGGGTGCGCGACGGCTTCTGCGTAGTAGGGAGCCGACGAGGCGCCCAGTCCGTGCAGGTAGACGCGTGCGGGCGAGGCGCCCGGCACTTCGACCCAGCGGATCCGGACCCCAGGTCTGATCTCGACGGCGCGCATGTCTCTCCCGGCGGTGTATCGGTGTCCGGACCCTACCCCGCGTTCAGCCGAGCCGAACGCGGTTTCGAGAGTCCGTTCTCATCTGGTCAGCGAGCCGCGCGGACGCCACTGCGGACAGCGGCGTGAGCACGAAGGTGTAGCCGAATCCTATGGCGGCGCGCAGGTGGGTGATCGCGCTCCCTGGCAAGGCCATCGCGTGATGTTCGTCCACATGAACGCCGGACGACAGCGACCGAACGGCGGCTTTTGGCCGCGTCGGGGCGAATCGGCAACCCCTTGGCCACCAAGGGTTCCGGCATGTGGGCGCCGTTGGCCGATCTTGCCGACGTCCGGATCATGGCTTTCATCCGACGATTGGACGGCCGGCATGCGACAACTGATCCTCCTCGCACTGGTGGGCCTCGGCGCGCAGCTCGTCGACGGCAGCCTCGGCATGGCGTACGGCGTGACCTCGACGACCCTGTTGCTCGCGATCGGCACCAACCCCGCCGCGGCGTCGGCGACGGTGCACCTGGCCGAGATCGGCACGACGCTGGCGTCCGGGTTCTCGCACTGGCGGTTCGGCAACGTGGACTGGAAGGTCGTCGCGAAGATCGGCATCCCGGGCGCCGTGGGCGCGTTCGCCGGGGCGACGTTCCTGTCGAGCCTGTCCACCGAGGTGGCCGCACCGGTGATGTCGCTGGTGCTGCTGGTGCTGGGTCTGTACGTGCTGATCCGGTTCACGACGTTCGGGCTGCCGCGCACGAACCTGGGCAAGCCGCTGCGCAAGAGGTTCCTGGCCCCGCTGGGCCTGGTCGCCGGGTTCGTGGACTCGACCGGCGGCGGTGGCTGGGGCCCGGTCGGCACGCCCGCGATCCTCGCCAGCGGCCGGTTGGAGCCGCGCAAGACGATCGGGTCGATCGACACCAGCGAGTTCCTCGTCGCGGTGGCCGCGAGCGTGGGCTTCTTCGTGGGCATCGGCAACGAGGGCGTCAACTTCACGTGGGTGGTCGCGCTGCTGGCCGGTGGCCTGATCGCCGCGCCGGTCGCGGCCTGGCTGGTGCGGCACATCCCGCCGCGCGTGCTCGGCTCGGCGGTCGGTGGCGTGATCATCCTGACCAACGTCCGCACGTTGCTGCGCAGCGACTGGATCGACGCGAGCGACGCGGTGAAGTGGCCGATCTACGGCCTGATCTACGTGGTGTGGGCGGCGGCGCTGGCCTACTCGATCCAGCAGCACCGGGCGAACCGCGACGTGGAGCCCGCGACGGAGAAGGTCTAGACGCCCAGGGCCGCGCGTGCGGCCGTGACGGTCGCGGTGCGCAGCTCGTCGACGGGGATGTCGGGGAACTGCATGGTGCAGTCCTGCATGCCGCCGAACGCCAGCACCGCCCTGGTCTGCTGTTCCAGCGTCGCCTCCGGCCCGAACACGAGGTGGGTGAGCCGGGCGCGCCAGGACAGCACGACGTCGATCAGGCCCAGCTCCGCGAGCGTGGTCAGCTCGGACAGCAGCAGCAACATGTCCTTGCGGTGGCGGTGGTGGAAGTCGAAGAAGCCCTCGATCAGCTCGACCGCCGCCACGTCCTGGCGTTGTTCCATGCGTGCGAGGAAGCCTTCGCCGTCGTCGAGCAGCGGGGTGACGATGCTGCGGATGAGCTCTTCGCGTGAGGCGAAGTGGTAGTAGAGCGCGGGTTTGGTGATGCCGAGGCGGTCGGCGATCTCCTGCAGGCTGGTCTGCTGCACGCCCTGGGAGGCGAACAGCTCGCGCGCGGTCTGCAGGATCCGCTGCTTGGTGTCGGACTTGGCCACGTGCCGAATCTTACTTAACGATCGGTAAGTCGCGGGTGTAGGCTCGCGCCAGTTCACTTACCGACCGTTAAGTAAGGAGCGTTGACGTGCGAGTTCTCGTTTCCGGCGCGAGTGTCGCCGGTCCGGTGCTGGCGTACTGGCTCACGCGGTACGGGCACGAGGTGACGGTGGTCGAGCGGTCGCCGGTGCTGCGCAAGACCGGCGGGCACGCGGTGGACCTGTTCAAGCCGGCGATGGACATCTCCGAACGCATGGGGGTGCTGCCGCGCATCGAGGCGCTGGCGACCGGGACCACCCGGCTGACGTACCTGCGCGAGGGCACGCGCAAACCGATCAGCGCCGACGTGACGAAGCTGTTCGCGGCCGCGTCCGACCGGCACGTCGAGGTCATGCGCGACGACCTGAGCGAGATCTACTACGACGCCACGCGCGCCGACGTCGAGTACGTGTTCGGCGACTCGATCACGTCCATCGGTGACGAGGTGAGCTTCGAGACCGGTGCACCGCGGCGGTTCGACCTGGTCATCGGCGCGGACGGGCTGCATTCGAACGTGCGGCGGCTCGTGTTCGGCGAAGTCGAGAAGACGTTCGTGGGCGCGTACCTGGCCGTGTTGTCCGTGCCGAAGGAGCTGGGTCTGCCGGGTGAGATGACCGGGCACATCGGCCCTGGACGTACGACGGCGGTGTACGGCGCACGGCACCTGGACGACGCACGCGCCGTGTTCCTGTTCCGCTCGCCCGAACTCTCCTACCACCACCGGGACGTGGCGCGGCAGAAGCAGCTGCTGCGGGAGGCGTTCGCCGGGATGCACCCCGAGGTCGACTCGTGGCTGGGGCGCCTGGACGGCGGGGCGTTCTACTTCGACTCGATCACCCAGCTGCGCGAGGACACGTGGTCGCGCAGGCGGGTGGCGCTGGTCGGCGACGCGGCCTACTGCCCCGGTCCGGCGGTGGGTGGCAGCACGAGTCTCGCGGTGCTGGGCGCGTACGTGCTGGCGGGCGAGCTCTCCGCCGGTTCGGACCACGAGGCGGCGTTCGCGCGGTACGAGGACGAGATGCGCGACATCGTGCACCGCAGCAGGGCGTTCGCGCTCGGTGTGGCGAAGACGCTGATCCCGTCCACGCGGCTGCGGGTGACGGCGCTCGTGCGAGGCGCGCAGTTGCTGACGTCGTTGCCGTCGTGGGCGGTGCGGCCGCTGGCGAAGCTGAACTCGAAGGGCGTGCGGATGCACGACTCGATGCACGTGAAGGACTACGGGCGTCAGGGCGCCGGCGTACCGGCGCCCTGACTCACCGCACTAGAACTGCAGGCTCCACTTGTCGAGGAACCCGGTGTCCTGGTTGGCGTTGTCGTTGACCCTCAGCTGCCAGGTGCCGTTGGCGACCTCGCTGGAGGCGTTGACGGTGTAGGTGGTGTTGATGTTGTCCGTGCCGCCGCCCGCGCGGTTGTGCAGGACGTAGACGGTGCCGTCCGGTGCCACCAGGTCCACCTTCAGGTCGCCCTGGTAGGTGTGCTTGATGTCCACCGCGACCTTGAGGGTCGACGGCGCGTTGCCGGTCACCTCGGACACCGCGATCGGGGAGTTGATGGTGGTGTTGTCCCCGATCTGGAAGTCCGCGGCGTTCTCGAAGAACTTGCCGGGGCCGGGCGGGGTGACGCCGCAGTACTGCGCTTCCTTGCCGATGGCCTCGTACGGGCAGTCGGCGCGTTCCAGCAGCTGCAGCACGGCCTCCTTGTTGCGGGAGGTCTGCGCCGGGATGACCTCGTCGGGCGGGTAGAAACCGCCGCCGCCGGCGCTGCCGGGGTACATCTCGAAGGTGTAGGCGAAGATGCCCTGCGTTCCCCACAGCCAGTCGGGGATCGAACCGTCGGTGATGTACAGGTCGCTGGACTGCTCGGGCGTGTAGCCGTTGCTCTGCGCCATGGACTGGCCGATGGTGGCGAACGTGTCGCGCTGGTCCTGGGTCAGGCCGGGCGCGACGTCGTCGTAGGTCCAGCCCCACGGCCACAGGATGAGCTCGCTGTAGGTGTGGAAGTCGATGGACGCGCCGATCTGCTGCTTGCCACCGACGTTGCGGCCGCGCACGAAGTCGGACACGACCTTGACCTCGGGCGCGGACGCCGCGCTCGGGCCGCGGTAGGTCTCGGAACCGGTGCTGCCGCTGGAACCGCCGCAGCAGCCCCACTTGTAGTCCCAGTTGCGGTTGAGGTCGGTGCCGACGTTGGACGAACCGGCGTTGGGCTGCCGGTTCTTGCGCCAGGACCGGTAGCTGCCGGTCGCGATGTCGTACTCGCCGCCGTCGGGGTTGACGTCCGGGATGATCCAGATCTCGCGGGTGTCCACGAGGCCCTTGATGCGCGCGTCGGACGCGTACTGGGTCGTGAACTGGTTGACCAGGTACAGCGCCATCTCGACGGTGAGGTGCTCACGGGCGTGCTGGTGGTGCGTGAACAGCACCTCCGGCTCGTTCTCGTCGACGCCGACGTTGTCGCTGATCTTGAGGGCGACGATGTCGCGGTTCTCGTAGGACTTGCCGATGACCTGCTTGCTGATCAGGTTCGGGTACGCGGCGACGGCGTTGTTGATCTCCGTCGTCATCTCGGCGTAGTTGTGGTAGTTCGAGTCCGCCGCGGGGAAGTCGAACGGCCCGACCGCCGCGTTCGCCTCCATCCGCTTGGGCAGCTCGGTGACCTCGAACCCCTGTGCCTTCAGGTTCTTCGCCTCGCGCGCGGTCGCGGTGATCACGACGATGCCGTGTTCCTCGACCGAGTCGATCGCGGCACCGGACTTGGCGAGCTTGCTGCGCTGCTCAGCGCTGCGAACGTTGCTGACCTGGTAGTTCGTCGACGTTTCCTCGGCACCGGGGGCCGCGCCGGTGGGCACGCCTCCCATGGCGAACACGACGCTCGCGGCGACGGTGACCCCGATCAGGGGTCTGAGATGGCTCTTTCGCATGCAGGGCAACCCTTTCGTACCACGGCAGGGACATGGCTCCGCAATGTGTAGTGCGTGTGAAGGCACGCTGTCATCCCGCCATCCGTATGGGGTTACCTGGTGAGATGGGCCGTGTGGATGAAAAGGCGTTGTTGCACCGGTATCTGACCGCGGCGCGTGAGGCGTTGCTGTGGAAGCTCGACGGCCTGTCGGAGTACGACGCGCGGCGGCCGTTGACGCCGACGGGCACCAATCTGCTGGGGCTGGTGAAGCACGCGGCCGGGGTGGAGCTCAACTACTTCGGGCGCGTGTTCGACCGGCCGTTCCCCGACCCGCCGCTCTGGTCGACGGCGGACGCCCTGCCCGCGTCGGACATGTTCGCCGACGCCAGCGAGTCGCGGGACTCGGTCGTCGCCTTCTACGGGCGGGTGCGGGAGTTCGCCGACGCGACGATCGCCGCGCTGCCGCTGGACGCGCCGGGCCGGGTGTCGTGGTGGTCGGAGGGGCGGCGGGAGGTGACGTTGCGGCAGGTCCTGGTGCAGGTGTCGATCGAGCTGCACCGGCACGCCGGGCACGCGGACGTGGTGCGGGAGCTGATCGACGGCGCGACGGGCATGCAGGACGGCAACACGAACATGCCGTCGGTGCCCGCCGGGTGGTGGGACGGGCACCGCGCCCGGCTGGAGGAAATCGCCGCCACCGCCGACGCGACTCTGCGAGGGTGAGGGGCATGGCCTCTGATCCGAAAGCCGACCTGCACCGCTATCTGAAGGTCGCCCGCGAGGCGTTGCTGTGGAAGCTCGACGGCCTGTCGGAGTACGACGTGCGCCGCCCGTTGACGCCGACGGGCACGAACCTGCTGGGCCTGGTCAAGCACCTGGCCGGCGTCGAGGCGGGCTACTTCGGCGACTGCCTGGGCCGGCCGTTCCCCGAGAAGCTGCCGTTCGACGTCGAGGCGGACCCGAACTCGGACATGTTCGCCACGGCCGAGGAGTCGCGGGAGGACGTGCTGGCGTTGTTCGCGCGGGCGACGGCCTTCGCCGACACCAGCATCGAGGAACTGCCGCTGGATGCGCCCGGTGTGGTGCCGTGGTGGCCGGAGGAGCGCAAGTACGTGACGCTGCACCTGCTGCTCGTCCACGAGATCGCCGAGGTCAACCGGCACGCCGGGCACGCGGACATCCTGCGTGAGGGACTCGACGGGGTCGCGGGCCTGCGCGCGAACAACTCGAACCTGCCCGAGCAGGACTGGCAGGCCCACTGGGACCGCGTCGAGCTGGAGGCGCGCAAGGCCTCCGGCCAGGCGTGACCGGTCAGCGCGACTCGGCCTGGTAGGCGGAGAAGTACTCGCGGACGTCGACGGGCCGCCGGAGCTCGTTCACCACCTGGGAAAGGTGGCTGACAGGTTCCGCGAGGCGATCGATACTGCTTCGCATGGGTAAGGAATACGAGCGGATCGAGCCGCGGCTGCAGGAGTTCATCGAGAACCAGAAGGTGTTCTTCGTGGCGAGTGCTCCGCTGGCGGGTGACGGGCACGTCAACCTCTCGCCCAAGGGCCGGCAGGGCACGCTGCGGATCCTGGACGACCGCACGGTGGCCTACCTCGACTTCGGCGGCAGTCACGCCGAGACGATCGCGCATCTGCGGGAGAACGGGCGCATCACGTTGATGTGGTGTGCGTTCGAGGGGCCGCCGAACATCGTGCGCGTGCACGGCCGCGGTGAGCCGGTGTTCCGCGACGACCCGCGCTTCGCCGAGCTGGTAGCGGGGTTCGGGGAGGCGGACGGGCCGGCGTTGCGGGCGGTGATCGTGGTGGCTGCCGAGCTGGTCAGCGACACCTGCGGGTTCGCTGTGCCGTTCATGGACTACCGCTCGGAGCGCGACCTGCACGCGGACTACTTCGCCCGCAAGAGCGACGACGAGTTCCGCGAGTACACGAACAAGAAGCCCTACAACATCGCGAGCATCGACGGTCTGCCCGCGGTGGAGCTGCCGCTGCCGCCCCGGTAGAAAAAATCTTGGGCGGGGATGTCGAGAACGTCGTCACGGCTCCGTCCCCTGGGCATGACGACGATGACGCAGAGCGAGATCACCGAGGTTCTGAACCGGCCGTACAGCAAGGAGCTGCTGCACCGCGACATGCTGCGGATGGCGTACGTGGCCAAGGACGGCACGCCGCGCGTGGTTCCGATCGCGCACACCTGGAACGGCGAGCACATCGTGCTGTGCACCTCGACGAACGCGCCGAAGCTGCACGCGCTGCGGGCGAACCCGGCCGTGGCGCTGACGATCGACACCGAGGTGCACCCGCCGAAGATCCTGCTGATCCGCGGCACGGTGGAGCTGGACGAGGTCGAGGGCATCCCGCAGGAGTACCTGCAGATGAACGGCAGCTACGACATGTCGCCGGAGCAGCGGGTGGAGTGGGAGCGCGAGGTGCGCTCGCTCTACGACGGCATGGTGCGGATCGTGGTGACGCCGACGTGGGCGAAGCTGATCGACTTCGAGACGACGCTGCCCAGCGCGGTGCAGGAGCTCGTGGAGCGGCGGTCAGCTCGACAGGAACCGGTCTAGGACGCGCACGCCGAACTCCAGGCCGGCGACGGGCACGCGTTCGTCGACGCCGTGCGCCATCGCGCGGTAGTCGAAGCCCACGGGCAGTTGCAGCGGCGAGAAGCCGTAGCAGTGGATGCCCAGCCGGCTGAACGCCTTGGCGTCGGTGCCGCCGCCCAGGCAGTACGGCACGACGGCCGCGGCGGGGTCCTCGGCGCGCAGGGCGTCGGCCATGGCGGCGAACCACGCCGTGTCGACGGGTGCCTCGACGGGCGGCTGGTCCTCGAGGACCACGCGGGTCACGCCGGGCGAGAGCAGCGAGTCGATGGTGGCGGCGAGTTCGTCGACGGTGCCGGGCAGGGTGCGGACGTCGAGCTGCGCGGTGGCGGTGCCGGGGATGACGTTGACCTTGTACCCGGCCTGCAGCATCGTCGGGGTGGCCGAGCAGCGCACGGTGTTCTCGGCCAGTTTCGCGGCGGGCCCGAGGCGGGTCAGCGTGCCGTCGACGTCGTCCAGGTCGACCTCCACCCCCAGCGCCTTGCCCGCGCCCACGAGGAACGCCTCGACGGTCGGCGTGAGCCGCACGGGGTGTTCGAACGCCGCGATCCGCGCCAGTGACGTGACCAGCGCGGTCACCGCGTTCTGGTCGTTGCGCCGCGACCCGTGCCCGGCGCGGCCGGTGGCGGTGAGCTTCATGTGCGACGTGCCGCGCTCGGCGGTGCCGATCGGGTACAGCCGCACGCCGTCGACGTCGTAGGAGAACGCGCCGGACTCGCTGATCGCCGCCTGCACCCCCGCGAAATGGGCGGCGTGGTGCTCCACGAGCCAATGCGCCCCGTAGGCGCCCTGGTCCTCCTCGTCGGCCACGAACGCCAGCACCACGTCACGGCGTGGACGGCGGCCCTCTTCGTGCCAGCGGTTGAGCACGGCCAGCGTCATGGCGGCCATGTCCTTCATGTCCACCGCGCCCCGGCCGTGCACGAACCCGTCGCGGACATCTCCGGCGAACGGGTCGAAACTCCACTCGGCGGGATCGGCGGGCACGACGTCGAGGTGCGACTGGACCAGCACGGCGGGCAGCGTCGGGTCGGTGCCGGGCACGCGCGCGAGGACGTTGGTGCGCCGCGGTGCCGGTTCGAGCAGCGTCGGCTGCACGCCGTTGTCCTGCAGGATCGCCGCGACGTGCTCGGCGGCCTCCCGCTCACCGGCACTGTCACCGCCACCGCGGTTGGTGGTGTCGAACCGGATCAGCTGTGCGCACAGTTGCGCCACGTCCAGCGTCATGGGCGCCACCGTATCCGCACGTGCACTGTGGAATTGTGACGGGCCTGTGCCGATCACGTTGGGGGACACCGGTGCACCTGCAGACGGCCCTGGAGGGGCTCGCGCTCAACCCGGCGCTGCCGGAGGGCATGATCCGCCGCCTGATCGCCCACCGCCAGGGGCCGGGTGAGGTCGGTGAGCGGCCGGACCTCACCGTGGAGCTGATCGACGAGATGATCGCCACGAACTGGCCACGGCTGTTGTGGTCGCTGGCGTTCAACGACGGCCTGCCCGACGCGTTCCGGCTGCGGCTGGCACGCCATCCCGACGACTCCGTGCGGGCCGCGCTGGCGTCAAGCCGTGCCTCGGGCGAGGTGTTCGAGTTGCTGCTGGCCGCTCCTGAGCCCCATGTCCGCGAGTACCTGGCCAGGAATGCGGCCGTGCCTGACGACCTGAGGGCACGCCTCGCGGCGGACCCGAGCGCCAAGGTCAGGGCGACGCTGGGTGAACACTGGTCCGGCGCACCCGAGCACGTGCGGCGCACGTTGCTGATCGACCCGGACGACCAGGTCCGCGAGTCGTCGTGCTCGGTCCACCACCCCCACCTGGCGCCGCCACCCGACCTGGTGCCCGCGCTGCTGGCTGATCCGGTCACCAGGGCCGGGGTGGTCCGGCACCTGACCCTCGACGAGCAGACGGCGCGCCGGCTCTCCGAGGATCCCGACGTGGACGTGCGGGTCGAGCTGGCCAAGCACCCGCAACTGTCGCCCGACCTGCGCGACACCCTCGGCGTGGATCCGAACGCACGGGTCAGGCTCGGCGTCTTCGGGAGGCAGGACACCCCCGAACCGCTGCGATCGGCCATCCACGCGCACGTCCTCGCCGCGCCCCGGTCGCTGGACCTGCTGAGCGTCGACGAGTCGCGGTTCGACTGGACGCTGGCGCTGGGCGAACTGCGGATGCTGCGGCTGGACTGGGTGCGCGCCGATCCGTTGCCGCACGTCGACTCCCCATACCCGTGTTTCCGCGCCTCGGCGGCCTCCAGCCCGCGGCCTCTGCCCGCCGAGGTGGTCGCCCGGCTGCTGGCCGACGACGAGTACGACGTCCGTCTGGCGATGGCCGAACGCGCCCCGCAACTGGTGGACGCGCGAACGGCGGAGCACCTCGACCGCGAGTTCCGTCCAGGGAAGACGAAGTACTCGCCGTGGCGGCCCGCGGACGTGCTGACGTTCCCCGCGGAAGTGGTGCGCCGGTTCGCCACCGATCCCGACCCGCGCATGCGGTGCCTGGCGCCCCGCGACCCCGATCTGCCCGCAGAGACCACCGTCCGGCTGGCCACCGATCCCGACGCGGACGTGCGGCACGCGGTCGCCGACCACCGCAACCTGCCCGAGGAGGCGTTGATCGCGTTGCTCGACGACTCCGCTGAACGGGTCGTCCGCGCCGCGGCGGGGTCGCCACGGCTGCCGCGGGCGCAGATGGAACGCGTGCTGGCGCGAGCCGGCCTGTGACTCAGCCGTAGACGTCCTCGATCGCCGCCCCGGCGATGTGGGTGACGACCTTGAACGCCTTCATCGCCTCGGTCATGGAGTCCGCGTCGAACCCGACCCGCCGCACCCCGATCAGGTCCACGGTCGGCACGACGGCGGCGGCTTCGGCCAGGTGCGAGGCGTCGAACTCGACCTCGATGCGGTGGGGCTCGACGACCGCGTCCGAACGCCCGGCCGAGGCCATCGCGGCGGTGGCGGCTTCTGTGATCTGTGAAGAAGTCACCGCCGGTGGCAGGCACACGGCCGCGTAGCGCGACACGCACTCCTTGACCGCGACCGTCCACGCCGGGGCCGCGTAGGACGCGGCGTCCTCACAGGTCAGGTCGTCACCGGTCACGAGCAGCACGGGAACGCCGTACTCGGCGGCCAGCGCGGCGTTGAGGCGTCCTTCGGAGGCGAGGACGCCGTCGAGCCACACGCCGGTGATGGAGTTCTCCATGTAGGTGTGGGCGAGCACGCCGCGGGAGCCCGCACCCGTGTGGTAGCCGAGAAAGACCACTCCGTCCACATCGGAGTCGATACCTTGCATCATCGACAGCGGCTTGTGCCGGCCGGTGAGCATTCGCGCCGAGTCGTGGAGGTCTTCGAGCAGGAGGTTGCGTTGCGAGGAATGGGCCTCGTTGACGACGACCTGCTCCGCTCCGCCCGCGACCAGGCCGCTGACGCAGGCGTTGACGTCTGCCGTGAACAGGCGCCGGAACCGTTGCCACTGCTCGGTGCCGGGGAGGACGTCCCCGGTCCAGGTGACTCCGGTGGCGCCTTCCATGTCCGCCGAGATCATGATCCGCACATCTCGGTAAGTTAGCGGTGGGCTGCTGGGGAAGAGGGGTTTTCGTGCGGGTGAAGTTGTGCGCGTTGCTTGCCATAGCAACGACTGTGGGGCTCTCGGCACCTCCTGCGACGGCGCAGGCACCAGTGATCTTGAAGGTCGCGATCGTGCAGCAGATCGACTCGATGAACCCGTTCCTCGCGGTGTTCCAGTCGAGCACGGAGATCGGCCGGTTGATGTACGACTACCTGACCGCGTACACGGCGGCCGACCAGACGGTGACCGAGGGCCTGGCGAACAGATGGGAGCCCTCGCCCGACAAGCTCACCTGGACCTTCACGGTGCCCGAGGGCAAGAAGTGGTCCGACGGCGAGCCGATCACCGCGCGCGACGTCGCGTTCACCTACAACCTGATGCTGACCGACTCGGTCGCCAGGACCGCGAACGGCAGCTTCGTCGCGAACTTCCAGGACGTCACCGCGACCGACGACCGCACGGTCGTCGTCCGGACCAAGACGCCGCAGGTGACGATGCTGGCGCTGGACGTCCCGATCGTGCCCAAGCACGTGTGGGAGAAGGTCGGCGGCATCAAGGACTACGCCAACGACCAGATGCCGGTCGTGGGCTCGGGCCCGTTCGTGCTGACCGAGCACGTGGCGGGGCAGTTCATCAAGCTCAAGGCCAACAAGAACTACTGGCGGGGCGCGGCGAAGTTCGACGAGCTGCACTTCGTGTACTTCCAGAACTCCGACGCCGCGGTGCAGGCGCTGGGCAAGGGCGAGGTCGACCTGGTCAACCGGATGGCGCCGGCGCAGTTCGACTCGCTCGACGGCAAGGCCGGGGTGACCCGCAACAAGGCGCAGGGCCGCCGCTTCACCGAGTTGATGATCAATCCCGGCGCGCAGACCCGCACCGGTGAGCCGATCGGGGACGGCAACCCGGCGCTCAAGGACGTGCGGGTGCGCAGGGCGATCGCGCAGGCGGTGGACCTCGACGCGCTCGTGTCGCGGGTGAACCTGGGGTACGCGGAGAAGGGCTCGGGCCTGGTGCCGCCGGTGTTCGGCAAGTGGCACTGGCAGCCGAGTGCACAGGAGCAGCGCAAGTTCGACCCGGCCGCGGCGAACGCGGCACTCGACGCCGCCGGTTTCCCGCGCGGGGCCGACGGCACCCGTTTCCCGCTGCGGCTCGTCGGACGGGCCGGGCGTGCCTATGACGAGCAGGCGTCGGAGTACCTCAAGCGGTCGATGAGCGACATCGGCATCCCGCTGGACGTGCGGCTGGTGTCGGACAACCAGCTCAACGAGGCCACCACGGCCGCGACCTACGACCTGGCGTTCTCCGGCTGGGCGACGAACATCGACCCGGACTTCATCCTGAGCCTGCACACCTGCGCGCAGCGGCCGGGCGCGGACGGCAAGGGCGGCACGACCGACGCGTACTTCTGCGACGAGACCTACGACAAGCTCTACGCCCAGCAGCTCTCGGAGTTCGACGAGGGCAAGCGCGTGGAGATCGTGAAGCAGATGCAGGCCCGTTTCTACGACCAGGTGCCCGCCGTGGTGCTGTCGTACGAGAACGCGCTGGAGGGCTACCGCTCCGATCACTTCGCGAAGTTCCTGACGCAGCCCGCGCAGGGCGGCGTGATCATGGCGCAGAACGGCATGTGGGGCTACTACGGCGCCGAACCGGCCGGCCGGGCCGTGCAGGCTCAGGGCAGCCGGTGGGCGGGGCTGGCGCTGGGGGGTGCGGTGATCGCCGCGCTGGTGCTGGCGGTGGTCGTGATGGCCCGGCGGCGCAACGCCACGGCAGGGGAGCGCGAGTAGGTGCGTCTGGCCGGTCGGTTCGGTGGTGCGGCGCTCAGCCTGGTGATGGTGGCGGTGCTGGGGTTCTTCCTGTTCCGGGTGGTGCCCGGCGACCCCGTGGTCTCGATGACGCGCGGCCGTCCGACCACGGCGGCGATGCAGGCCGAGCTGCGTGCGCAGTTCGGCCTGGACCGTCCGTTGCACGAGCAGTTCTGGAACTACCTCACCTCGCTGCTGCACGGTGACCTGGGCACGTCGTTCACGTTCCGCCGGCCGGTCTCCGACGTGATCCTCGAACGTCTGGGGCCGACGTTGCTGCTGGTCGGCACGGCGACGCTGATCGCGGTCGGGCTGGGGCTGTGGCTCGGGGTGCGGGCGGCGTGGCGTCGTGACTCGGGCTTCGACCGGGTCACGACGGGGGTGTCGCTGACGTTGTGGGCGGTGCCGACGTTCTGGCTCGGCATGCTGCTGATGATGGTGACCGGGGACCTGTTCCCGTCGCGGGGCATGCGCGACACCGACACGGCGCCGGACTTCGTGTCGCAGGCCCTCGACGTCGGCCACCACCTGGTGCTGCCGTCGATCACGCTGGTCGCGGTGGTGTGCGCGGAGTACATGCTGGTCATGCGGTCGTCGTTGCTGGAGGAGATGCACGCCCCCTATCTGACGACGGCGCGTGCGAAGGGTCTGCGCGACGACCTGGTGCGGCGCCGCCATGCCGTGCCGAACGCGGTGCTGCCGGCGATCACGCTGGTGTTCCTGCGGTTCGGGCTGGTGGTGGCCGGGGCGATCACGACGGAGACGGTGTTCTCCTGGCCCGGCCTGGGGTTGTTGTTCTACGACGCGCTGACCGGGCCGGACTACCTGCTGCTGCAGGGGTTGCTGGTGGTGACGGCGAGCGCGGTCGTGGTGATGAACCTGCTCGCGGACCTGCTGCACGGGGTCCTGGATCCACGGGTGAAGGTCGTATGAGCAGGATGGACGGGTTCCTGGCGCAGCGCGCCGGGGTGGCCGGTGCGGCGGTGCTTTCTGTGGCCGCGCTGGTCGCCCTGCTCGCGCCGCTGCTGATCCCCGCCGACGCCCTCGACGTCACCCGCGTGACCGACGGCGCCTGGCAGCCGCCGGGCTCGGGGCACTGGCTGGGCACCGACCACACGGGACGGTCGGTGGCGTTGCTGATGGCGCAGGGCACGGGGACGTCGTTGTTCGTCGGGCTGACGGCGGCGGTGCTCGCCGTGGGCATCGGCACGCTCGCCGGCATCCTGAGCGGTCACTTCGGCGGGCTGCTGGCAGGGGCGTTGCTGCGGGTGACGGACTTCTTCCTGGTGCTGCCGGCGCTGGTGCTGGCGATCGCGTTGTCGACGGTGCTGCCACGCGGCATCGGCACGATCATCCTGGCGATCGGCCTGACGAGCTGGCCCGCGACGGCACGGATGGTGCGGGCGCAGACACTGACGATCGAGGCCCGTCCGTTCGTGGAACGCGCACGGGCGCTCGGTGGCGGCCACACGCACGTGATCGGACGGCACGTGCTGCCGTCGGTGGTGCCGTTGGTGCTGGTCAACGCGACGCTGGCGGTGGCGTCGGCGATCGTGGCGGAGTCGACGCTGGCGTTTCTGGGCCTGGGTGACCCGACGCGGATCTCGTGGGGCGCGATGCTGCACCAGGCGCAACTGCACGGCGCGGTGCCGCAGCGGGCGTGGTGGTTCCTGCTGCCGCCCGGTCTCGCGATCGTGGCGGTGGTGCTGGCGTTCACGCTCGTCGGACGCGCCCTCGAAGCCGTCGTGACGCCGAAGAGGTGAACCCGTTGCTGGAGTTGAAGAACCTCACCGTCCACTACGGACCGAAATGCGTCGTCAACGACGTGAACCTCGCCCTGGCGCCCGGTCAGACGCTGGGTTTGGCGGGTGAGTCGGGGTCGGGCAAGTCGACGGTGGCGATGTCGGTGCTGCGGCTGCTGCCCAAGTCCGCGACCGTGACCGGCGAGGTCCTGCTCGACGGCGACGACGTGGCGACGATGTCGTGGGGCCGGTTGCGGGCGGTGCGGTGGGCGGCGGCGTCGATCGTGTTCCAGGGCGCGATGCACTCGCTCAACCCCGTGCAGCGCGTCGGGGACCAGATCGCCGAACCCATGCGGCTGCACGGCGTGGACGGCAGCGCGCTCGATCTGCTGGAGCAGGTCGAACTGCCCCGGGACAAAGCGCGGGCGTATCCGCACGAGCTCTCGGGCGGGCAGAAGCAGCGGGTCATGATCGCGATGGCGCTGGCGTGCGGGCCGCGGCTGGTCGTCGCGGACGAGCCGACCACGGCGCTCGACGTCGTGGTGCAGGCCCAGGTGCTGGCGTTGATGACGCGGCTGGTCCGCGAGCAGGACCTCGGGTTGCTGATGATCAGTCACGACCTGTCGGTGCTGGCCGAGACGTGTGACGACCTCGCGGTGATGCATCGCGGCGAGCTGGTCGAACGCGGCCGCACCCGTGAGGTGATCGCGAACCCGCGCCACCCGCACACGGCGGCGCTGACGGCGGCGTTCCCGGTGATCGGCGACCCGGCGCACCGCTGGGCCGAGCCCGCGCCGACACCGGAGCCGTTGCTCGAAGTGCGGGATCTGGTCGTGGACTACGGCCGGACGCGCGCGGTCGACGGGGTGGACCTGACGATCGGGCGGGGCGAGATCGTGGCGCTGGTCGGGCAGTCCGGATCAGGCAAAACGACACTGGCTCGTACCATAATGGGGCTGCGAAAGCCGTCCTCCGGTCGGGTGATCTTCGACGGCGCCGAGGTGGGTCGCGGCGGCAAGGCGCTCAAGGCCTTCCGGCGCCAGGTGCAGCTCGTGCTTCAAGATCCTTCCAGCGCCCTCAACCCGCGTCACAAGGTCGTCGACGCGGTGGCGGAGGGACTGCGGGTGCACGGGGTCGCAGGTGACGTGGAAGCCCTGGTCACGGCCGCTGTGGAACGGGCTGAACTGCGTCCGGCGAGCCTGTACCTGGAGTCGCTTCCGCACGAGCTGTCCGGGGGTCAGCAGCAGCGGGTGGTGATCGCCGGCGCGCTGGTGCTGGAGCCCCGGCTGCTGGTGGCCGACGAGCCCGTCGCGTCGCTGGACGCCTCGGTGCGCGGGGAGATCGTGGCGCTGTTGCTCCGGTTGCGCCGTGAACTGGGCCTTGCTTCATTGATCATCACGCACGACCTAGGGCTGGCGTGGCAGATCGCCGACCGGGTCGCGGTGATGCATCAGGGGAAAATCGTGGAACAAGGCTCGGTCGAAGAAGTCCTCCTCACCCCGTCTCACGACTACACGCGTGCGTTGCTGCGCGCGGTGCCGCAGGTCTGAGAGTGATCCCGATCGAACACGCCCGGTATCGGGCCTCGCTGACGCCTGCCGAGATCGGGCGGGGCGGGGCCGACGGCTGGGTGGACGTCGACGAGGTGCCGACGCTGGCGAGGCTGGCGTGGCACGACCTGGGCTGCCCTCCCGGTGTGCTGGGTGAGCTCGCGCAGGCCAGCGAACCCGGTCACGTGCGGGAACTGTGCCGGATCCTGGCCTCGACCTCCCGTGCCGACACCGCCGCGGTATGGCGCTACCTGGCCGCGGACTGGGAACGCACCGGCGAACGCTCCGACGGCCGGCAGCGGTTCCTGCTGGACCGGGCGATGCGCGGCGACGGCGTGAACTGGCACGACTACACCGCCCTGATGGGCATCGGCCGCCCGGAAGAGGTCGACGCGGCGTTCGACCGCGGCGAGGACATGGTCGGTGTCGCGGTGATCGGCCTGGCGATGTCGCATCCGGACCCGCTGGTCGCCTTACGCCGCGTCGCTCGCGCGTTGGACCACAACCGCATCGAGGTCCGCCGGCAGGGCGCGACGGCGCTGGCGCACGTGGCCCGGATCCACGGGGTGGTGTCGCGGGAGTGCCTGGAGGTGCTGCGCCGGCACCCCGACGACGTGGCCGAGGACGACCTGTGGACGTTCATCGAGCACCGCAGGCTGCCGGCGTGGTTGTGGTGGCGGCGGCTCAGGGCACGGCCAGGGCGGCGAGTTCCGCGCGCACGGCGGTCTCGGTTACGAGGTTGCGCTGCCCGACGGCCCGGCGCAGCGCCTCCTCGAAGTGCCGGCGGGCTTTCGCGGGATCGCCTTCGGCCTTCGCGACGCGGCCGCGTTGCACGGCGATGTGGCAGCGCATCTCATCCGGCCCGTACCAGCCGCCGGGACACCGTTCCCACGCCTGGTCGCACTCCCGGTAGGCGGTCGCGTAGTCCCCGGTGACGCGGGCGAGTTCGGCCAGCCCCAGATGGGCGCCCGCCTGCACCACCAACGCTCCGGCACGCCGCGACAGGGTCAGTGCGAGCAGGAAGTCGGTCCGCGCGCCCTCGAGGTCGCCGGTCATCAGGGTGGCCTGGGCGCGGGCGATGACGGCCTCGGCGGTGTCCTCGGTGGCGCCGAGCTCGTCGAGCAGGCCCCGGCCGCGTTCGATGTGGATCAGGGCGTTCACGGCGTCGCCCTGGTCCAGCGCGATCTCACCGAGCTGGTTGAACGCGAGCGCCGCGCCCCACCGGTCACCGACCTCGGTGAACGCCGCCGCGGCCTGGTGCAGCAGCTCTGCGCCCGTGGCCGGGTCGCCGCCCATGCGCGCGACGAGACCGTCGCCGACCAACGCGAGAGCGGCGCTCCACGGGTCGTGGCCGAGCAGCCGGTGGCGGCGGTACCACACCTGCGAATCGTCCTCGGGCGCGCCGAGCGCCATGCCCCACATCATGGTCATGATCGGGTAGCGCGGCGGGTCGACGAGCTTGTCCATCAACGTGTCGGCCTGGCGGATGCGGGCGCTCTGGTCCCCGGTCGCGACCGGCCACGCGATCAGCAGGCACAGCGCGTACTCCTGCTCACGGCCGTGTGGCGGGGTTTCGCCGCACGCGTGCAGCACGGCGTCGGCCTGCTGGGCGGCTTCGGTGCGCAGGCCGCGGAACCAGTAGTAGGTGGCGAGCGCGGCGACGAGTTCCAGGGCGAGTTCGTGGTCGTGGGCGGTGGCCCAGGTGACGGCGGCGACGAGGTTGTCGTGGTCGGCGGCGAGCCGGGCGAGCCACTGGATCTGGTCGTGGGCACGCAGGTGCGGTTCGGCCTGCTGGGCGCGTTCGAGGAACCACCGCGCGTGTGCGTGCCCGAGGTCGGGTGCGTGGGTGGCGCAGAACGCGCGGATGGTGTCGAGCATGCGGTAGCGGTCGTCGGCGACCTCGACGAGTGACTTGTCCACCAACGACGACAGAGTGTCCACATCGGACTGGCAGACGGCGGTGGCGGTGTCGAGGCCCGCGCCGCCGCTGAACACGGTGAAGCGGGCGGCGAGGTCGCGTTCGGCGTCGGTGAGCAGGTCCCAGCTCCACTCGACGACGGCGTGCAGCGTGCGGTGGCGGGGTGCGGCGGTGCGGCTGCCCTTGGACAGCAACCGGAACCGGTCGTCGAGCCGTGCCGCGATCTCGTCCAGGGGCAGGGACCGGACGCGGGCGGCGGCGAGTTCGATGGCGAGCGCGATCCCGTCCAGTCGCCGGCACACCTCGGCGATGACGGCCGGATCGGCGTGGAAGCCCGGTTTGACGGCCTGGGCTCGGTCGAGGAACAGGCGGGTGGCGGCCTCGGCGTCCAGCGCGGTGACGGGGCTGAGGGTCTCGCCGGTGATGCCGAGCGGTTCGCGGCTGGTCGCCAGCACGCGTACGTCGGGGCAGGCGGTGAGGATGCCGCCGAGCACGCGGGCGGCGTCGTCGATGACGTGTTCGCAGTTGTCCACGACCAGGACGACCTCCCGTGTCGCCAGCGCGGCCCGCAGCCGGTCCTCGACGCTGAGCGGACCGGCCGACAGCAGTCCGGCCTCGCGGATCCCGAGGCCGTCGAGCAGGGCGCGGGCGACGTCGGCGGTGGCGCTGAGGTCGACGAACGCCACCTCGCCCGGTTCGCGGTGCGCGACCTCGACGGCCAGCCGCGTCTTGCCGGTCCCGCCGGGGCCGATCAGCGTGACCAGCCGGTTGTCGCGCAGCCACTTCGACACGCGCCGCAGGTCCTCGTCGCGGCCGACGAAGCTGGTGAGCTGCGCGGGCACGCCCCGGTGCGGCGCCTGGGCCCGCAGCACCTCCAGATGCGCGGCCGCGAGCGCGGGGGAGGGATCGACACCGAGCTCGTCGGCCAGCAGCTCACGTCCCTGCGCGAACACGTCCAGGGCCTCGGTCTGGCGGCCTTCGCGGTGCAGTGACCGCATCAACGCCGCCCGCACGTCCTCCCGCAACGGATGCTCCGCCACCAGGTCACGCAACTGCTCGCTGCTCCCGCCGGAGACGACGCAGCGGATGAGCACCTCGGTCAGCCGTTGCCTCGCCCCCGGCACGAACGGCGCGTCGACGTCGGCCAGGGCCGGTCCGCGCCACAGCGCCAGCGCGTCGGCCGCCCGGCCGGCCTCGAGCAGCTCGACGCAGCGCAGGTGATCCACGTCCGACGGCTCGGCGACGAGCCGGTAGCCGGCCGGGTGGTGCTCGACCACCAGCCCCGGCACGGCCCGGCGCAGACGCGAGACCTGCGACTGCAGCGCGTTGGCCGCACCGGCGGGCGGCTCGGCGTACAAGCCGCCGATCAGCTGGTCGTGCCCCACGATCCGCCCAGCGTCGAGCACGAGCATCGCCAGCAGGGCGCGCTGCCGTGGCGCCGCGACCTCCACGCCGTCGACCAGCACCGGACCGAGCACCCCGAACGTCACCGGGCTGATTCTTCCCGAGTCCCAAGATCCACGAGACCGGAACCGGCCTTGGGCCGAATAGGTCGACTATCGATGCATTTCGGTGACCGGGCGTATCAGCTCCACCACGTGCGGTCTCCTTCCGTTCGGTCGGGGACGAACCAACGAGCGGAGAACCATGAGACCCAGCATCACGGTCGGCGCCGCGCTAGCGGCCACCGTGGCACTCGCCATCCCTGCGCACGCCGCCACCGGCAACCTGCCCGGCGGCACCTCCATCGGGGTGACCATCACCGGCCCGGCGAACAACGCCGTGGTCGTACCCGGCCCGGTCACCGTGACCGGCAAGGCCTCGATCGGCACCGGCGCCGCGGTCGTCGACACCGCCCTGACCTACGTGCTCGACGTGTCCGGTTCCACCGGCGGCACCGTGACCGCGGGCTGCGGCGGCGACCAGAACGGCGACGGCAACCCCGCGACGATCCTGGACTGCGAGATCGCCGCCGCCAGGTCCCTCAACGCGAAGGCCGCGGTCCCCAACACGGTCGTCGGCAGCGTCGGCGCCGCCGTGTTCGGCTCGGACAGCGCGACCGTCGACGTCGGCCCGGCGGCAGGTGACCAGAAGGTCACCGGGCCCGCCACCGACGCCAACGGCAACGGCACCCCCGACATCTCCGAAGCGCTGGGCAGCGCCCACATCGGCAACGTGCAGCTGTTCACCCCGCACAGCTTCGCCTCCGGCACCAACTACACCGCGGGCCTGACCGCCGGCCTCTCCTCGGCCACCGCCGCCCCGCAGCAGCGCAAGCTGATGATCTTCCTCTCGGACGGCGCCGGCTCCGGTTCCGTCGACGCCCAGCTGCAGCAGGCGGTGAACGCCGGCATCAAGATCTTCACCTTCGCCGTGTCCAACGGCGTCGCCTGCGGTGCGGCGAACGCCGCGAACTCGTTGCGCAAGATCGCCGAGACCACCGGCGGCACCTGCACCGAGGTCCCCAACGTCTCCCAGCTGCCCGACGTCGTTCCCGGCGTCATCGCCTCCAAGCTCACCGAGCTGACGCTGAAGGTCGACGGCGGCTCGGACCTCCCGATCACCTCGATCACGCCGGGTCTGCCGCAGGACGGGCCCGCGACGGTCGACTACACGGTCAACACCCCGGCGCTCGCCGCGGGCACGCACGAGCTGTGCGTCACCGCCCGCGGCACCGATGGCGGCGGAGCCGGTGGCGTGACCGAGTGCGTCACCGTCAAGGTCAACGCCCCGCCCGTGGTCAAGCCCGGCGGCCCGTACGCCGGGCAGGAAGGCACGAACGTCGACCTCGCGGGCGTGGTGACCGACCCGGACGGCCCGTCGCTGACCACGGCGTGGACCGCCGCCCCGCAGTCCGGCGTCGACGCGGGCGCGACCTGCTCGTTCGGCAACGCCGCCGCCCAGACCACCACGGTCAAGTGCACCGATGACGGCGTGTGGCAGCTGACGCTGACCGGCAACGACGGCGTCAACCCGCCCGTCGCGGTGTCCACGACGCTGACGCTGTCCAACGTCGCCCCGCAGGCCGCCCTGAACGCCGACAAGACGCTCGTCACCCGTGGCACCGCCGTGAACTTCTCCGCGCCGTTCACCGACATCGCCACCAACGACAAGCACACCTGCACCCTGGACTTCGACGACGGCAGCCCGGTCGTCAACGGCACCGTCGCCCAGGGAGCCGGTAGCGGCACCTGCACCGCCTCACGTACGTTCACCGCACTCGGCGCGCACAACGTCCTGGTGAAGGTGACCGACGACGACGGCGCCTCGGCCACCGCCGTCGTGAAGGTCGTCGTCTACCTGCGCGGCGAGGCGTGGGCGCTCAACGCGACCGGCCTGATCACCGTCGCCAAGACACCGCACGCCCAGTGCCCGCCCAACGAGGACAAGACCGTCGCCTCGGTCAACGTCCTGGGCCTGGCCTCGGTGAACGCCCTGCACGCCGACTGCACCCTCGACGCGAACACCGGCCGCACCGTCGCGTCGGCACGGGTGGAGGGAGCCTCACTGCTGGGTGGGGCGATCACGCTCAACGCCATCGAGGCCAAGTGCGTGAGTGACGCCAACGGTGTCGTGGGCTCGTCGAAGGTCGGCACGCTCAACGGCCAGCCCATCGGCACCGGCCCCGCCACCATCGGCATCCCCGGTGTCGCGACCGTGCACCTCAACGAGACCGCGACCGGACCGAACGGCCAGCTGATCCAGAACGCCGTCCGGGTCCGCACGCTGCTCGGCCAGGAGATCATCGTGTCGGCCTGCCGCCTGGGCTGACCTTCTGAGTGAGGCTGGGAGGGACCGCGCTCCCTCCCAGCCTCACCCCAGCTCGTGCCCGGTCGTCACGTCCACGTGCGCCGGGACCTCCTCGTGCCGATCGCCCACGGTCAGCGTTCCGGAGGGCTCGAACAGCAGGATCCGCGCACCGTGCGGGGCCACCGGCTTGTGGAACGTCCCGCGCGGCACGGTGAACACCTCGCCCTTGCCGAGCACGACCGTGCGCTCGCCATCGGACTCACGCAGCCCGATGTGCAGTTCGCCGTCCAGCACGAGGAAGAACTCGTCGGTGTCGTCGTGGACGTGCCACACGTGCTCACCCTCGACCTTCGCGACGCGCACGTCGTAGTCGTTGACGCGGGTGACGATCCGGGGGCTCCACAGGGCGTCGAAGGAGGCCAGAGCCTTGTCCAGGGCGATGGGTTCGTTCATGCCGTCGAGCCTGGCCGGTGGCGCGACCTGGGCGTGAGTGCTAGGAATCGCACATGCCGCAAGAATCCTCGCACCGCGTCGTCGTCATCGTGGACGAGAACTCCAACCCGTTCGAACTCGGCTGCGCCACCGAGGTCTTCGGCCTGCACCGCCCCGAGATCGGCGGCCACCTCTACGACTTCCGCCTCTGCTCACCGCAGCCGCACACGGTGATGCGCGACGGCTTCTTCACCCTCGCCGGCGTTGCCGGGCTGCAGGCCGCCGAGCACGCCGACACCCTCATCGTCCCCAACCGACCCAACGTCGAGGCCCCCAGGCGCCCCGAGGTCCTCAACGCCATCCGCCGAGCCCACACCCGCGGCGCCCGCCTCGTCGGCTTCTGCAGCGGCGCCTTCACCCTCGCCGAAGCCGGAGTCCTCGACGGCCGCCGCGCCACCGCCCACTGGCAGTGGGCCGACGACTTCCGCACCCGTTTCCCGGCCGTGCACCTCGAACCCGACGTCCTGTTCGTCGACGACGGCGACATCCTCACCTCCGCCGGCAGCGCCGCCGCCCTCGACCTCGGCCTGCACCTCGTCCGCCGCGACCACGGCGCCGAGATCGCCAACTCCGTCAGCCGCCGCCTCGTCTTCGCCGCCCACCGCGACGGCGGCCAGCGCCAGTTCGTCGAACGCCCGGTACCCGACCTGCCCGACGAGTCACTCGCCCCCGTCCTCGCCTGGGCCCAGCAACACCTCGACACCCCGCTGACCGTCCTCACGCTGGCCGCCCGCGCCGCCATCAGCCCCGCCACACTGCACCGCCGCTTCCAGGCACAACTCGGCACCACACCGCTGGCATGGCTGACCGGCGAACGCGTCACCCTGGCGTGCAGGCTGATCGAACTGGGGGAGCGGCGCTTCGACGTCGTCGCCCGCCGCACCGGCCTGGGCAGCGCCGCCAACCTCCGCGCCCTGATGCGCCGCGAGACCGGCCTCACCCCGTCGGACTACCGGCGCCGCTTCAGCCCAGCGCCCGCAGGATGATCCGCTCCACCACCCGCGTCTTCGCGTCGGCGTAGTCCTGCACCCGCTTCCACGTCCGGCCCGCCAGCTCCCGCTTCGTGCGCTCGTACTCCTCCCGATCCTCCGGGTGGTCGCGCAGCCGGTCGCGGAAGGCCAGCATCCGATCGAGCTCCTCGCACCTGGGGGAGTAGACGTGCAGGTTCACGTTCGGCTCCACGCCCTTGAGCAACCGGTGCTCGTGCCACACGGGCTCGCGCAGCCGCAGGTAGTAGCCCGCCTCCACCAACGCCGGAACGTAGGCGTCCTCATCGGCCGAGTCCGGCACGATCAGCATGATGTCGATCAACGGCTTCGCCGCCAGCCCCGGCACCGACGTCGACCCCACGTGCTCCACCCGGACAACCTTCCCGCCCAGCGCCGCCCGGATCTTCGCCTCCTCGACGGCGTACCACCGCGGCCAGTCCAGGTTGTAGTCCTCCAGCACCACCGGGGCGTTGTGCGGCGGCGTCTCCGTCACGAACTCCACCTCACCCGGCTCCACCGGCCGCGCCACATACGCCCGTTCGAGGATGTCCAGCACTACCTCGTTCTTCGCGTCCGCGTAGTCCTGCACCCGATCCCAGGCCCGCGACGCCAGCGCACGCTTGGTCGACGCGTACAACTCGCGGTCCTCGGCGGTGTCACGCAGCCAGTCGCGGAACAGCAGATGCCGCCGCACCTGAGCGCACCCACGCGGGAACACGTGCAGGTTGATGTTCGTGTCCGGGCCCTTGAGGATCCGGTGGTCGTGCCAGTCGTCCTCCCGCACCGTCACCCGGTACCCGGCGGCCTCCAACGCCGGCACGTACGACTCCTCGTCCACCGGGTCGTCCACCACCAGCATCAGGTCGATCACCGGCTTCGCACACAACCCCGGCACCGACGTCGACCCGACGTGCTCCAGCTCGGCATCAGGCAGGGCGGACAGGACCCGCGCCCGTTCCCGTTCGTACAGACCAGGCCAGGCGGAGTCGTACTCGGCAAGTTCGATGTTCACGGCAAACCCCCACATAGGCAGTCGGCCAGAATATCAACTCCCGAACAGATCACCCGCCGACTCGACCCGCGCCAGCACCTCGTCCGCCGTGAACACCAGGTCCTCCACAACCTCGCAGTCCTCGACCTCGTCCCACGTCACCGGCGCCGACACCGCCGGCCGCTCCCGAGCCCGCAACGAATACGGCGCGATCGTGGTCTTCGCCGTGTTGTTCTGCGACCAGTCGATGAACACCTTCCCCGGCCGCTGCGCCTTCGCCATCGTCGACACGACCAGCTCCGGATGCTCCTGCGCCAACCGCTGCGCCACCGCCTTCGCGTACTCCGAGGTGTCCTTCGCCGGCGCGTACGCGTACACCTGCATGCCCTTGTTGCCCGACGTCTTCGCCCACGAGTCCACGCCGTCGTCGTCCAGCACCACCCGCACCTGCTCCGCGACCCGGCAACACTCCACCACCGTCGCCGGCGCACCCGGATCCAGATCGAACACCAGCAGGTCAGGATCCCGCTTGCCCCCGCGCGGCCCCACCGTCCACTGCGGCACGTGCAACTCCAGCGCCGCCAGATTCGCCAGCCACACCAACGTCGCCAGCTCGTCCACCATCACGTAGTTGACGGTCTCGTTGCCCTTCGAACTGCCCGGCGACTCCAGCCGCATCGTCCGCACCCAGTCAGGCCGGTGCTCCGGCGCGTTCTTCTCGAAGAACCACTTCCCGTCCACCCCGTTCGGATAGCGCTTCAACGTCACCGGACGGTCCTTCAGATGCGGCAACAACACCGGCGCGATCCGGGTGTAGTAGTCGATCACCTCACCCTTGGTGAACCCGAACTCCGGATACAACAGCTTGTCCAGGTTCGTCAGCTTCAACACCCGGTCCTCGACCCTCACGGTCGCGTCACTGCTGGTCAACCCGACGCACCTCCTCCGGCGTCTTGTCCGGCCGCAACCCCCGCCACGCCGGAAACCGCATCCGCCCGTCCGGCGTCCACTGCCGGAACACCACCTCCGCCACCAACTCCGGCTCCACCCACAACGCACCCTTCGCCCGTTCCCGCGGCACCTCCGTCACGAACGGCGAACCCTTGCGCCCCAACGCCTTCAACCGCGGCGTCAACACCGCCAGCTCCGCGTCGTTGAACCCGGTGCCCACCGACCCGGCGAACGCCAGCCCGCCGTCCTGGGGGATACCCAGCAACAGCGCCCCCACCACACCCGCGCGCTTGCCCTCACCCATCCGCCAGCCGCCGATGACCACCTCCTGCGCGAGCAGGTCCGTGATCTTGCGCCACACCGGGCTGCGCGTCCCCGGCTGATACGCCGAATCCAGCCGCTTCGCCACCACCCCTTCCAGGCCCTGCTCACGGCTCGCCGCCAGCACCGCGGCACCGTCCTCGTCGTAGGACGGGGGAGTGAGCCAGTTGGGGCCCTTCAACTCGAGGCTTCGGAGCAGCTCACGGCGTTGCCGGAAGGGGAGAGGCATCGTGGAGCTGCCGTCGAGGTGCAGCAGGTCGAACAACAGCAACGTGGCCGGAAACTGCCTCGCCGCCCGCCGCGCGGCCTCCGACTTCGTCACGTGCATCCGGTTCTGCAACGCGCTGAAACTCGGCCGGCCGTTCTGCAACGCCACGATCTCCCCGTCGAGCAGCGCCTCCGTCGACCCCAGCTGCTCACCCACGCCCTGCAGCTCCGGATAAGCGACCGTGATGTCGTTGCCCAGCCGCGACCACGCCTGCACACGGCCACCCTCGACCCTCAGGATCGCCCGGACACCGTCCCACTTGAACTCATAAGCCCAAAGATCATCATCATCCTGGGGGAGGGGACCGGGAACAGCGAGCATCGGCTTCAGCTGCTCCGGCAAGGACTTCCAGTCCGGACGCGCCGCAGCGTGCCGGCGCTTCATCATCCAGTTCTTCTCGTCCTTGCCCGACCGGAAGAACACGAACTGCCCCTGCACCCGATGACCGTGCAGAACAACGTCCACCTCACGGTCCGACCACTTCACCGTCTCATAGCGGCCCCGGTCCCAGATGACCATCTCACCGCCGCCGTACTCACCCTTCGGAATCTCCCCGGAGAACTGCGCGTACTCCAACGGATGGTCCTCGGTGTGCACGGCCAGACGCACCACATCAGTCGTGGACGGCAAACCCTTCGGCACCGCCCACGACACCAGAACACCATCACGCTCCAACCGCACATCCCAATGCAGGCTGCTCGCGTGATGCTCCTGAATCACGAACGTGTCGTTGTCACCCTTCGGCAACTCGTCCGCGCTCGGAACGGGCTCCGGCGTCCTGGCCGGATCCCTCTTGCGCCGGTACTCGTCGAGCCCGGCCATCTACGCCGACGAGGCCTTCTTCTTCGGCGGCGCCTTCTTCTCGCTCTTCCGCCCGGCCTTCGCCTTCTCCACACTGCGCTCCAGCGCCGTCATCAGATCGATGACATCGCCCTTCTCCTCGGCCTCCGGCTGATCGGGCAACTCCGCACCCTCCGCCTTCGCCGCGATCACCTTCTCCAGCGCGTCCCGGTAGTCGTCGGTGAACGTGTCCGGATCGAAGTCACCCGCCATCGACTCCACCAGCGACGTCGCCATCTTCAACTCCTGCGGCCGCACCTCCACGTCCTGGTCCAGGAAGTCGAACTCCGCCTTGCGGATCTCGTCCGGCCACAACATCGTGTGCATCACCAGCACGTCATCACGCGCCCGGATCGTCGCCAGCGTCTCCTTCTGCCGGATCGTGATCTTCACGACCGCCAGCTGACCGGTTTTGACGAGAGCGTCCCGCAGCAGCACGTACGGGCGCGCCGCCGCCTTGTCCGGCTCCAGGTAGTACGTCTTCTGGAAGTAGATCGGATCGATCTCCTCCGCCGGCACGAACTCCAGAACGTCGATCGACTTGTCGGTCTTCACCGGCAACTTGTCGAAGTCCTCGTTCTCCATGATCACCATCCGGCCGTCGTCCAACTCATAGCCCTTGGTGATGTCGCCGTACTCGACCTCTTCGCCGCACACCGAACAGACGCGCTTGTACTTGATGCGCCCGCCGTCCTCCCGGTGCACCTGGTTGAAACGGAAGTCGTGCTCCTCGACAGCCGTGTAGAGGCGCACGGCGATCGTCACCAACCCGAAGGAGATGGCCCCACGCCACACGGATCTCATTCTCATTGGGTACCCCTGAAATGCGGTTTTCGCACTATCAGGTCACCCACTTGGCCTAACGATCCGGCAACCGGGCGACCCCCGGCACAAGCGTCATAGCCGAGCGTGCCGCATCCCGGTGGAGCACCGCTAGATGTCCTTGAGCGCCCGATACGTCCTGTTGCTCGCCACCGCGGCCCGTCTCTCCCGCGCCGTCGCCTCGATGTAGTTCTGACTCGTCGCCAAGCTCGCATGCCCCAGCAACGCCATGATTTCGCTCGCGTTCGCCCCGTCCTCGGCCAGCCGCGTCGCGAACGTGTGCCTCAACGCGTGCAGACTCGCCCCCGTCGGCACCCGGTCGTTCAACCCCGCCCACCGGAAACACGACTTGACCAGGTACTCCAGCCCACCCCGCCCGATCGGCTCACCCTGCCGATCCCGCAGCAACGCCGACTCACGATCGAACCGCCCCTGAGGAAAACGCTGCCTGCAGCTCTTGAGATAGGCGTCCACGATCCGCTCCATCGGCGGCTCGATGGGAACACTGCGGTCCCGGTTGCCCTTGCCCTTCACGTGCAACCGCTGATCACCCTCCCGTCCGACCACACTCGCCAACGTCAGCGTCCGCATCTCCGCACTCCGCAGCCCCGCGACCAGCCCCAGCGCGATGACCAGCACGTCCCGCTCGGGCCACGGATCACGCCCCTTGCTCGCACCCTCCGCCGCGGCCGTGAGCAACTGCTCGGGCGTGTCCTCACCACGCAGCGGCTTGGGCACGAGCGGAGGCGTCTTCGGCCGGGCGATAGCGCCCATCGGGTTGCCGGCGATGAGGTCCTCGGCCACGCAGAACGTCAGGAACTGATTCCACGTGGACCAGGCCCGCAGCACGGAGCTCTTGGCGTGGGTGTCCGCGAACAACCCGAAAGCCTGACGGAGGTTCGCCCCGGTGAGCTGGCCCATGACGAGTTCCTCGACGGGGGAGAGGAGGGCCTCGGCCAGGAGTGTGTTCACACCGGAGAGATCCCGCTGGTAGGCCGCTGTGGTGTGCGGGGAGTCCTTGCGGGTCCGGCGGGCGAGGAAGAAGGCGTCCTGGGCGGCGAGCACGTGCATATGGATCTTGTACCGCACACCACCGACAATTCCGCGCACTGTGCTGGATAATGGCGATTATGCATGAAATGTCCGTTTCGCCGGGATTCGACGCGGCGGAGGAAGACGCTGGACCAGGTGGCGTCACTTGGTGGGGATCGCGAACGTAATGGCGCCCCGCCACGTACGTCTCACTGACGACACGTCGGTGTCGACCGCGCTCCGACATCGCCGTGGATCTGATGTTGTGGCGTCTGCAAGCGCAGCCGGCCTGCCCGTTGGCTGTGACTTGCAGACGCGCCAACACGGGCGTTTCAGCCCCTTCTGAGGCGATCTTCGCAGGTCGCCGTTTCGCCGATAATCTACATTATGTCAAGTAATGGAGATCTGGGCCGCCCTGAGGGCTCTCCCGCGTCCTGCCCATCGGATCTGCGGTGGCTTGGATCCGTTCTTCTCTTCACGACCGGCGCACGCGCGTCCGTTGCGCCTCGGCTCGGCGACGCTGCTGTCGGTGGCGCGCTCGCGGTGAGCCCGTGGGCACATCAGCCGGAGCATCCTGAAGGTCCGCTCTGCTGCGGCCCCCGCGTTCGGTCTTACGTCACCGTGGCGATAAAGGTCCGCGGGAACCGGACCGCGCTCGGCTGGCATCCTCGATGTCATGATCGATGAGTTCGCCAAGGAGTACCTGCACAGCGATCTGCGTGAGTTGCGCGAGGCGCTGGTGTGGAAGCTGGACGGGTTGGCCGAGTCGGAGATACGGCGTCCGCTCGTGGCGTCCGGGACGAACCTGCTGGGGTTGGTGAAGCATCTGACGTTGTCGGAGTCGCGGTATTTCGGTGAGGTGTTCGGGCGGCCGTTTCCTGAGCCGATGCCGCGTTGGGACGACTTGGCGGCGCGTGGGTTGGACATGCGGGCCGACGAGTCTGAGTCGCGTGAGGAGATCGTGGAGCGTTATCGGCGCGTGTGGGTGCATTCGGACGCGACGATCTCTGCGCTTGCGGTGGACTCCCCTGGGCATGTGCCGTGGTGGCCGCGTCCGGACGTGATGTTGTTCAACGTCCTTGTGCACGTGCTGACGGAGACGGCTCGTCATGCGGGGCACGCGGACATCCTGCGGGAGCAGATCGACGGCGCGACCGGTGAGGGGCGCTGGTGAGGGTGCTGGGGCAGACTCCCCCGCATGCGTTTGCGATCTACGTGCCTTGTTATGGCGAGACCTATGGCGATCCGTCTGTTCTGGTGTCGCTGGCCGTTGAGGCGGAGGCGGCCGGCTGGGACGGGTTCTTCATGTGGGATCACCTGGTGGCGGAGCCGTTGGTGGCGGAGCCGTTGGTGGCTGATCCGTGGGTGACGTTGGGGGCGGTGGCGGCGCGGACGTCGCGGATCACGTTGGGGCCGATGATCACGCCTGTCCCCCGGCGTCGTCCGTGGAAGCTGGCTGTGGAGGCGTCGACCTTGCAGCGGTTGTCGGGTGGGCGGTTGGTGCTCGGGGTGGGGATGGGTGTGCCTCGGGATTACACGTCGTTCGGTGAGGCGTCGGATGCGCGGTCGCGTGCGGCGCGGTTGACCGAGGGTGTGGAGTTGGTGCAGGAGTTGCTCTCGGGTGAGCCGGTGGAGCATCGGGGTGGTGTGTTCGAGGCGTCCGGGGTGCGGTTGGCGCCGGTGGAGGTGCCGGTGTGGACGTCGGGGATCTGGCCGCGGAAGGTGCCGTTCCTGGCAGCGGCGCGGGCGTCGGGGTTGTTCCCGATCATTCAGGACGGGTCGGGTGGGTTCGCGGTGGCGTCTGCTGAACAGGCGGCGTCGATGAAGGCGGAGTTCGTGGCTGCGGGTGGGCCGGTGGACGGGGATTTGGCGATCTGGGGTGGTGGGGCGCGGCCGTCGGTGGCGCAGGTGTCGGAGTTCGCGGACGCTGGTGCGACGTGGTTGTTGCTGGACGGGTGGAAGGCGTCGCTTTCGGAGCTGCGTTCGTACGTTTCTGCTGGTCCGCCGCGTTAGAACGATCTTGTCGGGGGTGCTTGCCACACTGAGGGGCATGGATTGCGCGATCTATGTTCCTTCGTTCGGTTCGTCTCTCGGTGATCCGTCGGTGCTGGTGTCGCTTGCTGTGGAGGCTGAGGCGGCGGGGTGGGACGGGTTCTTCCTGTGGGATCACGTGGTGGTGCCGGAGGAGCCTGTTGTCGCTGATGTCTGGGTGACGTTGGGGGCGGTGGCGGCGCGGACGTCGAGGCTTCGGCTGGGGCCGTTGGTGACGTCGCTGGGGCGTCGGCGGCCGTGGAAGGTGGCGTTGGAGGCGTCGACTCTGCAGCGGTTGTCGGGTGGGCGGCTGGTGCTCGGGGTGGGTGCGGGTGTGCCGCAGGACTACTCCCCCTTCGGCGAGCGTGTGTCGCGTGCCGGTGCGATGTCGGAGGGCGTCGAGTTGCTGCGGGCGTTGTTATCGGGTGCCGAGGTTGAGCATCGGGGTGCGTTGTTCGAGGTGTCGGGTGTGCGGTTCGCGCCGGTGGAGGTGCCGATCTGGGTCGGCGGGAACTGGCCGCGTTCGACGCCGTTTCGTGCGGCGGAGCATGCGGCGGGCGTGGTGCCGGCGACGTTCGGCCCTGACGGTTTGGTGGTGCTGTTCCCCGACGACGCCGCTCGGTTGAAGGCGGACTTCGTGGCGTCGGGCGGCCCTGACGACGGTGATGTCGTGCTGTGGGGTGGCGGCGTGTTGCCGGAGGAGGTGAAGGAGTACGAGGACGCGGGTGTGACGTGGATGCTGACCGACGGCGGCGCGCGGGGGCTTGATGAGTTGCGGGCGTTCGTGGCTGCTGGTCCGCCGCGGTCAGGCGTGTAGGCCTCGGAGCAGGGTTTCGAGGTAGCGGCGTGCGGTGGCGAGCCGGTCGGCTGGGCCGGCGCTGTGCACGTAGGTGGCGTAGGAGATGCCGCACATGAGCGGGACGAGGTCGTCGTCGTGCACGTCGGGGCGGACGGTTCCGGCGTCGCGGGCGCGGGCGAGCAGTTTGGCGCCGGTGGCCAGGATCTGTGCTTTGAGTTCGGTGGTGCGTGGCAGCACGTCTTGTGCGGTGGCGGCGACCTTGACGAGTGCGGGGTCGGTGACCTGGCCTTCGACGAGCCTGGTGAGGAAGTCGGCGAAGGCTTTCCACGGGTCGTCGTGGGTGAGGGCTTGTTCGCCGTGGCCGGCGAGTGCTTCGAGGCAGGGCGTGGCGACGGTTTCGAGGAGCGCTTCGGTGGTCGGGAAGTGCCGGTAGATCGTGCCGACGCCCAGTCCTGCGCGGCGGGCGACGTCGTTGAGCTGCAGCGGGGTGCCTTCGTCGACGAGTTCTCTGGCGACGGTGAGGATGTGCTCCCAGTTGCGGGCGGCGTCCTTTCGCTGCGGCGTCATGTCTCCAGCCTAATTGGATACGCCATCCGGAACGTGGACGAGTGGCGCGTGCCTCTCGCTGAGCCTGCGCACGGCCTGTTGGACGCGTGGGTCCATGGCCGCGCGGTGTGGCGTCACGGGGGTGGCGCGTCGTCCGATCACGGTGCCTGAAGCCAGCGTCGTGTCGGTGGCGGCGAGGATCGAGGGCCGGGCGGCGACGGAGGCGGGGCCGGAGGTGGCCCGTTCGAACGTGCGGCGGACCAGCGGCCACAGCAGCCGCAGTCCGGGCGACACGATCTTGGGCGTGCGCAACGTCCCGTCGGTCATGTCGGTGGCCGCGCCGCCGGGGTCGGCGGCGAGCACGGCGACCTTGTCCTGCCGCTGGGCGAGGTCGAGGGTGTAGGCGAGGTTCGCGAGCTTGGCGCGTCCGTACCAGTGGAACCCGTAGTAGCCGCCGGGCGGCTCGACCTCGTCGAACACCTTCTTGGCGGTCGCGATCGACCCGGAGGTCACGTTGACGACTCGCCCGGTCAGCGTTGGCAGCAGCAGCTCGGTGAGCAGGTAGGGCGAGAGGTGGTTGACCACGAACGACGCTTCGAGGCCGTCGATCTCGGTGTGGTCGGCGAACATGGCGCCGACGTTGTTGACCAGCACCTCCACCTCCCCTTCCGCGGCGATCCGCGTGGCGAGCGCACGCACCTCGTCGAGCGAGGCGAGGTCGGCCTGCAGGAACCGCGCGGGCTCCCCTCCCCCGGCGTTGATCCTCTCGACGGCCCGCGCGCCACGTTCGGCGTTGCGTCCGACGACGGTGACGGCGAACCCCGCCCGAGCAAGTCCCAGCGCCGTCTCCAGTCCAATACCGCCGGTCCCCGCGGTGACCACTGCTCTGCGTGCCACGACAATCCCCAATCCGGATAGCTGATCCGCTTGAGATCGACGCTAGCACACATACGGATGAGCTATCCGTTTCCAGGATGAGCGAGAATGCGGCCGTGGATCTTGGGGTGATCGGCCAGGCGGCAGGCATGTTCGCGGTGACGAACGTCGACGACCTGGTGCTCCTGGCACTGTTCTTCGCGCAGGCGAAGTCGGCCTGGCAGGTCGTGACGGCCCAGTACCTGGGCTTCACCGCCATCCTCGCGATAGCCGTTGTCGGCGCCCTGGGCGCGTCCCTGCTCCCGACCCAGTTCCGCCCGTGGCTGGGCCTGATCCCCCTGGCGCTGGGCCTCAAAGCCGCCTGGTCCCTGTGGCGAGGCTCCGACGACGAGGACGAACCGGCCGCCGCTCCCGGCATCCTCGCGATGGCCGGCGTGACCCTCGCGAACGGCGGCGACAACATCGGCGTCTACGTCCCGGTCTTCGCCGTGGCGGACTCGCTGTGGGTCTACCTCGTGGTGTTCCTGCTCCTGGTCGGCGTGTGGTGCCTGGCGGGCTGGTTCCTGGCCTCCCGTCAGGTGGTCGCCCGAGCCCTGGCCAAATGGGGCCACATCGCTCTTCCGGTCGTCCTGATCGCGATTGGTCTTTTGGTGTTGTTCTCCGGTTGAGCACGTCGCTTGTCAGGTAGACATTTCGGGTGCGAAAGACCTACAGCTACAACGAGGCCGTCAAGATCCTCGGCGGCCGCGACCACCCGGTCATCGCCGCCATGGACAAGGTCCTGGGCGGCGCGCTGCTCGCGGGCTCGTTGGGGCTGTGGCAGGTACTCGATCTCTTCGACGCCAAGCCGGACTTCATCCGGCTGAGCAACGAGCTGATCTCCAAGATCTCCTCCAAACGCCGCGGTGTCACCCGCTACACCCGCACACAGCAACTGCACGCCGCGCACGCGGTTCTGGTGATGACGGCGTTCTTCGAGGCGTTCGAGGAGCAGCAGGTCAGTGTGAAGCTCGCCGAGCGGGACCGGGTGCTGGTGGCGGGCGAGCTCAACCCGTGGGAGCTCGAACTCCCCCTTCCCTCTGTGGGCCGCCCGTACGAGGAGAACCTCGCCCTCCTGGAACGTCTCTACGACAAGCTCGTCCACGCATTGCTCGAAACGCTGGCGAGTCTGGCGCCTTGGGACCGCCTCAACGAGACCGAGCGCGACCGGACCCGGGAGGCCGTGAGGCGCACCTCGACACGGGCGGTCGAGCGGTACGAGGAGCTGCTCGGGCAACTCGCCGCCGAGTACCCCGAGGTCAGGTTCTGGTGTGCGATCGAGGACAGCCGGTCGGTGCGCAAAGCACTGGCGCGGCTGGAAGAAGTCCTGCGTGAGACCACGACCGACTTGACGCCCGAGGTGCGGCTGAGGGAACTGGCGGGCGTCTACCGTGGCGCGTTGCGGCGGCCGCTGGTGAAGTCGACGGAGGCCCCCGAGGGCGTGCGGATCCCCAGCCTCGCCGACGCCTACGTCGATCCCCGGTTCCAGGTGGTGATCGGGACTGAACGGGCCGCGGCGCCGTCGTTGCTCTCATGGTGGGACGACGTTCCTGTCCGTGATGATCTCTACGCGTACCTGGCGGGCTACCTGACCTCGCCGGAGGCGCTGGAGGCTCCCCTGCTGGTGTTGGGTGATCCGGGATCGGGCAAGTCGATGCTGACTGAGATGCTCGCGGCGCGGCTGCCGGCGTCGGACTTCGCCGTGGTGCGGGTGGAGTTGCGTGGCGCTCCTGCCGAGGCCGGTCTGGAGCAGCAGATCGAACACGGCCTGCGCGCGTTGCTGCAGGAACCGGTGAGCTGGGCCGACTTCTCCCGCAAGACCGGCGGAGCGCTGCCGTTGGTGGTGCTGGACGGCTTCGACGAGCTGTTGCAGGCAACCGGGGTGAGCCAGACGCGGTACCTGACGGTCATCGCCGAGTTCCAGCAGCGGCTGGAGGACATGGGCAGGCCGGCGGTGTTCGTGGTGACGAGCCGGTTGAGCGTGTGCGCGGGCCTGGAGCTGCCGCAGGGCACGCAGGTGGTGCGGTTGATGCCGTTCGACGACGACCAGGTGCGGTCCTGGCTGGAGGTGTGGAACGCGGTCAACCGTCCGCTGCCCGCCGAGACGGCGCTGCGGTATCCGGATCTCGCGTCGCAGCCGTTGTTGTTGCTGATGCTCGCGCTGTACGACGCGGTCGACGACTCGTTCCAGCGGGACCACCTCAGCCTGAGCCGCGGGCAGCTGTACAAGCGCCTGCTCGAACTGTTCGCCCGCCGCGAGGTGACCAAGGACGACGCGGACCGGTCTCCTGCGGATCTGGATCGCGACGTCGAGTACGAACTCGACCGGCTTTCGGTGGTCGCGCTCGCGATGTTCAACCGCGGCGCGCAGTGGATCGCCGAGCACGAGGTGACGGCCGATCTGGCCCAGTTGCTGGAGGTGGACTCCCCTGACCGGCTGGTGGGCAGGCGCACTCCCCTCTCGGCAGGCGAGACGGTGCTGGGGCGGTTCTTCTTCGTGCAGAAGACGGAGGCCATGCGCGAGGACAAGACCGCTCTGCGGACCTACGAGTTCCTGCACGCCACCTTCGGTGAGTACCTCGTGGCGCGGTTCGTGTGGAACAGGCTCGCCGAGCTGCGGGAGGAGGATCGGGCCCGGCCCAGGCGCAAGGCCGTCGCGGACGACGCCGAGTTCTACCCCCTGCTGTCCTACACCGCGCTCGTGACGAGCAAACCGGTGCTGGACTTCCTGCGGGAGTTCGCGGCGCGGTCTGACCGGGACGGGCTGTTCGACCTGGTCTCGCGATTGTTCGCGACGCGTGACGACACCCGCAAGGAGCGCGGCGACTACTCGCCGGTGGAGTTGACTGACTCAGCGCGGGACGCGAAGTACTCGCTCAACCTGGTGGTGCTGGCACTGGCGCTGCGGGAGAAGCTCTTCGCCGACGAGTTGGGCGTGAGCGTGGACGACTGGCAGCGGCTGGCCCTGTTCTGGAAGTCGCGGCTGTCGTCGGGCGAGTGGGCGAGCGTGGTGCTGTGGTTCTGGGTCGAGCGCGACGCCGACCGGCACTTCGCGTTGAGTCTGAGCAACCGCGAACGCGAGGTCCACAACGAGTGGCTGCTGATGTCGGAGCCGTACGTGACCTTGGACGAGGTCAGCATGACGTTGCGGGACGCGGTGACCCCGCTGGTGTCCCAGCACGGGATCGGCGTGACAGCAGCCCTGATCAACTTGATGGCGACCCCGATCGAGAGGTGTCTGCCCGCGCTGGAGCGGCTGTACGAGGCCGACGATGGCGGCGTCAACTTCTCGTCTGAGTTCTTCGCGCGGCTGGGAACCGGTGGCAACGACATCGAGCTGATGCAGCGGTTTGCGGACAGGTCCCTTCTCATGCGCACCGAAGACGAGCTGGAAGGCCTGCTGAGACTGCACAGTCTTGGGTTGAGGGCATCGGACGTTCCCCTCATGTTCGACCTCAGGATCGTGCTGGAACAACTCACCCCGCGTGAGGCCTACGGCATCCGGCCTGACCTGGTCAAGCAGGCCAGACGGGCGGCGGAGGAGCTGGGTGTTGAGTTGAAGTGGTGAACTCGGCCGCCAGTGCCGCCAACTCCTGCTCGCTCAGATCGCGCTCCCCCACCCGCCGCAACAACTCGGACCGCGAACACACCACCACCGCCCCCACGCGGGAGCCGAGGTCGGCGGCGGACACGATCTCCGCCTCCCCGTTGTGCACGACCAGGATCGGGTCGGGCGTCTCGGTGTAGAGCAGGTGCTCAATGTCCCGTCCGGTGATGGCCATGGTCAGTCTTGTACGGCGCGGGCGTAGCGGGCCGCAAGAGAGCGAACGTGTGCCACCAGCTCTGGTGGTGAGGTGACCTCGAAGTCGAAGCCGAGCATGCCGATCCACACGGCGAGCGTTTCGACCGAGTCGGAGCCGGTCACGAGTACGCAGGACGCGTCGTCCACGGCTTCGACGGTGCCGATGTAGGAGTTGATGCGCGCGGCCACGGTGTCGGCTGGGGCGCGGACCAGGACGCGGGCCTGGAAGCGCCAGGCGGCCTGGTTCACGCGGGAGGCGACGTAGGTGGTGGCGTCGAAGTCTCGTGGGGCGAAGCGCGGGCCGAAAGGTGGTTGGGGTGGGGTGATGCGGTCCACGCGGAAGCTGCGCCAGTCCTGTTTGTCGGCGTCCCAGGCGACCAGGTACCAGCGGCGGCCCCAGTTGACGAGTCGGTGGGGTTCCACTCGGCGGCGGGTCGGGGTGCCGTCGTGGGCCTGGTAGTCGAAGCGGAGGGTGTCGCTGTCGCGGCAGGCCGCGGCCAGGACCGTCAGCAGCTCCGGGTCGAGAGCCGGGGCCGGGGAGTCGCGAGGGACGGATTCGATCTGTTCCAACGCCGAGACGCGGTGGCGCAGGCGCGACGGGAGGACCTGTTCGAGCTTGAGCAGCGCGCGCAGGGAGACCTCTTCCAGGCCTGTGACGGCGTTGGTGCGCAGGGCGGCCGCTACGGCTACGGCCTCGTTGTCGTCGAGCAGCAGGGGTGGGAGTTCGGCGCCGGCGCCGAGGCGGTAGCCGCCGAACGAACCTGTGGTGGCGTTGACCGGGTAGCCGAGTTCGCGCAGGCGGTCTACGTCGCGGCGGACTGTGCGGGGGCTGATGCGCAGTTCGTCGGCCAGTTCGCTGCCCTGCCAGTCGCGGCGTGACTGCAGCAGGGCGAGCAGGCGCAGCAGGCGCGCCGATGTTTCCAACATGGACGGACACTTTAGGACAGAGTCTGGCCGCAAGTGTCGTTAGCCTCGGGTTATGACGGAGATCAGGGAATTCCACATCGCGGTCGACGACGCCGACATCGACGAGTTGCGGCTTCGTCTGACGCGGACGCGGTGGACCGACCAGGTGCCGGGGGCCGGGTCGCTCTACGGCGACGACGTCGCGGACGTCAAGGAGATGGCGCGGTACTGGGCCGGGGAGTTCGACTGGCGGGCCGTGGAGGCGCGGCTCAACTCCTTCCCGCAGTTCGTCACCGAGATCGACGGCACGAACGTTCACTTCCTGCACGTCACGAGTCCGAACCCGGACGCGTTGCCGATCATGCTGATCCACGGCTGGCCCGGCTCGGTCATGGAGTTCGTGGACGTCGTGGAGCACCTGCGCGAGGACCACCACCTGGTCATCCCCTCGATCCCCGGCTTCGGGTTCTCCGGGCCGACGACCGAGACGGGCTGGCACTCCGGTCGGATCGCGAAGGCGTTCGCGGAGCTGATGGCGCGGCTGGGCTACCAGCGCTACGGGGTGCACGGCAACGACGCGGGAGCGATCATCGCGCCGCAGGTCGGGCAGGTCGACCCCGAGCACGTCGTGGGCGTGCACGTGACGCAGATCTTCTCGTTCCCCTCGGGTGACCCGGCCGAGATGGAGGGCCTGAGCGAGGACGACTACCGCCGGCTCGGGGTGCTGCAGAACTTCTGGGAGACGATGTCGGGTTACGCGAAGTTGCAGCAGGCGCGGCCACAGAACGTGGCGTTCGCGCTCGCGGACTCCCCCGTCGGTCAGCTCGCCTGGACGATGCAGCTGATGGGCGAGCCGGCCGTCACGAAGGACTTCCTGCTCGCGAACGTCGCGATCTACTGGTTCACCGCGACCGCCGGGTCGAGCGCGCGGTTGTACTTCGAGGACGCGCACCGCGAGGACCAGCCGACCGAGCCGACGACGGTGCCGATGGGCGTCGCGATCTTCCCCGACGACTTCCAGACCATCCGCCGCTTCGCCGAGCGCGATCACCACAACCTGGTGCACTGGTCGGAGTTCGAGACGGGCGGGCACTACTCCGGGCACGACTCGCCGGAGCTGCTGGCGGGCGACCTGAAGGTGTTCTTCGCCAAGATGTAGCGGTGCCGCAGTGGGTGGAAGCAGGGATCTGGGGACTGGCAGGCGGCGGGGCGCTCGTGGTGGGCGCGCTCGTCGCCTGGTTCCTGCGCGTGCCCCGCGACGTCGTGGCCGTGGTGATGGCGTTCGGCGCCGGGGTGCTGACCGCGGCGGCGGCGTTCGAGTTGATGGACGAGGCGGAGAAGACCGGCGGCCTGCTCGCCACCTCCGCCGGTTTCCTCGGCGGCGCGGTCGGCTACGTGCTGGCGAACCTGCTGCTGGCCCGGCACGGCGCGCGGCATCGCAAGCGCAGCAGCAACCAGCCGACCGAGACCGACCAGGCCGGCAGCGGCACCGCGATCGCCGTGGGCGCGCTGCTCGACGGCATACCCGAGTCGGTCGTGCTGGGCGTGTCCCTGCTCAGCGGCGGCGGGGTCGGGGTGGCGATGCTCGCGGCGGTGGTCATCTCGAACGTCCCCGAGGGCCTGTCCAGCGTCGCCGGCATGAAGCAGGCCGGGCGCGGACCCCGCTACGTGTTCGGGGTGTGGGGTGCGATCGCGGTCGCCAGCGGGCTGTCCGCGGCGGCCGGAAATCTGCTGCTCGACGGCGCGTCACCACAGCTCATCGCCGTGATCACGGCTGTCGCGGCGGGAGCGATCCTGGCGATGATCGCGGACACCATGATCCCCGAGGCCTACGAACGCGCCCGCCTCTACACCGGGCTGTGCACCACCGCCGGGTTCCTGACGGCGTTCGTGGTGGAACGGCTCGGCTGACCGGCTGGCGCGCCGCCCGCAGTGGCGGTAGGAGTGCGGTCATGGGTGTTCCGCTGGTGGACTTGTCCGGATGGTTCGACGGCACGCGCCGTGCCGAGGTGGCGGGCCGCGTCGACGCGGCGCTGCGCGAGTCGGGGTTCCTGCTGATCACCGGGCACGGCGTCCCGGACGAGCTGCGCGCGCGGACCCGAGCGCTGACCCGGGAGTTCTTCGCCCTGCCCACCCCCGACAAGCAGCCCTACGCGGTGCGCACGGGCGGGAGGGGCTGGTTGCCGCCCGACGTGCAGGCGACCGGACGCGCCGACGGGGCGATGGCACCGCCGGACCTGAAGGAGACGCTGGCGTTCGGCTCGGACGATCCAGCGGGCGGCGACCCGTTCTTCTTCCGCCCCAACGTCTTCCCCACCCAGGTCCCCGGCCTCGAGGCGGCCGTGACCGAGTACGTGGCGCGGATGCGGGCGCTGTCCGACGAGCTGCTGACGATCTTCGCCGTCGCCCTGGGCGACCCCGGGACCCTGTTCACCCGGCACACCGGCAACGCCTCGTACACGCTCAACGTCAACCACTACCCGCCGCTGCGGCAGGTCGGGTCCGCGGGGCTGGGGCAGTTCCGCATCGGCGAGCACACCGACTTCGGCACCGTCACGATCCTGGACCGCCAGCACGGCGTGGGCGGCCTGCAGGTCCGCACCCTCGACGGGGTGTGGGAGAACGCGCCGTTCGACCCGGCCGCCTTCACCGTCAACATCGGCGACCTGATGGCCCGCTGGACCTCCGACCGGTGGCGCTCCACCCCGCACCGCGTCCTGCCACCCGACGCCGCAGCACCCGACGAGGACCTGGTGTCGCTGATCTTCTTCTACAACACCGACCACGACGCGCGGATCGTGTCGCTCGACGGCCGCTACCCCGAGGTGGGCGGAGGCGAGTACCTGCGGGCCAAGCTCGACGCCATCTCGATCGAATGAGTTCGGCGGGCTAGACCCGCCAGACGGTGGCGCTGCGGGTCTCGGTGCTCTCCAGCGTCAACGGCACCGGCACCTCGTAGCGGGCCTGCGCGGTGAACAGGTCGCGGGGCAGGTGCGCGCGGTCCGGGTCGCCGAGCAGCACGAGCGCGCCCCGTGCGGCGGCCCTGGTCAGGAACGGCAGCACCAGCGCGGTGATCTCCGCGTCGTAGAAGACGTCGCCGGCCAGCACCACGTCGGCGCCGTGGGCGTCGCTGTCGAGCTGGTCACCGCCCAGGGTGCTGACCGTGACGACGTTGGCCACCGCGTTGAGCTCCACGGCCGCGAGCGCCAGGGGGTCGATGTCGTTCGCGGTCACCACCTCCGCCCCGGCGATGGCGGCGGCGATCGCGACCAGCCCGGAACCGGAGGCCAGGTCGAACACCTTCTTGTCGCGCACGAGCCCGGAGTGGTCGAGCAGGTGCCGGGCGAGGGCCTGGCCGCCCGCCCACGGGAACGCCCAGAACGGCGGCTGGTCGTGGTGGGTCAGTTCCCACAGGTCCATCGCCTCGGCCGCGCTGTGCAGCAGCACCTCGGGCACCAGCGGCACCGGGGCCAGCGTCGTGTTGGCGAGCACGAAGTCGGTGAGCGTGGGCGCGGACATGACGGAGAAGCCTACGGGCAGCGCGAACACCGCCCGCAGAGTCGAAAGGCCACACCTTCACATGCCGCCGGCGACCCGCAGGATCGTGCCCGTCGTGTAGGACGCCTCATCCGAGAGCAGCCACGCGATGGCGTTCGCGATCTCGTCGGCCTCACCGGGGCGGCCGAGCGGGATCCGGGAGGCGACGCGGTCGGGGCGGTCGGGCTGACCGGAGAGCTGGTGGATGTCGGTGCGGATCGTGCCGGGCTGCACGCAGTTGACCCGGATCCCGCGCGGCGCGAGCTCCTTGCCCAGTCCGATCGTGAGCGCGTCGACGGCGGCCTTGGTGGCGGCGTAATGCACGTACTCCCCCGGACTGCCCAGCGTCGCCGCCCCCGAGGACACGTTCACGATCGAGCCACCGGTCATCCGCCGCGCCGCCTCCCGTGCGACGAAGAACGCGCCGATGACGTTGACGTCGACCACGCGGCGCAGGTCCTCGGTGCGCAACTCGGCCAGCGGGCCGGACGGGGAGGTGATGCCCGCGTTGTTGACCACGCCGGTGATGTCGTCGCCGGCCGCGTCGAACAGACGCGCCACGTCGTCCTCGTCGGCGGTGTCGGCCCGCACGGCCAGCACGCCGAGTTCCTTCTCCAGCGCCCGCGCCTCGGCGGCGGCCTGGCGGTAGCTGATCACGACCCGGTGCCCGTCGCGCACGAGCCTGCGCGCGGTCGCGGCACCGATACCCCGGCTTCCCCCGGTGATCACCGTTGTCATGCCGCCCACCCTAACCCGTATACTCGGCGCCGGATATACGGGAGCGGATATGACGTTCAAGCGCACGAACCCCCTGGCCCTCGCGGTGCTGGCGCTGCTGTCGGAGCGGCCCATGCACCCCTACGAGATGGCGCAGACCATGCGGGAACGCCACCAGGAGGAGGTCATCAAGCTCAACTACGGCTCGCTGTACACCGTGGTGGAGTCCCTGACCCGTCACGAGCTGATCGCCGCCTCGGCCGTGCAGAAGGCCGGCAACCGGCCCGAGCGCACCGTCTACGCCGTCACCGACGCGGGCACGGCGGAGCTGCACGACTGGCTGCGCTCGCTGATCGCCGAACCGGCCAGGGAGTACCCGCGCTTCGAGGCCGGGATCTCGATGGTCGGGCTGCTGCCGCCGGCCGACGCGCTGGAGGTCGTGCAGCGCCGTGAGGCCGCCGTGGCCGAGCAGCTCACCGCGCTGGCCGTGCTGCTGGAGAAGCTCGCGGGCATGGGGCTGCCGCAGCTCGCGTGGATCGAACTCGACTACCGGATGGCCATGCTGCGCGCCGAACGCGCCTGGCTGTCCTGGTTCGCCACCGCCACCCGCGAGGGCACCGTCGGCGGCTACGACACCTGGGAGGACAGACACCGATGAGATTGCTCTTCGAAGTGACCGGCGTGGTGCACGCGCCGTTGGAGGACGTGCGCGCACGGATGTTCGCCGACGCCGGCGAGTCCGGGTCGCACCGGCTCGTGGACCGCGACCAGGGCGTGATCGCCTACTGGGGCGACTGGTGGTACCGCGGCGAGGACTCGCTGCACCCGCATCCCGAGGGCGCGCTGGTGCGGCACCGCGTCTACAACATCGCCAAGCAGGGCAACTGGGCGCCCTACCTGGCGAACAAGCTGTTCCTCGGCTACCGCGCCAAACTCGAAGCCTCGATGCGCGACCGCGTGCGGCGGCTCGAAGGCTAGAGCTGACCGAAGCGCACGCCGGCGACGAACACCGCGAGCGCGCACAGCACCAGGTTGACCGGCACCGTGGCGCCCTCGCCGCGCCGGATGTGCGTGATCGCGGCACCCACCTGCACCAGCGCGAGGCCGATGGCCGCGATCGGGGTGAGGATCGGCGCGATGCCGGTCAGCCACGGCAGCACAAGCCCGATCGCGCCCGCGACCTCGACCGCGCCGATGCCCTTGACCTGCCCGTCGGTGAAGTCCCCGACCCACGACATGCGCGGCTCGGCCAGCAGATCCTGTTTGGTCTTGAGCAGCTTGGTGAAGCCCGCCATGAGATAGAGGGCCGCCAGCAGTCCCGAGACGATCCACACCGCGAGGTTCATGAACGAAAACCTAGCCCTCGCTCCGCACGACAACCACTGATGTTCGAGGTCACACCGATTGAGTAAGGGTGTCCTTAGTCATCACCCGAACGGCCGTATAGGGTGTGCAGATGAGGTGCTCGATACTCTCCGACTTCGCGGGCGAACCGCTGGCCGGCACGGCCGCGACCGCGACCGCGTGGCTGTGCCTGGAACAGCCGGGCCCGTGGGGCCGCGACGCCCTGCTGGAGAGCCACCTCGACCCCGAACTGGGCGCCGAACTGCAGCGCCGCGCCGCCGGCACAGGCGTGCGCATCCTGCTGATCCGCCGCCCCGGCAAACACGCCGACACCCACGTCCCCGCGACCCGGCGCCTGTACCTGGCCTCGACGAAGCCCGGCGCCTCGTGGCTGGAACAGGCCGACCTGGCCACCCCGGAGGAAGCCCTCGAACTCGACTTCGAGGAACTGGGCGCGGGCCGCTCCACCGCGTTCGGCACCCCGGTCGCCGACCCGTTGCTGCTGATCTGCACCAACAGCAAACGCGACGTCTGTTGCGCCCTGTACGGCCGCCCGATCGCCACCGCGCTCAACCTGTGGGAGTGCACCCACACCGGCGGCCACCGCTTCGCCCCCACCGGCGTGCTGCTGCCCACCGGTCACCTGTACGGGCGAATCGACCACCAGTTGGCCCACCGCGTCGTCACCGAGGGCATCCTCGCCGACCGCTGCCGGGGCCGCTCCTGCTTCACCCCGCGGGGTCAGGTGGCCGAGGTCGCCGTCCGCTCGCGGATCGGCGAGACCCGCGACGTGCTCACCGTCGTCGGCGAGACCGCGGACTCCGCGACCGTGCGGCACGACGACGGACGGGAGTGGCGGGTGGCGCTGACCGAGCAGCCCGTGCCGCCGCGGCCGGCCAGTTGCGGCAAGTCGCCGGACATCGCGATCGCGCTGGTGGCGACGGCGATCGACGAGCTGGTGAGGGTGTGCCGCTAGCCTTGATCGAGTGCCTCGGCTGATCCACCTCAACGGCCCCACCGGCGTCGGCAAGTCCACACTGGCCGCCCGCTACGCCGCCGCTCACCCCAGGACCCTCGACCTCGACGCCGACGAACTCGTCCGCCTCGTCGGCGGCTGGCGCGAGGACTTCTACGGCGCGGTCGACCTCGTCCGCCCGCTCGCACTCGCCATGGCCGCCACCCACCTGGCCTCGGGCAACGACGTCGTGATGCCGCAGCTGATCATGCGCCACACCGAACGCGACAAGTTCGCCCACGCGGCCACCTCCGCGGGCGCCGGCTACGTCGAATTCGTGCTGCTCACCCCACCCGAGACCGCGATCGACCGCTACCGCAACCGCGAACACCACATCGACCACGTCGTCGACGCGCTGGGCGGCGAGACCGTCATCCGGCACAGCCACGAGCGCGTCACCGCCTACCTCACCCCCGGCACGACGGTCATCGACGCCACCGGTGATCTCGAACAGACCTACGCGGCACTGCTCGCCGAACTAAGTTGATCGAATGGGCACCTTGCGCAGCACTCACCTCGTCGGCACGGACCGGCGCCGTGTCCTGGGCCGCGTCCTGCTGGTCCTCTCGCTCGCGTGCGCGGCGATGGTCGCGCTGTCGTTCGTGATCGACCTCGACGGCGCCGAGAACGGGCTGGTCTTCGCGCTCATCCCGCTGGGGCTCAACGCCCCGGCCGCCTTCCTGCTGCTGCGCAAGGCACGCAGGCCCGAGGTGATCGAGCTCCACGACGACGGCATCGCGCACGTCATCGGCGGCGTGACCCGGTTCTGGAGGTGGGATCAGGTGAGCACGATCGACGCCACCGAGCAGCTCGAGCCCGACTGCACGCTGCGCTTCTCCGACGGCGCGATGCTGCACATCAGCGGCACCACGCAGAACAGCCGTCTCATCGTCAGCACGCTGACCACGCACTGCCTCGACGCCACCCGCGCACCGCTGCGCAGCAGGCACAAGCGGTACACGGCGGTGGTCCTCGGTGCTGTCACGCTCGTGACCGGCGCTGTCGCGGTGCTCACCGGGCCGACCGTGTTCACGGTGGCGTGCGGGGTGATGGCGGTGCTCAGCCTGATTCTGCTGATCTCCGTTCTGGTGACCGGCCGGCGTTAGGCACGGTCGCGGAGAACACGCCGATGCCCAGCGCGTAGGGGTCGTTGAGGCCGACGGTCTTCAGCGTTTCGGCCGGCAGGGCGAGCAGGGAGATCGCGACGCCCAGGAAGTAGGCGTCGAGCAGGCCCGTGTCGCGGACCGTGGACGGCAGGCCCGCCGCCTGTTGCAGGGCGGCGCCGGCCTCGGCGTTGGCGAGGACCATGCCCGAGAGCGCCTCGCGCACGCCGGGGCGGCGGACGGCCTCCAGGTAGAGCTCGACCATCGCGAGCATCTGCGTCGGGTCGTCGGCGACCGCGCGGCGCAGCAGGGCCGGGTAGAGCTCGGCGACGTCGGTGGCGGTGATGTCGGGCGGGGTGGTCTCGCGCAGGCGTTGCACGGCGGCCTGGTGCAGTGAGGTCATGCGGGCGGCGCACGCGGTGAGGACGGACTCGCGGGTCGGGAAGTAGTTCTTGGTGGTGCCGATGGGGACGCCGGCCTCGCGGTCGATCGCGCGGTGGGTCAGGCCCCGGCCGCCTTCCACCGCGAGGATCTGGATCGCGGTGTCGCACAGAAGCTCACGACGGCTCACGGTCCGGGACACTAGCAAGATCACCACGGCTGTGGTGTGCCGGGGCGAACGTGCTGGTCCCGGCGGTCGCGGTGAGGACGCCGCGTTCGAGCACGAGGAACAGGCCGCAGACGCAGCGCACGTAGGCGACCGGGCCGTGCGAGGAGACGGCGGTCGAGCAGGGCCAGTGGCAGGCGGGGCAGGTGGCGATCATGAGCCAAGCCTGATGTCATGGTCTAGTGCATTTCAACCCTTACGGCGGGGCGGCCGCCGAGCTCGCCGCGAAGCTGGTCAACGCCGATCCGGCCGATCGGCTGCTCGACGTGCTGAAAGCCTCGGACTACAAGCCGCTGGGCTCGCTCGACGCCCGCCAGGAACGTGACGTACGAGACTGGATCGAACGGCTGCGGCAGGTGTTCCGGGAGCCGACCGTGGAGCTGCTCAACGAGCTGCTGGCCCGATCGTCGACCACGCACTACATCTCCACGCACGACGGACGCGCCCCGCACCTGCACTACGCCCGTGAGGACGCGCCGACCGACGTGCGGCTGAAGGCCTACACGGCGGCGGGCATGGCGGCGTTGTTCTGCGAGGACGCCGGGCGCATCGGCTGGTGCGGCCGCGAGGGCTGCGACACGGTGTTCGTCGACACCAGCCGCAACGGCAGGCGCAGGTTCTGCTCGACCAAGTGCGCGAACCGCGTGGCGGTGGCGAACCACCGGAGTCGTCAGTCGGCGTGAACGCGGTGCCCGAACCGGGCGTTCTCGAACGACGACTCGCCCCCGAACGCGGCGTCCACGAAGTCCTCGCGGCCCCGGAACCACGCGCCCGCGAACGACGAGGCACCCGCGAACCAGGCACGGCGGAACACCGCCCGCCCACCGAAGCGCACCCGTGAGCAGTCCAGCTCGGAGCCGAACCGCGAGCAGGTGAAGTCCGCGCGCCCGGAGAACCGCGTCCCGCGCAGCACCGCCGGACCGGCGACGTGGATGTGCGACAGCTCGCCGTTGCCGCACACCGTCACCCCGCGCAGCCCCAGGCCACGGGCGAACACCGACCGTGTGAGCTGCACGTGCCGTGCGAAGAACGCGCCGCGCGCCTGAAACGTCCCGAGGAACGTCGACTGGTCGAACCGCGCGTCACCGAGGAACCGGGTGCCGTCGAACCGGGCGTCGCGCAGCCGGCACTCCGACAGGTCGAAGTCGACCAGCGTGGTGTGGCGCAGGTCCACGTCGCTGCCCAGCCAGAACCCAGGGCCCGGTCGCAGGCGCGCGGCCAGCGAGGCCTGCAGGACGCTGCGCCACCGCTGGTCGACCGCGGTGCCCGGCCACGGCAGCTCCCGCAGCGCCTCGCACAGCACGTCCAGCGCGGGCTGCCGGTGCTCGGCGCGGCTCTCCCCGTGGGCGACCCAGTCCCGCAGCCCGCCCAGGCGCACATCGGACTCAGGAGCGAGCAGCCGGGCGCGGATGTCCTGCAGCGGCGACAGGCTGCGCGGCGCCGGGCCGGGTGTCCGCCGTCGCCGGCCCCACGTCACCGCCGCGACGGTCAGAACACCGGAGGTCGCTGTGAGCCAGCGCGAGAGAAGGGACATGACTCGATGATGTGACCTGGGTCATCACCCCGGACAGTGGCGGAGTTCAACCCGGTGTTCAACGCCCAGCCCACCGGCCGTGACAGCCGGTGGGCATCAGGGGCGTCTCAGTCGATCACGTTGAGCAGCCGCCGCGGCCAGTAGTTGTCGGCCTGGGAGATGCCGTAGCGCAGGACGCGGTAGGTCGTGCCGTGGACGCTGCGCTGCTCGTAGGCGTGGTACGCGGTCCGGTAGGGGTCGGCCCACTTCTCGAAGATGACGACGTGCCGGCCGTCGGCGGTGTCCCCCGTGGTGTTGACGATGATGTCGCCCCACCGCAGCTCGGCCAGGGAGATCGGCTTGGAGTGCAGGCGGTCGGCGAGGTCGGTGGTGATCTTCCCGGGCTGGTCGATCTTCGCGGCCATCGAGACGTAGCCGGAGCAGTCCTGCCGGTAGCCCTCGAACCTCGCCTGCTGGCTGTAGGGGACCGGGCCGTGACCGGGGCCGGCCGTGAGCCACGACCTGGCCCGGTTGATCAGGTCGGCACGGGTGACGTCCGGGTAGGCGTGCGCGGGCAACGACGACACCAGGGTCGTGCTCACGGCGACGAGGACCGCGGCGGCCATCGCGAGGACTCTCATGCGTGCTACTCCCATTCCGTAGATCACCTGTGGGCGCTTAGGGTCGGTTCATGGAGCTGACGGAGCTGTGTTTCGCCGGGGCGGCCAGGCAGGCGCACGCCGTGCGGTCCGGCGAGGTGAGCGCGCGCGACCTGGTCGCCGAGCACCTGCGGCGCATCGAGCGGATCGACCCGCGGCTCAACGCGTTCCGGCTGGTCTTCGCCGAGCAGGCCCTGGCGGAGGCCACGAGGGCGGACGAACGCAGGGCCGCGGGCGAGGACCTGCCGCTGCTGGGCGTGCCGATCGCGGTCAAGGAGGACATCGCGCTGCACGGCCTGCCCACGACCAAGGGCACGAACGCCGCCCGCACCCCGCAGCCGGCGGACTCCGCGATCGTCACGCGGCTGCGCGAGGCCGGGGCGGTGATCATCGGCCGCACCCGCATGCCAGAACTGGGCCTGTGGCCCTACACCGAGAGCTCCTGGGCCGGTCCGACGCGCAACCCGTGGTCGCTGACGCACTCGCCCGGTGGTTCCAGCGGTGGTTCGGCCGCGGCGGTGGCGGCGGGACTGGCGGCGGCCGCGATCGGCACCGACGGCGCCGGGTCGATCCGCATCCCCGCGGCGGTGACGGGCCTGTTCGGGCTCAAGCCCCAGCGCGGCCGCGTCTCGCTGTCGCCGGAACCGGAGATGTGGGGTGGGCTCGTCGTGGCGGGGCCCATCACCCGCACGGTCGCGGACTGGGCGTTGGTGGCCGACCAGATCCACGGCGCCATGCCCGGTGACGCGCACGTCGCCCATCCGCCGCGCACGAGCTTCACCCAGGCCGCGCGCACCGATCCGGGCCGGCTGCGGATCGGGGTGTCGCTGCGGCCGTGGGGGCCGGGCATCGCCATCGCCGATGAGGTCCGCGACGTCGTGCAGGACACCGCCGCGCTGCTCACCGACCTCGGCCACGACGTGGTGCGCCTCGACCCGCCGATGCGTGACGTCACCGCCTCCACGCAGTTCGCGGCCCGGTACCTGCACAACGCCTATCTCGCGCGCACGGGGATGGAGTTCCCGGACCTCGTCGAGGCCCGCACGCGTGCGGTCGGTGAGCTGGGCCGCCGCATCCCGCGTGGCGCGGTGCGCTGGGCGGGCAAGGACGACGCGACGCTCACCGCCTACGCGAACCGGGTGTTCACCTCGGTGGACGTGCTGCTGACCCCGGCGCTGACCCGTCCGCCGATCCGCGTGGGCGAGTGGGACGGCCGCAACGTCGTCACGGCGCTGCTCGCGGCGTCGCACTACACGACGTTCCTGCCGCTGTGGAACATCGTCGGCAACCCGGCCGCCTGCGTACCCGCCGGCCGCACCTCGGCGGGCCTGCCGCTGGCGGTGCAACTCGTGGGCCGCCAGCACGACGAGTGCACGCTGCTGTCGGTGTCCGCCCAGCTGGAGCGTGCCCGGCCGTGGGCGGACCGGATCCCGTCCGGCCTCGATCATGCGAAATAGGATAGTACGAGTACGGACTATCCGAATCGGTATTGGTCAGAATCCGCGCCGGGACAACTCGTCGAGCAGTTCCCGGTCGGCCACGTGCCGCGACTTGATGTGGTCCAGGTAGTCGGCGAACGCGTCGGGCTGCAGGCCGCGTAGTTGTTCGAGCAGTTCGACCACCAGGTCCTGCTCCTCGATGCCGCGCCGAGCGAGCTCGACCTCGACGATGCGCCGGTAGACCTCGACCGCGAGGCGGCTGCCGTCGTGCACGAGGTGGTTCACCAGTTCCGCGCGCAACGGCGGCCACTCGTCGGTGTGCACGACCAGCGCGCGGATCTTGAGGTAGACGTCGAGGTTCGGGCGGGCGAAGAACGCCTCCCGGCACACCTCCACCGCCCGCTGGGGTGTGCCTCGGCGCAGGTGTTCCTCGACGGCGAGGTCGATCAGCCGCAGCGCCGCGCCTCGCCCGCCCACGGCGCGCAACCCGCGTTCGACCCACTCCAGGGCCTCCTCGGAGCGGCCGTTGTCCCGCAGCACGGTCGCGACCTGCAGGTAGTGCCAGCCCGAGGACAGGTCCTTGGACAGCACCAGCAGTTGCAGGTCGACGTCCTCGGTGTACTCGGCGAGCTCCTCCATGACGCGCAGCAACGCCCAGCGGGCGCGGTCGTAGCGGCCGGTCTCGCCGAACCCGATCACCGCCAGGGGCTCGAACAACGCCACCGCCCGCTCCCGGTACCGGGCGAGGCCGTCGTCGTCGAGCGAGTCGGCGTAGGCGGCGAGGCTGACGTCGGGCGCGTCGGGGTGGTGCAGCTGCAGGTCGAGCAGCCAGTCGGCCAGCCGCAGCGGGTCGGGCCTGGTCTCGGCGCACGCGAGGGCGTGGGTGCTCAGGACGCGATGGGCCAGTTCGGCGAGTTCGACGCGGTGCCGGCGGCTGCCCGCGACACCGTCGGCCAGCTGCGTGACGATCCGCTCGATCAACGCGACCAGCGCGGGGCCGGGATCGGTGACCAGCAACGACTGCAGCTCGACGGACACGGCGGTGAGCGCCTGCCACTGCACCGGCCAGTCGGTGCCCTCGCCGTCGGCCTCGGCGAGCGCGGAGGCCACGGTGGCGGGCAACGAGTCCATCACAACATCATTCACGCGTCACCTGGTCGAGTGCCACCGATGTCGCCCTAACGGATTTAAGGTTCACCGTCGGTGTTCGACTGCCTACAGTTCGGCCAGCTTCCGGGTCAGCACGGCACGCTCGCGTTCGTTGCCGCAGAGACGAATGGCCTGCTCCAGCTCGGTGCGGGCCTCCTGGACCCGGCCCAGACGGCGCAGCAACTCTCCGCGCACGCCCGGTAGCTGGTGCGAGTCCTTGAACGCGTCGCTCGACGCCAGCGAGTCGACGATCGGCAGGGCCGCGGCGGGCCCCTGGGCCATCGACACGGCGACCGCGCGGTTGAGGTCCACGACCGGGGACGGCGCGAGACTGCCCAGCCCCTCGTACAGGGCGACGATGCGGCCCCAGTTCGTCTCCTCGACCGAGGACGCCAGCGCGTGGCACTCGGCGATCGCGGCCTGCAGCCCGTAGTAGCCGTACCCGCGACCGGCGTCGGCGGCCTTCGCGAGCGCGGCCCGGCCCCGCGCGATGGCGGAACGGTCCCAGCGCCGCCGGTCCTGCTCCTCGAGCAGCACGGTCTCGCCGTCGGGACCGCGACGGGCCGGGAACCGGGCGGCGGTCAGTTCCAGCAGGGCCAGCAGGCTGTGGACCTCGGGTTCCTCCGGCATCAACCGCGACAGGATCCGCGCGAGCCGCTGCGCCTCCCCGGCCAGGTCGAAGCGGATGACCTCGTCACCGGAACTCGCGGACGAGCCCTCGGTGAAGATCAGGTAGACCACGCTCAGGACCTGGGCCAGCCGCGCGGGACGCTCGTCGACCGGCGGCACCTCGAACGGCACGCCGGCGGCGCCGAGGGTCTTCTTGGCGCGCGTGATGCGGGCCTGCACGGTCGCGGTGGGCACCAGGAACGCCCGCGCGATCTCGTCGCTGGTCAGGCCGCCGATGACGCGCAACGTCAGCGCCACCCCGGACTCGCGCGAGAGCACCGGGTGACACGAGGTGAACATCAGGGCGAGGGTGTCGTCGTCGATCTGGTCCGGGTCCCACAGCACGTCATCGGGTGCCGGGCCGGGCTCGGCACCGGTCAACGCGCCGCCCTCGGGCAGGTGGTGGGCCATCGCGGCGTACTTCTCGTCACGGGCGCTGCGGCGGCGGAACGCGTCGATCGCGCGCCGCCGTCCGACGGTGAGCAGCCAACCGGCCGGGTTGTTCGGCACGCCCTCGCGCGGCCAGGTCACCAGCGCTTCGGCCAGTGCCTCCTGCGCGAGGTCCTCGGCCAGCGCGAAGTCGCCGGTGTAGCGGGTGAGCGCACCGATGATCCTCGCGGAGTCGATGCGCCACACCGCGGCCACGGCCTTGCGTCCGGTGGGGTCGCTCATGAGGCCAGATCAAACCAAACGTGCGATCAGAGCTGGCCGGTGGACTCGCGCCACGCCCGTTCCTTCTTGATCCACTCGTTGTCCTGCGGGAACTCGTCGATCGTCGGGACGCGGCGGATCTCGGTCTTGAACCCGGCGGCGGTCATCGGGGTGCGCTTGGCCCACCCGATGGCGTCCTCGATGGTGGGGACGTTGATCAGGTAGAAGCCGTTGAACAGCTCCTTGGTCTCCCCGTACGGGCCGTCGGTGACGACGGGCGGTTCGGAGGAGAAGTCGACGACCACGCCCTCCTCGGCGGGAGCGAGGCCTTCGGCGGCGATCAGCACGCCGGCCTCGATGAGCTCCTCGTTGAACCTGCCGACGGTCTCGAGCATCTGGTCGAAGTCGATCTCACCGAGGTTGGCCCACGCCTCGTCGGAGGCCACTCGCCAGATCAGCATGAACTTCATGATGTGCTCTCCCAGTGGTTCGTGCGGGTCCGTTGTGGACCCTTTCACGCCAAGGTCGAACGGGCCGGGCGTTCGATCGACACAGCCACCGGATTTTCTTGAAGTTTTCTGTTTTCGCTGGTGAAACGACTGAGCGGCCCACCCCGGTGATCGGGATGGGCCGCTCGGCGTGTCTGTTGCCTCAGACCTGGTCTTCCGGCTGGTGCAACGACCGGGGCTGCTCGCTCTCGAACTCCGACCCGGCCAGTTCCGGCAGCGGCGCGGAACGGCCGACCGGACGCGGCATGCCGCTGAGCGGACCGGGCACCTCCTGACGGGCCACCGCCTCCGCGGCGGCGACGGCCTCGGCGACCTTCGGGTCGGACTTGAGGTCGAACCAGGCGGCGACCGACTCGTCCTCGTCCTCCGGGCGCGACGTCTCACCCTCCTCGGCGGCCGGCGGCTCATAGCGGAACACGCCGTCGTCACCGGGCGCGCCGAGCATGCGGGCGAACCCTTCGAGGGCCTTGCCGTAGTCGGACGGGATCATCCAGACCTTGTTCGCGTCGCCCTGCGCCATCTGCGGCAGCGTCTGCAGGTACTGGTAGGCCAGCACCTCCGGCGTGGGCTTGCCCGCCTTGATCGCGGCGAACACCTTCTCGATGGCCTTGGCCTGACCCTGCGCCTGCAGGTAGCGGGCGGCACGTTCACCCTGCGCCCGCAGGATCTGCGACTGCCGCTCACCCTCGGCCGACAGGATCGCGGCCTGCTTGCCGCCCTCCGCGGCGAGGATCTGCGACTGCTTCTGGCCCTCCGCGGTCTTGATCGACGACTCGCGCTGGCCCTCGGCGGTGAGGATCATGGCGCGCTTCTCGCGGTCGGCGCGCATCTGCTTCTCCATCGAGTCCTGAATGGACGGAGGAGGGTCGATGGACTTGAGCTCGACGCGGGCCACGCGCAGGCCCCAGCGGCCGGTCGCCTCGTCGAGGACGCCGCGCAGTTGACCGTTGATGTGGTCACGCGAGGTCAGCGTCTCTTCCAGGCTCATGCCACCGACGAGGTTGCGCAGCGTGGTGATGGTGAGCTGCTCGACACCGACGATGTAGTTGGAGATCTCGTACACCGCGGAGCGCGGCTCGGTGACCTGGAAGTACACGACGGTGTCGATGGACACCGTGAGGTTGTCCTGGGTGATCACCGGCTGCGGGGGGAACGACACGACCTGCTCGCGCAGGTCGATGCGGGCCCGCACCTTGTCGATGAACGGCACGATGATGTTCAGGCCGGGTGCCGCGGTGTTGCGGTAGCGGCCGAGGCGTTCGATGACGGCGGCCTGCGCCTGCGGGATGACCAGCACCGATTTGACGGCGATGGTCAGCACGAAGATCGCGATTACGGCCACGACCACAGCGGTGATCGGGTCCAACTCGGTTCACACCCTTCTGCGGGCGCTCACACCGCGGCTATCACCACGGCGACGGCGCCCGAGATCTCGACAACGGTGACGGCTTCTCCTGCTTCGACCACGGACCCGTCGAGGGTGCGCGCGCTCCAGGTGTCGCCGCCGATCTTCACCTGCCCGCCGTGCTCGTCCACCTTGGACAACGCGATGGCCCTGCCGCCCAGCAGCGCCTCGTGGTGCATCCTGATCCCCGAGCCGAGCTGCAGCCGCTTCTTGAGCAGCGGCCGGGCCCCGACGATCAGGCCCACCGACGAGGCCGCGAAGACGAGCACGCTCACCAGGTCGGCGGCACCCAGTGCGGACACGCCCGCCGCGGCCAGCGCGGCGGCGCCGAGCATGACCAGCACGAAGTCACCGGAGAGAACCTCGGCGACGACGAGCAGTATCCCGACGATCAGCCAGATCAGCGCGGCCATGAGCCCATACATACACCAACGGGGAGCACCGGGCTCCGAGATTCACCGTGCTGGGCCCCGGACCGTAACGAAATCGATCAACGGGAGATGATTCCGGCGAAGGAGGCGTGATGGCGAAGTCGGTGAAGTCGAGCAGGGGCCGGTTCGTGTCCGGGCTCGTCCTGGTCGGCGCGATCGTGGGGCTGGTGATCGTGCTGCAGTCCGCGGCCGAGCAGCGGTCCTGGGCCAGCGCCGAGGCGACGGTGCTCGAGCGGATCAAGTCCGGCAAGAGCGCCTCGCTGAAGGTCGAGTACCCGCTGCCCGATGGCGGCAGGCAGGTGCAGATCCTGTCGGAGAACGGGTCCAAGCACGAGCAGGGGACGCGCGTGACCGTGCGCTACGACCTGCGCGACGGCCGGGTCGTGGACGCGGCGCTGGCCGACAACGACCAGGTGTTCTGGGTGCTGGGCGTGATGCTGGGCGTCGTGGCGGTGGGCTCGCTCGGCATGAACCTCATCGCCTGGACTCGCGCGCGCAGGCCCGAGTGATCAGTCCTGGGGCACGGTGACGAAGTCGATGAGCCGTTCGACGGCGCCGAGCAGGTCGGACTCGATGTCGCGGTAGCTGCTCACCGAGTTCAGGACGCGCTGCCAGCCCTCCCACGTCTCGCCCCAGCCCAGCGCGGTGCACACGCCGGTCTTCCAGTCGACGCCGCGCGGGATCTGCGGCCACGCCTTGATCTTGACGGCCGCGGGCTTCACGGCCTGCCAGATGTCGACGTAGGGGTGGCCGGTGACGAGGACGTTGTCGTCGCGGATCTGGTCGACGACGCGTTGTTCCTTGGAGTTCGCGACGAGGTGGTCGACCAGGACGCCGAGGCGGCGGTGCGGGGCGGTGCCGAAGTCGTGGATGCGTTGCGGGAGTTCGTCGACGCCGTGCAGGGGTTCCACGACGATGCCCTCGACGCGCAGGTCGTGGCCCCAGACGCGTTCGACGAGTTCGGCGTCGTGCTTGCCCTCGACCCAGATGCGGCTGGCCTTGGCGGTCTGCGCGCGCAGACCTTCGACCTTGACCGAGCCGGACGCGGTGATCTTCGCCTGCTGCGGCTGCGGCATGGGTTTGACGAGGGTGACGGGCTTGCCGTCGATGAGGAAGCCGGCGGGGTTGAGCGGGAACAGCCGGCGCCGGCCGTGGCGGTCCTCCAGGACGACCTGGCCGTACTCGAACTTCACGACGGCCCCGCAGAAGCCGCTGGCGGGGTCCTCGACGACGAGGCCGGGTTCGGCCGTGATCTCGGGGACCTTCTTGCGCTTCGGGGTCGACAGGATGTCGCGGCCGTAGTCGTGGGAACGCACCGGGGAACCCTAACCGTAGAAGGGTTTGAAGGCGGTGAGCCACTCGTGGACGCGGTCCAGGTCGACGTCGGCGCCGTGCAGGTCGTAGCCGCCGTGCACGAAGTCCAGCCAGTCGACGGCCGGGTCGCCGACGCAGGCACGGGGGTCGATCGCGATCGGGCCGTCGGGGCCTTGCAGGACGTTGCCGGGGTGCATGTCGCCGTGCAGCAGCACGGGTTTGACGTCGTCCTGGGCGAGTTTGCGGGCGCGGTGGTGTTCGGTGGCGTAGTAGGTGCCGGTGCGGCGGGTGAGCACGGTTTCGAACAGGAAGTCGACGCGGGCCTTGAGCGGCGGGAAGCCTTTCGGGCTGGCCTCGTGCAGGTGCGGGACGACCTTGGCGGGGTCTGTGGCCGGGCTGCCGGGCTGGATTCTGCGCAGCAGCAGCGCGCCGCGGGCGAGGTCGGCGTCGAGGAGGTCGACCATCGCGGGGGTGCCGGACCAGGCGGCGAGTGCTCTGGCCTCGTGCACGGCGATGTCGTGGTCCGGGGTGAGCTTGAGGACCGCGGAGGTGCACAGGAACGTGGTGCCGGTGCCGCCGGGCAGGTGTTCGACCAGGGTGAGGCCCCAGCGGGCGGTGAGCGTGGCGACCAGGTCGGGCAGGGCGTCGATCCACCCGGTCACGCCGGTGCCGAAACGTCGGATCAGGCGGGCTCTGGCGGCGTCATCGATCACTCAACTCAGATTAGCGAGTTCGCTCCCGATTGGCGTCGGAACTGGTAGTCGGCCAGCGCTGGGCGCCACAGTCCGTTGGCGTCGAAGCACGTGGAGAGCAGCCGCAGATCGGCTCCGTCGCCGGCGATGGCGACCTTGCCGTCGACGACCCACCGGTTGACCGGCAGCAACGGCACGGGCCACCCGGCCACGACGAGCCGGTCGCACACCAGCCGCTGCAGGCGGCCGCCGTCGTTGTCGACGATGACCGCGGGCGTGTCGAGGTCCAGTTCGCGGACGGTGGCGTGCGGGTAGCGCCGGACCCCGATGCCGGCAAGCGTCGCGGCGCCGGGGCCGATCAGGTCAACGGGCCCGAACCGTCGCGCGAGGCACGAGGCCGCCCACGCGCCGAGTTCGGCGGCGCCCACCACGACAATCCGTTCGAAATAGGTCATGTCCACCGGTTCCCGCATTCACAATTCGAATGTTCACGCAGGTCAGAACGCCTCCAGAAGATAAGGGCACGATCATCCGCGCGTCAAACCCCGGCGGTATCTCAATACGCAAAAATCAATGGGCAAGGAATAGGTCGTGGATGACCGCCACCGTCAGTAGGTGACGGTGATCGTGCGGTCCGGGCCGTTGACCTCGATCGTGCCGCCCACCGGGATGATGACCTGCGGGTCGGTGTGGCCGAGGTCGACGTCGAACACGATCATCGTGTCGGGCGCGTACTGCGCGAAGGCCTGGAGCACCGCTTCGCGTTGTTCGGCGGTGTGGGTGGCGCGGTCGGTGTCCTGGTTGGTGAAGAACCAGGCCTTGGCCCGCCCTACCAAGACGGCCGCGAATCGCCGCAGCAGGCCGCGTTCACCCATGTTGCGCAGGATCCGGTAGACCTCGGTCGCGGACGGCATCTCCTCACTGGTCTCGAAGAACAGGACCTTGCCGTCGTAGTGCTCGGGGGCGTTGATCTCGCGGCCGGCCATCATCAGCCACGACAGGATCTCCAGGTTCCCGCCCCACGACGTGGCCTTGACCGTGGTGTGCGGCTGGTGCCAGATCCAGCCGCCGCTGGGTTCGAGGACGGGTTCCGTCTCGAACGCCCCGGGGTCCTCCCAGGCGCTGTCCTTGTCGCCGTAGGCGGTGGACTCGGTGAGCCGGTACTCCCCCGGCGTGAACAGCGCGGCCCGCAGCGAGTCGGCGGTGGCGGGGTGCATGGCGCCGGGCCGGCCGAACTGGACCATGACGCTGCCGCCGTAGAAGCCGACCATGCCGCGGTTCGCGAGCCACGTCAGCAGGTTGGTGTTGTCGCTGTGTCCGAAGAACGGCTTGGGGTTGGCCTTGATCAGGTCCTCGTCCAGGTGGGGCAGGACGGTGATCTGGTCGTCGCCGCCGATCGTGGCGATGACCGCCTTGATGGACGGGTCGGCGAACGCGGCGTGCAGGTCCGCGGCGCGCTCCCGCGGGGTGGAGCCGAGCTTGCGGGTCGCCGGGTACTCGACGGGGACCAGGCCGAACTCGGTCTTGAGGCGCTGCAGGCCCAGTTCGTGCGGGAGGGGGAACAGGCCCGGCAGGCCCGCGGCCGGGGAGACGATCGCCACGCGGTCGCCGGGCTGGGGCTTGGGCGGGTTGATCAACGACATGGTCGCTGAGCGTAGTAACGCCGGGCGCGGACAGTGCGTCCTTTGTCGCTGCCGGACGCAGATCACAGGAGCTGGTGGCCTGACCCAGAACGTTGGCTGGGCAATTCACGCTCAGCAGGACACCTCGCGACACCGCCCCCACGCCCCCGTACTAGAACGCGGGCCAGGGGATGGCGGGCCAGTCGCCGGACGGTTCGGGGTAGACCCCGGCGGCCAGCAGCTTGTCGGTGCGTTCCCCCACGGCCCGGACCTCGGCGCGGGTCAGGTGGTCGTGCAGCGACTCACCGAGGGCGCCGTCCAGTTCGGATCTCAGGCGGCGCAACGTGTCCACGGCGTGCTCGGGGAGGGGTTCGCGGGCCCAGCCCCACAGGACGGTGCGGAGTTTGGGTTCGGTGTGCAGGCAGATGCCGTGGTCCACGCCGTAGACGGAGCCGTCGAGGGCGTGCAGGACGTGGCCGCCTTTGCGGTCGGCGTTGTTGACGACGACGTCGAAGGCGGACATCTCGGCGATGCGGGGGTGGTCGGCGTGCACGAGCACGGCCGGGTCGCCGAAGCGGTCGTGGGCGTGGAAGACGGGGATCCAGCCGGGTTTGACGTCGTCGACGCTGATGATGTCGACGAGTTCGTCTTCCTCGCGGGTCTCGACCCAGAGTTGGACCATGCCGCTGCCGAACGGGCCGGGGCGCAGCACGGTGGGCGGCACGACGCCGAAGGACGCGGCGGAGATGAGGTAGGTGGCCACCTCGCGGCCGGCGAGCGTGCCGTCGGGGAAGTCCCAGAGCGGCCGTTCGCCTCGCACGGGTTTGTAGACGCACTGGGCGTCGACGCCGTCCAACGAGATCTTGCAGAACAAGGTGGCGTTGGAGGCGTCGACGAGGCGTCCTTCGACCTCGATGCGGCCGTGTTCGAGCAGGTGCAGGGCCGACGAGGTGTCCACGTCAGTCTTCTTCGGTGCGGCGGTAACCGTTTTGCCGCGGGCAGATGTGGCCGTCCGCGTCGAGCGGTTCGGCGCACAGGGGGCAGGGTTTGCGGCCGGCGTTGATGACGCGGTCGGCGCGTTCGGCGAAGGCGCGGGCGGCGGACGGCGACAGGAAGACCCGCACGGCGTCGGGGCCTTCCTCGGTGTCGTCGAGCACGACGGCCTCGTCGACCTCCTCCTCGGAGATCGCGAGGAGTTCGATGACGACCGCCTTGGACTCGGCGTCCCAGCCGAGGCCCATGGTGCCGACCCGGAACTCCTCCTCGACGGGCACGTCGAGGGGCTGGGTGTCGAGGTCGTCGGGTGGCGCGTCCTCGGGGACGTCGGCGCCGAAGCGGCGGTGCACCTCCTCGAGCAACGAGCCGATGCGTTCGGCGAGGACCTGGACCTGCTGCTTTTCCAGGGCGACGCTGATCAACCTGCTCTGCTCTGAGGCCTGCAGGTAGAAGGTGCGGTCGCCGGGCTGCCCGACGGTTCCTGCGATGAAACGGTCGGGTGCGCGGAATACGTGAATGACACGAGCCATGGCAGATACGACCCTAGGCCACGCGGAGATCGTCGGCAGGTCCTCCCCCACCAAACACTCCGCGTATAGGGTCGGGTTGTGGTGAAGATCGCTTCGTACGGGACCTGGACCTCGCCGATCACGGCCGGCGACACCTCCAAACCGGGGGGTGGGTTCCAGTGGGCCGACCTGCACGGTGAGCAGGTGTGGTGGGCGGAGAGCCGAGCGGCTCAGGGCGGCAGAGTGGCGCTGGTGCGCGACGGCGTCGAGGTGCTGCCCGCGCCGTGGAACGCCCGCAACCGGGTGCACGAGTACGGCGGCAGGCCGTTCGTGGTGCTCGAGCAGGACAGGGTGGCGTTCACGCACTGGAACGACCAGCGCGTGTACGTGTTCGACCCCGACGCTCCCGAGCCCACGCCGCTGACGCCCGAGCCGCAACGGCATCACGGGGTGCGGTACTCGGATCTGTCGGCGGGCCCGGACGGCGAGGTGTGGTGCGTGCGGGAGTCCGTCACGGGCGACGCGCGCACCGACGTGCGCCGCGACCTGGTGGCGATCACCCGCTCGGGTGAGATCCGGGTTCTCGGTGCCTCGCACCACTTCATGACCGGCCCGAAGATCAGCCCGGACGGCACGAGGTTCGCCTGGATCGGCTGGGACCACCCGCAGATGCCGTGGGACGGCGCCGAACTCTGCGTCGCCGAGATCGGCTCCTCCGAGCACGAGGTCGTGGCCGGGTCGCAGACCGAGGCGGTGTGCCAGTTCGAGTGGGAGGGCGACTCCCTGCTGGCGCTGACCGACCCCGACGGCTGGTGGAACCTGTTCCGCGTCTCCCCCGACGGCACGCGCAAGAACCTGGCGCCGTGCGAGGAGGAGCTGGGCGGTCCGATGTGGAGGCTGGGCAACCGCTGGTTCGCCACGCTGTCGCCGGGCCGGTACCTGGTGGTGCGGTCGGGACATCTGGCGGTGCTCGACGAACGGTCCGCGACGGTGACCGACGTGCAGACCGATCTGCCGACGTGGGCCGCGGACCTGTCGGTGCGCGACGGCGTGGTGATCTGCGGCGCGGCCGGGCCGACGTCGGACTACGCCGTGGTGCGCCTGGACCTGTCCAACGGCGAGCTCTCGTACCTGACCGGCGGCGAGCAGTCGCCGGAGTCGGCGTACCTGCCGGTGCCGGTGGAGCGGATGTTCGGCGAGATCCCCGCGTACGTGTACGCGCCGTCGAACCCGGACTTCGCCGGGCCTGAGGGTGAGTTGCCGCCGTACGTGGTGCACGTGCACGGCGGGCCCACGGGGCGTGCGTTGCCGAAGCTCGACACGGACATCGCGTACTTCACCAGCCGTGGCATCGGTGTGGTGGCGGTGAACTACGGCGGCTCCACCGGCTACGGGCGGGCGTTTCGGGAGCGGCTGCGCGAGCAGTGGGGTGTCGTGGACGTGGAGGACTGCGCGTTCGTGGCCCAGGAGCTCGCGAAGGAGGGCACGGCGGATCCGCAGCGCCTCGGGATCCGGGGTGGTTCGGCGGGTGGCTGGACGTCGGCGGCGTCGCTGACCTCGACCGGCGTGTACCGGTGCGGCATGGTGGCGTTCCCGATCCTGGACCTGGCCGGCTGGACGTCGGAGGGCGGCGAGACGCACGACTTCGAGTCGCGCTACGTGGAGGGCCTGGTCGGCACGCTGCCGGAGGCCGCCGACCGCTATCGGGACCGTTCGCCGTCGACGAAGGCGCGGTCGGTGTCGGGGCCGGTGCTGTTGTTGCAGGGCCTGGAGGACGAGATCTGCCCGCCGGAGCAGGCGGACCGGTTCGCCGCGGATCTGGCCGGGTCGGGCATCCCGCACGCGTACATCACGTTCGAGGGCGAGCAGCACGGGTTCCGGATGGCCGAGAACATCAAGACGGCGCTGGAGGCGGAGCTGTCGTTCTACGGGCAGGCGTTCGGGTTCGTCCCGCCCGGTGTGCCGGTGCTGGAACTCTCGGAGTGAGTCTGCTCTCCGCCGGGGATCGGGTCGCGCTGGTGTCCCCGGCCGGCCCGGCCCTGGCTTCGAAGATCGACGCGGGCGTGGACGTGCTGCGGTCGTGGGGCCTCGAGGTCACGGCGCCGGTGGTGCGGCCGTGGTCGTTGCCGTACCTGGCCGGGTCGGACGAGGCGCGGGCGGCGGAGTTCGTGTCGGCGTGGCGTTCGGACGTGTCTGCGGTGTTCTGCGTGCGCGGCGGGTACGGGTGTCTGCGGATGACGGACCTCGTGCCGTGGAAGGACTTGCCGCCGCGGGTGTTCGTGGGCTCGTCGGACGTGACGGTGCTGCACGCCGAGCTCAACGCCGTGGGCCAGCCGACGGTGTTCGGGCCGATGCCGGGCACCGCTGATTTCGTCGGCGATCCGCTGGCCCAGTCACGGCTGCGTGCGCTGCTGTTCGAGGGCACACGGTCGTGGACGACGGGCACGCCTGTGGTGGCGGGTACGGCGCGTGGGGTGCTCACGGGCGGGAACGCGGCGTTGCTGGCGGCGTCGGTGGGCGGGCCCCGCTGGGAGCCGCCCGCCGCGGGGGCGATCGCGTTGCTGGAGGACATCGGCGAGGAGGCGTACCGGCTGGACCGGATCCTGACGCAGTTGCTGCGGGCGGGCTGGTTCGAGCCGGTGTCGGGGATCGTGCTGGGGTCGTGGACGGACTGCGGTGACGTCTCGGCGGTGCTGGCGGACCGGCTGTCGGGTCTGGGGGTGCCGATCCTGGGTGACGCCGGGTTCGGGCACTGTCCGGGCTCGTGGTCGTTGCCGCTGGGTGTGCGGGCGGAGCTCGACGCGGGCGCGGGGACGTTGACGCTGGTGTGAGCGCGGGTCACCCGGTGGGCCGCGGCCGTCCGGGTGACGCCGGGTAGGCTTCCCGCCGCCATGAGACCCCAGCCTCAGTGGGCGGCGTTAGACGTCTACGCGTCCAACTCCGACCTCTACGCCGATCCCCGACTGGTGGAACGGGTGGACTACCGGCGTCGCTTCAAGCGGCACCGGCCCCGTACGCAGTCGGTCGTCCTCGCCCCGCACGGCGGCGGTATCGAGGTCGGAACGTCCGAGCTGTGCCTCGCGATCGCGGGTTTGCACCCCGGCACCCGCGTGCCGATCGGCCAGACCCACGACTACTGGATGTTCGAGGGCCTGCGCACGGCCTCGAACGACGAGCTGCACGTGACGTCGTCCAACTGCGACGACCGTGTGGCCCGCACGCTGGTGTCGGGGGCCTCGCACGCGCTGGGCCTGCACGGCTGCACGGCGGCCGCGGCGGGTCTGGAGGACCACGACCGGGCGGTGCTGGTCGGCGGGCGGGACGCGTTGCTGCGGCTGGAGCTGCTGACGCGGCTGCGGCGGGCGGGGTTCCACACGATCGACGCGGTGGACCACCCGATCCTGGGCGGCTTCGACCGGGCGAACATCGCGAACCGCACCCGTTCGCGCCAAGGCGCGCAGCTGGAGCTGACGACTCCCCTGCGCACGGCGATGTTCGAGGAGAACTCGCGCTCGGACCGGCGGCACACGACGACCGAGGTGTTCTGGGACTTCGTGCACGCCTGCCGTGCGGCTGTGGCGGCGCGTGAGGCCCTCAACAACTAGCGTCGACGCCGTGCGCCTCACGTCGGTCACGATCGGCACGTCACAGCCTCGCGAGCTCGCCGGGTTCTACGCCCGGCTGCTCGGCGCCTCGGTGGGGGCGGTGCAGGACGACTGGGCTCAGGTGCGGGTGCCGGGCGGGCTGACGCTGAACTTCGAGTTCGAGGCGTGTTTCCGCAGGCCGGTGTGGCCGAGCGCGGACGGTGCGCAGACGGCGTCGCAGCACCTGGACGTCGAGGTCGACGACCTGGGCGCGGCGGTCGAGCACGCGCTGGCGTGCGGGGCGGTGCTCGCGGCCGTGCAGCCGCAGGAGGACGTGCGGGTGCTCATCGATCCGGACGGGCACCCGTTCTGCCTGTTCCTTTAGACGCGCACGGCGAGCACGCGGCCGCGCCATGTGCCGTCCCGGGCGGTGAAGGCGGACACCGAGGTGAAGCCCTGCTGCTCGTAGTAGGCGACGAGACGGTGGTCCTCGCTGTCGTAGCAGTCGACGCGCAGCAGGCCGACCCCGGCGGCACGGGCTTCGGCGCGGGCGTGGGCCAGCAGTGCGGCGCCGACACCGTTGCCGGCATACGCGCGTGCGGTGACCAGCAGGGTCACGTAGTGCTCGGGTTCGTCGGCGGGCGGCACGTAGTCGTGCGGCGTGGTGGAGGTGATGATCACGCCCGCGGGCACGTCGTCGATCACACCGAGCCACACGGTGCCGGTGGTGGCGAGCCGGGTGATGCGTTCGGCGGTGGCCGGGGCAGCGGACCAGTGGTCGGTTCCCCACTGTCCGCTGCGGCCCTGCGAGGCGAGCCAGTCCTGCGCGTCGTCGAGCATTTTCAAGATCACCGGCGCGTCGGCCGGCCCGCCTCGCGTGACATCCATGTGTCTACAGGTACTTCTTGAGCTCCCGCTTGGCCAGCGACATGCGGTGGACCTCGTCGGGGCCGTCCGCGAGGCGCAGGGTGCGGGTGGCGGCCCACAGTTCGGCCAGCGGGAAGTCCTGGCTGACGCCGGCGCCGCCGTGGGCCTGGATGGCCTTGTCGAGGACCCATTCGGTCATCGAGGGGGTGCCGATCTTGATGGCCTGGATCTCGGTGTGGGCGCCCTTGTTGCCGACGGTGTCCATCAGCCACGCGGTCTTGAGGACCAGGAGCCTGGCCTGTTCGATGCGGACGCGGGACTCGGCGATCCACTCGTGCACGACGCCCTGGGCGGCGATGGGCTTGCCGAACGCGACGCGCGAGGAGGCGCGGCGGCACATCAGTTCGAGGGCGCGTTCGGCCATGCCGATCAGGCGCATGCAGTGGTGGATGCGGCCGGGGCCCAGGCGGGCCTGGGCGATCGCGAACCCTTCACCCTCACCGGAGATGAGGTTCGAGGCGGGAACGCGGACGTCGACGAACTCGATCTCGGCGTGGCCGCCGTGGGCGTGGTCGCCGTAGCCGAAGACGTGCATGGCGCGCTTGACGGTGACGCCGGCGGCGTCGCGCGGGACGAGGATCATGGCCTGCTGGCGGTGACGTTCGGCGTCGGGGTCGGTCTTGCCCATGACGATGAAGATCGCGCAGTTCGGGTTCATCGCGCCGGAGGACCACCACTTGCGGCCGTTGATGACGTAGTCGTCGCCGTCGCGTTCGATGCGGGTGGCGATGTTGGTGGCGTCGGAGGAGGCGACCTCGGGTTCGGTCATGCAGAACGCGGAGCGGATCTCGCCGTCGAGCAGGGGCTGCAGCCACTGCTTCTTCTGCTCGTCGGTGCCGAACATGGCGAGCACTTCCATGTTGCCGGTGTCCGGGGCGGCGCAGTTGAGGGCCTCGGGGGCGAGGTGGGGGCTGCGGCCGGTGATCTCGGCGAGCGGCGCGTACTGCAGGTTCGTCAGGCCCGCGCCGTGCTCGGGGTCGGGCAGGAAGAGGTTCCACAGGCCCTGACGGCGGGCTTCGGCTTTGAGCTCTTCGAGGATGGGCTGGCGTTCCCACGGGTCGGCGGCGTCGTGCAGCTGCTGCTCGAGGACCGCTTCGGCCGGGTAGACGTGCTCGTCCATGAACGTGAGGAGCTTGGTGCGCAGTTCCTCGGTCTTGGCGTCGTAGGCGAAGTCCATTAGAGCTCCTTGTGGGCGGCGGCGAGTCCCTGCCGCACGAGGGGAACGGTGAACGCGCCGAGCTTTTCGAAGCCGGCGCCGACGGTCTTGCCGCTGGCGAAGCGGAAGTGGATGCCTTCGACGATGACGGCGAGCTTGAAGTAGCCGAAGGCGATGTACCAGCCCAGGCCGGAGGTGTCGGTGCCGGTGCGGGCGGTGTAGCGGGCGACGAGCTCGTCGGCGGACAGGAACCCGGGCAGCGAGGTGACGCCGCCGGTGATGGGGTCGTTGTCCGCGCCCAGGCCCGCCCAGTAGACGTAGAGCAGGCCGAGGTCGGCGAGCGGGTCGCCCAGGGTGGCCATCTCCCAGTCCAGGACGGCGCTGATCTCGAGGGGGTCCTGGGTGACGAGCGCGTTGTCGAGGCGGTAGTCGCCGTGGATGATCGCGGCGCGCGGCGAGTCGGGGACGGTGTCGGCGAGCTTGTCGCGCAGTTCCTCGATGCCGGGCAGGTCGCGGCTGCGGGAGGCGTCGAGCTGCTTGCCCCAGCGCTTGACCTGCCGGGCGAGGAAGCCTTCCGGGCGGCCGAAGTCCTGCAGGCCCACGGAGGCGGGGTCGACGGAGTGCAGGTCGGCGAGCACGTCGACGAGACGTTCGGACAGCGTGCGCGCCTGCTCCGGGGTGATCCACGGGCACTGCGAGCGTTCCCGCAGGGCGGCGCCGGGCATCTCCTGCATGAGGTAGAACGGCGCGCCGATGACGGAGGTGTCCTCGACGAGCTGGTGCGCGCCGGGCACGGGAACGTTCGTGTCGGCGAGCGCGGAGATGACGCGGAACTCGCGGGCCATGTCGTGGGCGGTGGCGAGCACGTGACCCAGCGGCGGGCGGCGCAGCACCCACGTGCGGGTGCCGTCGCTGACGCGGTAGGTGAGGTTGGAGCGGCCGCCGCGGAACAGCTCGCCGGTCAGCGGGCCCGTGCCCAGGTGTGCGGCCAGTGCCCGCAGGTCGAGTCCGGGAAGGTCGGTCACAGGTTCACTCCGAGGGTGGCGAGGTGGGCGCGGGTGCTCTCAGCGCTCGTGTGGCGGAACGCGTGCATGCCGACGGACTGGGCGGCCTCGACGTTGATCGGCGCGTCGTCGAAGAACACCGCGCGCCCCGCGTCGACACCGACCTGCTCGAGGGTGTGACGGTAGATGCGCTCGTCGGGTTTGCGCAGGCCGATCCGGCCGCTGATCACGACGGTGTCGAACAGCTCGATCAGCAGGTCCTTCGGGTAGCCCTCGCCCCAGCTGTTGGACAGCAGCGCGGTGTGCAGGCCGGCGGCGCGGGCCTTGCGGACGAGCTCGACCATCGCCGGGTCGGGGCTCGCGCCACCGAACATGCGCTTGAGCAGCCCGTCCTCGTCGATCTTGGCACCGGTGGTGGTGATCAGCTCGGCGGCCAGCAGCCGTTCGAACTCGGGCACCGTCAGCTCGCCGGTCTCCAGGCGGAACACGGGGTTGTCCGGGAGCGCCTCGCGGCTGAGCCACTCGCGCATGATGCGGCCGTAGACGTCGCGGTCGATGGCCTCGGCGTGCAGCCAGGCGCCGACGAACTCGGGCACGGAGACCGTCAGGACGCCGCCCCAGTCGAAGATCAGCGCGTCGACCAGTGGCTGTTGCGGAAGCGTTGTGTCACCCACGACTCGGAGGGTACCGACCGGTCGGTATGTCGGCAACCGGGGAGCGCGACCGCGACTTTCGGCGGATGGGACAAGTTCTCTTTATGCGGTTTCCGGTCCCCTCGGACCCCGATACGTTCGAGCCCGAAGGGGGTCCACATGGCCAGGATCGCAACGGTGGCTTTGGCCGCCGCGATGACGCTCGCCGTCTGCCAGTTCCCCGCCGCTCAGGCGGACGGCGGACGGATCGTGAAGACCGACAAGGGCGCGGTCGCCGGGACGGTGACCAGCACGTACCGCACGTTCGGCAACATCCCGTTCGCCGCTGCGCCGGTGGGTGCGAACCGGTGGCGGGATCCGCAGCCCGCCGCGGCGTGGCAGGGGGTGCGGGACGCGACGACGCCCGCGCCGATGTGCGCGCAGGGCGCAGGGCTGGGGCAGCCGCCCTCGCAGACCGAGGACTGCCTCTACCTCAACGTCACCACTCCGGCGGGCAGTGCGGCGCGGCCGCGGCCGGTGATGGTGTGGATCCACGGCGGCTCGTTCACCAGCGGCGGCGCGTCCATGTACGACGCGCGGTGGCTGGCGACCAAGAACGACGCCGTGGTCGTGACGGTGAACTACCGGCTCGGGGTGTTCGGGTTCTTCGGCTACCCCGGACTCGCCGGCTCCGGGACGTTCGGGATCGCGGACCAGCAGGCGGCGCTGCGGTGGGTGCAGCGCAACGCCCGCGCGTTCGGCGGTGATTCGCGCAACGTGACGGTGTTCGGCGAGTCGGCGGGCGCGTTGAGCGTGTGCGCACAACTGGCGTCGCCGCGGGCGGCGGGGTTGTTCGCCAAGGCGATCATCCAGTCCGGGCCGTGCGGGGTCGACGCGCCCTCACCGACGGAGCCGGGGACGTTCGCGCACCTGTGGAAGCCGCGTGCCGAGGTCGAGCGGTCGGGTGTGGGCACGGTGGGCTGTGCCGACCTCGCGTGCCTGCGGGCGCAGCCGGTCGAGAAGCTGCTGACGGTGCACGACCAGTTCACCTCCCCCGCCTACGACACGGCGGTGTTGCCGATCGACCCGCTGGTGGCGCAGCGCACGGGCCGGATGCACCGTGTTCCTACGTTGGTGGGGTCGACGCACGACGAGATGACGTTGTTCACGCCGGAGGCCTTCCCTCAGCCCGTGCCCGAGGCCGCGTACGGAGCGACGCTGGGCGCGTTGTTCGGCGCGGACGCGGACAAGGTCGCGGCGCGGTACCCGGTGAACGGCAACGGTGACGCGCGGGACGAGATCGCCAGGCTGCTGACGGACAAGTCGTGGTCGTGCGAGTCGGCGGTGACGCGCAGGCAGCTGGACCGGCACGCGCGGGTGTCGAGGTATGAGTTCGCGGATCAGAACGTGCCGATGTTCTTTCCCGGCATGCCGCCGTTTCCCGGCGGCTACAAGGCGTTCCACGCCTCCGAGCTGCCGTTCCTGTTCGACTTCGGGCTGCCGTTGACGGCGGGGCAGCGGCAGCTGTCGGACTACATGATCTCGGCGTGGGGCCGGTTCGCCCGCACCGGTGATCCGGGCTGGCGGGCCGACGTGCAGTCGCTGGCCGCGGGCGCCGTCGGGCCGGCGGACTTCGCGAAGGACCACCAGTGCGAGTTCTGGGGGTCGCTGTGAGAACGATGCTGTCAGCGGTCGTGGCCGCCGTGATGGCGTGCGCGGTGCTGGTGAGTCCTGCCGCCGCGGACGGTGGCGCGGTGGTGCGCACGGACAAAGGCGCTGTGCGGGGCAAGGTGACCGAGGCGGTGCGGACGTTCGGGAACATTCCGTTCGCCGCTGCGCCGGTGGGTGAGAACCGGTGGCGGGATCCGCAGCCTGCCGCGCGGTGGCAGGGGGTGCGGGACGCGACGTCGCCCGCGCCGTTCTGCGCGCAGAACTCGCAGCTGGGGCAGCCGTCGTCGGACACGGAGGACTGTCTCTATCTGAATGTGACGACGCCGGCGGGGAGTGCGGCGAGACCGCGGCCGGTGATGGTGTGGATCCACGGCGGCGGGTTCACGTCGGGGGCGGCGTCGATGTACGACGCGACGTGGCTGGCGTCCAGGAACGACGCCGTCGTGGTCACCGTGAACTACCGGCTCGGGGTGTTCGGGTTCTTCGGTCATCCGGGGCTGGCCGGGTCGGGTGCGTTCGGGCTGGCCGATCAGCAGGCGGCGTTGAAGTGGGTGCAGCGCAACGCCCGTGCGTTCGGCGGGGACGCACGCAACGTCACGGTGTTCGGCGAGTCCGCGGGTGGACTGAGCGTCTGTGCGCAGCTGGCGTCGCCTCGGGCGGCGGGGTTGTTCGCGAAGGCGATCATCCAGTCGGGGCCGTGCGGGCTGAACCTGCCGTCGTTCACGGCGCCGGGTGAGTTCACCGGCGTGTGGCGCTCCCGGGCCGACACGGAGAAGGCGGGCGTCGGCGTGCTCGGGTGCGCGGACGTGGCGTGCCTGCGGGCGCAGCCGGTGTCCACGCTGCTCACGGTGCACGAGCAGTTCGCCTCGCCGTCGTACGACACGGCGGTGCTGCCGATCGATCCGATCGTCGCGCAACGCACGGGCCGCATGCACCACGTTCCGACGCTGGTGGGGTCGACGCACGACGAGATGACGTTGTTCGCGCCGTTGTTCTGGCCGCAGCCGCTGCCCGAGACCGCCTACCAGGACCAGCTGGCCTGGTTCTTCGGTGCGAACGCGGCCAAGGTCGCGGCACGGTATCCGGTCAACGGCAACGGTGACGCGCGCGACGAGATCGCCGAGCTGCTGACCGACAAGGGGTGGGCGTGCCCGTCGCAGACGGCGCGCGGTGAGCTGGGGCGGCGGGCCCGTGTGTCGGGGTACGAGTTCGCCGACCCGGACGTGCCGATGATCTTCCCGGACCTGCCGCCGTTCCCGGAGTACGGGGCTTATCACGGCTCTGAGCTGCTGATGCTGTTCGACATGGGCCAGACGCTGACGCCCGAGCAGCGGAAGGTGTCGGACTACATGATCGCGGCGTGGGGCCGGTTCGCGCGTACCGGTGATCCGGGCTGGCGGGCCGACGTGCAGTCGCTGGCTCCCGGAGCGATCGGCGGCACCGATTTCGCCCTGGATCACCAATGCGGGTTCTGGTCGTCCATTCTGTAGCTCATGCCCGGTTACCGCGGACTCGCCCGCGATCGCGAGTTCCGCACCCTGTTCGTGGCGCACGTGGTGTCGGTGGCCGGGGACCAGTTCGCCAGGGTCGCGCTGACGGTGCACGTCTACGACCGCACCGCCAGCGCGGGCCTCACGGCGTTGACCTACGCGTTGACGTTCCTGCCGGACCTGCTCGGCGGGCCTCTGCTCTCGGGGCTCGCCGACCGGTTCGCCCGCCGCAGCGTCATGGTGGCCGCGGATCTCGTGCGCGCGGCCCTGTTGGTGCTGATGGCGGTACCGGGGCTGCCGTTGTGGGTGCTGGCGGCGCTGCTGGTGACGGTGCAGCTCGCGGGCGCACCCCACGGGGCGGCGCGGGCGGCGGTGCTGCCCAACATCCTGCCCGACGAACGGTATCCGCTGGCCCAGGCCGTGCTGAGCACCGTCACGCAGGCCGCGCAGGTGGCCGGGTTCCTCGGTGGCGGCGTGCTCGTGGCCTCGCTGGGGCCGGGACCGGTGCTGCTCGCGGACGGGGTGACGTTCGCCGTGTCGGCGCTGCTGGTGGGGGTGTTCCTGCTCGACCGGCCCGCGCCGGGCCATCCGCACGTGCGGGCGTGGCCCGCGGATCTGCTCGGCGGGGCGCGGCTGGTGTGGGGTGACCGGCGGCTGCGGGCGCTGGTCGCGCTCGCCTGCGTGTCCGGGTTCTACATTCCCGCCGAGGCACTCGCCGCGCCGCTGGCCTCCCAGCTGGGGGCGGGTCCGGCGGCGGTGGGGGCGATCTTCGGCGTGGTGTCGGCCGGGACCGCGCTGGGCATGGTGGTGCTCGCGCGCGTGCCGGCCGGGCGGGGGCTGCGGTGGATGCCGGTGCTGTCGGTCGTGTCGTGCGCGGTGCTGCTGCCGATGGCGTTGTCTCCGGGTCTGGCGTGGACGTTGGTGCTGCTCGGACTGTCGGGCGCGGCCAGCGGGTATCAACTGCTCGCCAACGCGACGTTCGTGCGCTCGGTGCCCGACGCGACGCGCGGCCAGGCGTTCGGCCTGGCCGTCACGGCGCTGCGGGTGTCGCAGGGGCTGGGGATCGCGGCGGCGGGGGCGGCGGCCCACTGGTGGCGGGTACCGCACGTCATCGCGGCCATCGCGGGTCTGGGGGTGCTGGCCGCGGCCGGCGCGGCGTGGGAGTGGAAGCAGGCCTTCACGCAGGCCGGACACGCACAACCACAAACGTCACCGTGACGGTGGAGGGTGCCGGTCGGGGCACCCTCCTGCGCCACCACGGTTCACACAAGGCTCAGACGGTCCAGTCGGTCGACGCGAACGTCCAGTCCGTCGACGCCATGAACGTCCAGTCGGTCGAACCGGAGCTGAAGGTCCAGTCCGTCGACTTCGCGAAGGTCCAGTCAGTGGAGGTGAAAGTCCAGTCGGTGGACAGCGCGCGGTTCATCATGACCGTCTCCTTGTGGGAATGCGGGGTGTGCAATGAGGGGTGAAAACACGAGGACTACTCGGGGTGAGGTCCCCCACATGGAGCCACGACTTCGCGTGACCCGGTAGCTACAGTGGTTTGTTCCTGATGGTTTTCGGTGGGGGTGGCAGCGTGCCTAGGCTCGACCCGCGCCGGTGGAAGTTATGGTCCCTTCCTCCTGTCGTGCTGACCTACGTCGTGACGATTGCCGTGCTCGCGGCACTCGTCACGCTCGCGACCGCACGGCTTACCCCTGTCGAGGTGCGCCACTGGGCCTGGTTCGCGGCCCTCACCGCGGCAGCGCTCATTCATCTGGAAGCGGCGCGCGGAATCGAACGCATCCGCGAAATCTCCTCTGAGGGTGTCCCTCACGCGCAGATGCAATCGGTGTGGCAATTCGCGGGCGTGCTCGTTCTCCCGATGCCACTGGTCGTCCTGATGGTCGTGACCATCTACCTGCACGCGTGGCTGCGGGTGTACGAGCGCCGGGCTGTTCTCTACCGGAAACTGTTCTCCGCGGCCACTGTCGTACTTGGCTGTGCCGCAGCGCAATGGGTCCTGGCCATGTTCTCCGCCTCAAACCCGTCCGATCTGGACGGACCACGCGGCCTCACAGCACTCGTGATCGCGGGATTCCTCTACTGGTTCGTCAACTACGCCCTGGTCGTGGGCGCGATCATCATGACCAACCCCGAGAACCCGCTCAAGACGGCGCTCGGCCACGCCTCCGACGTCCTCATCGTGACCGCGTCGGTCGGCCTCGGTTCCGGCATCGCCATCATCGCCACCGCCCGGCCGTGGCTCTCGCCGATCCTGCTGCTCACCGTCCTGGCCCTGCACATGGGCCTGCTGCTGCCGCAGTTCCGCGTCGCCGCCCGCACCGACAGCAAGACCGGCCTGGTCGACGCCACCTTCTGGCACGACGTCGCCGAACGCGAGATCGCCCGCGCCCGCCGCCTGGTCTCCACCGTCGGGGTGCTGATACTGGACCTCGACCACTTCAAGCAGATCAACGACACCTACGGCCATCTCGCCGGCGACCGGGTGCTGCGCGCCGTCGCCGACGCCCTCAAACACGCCGTGCGGTCCTACGACCTGGTCGGCCGTTTCGGCGGCGAGGAGTTCGCGGTCCTGCTGCCCGGCGTCGGCACCACCGAGGTCCGCGCCACCGCCGAACGCATCCGCTTCGACATCGCCCGCCTCGAGGTCGAGGTCGTCGACCGCCTCGGCAACACCCGCGTCATCACCGGCCTGACCGGTTCCGTCGGCGCCGCGGTGTTCCCCGACATCGCCACCGAGCTCAGCCCGCTGCTGCTGGCCGCCGACGAGGCGCTGTACCAGGCCAAGAACAACGGCCGCGACCGCGTCGCCACCGCCGCCGCCCGCTAGCCCGCCGCGGAAACGATCTTTCCGCGCGAACTTCGCGAACCCGCCCGGCACGACGGCCGGCTGCGTCTAGGCTTCCCCCTCGATCAAATCCTGGGGGATTTCAATGGGCTACTGGGCCACGGCTTTCATGATGTTCAAAGCCTCGTGGCGGGTGCTGCGCACGCAACCGCGCATCTCCGCCTTCCCGATCTTGTCCGGGGTGACGGTGCTGCTCGTCGCCACCGCCGTCCTGACGCCGGCGTTCTCCGCCGCGCAACGACCCGGCCCAGCGGTCTGGGCGCTGCTCCTCGCGGGATGCTTCCTCGCGATCACCATGGTCACCACGTTCTTCAAGGCCGCGCTCATCTCCCAGGCCAACGTGGCGCTGTGCGGCGAGCACGCCCGCATCGGCGCCGGGCTGGTGGCAGCGGGACGGCGCTGGCCACGACTGCTGACCTGGTCGGTGCTGACACTCACCGCGTCCGCCGTGCTGCGCGCGATCGAGGGATACGCGGACTTCGCCCTGCGGTTCCTCGGAGTGCTCGCCGAGATCGGCTGGAACCTGATCGCCTACCTCGTGCTCCCCGTGCTCACGCTCGAAGACGTGACACTGCGCGACGCGCCGAAGCGCTCCGCCGATCTGCTGCGCCGGACCTGGGGCGAGAACATCGCGGGCTACGCCGGTCTGAGCCTGCTCGGGGTGGTCGCCGCCGTGGCGGGTGTCGCCGTGGTGATCGGCCTCGGCTCGCTGGTCGGCGGCACCACGGCCCTCTACGTCTGCGTGCTGCTGTCCGCGGCGTGGGTACTGCTCGTCGCCGTCGTGCTGGCCACCCTCAACGGGATCTACCAGACCGTCCTGTACCGGTTCGCCGCGCAAGGAACGGTGTCCGCAGTGCTCGGTGACCTCGATCCTCGCGAGTCCTTCCTGACCACCTGAGCTAGCCCGCCAGGAACTCCTCGATCCGCGACGACACCGTCTCGGGGTCCTCCACCCACGGGTAGTGCCCCACACCCTCGTGCACGAACAGCGTCGCGTCCGGGAACAACGCCGCCAGCTCCACACAGCGCCGCACCGGCGAGATCGGATCCACCTCGCACGCGTACACCAGCACCGGATGCCCGAAGTCCGCGATCGCCCGCCGCAGCACACCCGGCACGAACGCACCCTCGGCGTTGTAGCCCAGCGCGACCTCGTACTTCCACTGCCCCAGCTCCGCGTCCGCGTGCGCCCTGGTCCGCTCGTCCCACCGCGCGTACAGCAACGGCGACGCCGCCACCCGGTTGCGCACCGAGTCGTCCCCGGCCGCGTTGCGCTCCAGAGCCGCCGTCGCCACCTCGAACCACGGCTGATCGGCGCGGGTGGCCAGGAACGTGTCCCAGTCGCTCTGCTCCGGCGACAACCCGACACTGCGCAACGCCGGGGTGAGCAGCACGAGCTTCCCGACCCGGTCCGGGTAGTCCGCCGCGTACCCCATCGCGATCCCGGCACCCGCGGAGTGCCCCAGCACGTCGATCACGTCCAGGCCCAGGTGACGGCGCAGCATCTCCACGTCCCGCACCAGCATGTCCCGCCGGTAGGTGAACGGATCCGCCGGCTCGTCCGAGGAGCCCGTACCTCGGTTGTCCAGCACCACCAACCGCCGCGACGCGTCCAGCCCGCCCAGCGTCTCCAGGTACTCCGACGCCCGCCCGGGACCACCCGCCAGCACCACCAGCGGGACGCCGTCCCCTGCTTCTCGATAGGCGAGTTCGGTGCCGTCGAACGAGGTGAAGCGTGCCATGCTGCACATCATGCCGAAGATCGCCACGGCCGACCTCGTCGACCGGCCGCAGCTGCTCGAGTTCCTCGCAACCCGCCACCACGGCGTCCTCATCACCCGCCGCAGCAGCACCGACGGTGTGCAGGTCTCCCCCGTCTCCTGCGGCGTCGACACGCAGGGCCGCATCGTCGTCGCGACCTACCCGCAACGCGCCAAGGTCCGCAACGCCCGCCGCAACCCCCACGTCACCATGTGCGTGCTCTCCGACGACTGGAACGACGCCTACGTCCAGATCGACGGCACCGCCGAAGTCCTCGACCTGCCCGAAGCGCTGGAGGACTTCGTCGAGTACTACCGCTGCATCGCCGGCGAGCACCCCGACTGGGACGAGTACCGCGCCGCCATGCTCCGCCAGGGCAAGTCCCTCATCCGCATCACCATCGACAGCTGGGGCCCCATCGCCACCGGCGGCTTCCCACCCGAACTGGACGCCTGACCCGTGAAGCTCTGGATGAAGATCGTCCTGTGGGTCTACATCGCCTTCAACCTGCTCCAGGCCGTCGTGCTCACCTTCAGCCCCGAACTCACCGACCGCGCCTACCTCGGCGGCGAGATGACACCGACGCGCGCGTTCCAGTGGTACTCCGTCGCCGGCTACCACGTCCTCATCATCGCGATCACCATCATCGCCATGGGACTGAGCCGCGCGACCGACCGGCGCAAGCTCATCGTCCTCAACGCCCTGATGTACCTGTTCTGGGACGCGGGCTCACAACTCGCCTACTGGGGCCGCGAGATCGGCATGGCCACCTCCGACCTGCTGATCAACACCGGCGTCAGCATCGCCACCGGCCTCGTCCTGCTCGCCGTCGCCTTCCTCGACCGCGACCCGGCTAGCTAGACCACGTCCCGCCCCAGCCCGCCGGCTTCTCCAGCAACACGCACGAGCCGCCGTGCGGGCTCTCGATCGACGCGATCAACCCGGTCGGCACGGTCGTGGGCTCCAGCAGCACACGACCGTCCAACTCGGACACCTTCGCGCACGCCGCCGCGACATCGTCCACGGCGAAGTACGTCTGCCAGCCCCGCGCACGCGTCGTCGTCAGCCGGCCCGCGACCGAACGCGGATCACCATGCCGCGCCGACGTGAACAACACGAAGTCCTCCGTCGCCGGATCGACCTCCCAGCCCAGCGCCCCGGTCCAGAACTCGTCGTCCGGCGCCTCGACCATCAACTCGACCCAGCACGGCTCACCGTGCCGGGGAGGCGGCGCCCACGGACCGTGCAACACCCGGCCGGAGTCCACAGAGGAGTTCCCGATCAGGTCACGCGGCTCGTCACCACCGAAGAACACCCGCCAACCCTGGTCCCCCGCAACGACCTGAGCCGCGAGCCGATCACCCACCCAGCCCGAGAACGACCCACCGGGCTCCGCGATCACCGTCCACCCGAGAACACCGGCGAAGAAATCCACCGACGACTCAGGCTCGGCAACGCTCAACTCAAGACGACGAAGACCACAAGACGACACGGAAATCCCATCGGGCGCGGATCAGGAGCGCGCCCCATCCTCTGCTCCGACCACCTGAGACGACAATGCGCCATTCGGCGGCATGCGCTCCGCACTCACCACGTCACGCAGCGGGATCGGCTTGCCGAGGTGGAAACCCTGCCCCACCCGCACACCCAGCCGCTTCAACGCCTCCACCTGAGACGGCCGCTCCACCCACTCCGCGACCGCCGACAACCCCAGCCCGTTCGCGATCTGCACGATCCCCGACACCAGCACCGCGTCGGCGTCGTTGGTCTCGATGCCCTTCACGAACTCGCCGTCGATCTTGATACCCGTGATCGGCAGGTGCTTGAGGTGCACGAACGACCCGAACCCCGAACCGAAGTCGTCCAGGGTGATCCGGCAGCCGAAGCTGCGTAGCTGCGTCGCCAGCGTCACCGCGGCGTCGAGGTTGGTGACGGCCGCCGTCTCCGTGATCTCCAGACCCAGCCGGCCCGGCGCCACCCCAGCCGAACCCAGCTTGTCCAGCACGAAGTTCCCGAAGTCAGGGTCCTCGAGAGTCCGGCCAGAGACGTTGACGTTGAACCGCAACCGCGGATCCGGCTGCGCCACCAACGCGTCGATCGCCGTCGTCAGCACCCACCGGTCCACCTCGAGGATCAGGTTCGACCGCTCCGCCACCGGCAGGAAGTCCGCCGGACCCAGATACGGCTCCTGCTGGTCCTCCAGGCGCAACAACAACTCGTGCCCGAGCACCTGACCCGTCGTCAGCTCCACCATCGGCATGCCGTACAGCGCCAACCCGTTGCCCGCCAACGCCGCCCGCAACCGGTCCAGCACACTGACCCGCTTCACCGTGTCCGCGTAGTGGTTCGGCTCGTACACCGTCACCCGGTCCCGGCCCGCCGCCTTCGACGCGTACAACGCCAGATCCGCGTTCGCCAGCACCAGCTCCCACGAGTCACCAGGACCGAACTCCGCCAGCCCCGTGCTCACCGTGATCCGCGCCGGAGTCCCGATCCCCGCCAGCGGAAAACCCGCCACCGCGTCCCGCAACCCGTCCGCCACCTCGGACGCGTCCTTCGGCGACGCACCCGGCAACACCACCGCGAACTCGTCACCACCCAGACGAGCGATCAACCTGTCACCCAAACGGGACTGCAACGCCGACGCCAGCATCCGCATCACCCGGTCACCCACCGCATGACCACGCAGATCGTTGACATCCTTGAAGTTGTCCAGATCCAGCACCAGAAGCGCACCCGAACCGTTGTTCGCCAGCTCCTGCTCCAGCGCACGCGTCAACGCCCGGCGATTCGGCAGACCCGTCAACGGATCCTGCTCCGCCATCCTCACGAGCTCGTCGTGCACCCGCGACGACTGCGTCACGTCGTGCGCCGTACCCAAAGCCCGCAACGGAGTCCCGTCATCACCGACGACGACCTCACCGAAGCACTCGAACACCCGCTCCTTGCCGTCCGGCCGCAACATCCGATGCGTGTACGTGAACACCGAACCCGTCTTCAGCGCCGCGTCCAGCGTCTCCTCGATCATCGGCAGATCGTCCGGATGCACCAGCTGCGAATAAAGCTCGAAGTCGAACGCCGTCCCCGCCGAGAACCCGAACATCTCCAGCAGGGTGTCCGACCAGATCACCCGATCCTCGCGGATCGACCACTCCCACGTCCCCATGCGCCCCAGAGCCTGAGCCCGGCGCAACGCGTCCGCCTCCTGCGTCACCGTCAACTCACGATCACGCCACGCCGACACGTCCACGACCTCGTACATCAGATCGTCACCCAGCCGCGAGCACCGCACCTCGAGCCACTTCGGACCCGGTACCAGCACCTCACGAGCGGGAGCGGGCACCTCGGGCACCCCGGGGAGCAACGCCGGCAACGACCGGCCGTACGCCTGCTCGACCGGAACCCCCAGCACAGCACCCAACGCGCGGTTGCACCACAACAGGTTCCCGCGCGAATCCGTCACGGCATAGCCGACACCCGCTCGGTCCAGCACCGTGCGGCAGTAGGAGGTCACGCGCGTCATGATCGTCCGATCACCGGACGTAAGCAACCCGCTACGCCGGTCAGTTCGCTGTTGTACGAACGGCTATCTCAGCCGCTCCAAACCCTTCGCCGACTCCACCAGCTCCGCGGCCAGCTTCCTCAGCTCCTCGTTCTCGGCCCCGTCCTGCGCCGCCGTCACCACATCCTCCGCGGCGCACCGCAGCTGGAACAACCTGTCCTGCAGATCCGCCAGCTCGGCGGTGCTCAGCACCACCGCGTCCTCCGGCAGACCACCCCGCTGCAACGCCGCCCTGCGCTCGTACGCGCGCTGACGACACGGCTGCGCGCAGTACCTCCGCGGCCGGCCGATCCTCCCACTCCCCGGCAACCGCCTCCCGCACCACGCACAGTGCCTGGGCTCATCCGCCTCCATGGAGCGCTCCATGGCGCGCGACGGTAGCGAATAGCGGTGTGCGCCATCCAGCGACGCGCCAGAAAGCCAGACCTTCGTAGGGAACCGGACACTACCCGGCGGGCCGTTGGTGCCTGTTTTTGGAGGGGTTTGATCAACTTCCGTCGTTCCAGCCGACGAAAACCTTAGTTTCAGACCGCACTGAAGCAATAGAGAAAAAGAAGAAAGGGTGTCGCCACCCACCGTCCACTCGTGAGCCACCGCCGGAAGGCACACTCTTGTCACGTGACACATCCCTACCTCGCAGGCCCGCGCCCCCGCGCCTTCGCCCACCGCGGCTGGCACGTCGACGACCTCACCGGCATGGAGAACTCCCTGAGCTCCTTCCGCCGGGCCGTGCAGGAGGGCTACCGCTACATCGAGACCGACGTCCACGCCACCTCCGACGGCCACGTCGTCGTCCACCACGACCACACCCTCGACCGCACCACCGACGCCCACGGCATCGTCTCCGACCTGCCCTGGACCGAAGTCCGACACGCCCGCGTCGGCGGCCGCGAACCCATCGCCCGCCTCGCCGACGTCCTCGAAGAACTCCCCGACACGTTCTTCAACATCGACGTCAAGTCCGAGAACGCCGTCGAACCCATCATCACCCTGCTGCGCAAAGCCAAGTCACTGCACCGCGTCTGCCTCGCGAGCTTCTCCGACAACCGCCTCGCCCGCCTCCGCAAGATCGCCGGCCCCGAACTCCTCACCTCCATGGGACCCCGCTCCGCCGGCGCACTCTGGGCCGCCGGCCGCATCCCCCTCGCCGGACTCGCCGTCCGCGGCCAGGTCGCCCAGGTCCCCGTCAGCCAGGGACGCCTGCACATCGTCGACCGCAAGTTCGTCCAGGCAGCCCACCGCAGAGCACTCGAAGTGCACGTCTGGACCATCGACGACGAAGCCGACATGCGCGCCCTGCTCGACCTCGGCGTCGACGGACTCGTCACCGACAGGCCCGACGTCCTGCGCCGAGTTCTCCAGTCCCGCAACAGCTGGTAACAGCTTGGACAGCCGATCATCAGCCGCGTCGGCGGACAAGTACAGTCCGCCGACATGAAGGTCAAGGGCGACGACGCCGCCGACGCCAACAACGCCGGGCGCCGCAAGAAAGAACAACGCGGCTGGGTCTGGTACGACGTGGCGAACTCCGTGTTCCCCACGTCCGTGATCACCGTCTTCCTCTCGCTGTACCTCACGAGCATCGCGACCAACGCCGCCAAGGCCGACAGCGCGCTCAACGGGACCAACCCGTGCGCCAACGACAACGCCTTCGACCACTGCGACGTCACGATCCTCGGCCTGCAGTTCCCCTCCGGCTCGCTCTGGGGCTACCTGCTCTCCATCGCCACCGTGGTCCAGGTCCTCGTGCTGCCCGTCATGGGCGCCATCGCCGACCGCACCCAGAACAAGAAGAAGATGCTCGGCTTCTTCGCCTTCACCGGCTCCGCGGCCACCATCGCGCTCGCCACCGTCGAAGGCACCAACTGGAAGCTCGGCGTCGTCTTCTTCATCATCGCCAACATCTGCTACGGCGCCAGCGTCGTCGTCTACTACGCCTTCCTGCCCGAGATCGCGACCCCCGACGAACGCGACGCCGTCTCCAGCCGCGGCTGGGCCTTCGGCTACCTCGGCGGCGGCGTCGCCCTCGCCATCCAGCTCGGCATCACCCTGTCCGCCGACTCCCTCGGCATCACCTCCGGCGACGCCGCACGCATCGCGTTCGTCATCTCCGGCATCTGGTGGGCGGCCTTCACGATCATCCCGCTGCGCGCCCTCACCGAACACCAACGCCCCCACGGCGCCGAGCACGGCGCCTCGGTGATCTCCGCCGGCTTCAAGGAACTCGGCACGACCCTGCGGCAGGCCAAGGCCTTCCCGCTCACGCTCGCGTTCCTCGGCACCTACCTGATCTACACCGACGGCATCGCCACCGTCGCCAACGTCTCCGCCCAGTACGGCAGCGTCGAGCTCAAGTTCGAACAGCAGACGCTGATCACCGTGATCCTCATCGTCCAGTTCGTCGCCTTCGTCGGCGGCGTCCTGCACGGCTTCGTCGCCAAGCGCATCGGCGCCAAGAAGACGATCCTCGGCTCCCTGATCGTCTGGATCGTCGTGATCACCGCCGCCTTCTTCGTCAAGGCGGGCGACGAAACCTCGTTCTACCTCGTCGCAGCCGGCATCGGCATCGTGCTCGGCGGCACGAACGCCCTGTCCCGCAGCCTGTTCAGCCAGATGGTGCCCCCCGGCCGCGAAGCCCAGTACTTCTCGCTCTACGAGGTCGGCGAACGCTCCACCAGCTGGCTCGGCCCGCTGGTCTTCGCCGGCGTCGGCCAGGCCACCGGCAGCCTGCGGCCCGCCATCCTGGCCCTGATCATCTTCTTCGTCGCCGGGTTCGTCCTGCTGATCTTCGTGCCCGTCCGCCGCGCCATCAAAGCCGTCGGCAACAACGAACCCGCACTCGTCTGACGTCCACTCCACGGTCCAGGGCGGCGCTGCTTTCACCGGCAGCGCCGCCCTTTTTCACGCCCGGACCCGCTGCCGCCGCACCGGCGCCACCGCGGCCAGCACCAGCAACAACCCCAGCCCGGCCGCCGGCACGAAGATCTCGCTCCCCGCGACGACCAGGAACACCAACGGAACCAGTTGCAGCACCGCGAACAACGACAGCGCCCGCCCCAGCACGAAGTCACCACGCACGAACGCGAACACCCGCAACCCGACGGTGATCAGCCCGACCGCCAACAACCCCACCCCCGCGGCGAACCCGCCCAGCACCCCGAGCACCGCCGCTCCCCCACCCCACCAGAGCAGCCTGCCCGCGGGCGGCGTCGGCGCCTCCCGGTGAAAACCCAGGCACAGACACACGAACGTCACCAACGAAGGCAGCTGGAACACGCTCCACATCAACGCGTACTCCGGCTGCCCCAGCGACACCACCGACAACACCGCCGGAGCCGCCGCCGCGACCTTCGCGAGCGTCCGCCGCCCGTTCAGCAACGCCGGCAGCGCCACCAACGGCCCCAGCTCCAGCACCCTGACCGCCGAGAACGGACCACCGACGCCCGCCGCGAGGTTCACGATCGCCGCCACCGCGTAGAACACCCCGAGCAGCAGCCCGAGCATCCCCAGCGCCCGCACGACCTCACCGCGCCACACGACCTTCGCCGGCACGCTCGTGAGCGCCGCCCCCGCCGCGAGATGCGTGCGCACCGCGAGCCCGAGGATCGCACCCGTCTCCCCCCACCCCGGCCAGCTGTGCTCCAGGTCGAGGTCGTCGTCCCGCTCGGCCAGGAAGATCCCGACCATCTCCTCCTCGCGGTCCCGCCGGTACCACCGGGGCAACACCCTCAGCAGCACCCGGTACCGCCGCTCCAGATTGCTCACACCCGACCCGCCCATGCCTGGAGCCCCCTCCCCCTCAGCACCGCGCTCGCCGCCCGCACGTTCGCGCTCAGCCTCGCGACCTCCGCCTGCAACGCCCGCACACCGGAGTCGGTGAGCTTGTAGTAGCGCCGCAGCCGCCCCTGGTGCACCTCCTCGCGGTCGCGCTCGGCGAGCCCGTCCGCCACCAACCGGTCCAGCACCCCGTACAGCGTGCCGACCCGCAACACCATCCGCCCCTCGGACAGCTGCTCCACCGCCTGCACGATCGCGTACCCGTGCAGCGCCTCCTCCGCCAGCGCGGTGAGGACGAGGAACGTCTGTTCGGACATGACCCGACCACTCATGTCGTTGAATATAACGCGGCGCGAGCTATATCGGGAAGCGGAATGACACCGGAGGGTTGACTTCGGTCAACACTGAAGCAATAGAGGTAGCCGAGCCGGGTGGCTGGACGTTCGAACGCTTGGCGGGTGGCCGGGGCGTCCACCAAGTCCGCGGGCCGGATCGCGGGATCGCACCGACAGGGCTGCGCGGCGCCCGTCCCGCTCTCCCCTCACCCGACATGGATGCCAACCGGGCTGGGCGCCCCGTGCCGCGCCCTCTTCGCCCGACGACGGTCTCCCCTGCCGCACTCTCCACACCCGGCGTCGGCGACAACGCCCCACCGTCCCCGCACTCCCCTCGCCGACGTACGCGCCGACCACGCCGGTCCACCGCTCCCCCTCACCCGGCGCCGGGTGAGCCAACCTCCGCCGACCACGCCGGTTCCCCACTCCCCTCTCCTGTCGATGCGTTCTTGCCCGGTCCCGCGTGAAGCGCGGCCAGTCCGGGCGCCTTCGCCTCAGTCAACACTGAAGCTATCGAGTGATCCGAGTCGAGATGAGGTTTGGAACCCGCGAAAAGCGGCTATGCCGTCCCGAAATGGCTGGTCGCACTCGAACGACCCGACGAGGGAGAGGGGAGGACCGTGGGGATTCCTCATGATCGGGATCCAGGCACTAGGGTGACCCGCCGTGGACGCCCTTCCCGATCCGACAGACGCCCTCTCCGCTGTACCTGTCGCTGGTTCCCGGCGCTCGACGCCGGTGGTGGGGCACCTCAAGTTCTTCTTCGGTCCCATGGACTGCGGCAAGTCGACGCTCGCGTTGCAGATCGACCACAACAACTCGCGTCAGGGCAGGCGCGGCCTGCTGCTGGTGCGGCACGACCGGTCGGGCAGGCCGCAGATCTCCAGTCGCATCGGCATCACGCGCGAGGCCGCGGAGATCCGCGACGACGACCTCCGCGCACTGGTGAGGGCGGAGTGGGCCGAGGGCCGGCGCGTGGACTACCTGATCGTGGACGAGGCGCAGTTCCTCTCCCCCGCCCAGGTCGGGCAGCTGGCGGAGCTCGCGGACGACGTTCAGGTGGACGTGTACTGCTTCGGGCTCGCCACGGACTTCCGCGGCGAGATGTTCCCCGGCTCGCAGCGGCTGTTCGAACTGGCCGACGAGCTCAAGGCGATCCAGGTCGAGGTGCTGTGCTGGTGCGGGGTGCCCGGGCGGTTCAACGCACGGGTGCGGGCCGGCCGGGTGATTCGCGCCGGAGACACGGTTCTGGTCGCCGACACGGCTTCGGACACGGAACAGCACCGATCGGGTACAGAGAGCAACGGTGTAACCGAGGCCACGGAAACTACTATCCGTTACCAGGTGCTCTGCCGGCGTCACTTTAGGTTGGGCGACCTAGGCCCTGACGTCGCACAAAGTGGTCAACTTCGGTTGGCGTAGGCGACTACCCACAGGCCCCACTGGGCCATTAGAGTGATGCATGAGCGCAGGAGCTTGATAACGCGTCACGATCCTGTGGCGATCGCATCCATTAGTAGGAAGCCTTCGTTGACGAGTGAAAGACGTCACTGTGGGCGACCATGAGAGCGAACCGGAAACAAACGGAGCAATCCGGGCGTTGCACACGGTGAGCAAGAAGCCTGGGCCCCGGCCCTGAGCCGAGCGAAAGGACACCGCCATGGCCGACCGCGTTTTGCGTGGAAGCCGGCTCGGAGCAGTCAGCTACGAGACCGACCGCAACCACGATCTCGCTCCGCGCCGGGCAGCGCGGTACGCCTGCCCGAAGGGACACGACTTCGAGGTCCCGTTCTCCGACGACGCCGAGTTGCCGCCGACCTGGGAATGCCGTCTCCACGGCACCGAGTCGAAGATCATCGACGGCGTCGAGCCGGAGGTCAAGAAGATCAAGCCGCCGCGCACGCACTGGGACATGCTCCTGGAGCGCCGGTCGATCCCCGAGCTCGAGGAGCTGCTCGACGAGCGGCTCGAAGAGCTTCGCGGACGCCGTACCCGCACGGCCTGATCCAAGGGCCAGCCAGGTCGCAGACGCTTCAAGCCGTCCCGGTCTCCCGCCGGGGCGGCTTTTTGCGCACCTCTTCCGGGCGTCTAGGAGGCCCGTACGGCCGCTGTGATCAAATTCCGGCCCCACCACACGCCCACGGCCGCCAGCACGGCCCAGATCGACAACGCGACGATCGAGCGCGGCGAGCCGAGATCGCTCAGCGCGTCCCCCAGCACGGCGGCGAGCACGGTCGAGGGCACCAGTCCCAGCGCCGTGCCGAGCGCGAAGTCCCTGCCCCTGACCGACGTGACGCCCGCACCGTAGTTCGCCAGGGCGAAGGGCAGGATCGGCAACAATCTGATCACGAGCGTCGCCTCGACTCCCCGGCGCGCGAAGACCTGTTCGAGCACCGCCAGTCGCTCGCCCAGCCAGCCCTTGACCGTGTCGCGGCCGAGTCCGCGGGCGATCGTGAACGCGATCATCGCGCCCGCCGTGAACCCCGCGATCGCGAGTGCGCTCCCCCACCCCACCCCGAACAGCAGCCCCGCGGCCGTCGCGAGGACCGGTTTCGGGAAGAACACCGCCGTGCCGAGCGCGCACACCGCCACGAACGCGACCGGAGCCGCGCTCCCCGCGCCGTCCACCAGTGCGCGCAGCCGTGCGCCGTCGGGCAGGTCCACGAGTTGTGCCGCTACCGCCAGCGCGACGACGAGCAGCACCAGGAGGATCAGGCCCGCGCGTCGCATCAGCCCAACGTACCGGGCAGGCTGGGGCACATGACCGTGCTGCTCCCCTCCGGCGAGACCGTTCCCGCGCTCGGCATGGGCACCTGGATGATGGCCGAGGATCCCGCAAGGCGCGCCGCCGAGGTCGACGCCCTGCGGACCGGCCTCGACCTCGGGCTGAGCCTGATCGACACCGCCGAGATGTACGGTTCCGGCGCGTCCGAGACGCTCGTGGGCGAGGCGGTGGCCGGTCGGCGCGACGAGGTGTTCCTCGTGTCCAAGGTGCTGCCGTCCAACGCGTCCGCGAAGGGGACGGTCCGGGCGTGCGAGGCGAGCCTGCGGCGTCTGGGCACCGACCGGCTCGACCTGTACCTGCTGCACTGGCGCGGCAGCGTGCCGCTGGCCCAGACCCTGGACGGGTTCTCGGCGCTCCTGGAAGCGGGCAAGATCCGGCACTGGGGCGTCAGCAACTTCGACCTGGCGGACATACGCGAGGTGACGGCGTTGCCGGGCTTCTGCCAGACCAACCAGATCCTCTACAACCTCACCCGCCGCGGCCCCGAGCACGACCTGCTGCCGTGGCACGCCTCCACCGGCATCCCGATCATGGCCTACTCCCCCGTCGAACAGGGCAGGCTGCTCGGCTCCCCCGCGCTCGCCGCCGTGGCTCGGCGGCACGACGCCACTCCTGCCCAGGTCGCGCTGGCGTGGGTGCTGCGGCTGCCTCAGGTCTGCGCGATCCCCAAAGCCGGTTCGGCCTCGCACGTGCGGGAGAACGCCCTGGCGCTGGAACTCCGTCTCACGCCCGAGGATCTCGCCGATCTGGACCGGGCCTTCCCTCCCCCTGCCGGGCCGTCGCCGCTCGCCATGCTTTAGTTCCGGCCGTGAGCTGGACCGACATCGAGACCTGGATCGGCGAGAACTCCCCGGCGCTGTACGCCGTGTTGCTGCCGCCGTCGTCCGCTGTGGACATCGCGGACGCGGAGGAGAGCATCGGCTACGCGCTACCCGCCGAGCTCGTCGCGTGGTGGCGGCACTTCGGTGGCATCGGCGAGACGTACGCGCGCTGGGCCGTCATCCCTCCGATGTGGCAGCCGCACGGCCTCGACAACGCGTTGCGCCTGCGCACGGTGATGATGCAGGCGATCAGCGGCATCGCGTTCCGCACGCTCGGCGAGGAGAAGGACTACGAGGCGGCCGCGCTGCGCGAACCAGCCGGCACGCCGTGCGTGGACATCTGGCTGCCCGCGTGGCTTCCCGTCGCCGCGGACGGGTCCGGGCACGAGCTGTTCGTGGACCTGCGCGGCGGGGACCGGCACGGGTGCGTGATGGAGTGGGACAAGTACAGCGGCGCGGACCGCGATCCGTTGTGGCCCAACGTGACCGCGATGCTCGACGACGCGTTGAGCGCGCTGCGGGGCGAGACCGACCATCGTCTGGTGTTCGAGCGCAACGACTTCCGCTGGGAATGAGACGCGCGTCCCACTCTCACCCGGGCCTCACGTCCGGTTCGGTAGCGTGACTCCCCGGTCTTACCAACCAGACACAAGGAAGCGAGGTGAGCGACACATGCCAGGCGACAGTAGCCGGCGCAGGTCTTTCACCTCGCACGCTCGCAGTTCTGGCGTGTGACGCACACCCCTGCAACACAAGGGGAGTCACACGATGCACGTCTTCGACATGACGCTGCGCATTGCCGAGAGCATGGGCCTCGGCGCGTTGATCGGTTTCGAGCGGCAGTACCGCTCGCGCATGGCAGGCCTGCGCACCAACGCCCTCGTGGCGGTGGGCGCCGCACTGTTCGTTCTGCTGTCCGCACAAGGCTTCGACGGCCAGGGCGACCCCACGCGCGTCGCCGCACAGGTGGTGTCCGGCATCGGGTTCCTCGGCGCGGGCGTGATCCTGCGCGACGGCCTGTCGGTGCGGGGACTCAACACCGCGGCCACGCTGTGGTGCGCGGCCGCGGTGGGGTCACTGGCGGGCGCCGGGCTGCACGTCGTCGCGGCGGCCGGCACGGTGGCGATCATCGCGGTCAACGTCGGCCTGCGGGAGCTGGGCCGGGCCGTCGACCGCAAGGAAGAGGACTAGCGCGGCTGGTACGTCAGGCAGTTCGCGAGGTGGTCACCTTGGCCTGCGCCGACTCGCACACTCTGCGCCGTGCACTCCAGCGAGGCGTTGTGCGTGCAGTCGGTGCGGGAACAGGCACCCACCTGCGCGACGACCTTGTCCAGGCCGCCCTTCGTGCCCAGCGGGATGAACGTGCCGCAGTCGGCGGCGCCGTTGTCCCCGCGCACGGTGATCGCGAAGGCGTGGCAGCCGTCGTGGTTGTAGGAGCAGTCGCTCACGGAGCAATCGTGGACGGCGGGCATCGCCGGGTTCTCGAGGGTGGTCATGTCCGCTCCTGCCGTGGTGGGAAAGGTTCGGTGATTCGGACGATGCCACCACGGCAGAAGGCCCGCAATTCGAGCGGAATTAGGCGAGCCTATCCTTTTGGGATTCCGCCGCGCCTATTTCCGTCAGCCGATCCAGCCACGGATGCGTGGGCAGGCCGAGCAGGATCGCGTCGGCCAGCCACCGTCGTTGCTCCGCGCTGAGCTGCGGCAACGCCGCGTCGAAGTCGGCTTCGTCCTTCGGGCGCGGCGAATTCGCCTTGTAGAACAACTGGATCTCCGGCGCCAGGTACGGGATGCCCGCCGGGCTGACGCGGGTGAGCGTGTCGATCCGTCGGCGCACGCGTGGATCGCGCCGGGAAACCCAGTCTTCGCCGGCGGATTCGTCGAGCATCACCTGAACTCGCCATTGTTCGGACCCGGCCGGACGGCACCAGATGTCGTGCACTTCGGCGGGGAGCAGTTCGCCGGGCCGCCACGGGCGCAGCGTTCCCGGCGGGTCGGCGGCCCACCACTCCCAGCCGGCGAGTGCGCGTTGCGCCGCGAGCTGGTCGCGGCGCAACAGCAGCACGTCGATGTCGGCGTGCGGGCGCACCGGGCGGCCGGCCGCCAGTTCGACGGCGTGGCCGCCCGCGATCCACCAGGGAGCCTCGGTGAAGAGCGCCGCGACCTCGGCCGGGCTCAGCGGCTCCCACGGAAGCTCCGTCAGGTTCACCCGTGGTCGAGAACGCGCCGCAGGAACCGTTGCGTGCGCTCCTCCCGCGGCTCCGCGATCACCTGCGCGGGCGGCCCGCTCTCCACGATCACGCCGCCGTCCAGGAACAGCACCTGGTCCGCGACCTTCTCGGCGAACCGGATCTCGTGCGTCACGATGACCGTCGTCCACCCCTGCGACGCCAGGTCCTTGATGACCGCCAGCACCTCCCCCACCAGTTCGGGGTCGAGTGCGGATGTCGGCTCGTCGAACAGCACGACGCGTGGCTTCAACGCCAACGCACGGGCGATGCCGACGCGTTGCTGCTGGCCGCCGGAGAGCTGGTACGGGTAGGCGTCGGCCTTGTCCGCCAGTCCCACCTGGTCCAGCAGGACCCTGGCCTCCGCCACCACCTCGTCCACCGGGCGTTTCTGGGCGACGACCGGGCCCTCGGTGAGATTCTCGAGGACCGTGCGGTGCGGGAACAGGTTGTGCGACTGGAACACCATGCCGCTCTGTGCGCGCAGGCGCTGGCCCTCGGTGCGGCCCGCCTTGCCCGCGGGCAGTGCCGAGAAGTCGACCGACACGTCGTCGATGCGGACGACGCCGCTGTCCGGCGTGTCGAGGACGTTCAGAGAGCGCAGCAGGGTGGTCTTGCCGGAGCCGGACGGGCCGAGCAGGACGGTGGAAGTACCGCGCGGGGTGGTGAAGTCGATGCCGCGCAGGACGTTCAGCTCACCGAAGGACTTCTTGAGCCCGGTGACCTCGATGCGGATGTCGCTCATGCGATCACGTACCTGTTCAGCCTGGTCTCCAGTCGTTTCTGCCCGGCGGACAACGCCACGCAGATCACCCAGTAGTAGAGCCCCGCGAACGCGTAGAGGGCGAGGAACTCGTTGCTCTCGGCCGCGGCCAGCTGGGACTCGCGGAACAGCTCGGTCAGCAGCACGACCGAGCCGAGGGACGTGTCCTTCAGCAACGACAGCAGCGTGTTGGACAGCGGCGGCACGGCGGTCCTGGCCGCCTGAGGCAGGACGATGCGGCGCAACGTCTGCGCGTAGCCGAAGCCGATCGTGGACGCCGCCTCGAACTGGCCGCGCGGCACGGACAGGATCGCCGAGCGGACGACCTCGGCCGCGTAGCCGGCGACGTTCAGCGAGAACGCCACGACGGCGGCGGTGAAGGGCGGGAACTTCAGGCCTATCTGCGGCAGGCCGTAGAAGACGATGAACAGCTGCAGCAGCAGCGGGGTGCCGCGGATGACCGAGATGAACGCCCGCGCCAGGCCCGACAGCACGCGGTACGGCGAGATCCGGGCGAGGGCCACCAGCAGCGCCAGCGCCAGGCCGATGGCGAACGACAGCGCGGTCAGCGGGATGGTGACCTTGACCAGGCCCACGAACATCGGCCACGCGGTCGAGGCCAGGATGTCCCACGTGCTGCGCGGGCCTCGACCCTGCGACAGGTCCGCCGCACCTCCGTCCTGAACGGACACGTCGGCCTTGAAGTACTTCTGGGAGATGCCGCGCAACGTGCCGTCGGCCTTCAGCGCGTCGATCGCGGTGTTCGCCTGGGTCAGCAGCGCCGAGTCGGCCTTGCGCAGCGCCAGGACCTGCTCGCTGCCGGAGTCGCCCGCGTTGCCGGCGATCTCGACGTCCTTCGAGCCGGTGGACGCGAGGTAGTCGAGCACGGCGATGTTGTCGTTGACGATGGCGTCCACGCGGCCCTGCTGGAGCAGCGCGGCGGCCTGGGCGAAGCCCTCGACGGCCTCCACGTTGGCGCCGGCGTCCTTGGCGACCTTGGCCCAGTTGCTCGTGCTGGACTGGGCGGTGGTCTTGCCGCTCAGGTCGGCGAGCGACTTGATCCGGTCGTCGCCGGTGCGGCGCACGACCACACCGCGCGAGAACGTGTAGGTGCTGGACAGGCCGTACTTCGCGGCCCGTTCCTCGTTGCGCGACACCTGGTTGGCGATCAGGTCGATGCGGCCGGAGTCGAGCGCGGGGAAGATCGCGTCCCACTGCGTCTCGACGAACTCGAGCTTCCACCCGGCCTTCGCGGCGATCGCCTTGACGACCTCGATGTCGTAGCCGGTCAGTTCCTGGCTCTGGGGGTCGTGGAAGGAGAAGGGCGGGTAGGTGCCCTCGGTGCCGACCTTCACCACCGGTGGCTGTTGTTGCGCCATCGCAGGTGCGGGGACGACGATCAACAGCAGCAGGAGCAGCACCGCGCCCCTGAACACTTGTCGCATTCGGGCAGGGTAGAGCGAACAGGGCGACCGGCGCTGATGATCCACTATGCGGGACGAGGTGTACGGCATGGCTGCGGTGACCACCGCCGACGGGCAGTTGGTGTCCTATGTGGACCACGGCGGTGACGGCCCCGCGGTCGTGCTGCTGCACAGCTTCCTGATGGACGTGACGATGTGGGCGCCGCAGGTCAAGGCGCTGGGCGACCGCTACCGGCTGATCGCGATCGACGAGCGCGGCCACGGTGCCACGCCCGCCGACGCGCCGTTCGACCACTGGGACGTCGCCCGCGACACCCTCGCCGTGCTCGACGAGCTCGAGATCGGCCGCGCGGCCGTGATCGGCACCAGTCAGGGCGGGTTCGCGGCGCTGCGGATGGCGTTGCTGGCACCGGAACGGGTCATGGCGCTCGCGCTGCTGGGCACGTCCGGGGAGCCGGAGGACCAGCAGGTCTCCGACGCCTACCAGCAGCTCGCGGAGGTGTGGATCGCGCAGGGACCGGGATCGGTGATCGAGGCCGTCGCGAAGATCTGCCTGGGCGACTACGACCCGTCCGAGTGGACGCCGAAGTGGAGCGAGGTCGAGCCGGAACGGCTGCGGCTCATCATGAACGCCCTGGTCGGCCGTGAAGGCGTGCTGGACCGGGCCGCGCAGATCGAGGCTCCCGCGCTCGTGCTGCACGGCACCGCGGACCTCGCCTATCCCGTCGCGAAGGCCGAGGCCCTGGTCGCGGCGCTGCCCAAGGCCGAGCCGCTGGTCCTCGTCGAGGGTGGCGCGCACTTCCTGAGCCTCACGCACGCCGCCGAGGTGAACCCGCACCTGGAGCGGTTCCTCAGCGCGACCCTCTGACGGCCCACGCCTTGGCGGTCAGCTCGATCGGACCTTCCGCGGGCAGACGGGAGCGGAGCAGGTCGCGCACGGCGGCGAGCTGCTCCGGTGGCAGCGTCGCGGCGTAGGCGGGTGCCGCGCCCGTGCCGCCCAGGAACGGTTCCCATAAGTCCGCGAAGTCCCGGAAGACCGTCGGCACGACGATGCCGGTCACCTGGACGTCGCGCAGACCGGCGCCGGTCCACAACGCGCGCAACGGGTCGGCGCCGCTCACCTCGCTGAACCGCAGGCCCTCGTCGTGCGAGGCGGCAGCAGGGTCGACGTCCTTCGCGGCGTCCCAGAACAGCCGCATCATCTGCATGCCGCTCGTGTAGTCCCACAGGTACGAGCCGACGTACGACCCCGCGCGAGCGAACTCCCCCACCGCCTGGGCCGCGTCGGGCACGAACGTCAGCACGAGGCCGCTGATCACGACGTCGGCGGTGCGTCCACCCAGGTCGGTGGCGTTGCCGACCTCGAAGGTCGCGCCGGGCACGCGCTGCCGGGCGCGTTCCAGAAAACCCTCCGACGGGTCGACGCCGGTGATAGCGGCCGGCTGGGCGTGCGCCAGGACGGTCTCGGTCAGCGCGCCCGTGCCGCAGCCGACGTCGAGCCACGTCCGGCCGGGCGGCGCGTCCAGCCAGCGCAGGAACTCCACCGCGACGGGCCGGCTCCACCGGCCGACGTAGCGCTCGTAGGCGTCACCGAAACCCCACACGCGTTGAAGGTACCCTCCGGGAATAACCGGGGGCTGGTCCGGTTAAGCTAGGTGATACGTCAACTAGCGAGGTCGGGTGTGCTGTGAAGATCGCTGTTCTCGGTGCGGGCCACGTCGGTCCCGTCCTCGCGCGCCTAGCCCTGGCCGCGGGTTACGAGGTGGGCATCGCGGGCTCCGGTGATCCCGCGCGGATCGAGATGATCATCGAGTTCCTCGCGCCGGGTGCCGTCGCGCAGTCCGCCTCCGACGCCGTCGCGGACGCCGATCTCGTCGTGCTGGCCATCCCGTGGCACCGGTTCGCCACGCTCGACCCGCGGCTGTTCGCGGGCAAGGTCGTCGTCGACTCGATGAACCACTGGCCGCCCGCCGCGGAGCCGTTGGGCACGAGCGAGGAAGTGGCGGCGCGGCTGGTGGGCGCGCAGGTCGTCAAGTCCCTCAACCACGTCGCCTACCAGGACATGGAACCCGCCGGAGGCCGCGCCGTCGGCCTGGCCGGTGACTCGCCGGCCGCGCTGCAGGCCGTGGCGGCGTTCCTGGAGCGCGTCGGGTTCGACCCGGTGCCGGTGGGACCGCTGGCCGCGGGACGGCTGCTGGAACCCGGCGGCCCGGTGTTCGGCGTCGCGACTCGCAGGCAGGAATTCGAGAACCTCATCAAGGAGCAGTCATGACCACGTTCGGACTCGACACGTTCGGCGACGTCACCCACGACGCGTCCGGCACCCCGCTGTCGCACGCCCAGACCATCCGCAACCTGGTCGAGCAGGGCGTGCTGGCCGACCAGGTCGGGCTCGACTTCTTCGGCATCGGCGAGCACCACACCCCGGACATGCCGTTGTCGGCGGCCGACGTGGTGCTGGCCGCGATCGCCGCCCGCACCTCGAAGATCCACCTCGGGTCGGCGGTGACGGTGCTCAGCTCGGACGACCCGGTGCGCGTGTACCAGCGGTTCTCGACGCTCAACGCGCTGTCGGACGGCCGCGCGGAGGTCATCCTGGGCCGCGGGTCCAGTGTGGACTCGTTCCCGCTGTTCGGCTACGACCTCGCGGACTACGAGGACCTGTTCGAGGAGAAGACGCACCTGTTCGCCGAGCTGCTCAAGGGCGGCCCGATCACCTGGCAGGGCAAGACCCGGGCGGCGCTGCACGAGCAGGACGTCGTGCCGTTCACCGAGCCGTTCCCGACGTGGATCGGCGTCGGCGGCAGCCCGCAGTCCGTCGTGCGCGCGGCGTCGTACGGGTTCTCGCTGATGCTCGCGATCATCGGCGGCCACCCCGCCCGGTTCGCGCCGTTCTCGGAGCTCTACCTGCACGCGCTGGAGAAGTTCGGCCGCGAGCCGTTGCCGATCGGGATCCACTCCCCCGGCCACGTGGCGCCGACCGACGAGCAGGCGCGCGAGGAGTTCTGGCCGCACTACCTCGACGTGATCGGACGGCTCGGCAAGACGCGCGGGTTCTCCACGCCGACGCCGGAGTCCTACGCGCACGAGGTGGGGCCGCACGGCGCGCTGTTCGTCGGGTCGCCGGAGACCGTCGCGACGAAGATGGCGGCCACCATGAAGAAGCTGGACGCGAGCCGGTTCGACCTGAAGTACGGGATCGGCGGGCTGTCGCACGAGTCGCTGACGCGGACGATCGAGCTGTACGGGACGCAGGTCGTGCCGCTGGTGAAGGACATGCTCGCGTGAGGTGAGGGGGCTGGGGTTCCAGCCCCCTCGTGTCACTTCTTGGACGAGGCGATCTCGCACTCCTTGGCGTGTTCCAGGCCGAGTGAGATCGACGCGGCGTCGTTGTTCGGACCGCCCAGCGCGTAGCTGACGATGGTCGAGCCCGGTTCGTTGAGCACCTCGACGTAGCGGACTCCCTTGCCGCGCAGGCACTGCACGACGCGGTTGGCGAAGTCGACGGCCTCGGGGTTGGTGACGTCCTTCTCCCACGGCGGCAGCGGCGACTTCGACTCGCACGCCTGCAGCGCCTTGTCGAGCTCTTCCTTCGTGGGTTCCGGGCGGCCGCTCCCCTCGGCGGAGCGGCCCTTCTTGTCCAGGCCGAAGCTCGCCAGGCACTGGTCGTAGGGGGCGTTGAGCGCGTCGAAGTCCTCCGGGGTCATGTCGAGGCGTTCGCGGGGCCGTTGCTCCTGGGCGGCCGACGTCGCCGCGGCGCTGCTCGGCGGTGTCGAGATCGAGGCGACCTGGGGCTGGGCCTCGGGCTTTCCGCACGCGGCCAGCAACAGCAGCAGGGCCAGGGTGGCCTTCTTCATCGCGGGATTTCCTTTCGTCACGCGGCGAGCGCCTGCGTCGGGGTGAGCCGGGCGGCGCGGATGGAGGGGTAGAGGCCGGCGGCGGCGCCCACGACGAACGCGGCGAGCACACCGGAGGCCAGGACTTCGAGGGGGATGACGAGCGGCCAGCGGTGCAGGGTCGCGTAGCCCGCGACCCCGAGCGCTCCCAAGGCCGTGCCCGCCAGTCCTCCCAGGCCGGACAGCAGCACGGCTTCGGTGAGGAACTGCGCGCGGATGTGGCCGCGGGTGGCGCCGAGCGCGCGGCGCAGGCCGATCTCGCTGCGGCGTTCGAGCACGGAGATCACCATCGTGTTCGCCACGCCGACGCCGCCGACCAGCAGCGCGACACCCGCGAGCCCCAGGAACAGGGCGCTGTAGGAGCTTTGCGTGGCTCGCTTGGCCGCCAGCGCGTCGGACGGGCGGCTCACCTGGACCAGGCCCGGGATCTCGCCGTGGAGCGTCGCGGGCAGGATCGCGCGGACGTCCTCAATGGACTCCTCGCGGGCCTTCACGTAGACGACGGTCGGGTGGCCGTCGAACCCCAGCTGCGTGCGGGCGGCGTCCCAGCCGACCAGCACCGACCGTTCGATGTCGGGCGCGAGCGGCATCGGGCCCAGGACTCCCGTCACGGTGAACCACTTCTCCCCCACGAACACGGCGGGGTGTTCGCCGACGTCCGGGATGCCCAGCCGTTGGGCGGCGACGTTGCCGAGGACGACGTTCGGGAAGTCCGGTCGTGGCAGGAAGTCTCCGCTCTGGACGTGGCCGTTCACGGCGTCCAGGAGGCCGGGGGTGGCGGCGAGGACGGTGATGTCGGAGCTGTGGCCGGGGTCGAGCAGGTCGTTGCGGCGCACACGGGTGTGGGTGTTGGCGACGGCCGCGGCGGCCGTGACCGGGCCGATGCGCTGGACCATCGCGACGGAGGACTGCGGGAACAGCACCGGGTCGTCCTGGCGTGGGGCGGGCTGGGCGCGCAGGAGGTTGGTGCCGAGGGCGGTCAGTTCGTCGAGCAGGGCCTGCTGGCTGGAGGCCGGGATGCCGGTGACGACCACGACGGTGGCTATGCCCAGGGCGATGCCGAGGGCGGACAGGGCGGCCCGGAGTCGGCGGGTGCGCATGCCCAGCGAGCCGAGGGACAGGAGGTCGACGGGTGAGAGACGGGTCATCGCTCGGCCCTCGGGAACCGCACGGTCTCGGCTGCCTGGTCCCCGGTGTCCGCGATGATCCGCCCATCCCGCAATTCCACTCGACGTGGCAACGAGGCGGCGATGTCCCGGTCGTGCGTGATCAGCGCGATGGTCGTCCCCTGGCGGTTGAGCTCCCGCAGCAACTCCAGCACGGCGAGCCCGTTCGCGGTGTCCAGGGCCCCGGTCGGCTCGTCGGCCAGAACCAGCGCCGGGTTGTTCACCACGGCGCGGGCGATGGCGACGCGCTGGCGTTCGCCGCCGGAGAGTTCGGACGGGCGGTGGTCGGCGCGGTGCCCCAGGCCAACGCGGTTCAGCGCCTCCACAGCGAGCGGGCGGCGGTCCTTGTGCCTCACGCCCGCATAGAGCAGGCCGGTGGCGACGTTCTCCGTGGCGGTGAGGCCGTCGGACAGGTGGAACTGCTGGAACACGAACCCCAGCCGGCTGCCGCGCAGCGCGGACAGGCGGCGGTCCGGGAGGCGGGAGACGTCCTGGCCGTCGATCTCGACCGTGCCGGACGAGGGCAGGTCCAGGGTGCCGACGAGGTGCAGCAGCGTGGACTTGCCGGAGCCGGACGGGCCCACGATCGCGAGCAGCTCACCCGCGGCGACCTGCAACGACACTTCGTCGAGAGCCGTCACGCCGCCGGGGTAGCGCTTGGTCACCGAGCGCAGGGCGAGTACCGGGGTCATTGGGCCGTCACCACTTCCAGGCCGTCGGTGACGCCGTCGCCGGAGATCTCGACCTTGTCCTGCGAGTAGAGGCCTGTTCGGACGGCCTTCAAGCCGCCGGAAGGCAACTGGATCGCGTAGCCGCCCTCTTTCAGCGCCACGAGCGCCGCCAGCGGGACGGTCAGCACGCCAGTGCGGCTTTCGGTCGTGATCGTGAGGCGGACGGGAGCGGTGTCCAGGTCCTCGACGTCCGCCGGGTTGTCCGGGGTGACCACGACGTCGGTCTTCGGGCCACCGCCGCCGTTCTCCGCGGTGGTGGCCACCTGCTTCACCGAGGTGACCTTGGCGGGGACGGCGCGGTTGTCCGGGCGCACGATCGTGACCGGCAGGTCCGTCTTCAGCACGCCCGCCTCGGAGACCGGCACCTGCACCGAGACCAGGCGGGTCGTGGGCGTGACCTCGAAGAGTTCCTCCGTGGCGGGCTCGCCGAGTTGGGCCTTCACGGTGCCGACGCGCATCGGGCGGTCCAGGACGAGCACGCGGCCGGGGGCCAGGACGCCGGACTGGTCGACGCCGAGGGCCTTCTGCCACTTCTTCAGGGCGTCGACCACGCGCGGGGTGAGTTCGGCCTTGGCGGCGTCGTTGGGACGGGTGCCGACCGAGTAGCCGAGAGCGGCGAGGTTGTCCATCACCACAGCGACGTCCGAGCCCTTGAGGCCGGGGGTGTCGAGGGCGCGGAACAACGGGGTCGCGCCGAAGAACACGACGACGGGCTGGTCGTCGACGCGGTAGAGCTCCTTGCCCAGTTCGGTGGTCTGGCCGGTCGCCGGGAGCTTCGTGACGGTGCCCGCGGCACCCTTGACAGGACGGGCGACGCCGAAGCCCAGCTGGGCCTGGAGCGTGCGGGTGTTCGTGAGGTCTCCCTTTCGCACGGTCGTGGTCTTCACCGCTGGTGGCGGGGCCGCGGCGGGCTCTGGTGGCCGGGCTCGCACCACCAGCACCACGGCGATGGCGACCACGACGAGCACGGTGGCCGCGATGACTGTCCTGCGCATGCTGTGGATCTTCGGAGGCACTTGTGAGGATCCTGTGTCGAACCGGTGATCGCCGTGAGGGCGTCCTTATGATCGGCCGGTGAGCGCTCTCATCCTGGTCGCGGAGGACGACGAGAACCAGGCCGAGCTGGTGCGCCGGTACCTGGAGCAGGACCATCACCGCGTGCTCGTCGTCCACGACGGACGGGACGCGCTCGACGTGGTCCGCGATCGGCAGCCGGCGTTGGTGGTGCTCGACCTGATGCTGCCGGGACTGGGCGGGCTGGACGTGTGCCGGGCGTTGCGGGCCGGGTCGGACGTGCTGGTGCTGATGCTGACGGCGCGGTCCACTGAGGACGATCTGCTGCACGGGCTCGGGATCGGCGCGGACGACTACATGACCAAGCCGTTCAGCCCGCGCGAGCTGGTGGCGCGGGTGCGGACGTTGCTGCGGCGGGTGCCCGCGGAGAAGCCGGCACCGGTGCTGGAGGTCGGGCCGATCGTGGTCGACCAGCCGCGGCACGAGGTGCGGGTGCGCGGCGAACTGGTCGAGTGCACGCCGGGCGAGTTCGGGCTGCTGGAGGTGCTGGCGTCCGAAGTGGACAGGGTGTTCAGCCGCGAGCAGTTGCTGGAGCGGATGCACGGCATCGACAGCTTCCTGACCACGCGCACGATCGACACGCACGTGAAGAACCTGCGGCGCAAGATCGAGACCGACCCGCGGGTGCCCGCCCACCTCGTCACCGTCTACGGCATCGGCTACAAGCTCACGGCCGGACGCGCTGATGCGCCGTAGCGTCTTCACGCGGCTGCTCGTGGTCGTGGTGCTGATCGCGGTCTGCTCGATCGCCGCGACGGCGTGGCTGGCGACGCAGCTGACCAAGGCGTCGATCGCCCGTGAACAGGGCCGCGAGCTGGCGTCGGACAACACGATCTACACGACTCTGCTCGCCTACGCTGCCGGGCACCGCGACTGGTCCGAAGTGGACGGTTACGTCGAGTCGCTGATGACCGAGCACCCCGGCCGGCGCCTCGTGCTCGTCACCAAGGACGGCCGCACGGTCACCGATCGCGGCGGGGACGGCGGCGAGTTGCCGGCCAAGGCGGCGGCCGTGGTGGATCCGCTGGCGGTCGACCCGGTGCTGGTGCCGGGCGCGCCCGCGGACCGGATCGACAAGCGCGTGCTCGGGCCGTTCCGCACGCCGATCGACTTCCGCGACCGCGAGGACCCCACCGGATCGCTGTTCTGCCTGCGGATGGTCAAGAAGGAGCAGACGCGGCTGGACTGCCGGGAGCGGGACCTGCCGTTCGACACCGCGGCCGACTTCTACGCGTTGCTGGACCTGGAGGACCTGGTCGCCACCTGCCTGGCGCGCCGGTCGCTCCCGCCGGTCGACCTCGATCCCGACTACACGCCGGCGCTCAAGCAGTCCACGGGCGTGCCGCCGCCGGACGAGCCCGCCGTCGCCGCCTGTGTGGCCGCGTCGCGGAAAGAGCAGCTCACGCCGTACGTGGCGCCGCCGGTCCTGCTGTACCTGACGAACCCGACGGGCACGCCGACGACCGCGATCTCGTTGTCGGGCAACGGCTGGCAGGTCGTGGGGGCCGCGGCGGCGGTGCTGCTGGCGGCGATCGGGGTGGCGGCGTTCGCGGGAGCGCGGATCACCCGGCCGCTGCGGGCGTTGACGGCGGCCGCCCAGCACATGTCCGGCGGGGGCGACATCCCGCCGGTGCCGGTGCGCGGGCAGGACGAGATCGCGGGGCTGACCAGGGCGTTCAACACGATGGCCGCCACCAGGGCGCAGGTCGAGCAGGCGCGCAAGGCGATGGTCAGCGACGTCGCCCACGAGCTGCGGACGCCGTTGAGCAACATCCGGGGCTGGCTGGAGGCGGCCGAGGACGGGGTGAGCGACCTCGATCCGGCGCTGATCACGTTGCTGCTCAAGGAGGCGCTGGTCCTCCAGCACGTCGTGGACGACCTCCAGGACCTCGCGGTGGCCGACGCGGGCTCCCTGCGCCTGACGCTCGAACGGGTGAACGTCGCCAGCGCGTTGGAACAGGTCCAAGCGGCGCACGACGTTCGTGCCACGCAGGCGGGCGTCACGCTGGCGGTGTCCGCGGACGCCTCGCTGACCGTGCGGGCCGATGCGCTGCGGTTGCGGCAGATCCTGGACAACCTCGTCGCGAACGCGCTGCGCTACGTGCCCGCCGGAGGGTCGGTGGCGGTCGAGGCCGCGGCAGAGGACGGCGAGATCGTGTTCACGGTGACCGACACCGGTTCGGGCATCTCGGCGGACGATCTGCCGCACGTGTTCGACCGGTTCTGGCGCGCGGACAAGTCCCGCAGCCGCACCACGGGCGGCAGCGGGCTGGGTCTCGCGATCGTCCGCAAGCTCGTCGAGGCGCACGGCGGTACGGTCGGTGTGACCAGCACAACAGGTGTCGGAACCACGTTCCGCGTCCGATTGCCGGAACTCAGCTGATACACCCAGCGTTAGTTCGCTGGAGAGGAAACCGGTGATTGTTCCCATGCCCACGAGCGCGCCCCGTCGCACGGGCTCGTTCGTACTGACCGAAGACGTGACCGTCCGGGTGACCGGGCAGGCGCGCACCGCGGCCGCGATGCTGCGCGAGCACATCTTCCGGCAGACCGGCTACCTGCTGGCGGAGTCGCCCGACGGCATGCTGATGGTGTCGCACGACCCGGCGATGCGCGGGCTCGGCCCCGAGGGGTACGCGCTGCTGGTCAGCAACGACGCGGTGATGCTGCGCGCGGGCACCCAGGCGGGGCTGCGGCACGGCGTGCAGTCGTTCCGGCAGCTGATGACCCGCGACGCGACGGTCCGCGCGGCCGACCTGCGCGACTCCCCCGCGTTCGCGTGGCGCGGTGTGTCGAGCGCGCTGCTGCCGCCCGCCGAGATGCGCAAGGCCATCGACCGGATGGCCGCCTACAAGCTCAACGTCCTGCACGTCTTCCCGGAAGGCGATCCGGACGCGTTGCGCGACCTCGTCGAGTACGGCCGCGATCACGGCATCACGGTCGTGCCCGAACTGAGCCCGGCGACGATCGAGTTGCTGGAGCTGTTCCCGAGCCGCTGGGTGCACATCGGTACCGCCAAGCTGACGACCAGGTTCGCCGGTTTGCTGGAGCGGCACGGCAAACTGCCGGTGCGCTGGCACGACGGCAGCACGGACGTCCTGGGCCCGCACGGCAAGCTCGCCGAGGGGGACGACGGGCTGCGCGCCGTCGCGACCGCGGGCTGGGTCGGCGGCCTGCGCACGACCTCGGCCGTGGCGCCCGCCTGGTAGCCGTTCACAGTCGTGGTGTGACCGCAGGTCAGACGGGGCCCGCGGTTCACATGTTTATCTTTGGCCTGCGGTGAACATGTCCATTCGCTGTTGTCGCACCGCGATCACCTGGTTCGGCGCAGTGATCACGTGCGATCGTGGTCGCTGTGCGGACCTCTTCGAAGTTCCGGCCGATCCATCCGTTCCGGTTGCTGCTCATCGACGACGACCGGGAGCTGGTGGAACTGCTCGCCGCGGTGTTGCGCGGCGAGGGATATGACGTCGACGTCGCCTTCGACGGACAGCGCGGACTGCATCTCGCGCTCACCCGGCCCTACGACGTGGTGGTGATCGACCGCGCGCTACCGGTGATCGACGGCCTGGACCTGTTGTCCCGGTTGCGTTCCCGGTCCGTGCGGACGCAGGCGCTGATGCTCACCGCGATGGGGTCGGTGCACGATCGGATCGACGGCCTCGACGCGGGCGCGGACGACTACCTGACCAAGCCGTTCGACCTGCGCGAGCTGACCGCTCGACTGCGGGCGCTGTGCCGGCGGGCCGCCGAACTGGCCGCGGTGCTGCGCATCGGCGCCGGCCGCCTGGAGCTCGAACAACACCTGGTCGTGCTGCCCGACGGCGAGAAAGTACCGCTCACCACCAGGGAGTTCGCGCTGCTGCGGGTGCTCGCCACGCATCCCGAGACCGTGCACACGCGGGCGGCGTTGCGGCGCACGGTGTTCTGCGACGCACCCTCTCAATCCATTGTGGACACTTACGTGCACTACCTGCGTTCGAAGGTGGGACGTTCGGTCGTGCAGACGGTTCAGGGCATCGGCTATCGGTTGGGGGCTCTGTGAGGTCGTGGGTGCAGGCGGAACGTGCGGAGGTCCGGCGCGCGCGGTTGCGGGTCAGCGTGCTGGTGGGTCTGGCGATCACGCTGATGATCACGTTCGTGGGGGTGATCGCGTACGTCGTGATGGTGCACGCGCAGGAGACCCAGGTGTCGCGCGAACTCCGCTACAACGCCCAGTACGGCGTGCCGGGCATCGCGCCCCGGTGCGCGTGGGTGTTCGTGCTGGAGGACGGCGTGCTGCACCTGGGTCCGCTGGAGGTGCCGGGCGGGTTCCCCCTGCGCTCTGACATCGATGCCGTGCACGCGTCCGGCGCGCCCGTGTCCCGTGACGTGACCGCCAACGACACCGAGTACGTCGTGCTCACCGCTCCCGGCGCGAACGGCACGACGGTGCAGTCGGTGTTCGACATGCGCTACCAGCTCTCCGACCGCTCGCACCTGGTGCAGGCACTGGCGATCGCGCTGGTGGCCGGCCTGCTCGTCGCGGCGCTGATCGGCCTGGGCGTCAGCCGCCGCACCGTGGGCCCGTGGGCGGAGGCGCTGGCGAGACAACGCCGGTTCGTCACCGACGCGAGCCACGAACTGCGCACCCCGATCGCCCGCGCCTACCTGCGCGCCCAGCTCCTCGCGGCCGCCGCGGACCTGCCCGACGACCAGCGCACCAACCTCGACGCACTCGCCCGGTCGATCCGCGGCCTGGCCGACGTCGTGGACGACCTGCTGGCGTCCGCGCAGCTCCACCAGCGCCTCGATGGCAGACCCGTCGACCTGGCCGACGTCGCGGAGGCCGCGGTGGTGGGCGAGACCGAACGGGCCGCCGAGCGCCGGATCACCCTGTCGCTGGACCATCCCGGGCATCCGGTGGTGGTGAGCGGGATCGAGACCGGGTTGCGGCGGGCCGTGGACGAGCTGCTGGCCAACGCCGTCCGGCACACGCCTGAGGGTGGGCGGATCGCGGTGCGCGTGGGGGTGGTCGGCGGGCAGGTGGAGCTGGTGGTGGAGGACAACGGGGCGGGGTTCGAGCCGGGTGAGGCGTCGCGGTTGTTCGACCGGTTCCATCGCGGGGCCGGTGAAGGGCGGTTCGGGCTGGGGTTGTCGCTGGTGCGGGAGATCGTGACCGGGCACGGCGGGACCGTGGAGGCGGTGGGGCGGCCTGGGCTGGGGGCGCGGTTCACGTTGCGGATTCCGGTGTCGGAGCGGGACGTGGTGGCGGTGCGGGAGCGGATCACCACCGCCTGGCGGTGAGTCCGGCTCTCACCACTGCCCGACGATCACCGCCACTTGGCCGCGGGTCTGGCACTCACCTCTGCCCGACGTTCACCAGCGCCTGGCCGCGGGTCTGGCACTCACCTCTGCCCGACGTTCACCAGCGCCTGGCCGCGGGTCTGGCACTCAGCACTGCCCGACGATCACCGCCACTTGGCCGCGGGTCTGGCACTCAGCACTGCCCGACGATCACCACCACTTGGCCGCGGGTCTGGCACTCAGCACTGCCCGACGATCACCACCACTTGGCCGCGGGTCTGGCACTCAGCACTGCCCGACGATCACCACCGCCTGACCGTGTGCGCGCCTCGTGAAGGGCCACGTCGCGACGGACGGCTGGTGGCTCCCGCCCGCCGACAGCAGGCGGGAGCCACCACCACGGCCGGCCGCCACCGCCGACCGCGCCCCTCACCACTCCCCCGAGACCACCACCTCTGCCGCGACCCGCACGTCCACGTCCAGCGGCCTGTCCGGATCGACCGGCTCGATGGCCGCGGCCAGGGCGTCCAGCAGTGCGGCGCACCGGGGCGCGGTCGGGCGGCGGCCTCCCACGTGCACCGCTTGGCGTAGCCCCAAAGCGAGCGAACCGCACAGCAGGCGCAACAGCTCCGCGAGGTCGTAAGCGCGCAGGGCGGCCTGGGTGCCGAACGGCACCACGTCCTGGTTGTGCAGGTTGGTCGGCAGGCTCTGGGTGCTGGCGGGCAGGACGCCGCGTCTGATCTCGGCGATGAACGCGGTCGTGGCCAGTTGGACGCCCTGCAATCCGTGTTGCTGACCGGGGCCGGCGGCGAGCATCGGCGGCAGGCCGGTGTTGCGGGCCGGGTCGACGAGCAGATCGAGCTGGCGTTCGGCCAGGTTGCCCAGAGTGGCGGTGACCATGGCCAGGACGTCGGCGGCGAAGGCGGCCGGTTGGCCGAAGAAGTTGCCGCCGTGGGCGACCAGGTCGTCGCCGGGGAAGAACAGCGGGTTGTCGCTGACGCCGCCCAGGTCCGCCGACACGACGCCGTCGACGTAGCGCAGGGCGTCCTCCGCGGCGCCGAGGAGTTGGGGTGAGCAGCGGATGCTGTACGGCTCCTGCAACGCGCGCAGACCCGTGGGCGTGGTGCCGTCCAGCATGGAGCGCATCCAAGACGCCACGGTCACGGCGCCGGTGTGGCCGAAGGCGGAGATCAGGCGCGGGTCGGTGAAGCCGGGGTCGGCGCCGAGGACGTCCACCAGCAGGCAGGTCAGCTCGGCCAGGGCGCGGTGGGAGGAGCGGACCGACGACTGGGCCAGCGCCAGGGCGGCGGTGGTGACGGAGGTGCCGTTGACCAGGGCCAGCGCGTCGCGGCCGTCCAGTTGCAACGCCGTCAGGCCGGCCGAGGTCAGGGCTTCGGCGGCGGGCAGGCGGACGCCGTCCAGATAGGCGTGGCCGCGGCCGCGCAGGGCCTGGGCCGCGTAGGCGAGCGGGATGAGGTCACCGCTGGCGCCGACGGACCCGTAGCGCGGAATCGCTGGGACGAAAGTCGTCGCGAACATCTCGGACAGACCCGAGACGACGTGCGCGGACACTCCCGACAAGCCTTGTGCCAGCGACCAGGTCCGCACGAGCAACGCGGCTCGGGCGACGTCCAGGGGCAGGTCGGGGCCTTGGCCCGCGCCGAGGTGTGCGAGGGTGTTGTCGCACTGGTCAGCTTCCGAGGCACGGCCCGCGAAGCCCACCAGAGCGCCGAAACCGGTCTTGGCGCCGTACACCGGGCGCTCGTCGTCGGCCAGCACCGTGCGCAGGTAGGCGCGGCCGCGGTCCACCCGGTCGCGGACGCCGGTTCCGACGAGCACGTCCAGTGGCGCGGACGCGCGCAGCAGGTGCGCTGGAGTCAGGGGCGAACCCAGGTCCACGGACGTGTCTGAAGCGGTCGTGGTCACCGCACGGACGGTAGGCAGCCGATCTCAGAAAGTTCTGAGATCGCGTGGGTAGCTTCCCCGTCCATGGCTCACGACTACCTGATCATCGGCGCGGGACCGGCCGGTTTGCAGCTCGCCGCACTGCTCGAGCGGGACGGTCGCGACTACGCGGTCCTCGAACGCGGCAGCGGGGCCGGCACGTTCTTCACCCGTTATCCGCGGCACCGCAAGCTCATCTCCATCAACAAGGTCCACACCGGGTTCACCGACCCGGAACAGCGGATGCGGATGGACTGGAACTCGCTGCTGCTCGACGACCCCGAGCTGTTGTTCACCCGCTACACGCCCCGGTACTTCCCGGACGCCGACGACATCGTGCGCTACTTCCAGGACTGCGCGGAGGGGCTCAACGTCCACTACGACATCGATGTCACGCGAATCTCCCGCGACGACAACGGGTTCACCGCAGCGGACCACAGTGGACAGACGTGGCACGCCAGGAACCTCGTGATGGCCACCGGGGTCTCCCAGCTGCACGTGCCACCGATCCCCGGCATCGAGCACGCCGAGCGCTACGACACGTTCGACACGGACCCCGAGTCGTTCACCGACCAGCGGGTGCTCGTGATCGGCAAGGGCAACTCGGGCTTCGAGACCGCCGACGCGCTGGTCGAGACCGCGGCCGTCATCCACGTCGCCGGGCCGCACTCGGTGAAGCTCGCGTGGCAGACGCACTACGTCGGGCACCTGCGGGCGGTGAACAACAACTTCCTCGACACCTACCAGCTCAAGAGCGAGAACGCGGTCATCGACGGCTCCATCGAACGCATCGAGCCCAGGCCGGAAGGCGGGTTCCGGATCCAGTTCCGGTACGCGCGCACGGTCGAGAAGCTGCGGGAGCTGGAGTACGACCGGATCATCGCGTGCACCGGGTTCCGGTTCGACGCCTCGATCTTCGCCGACGACTGCCGGCCCGCGCTGATCATCAAGGACCGCTTCCCGCAGCTGACCTCGGCGTTCGAGTCGACGACCGTGCCCGGGCTGTACTTCGCGGGCACGATCACGCAGTCGCGTGACTTCAAGAAGTCGACCAGCGGGTTCATCCACGGCTTCCGCTACGGCGCCCGCGCGCTGCACCGCGTCCTGAGCGCACGCAACCACGGCACCCCCTGGCACGGCGCGGATCTGGAGCTCTCGCCCGAGGCGATCAGCGACTCGCTCATCGCCAGGCTGAACAGGTCTTCCTGTCTGTGGCAGCAGTTCGCGGTCATGGGAGACGTCGTCACCGTCGACGACAACACTGCGCGCTACAACGAGGAAGTGCCGGTCGCGTACGTGGCGGACGGCGGCCTGGGCCCGGCCGAGCACCGGTTCGTCGCGACGCTGGAGTACGGGCCCGACCACGACACCGTGGACCCGTTCGACATCACCATCCCGCGCGTCGCCGAGAACGACCCGGTCAACGCGGCCGACGCGAGCTACCTGCACCCGGTGGTCCGCTATTACCGGCACGGCGTGCTCGCCGCGACCCACCACCTGGCCGAGAACCTGGAGAACCACTGGGACATGCCGGAGGTGCACCAGCAGCCGCTGGTGGTGTTCGTGAAGGAATGCCTTGCCGGCGCGTGACGAGCCGTTCCCGCGCGCCCTGCTCGACGTGCTCGCCGCCGCAGCGGACCGGCCGGTGTTCGAGCACGGCACCCGCGTGGTGACCGGTGCCGAGATGCTCGACCTGATCGCGCGGATCGCGACGGGGTTGCGCGCCAACGGGATCGGGCCGGGTGCTGGGCTCGCGTTGCTGCTCGGGGTGAACGCGGAGGCGTTCGCGGCGATCCTGGCCGGGCACGTGGTGGGCGCGCGGGTGGTGGGGGTGCGGCCGGGGCTGACGGACGCCCAGGTGGAGCACCTGCTCGGCCTGGACATCAAGCTGGTCGTCCGCGACACCGACGACCTCACCGGGCATCCAGCCGAACCGCTGCGCTGCCAGGGAAAACCCGACGACATCGCCCGCCTCATCCACACCAGCGGCAGCACCGGCACACCCAAGGCGTGCGCGCAGACCTACGCGTCGATGACCAACGCCTGGACCGCCCGGCCCGACGCCTGGCCTCCCGCGGTCCGGGACCTGGCCACGAGACTCGACCGCTACCTCGTGTTCGGGTCGCTGTCGAGCCAGGTGATGTTCGAGTACGCCGTGCTCACGCTGACCGCCGGAGGCACGATCGTCGTGGCCGGCAACCCGGCCGACGCGATCACCCGTCTGAAAGCCACCGCGCGTGTGATCACCGTGCCAGGACTGGCCAAGCTCGTCGCCGCGCAGAAACGGGAGCCCGCCGACCTGTCGACGTTGAAGGCGTTGCTGGTGTCGGGCTCTCCCCTGACTCCTGACCGGCACAGCGAAGCCCTCGACGTCCTGGGACCGGTGCTCTTCCACGGCTACGGCCAGACCGAGACCGGCATGATCTCGATGGCCACGCCGACCGATCCTCCCGGCACGGTGGGAAGACCGCCGGTGGACGTGGAGATCCGCGACGGCGAGCTCTTCGTCCGCACACCGGGACAGGCCTGCGGCTACTGGGGCAACGCCGAGGAGTCGGCCGAGGTGTTCGTGGACGGCTGGGTCCGCACGCGCGATCTCGGCCGGTTCGACGCCTTCGGCTACCTGCGCCTGACCGGCCGGGTCCGGGACGTCGTGATCGTCAACGCGAACCTGCACTACATCGGCCCGATCGAGCAGGTCGTCGCCGAGCACCCGGACGTCGCCGAGGCCTACGTCGTCGCGGTGCCGGACGACGAGACCGGCGAGGCCGTGCACGCCTTCGTGGTCCCCAAAGCCGATCGCGTCCCCGAACTCGAGGAATTGCGCGAGCTCGTGACCGAACGGCTGGGCGCGGCCTGCGCTCCCGTGCAGGTCACGGCCATCGCCGAGATCCCCGTCGCCCCGAGCGGCAAGCCCGACAAGCGTCAGCTGACTGCGTGAAGGAGAACGTCGTGTCCAGCGAGGTTTCGACCGAGTATCTCGTGATCGGCGCCGGTCCGGCGGGGTTGCAGGCGTCCTACCTGCTCAAACAGGCCGGGCGCGAGCACCTGGTGCTGGAGGCGGGTGAGGCGGCGGGGACGTTCTTCACCCGCTTCCCCCGGCACCGGCAGCTGATCTCCATCAACAAGGTCTACACGGGCTGGGACGACCCGGAGCTGAACCTGCGCGTCGACTGGAACTCGTTGCTGTCCGACGATCCCGCGCTGCTGTTCACCGGCTACACCCCGCGCTACTTCCCCCACGCCGACGACATGGTCCGCTACCTCGGGGACTTCGCGGTCAAGAACGACCTGCCCGTCCGCTACGACACCAGGGCCGTGTCGGTGACCCGGCCGGACGACTTCGTGGTGCGCGACCAGCACGGCGTCACCTACCGCACGAAGCGGATCATCGTGGCGACGGGCGTCTCGCAGCAGTACGTGCCGGACATCGACGGTGTCGAGCACGCCGAGCACTACTACGACGTCTCCGTCGAGCCGCAGGAGTTCGTGAACAAGAAGGTGCTGATCATCGGGCGCGGCAACTCCGCGTTCGAGACCGCCGACGCACTGGTCGAGACGGCGTCGGTCATCCACGTCGCCGGGCCCGGTTCGCTGAAACTGGCCTGGCAGACGCACTTCGTCGGGCACCTGCGGGCGGTGAACAACAACTTCCTCGACACCTACCAGCTCAAGTCGCAGAACGCCGTGCTGGACGGGCACATCGCGGGCATCCGCCGCGACGGCGACGACTACCTGGTGAAGGTCAGCTTCCAGCGGGTCAACGAGGTGATCAAGGAGATCCGCTACGACCGGGTGATCCTCGCGACCGGGTTCCGGTTCGACGCCTCGATCTTCGCGCCGGAGTGCCGGCCGCAGCTGACGATCAAGTCGCGGTTCCCGGACCAGACGGCGGCGTGGGAGTCGGTGAACGTGCCGGACCTGTTCTTCGCGGGCACGATCACGCAGGCCAGGGACTTCAAGAAGTCGACCAGCGGGTTCATCCACGGCTTCCGCTACGGCGTCCGCGCGCTGCACCGGATCGTGGAACAGCGCTACCACGGTGTGGACTGGCCGAGCCGGTCGGTCGAGGACGTCACCGACGCGATCATCGAACGGGTCAACCGGACCTCCGCGCTGTGGCAGCTGTTCGCGTTCATGTCGGACGCGGTGCTGACGTTGCGGGACGGCACGGTCCGCTACGTCGAGGAGGTGCCGGTCGCGCACCTGCACGAGGCCGTGGGGCGCGGCGAGTTCGGCGACGTGGAGTCGTACCTGACGGTGACGCTGGAGTACGGCGCGGACCACGACAAGGTCAACCCGTTCGACATCACCGCCGGCCGGAACTCCCAGCAGGACACCAGCGGGCTCGACGGCCGCTACCTGCACCCGGTCGTGCGGAGGTTCCGCGCCGGTGAGCTGCTCGACGAGCACCACGTCACCGAGAACCTCGAGAACGAGTGGGACAGCGAGACCGTCCACAAAGCACCGTTGCGGGAGTACCTGCGGTGAACCCGGTGCTCGCGGAACTGCACGACAAGGCACGCGCGGTGCTCGACCCCGTCCACTACGACTTCTTCGCGGGCGGGGTCGGGGACGAGGTCGTGCTCGCGGAGAACGAGGCCGCGTTCCGGCGCCTCGCCCTGCTGCCCAGGGTGTTGCGGGGCGAGGAGATCAGCGACGACTTCCCGTTGCTGATCTCGCCGACCGCGTTCCACCGGCTCGCCCATCCCGACGGCGAACTGGCGACCGCGCGGGCGCTGTCCGGGACGACCCTGGTGTCCAGCATGGCCTCGACCGTGCCGATCGGCGACGTCGTGGCGGCCGCGACCGGACCGGTGTGGTTCCAGCTGTACGTGCAGCCCGACATGGACGTCACGGAAGTGCTGGTGCGACGGGCGGAACGGGCCGGGTGTGCGGCGTTGGTCGTGACGGTCGACTCCCCCGTGTTCGGGCGGCATCGGCGGGACATCGCGCACGGCTTCCACGACCTGCCCGCCGGGCTGACGGCCGAGAACATGCGGGACCTGGCCGGGGAGGCGCTGCGGAACATCGAGATGTCGACGGCGATCTCCTGGCGGCACGTCGACCGGATCCGGGAGATGACCGCGCTTCCGTTGTGGGTCAAGGGGGTTCTGCACCCGAAGGACGCGGTGATCGCGATCGAGCACGGCGTCGCGGGGATCGTCGTGTCCAACCACGGCGGCCGTCAGCTCGACCTCGTGCCGGCGGCGCTCGACGCGCTGCCCGCCGTCGTCGACGCGGTGGCCGGGCGAGTGCCGATCGTGCTCGACGGTGGCGTTCGCGGCGGAGGGGACATCGCACTGGCACTGGCGCTGGGCGCGTCGGCGGCCGGGATCGGCAGGCCGGTGCTGTGGGGGCTCGCGGCGGACGGCGAACAGGGCGTGCGGCGGGTACTCGACGTGCTGCGTGACGAGTTCCTGCACGTCTTGGCGATGTGCGGCGGCGAGCTGACCCGCGACATGGTGGTGGCCCGGTGCTGAACTGGTTGCCCGCACGGGTGGTCGCGTTGCGCGCCAAGGTGTTCGAGAAGGTCAACGGGGACAACGCCATCACGTTCCCGAACGCCCAGGTCGGCCCCGACCGCTTCCAGGAGCTCTACAGCCACCCCGCCGCGAACGGCCGCAGCCGGGGCGCCGGGCTCTCGGATCTGTTCTGGTACTGGCTCGCCCCCGGCCCCGAGGTGCACCAGGAGCACCTGGAGGCCGGGCCGCGCTACGACGACGTGGCTCGCGCGACCCGCACCTTCCTCGCCGGTCCGAGCGACGCGCTGTCAACGGCGGCGACACGCTGCACCGCGAAGGTGCTGGACGAGGTGCTCGGCGGCCGCGTAACCGCCGTGCGGCTGCGCGACCTGATGATGCCGGTGTGGGCCGAGTACTTCTACGAGCTGGTGTTCGGCGAACCGTGTCCCCGCCTCGCGCGTGACCTGATCGTCGGACACGCCACCGACGTCGTGAACTCGTTGAAGTGCACCAGCCTGCGCCACCCGGCCCGCCGCGACCGCCTCACCCGCTACCTCAAGGTGCGGCTCGCGGACGTCCGGCACCCGATGCCCGAGACGTTGTCCGAGGCCGAAAAGGTGCACTACCTGCAGGGCACCTACTTCAACACCGCCGTCGTGCAGATGGCCGAGGCGATGGCGCACCTGCTGCTCGCGCTGGCACAACATCCCGAAGCGGCGCGACGGGTCGACGACGACCGGTACTTCGCCCACGTGCTGGACGAGACGTTCCGACTCTTCCCGTTGTTCGGCATCGCCCACCGCATCACGACAGCGGACATCGAACTGGACGAGCACACGTCGTTCCCGGCTGGTTCGGTGCTGTGCTTCAGCTATCCCGCCTACCACGCCACCGGCTACGAGAACCCGCACGAGTTCGACCCCGGCCGCTGGGAGAACACGGCGGCACGCAACGAGCACCACATCCCGTTCGGCGTCGCCGCCAACCGCCCCTGCCCGGCCTGGCGGCTCTCCCCCATCGCGATGCGCGCGTCAGCCCGGGAGGTGCTGCGCCGCGTCTCGCTGCACTCCTCGGTGACGCACACCCGCTCGTTGCCCAGCCGAGGGCCGTGCCTGCTCGTCCGCGACGGCGCAACGCCACGACGGCGTCTGGCGCTCATGCGCGTGCGCGACCGCTGGGAGGACGTCTGGCGCAGCGTCGTCCAGCTCGTGCTCGGCACCGCGATGGTGCTGCACGCCCACCGGCTCCGGCCGGCCGGGCGCTATTTCGACACGCACGACACGCAGGGTTGCCCGGTCCGGCACTGACCACAGGAGATGCCCGGTGAACCAGATCCACTTCGCGTTGCAGGTCTTCGCCGCGCTGGCGCTCGTGCTCGCCGCGACCACGCTGTGCGGACGACTCGCCATGCTCATCAAACAACCCAGGGTCGTCGGCGAGATGGTCGCCGGCGTGCTGCTGGGCCCCGCGCTGTTCGGCGCCATCGCACCCGGCGTGCAGGCCCAGATCTTCCCCGCCGACGTCAAGAGCACGCTGTACGTGCTCAGCACGATCGGGCTCACGTTCTACATGTTCCTCGTCGGGTCCTCTTTGGACCACGGACTCACCACGGGTGCCAACGCGCGCAAGGCATCGATCCTCGCCGTCTCCGGCATCGTCCCCACGTTCCTGCTCGGCGCGGGCGCCGCGGTGCTGTTCTTCGACACGCTGAGCCCCGAGGGAACGCAGCTCTGGGTGTTCATGCTGTTCATCGGCGGCGCCCTGTCGATCACCGCCTTCCCCATGCTCGCGCGGATCCTGCAGGAACGCGGCATCGCGAACACCCCGATCGGCGGCCTCACCCTGGTCGCCGCCGCCATCGACGACGCGGTGGCGTGGGGCTTCCTCGCGCTGATCATCGCCGTCGGCACGTCCGGCAGCCCGTCCGGCGCGCTGCGCACGATCCTCGGCGCGGCGATCTTCGCGGGCCTCATGCTCACGGTGGGCCGCAAGTGGCTCGCCAAGCTCGGGGAACGCGCCGAACGCGACGGCAAGCTCAGCCGCGACATGGTGGCGGTGATCCTGCTGATCGTCCTGCTCGCGGGCTGGTACACCGACCTCATCGGCGTGTTCTCGGTGTTCGGCGGCTTCATCACCGGCCTCGCGATGCCCAAGTCGAAGATCGTGCGCCAGGAACTCGAAGCCAAGCTCTCCGACCTCAACTCGATCCTGCTGCTGCCGGTGTTCTTCGCGTTCAGCGGCCTCAACACGCGGGTGGACGGCTTCGGCTCCGGTGGCGCGCTGTGGTTCCCGCTCGCGGTGATCATGCTGGCCGCGTTCGCCGGCAAGTACCTGGGCTGCGGCCTGGTGGTGCGGGCCCAGGGCTACTCCTGGCGCTACGCCTCCGCGGTCGGCGGCCTGATGAACGCCCGCGGCCTGATGATCCTGATCTTCATCAACATCGGCCTGGCCTACGACCTGGTGACGCCCGAGATGTTCGCGATCCTGGTCGCCGTCGCGATCGTGACCACCGCCGCGGCCATGCCGATCTACCGCGCCTCCCTGCCCGAACACCTGGAGGCGCAGGCCGACGTCAAGACCCCTGCACCAGTTCGCTGAGCCGTGCGACCACGGCGGCCGGGGCCGGCATGGCCGCGATCTCGGCCGCCGTGGCAGCGGCGACCTCCCGTGCGGCCGGGTCGTCGAGCAGATGGCCCGCTTTTGCGGCGATGGCGTCGGCGGTGATCTCCTCGCCCACGAGCTTCGCCCCCGCACCGGTCTCGGCGAGCACGTCGGCGTTGACGAACTGGTCGGCGCCCTGCGGCAGCACCAGCTGCGGCAGGCCGGCCGCGAGCGCGCCCAGAACCGTGCCCGTTCCGCCGTGGTGCACCACGAGATCGGCCTGCCGCAGCACCTTCGCCTGCGGCACAAACCCGGCGACGCGCACGTTCGCCGGCACGTCACCCAGCAGCGCCGGATCGCCGGGGCCGACCGCCACCAGAACGGTGACCGGCAGCCGGGCGAGGCCGTCGATCGCCTGCCGCAGCACGGCGGTCTCGCTGAACGACACCGTGCCGAGCGTCAGGTACACCAACGGTTTCGTCGTGACGATCTCCGGCATCGGCACGTCCAGGTCGAACGCCGTCGGCCGCTGCCGCAACACCGTGGGCAGCGCCGCGACGACCGGATCGCGGACGGTGTCCGGCCACAGGTCGATCGCGACGTCCCCCATCATCAGGTCGGCGGGCGCGGCGCCGTCCCACATCCACGCCATCTCCCCCGCCGCCATCCGCTGGATCGCGGGCGGCATGGACCGTCCGATCACGTGCGAGACGAACGGGATCCCGGCGTCACGGGCGGCCTTCGCGGCACCGGTGTCGCTCTGCTCGTAGACGACCAGATCCGGCTCGATCCGCGGCAGCAGGACGCCGAGGTCGCGGACCGTCGCCCGCGGCAGCACGTCCGCGAACATCGTGATCAGCAGCCGCGGCACCTCCGCGTCGCCGTGCCGCCTGCGGGCCTCGGTCTCGGCCTCCCCGATCGAGATGCCCGACGCGTGCGCCTCGAAACCCAGCTCCCGCGCCTTGTCCACGAAGCTCGGGCCGATCGCGAACACGACCTCGTGTCCGGCCTGCTGTGCCGCACGGGCGAGCGGGACCAGCGGAAACAGGTGCCCGTAGGCGGGACGGCACGAGAAGAGGATGCGCACCCCGTCCAGATTAGCGATCTTCAGTGCTGGTAGCTCTTGTAGACCGCTTCCAGGCTGTAGCCGTCCGGGTCGACCACGTTCGCGGCGTAGTAGCGCGGGTCGTAGTACTCGCGGGCGCTGGGCGGGCCGTTGTCCTTCGCCCCCGCCTCGATCGCCGCGGCGTAGAAGGCGTTCACCTCGTCCTGGCTCGTCGCGACGAAACCGACGTGCGCCGCCCTCGCGTCGGCCTCGCCCTCGCGCAGCCACAGGAACAACCTGCCGTCGCGGCCGAAGCCCTTGAGGTCCGGGTGCCCGGCCGGGCCGTCGGCGCCGTCGAAGTCGGCGAGGTCGCCGATGCCCAGCGGGGCCAGTGCGCGTTCGTAGAAGCCGATCGAGCGTTCGATGTCGGAAACCGTCAGAAACACGTGGTCAAGCGTCATGTCCCTGAAGGTAGGTCCCTATCCGGACGCGATCGGTCCGCATTGTGCTCGGCGAGTTCCAGAGCACGCCGCCGGACCTCCGCGCGCACCTCGTCCGGAGCCAGCACGGACAGCGGAATGCCCAGGCGCAGCAGGAATCCGGCGATGGAACCGGCGTCCGTGCCGCCGATCTCGACGATCGTCGCTTGTGGACCGTCCGCGCGGTGCTCGCCGGTCGTGGGCGGGATGAGGGTGATCACTTCGGCGAGCGGTCGCGGGATGCGCACGGTGGCGTAGAGCGGGTAGGCGCTCGTCAGGGTGCTCGCCACGAGTTGCGCGGCGTCCGGCGGGTTGTCGAGGCGCACCACGCGGCCCGTTGGGCGGGCCTCGGTCACCCGGTCCGCTCGGAACGTCCGCCACGCGTCCTTCGCGACGTCGCGCGCCACCAGGTACCAGCGGTGGCCGGTGTGCACCAGGCGGTGTGGATCGGCCTCGCGGACGCTCTCGCGGCCGTTCATGTCCCGATAGGACAGTCGGATGCGCTCGCTCTTGCGGCACGCCATGGCCAGCACCGCGAGCGTGCTGAGCGAGACCTCCCCCGCCGGGGTGGTCTGCTCCACCGCGTCGTCGATCGCGCCGAGCTTCGTGATCGCCGTGGCGGGCAGCCGGACGACCTCCGCCAGCTGGTAGCCGCCCCAGCGGCCGGGATCGGAGCGCACGTCGTAGCCGAGGTCGCGCAGCCTGGTGATGTCGCGGCGCACCGTGCGTTCGGTGATGCCGACCCGGCCGGCCAGTTCCGCCGCCGTCCAGCTAGGCCGGGACGACAGGACCGTCAACAGCTGCAGTAGCCGGGACGAGGTGGTGAGCACGAGTCCATTGTGGCGCGTCGGATTGACTTTAGTCTGCACTGAAGTTATAGATAAGCTCATACCCAACTATTGAATGAACGTTCATTTGACAGCGTCGGTGCGTCGTGCCACCTTGTAAATGAATGAACGTTCATTAGGAGGCAGACATGGGCCACTCCACGACACAGCGGGCCACGACGCGGTGGTCCCCCGACGACATCGGCGACCTGAGCGGCCGGACCGCGCTGATCACCGGCGCGAACAGCGGGATCGGACTGGAGACCGCCCGCGTTCTCGCTGGTCACGGCGCCCGCGTCCTCCTCGCCGGACGCAGCCTGGACAAGCTGGGCGCGGCGGCCGATTCCCTGCTCGCGGCCCAGCCCGGCGCGAGGCTGGACACGCTCGTGCTCGACCTGGGATCGCTGGCCTCCATCGCCGCGGCGGCGGAGCGGCTGGCCGCGACCGAGACGATCGACCTGCTGCTCAACAACGCCGGTGTGATGAACGTGCCCAGCCGCCGCACCACCACCGACGGGTTCGAGCTGACCTTCGGCACCAACCACCTCGGGCACTTCGCGTTCACCGCCGGCGTCCTGCCCGCCCTGCGCCGAGCGGAGTCCGCCCGCGTGATCACGGTCAGCGCGCTTGCCGCCGCGTGGCCGAACGGCAAGCTCACCGACCTCATGAGCGAGAAGCGCTACGGCGCGATGACCGCCTACGCCAAGTCCAAGCGCGCCAACGTCGTGTTCACCCAGGAACTCGCACGGCGTCTGGAAGGCACCGCCATGACGGCCGCCGTGGTGCACCCCGGTTCGGCCGTCACCAACCTGCAACGCCACAGCGAGGGCCTGCTGGCCAGGGCCGGGGTCGCGCTGCTGCGCCGCGTCGCCATGGGCTCGCCCGAAGGCGCGGCCTGGCCGTCGCTGTACGCGGCGACCTCGCCCGAGGTCGTCAACGGCGCCTACTACGGGCCGGCCGGCACCGACCAGACGTCCGGCGCACCGAAGCAGGTCAAGCTGCCGCGCGGTGCGGGCGATCCGGCCGAGGGCGCGGGTCTGTGGCACGAGAGCGAACGGCTCACCGGCATCCGCTTCACCATCTGATCCCGAAAGGACTCACGCCATGCCTGCCATCGGCTCACGTGTCACCGGCATCGATCCCGCCGTCCTCGACGCCCAACGCGCCGTCAACGCGGCGCTCGCGACGATGCCCCACCCGGACGTGCGCACGCCGGACGGACTTGCCGCGTTGCGCGCCGGCACCACGCACAACCTCGGTACACCCCAGCTGACACCGGCCGACCGCCACGTCGACGGCCTGGTCCGCCTTCGCGTGTTCGTTCCCGAACAGCCGCGCGCGGTGCTGTACCGCGTCCACGGCGGAGGGTGGGCCGCCGGCTCCCCCGAGGACGACGACCTGCTCAACGACCTCATCGCCCGCGCCACCGGCGCCGTCGTGGTGAGCCCGGACTACCGGCTGACCCCCGAGGTCACCGTCGTGGACCAGATCCAGGACGTCGTCGAGGGCGCGCGCTGGCTCGGCCGGCACGCCGAGGCCGAGTTCGGCACGGACACCCTCCTCATCGGCGGGATCTCCGCCGGAGCCCACCTCGCCGTCACGAGCCTGCTCGCGTTGCGGGACATGGGGGATCCGGTGTTCGGGAAGTTCGCCGGAGCCGTGCTCGACTGCGGTTCCTACGACCTCGCCATGTCCCCCAGCGCCGCGGCCGCGACCGACGACACCCTGGTGCTGACCCGGTCGTGGCTGGACGGCCTGCTCGACCTCGGACTGCCGGACCACACCGTCGCGCAGCGCCGTGACCCGGCGCTGTCCCCCGCGCTGGCCGACCTGAGCGGCCTGCCTCCGGCCCTGCTCACCGTGGGCGAACTGGATCCGCTGCTCGACGACTCGATCCTGCTCGCCGCCCGGCTGCGGCTGGCGGGCACCGAAGCCGACCTGGACGTGTGGCCGGAGGGCGCGCACGCGTTCACCAACATGGGCACCCCGCTCGGTGAGGTCGCGGCGCACCGCACCACCTCGTGGATCAACGCTCTCCTCGACCGCGTGCCGCGCAACGATCCCGCAGCGGTCGTGCACGGGTTCGTGAACGAGGTTCTCAACGGCGGCGACATCGATGCTGTCGACCGGTTCTGGCACTACGACCTGAAGTGGCACGCGGGCAGCATCGGTGACATCAAAGGCATCGACGACTACCGGGCCTCACTGCGGGCCGCCGTCGACGGCGCGTTCACGGGCATGCACCTGACCGTCCACGACACACTGGTCGACGGTGACACGGTCGTGCTGCGCTTCACCAACAGCGGCACGCACAACGGCCCGTTCCTCGGCATCGAGGCGAGCGGCAAGCACGCCGCGTGGGACGGGATCGGCATCTACGCGGTCCGCGACGGCAAGATCGCCGAGGCGTGGTTCGGCGAGGACGCCCTGGGCATGCTCCTGCAGCTCGGCGCCGTCACGCTGCCCGGCTGAGCCCGTTTGTCGAATGAACGTTCACTAGGGATAGTGGTGCGGTGCGGACCCGAGACCCCGAACGCAAGCGGCAGCAGCTCCTGGAAGGCGCGCTGGCCGAGTTCGCCGAGCACGGCATCGGCGGCGCGCGCGTGGACCGCATCGCCACACGGGCCGGAGTGAGCGCGGGCCTGGTCTACTCGTTCTACGAGAACAAAGAGGGCCTGTTCGAGGCCGTCTACGACTCGATCGTCGAGCAGACCGTGACCGCGATGCCGATCGACGCCGACAACCTCCCCGAGTACGCGGGCGGCCTGTACGACGCCGGCCTCCAGCATCCCGAGGTGATGCGGTTCGTCGCCTGGTACGCGCTGGAACGCGGTGACTCCGGCCAGGCCGAACGGCCGAGCGTCGCCAAGTCCATGGCCGCCAAGACCGCCGCCATCGAGGACGCGCAACGCCGGGGCGTCGTGACCGGCGACCGGAGCGCGGCCGAGCTGCTCGCCCTCGTCCTGACCGTGGCGAACATGTGGCAGCGGCTGGGAGAGGACGTGCGCGGCCTGGTCGCGGAGACCGAACGCCGCCGCGTCGTCGTGGACACGGTCAGGCAGCTGGTCACGCCCTGATCCGGGGGATGATGGGGACATGACTGAACCGGACTACACCGAAGACGGCGTGCCCACGTTCGACTACGTCCGCGACAAGATCGAAGGCCGGAACCTCACCAGCGAGGCCGCCACCGAACTGGCCGGCGATCCGCAGAACACCCAGGACCAGTTCGACCGGCGCGAGGAGGCGGGCCGCGACCGGCTGGAGGAGATCCGCAAGTCGTTGCGCGGCGAGTGATCGGGGGCCTCCCCCACTGCCGAGGTGTGGCCCGCACCAGCACGGATCGGCCGGGTGGCCTGATCGTCGTGCGGCCGGGGAATTCCTAGGGTTCTCGCCATGGTCAAGCACCTGAATCCCCTGTGCCGCAAGGCGATCGCACTTGGTACCGGAGTTGTCGTCGCCGCCTCGCTGCTGGCGTGCTCGGCGCCGAACGCGGCGAGCAGCCCGTCGTCCGGCACCTCCGCACCCGCCCCGGCCGCACCGGCTTCGAAGACGCACAAGGTGACGAACGCCGAGCACGAACTCGTCTTCCACGTCGTCGACGGCAAGCTGCCCGCCCTGGTCCTGGACGCGGGCGGCGGGCTGAGTTCGTCGTACTGGAAGGAGCTGGCGCCGCGGCTGGCGAAGGCCACCGGGTCGAAGGTCATCACCTACGACCGGGCGGGCGAGGGTGAGAGCGCCGAGGTCTCCGGGCCGTGGAGGGTGGAGAACGCGGTGTCCGACCTGGAGGCCGGGCTCAGGGAACTGGGCGTCACGAAGAACGTGGTGCTGGTCTCGCACTCGATCGCGGGTGAGGTCGCCACGAACTTCGTGAACAAGAACCCCGGCTGGGTGTCCGGCGCGGTGCTCGTCGACGCGAACGTGCCCGACTTCTTCAGCGACGAGATGCTGACGGCGTTCGAACCGGTCATCGAGAAGCAGCGGGCCGCCCTGCTGACGCAGCCTTCGACCAAGAAGAACCGGCAGCTGCTCGCCGTGATGGTCGACTACGCGCCCGTCCACCGCGTCTTCCACCGGCTCGCCTGGCCGAAGGACGTGCCGGTGACCGCGATCGTCGCGTCCGGGACCCCGTTCACCGACTCCCCCGAGGCGGCGCAGCTGTGGCGGGACGCCCAGGTCCGCTTCGCGCAGGGCCCGAACCGCAAGCACGTGCTCGCCGAGAACACGACGCACGAAGGCATCGTGACCGAACGCCCGGAGATCATCGCCGGTGCCGTCGACGACGTGCTGAAGACCATCCGCTAGAGCGGTGATGTCAGGAGGCCGCGCACGACGGGACGCCGAACCTGGCCCGCACTCCCGGTGAGTACAGCACGCTCATCGGCTCGCCGGAGACCGGAATCTCCGCCGAGGCCACCAGGTCGTCGTCGCAACGAACGATCGTGGCGCGGTGGAGGTCCCACGGGGCGTGGTCGTTCGGCAGGTACGCGGTCCGGCCGAGCCAGGACGTGTGCAGTCCCCACCTGGCCGTCAGGAACTCCTCCAGCGGGCTCGGCCGGGTGATCCTCTCCCCTGGCCGCACGGTGAAGGTGCTCGTCGCGTCCGGACGATGAGGCCACTTGCGCCTGCAGGTGTAGGTGACCTCATCGCCGTCGCGGCGCACCGTCGCGTCCGACCACATGTACGGCAGTCCCGCGAGGGCTCGTGCGCTCAGCACGAACGGCAGGTTCGAGGCGTCCATCGAGAGGAACACGACGCCGCGCCGGCCCTGCCCGTCGATCGTGTAGAGGCGCACGTTGGTCTCGGGAAAGCTCCAGCGGTCCGTCAGCGCGGGCCAGCCCAGCGGGCACAGGCGGAACGCGATCAGCCCGACGAACGTGTCGCCGCCGACCACGTCCGGCCTCGTGCCCGCGGGCAGCAGGTGTTCCACCGCCCCAGGAGGAACCCGCCAGTGCAGGAACGTCACGTCGGTCCACCACTGCGTCAGCACCGAGCGGTCGATGCGCCGCGGTGAACCGAAGGTCATGGCCACGATTCAAACGCAGCACACCTGAGAGTCCTGGCCGAGTTCCTCAAGATCCAGTGGCTCTGCGGCCCTTCCCGCGCGACCAGTCCGAACTGTCCTGGCTGTAGCGGATCAGGTACCGGGCGAACTGGTCGCGGTCGGCACCCGCCCACCCTGCCGTGATGGACTCGAAGGCCTCGCGCTGCTCGGAGGCGAAGCGGCCGCGTTCGGCCTCGCCGGCCTCGGTGAGTTCGAGGACCGTGCGGCGGCCGTCCGCCTGCGAGACCGCGCGCCGGAGCAGGCCGTCCGCGATGCAGGCGGCCACGGTCCGGCTGGCGACGGGCTGGGCGACCCCCATCTCGGCGGCGACCCCGCCCACCGTCATCTCGCCGGGATCGTCGTGGACCACGTTGAGCACGAGGTTGCGGGTGAGGTCCCCGCGTCCACCGGCGGTCCGGCGACGCAGCCGGGACAGCGCGGGCCCGACCTGGTCGAGCAGGCCTTCGTCGTCCCCAGGCCGAGGCGAGTCGCTCATCCCGTCACTCTAGCAACTGCACATCGGAAAGCATCTACATACCTAAGAATATTTACATGACTGAAGGTATGTGATTCAGTGGGGCCATGACCACGACCACCATCACCGGCGCCAGGGTGTTCGACGGCGAGAAGACCCTGGGCGTCACCACCGTGTCCATTGAGGACGGAAAGATCGTTCAGGTCGGAGGCGAGGTCCCCGCGGGAGCCGACGTGGTCGACGGGACCGGCGCGACACTGCTGCCCGGCCTGATCGACGCGCACGTCCACACCGGACCGGAAGCCCTCGCGCTGGCACTGCGTTTCGGCGTGACCACCGAACTGGAGATGCAGGGCGTCAACACCCGCGACCGGCGTGCCGCCATCAGCGAGAACGACGCGCTCGCGGACGTGCGTTCGGCGGGCTTCGGCCTCACGCCACCCGGCGGGCATCCCAGCGAACTGTTCCCGCCGGGCTTCACCCCCGGCGGCGGTGGAGATCGGACGGGCGAACCGCCGTTCCAGCCGGACGCCACGAGCCCGGAGGGCGCCGCGGCCTCGATCCCCCAGCTGCTCGCCCACGGCTCGGACTACGTCAAGTTCATGATCGACGACGGCAGCGTCGAGGGACACCCGGGACTGCCGATGATCGACCAGGCCACCCTGAACGCGGGCGTGGCCGAGGCCAAGCGGTACGGCGTCCTCACGGTCGCCCACACGTTGACCGTCGACGCCACCAGAATGGCGCTGGAGGCCGGAATCGACGGCCTGGCGCACCTGTTCGTCGAACCCCACGACGACGAGATCATCGCCCTGATCAAGGACTCCGGCATGTTCGTCGTGCCCTGCGCGATCCTCAACGCCTCGCTCATGGGCATCACCGGTGGCGAACTCGCCGACGACCCGCGGGTGTCCTCCCGGTTGCCGGAGGACTGGGACGAGACTCTGCGCTCCAGCTTCGACTGCTACCCGCAGGGTGAGATCAAGGACGTCCTGGCGACGATCAAGGCGCTCAGCGACGCCGGCGTCGACGTCCTGGTGGGCACCGACGCGTCCGTTCCGGTGCCGTTCCTCGGTGGCCTCGCCCACGGCGCGAGCGTCCACCACGAACTGCAGTACCTGGTGAAGGCCGGACTCACCCCGGCACAGGCACTGCGTGCCGCGACCGCGACGACGGCCCGCCGGTTCGCGCTGTCCGACCGCGGCCGCATCGCCGAGGGACTGCGCGCCGACCTCCTGCTCGTCGACGGAGATCCCACCACCACGATCTCGGACACGCTCAACACGCGGGCCGTCTGGCGCCGGGGCACCCTCGTTCAGGAAGCCAGCCGGCCACTGAGCTGAGGGACTCCGTCACCGCTGAGGTCGGCGAGGAACGCGTCGCGCCCCGCCATCACCATGACCAGCGACAGCAACGGCCCGCGCACCTCGGGACCACTACCCGCCTGGAAGCCGGCATCGGTGGCCCGCAGCGTCAGGCCCTTGACCAGGGTCTTGCTGTTGACCGCGAAGTCCTTCGAGGCGAAGAACCGGGCCACGGCGAGCAGGCCGTCGGCGTCGGGGGTGTGCCGCAGTCCCAGCGGCCTGCGGATGTCCTCGGCGTGGACGATCACCTCGCCCAGCCCTGCCGGGGACGACTTGACCGGCAGCGCGATCGTCCCGATGTGCCGGAACCGTTCGAGCGTCTCCTGCGGGGTGGCGCCGCGGAACTCCTCGAGGCGCCGCCGGTTGTGCAGGTCCGCGTTGAAGCGGGCACCGGCCATGCTGCGGATCCACTTCGGCAGGTTCAGCCTGGTGGCCGCGCCGAGGTGGGCGAGGGTATCCTCGACGTCCCAGTCGCCGCACAACGTGGCCGTGCGCCACTGCGACGGGTCGAGCGCGCTCAGGTCGTCGGCCAGTGCGGCGAGTTCGCGCTCCTGGATCTTCGTCAGGTCGGGCACGGCGTGACGATAGCCGTGGTCACCGATCGGTGAGGGACGGCAGGATCTTGGCGGTGATCTCGCGGAGGCGGGCGACGTCGTCGTCGGTCAGGTGGTCGAAGACGAGCCGGCGGACCTCGGCGACGTGACCGGGGGCGGCGGAGCGCAGGAAGCTCCAGCCGTCGTCGGTGAGCCGCGCGATCTGGCCGCGCTTGTCGGTCGGGCAGGCGGACCGCTCGACCCAGCCGCGTTCCTCCAGCACGGACACCGCGTGCGAGAGCCGGGTGGTGGTCGTGCCCGTGCTGCGGGCGAGCCGCGTCATCCGCATGCTCCCGTCCTGCTCGGCGCTGAGCATGGCCAGGATGCGGTAGTGGGCGTGCGTCAGGCCCGCGTCGTCACGCAGTTGCCGGTCCAGCGCGGTCGGCAGCAGCATCAGCACCTGCGTGACGTTCAACCAGGCGTCCATCTCGGCGGCGGTCAGCCATCGTGGTTCCGCGGTGGTGTCGGGCAGAGGTCGGGCTTCGGTCACCACGTCATCCTCCCTCCTGCGGCCGCACCGGCAGCAGGAGTTCGCCGACGGACAGGCGGACGCGTTCGGCGGTTTCGCGCTGGGCGAAGGGCTCGGCCAGCCGGGCGGGCTCGTCGCGCAGGCCGACGGCGACGACGACCAGCGGGGTCACGTCGGCCGCCGCGAGCACGGTGGTGAGGCGGTCGCGGTCGAAGCCGCCCATCTGGTGCACCGCCAGTCCCTCGGCCTGGGCCTGCACGGACAGGTGCGCCACGGCCTGGCCGGCGTCGTAGACCGCCCACGGCTGGGCGGCGCCATCGGTGCCCGTGGTCCGCGCCGCCACGACGACCAGTGCCGACGCGTCCCGCGCCCACGTCTGGTTGCCGCCGGCCAGGGTGTCGAGCACCGTGGCGTGCTCGGTGGTGCCGCGCCTGGTCACGGCGAACCGCCACGGCTGGGTGTTGGAGGCGCTCGGCGCCCACCGGGCCGCTTCCAGCAGGGCCGTGAGCTGCTCGTCCGTGACCTCGTGGTCCGGGTCGAACGCTCGCGAGCTCCATCGCCTCGCCAGCAGCGGATGCAGTGGCACCACCGTCGCCGCGGCCTTGTCCACAGTGGATTCCAGCGTGCTCATGTCGGTCCTCCCGGGAGGGTCAGCCGGCCAGCGGCAGGTCGAGGGTGTGGTGCGTGTGGCTGACCTTGGCGGCCAGGTACGCGGCGTTGGCGCCGGTCAGGTGCACGCCCGTGGGAACGCGGTCAGTGACCTGCACGCCGAGCGCGTCGAGCTGGAGCGCCTTGTCGGGGTTGTTGCTCAGCAACCGGATCCGGTCGACGCCCAGCGCGTGCAGCATCTGCGCCGCAGCCGAGTAGTCGCGCTCGTCCTCGCCGCGCCCGAGCGCCAGGTTCGCCTCGTAGGTGTCGAGGCCGGCGTCCTGCAGCGCGTAGGCGTCGAGCTTGGCGTACAGGCCGATGCCGCGGCCTTCCTGCCTCAGGTAGAGCAGGAACCCGCCGACGTCGGCGATGCGCTCCACCGCCTCGCGCAGCTGAGGGCCGCAGTCGCAGCGCTGGGAGCCGAACACGTCGCCGGTGAGGCACTCGCTGTGCGGCCGCACCAATGGCGCCGTCTCCCCTGCCGCGCTGCCGGCCACCGCGGTCCGCCAGTCGCCCAGTCCCAGCGCCAGGTGCTCACGGCCGTCAGCGAGACCGGTGAAGGTGAACACCTCCGCGGTGGTGGCGTACCCGTCCGGGAACTCCAGCGGCACCGTGACCTGCGTGCGCACCGTCGCCTTCAGCTCCGTGCTCGTCATCCGGGCCTCCGCGTTGTTGAACTTTCACATATGAGTCTGCAACTTCAGTATTGAAACTTCAACAAAACTGGCGGTGCTCCTGATCACAGGAGATGTCTTTACACAAAGCTATCTTCAAAGCTAAGTTGCCGCGGTGGCAGAGCGCGAGGAGACAGACCTGGTCGGCGGAGTGGTGGCGTGGTGGGCACAACACGCTCCTGAGCTGCCGCTGCGGACGATCGAGTTCACGAAGCGCGTCGCGCGGATGCACGCCCTGACCGACCGGGTCACGGTCGCCGTGCTGACGGGCTTCGGCCTCAGCCGTGCCGAGTACGACGTCCTCGGCACGCTTCTGACAGCAGGCGACGTGCACCTGAAGCCGTCAGAGCTGTCATCCCGATTGCTGCTCACGACCGGTGGGCTGAGCAACGTGCTGCGGTCGCTGGAGCGCCGCGGTCTCACCTCGCTGACGTCGGACGCGTCGGACGGGCGCAGCAGGCGCGTCGCCCTGACCACCGAGGGCAAGGACGTGGCGGAACGAGTGGTCCGTGAGGTCGTCGCCGCTCAGCACGACCTGCTGGGCAAGGCCGGTGACGCGGACGTTGACGCTGCGGTCGCGGCACTTGCCGCCGTCCTCCAGCCACTCGACGGTCGGGAGGGGTGACATGTCGCGGTTCACGCTGACCAACGTCCACCTGTTCACCCCTGAGCACACCTTCGGGCCGCTCACCTCGATCGGCGTCGAGAACGGCGTGATCACCGACGACACCGGCGGCGAGGTCGTCGACGGGCGGGGCGGCTACCTGCTTCCCGGACTCATCGACACCCACGTGCACATCGGGCACGCCGACGAGCTCGCCGCCGGGCTCCGCTGGGGCGTGACGACGATGCTCGACATGGCCACGACCCGGTGGGACGAGCTCCGCGCGTTGCGGGACAACGAGTCCGACGACCGCGCCGACGTCCGTGGCGTCTCCTATCCGGCGTGCGCGGTGCGCGGCCGGGCCGTGCGCAGGATGGGTTTCCCCGCCTCCACGGCGGTCAGCGGGCCGGAAGACGCCTCGCGGTGGGTCGCCGAGCGGCTGCGCCAGGAACCGGACCACCTCAAGATCGTGCTGGAGGACAAGGTGCTGCCGTTCCAGCCGAAGCCACTCAGCCCCGCCACGGTCGCAGCCCTCGTGACCGAAGCGCACCGGGCCGGCAAGAAGGTCGTCGTCCACGCCACGTCACCGCAGGCCTACGCCACCGCGCTCGACGCGGGCGCCGACGTGATCACGCACGCGCCCGTCAGCGCCACGCTGTCCGCCGACCTGGCCGCGCGGGTCGCCTCCTCGGGCACCGCCGTGTCCCCCACCCTCGTGATGATGCGCGGTGTCCTGGAGAACCTGCGCATGCCGTTCCGGCCGAAGTCGCTGCACTTCGGCCAGACGCTCGCCTCGACCACGGCGCTGAACGACGCGGGGGCGACGATCGTCCTCGGCACCGACGCGAACTCCGACGAGACCTCACCGGCCCGCGTCGCCCGCGGGAGCGCCGTCCACGAGGAACTCGCCCTGCTCGTGGACGCCGGACTCAGTCCCGCCGACGCGCTCGCCGCGGCGACGTCCCGTGCCGCGGCGGTGTTCGCGCTGCACGACCGCGGTGTGCTCGCCGAGGGCAAACGCGCGGATCTCCTGCTGCTCAACCGGAACCCGCTCGAGGACATCGCCGCCAGCCGCGACATCGCCGGCGTGTGGAAGCGCGGTGTCACACGGTGATGACGACCTTCGCGCGGGGATGGTCGGTCTCGACGTACCGGACCGCGTCGGGCACCTCGGCCAGCGAGTAGGTGCGGTCGACGACCGGTGTGAAGCCTCCGGACTCGGCGAGGTGCCGCAGTGTCGCGAGGACCTCCCCGTCCGGCGCCGTGGTGAGCACGAGCAGCCGGTCGCGGACGAACGGCGCCTGCAGCTTCGCCCTGATCATGAGCCACATCGGCCCGACGAGGCTGCCGCCGCGGAAAACTCCCCCGCCGGACAGCACGATCGTCCCGCCGGGGGCGAGCGCGCGCCGCAGCCCGGTCAGCGAGTGGTTGCCGACCAGGTCGAAGACGAGGTCGTAGTGTTTGCCGTTCTTGGTGAAGTCGCGTTCGGTGTAGTCGATCACGTGATCAGCGCCGAGCGATGCCACCAGTTCGACGTTCCTCGTGCTGCACACACCGGTCACCGTGGCGCCCATGGACTTCGCGATCTGCACGGCGAACGTGCCGACGCCGCCGGACGCTCCGTTGACCAGAACGTGTTGTCCCGCCTGGAGCTTTCCGGCGTCACGCAGCCCCTTCAGCGCGGTGAGGCCGGCCAGCGGCACTGCGGCGGCCTGCTCGAACGTGAGGTTGGCGGGCTTGGTCTCGACGAGGTCCTCCGGCGCGCACACGTACTCGGCGAACGCCCCGTCGGCCGTGCCCAGATCGCCGTACACCTCGTTACCGGGCCGGAAGCGTCGCACGTCCCGGCCCACCGCCTCCACCGTGCCCGCGAAGTCGCGGCCGCGGATCTTCCGGCCGGGACCGGTGACGCCGACCCCGGTGAGCCTGGCCAGGTAAGGATCTCCGCGCATGACGTGCCAGTCGTACGCGTTGACCGAGGCCGCGCGCACCCGCACGAGCACCTCGTCGCCCGAGGCCGAGGGCGGCTCCACGTCGCGGAACTCCAGCGCGTCCGGTGATCCGTACCGGTCCTGCACGATCGCCTTCATCGGGTCTCCCTGAGCGTGGCGCCGACCTGGACGGTCGCGCGGGACGGTCGCGTCCGGCGTCGGATGATCCACTCCGCGACGGCGAGGTTGATGAGCCAGGAGGCGAGCATCAGCAACGCCTTGGCGAGCCGGTCGGGCGGGCCGACGGCCACGAGCCACGCGCTCAGCGTCACCGCCTGGGTGCCGGCGCCGAGCCCGATCGCGAAACCGCGGATCATCCAGGCGCGGTGCGCGGTGACGTCCCGGCGGCGGATGGCGGTGAACCCGAGGACGATGAACGCCGCCCAGGCCGTGCCGACCACCAGCCGGGTGCCGGTGAGCAGCACGCCCACGTCGGCGGGTTTGGGGTAGAACACGGTCATCCACAGACCCGACAGCGCGCCCAGGAGTCCACAAAGGACCAGGATGCGCCCTGCCGCCCGGTGCCACGCCGGTCTGCGGCGCCGGAAGCCGGGAGCGAACTGGAAGGCGCCGAGGAGGCAGTACACGCTGGCGGTGATGGCGTGAATCACCACGGGAACGGGTGAGGCGAAGAACCGCGCGTTGTCCGGCGTGATCTCCGCGCCGCCGCCGAGCTCGCCCAGCCGAAGGGCGCCACCGAGCACCGGGATCACGCTGAACACGATGATCGCGGCCGGGATCAGCCTGTCCCACTTGGTCGAGGAGGTCATGCACCAGATCGTGGCGCTCGCGGTGGTGTCACCTCATCGGAAGAAGGGCCGCGATCAGCCTGGCCGATGGTCCGGTGCGCTCGTCGTACTTTCGGCTGACCGCGGCCGGAAACCGCTCCGGACCCGCTTGGTCTCGTAGGCCCAGATGGCCATCTCGACCCGGTTCCTGGCACCGATCTTGGCCATCAGGCTGGCGATGTGGGACTTCACGGTGCTCAGCGTGATGTACAGCTCGCCGGCGACCTCGCTGTTGGTGCGCCCGCCCGCGACGGCGGCGAGGACCTGCTCCTCCCGTTCGGTCAGGGGCTCGATCGGCTGCACGACGCGGCCGGCGGGCTCGACGTCCGCGAACGCCTCGATCAACCGGGCGGTGACGCTGGGGGCGATCAGGGCGTCGCCGGAGGCCGCGGCGTGCACCGCCTGGGCGAGCAGCGCGGGTCCGGCGTCCTTGAGCAGGAAACCCCTGGCACCGGCGCGAAGCGCGGCGTAGACGTACTCGTCGAGGTCGAACGTGGTGATCACGACGACGGCGATCGGGTCGGCGACGCCGGGCCCGGCGAGCAGGCGGGTCGCCTCGATACCGTCGATCCCGGGCATCCGGATGTCGAACAGGCACACGTCGGGCCGCAGGCGCCGGGCCAGTTCCACGGCCTGCCGTCCGTCCGGCGCCGCACCGACGACCTCGATGCCGGGCTGGGCGTCCAGGATCATCGAGAGTCCTGTTCGGACGATCTCCTGGTCGTCGGCGACGATGACGCGGACGCTCATCGGCGCGCCCCGGTCAGCGGCAGCACGGCGGTCACAGTCCAGCCCCGGCCGGCGTTCGGTCCCGCCTCACAACTGCCACCGAGCAGGTCGGCGCGCTCCATCATGCCGATCACCCCGTGGCCGGGCACCGCGGTACCGCCGGCGTCGCCGTCGTCGCTCACCCTCACCCGCACCGACGAGTCTCCGACGACCACCGACACCTCGATGCGCGTGGCGTGCCGGGCGTGCCGGCGCGCGTTGGTGACCGACTCCTGGGTGAGCCGGTAGATCGCGGTTCCGACCGACTTCGGGAGGTCGTCGACCGACCCGTCGATCCGCACCTCCACCTCGGGCCCCGGCCTGCCGGGACTCGCGAGGAGTGCGACGTCGGCGACCGTCGGGCTGGGCGCCAGGTCCGCGGACTCGTTGTGCCGCAAGGCTCGCACCATCGTGCGCATCTCGGCGAGCGCCCGCGACGCCTCCGACTCGATCAGACCGAGTGCCTCGGTTGCCGCCTCCGGTCGCGACGCCGCCGTCGCGATCCCCGCCTGGGCCCGGATCGCCATCGCCGACACGTGGTGCGCCACCGTGTCGTGCAGATCCCGTGCGAGTCGTTCCCGTTCCAGCAGCTTGACCTGGTCGAGCTCCCGTGCCCGCGCTCGTCCCCGATACCGCACGGCGGCTCCGATCGCGCACGCCGTTCCCAGCACCGCGCTCCCGCCCACCGCCTCGCCCGCGCTGATGAATCCGAGCACCGCCGACAGCCCGACCTTGCCGAGCATGATCGCCAGCCCGAGCACCGCCTCACGCCCGGAACCCCACCGGAACAACGAGAACGGGAAGAGCACCATGAACACAGTCACGTTGAGCTCTGGCTCGCCCCCGAACACCAGCGAGGCGACCGCGGCCACGCCGAACGCGACGGCGACCGCGAGCAGCGGCCTGCTCCGGCGCAGCAACAGCAGAGGCAGCAGCACCACCGCGACGACCAGCGAGCCCACTCGTGAGCCCAGGTCCGTCCGCAGCACCGTCTCGAGCACCGCGACCAGCAGGAGCACGGCGACCAGCGCCCAGTCCCACCACAGCCGCGCCGCCCCGCGCGGCGGCCGGGGCTCGTCCCACACCGACCGCAGATAGGCGAACACGACGTCATCGTACGAGAGCAAGGGCCACCGCAGATCCGTCCAAAGAACGAGACCTGAGCCCTGAAGCCGGGCACCGAAACGCGGGCCGGCGCCGCCACCCCCTGGTGACGGCGCCGGCCCACTGCGTCCCCCGCTGCTGACTACACCCGCTCGGCGTCGACCTTCGTCGCGGGCGCGGGCGCGCTGCCGGGCGTCCTGCGGTCCTCCAGCGCGATTCCGCACTTGCCGACCAGCGCGACACCGGCACCGATCGTGGTGGCAACCGGAGCGGCGAAGGCCGCCACCAACCCGAGGGCCACCGGCACCTCGAGCACCACGTCGTCCTTGCTGTCCCGCACGACGACACGACGGTTGAGGCCCTCGCTGACCAGTCCGCGCACGGCGTCGACCACCGAGTCGACGGGGTTGCGGGTGGGCTCGGACTTGGATTCGCTCATGTCTCTCCTCGAACTGGGACATCCCCTTGACGACTTCCAGCGTGCCCGTGTTCAGCTGCCGTGCCATCAGGGTTTTCCCCTGACCTCCGCCTGATTTACCCCTCAGGCCGGGAAACCCGTTCCGACCTTCGGTGATAGGTGATGCGCATCACGCACTCAGGAATGCGCAGCGGGAGTTCTGGGAATTGCCCCACGAGGAATTGCTCAACGACGTCCGGTGGCCAGAACGACGAGGAACTGGCCGCCGCCCGCCTCGACGGTGGCGGTCACGGGCAGCCCCGGCACCAGCCGGGAGAACCGGTCCGCCAGCCAGTCCGCCGTCTCGTGGGCGTCCTGCTTCGTCGGGCAGCGGGCCACCATCTCGCGGCCGCCCTTGCGCTCCAGCCGGCCGGCCACGGTGATCAGGGGCGCGGGTTCGGCGACGTGCAGGCGGTCCGGCCAGGCGATGACGACCTTGACCGCGCCCTTGCGGCTGTTGCACCCGCGGTGCGCGAGCCGTTCGGTGATCTTCGCCTTCCGGTCGGCGGTCCGGCTGTCGACGCTGGGCCCGCGCGCGTCGTTCACCGACATTCCCGGGTCGACCGGTTCGTCGCACACCCAGCATCGCCAGCCGTCGCGTTCGGCCACGTCGTCGAGGAGACTCACCGGGGCAAACTAGCCTGCCCGCGTTCGGGGCTCACGGGACGGTGACGAGCACGCGGCCGCGACCGCCCGCGTCGACCCGGTCGTGGGCCGCCGCGATCTCGGCGAGCGGGAACAACTGCCCGACCTTCACCTGCAGAGCGCCCATGGCGGCCGCGGCGGTGAGGTCGCGGGCCGCGGCTCGTTTCGCGGCCGCCGGGAAGTCGTCGCTGCCGAACAGCCTGACCGTGGCGTTGGCGAACAGCAGTGGCCAGAACGGGATCTCCGTGCGGTCTGCGCGGGTGCCGTAGGCGGCGATGATGCCGTCGTTCGCGAGGACGGCGACGTCCAGGTCCGCGTTGTCGGACAAGGACACCTCGATGATCCGGTGCACGCCGTCCGGTGCGTTCGCGCGAATCTCGTCGGCCGCGCCGGGGCTGTCGAGGGCCACCGCGTGCGAGACGAACTCGGGGTCGACGAGGTCGAGGTCGCTGGTCCTGGTCACGGTTCCCACGACGGTGGCGCCGCCCCAGCGCGCCAGTTGCGCGGCGAGGGAGCCGACGCCGCCGAGCACGCCCTGCACCAGCACGGTCCGTCCGTCGACCGGTCCGTCGGCGAACACCGTGCGGTGGGCCGTGATGCCGGGGATGCCCAGGCTCGCGGCCAGTTCGTCGGTCACGTGATCGGGCAGCGGCACGGCCAGGTGCTCGGGCACGACCACGTACTGCGCGGCCGTGCCGGACGCCCGGTAGGACTGCGCGCCGTAGACCCACACGCGCCGTCCGAGCCTGTTCTTGTCGACGCCGTCGCCGACCGCGTCCACCACTCCGGCGGCGTCGCTGTGCGGGATGACCTTCGGGTAAGGCATCGAGGAACCCAGCCAGCCACGCCGTTTCTTCGTGTCACCGGGGTTCACCCCGGACAGTCGAACCTCGACCCGCACCTCACCGGGGCCGGGCTCGGGATCGGGTAGCTCGCCGACGTGCAGCACGTCGGTGGCGGAGCCCTGCCGGTCGTACCAGGACGCGAACATGGTTCTCCTTCAGCCGCAACGGGAAGTCGGTCGTCCTTTTCAGACGGTCGGCCCGGTCAGACGCCAGCCACTCTGCCAGGTCCAGCCGTTGCGCGCGTTGAGGGAGATGTTCAGGAAGGCCAGTTCCTCGAGCGACCGGGCCATCCGCAGGCCACCCGCGTCGATCGGCCGGAAGCCCAGCGAGGTCAGCAGTTCCGCCACGACCTGCTTCGCCGCCTCGTCGTCGCCGGCGTAGTACCCGTCCAGCGGAAGGCCGTCCTCGCTCGCGGCACCCAGCCGGGACGCGAAGAGCGTGTTGAACGCCTTGACGACCCTCACTCCCGGCACGGCGGAGGCCAGTTGTTCCGCCTGGCTCGTGCCGCCGGTCGTCAGGTCGCTGTAGGTCTCGTTGAGGGGGTTGGTGGCGTCCACGACGACCGCGGTCGTGCCCTTGATCTCGGCCAGCACGTCGGCCGCGACGCCGGCGGGCACCGCGAGGACCACCACGTCCGCGCCCTGGGAGGCGTCCGCGGCGGACACCGCGGCCGTTCCGCCTGCCTGCTCGGCCACCTTGACCGCGTTCTCCTCGTGGGCGGCGGCGACGGTGACCTGGTGTCCCGCGGCGACGGCAGCGCCGGCGAGCCCGGATCCGACGTTGCCCGCACCGATGATCGCGACGCGCATGACAGCCTCCAAAATAGTTCAAGTTTGAACTTTCTGTCTCCGACACTAGGAGCGAATGGTTCAAGCGTCAAGTAAATTGGGGGTGTGACCCCGGACTCGCAGGAACCGCGCTGGCTGACGGCGGAGCAACGGCTGGCCTGGCTCGACATGGTGCGCGTGCTGACGCGGCTGCCCGCGACGCTCGGCGCCCAGCTGGAGCGCGACGCCGGGCTGACGTTCTTCGAGTACCACGTGCTGTCGATGCTCTCCGAGATTCCCGGCCACGCCCTGCGCCTGAGCCGCCTCGCGCAGCTGACCAGTTCCTCGCTGTCGCGCCTGTCGAACGTCGTGAAGCGCCTGGAGTCTCGTGATCTGCTGCGCCGCGAGCCCGATCCCGCCGACGGCCGGGCCAGCCGCGCGGTCCTGACCGACGCGGGCATGGCCGCCGTCGAGCAGGCCGCGCCCGGTCACGTCACCCTGGTCCGCGAGCTGGTCGTGGATCCCTTGGACGCCAAGCAGCTGAACCAGCTGCACGCCGCCCACGAACGCATCCTCGACCGGCTCGACCCCGCCTCGTCCACCCGGCCGGAATGGCTGGAGACCTGAGTCAGAGCGCTGCCTGCTCCTGCCACCGCGCCAGCACGCCGAGCGCCCTCGCGAGCACGGGCGAGTCGTCGTCGGCGCGTACGGCGGCCAGGAGGTCGATGCCCTGCTTTCCGGCCAGCGGACGGTAGGTCGTGCCGGGCACCCCGAGTTCCGCCACCGGTTCCGGAACCACGGCCACACCGAGTCCAGAAGCGACGAACGTGACCAGGGTCGAGGTCTCCGCCACCTCGTGCCGGATCCGCGGCTCGAACCCGGCCGCGCGGCACAGGTCCGTGACGATCCCGTGCATGACGGAACGGCCGTGGGACGCGTGCACGATCAGGTCTTCCTCGCGCAGATCCTCGATCTTCAGCCGCTTCCGCCGGGCGAGGCGGTGGTCCTCGGGCAACGCCACGATGAGCCGGTCGCGGCGCACGGCGGTCACCCGCAGCCCGGCGTGCTCGACCGGTGGGCGCAGCAGTGCGAGGTCGATGCGGCGATTGAGCAGGGATTCGAGCTGGTCCGGTGCCAGCATCTCGCCGCGGAACACGAAGTCGACGGCCGGCAGCTCGTCGCGGAGTACGCGTGCGAACGCGGGCAGCAGGCTGTAGGTGGCCGAGCCGACGCACCCGACGACCAGCCGGCCCTGCCTGCCCTCGGCCACCCGCCGCGCCTCCGCCGCCGCATCGTCCACAGCGGACAGCACGGCTCGCGCGCGGTCCAGGTACACCAGCCCGGCGTCGGTGAGGTCGACCCTGCGGGTGGTGCGGTGCAGCAACGTCACCCCGAGCTCGGCCTCCAGCTGCTGGATCTGCTGCGAGAGCGGCGGTTGCGCCATGTGCAGGCGTTCGGCGGCACGCCCGAAGTGCCGTTCCTCGGCGACCGCCACGAAGTACCGCAGATGACGAAGTTCCACCGATTGATACTCGCAGAGTCTCAGCAGACGTTAAATGAGTATTTCTCGATATCACCGGACCGCCCTAGTGTCGAGGACATGACCGACGTCGTGATCTGCGAACCCCTCCGCACCCCGGTCGGACGGTTCGGCGGGGCGCTCGCCTCGCTCAGTGCCGCCGACCTCGCCACCGTCGTGCTCACAGAACTGGTGCGCCGCACGGGGCTGAGGGAGGGGGATGTCGACGACGTCGTGCTCGGCCAGAGCTACCCGAACGGCGAGTCACCGGCGATCGGCCGGATCGCGGCGCTCGACGCGGGCCTCGGCATCGGCGTTCCCGGCCTCCAGATCGACCGGCGCTGCGGATCCGGGCTGCAGGCCGTGCTCTACGCGGCGGGTCAGGTCGCCACCGGTGCGGCGAAGGTCGTCGTGGCGGGCGGCGCGGAGTCGATGTCGCAGGTCGAGCACTACGCGCTGGGGCTGCGCACGGGTGTCCGCAGCGGCGGCATCCAGCTCGTCGACCGGCTCGACCGGGCCAGGGAGACGGCCGGTGGCCGGTTCCACCCGGTGCCCGGCGGCATGCTGGAGACGGCCGAGAACCTCCGCCGCGAGTACGGCATCTCGCGCGCCGAGCAGGACGAGTTCGCGGTGCGGTCGCAGCAGCGCTGGGGTGCCGCCGACCAGGCGGGCAGGTTCGCCGACGAGCTCGTGCCGGTGACCGTCCCCGGCCGCGGCGGCAAGCCTGACGTCACCGTCGGCCGCGACGAGCACCCCCGCCCGGACACGACGCTCGACGACCTCGCCGCGCTGCGCCCGGTCCGGCTGAAGCTCGACCCCGAGTCCACGGTCACGGCGGGCAACGCCAGTGGTCAGAACGACGGCGCCGCGTTGTGCGTGGTCACCACCCGCGACGAGGCCGAGAAGCGCGGGCTGCGGCCCGTGCTCGCGCTCAGGTCGTGGGCCGTCGCCGGGGTCGGGCCCGAGGTGATGGGCATCGGACCGGTGCCCGCCACGGCCGCCGCGCTCGACCGGGCCGGGCTCACCCTCGACGACATCGACGTGATCGAACTCAACGAGGCGTTCGCCGCCCAGGTGCTCGCCGTGCTCCGCGAGTGGAAGGTCGACGCCGCCGACGACCGGCTCAACCCCAACGGGTCCGGCATCTCGCTCGGCCACCCGGTGGGCGCGACCGGCGCCCGGATCCTGGCGACGCTCGCGCACGAGATGCGGCGCCGCGGCAGCCGCTACGGCCTGGAGACGATGTGCATCGGCGGCGGCCAGGGACTCGCGGCCGTCTTCGAGGCGGTGCGCTGATGGTGCACCACGTCGTCACGGGCAGGCCGGACGGCCCGGTCGTGGTGCTGTCCAACTCGCTCGGGTCGACGCTGGAGATGTGGGACGCCAACGCCGGCGCGCTCGAAGAGCACTTCCGGGTGGTCCGCTACGACACCCGCGGCCACGGCCGCTCCCCCGTCGTGCCCGGCCCGCACACCATCGACACGCTCGCGGGCGATCTCGTCGGACTGCTCGACCGGGTGGGCGTGAAGAAGGCGCACCTCGTCGGGCTGTCGCTCGGCGGCATGACCGCGCTGCGCGTCGCCACGCGCAGTCCCGAGCGCGTGGACCGGCTCGCGGTCCTGTGCACCAGCGCCTGCCTCGGACCGGCGGCGAACTGGACCGACCGGGCCGCGCTCGTCCGCGCACAGGGGACGAAGGCGGTCGCCAAGGCCGTCGTCGAGCGCTGGTTCACCCCCGCGCACCAGGACCGCGCGCGGTGGGAGGCGATGGTGTCCGCCACCCCGGCGGAGGGCTACGCGGGCTGCTGCGAGGCGATCGCCACCATGGACCAGCGCGCGGACCTCGCCAGGATCAGCGCGCCGACGCTCGCGATCGCCGGAGCGGACGATCCGGCGACGCCGCCCCACCACCTCGAGGAGATCGCCACCTCGGTCCAGGACGGCCGGCTTCTCGTCGTCCCCGGCGCCGCCCACCTCGCCAACGCCGAGCAGCCGGACGTCGTCACGGCGGCGCTCGTCGACCACCTCACGAAGGAGAGCCGTTCATGAGCCTGGACAAGGTGGCCGGCGGACCGGCCGAAGCCGTGGCGGGCATCCGGTCCGGCGCGAGCGTCGCGGTCGGCGGGTTCGGGCTCGCGGGCATCCCGTGGTTCCTCATCGAGGCGTTGCTGGAGCACGGTGCGGACGACCTCACGATCGTCTCCAACAACTGCGGCGTCGACGGCGCCGGTCTGGGCCTCCTGCTCGAACACCGCCGCATCAGCCGGGTCGTCGCGTCCTACGTCGGCGAGAACAAGGAGTTCGCCCGGCAGTACCTGGCGGGCGAGCTGACCGTCGAACTCACTCCACAAGGGACACTCGCGGAACGGCTGCGCGCCGGTGGTTCGGGCGTGGGCGCCTTCTACACGCCCACCGGCGTCGGCACGCTCGTGTCCGAGGGCGGCCTGCCGTGGCGCTACAACTCGGACGGCACCGTCGCACTCTCCTCCCCTCCCAAGGAAGTCCGCACGTTCCACGGCAAGGAGATGGTCCTGGAGGAGTCGATCGTCACCGACGTGGCACTCGTGCGCGCCGCGATCGCCGACCGCGCGGGCAACTGCGTCTTCCACGCCGCCGCCCGCAACTTCAACCCGGCCGCCGCGATGGCGGGCCGGTTCACCGTCGTGGAAGCCGAACGCGTCGTCGAGGTCGGCGAGATCGACCCGGACCACGTGCACCTGCCCGGCGTGTTCGTGCAGAGCGTCGTCGCGCTCACCCCGGACCAGGCCGCCCGCAAGGACATCGAGAAGCGCACCACCCGCGCCCGCCAGGAGGCGAACTGACATGGCCTGGACCCGCGACCAGATGGCCGCCCGCGCCGCGCTCGAACTGCGCGACGGCGAGTACGTCAACCTCGGCATCGGCCTGCCCACGCTGATCCCCGACCACTTGCCGGCCGGCTCCACCGTCACGCTGCACGCGGAGAACGGCATCCTCGGCGTCGGCCCGTTCCCCTACGACGACGAGGTGGACCCCGACCTCATCAACGCGGGCAAGCAGACCGTCAGCGTGCTGCCGGGAGCCTCGTTCTTCGACTCCCCCACCAGCTTCGCGATGATCCGCGGCGGCCACATCGACACCGCCGTGCTCGGCGGCATGCAGGTCTCCGCGCACGGCGACCTCGCCAACTGGATGGTGCCGGGCGCGATGGTCAAGGGCATGGGCGGCGCGATGGACCTCGTCAGCGGCGCCCGCCGGATCATCGTCCTGATGGACCACGTCTCGCGCGCCGGCGACCCGAAACTGGTCGCCACCTGCACCCTGCCGCTGACCGGACGCCGGGTCGTGTCCCGCGTCATCACCGACCTGGCCGTGCTCGACGTCGCAGACGGGGCCTTCCGCCTGGTCGAGCTCGCACCGGGCAGCACGGTCGAGGACGTGGTGGCGAGGACGGGCGCGCCGGTGCTCGACGGCGTGCGGGCGTGATCACGCCCGCTACTCGATCTTCGACGCCGGCTCCACCGACATCGCGTCGAGCCGGCGGGCGTTGATCGGGTCGGGGGCGCGGAGGTGCAGCTGCCGTGCCGAGTCGAACGCGCGCTGTGCCGCGCCGAGGTCACCCGCCTCGGCGCGAACGGCTCTCAGGTCCAGATAGGCGGCGACGGCGAGGTGCACGTCGTCCGTGTCGTGGTAGAGCCTGGCGGCCAGGGCGAACTCGTCGGCCGCGGCGGCGGTGTCGCCGACGGCGCGCAGGCTGTGGCCGAACTCGCGGTGCGCGAGGGCTTCGCTCATCTTGTTGCCGGCCTCCACGACCGGCGGCAGCGCGGAACGGAAGATCCGGACCGCGTCGGCGTGCCGCTGCGCCCGTGCGTGCGCCTGGCCGAGGGACAGCAGGGAATCCCCTTGCTGGCCGACGAGATCGTCCTCGCGGGCGATGGCCAGGGACCGTTCGTGATGCTCGACCGCCCCGCCGAAGTCACCGAGCAACGACTTCGCGTCGCCGATGTTCTGCAGCACGATGGCCATGTAGCCGCGGTCGTCGAGCGCCTCGAACAGCGCGAACGCCGCTTCGTACGAGGCGAGGGCACCGGCGGTGTCGCCTTGCTCGTGGTGCATCCAGCCGAGGTTGTTCAGCGTCGCCGCTTCCCGGCGCGTGTTCCCGGCCTCCCTGGCGATGGCGAGGCACCGTTGCTGTTCCCGCACCGCCTCGGCGACCCGTCCCACGTGGACGAGGGCGATCGAGACCTGCGACCTGGCCAGGCATTCGAGGTCGGGGGCGTCGAGCTCCATCACGGCGTCGACCGCGGACCGCAGCAGGCGCACGCCGAGCAACCACGTGCCGCGGTGCTCGAAGTAACCGCTCATCAGGAACGGGACCTGCCACGCCGCCTCGTGCCGCCGCGTCGACACGGCGTGGTGGACCAACGCGGACAGGCTGGACTTCTCGGCGTCCAGCCACGCCAACGCGTCCAGCGCGGTGTCGAACGGCGCCACCGGATCGGCATCGACCACGGCCGGGCGGTAGGGCACGAGCAACCGGTCCGCCGCGGCCAGCCTGCCGACGTACCAGGCGCAGAGCCGGTCGAGCGCCGCCTCACGGCCAGGCCGGTCCTCCTCCGCCTCGGCGAGTTCCCTGGCGTACAAATCGATCAGGTCGTGGAAGGAGTAACGGCCGGGTGTCCGGCAGTCCAGCAAGTGCGCGTCGTGCAGCACCTCCAGCAGGCGAGCGCTGCCCTCGGCGTCGAGTGCGTCGGCGGCCTCGGGGGTGACGTCGAGGTCCGGCACCAGGCCGAGCCGCCGGAACAGCCTGCGCGCCGCCGGTTCGAGGCGCTCGTACGACAGCGCGAACACCGACCGCACGGCCGCTTGGTCGTCGTCGGAGACCGCGAGCGTGCTCAGCCGGTTGCGGGCCAGGTCGGATGCGAAGGCGGCGAGCCGGCGACGCGGCTGGTCCAGCAGGTTCGCGGCGGCGATCCGCAGTGCCAGTGGCAGGTGGCCGCAGGCCTGGGCGATCTCGGCCGCGGCGTCCGGTTCGGCGTCCACCCGTTCGCCGCCGAGGAGGGTCACGAGCAGTTCGTGTGACTCCTGCGGGCGCAGCGGAGCCAGCAGCAGGCGGCGTGCGCCGTTGATCGCGACCAGACCGGCGAGCCGGCTTCGCGACGTCACCAGCGTCACGGTCGTGGACGTGCCGGGCAACAGCGGCCGGACCTGGTTCACGTCGTGCGCGTTGTCCAGCAGCACCAGGACCCGCCGGTCGGCCAGCAACGACCGGTAGAGCCCGGCGGCGCTCTCGAGCTCCTGCGGAACGTGTTCGGCCGGGACGCCCAGTGCGCGCAGGAACTCCCCCAGCGCGTGCGCCGCGTCGACCGGGTGCGCGGTGGCCGCTCCGCGCAGGTCGACGTAGAGCTGGCCGTCGGGGAAGTCGTCACGCCTCTGCTGCGCCCATCGCAGTGCCAGCGCGGTCTTGCCGACACCGGCGGCACCCGCGATCGCCGAGATCGTCACCAGCCCCGCTCCGCCCGCGACCACGTCGTCCAGCTCCTTCAGCTCGTCCACCCGTCCGCTGAAGTCGCGTGGCGCGGCGGGCAGCTGCGCCGGCCGGGGACGGCTCGGCCGCGCCGGGAGGTCCAGCGCCGGATCAGCCCGCAGCACCTCCTGGTACCGGGCGCACAGGGCGTCGGACGGATCGACTCCCAGCTCGTCGCTGAGCACCTCCCTCGCCTGGTGGTAGGTCGCCAGGGCGTCCGCCTGCCGGCCGCACCGGTAAGGGCCACCATCAGCTGAGCGCGAAACCGTTCGTGCAACGGGTGCCGCGCCACCACCTCCGTCAGCTCCGCCACGAGATCGTTGTGCCGGCCGAGTTCCAGGTCGACGTCGAAGCGCTCCCCCAGCAGTGCGAGCCATCGGTCGGTCAGCGCGTCCGACGTCGTCAGCACGGCGGGTACGCCGGCGAACTCGGCGAGTGGCACACCGCGCCACAACGCCAACGCGTCGCGCAGCACCGCGGCACGCCGGCCCGGATCAACGGTCGCGTGGGCGTCCGCGACCAGCCGCCGCATCTCGTCGGCATCGCACTCGCCCGGTTCCACGACGAGCCGGTAACCGGCGGGACCGTGCGTTATCCGCGCCGGATCGCGGAGCTTCCTGCGCAGCCGATGCACGTACAGCTGCAGGGTTTTCCTTGCGGACGCGGGCGGTTTCGTCTCCCACAACGCGTCCGCGAGCGCCTCGGCGGACACCGGAGAGTTGGCGGCGCAGAGCAACAGGGCCAGCAGACGCCGGAGCATCGGTTGATCCAGATCGACGTCTTCCCCTTCCACCGCAACGCGAAGTGGGCCGAGCACGCCGAACGCCGTCTTCATGGTCGCCTCCCGCCGGACGACGGTGGCACCACCCCCGATGAAACCGTCGTGAAACCGGTCGAGTTCACGGTGTTGGCGTAACCGCGGGAGCGCGGGACAACGCACCAGGAGGGGGAATTACATGCGAACGGGGAAAGTCGCACACAAACTCAGGACCGCCGGCGTGGTCGTGGCCGCGCTGGGCGCCGCTCTGGCGGCGGGGCAACCGGCCACCGCGGATCCGGGCGCGCTGGCCGCCAAGTCGTGCACCGTCACCACCCAGTGGATCTGCGCGACCGCGCCGCTGTGGGTCAGCAGCGGCGCGAACCCGCATCTCGCGACGGTGAACATCCCGTGGACGGCGCCGTTCGAGCCCGGCACGCCGGACCCGATCAACTCGTTCGTCCTCATCCGGTACCTCGACGCCCCTGGCGATCCGGAGATCCTCCGCGACAACAAGAGGCGGGGACTCGAACACGACTTCTGGGACAAGGAGTGGACGCCCGGGAACTACCGGGCGGAGCTGCACTGCCCGTACTCGTACCAGGGAGCCACGCTCTACTTCGCCAACTGACCGGGGGACGACCATGAGATCGGTTCGCGCGGCACTCGCCGCCACAGCGGTTCTGGCCGCGGTGATGCCCTTGGCGTCGCCGGGCGTCGCGCAGGCGGCACCGTCCTGCAACAGCTTCACGACGTACTCCGTCACCGGCGGGTTCATGCGGGTGCCCACGATCGGTTGGGACACCGGCGCCTACAACTGCGACCTGGGCAGGGGCAACTTCGGTGACGCCGTCCGGGTCATCCAGGTGTCCATGCGGCGGTGCATGGGCCAGAACATCGCCGACGACCGGGATTTCGGCCCGAAGACCGAACAGGCGGTGAAGAACGTCCAGACCAGGCTCAACGAGTGGTACGACGCCGGTCTCGCGGTCGACGGGCGGTACGGCCCGCTGACCCGGCGAGGTGGCTTCGCGTTCGCCGTGTTCCCCACCTTCGCCACCTGGATCCCGAGGGAGGACGGGTACTGCTACTACAGGATCGATCCGTGAGGTGCCGCCGGCGCGGAGGGTCACCCCACGGATGCGCGAGGACATGATCACCTGCATCATCTGTCCATGCGCAGCTCACTGTTCAACCACGCGGAACGGCCCGTCGAGCCGGGAAGCTTCCAACTGCAGAACGAACGCATGCTCAAGGTGGACCTCACCGGCAGCGGCGGGTTCTTCTTCGCCAAGCAGGGATCGATGGTGGCCTACCAGGGTGACGTCGACTTCGCCTACGAAGGCAGCGGTGGTCTCGGCAAGCTGTTCAAGAAGGCCTTCACCGGTGAGGGCATGTCGCTGATGAAGGTGTCGGGCAGTGGCGACGTGTTCCTCGCCCAGGACGCCGACGAGATCTTCGTGCTGTACCTGGAGAACGAAGGCGTCACGGTCAACGGCAAGAACGTGCTCGCCTTCGACAGCAGCCTGAAGTGGGACATCAACCGCACCGAGGGCGCGTCGATGCTCAGCGGCGGGCTGTTCAACACCACGTTCACGGGCACCGGCGCGCTGGCGGTCACCGCCTACGGGACGCCGGTCGTGCTGAACGTGGACGTGCCGACGTTCGTCGACATGCAGTCCGCGGTGCTGTGGTCCACCTCGCTGCAGTCCTCGATCCGCAAGACGGCCAAGCTCGGCGCCGTCATCGGCCGCGGCTCGGGCGAGGCCTACCAGCTCGCGCTGCAGGGTCAGGGCATCGTCGTCGTGCAGGCGTCGGAAGGTCACCCCGTACCGGCCACGCCGTAACGCTCGGGTGATCGTCGAACGGAAGCGGCGCCGGTCTCGCACCGCGCCGCTTCCGTCCGTCCGGAGCATGATCTTCCGGCGGGACCGATGAGTTCACGCGGCCCCCGTGGTCCACATGCCGACCAAGAGCGGAAGGAAGCCCATGACCCAGCTGGTGAAGGTCCAGAACTTCGTCGTGTCGCGGGACGGGTTCGGTGCCGGTGAGGACCAGACCCTCGACCGGCCGTTCGGCCACGCCGACCCCGGCACGATGTTCGCGTGGGCGGGCGCCACGGCGAGCTGGCCCAACCGCACCGACCCCGGTGGCAGCCGCGGCCTCGACGACTACCTGACCCGCGACTTCGCGCACAACATCGGCGCGGAGATCATGGGCGCCAACAAGTTCAGCCCGCACCGCGGCCCCTGGGAGAACCACGACTGGCAGGGCTGGTGGGGCGACGAACCGCCGTTCCACACCCCGGTCTTCGTGCTCACGCACCACGAACGGCCGTCGTTCACCCTCTCCGACACGACGTTCCACTTCGTGAACGGCGACCCGGCCGAGGCTCTCGCGCTCGCACTCGAGGCCGCGCAGGGCAAGGACGTCCGGATCGGCGGCGGCGCCACGACCATCCGCGCGTTCCTCGACGCCGACCTCATCGACACGCTGCACGTCGCGGTGGCGCCGGTCGAGCTCGGCCACGGGGTGCCGCTGTGGAAGTCGCCCGACGAGCTGCTGGACCGGTTCCACGTCGACGTCGTGCCCAGTGCGAGCGGTGTGACCCACCACCTGTTCTGGAGGAAGTGACGTTCTGGCGGGTCCACTTCTCCGAGCAGGGCGGTGGATCCGTCACGGCAGTGTGCCGTTGCGGCGCAGGTGGTTCCGCGCGTGCTCGATGGCCTCGGGCGTGCTGGCGAACGTGCGCACGCCATGGGTTTCCAGCTGGTGGCGGTGCTCGTCGCGCACTCCGGAGAGCAGCACGGTGATGCCCCGGTGCTCCAGTCTCTCGACGGCGTCGCGCAGGACCAGCACGCCGGTGCCGTCCATCGTGGACACCCGGGACATGCGCAGGATCACCACGGAGACCGCCGCGATCTCGGTGAGCTCCAGCAGGAAGCGATGTGCCGCGGCGAAGAACAGCGGTCCGTCCAACCGGTAGGCGACGATGTGCTGGGCGAGCAGTGCGTGCTCCTCGGCGGTGTGGTCGCCGGGCTCCAGCGGTTCCTCGTCGATCCTCGCCGAACTGGCGACGGCTCGCAGCGCCAGCGCTCCCGCGACGACGAGGCCGATGATGACGGCGGTGACCAGGTCGAGTGCCAGCGTCGCGATCGCGGTGAGCGCGAGCACCACCGCGTCGGAGCGGTTCGCGCGCATCAGGACCCGGACCGAACCGACCTCGACCATCCGCACCGCGGTGGCGAGCAGAACACCGGCCAGCACCGCCAACGGGATGCGTCCGACCACCGGCGCCGCCGCCAGCATGATCACGGCGAGCGTCACCGCGTGCACCAGTGCCGCCAGTCGCGAACTCGCGCCGGACCGGACGTTGACCGCGGTCCTGGCGATCGCCGCGGTCGCGGGCACGCCGCCGAACATCGGCGTGATGACGTTCGCGACGCCCTGGCCGAAGAGCTCGCGGTCCGGGTCGTGCCGCTGGTTCACGCTCATGCCGTCGGCGACCGTCGCGGACAGCAGGCTCTCCAGGGCGGCGAGCGCGGCCACGGCGATCGCGGACGGCAGCAGCGACCACAGCGCGTTCAGGTCCAGGAAGGACAGTGACGGCGCGGGGAGCAACGCGGGCAACGTGCCGATCCGGGGCACGGGCAGGGACCAGATCTCCGCCGCCACCGTGCCCACCGCGACGGCGAGCAGCGAGAAGGGGACCGCCGGTTTCCAGCGCGCGCCGGCGAGCATGATCACGACGACTCCGCCGGCGAGGGCGACGGCGGGCAGAGCGGGGCCGGATCCGAACGCGCGGATGGCGTTCACCACGACGTTGTGCCCGTCAGGTGTGGGCACGCCGAGTGCCGCGGGGATCTGCTGCAGCGCGATGACCGCGGCGATGCCGAGGGTGAAGCCCTCGACCACCGGAGCCGGCACGTACCGCATGTAGCGCCCGGCTCGGGCCGCCGCCAACGCGAGGAGCAGCACGCCCGCGAGCAGGCCGACGGTCAGCACGCCGCCCGGCCCGAACGCCGCGACGATCGGCACCAGCACCACCGTCATCGCGCCGGTGGGCCCGGACACCTGCAGGCTGGAGCCGCCGAAGACGGCGGCCAGGGTGCCCGCCACGATCGCGGTCGCCAGTCCCGCGGCGGCGCCGAGGCCCGACGCCACGCCGAATCCCAGTGCCAGCGGTAACGCCACGACGGCGACGGTCAGCCCCGCGACGACATCTCTCGGCGTGGCGGCCGTCCAGTCGGCCTTCGCGGGCAGGAAAGCTCTCATGCGGAGTCCTCGCGCAGCTGCGCGAGCAACTCGTTCTGCCCGACCAGCAACTCCGTGAGGATCCTCCTCGCCGCCTTCATCAGATCGGCCACGTCCGCGCCCGCGAGCGCGTACACCACCGTCGAACCGTCGCGGGTCGCCGTCACGATGCCGGACCTGCGCAGCACGGCCAGCTGCGCGGACAGGTTGGACGCCTCGACCTCGATCTCGGCCAGCAGATCACGCACCGCCTTCGGGCCGTCCTGCAACAACTCCAGCACCCGGATGCGCACGGGGTGGCCGAGCATCCGGAAGAACTCGGCCTTCGCCTGGTACAGCGGAACCGGCACCGCTCAGCCCTCCTCTGGAGCGTCGACCGAGACGCCGTGCTCGGCCGCCAGGCGCCTCAGGTTGGCCAGATCCGCGCGGTGCACGTCCGCCGCGTACTCGTCCTGCCGCTCCTCCGCCTGCCGCACCGCTTGCTCCGCCTGCTCGACGCGGATGAGCAGACTGTCCTCGAACTCGTTCACGAGACCACGACCTGTCGAATTGAAGAATTCTTCAATTCGACACTCTACGACTCCGTCAACCGCGGCGCGCCCGCCGGCCGACCGTCGTGCCGGCGGTGCCCCGCAGGAGTCCCTCGGCGTCGGCGAGCGCTCCGATCGCGGCGGTCGATCCCGTCGCTTCGACGAACCGGCGGCACGCCTCGATCTTCGGTCCCATCGAACCGGCGGGGAAGCTCAGGTCCCCGAGGTCCGCCACGTCCAGGTGGCGCAACGGTGCGGCGGTCGGCATGCCGTAGTCGGACATCACCGCGGGCACGTCGGTGAGCAGGAGCAGGTGGTCCGCCTTCAACGAGATCGCCAGCGCGGCCGAGGTGAGGTCCTTGTCCACCACCGCCTCGACACCGTGCAGCCGGCCGTCGTCGACCACCGGCGCTCCCCCACCACCCGCGCAGACGACGATCGTCCCGCTGTTCACGAGCTGCTCGACGGACTCCTGTTCGACCAGCCGCAGCGGCTCGGGCGATGGGACGACGCGGCGCCAGTGCGGACCGTCCGCCGCCACGGTCCAGCCGTTCCGCGCGACCAGCCGGTCGGCCTGGGCGCGGTCGTAGATCGGGCCGATGAACTTCGTCGGCGCGGAGAACGCCTGGTCGGACGCGTCGACGACGGTCTGGGTGACGACGGCGAGGACCGGTTTGCGGACGCCCGCGTTGCGCAGCGACTGCGCGAGCCAGTAGCCGATCATGCCCTGGGTCTCGGCGCCGAGGGAGTCGAGCGGGTAGGGGCGGCTCAACGACGGGTCGGCCTCGCTTTCGAGTGCGAGCAGGCCGATCTGGGGGCCGTTGCCGTGGCACACGATGAGTTCGTGTTCTTCGGCCAGCGGCGCGAGTGCTCGCGCCGCTGTTTCGACGTGGCGGAGCTGAACTGAGGCGTCGGCGCGTTCGCCGCGCATGAGCAGGGCGTTGCCTCCGAGTGCGACGACGATGCGCATCAGGCCGGCCGAATCTGGACGGGCGTGGCCGGTCGCTTCCCGAACCGGGCGCGTCGCGGCAGGTGGTCCGGCTGCTTCTGCGCTGATGGCGAACTCCTCACTCCGATGTGGACAGCCCACGCGACCGTCACCTGCAGAACAGCCGGCCACGCGGGAGATCTCCGCTGCAACGGGGTGAGATCACTCCACCGCTTCCTTGCCATCGTCAGCTCCCCGCGCGCACGGCTTCGGTGGTGAACTCGACGTCGGTCACGCCCGCGATCGCGCGGACCAGCACGTCGACCACGTGCCGCTCGGTGGCGCTGTTCCCGTTGTCCACTATGGACACCCTGCCGTCGGTCACCGCGACCTGCCACCGCGTTGCGCCGCCGACCATGCCGAGCCGGTTGTGGATCTCGGCCTCGACGACCCAGTCCGCACGGGTGATGGACCGCAGCATGTCCCTGCGGGTCACGATGCCCGCGAGGTGGCCCTCGTGCACGACCGGCACGCTGCGCACACCGTGGTCGAGCATCAGGCCCGCGACCTCGGCCAGATCGGTGTTCGGACTCGCCGTCACCGGCGAGGTCGTCATGACCTGGGAGACCACGTCCGCGGGCGCCTGCCGGGCTTGGGCGGGTTCGCCGTGCACCAGTCCCCGCGGATCCTGAGGCAGGCGATCTCGCAGCAGATCGGCTTCGCTGACCATGCCGACCAACGCGCCCAGGGCGTCGACCACCGGCAGGGCGGTGAAGCCGCGGTCGGCGATCAGCCTGGCGGCGTCGCGCGCCGGGGTGTTCTGGTCGACGACCACGACGTCCGTCGTCATCACGTCTCGAGTCCTCATGTCGCTCCTCAGCCGAAGATCTCGGTCTGGTGGGTGTGGGTGGTGTCGTTCCATCCGGCCCGCAGTTGGTTGTGCACGTCCACCACGCCGGGCAGGGCGCGCACGAGGTGTTCGGCGATCTCGACCTCGCTTTGCCGCTCCAGCTGTCCCTGCACCGTCACCACGCCGCCGGTCACCGCGACGTGGAGGGAGTCGGGGTCGACCCACAGCACCCGGCCGAAGATCTCGTCGCGGATCGTGGTGCGCAGCTCGTCGTCCTCACGCACGAAGAGCTTCAGCAGGTCGCGGCGGGACAGCACGCCGACCAGCGCGCCGTCGGAGTCCACGACGAAGAGCCTGCGCACGCCGGTGGCGGCGAGTTCGCGGGCGGCCGCGCTCGCGGCGAGGTCCGGCGGGATGCTCCGGACCGGCGAGGTCATCACGTCGCGGGCGGTCACGCCACTCGCCTGCTCCCAGCGGTGCTTCGTCGCACGGCTCGCGAACAGACCAGGTGCTTCTCCGGTGCCGCCGCGGAACTCCTCCTTGGGCAGCAGGTCTGCTTCCGAGACGACGCCGACCGGACAGCCGCCGTCGAGCACGGGGACCGCGCTGATCTTGTCGTCCTCCAGCAGCCGCACGAGCTCCTTGAACGGGCACTCGACGTCTGCGGTGATCACCTCACGCGTCATCAGCGAGGCGACTGTCGGTTCACGCATGTCACCCTCCGGCACTCCCTGGTTCGTGTGTGACCAAGCCTCGTCGGCGCCGCGGCGGGCTGACACCTGCCAAGGACGTGGGCGAGCCGGGACGTTCCGACCTGTCGAGAGGACCGAACGACTCTGCGTCGGGCGGGCTCAGGTCTGCCACGAGCAACCGGCGACCCGTCGCCACTGAGCACAAGGGCTCTGTCCCCGTCTGGCCGGCGCGACGATGGTGCCGGTATGACAGAGATCCTCGTCGCCTACGCGACCAAGATGGGCGCTACCAAGGAAATCGCCGAACTGATCGCCGCACGGATCCGCTCGGCGTCGCACGAGGTCGTCGTGCTGGACGCCGCGGACGTCGGTTCGGTCGAGCCCTACAAGGCCGTCGTGCTCGGCAGCGCGCTGTACGCGGGCCGGTGGCGCCGGGAGGCGGTGAAGCTGCTGACCCGCAACGAGAAGCTCCTGCGCACCCGGCCGTTGTGGCTCTTCCACAGCGGACCGCTCGGAACCGACCTCGCCCCTCGGCAGGCGCCGCGGAAGGTGCGCGAGATCGCCGCGCGCATCGGGGCTGAGGAGCCCTTCACCTTCGGCGGCAGGCTCACGCCGGAGACCGCTGTCGGCTTCATCGCCAGGAAGATGGCGACAAGACCGATGGCGGGCGACTTCCGGGACCGGGACGAGATCGACCGCTGGGCGTACACGATCGCCCAGCGGCTGGTCGCGGCGCGCTGACTGCTCAGCCGCGTCTTCAGCAGCTGGAGCCCATCGCCCACCTGGCACGACCACGCGGAGTCGAAGGACCCTGCCCGGCGGGGCCCGTTCGCCGGATGCTGGGGGGCTGACGACCGACTGCTCAGGAGTGATGATGAAGATCGACGAACTGATCGCCAGCGTCAAGGACTCCGTGGAGGCGAAGAAGGTCTACGCCGAGCCGTACGAGCGCAACGGGGTCACGGTCATCGCCGCCGCGTCCATCTCGGGTGGCACCGGTGGTGGCTCCGGCCGGGACGAGAAGGGCCAGGAGGGCGAGGGCGGCGGATTCGGGATCTCCGCGAAACCGACCGGCGCCTACGTGATCACCGGCGACAACGTGCGGTGGGTACCCGCGGTCGACGTGAACCGGCTGATCGCGACCATGGGCGCGGTCGTGGTCGCGGCGATCTTCGTGGCCGCTCGCCGGTATCGCCGCGGCGGGTCGTGATGTCCCGGCCGGACCGGGACCAAGGGCTGCGTTCGCGGGTGGCGCCTCTGACCAGACTTCAACCAGAAGAACTTTCTGGGAGGTAAAGATGTCCGCTGTTCACGCTCCTGCTCGCACCCGAACCGGAACGGGTGCAGTGCCCCTCGCGGTGCTGCGCATCGTGACCGGGTTGCTGTTCCTCTGGGCGTTCCTCGACAAGGCGTTCGGTCTCGGCTACGCCACCCAGTCCAAGAACGCGTGGTTCTCGGGAGGCTCGCCCACGAAGGGCTTCCTCAGCCGGGTCGCGGTGGGGCCGTTCGAGTCGTTGTTCCACGACATCGCTGGGGCCTGGTGGGCGGACGTGCTGTTCATGGCCGGTCTGCTCGCCGTCGGGGTGGCGCTGGTGCTCGGCATCGGCCTGAAGATCGCGGCCGTGAGCGGTGCGCTGATGATGCTGCTCATGTGGGCCGCGGAATGGCCGCCGGCACAGCACACCTCGACCGGCGAGGCGACGATGTCGACCAACCCGCTCATCGACTACCACGTCGTCTACGCCCTGGTGCTGATCGCCCTCGCGGCCACCGCGTCCGGCGTCACGTGGGGTCTGGCGCGCTGGTGGAACGGTCTGCCGGTGGTCAAGGCGAACCCTTGGCTGCGGTGAACGACAAGAGAAGTGAGCGAGGGCGCCGCGGACGCGGCGCCCTTTCTCTTCGTCCGCGAGAGGTCGAGCAGCGAAGCGCGATCACCGAACTCCCCGCGTTCAGACCAGCTTGGCGGCGTGATCCGGTACTTCTCGTTGCAGAGCCCGGTCCGTGCGCTGGTAGCCGCTGGACGGCGGCCGCGCGGGCAGCTTGATCTTCGGCGCGGTGACCTCGTGGTAGTCGATCGTGCTGAGCAGGTGGGCGATCATGTTGATCCGCGCCCGTCGCTTGTCGTCGCCTTCGACCGCGTACCAGGGTGATTCGGCGATGTCGGTGTGGACCATCATCTCGTCCTTGGCGCGCGAGTAGTCCTCCCAGCGCGTCAACGACTCGAGGTCCATCGGGGAGAGCTTCCAGCGCTTGAGCGGGTCGTCGAGGCGCTTGCGGAAGCGGCGTTCCTGCTCGGCGTCGCTGACCGAGAACCAGTACTTGCGCAGCAGCACACCATCTTCGACGAGCATGCGTTCGAACTGCGGGCACTGCCGGAGGAACAGCCGGTGCTCCTCCGGGGTGCAGTAGCCCATCACGCGTTCGACTCCGGCGCGGTTGTACCAGCTGCGGTCCAGCAGCACGATCTCCCCCGCCGCCGGCAGGTGTGCGGTGTAGCGCTGAAAGTACCACTGGGTGCGTTCGCGTTCGCTGGGCGCGGGCAAGGCGACGATCCGGGCGACGCGCGGGTTGAGGTGCTCGGTGATCCGTTTGATCGCCGAGCCCTTGCCCGCCGCGTCCCTGCCCTCGAACGCCACCACGAGCCGGGCACCGGTGGCCTTCACCCACTCCTGCAGCTTCACCAGCTCGGTCTGCAGCCGGAGCAGCTCCTGCTCGTAGACCTCGCGCCCCAGCTTCGCCATCAGCTCCCGTTCCCGCGGCGCTGCCGCCACTTCTCCAGCTCCACGACGACGTACGCCGCCGCACTCAGCATGAAGACCACCAGCCAGGGCTGCCACCCGAGCGGTGCGGTGTGGAACAGGTCGTTCATGAACGGCACGTACGTGAGCAGCAGTTGCAGCCCGACGGTCAGTCCGACACCGACCCACAGCCACCGGTTCGGTCCGGTGCTCGGCCGCCACTTCTCCAGCGAGCGGCAGTTGACCAGGTAGGCGATCTGGGCGCCGACGAAGACGTTCACCGCCACGGTCCGCGCGACCTCCAGCGTGGCGCCCGAGGCGAGCTGCCAGCGGAACGCGCCGAAGGCGCAGGCCAGCAGGATCGCGGAGACGAACACGATCCGGCCGACGAGTTGCCGGGTCAGCAGCGGGAGCGACGGCGGCAGCGGCGGTCTGGACATCACGTCGGCCTCGCGGGGCTCGAACGCCAGCGTCAGTCCCAACGCGACGGCGGTGGTCATGTTGATCCACAGGATCTGCACCGGCAGGATCGGCAGTGCCGTGCCGAGCAGGATCGCGGTGAGGATCACCAGGCCCTCGGCCATGTTGGTGGGCAACGTCCAGATGATGAACTTGCGCAGGTTGTCGAAGACCGCACGCCCTTCCTCGACGGCGGCGCGGATCGAGGCGAAGTTGTCGTCGGTGAGCACCATGTCCGCTGCCTGCTTGGCGACCTCGGTGCCGCCCTTGCCCATCGCCACGCCGATGTCCGCGCGCCGCAACGCCGGGGCGTCGTTCACCCCGTCGCCGGTCATCGCGACGACCTCGCCGCCGGCCTGGATCGCCTTGACCAGCCTCAGTTTCTCCTCGGGCGCGACGCGGGCGTGCACGTCGGTGATGCCGAACTCCGCCGCGATGGCACGGGCCGTGGCCGGGTGGTCGCCGGTGATCATCTTGACCTCGATGCCCGCGGCCTGGCAGGCACGGACGGCTTCGATCGCCTCGGGCCGTGCCGGGTCGTGCATCGCGACCAGGCCGAGCAGGACCACGTTGCCCCGCAGGCCTTCCTCGGACAGCTCGACACCCGCGGCGCGACCGATCGCCAGCACCCGCAGCCCTGCGGCGGCCAGCTCCTCGGCTTCGACGCACCGGTCCAGACCGGCGAGGGTGAGGATCCGTTCGACCGCGCCCTTGACGTAGACGACGTCGCCGGCGTGCCGGGTCGCCATGAACATCCGTTCCGAGCTGAACGGCAGCACGTCCACCCGTTCCGGCACGTCGCTCTCGTCGAGCCCGGCCTTGCGTGCCGCCACGACGAGCGCGGCCTCGGTCGGATCGCCGACGGGGAGCCAGCGTCCGCCGTCCTCCACGATCCGCGCGTCGTTGCACGCGAGACCGGCCAGCAGGCATGCGCGCAAAGCCGAGTCCGGCTCAGGCGTGATGGCCCCGGCGGGCTCGTAGCCGATGCCCGAGAGCTCATGACGCGTGCTTCCCACCACGACCGCGCTGACCGTCATCGCGTTGGCGGTCAACGTCCCCGTCTTGTCCGTGCAGATCACCGTGGTGCTGCCCAGCGTCTCGACGGCGGGCAACCGGCGGATGATCGCGTTGCGCTTCGCCATCCGCGCCACCCCGATCGCCAGCGTCACGGTGACCGCGGCGGGCAGGCCTTCCGGGATCGCGCCCACGGCGAGAGCGACGGCCGCGGTGACCATCTCCGCGAGAGGTTCGCCGCGCAACAGGCCGACCAGGACGCTGAACGCCGCGAGCCCGAGGATCACCACGGTCAGGATCTGGCTGAAGCGCGTGAGCTTGCGGGTCAACGGGGTCTGCACGGTGGTGGTCGTGCTGACCAGCCGGTGCACGCGGCCGATCTCGGTGTCCGTGGCGGTCGCGACCACGACGCCACGCCCGCCGCCCGCGGTCACGAGCGTGCCGGAGTAGGCCATGTTGGTCCGGTCGGCCAGCGCGGTGTCCGAGGGCAACGCCACCGAACTCTTCGCCACCGGCAGGGACTCCCCGGTCAGCGCCGACTCGTCGACGCGCAACTCCTTCGTGGTGACGAGCCGCAGATCCGCGCCGACCTGGTCGCCCGCCTCCAGCACGACCAGGTCGCCCGGCACGAGTTCCGCCGACGGGACCCGTGCGGTGAGACCGTCACGCACGACGGTCACCTCGGTGCGCACCATCGCCGTCAACGCGTCCAAAGCCCGTTCGGCACGCGCCTCCTGGATGAACCCGATGACGGCGTTGACCACGACGACGCCGAACACCACGGAGGCGTCCACGATCTCGCCCAGTGCCGCGGTGATGCCCGCGGCCACCAGCAGGACGTAGATGAGCGGGTGGTGCAGCTGTCCGAGCAGCCGCACCACCCAGCTCTGCCCGCGCTGGGCGGGCAGCTCGTTCGGCCCGAGCGCGGCCAGCCGGTCCCGCCACTGGGTGGTGGTGAGTCCGGCGGCCTCGTCGGTCTCCGCGTTCAGGACGACCTCGGCCACCGCCAGTCGGTGGTGGAGGACGTCCTCGCGGTCAGCCGTGCTCAGCGGCATGGCCCACTCGCAGGTGCGGGTCGTCGTGGCTGAGGGCCCTCAGCACGTCCAGGCGGGTGACCACGCCGATGACCTGGCCGTAGTCGAGCACCGGCACGCAGAGCACCTCGTAGCGGGCCATCGCCTCGAAGAGCGTCGCCACGTCGAACTCCGGCCCGATCGTCAGCGCCGGCTGCGACATGACCTGCTCCACCTTGAGCGAGCCGCCCTCGCCACGGCGGCAACCGGCCTTGGTCACCACGGCGATGAAGACGCTCCCGTCGACGACAGGCAGCATCGTCAGGCCGAAGTCGTCCATCAGCCCCTCGGCGTGGCGGGCGAAGTCACGCGGCCCGACCGTGACGAGTGGACGGGCCATCGCGTCGGCGGCCTTCATCGCGCGGTCTCCGCGAGCTCGCGGTCGTTCACGGGGATGACGACGATCGGCGCGTGCGCGTGCCGCACGACGTGCATGCTCGTCGAGCCCAGGACGATCTGACGGATCCGGTGCCCGGTGTGCGAGGCGACGACCAGCAACTCGGCACCCTCCGACACCTTCTCGAGCGCCTCGGCGGCGTCGCCGCGCACGCTCGTGCGGACGATCTCGGGCAGGTCCTGACGCTGCTCCGACGCCTTCAGCACCGCCTTCTCGAGCAACGCCTCCGACTCGGCCCGCACGCGCTGTTCGGTGGTCTCGGTCCAGTCCGCGAGCGCCTCGAACGTCCAGGCGTGGACGACCTGCAACGGGCATCCCCGCACGACCGCCTCGTCCAATGCCCATTCCAGTGCTCGGTCCGACGCGGGCGTTCCGTCGACGCCCACCACGATCGGCTTGGTGCTCATGGCTTTCTCCTCTGGTTCGCGTTGTCAGGTGGTGCGCAGGCGGCGCAGGAACGGATCGATGTGCCGGGCGGGCGCGACGCGCACTCGTGCGTCGACGACCACGCATCCCTGGTCCGTCAGCACCAGGGGGTTGATGTCGAGCTCGACGACCTCGGGCAGGGCTCCTGCCAGTTCCGCGACTCGGAGCAGGACTTCGCGGACGGCGGCCTCGTCGGTGCCGGCGAGCACGTGGCCCGCGGTGCGGAAGCCGTGCAGCAGGTCGTCGGCGTCCGCTGTGGACAGTGGCGCGAGAGCCGCGGCGCGGTCGTCGAGCAAGTCGGTGTCCACGCCGCCGAGTCCGGTGACCACGAGTGGTCCGAACTTCTCGTCGGTGACCACGCCGACCAGCAGTTCCCGGCCGCTGGAGGCCATCGGCTGCACGAACACACCGCGCAACCGGTCGCCGAACCGCTCCTGGAACGCGCGGAAGGCTTCCGCCACACCGGCCGCGCCGGCGACTCCGAGCTCCACGCCTCCTCCCTTGCTCTTGTGCAGCAGGCCGTCGGCCACCGCCTTGAGCGCGACCGGAGCGTCGTAGGCCTGCTGGGCCGCCACCGCGTGCTCCGCGGTCGTCGTGAGCGTTCCGCCCAGCACCGGCAGGCCGAACGCGGTGAGCAGCGTCATCACCTCGTCCGGAGGCAGCCAGCCCTCCTTCTCGGCAACGAGCGCTTTCGCGGTGTCGAGGTCGATCCGGTTCAGGCGGGCGAATTCCCTCGGGCGAGTCAGCCAGTCCGCCCGCTCCACCAGCCGTGCGAGTGCGGCGGCGGCGCGAGCGGGTTCGGCGTAACAGGGCACGTCACCCGCGAGCCGTCCGGTCTGGCCGGTGCGCACCGCGAGCACGGGCTTGCCTTCGACGTTGTGCACACCGCCCGTGGGTTCACCGAGTGCGGTCGGCACCGTCACGGTGATCACGGAGTCGACCGCCGGGTCCGCGCCGACGAGGTCGAGGCAGCGGGCGAAGGTCTTCTCGTCGACGACCGCGGTGGTGTCGACCGGGTTCTGCACGCTGGCCGTGGGCGGGACGAGCTGCGCCAGCGCCTGGCGGGTCTCCTCGCCGAGCGTGGCCATCTGAAGGCCTTGGCGGACGCAGGCGTCCGCGGCCAGCACGCCGAGCCCGCCCGCGTTGCTGAGCACCGCGACCGACCGTCCACCGGGGAGCGGCTGCCAGCTCAGGGCCATCACGGCGTCGGTCAGCTCGGGCACGCTGCCGACCGCGATCACGCCCGCCTGCCGGAACAGCGCGTCCCTGGTGACCGACGGCGTCGCGGTCGAGGCGGTGTGCGAGGCGGCGGCACGCTGACCGGCTTCGCTGGTGGCGGCGCGAATGGCGAGCACCGGTTTGGTGGCGGCGACGCGGCGGGCGACGCGGGCGAACTTGCGCGGGTTGCCGAAGGACTCCAGGTACAGCGCGATGATCCGGGTGTCCTGGTCGTGCTCCCACCACATCAGCAGGTCGTTGCTGCTGATGTCGAGCTTGTCGCCGGTGGAGACGAGGTTCGACAGTCCGAGACCCAGCCGCCGCAGCTCTTCCTGCACGCCGATAGCGATGCCACCGGACTGGGTGATCAACCCGATGTGGCCGGGGAGCGTGCTGTGCGCCGCGAAGGTCGCGTTCATCCGCACGCCCGGCGAACTGGTCGACACACCAAGGCAGTTCGGGCCCACGAGCCGCATGCCGTGCGCGCGAACCGCGTTCAGCAGCTCTTCCGCGTCGACACCGGACGAGATGACGACCAGGGCCCGCACCCCGCGACGACCGCATTCCTCGGCGACGGCAGGAACGGCCTTCGCCGGCACGCACAGCACCGCCAGCTCCGGTGCCTCGGGCAGCTCGTTCACCGAGGTGTGGCAGTCGACGCCGGCCACGGACTTCGCGTGCGGGTTGACCGCGTACAGGTCGCCCGCGAAGTCACCCTCGGCGAGGTTGCGGAGGACCGCGTGACCCACCGAGTCCGGCGACCGGCCCGCTCCGATCACGGCGATCGAGGCGGGACGCAACACGTGCGTCAGACTCGCGACGTCGGCGCGCGACTCCCGTTCGCTCACCACGTCGAGGTAGTGGTCGCCGGGCTCGAGGACGAGCTCGACGTAGATGACCTCGCCATCGGGCACGATCGAGGTCACGAGACCCATGCTCGTGAACACGCGCAGCATCCGGCCGTTGATCGTGAGCACGTCGGCGGTGAACCGCCGCACGCCCCGGCTGCGCGCCAGCGACGCCAGGTGCTCCAGCAGCAGGGTGCCGACGCCGTGGACCTGCTCGGCGTGCGACACGACCAGCGCGACCTCCGCGAAGTCCGTCCGCCGCACCACCACGTAGCTCGCGGCCCCCAGCAGCCGGTCGTCGCGGTAGGCGCCGAGCACCACGTGGTGCGGGGAGTCCGGCGAGACCATCCGCTCGACGAAGTCCTCCAGCTGCCGCGGCGACGTGCTGAAGAACCTGAGGTACTGGTCCTCGATCGGCAGTCCGCGGTGCAGTTCGAGCAGCGCCGAGACGTCGTCCAGGCCCAGCTCGCGCACGGTGACGACCGAGCCGTCCGTCAGCAACGCCGCCGCGTTCACAGCAGTGGTCCAGGCGTCAGCGGTGCGGCCGCAGTGGCGAGCGCGTACTCCTTCTTGACCTTCGGCTCGCGGATCACGACGACCGGGCACGCGGCGTGGTGCACGCAGTAGGAGCTGACCGAACCGAGGACGGCCTCGACCACCGTGCTGTGCCCGCGGCTGCCGACCACCAGCAGTTCGGCGTCCTCCGACGCTCTGGTGAGCGCGTCCCTGGGGTCGCCCTCGACCAGGATCCGGCGGATCTCCACGCCCTCGAACCCCTGCACGGCACCGTCGAGTGCCTTCTGCGCCGAGTCCTTCATCGCCTGCGGCGACATCGCCATCAGCACCTCGGCGGGCACGGGGCCGATCATCCCGCCGTAGTCCGGGTGCCACGCCGTGATCACGTCGACCGGGCACCCGCGCCGACGAGCGTCCTCCACTGCCCACCGCAACGCCGACTGCGCGGCCGGTGATCCGTCAATGCCGACCACCACGGGCCGGGACTCGTTCTCGCTCATGTACTTCAGCCTCGCCGTCCGCACCGCGAGCGGTGAGTGCCCCGGGTCCCGCGCCGTCCGGGACCTTCGTCCCCGGCCTGCCAGGCCGTGCCCGGACCGACCGCGACCTGCTCTCCACTACTCAGCCCGCGTGAAGGCGTGCTGCCTCTACGCCAATGCTTGACCGCAGTGATCCGTCCGCGCCGCCGCCGGGATCTACCAGCCAGCCGCCCCTCTTCGCCTTCATCGCGTCCTCGGTTCGATCGATGTGATCGACGGTTCGCCACGCGCGTGCACGTCAGCGGTGCGGATGGGCTCGCCCGGCTCGTGACGTTGGCCCCTGCCGGCGCTCACTTCCAGGCCGCACGCTGGTTCCGAGCGATGGGAGCAGCCATGAGGACACCTGTGATCCTGGTCGGCGTCGACGGGTCGACCGAGTCGCGTGCGGCGTTGCGGTGGGCGATGGAGGAGGCAGCGCACCGCGGCGCGCGGGTGGAGGCGATGTTGGCCTACGAGAAGGAGCCGGTGGTCGTGCCGGCCGTGCCGATGGGGCTCAACCCGTACGGAGAGGTGCCGCGAAGGCATCCGGCGCGCGAACTCCACGACACCGTGCGGCAGGTGCGCGGCGCGATGCTCCACGCGCCGGACGTCGCCGAGTGCGTGGTCGTCGGCGACGCGGCCGAACACCTGGCGGAGGCGTCGAAACACGCCGCACTGCTGGTGATCGGCACGCGTGGCCGTGGGGCGGTTCGCGAGTTCCTCTCGCACGGCGTCGCCGCGAACTGCCTGCGCCAAGCCTGTTGTCCTGTCGTGGTCGTTCCCCCGGCGGCGGCCCGCTAGTCGGGTCGCACGATCGCCAACGGGCAAGGCGCGTTGTAGACGAGTGCCTGACTCGTCGAGCCGAGCAACATCCCGGTGAACCCGCCGTGCCCGTGGCTACCCACCACCACGAGCTGAGCCTCAGCCCCATAGCGCATCAGCGCCCGCACCGGCCGATCGCGCACGACCACCGGGTGCACCTGCACGTCCGGGTACTTCTCCTGCCACCCGGCGAGGCGTTGCGCCAGCAGCCTGCGCTCGTCGGCCTCCACCTGTCCCCAGTCCACAGTGAACCGTGAGGCGGTGTAAGCGCTCTCCACCATGAAGTCCTGCCAGCACATCACCACGGTGAGCTGCGCGTCGCGCATCGAGGCCGTCTCGAAGGCGAACGCGAGCGCGGCCTCGCTGGTCGGGAACCCGTCGACGCCGACGACCACCGGGCCGTCGGGAACGGCGGTGCCGCGGACCACGATGACCGGGCTCTTGCCGTGCGCTGCCAACGCCAGGGCGGTGGAGCCGACCAGCATGCCGGTCACCGTGCCAAGGCCCTGCGAACCGACCACGACCAGGCGCGCGGACTTCGACTCCTCGATCAGCAGCGCGGTGGAGCCGCAGCACACGATCTCCGTCGTCACCTCGACTTCCGGTGCCACCGCCCGTGCTGCCGCGGTGGCCTCCTCGAGTTTGTCGCGGCCCAGGTTCTCGATCGCCTGGCGGATCTCGTTGCCGGTGAGGATGACCTCGGGGTAGCCGCGGGTCGGCAACGCGTAGGCGTGCACGAGCCGCAGCGGCACCCGGTGGCGGGCGCATTCCCGCGCGGCCCAGGTGACGGCGGACAGCGCCGAGGCGGAGCCGTCGACGCCGGCCACGATCGGGGCGGATGGGGCTTTCATCGTCGTCCTCCAGTCAGAACGCGGGTGCGGAGCACGCCCGGCACCGCGTCGGCGAGTGCGACGAGGACCCGTTCGGTCTCCTCGTCGGTGGTGGCGGCGCCGATCACGGCTTCGCCGTCGTGGACCGTGACCGTCCACTTGCGACCGCTGCCGTACATGTCGAGCACCCGCTGGACTTCCGCGGCCACGGTCGTGTCGGCCCTGGCGAGCACTCGCACCAGGTCGCGGCGGGTGACGACGCCGATCACGGTCGAGCCGTCGACGATCGGGACGCACCGCCTGCGGTCGTCGATCATGACGCGGGCCAGCATCTCGGCGGGGGCGGCGGCGTCCATCGCCACGGCGGGGGTGGTCATCACGTCGGCGACCACGCCGCCGGTCTCCTCGAGGTAGCCACCGCGCACCAGGTCGGCCTCGGTGACAATGCCGACGAGACGCTTGTCGTCGTCGACGACGGGCAGCGCGGTGAACCCGTGCGAGACCATCAACGCGGCCGCGCCCTTGAGCGGGACGGCCGGCGTCACGGTGATCACCGGGCTGGTCATGATGTCGCGAGCACGCATGGCGGACTCCCTTCCGGCTTCAACGCTAGGAATCGGCGCGGCCCGCGGACGCGGTCGTTGGTCCCGTGCCGACCGGGCCCTTGGCACCGCCCGTGCGGACAGAGCGGACGTGCTCACCCGGATCGGGCACTTGGGCTCTCCGCACGACCGGTTCCACGGGAAGAGCCTGGACACGACAACGGAGGCGAAGATGATGAACTGGTACTACGGAACCGCGATGGGCTGGGGCGGGTTCCCGATGATGGCGCTGACCCTGCTGGTGTCCTGGGGCGGTCTGGTCGCGTTGGTGGTCGTCCTGCTGCGCCGATCGCCGCACACCGGTCCGGAGACCCGCGTGCTGGGGGAACGGCCGGCCAGGGGTGAGATCGACACCGAGGAGTTCGAGCGGGTGCGGAGCACACCGGCTTCCAGGTGACAGGGTCTTTGGTCCCTGTGTGCCGCGGGCCGGCTGAGAGATCGTGATCGCGGAACGATCGAAAGAAGGTGGTTGCGGTGGTGTCGCGAGTCTTCCTGGTGGACGACCACGAGATCGTCCGGGTCGGCATCAGGGAGCTGCTGAGCGCCTCCCCCGACCTGGAGGTCGTCGGGGAGGCGGCCTCGGTGACCGAGGCGCTCACGATGGTCCCGGCGACCAACCCCGACGTGGCGGTGCTGGACGTGCGGCTGCCCGACGGCAACGGCATCGAGCTGTGCCGGGAGCTGATGTCCCGGCTGCCGGACCTCAAATGCCTGATGCTGACGTCGTTCACCGACGACGAGGCGCTCTTCGACGCCATCATGGCCGGCGCGTCCGGGTTCGTCCTCAAGCGCATCCTCGGCACCGACCTCACGACCGCGGTGAAGACCGTCGCAGCAGGACAGTCGCTGCTGGACGCCCGATCGACCGCCGCGTTGCTGAACCGCATCCGCCGCGAGCGCGAGCAGGGCGACCCGGTCCGTGCGCTCACCGAGCAGGAGCGGACCGTGTTCGACTACATCGGCGACGGCCTGACGAACCGGCAGATCGCGGACAAGATGTTCCTCGCGGAGAAGACCGTGAAGAACTACGTCTCCCACCTGCTGGCCAAGCTCGGCCTCGAACGCCGCACCCAGGCCGCCGTGCTCGCCTCGCAGCTGCGCAAACCCACCCACGACAACGAGACCGGCTGAGGCCCTAGGTCGTGTCCTGCAAGTTCGTTCGGTGAGAGGCGCGGGCGAGAGACTCGGAGGCGGTGTCGCCGCAATGCCCTCATACCGGGCGTGTTCGGGCGTTGCGGCGGTGTCGTCTCCGGGTCCCTCGGCTGCCACTGTCGCCCAACGAACTTGCAGGACACGGCCTAGTCCAGGGGAACTCGCCACGTCACCCGCGTGCCACCACCGGGTTCCTCGCCGACGGTGAGCGTCCCGTTCAGCCCGGCCGCGCGCTGTTCGAGGTTGCGCAGTCCGCTCCGCGCGACTTCCAGCGGCATCCCCCGGCCGTTGTCGACCATGGTGATGACCAACGCGTCGCCCGCTTCGACGGTGAGCGTCAGTTCCGTGGCGTGTGCGTGGCGCAGTGCGTTGCTCACGGTCTCGCGAACGACTGCCTCGGAGTGCTCGCCGATGTAGTCGGGCACCAGGCTGTCGATCGTGCCCGACATGCGGATCGCCGGACTCAGCTCGGCGTCCTCGGTGATCTCGGCGACGATGTTGAGCAGGCGCCGCCGCAGGCCCGTGTCGCCGGAGTCCGCCTGCAGGTCGAAGATCGACGTGCGGATCTCCAGCACCGTCTGGTCCAGCTGGCTCACCGCCTTCGTCACCCGCCTGCGCGCCTCCGCGTGGGTCACCCAGGTCAACGCGCCCTGCAGGCTCATGCCGGTGGCGAACAGCCGCTGGATCACGTGGTCGTGCAGGTCGCGGGCGATCCGGTCGCGATCCTCCAGCACGTCGACCAGGCGCTTGGCGCTCTGGTTCGCGGCGAACTCGATCGCGACCACCGCCTGATCGGCGAACGACGCCAGCAACGGCATCAGGTCCGCACCGAACGGAGCGGCGTCCTTGTCCCGGACGGCGAGCAGGACACCGGTCACCGCGGCGCCGGCTCGCAGCGGCAGCACCACCGCGGCGCCCGTCTGCGCGGGCAGGTCGCCCAACTGGTCGTCGACCTCCTCGATCAACGCCGGTGCGGCCGTCTCGAGCACCTGCGCGAGCACCGGTGTGTCGGAGGAGAAGGCGTCAGGCACGGACTCGTTGCCCGCGTACGCCGCTTTGCGGAGCTCCTTCCCATCGCGCAGCAGCACCACCGCCCACGAGGCCGACGCCAGCTCCACGGTGCGTTGCGCGATCAACCGCAACGCGTCATCAGCCGTCGCGCCGGCGAGGAGCTGAGCGTTGATCTCCGCGGTCGCCTCCAGCCACCGCTCGCGCGTCCGCGAGCGTTCGAACAGGCGGGCGTTCTCCACCGCGACGCCGGCCGCCGCCGCCAGTGCTTCCAGCACGACCTCGTCGTCCGCGGTGAAGTCGCCGCCGCCGATCTTCTCGGTCATGTACAGGTTCCCGAAAACCTCGTCCCGCACCCGCAGCGGAGCGCCGAGGAAGCTGTGCATCGGCGGGTGGTTGGCCGGGAAGCCGACCGACGCCACGTGCGCGGACAGGTCGTGCAACCGGATCGACCTCGGGTCCTTGATCAGCAACCCGAGCAGGCCCTTGCCCTCGGGCAGGTGACCCATGTGCGCGCGGGTCTCGGGGGCGATGCCGACGTAGACGAACTGCGACAGGTTGTGCCGCGAACCGAGCACACCCAGCGCCCCGTAACGAGCGCCCACGAGCTTCACGGCCGCCTGCACGATCCGCTGCAGCGTCGAGTCCAGCTCCAGCCCGGCACCGACCGCCAGCACCGCGTCGAGCAGGCTCTGCATCTTGTCCCTGGTGGACCCGATCTCGGCGAGCCGGTCGCGCATCTCGTCGAGCAGATCGTCCAGGCGCAGCCCGCCGAGCAGGCTGCGTGGCGGCGGGTCCTGAGAGTCGACCATGGATCAAGCCTTTCACGGGGTCGCGGCAACACCAAGCAGTCCCGGCGAGGTCGGGACCTTCGACGGTGGGACCACCCGGCGGTTGCGCAGAAGGTGGAGCGAACAGGAGTTCCACCGGCAACACGACGGGGTGAAGGACATGGCCGAGGTGACCGCGGCGCTGGGACTGGGGCCCGAGCAGGTCGAGCGGGTGCTGAAGGCGGCCTCGCTCGCGCCGTCGGTGCACAACACCCAGCCCTGGCGCTTCCGCGTCCGGCCCGATCGCATCGAACTGCACCCGGACACCTCCCGCAGGCTGGCGGCGACCGATCCCGAGGACCGCGAGCTGCGCCTGTCGTGCGGCGCGGCGCTGTACAACGTGCGGCTGGCGTTGCAGGACATGGGAGTGCGTCCGCTCGTGACGATGCTGCCCGGTCAGGACGCGCCCGGCGCGCTCGCGATCGTGCGCAAGGGCGGCACGATCAAGCCCGACGGCGAGAACAGGGCGCTGCTCGACGCCGTGCCCCACCGGCGCACCAACCGCCATCCGTTCCACGAGGCTCGCGTCGACTCTCGTCAGCGTCACTCCCTGGTGCGGGCGGCCGAGCTGGAACGCTCGTGGCTGCACGTGGTCACGACCCCCGAGGGCCGGGCCCAGCTCAAGCGACTCGTCCAGCGGGCGCACCAGATCCAGCTGGGCGACGGGGACGTGCAGGCGGAGCTGGCCGCCTTCACCGGCCACCGCCCGGACGCGGCCGACGGCGTGCCACCCGCGTCGGCGGGGATCCTGCCGGCGCCACAGGACGAGTGGACTTTCCGCGACTTCCGCGGCCCCGAACGCCACCCCGGCAAGGACTACGAGTCCGACCCGCTCGTGGTGGTGCTCTGCTCGTTCTACGACGGTCCGCTCGGCGAACTGCAGGCAGGCCAGGCACTGCAACGCGTGCTGCTCACCGCGACCACGCACGGGCTGTCCGCGTCGTTCCTGTCCCAGCCGGTCGAGGTCCGGCCCGTCCGCGAGGAACTGCGGCGCTCACTCGGCGGGATGCTCGTCCCGCAGACGGTGCTGCGCCTGGGGTTCAGCACGCCGGTCCCCGCCACGCCGCGACGCCGCGTGGCCGAACTCCTGATGGACGCCAAGGATCGCGCCGGGTGCTAGGCCACCCCGATGCCCTGTCCGGATCACCACGTGGAAGTCCCCCGAACGAGGAGCGCGAGATGTCGAACGCCGACCTGGAGCTCGTCGACGCGTACTGGCGAGCCGCCAACTACCTGTCGGCCGGCCAGATCTACCTGATGGACAACGCACTGCTGACCGAACCCCTGGCACCGGAACACATCAAGCCGCGGCTGCTGGGCCACTGGGGCACCACGCCGGGCCTGAACTTCCTCTACGCGCACCTCAACCGGATCATCCGGGAGCGCGACCTCGACATGATGTTCGTGACCGGCCCCGGCCACGGCGGCCCCGCGTTGCTGGCCAACACGTGGCTGGAGGGCACCTACAGCGAGACGTACCCGGACGTGCCGCGCGACGCCGTGGGCATGCGAAGGCTCTTCCGGCAGTTCTCCTTCCCCGGCGGAGTCCCCAGCCACGTCGCGCCCGAGGTGCCCGGCTCCATCCACGAGGGCGGCGAGCTGGGCTACTCGCTCGCGCACGCGTTCGGCGCGGCGTTCGACAACCCCGGTCTGATCGTGGCGTGCGTGGTCGGTGACGGCGAGGCCGAGACCGGGCCCCTCGCGGCCAGCTGGCACGCCGGCAAGTTCCTCAACCCCCAGCGCGACGGTGCGGTGCTGCCGATCCTGCACCTCAACGGGTACAAGATCGCCAACCCCAGCCTGCTCTCCCGCATCCCGCACGACGAGCTCGACGCGTTGCTGCGCGGATACGGCTACACGCCGTTCTACGTCCAGGGCAGCGACCCCGAGGTGATGCACGCCCGCATGGCGGAAGTGCTCGACCAGGTCGTCGACGAGATCCACCGCGTCAAGGCCTCGGACGACCGGCCGCGCTGGCCGATGATCGTGCTGCGCAGCCCCAAGGGCTGGACCGGCCCGTCCGAAGTGGATGGAGTGCCGGTCGAGAACACCTGGCGGGCACACCAGGTTCCGCTGGCGGGTGTGCGGGACGACCCGGACCACCTGCGACAGCTGGAAGCCTGGCTGCAGAGCTACCGGCCGGCCGAACTCTTCGACGACAACGGAGCGCCGCGACCGGAACTCGACACCCTGGTGCCCACCGGCGATCACCGGATGGGCGCGACCCCGCACGCCAACGGCGGACTGTTGTTGCGCGAACTGAAGATGCCGGGCATCCGCGCGCACGCGGCCGAAGTCGTCAAGCACGGCACCACGCACTCCGAACCGACCAGAGTCCTCGGCCGGATGCTGCGCGACATCATCACGCTCAACGCCGACGCCCGCTCGTTCCGGATCTTCGGGCCGGACGAGACCGCGTCCAACCGGCTCGACGCCGTGTACGAGGTGACCGGAAAGCAGTGGCAGGCAGAGACTCTGCCGGTCGACGAGCACCTGGCGCACGACGGCCGGGTGATCGAGGTGCTGTCGGAGCACCTGTGCCAGGGCATGCTGGAGGGCTACCTGCTCACCGGCAGGCACGGCCTCTTCAACTGCTACGAGGCCTTCATCCACATCATCGACTCGATGTTCAACCAGCACGCCAAGTGGCTCAAGACGCACAAGAAGCTGGACTGGCGCAGGCCCGTGGCCTCGTTGAACTACCTGCTCAGCTCACACGTCTGGCGTCAGGACCACAACGGCTTCTCCCACCAGGACCCCGGCTTCATCGACCACGTCATGAACAAGAAGGCCGAGGTCGTCCGCGTCTACCTGCCACCGGACACCAACACCCTGCTCGCGGTCGCGGACCACTGCCTGCGCAGCAAGGACTACGTCAACGTCATCGTGGCCGGCAAGAACGAGACACCGGACTGGCTCGACGTCGACGAGGCGATCCTGCACTGCGCCCGCGGCGCGGGAATCTGGGAGTGGGCGAGCAACGACGACAGCATCGAGGAACCGGACGTCGTGCTGGCGTGTGCCGGCGACGCCCCCACCGTCGAGGTGCTCGCCGCCACCAAGCTCCTGCGCGAACACCTGCCGTCACTGCGAATCCGGGTCGTGAACGTCGTGGACCTGATGCGCCTGCAACCCGACACCGAGCACCCGCACGGCATGCCGGACCGCGAGTTCGACGCGCTGTTCACGGCGGATCGGCCAGTGATCTTCGCCTACCACGGCTACCCGTGGCTGATCCACCGCCTGACCTACCGCCGCACCAACCACCACAACCTGCACGTGCGCGGCTACAAAGAAGAAGGGACCACGACGACACCGTTCGACATGCTGGTGCTCAACGACATGGACCGCTACCGCCTCGTCATCGACGTGATCGACCGCGTGCCCGGCCTCGGTCCCAAAGCGGCCCGGCTGCGCCAGCACGTGCAGGACCAGCGCACCCGCCACCACAACTGGATCCGCGAGCATGGCGAGGACATGCCCGAGGTCCGCGACTGGACCTGGGCCTGACGGTCCTCAACGAGTGCTGACCGCCTCGTCGAGGAAGCCGCCGGACTGGTGCCGCCACAGCTTCGCGTACATCCCCTCGGCGTCGAGCAGTTCCGCGTGGGTGCCCTGTTCGACGATCCGGCCCCGGTCGAGCACGATCAGCCGGTCCATCCGCACGACCGTGCTCAGCCGGTGTGCCACGACGATCGCGGTGCGGCCCTCCATGAGCCGCCACAGCGCCTCCTGGACCAGCACCTCGCTCTCCGAGTCCAGCGCGCTGGTCGCCTCGTCCAGCAGCAGGATCGGCGCGTCGCGCAGGATGGCGCGGGCCAGCGCGACCCGTTGCCGCTGTCCGCCCGACAGTTTGATGCCGCGTTCGCCGACCATCGTGTCGAACCCGTCGGGCAGCGCGTCCACGAACTCCGTCACGTGCGCGGCCTGCGCGGCGCGGTGGATCTCGGCGTCGGTCGCGCCTGGCCGTGCGAACGCGATGTTCTCGCGCAGCGTCCGGTGGAACATGGCCGGGTCCTGGGGCACGTACCCGATCAGGCCGCGCAGGTCGGCCTGACTCAGGCGGGCGATGTCCTGGCCGCCGATGAGGACGCGGCCCCGATCGACGTCCATCAGCCGCAGGAGCAGCCGGGTGAGCGTGGTCTTGCCGCCGCCGGAGCGGCCGACGAGCCCTATCCGCGTGCCCGCGGGGATGTCCAGGTCGAGCCCGTCGAACAGCGGCTCGGCGCCGCCGTGCGTGAACACGACGTTCTCGAACCGGACCTGGGAGTCCTTCACGCGCAACGGTTCCGGGTGCGACAGGTCGAGCACGGTCGGCGGGTCGAGCAGCAGTTCGGTGAACTGGGCCGCCTCGGTGAGCGCGCTCTCCACCTGCCGGTAGATCTGGTTGAACTCGAACATGATCCGCGTCGCGTTCCCGAAGTAGGCGAACGTCACCACGATCGCCTCCACGCCGAGCCCGTCGCTGACCCCGATCGCGACCACGAGGCCGAGCACGTTGGTGAGCACGGACAGCGGCGCGATCACGGTGTCGATGCGCAGGTTGTTGTAGTCCCACGACCGCAGTGCCAGCGTTCGCTGCTTGGCGGCACGGGTCCGGTGTTCCGCGCCCTCGCGCCGCTCGGCGGCGAACGCCCGCACCGTCTCCATGTTCGTGAGCGTGTCCGAGACGTGCCCGGACACCTGGGCGATGGCGGCCTCGCGCTGGTCGACCAGCCGCTGGCGGTGGCGGATGAGCGGCGCGACCACACATCCCGTGACCAGGATCAGGCCGACCAGCACCGCGACGAGCATCGGGTGGTAGCTCCAGAGCACGACGCTCGCGAAGCCCAGCGGGATGAGGTTGGCGAAGATCTTGAACGCCAGCGAGTCCACGAAGTCCTCGAAGCGGAACGCGAAGCCCAGCACCCGTTTGGTGAGCGACCCGGCGAAGTTGTCGTGGAAGAACGCCGCGTCCTTCCCCAGCAGTTCGTCCATCGCGAGGGCGGACAGGTTCTCGATCCCGCGGCCGTCCACGCGGTTGAGGCAGTGCAGGCCGATGCGCCACAACAGTTCCGAGAGCAGCATGAAACCGCCGAAGGCCAGCACGTACGGCAGGACGGCTGCGATGCTCGTGCCGCCACCACCCGCAAGCCTTCCCACGAGCCCACCCACCGCCAACGGCGCGAGATAGAGCGCGCACGTGACGCCCAGGGCGGGGAACACGAGTGCGCACACGGACATGAATCCGTGGCGCCGCAGTTCTTTTCCGTACAGCCGCAGTGCGAGCGGCACCGCGTTCTTGCGGACAGGCCTTTCCGATCCTGGCACGACCATCCCACCCCCCTCCGGACACGTCGGCTTCCTCATGCTCCCGCAGAGGACCGGGTCGCAGCGATCGAATATCACCGCCTGGACGCGGGCCGGCCGATGTGCGTGCGAGGCTCGGGGCCGCCTCGGCGATGAGTTTCGCCGCTGGCTCCAGTCCGTCTTCCCATGGACCCGATCTCACGACTCTCGAGCAGAGCGACGACCACGTGCAGGAGGCAAGCGTGAGGCTTCTTCTCACGTCCGCAGGAGTCACGAACCCGAGCATCCGCGACGCGCTGGTCGACCTGCTCGGCAGGCCGATCGCGGACTCCAGTGCGCTGTGCATCCCCACTGCGACGTACGGCAGCCCCTGGGGCGGGCCGGCCTCGGCCTGGCGCTTCATCACCGGCGACACGCCACTACCGATGTGCGACCTGGGGTGGAAGTCGCTGGGCGTCCTGGAACTGACGGCGTTGCCCAGCGTCGGCGAAGACCGGTGGGTCTCCTGGGTGCGGGAGGCCGACGTCCTGCTGGTGGCCGGCGGCGACGCGATGTACCTGTGCCACTGGATGCGGCAGTCCGGGCTGGCGGACCTCCTGCCTTCGCTGCGGGACACCGTCTGGGTGGGGCTCAGCGCCGGGAGCATGGTGATGACCCCCCGAGTCGGTGACGAGTTCGTCGACTGGACGTCACCCGGTGGGGGCGACAGCACCCTCGGGATCGTCGATTTCTCGATCTTCCCGCACCTGGGTCTCGAGCCGGACAACACCATGGCCTGTGCCGAGAGATGGGCCGCCGAGATCGCGGGTCCGGCGTACGCGATCGACGACCAGACGGCCATCAAGGTGACCGGCGGCACCGTCGAGGTCGTCTCCGAGGGGCACTGGAGGTCGTTCCCCTCGTAGCCGCGGAGGACTCGTTCGAGGCTGACGCCGGGCTGGTTGGATGACGCCGTGCACTACAACGAGGTGGAACAGGCCGTCCGCGAACTGGTCACAGCCGCCGGCGACGAGCAGCGCCACCGGTTCGGCGCGGAGACCGTGGTCCTGCTGACCACGGGCGACGACCTCACGGACGCGGCGGGCGCCGAGTTCGACGACGACGCCCGGCAGGCGTTCGAACAGGCGCGCACGGATCCGGCGGGCAGCACGCCCGACCGGCTCCGGGCGTGGCTGGACACGATCGACGAGGGCACGCTGTCCGACGGCGACATGGACCCGCAGGTGCTCTGGGCGCTGGAGGCCCTGGAGCACTGGACCGGCTTCCTCGTCGACCACGACCCCGAGTTCGTCGTGCAACTGGCGATCCGGTCGCTGGAAGCGGTCGACTACGAGGTCTCCGCGCGCCTGGACGACTTCCTCGCGTCCCCGCAGATGTCGGCCGAGTTCGACCGGATCGGCAGGCACCTGGGCCGGCCGAGCAGGTCCTGAGAGCGTTCAAGAGCGGTTTGCGACGGCCTCAGACCGGCGTCGTCGCGAGATCCTTCTGCCGGGTGTCGGCCGCGTAGTGGGCGACGGCGATCGCTCCGACGATCGCCAGGACGAACCCGATGGCCGCGGCGGTCACGTATCCCTCGCGGACGTGGTCGTCGAGGTAGATCAGTCCGACGAAGGACGACAGCGCCGTGTTGGTGGTGAACATGATCGCGGTGACCCCGGTCGGGCCACCCTTCTGCAGCGCCATGGCGAACAGCACCGCCGCGATGAGTCCGTTGACGACGATGGACCAGGCCGCCGGTTCCAGGACGAGTCGCCACGCGGTGTCCGGCAGCTCGAGCGTCCGTGCCGAGATGCCGACGACGCTGTAGGCGATACCGGCGCCGAAGGCCAGTGCCACCGACGCCCAGACGTGCTTGTGGCGCCGGGCGTAGATGGCGATCACCGCCACCGGGATCGCCGCGGCCACGAGGATCCAGCGCCATTGCGTCGGCAGCGTCTGCGCGGGGCCCGGCTCCGCGGACACGCCCAGCAGCACCAGGCCCATCGCGCCGACGGCCAGCGCGACCCATCCCTGCGCACGCAGGCGGGAGCCCATGAAGGCGCTGATCGTGGCGGTCACGCCGACGCTGAACGCGAGCATCGACTGGACGAGGAACAACGGGAGCCGATGCAACGCCGCGGCGGCGGCGGCGAACCCCAGCATGTCGACCCCGAGGCCGAGGAAGTACAGCCACTGACGCCGGAGAGCGATGAGGTCGAGGGACCTTCCGCCGTACGCGCCGGCACGCCGGACACCCATCGACTCCAGGATCGAGCCACTGCCTGACGCCAGGGTCGCCAGCACAGCGAGGACGTAACCCAGTGCCATTCGTCCATTGTGTCAGGTGGTGTCCGTGGCGCTTTCAACGTCCCCGTCGAGGACGGCTGACCCAGCACCTCACCAGCGTCGACAAGGCCGTCCCTGCCGCCGTCACGACCCGCTCGGGTGCTCCTGACGGCGGCGGGCGGCCGGCTGCAGTGACGGGCTGGCCCAGCCGTTGTCGGCGGGGTTGAGGGTGACGCCGGGTGCCACGATCTGGTCGATCCTGTCCAGGACGTCGTCGGGCAGCGTGACGTCGGCCGCGGCGAGCTGCGACTCCAGGTGGTCCAGGGTGCGCGGGCCGATGATCGCGCTCGTGATGGCCGGGTGGCGCAGGACGAAGGCGATCGCCATCTGGATCAGGCTGATGCCCGCCTCGTCGGCGAGCCGGGCCAGCCCGGCGGCGGCGTCGAGCTTGCGCTGGTTCTCGGGCAGCGCCAGGTCGAACCGGTTCGCCAGCCGCTTGCGGGCCGGTGACGTCGGGCCGGTCTGGTCGTCTTCGCGGTATCGGCCGGTGAGCCAGCCGCCGGCGAGCGGGCTGTAGGACAGCACGCCCATGCCGTAGCGCTGGCAGACGGGTAGCACCTCGTTCTCGATGCCGCGGGTGAGGATCGAGTAGGTGGGCTGCTCGGTGACGAACCGCTCGCGGCCGCGGTCACGGGCGGTGTGCTGCGCCTCGACGATCGTGGACGCCGGGAACGTGGAGTGTCCGAAGTAGAGGATCTTGCCCGCGCGGACCAGGTCGGTGAGGGCGCCCAGGGTCTCGTCCAGGTCGACCGACGGGTCCCAGCGGTGCATCTGGTAGAGGTCGATGTGGTCGACGTCCAGGCGCCGCAACGAGTTCTCGACCGCGGTCGTGATCCAGCGGCGGGACGCGCCGCGGTGGTTGGGGTCGTCGTCCATGGGCATGAAGAACTTCGTGGCGAGCACGATGTCGTCGCGGCGGCCCTTGAGGGCTTTGCCGACGATGACCTCGGATTCGCCCTGCGAGTAGACGTCGGCGGTGTCGACGAACGTGATGCCGGCGTCCAACGCCCGGTGGATGGTCTTGATGCTCTCGTCGTGGTCCTTGGTGCCCCAGTCACCGAACATCATGGTGCCCAGGCACAGGGTGCTGACCGAGACGCCCGTGCGTCCCAGCGGTCGCTGCTCCACAGATCTGTCCTTTCTGGATTCTCAGCGCGGGAGGAGGCGGATGGTCACCGGGATCGCCTCGGCGCCGACGACGGTGCCGACGATGGCGGGCCCGTAGCGGTCGTACTTGGCGTGATAGGCCTCGTCGACGCCGGCGTGCACGTCCGGGGCCGCGTCGGCGAAGGTGACGTCGCGCTCAACTCCGCCTGCCCGGACGCGTCCGGCTCCCGCCGCCGTGGCGTTGCGGTACCAGGGGTTGTCCGGGCCGTGGGCGCTGCGCACGTAGAGGTCGTCACCGGCGCGGACGACCCACATGGTCACGTACGGCCGCAGCGTGTCGTCCTTGCGCAGTGAGGCGAGCTGCAGTTCTTCGGCGGCGCCGATCTTGTCGAGTTCTTCCGAGGTCCAGGTGGTCATGGCTGGATGAGGACCTTCAGCGCGGTGCGGTCGGCCATCGCCTGGTAGCCGGAGGCGACGTCGTCGAGCGCGACGGTGCGGTCGAAGACGCGGCCGGGTTCGATCCGGCCGTCGAGGATGTCGGGCAGGAGCTCCTCGATGTAGGCGCGCGCGGGTGCGACCCCGCCGGTGAGGGTGATGTTGCGGAAGAACACGCCGAAGTCCGCGGGCACGTCCGGGTACTGCGGCACGCCGACGCGGCTGACGGTGCCGCCGTTGCGCACGATGCCGAACGCGGTCTCGATCGCGGGCTTGAGGCCCACGCACTCCAGCACCACGTGGGTGCCGTCGCCGCCGGTGAGCTCCCGGACCCGTTCGACGCCTTCCTGACCGCGTTCGGCGACGACGTCGGTGGCGCCGAAGTCGCGGCCGAGATCGGTGCGGTCGGTGTGGCGGCCCATCAGGATGATCTGCTCAGCACCGAGGCGCTTGGCCGCCAGCACGGCGGACAGTCCGACGGCTCCGTCCCCGATCACCGTGACGGTGGTGCGGGGGTTCACGCCGGCGGTGACGGCGCAGTGGTGGCCGGTCGGGAACACGTCCGACAACGTGAGCAGTGAAGGCAGCAGGGCGGAGTCCTCACCGACAGGCAGCTTGACCAGCGTGCCCGCGGCCTGCGGCACGCGCACGGCCTCGCCCTGGCCGCCGTCGACACCCGGAGCGCCCCATCCCCCGCCGTGCCGGCAGGAGGTCTGCAGGCCCTCGCGGCAGAAGTCGCAGGTGTTGTCCGCCCACACGAACGGCGCCACCACCACGTCGCCCGCCTTCAGGCCGGTGACGTCGGAGCCGGTCTCCTCGACGACACCGAGGAACTCGTGGCCGATCCGGTCGCCGTGCTCCTGTGCCGGCTTGGCCTGATACGGCCACAGGTCGCTGCCGCACACGCAGGAACGGAGCACGCGCACGATCGCGTCAGTGGGTTCGTGCAGCTTCGGATCCGGCACGGTCTCCACTCGCACGTCGCCGGCACCGTAGATCAACGTCGCCTTCATGAGCCTCTTCCTGTCGTGGTCGGTCGGCCGCTCTCGGGCGGCTTCCCTGGTCTGTTTCGATCAAACGCCGACGGCCGGGCGCGCGGCAGTGCCTGCCTTCACCGGTACCGGCAGAACCCCTCAGGAGGTGGTCTCGACGTCCTGGGTGGCGGCCCAGCTCGCGAGCATCCGGAGACCGTCCGCGTCCGGGGTGCCCGCCGCCGCGGTGTAGACGTTGAGGGTCAGGCCTGGCTCGGAGGGCAGTTCCATCGACTCGAAGCTCAGGTCGAGCTGCCCGACGACCGGGTGGCGCAGCCGCTTCTGGCCACTGCGGTGGTACTGCACGTCGTGCGACGCCCAGCGCGAGCGGAAGACGTCGCTGCGGGTCGACAGCTCACCGACCAGCTCGATCAGCTTGCGGTCGTGCGGGTTGCGCCCGGCCTCCAGCCGCAGCATCGCGGCGGCGTCGTTGGCGACGCGGTCCCAGTCGACGAAGAACTCCCGCGCGGCCGGGTCGAGGTAGACGAACCGCGTCGTGTTGGCCGGACGGCGTGGATCCGCCAGCACCGGGGCGTAGAGAGCCCGGCCCAGGCGGTTCGTCGCCACGATGTCGTGCCGGCCGTTGCGCACCCAGGCAGGGGCGTCGGTGATCGCGTCCAGCACCTGCTGCACGACGGGACGCACCGTCGTCGGAGGCGTGCGGCGGCGGCGCTCGCCCGGTTCCGCCGCCTTGGCCAGTGCGAAGAGGTGCTCGCGTTCTGCCTCGTCGAACTGCAGCGCGCGGGCCACTCCGTCCAGCACGCCGTCCGACGCGCCGGAGAGGTTCCCGCGTTCCATGCGCACGTAGTAGTCGATGGACACCCCGGCGAGCATCGCCACCTCTTCGCGGCGCAGCCCCGTGACCCGCCGGTTGCCGCCGTACGCGGGCAGCCCGGCCTGCTCGGGCGTGATGCGCGCCCGCCGCGAGCGGAGGAACTCGCGGACCTCGGCGCGGTGGTCGATCTGGCCCATAACCCCAGCGTAGGCGCCCTGCCGGAAAGAGGGAGGGTCTGTCGTTACCCCGATGGGCACCGCGTGGACGAGCGGGCTGACGCCGTCAGGCGGTGATGTGCCGCATGACCGCGGCGAGGGACCGCTCACGTGGCTGAACGGTGTCCAGTGAGAGCGTCTCCCCTGCCCACGGGGGAAAGCTCGCCAGTCGCTGCCGCACGGTGTGCCAGTCGCCCGAGTCGTGCCAGCCGGCGATGCCGCGGCTGCGGTCTTCGAGCCTGGCCCGGTGCACTCGCGGGTCGGAGCAGTGGCACACCACCACGCGGAACTCCGCACCGGTCCCGCGGGCCAGGCTGCGCCAGCGCTCCCTGGTCGCGACCCGTTCGGTCGGATGATCGAGGATGACGGACTGTCCGGCGACGAGTTGCCGGAGAGCGAGCGTGGTCAGCACCTCTTCGGCCATCTCCAGCGGAGCCTCGAAGTGACGACCGCCGAACGGGGTCAGCGCGCCGAGCAGCCAGTCGGTGGCGAAGACCGGGATCCCCAGCTCGGCGCCGGCCGCGTCGGCCAGGGTGCTCTTCCCGCTGCCGGGCACCCCGGAGAACACGACCAGCCGAGCGTCCGCGGCGGCGGAAGGCAGGTCGTGGCCGGTGAAATCGGCCGGCAACCTCGGCGTCAGATCGGTCGGCACGAGTCCGGCGACCCACGTCGTGGCGATTCGATGCGGCCGCGTGGCCTCGACGACGCAGGAAACGACGTCAACGGAGCCGTCGTGACGGCGGATCCGCGCCCGCGCGGTGGTCTCGCCGACGTCGAGACCGACCACGACGACCGGCGCGTAGCCGGCAGCTCGACCGCGGGTGACCTCGACGTACCTCTCGGGCGTGACGACGGCGGTGAACGCGGGCGCGAGCACGTCGGACGCGTCAGCTCCCCAGCCGGGTCTCCCGTCCAGGCCGTCGAGAATCCACTCGAGCCGCGCGAGGGCAGGACTGGCCGCGAAACGGTGCACTGTTCCCCCCAGGCAGGATGGTGAGCCGATCAAGCCTGACGAGGCTGCCAGGAGACGGGAGGCCGGATGATGCCCGGCAGGACGGGTGTCGACCTCTTCGGCTCGAGCCGCGCGCGGTACCTCGGCCCGATCGACGGTGACGGGGTCTTCTGCGTCGGCAACGCCACCGAGTGCGACCACTACACGGAGGACGGCGCCGTCCGGATCCCGTGGGGACGCTCGCCGCGGCCTGAGGACATGGCGCGGATCCGCAGCCTGGCCCTGTGCCCGACGGCGGCGCAGCTGCGGAGGGCGGTGCTGCCCGCCTACCTGCCGGACCTGGTGAACCTGGAGTCGCTGACATTGCCCGCGCCGCTCGTGGCACATCTGACGTCCCCCGCGCTGAGGTCGCTCGTGATCGGCAACGACGACGGCCAGGTCCCCTCGGTCCCGCTCGCGGACACCGCCGTGCCGGGGCTGCGGGCGCTGATGTGGGTCAGCTCCCACACCACGCCGCGGTTGCCCCAGGTGGTCGACCCGCTGCCGCCGCTCGAGTTCCTCCGCACCAACGTGACCGGCGACGACGCGGTGCTGCGTCAGCTCGAGGGCCTCCCGGCGCTGCGGCACCTCGAGCTGGTGGACCTGAAGAACGTCGACTTCGTCGACCACCTGGTGGCGCCGCTGCGCGTGCTGGAGATCGCCGGCACCGGACGCGACTTCGCGGTGGCCCGGCTCGCCGCGATCCCGACGCTGGAAGCGGTGCGCCTCAACGGGATCCGCGCCGAGATCGACTGCACCGTGTTCCAGGCGCTGCCCGGCCTGGTCCAGCTGACCGTCCTGAACTCGAAGAGGATCGCGAACGTCGAGGCGCTGCTGGACTGTCCGGAACTGGCGAACATCGTGTTCGTCAACTGCGGCAACCCGTTCAAGAAGGACGGCAAGGCGCTGTTCAAGTCCAAGGCCTTCGCCAACCTGGACATCGACTACTCGTAGGCCGGCTGCTCGACCAGGCTTTCGGTGCCCTTTGCGCCCGCGTCGACCTGGGCCAGCAGACCGGGACCGGCCTCGGGCAGGACGTCGTGCGCCGTCATTCGTTCTCCGCAGCAGTCGCACGCCAGGGTGACCCGTGCCTCGCCGGCGCAGTCGCGGTGCCGGTAGTGCACCGGCGGCCCGTCAGGCGCCATGTGGGCGTCGCCCCAGTCCTTGATCGCCATCAGGATCGGGTAGAGGTCGTGCCCCTTGCGGCTGAGCCGGTACTCGGCGTGGTCCCCGTCGACCGCCTGCTGCCGCACCAGGATTCCGTGATCCACCAGCCGTCCGAGCCGGTCCTGCAGGCGGCTGCGCGGAATGCCCAGGTTGCCCTGGAACGCGTTGAAGCGCCGCACGCCCGCGAACGCCTCCTTCAAGATCAGCAACGTCCACCTGTCCCCCAGCACCACCAGCGGGCGGGTGATCGAGCAGGGCAGGTCGGCGAGCTGTTCGTACCGCATGCCCCCGACCCTACCGAAGATGGTCTCTTTTCGAGACCGCTTCGTGTTAGCGTCAGTCTCGAAAAGAGACCACCTTGGAGGTTCCCGTGAGCGCGGCCGCCGTCACGCCCCCAGACCCGCACGAGGCGCTGCGCCGACTGCTCGACGAGAGGTGGACCTGCCGCCAGTTCCTGCCCGAGCCGGTTCCGAGGGACACCATCGAGCAGGTGCTCGCACTCGCCCAGCGCACCCCGTCCTGGTGCAACACCCAGCCGTGGCACGTGATCGTCACCGAAGGCGCCGCGACGGACCGGATGCGCACTCGGCTGCTCGAGCACCTGCGGACCACTCCCGGCCAGCCGGACTTCCCCTTTCCCACCCGGTACACGGGCGTCTACCAGGAACGCCGGCGGGAGTGCGGCAAGCAGCTCTACACCAGCCTCGGCATCGAACGCGGCGATCACCAGGGCACGGCCCGGCAGATGCTGCGCAACTTCGAGCTGTTCGACGCACCGCACGTCGCGATCATCACCACCGAGGCCGACCTCGGCGTCTACGGCGCGATCAACTGCGGCCTCTACCTCAACTCGTTCCTGCTGGCCGCACAGAGCCTCGGCCTCGCCACGGCGCCCCAGGCCGCGCTCGCGGGGTACTCCGGCTTCCTGCGGGACCACTTCGGACTTCCGGACTCCCGGCGCGTCGTCGTCGGAGTCTCGTTCGGCTACCCCGACGCGACGCATCCGGCCAACGGCTTCCGCACCACTCGCGCGGACATCGACACCGCCGTGACGTGGCACTCCGCCTGACGTCGCCGGGGTAGATCGACAGCACGAAAGGGCGCGATACTCCTGCCATGACGGCGAAAGCAGGCGCGGTCGTGACCGGTGCCGGGCGCGGTGTGGGCAAGCTGGTCGCGCGGATGCTGGTCGAACGCGGCTACACGGTGCTGGTCACCGACGTCGACGAGGCCACCGCGACCGCGACGGCCACCGAGATCGGCGCGATCGCGCGAGTGCTCGACGTGCGCGACGACGCGGCCGTGCAGGCGGCGCGCGACGACATCGTCGCCCGTGCGGGCCGGCTCGACGTCTGGGTCAACAACGCGGGGGTTCTGGTGACCGGGCCCGCGTGGGAGCAGGACGCCGCCACCCGCAGGCTGATGGTCGAGGTCAACGCCCTGGGGACCATCAACGGAACGGTCGCCGCGATCCAGGCCATGCGCGGCCACGGCGGCGGGCACGTCGTGAACGTCGTGTCCCTCGCGGGCATCACGGCCGTCGTGGGCGAAGCGGTGTACGCCGCCTCCAAGCACGCGGCCATCGGCTTCAGCCTCAGCACCCTCGCCGATCTCCGCCAGGCGGGCGTCCAGGACATCGCCATCTCGTGCGTCTGCCCGGACGGCATCTGGACGCCGATGCTCTACGACAAGCTCGAAGATCCGGCGGCCGCGCTGTCGTTCTCCGGCACGTTGCTCCAGCCCGCCGACGTCGCCGCCGCGGTCGCGGCCGTGCTGGACAAGCCGAAACCGGTCACCGCCCTCCCGCGGTGGCGCGGTGCACTGGCCAGGCTGGCCGACACGTTCCCGCGCTTCGGGCTGCGCGCGATTCCGTTCATGGTGGCGCAAGGCCGCCGGACCCAGCGCAAGCTCGTGAACCGCGACCGGCAGGGCTGATCTCCCTCACGCACCTTCCCGGCCGAGCATTTCCGTCGATTCGACTCTGCATTCGACGGCTCGCCTGACCAAAAAAGCCGCGCATGACCAGCCGCTTTTATTCCGCGGCACTGCACGCACGCATTCGACGATACCCTGGGAGCGCTCCCATAACCCTGTCATTGGAGTTGTCATGCGAAAAACCATCCGCGCAGTGGCTGCCGCCGGCTTGCTGGTGGCGAGCACCTTCGTCGCGACAGCGGGGCCTGCTCACGCCGACGTGACCATCTGCGACCAGTACGGATCAACCACCATCCAGGGCCGTTACGTGGTGCAGAACAACCGGTGGGGCACCTCGGCCCAGCAGTGCATCAACGTCACGTCGTCCGGCTTTCAGATCACCAGCCAGCAGGGCTCGTCCCCGACCAACGGAGCGCCGGTGTCCTACCCGTCGGCCTTCCTCGGCTGCCACTACACGAACTGCTCCCCCGGCTCCACCCTGCCGATGCAGGTCAGCCGAATCCGCAGCGCCACGTCGTCCATCAACTACCGCTACAGCGGCGGCACCTACAACGCCTCCTACGACATCTGGCTCGATCCCACGCCGAAGACCAACGGCGTGAACCAGATGGAGATCATGATCTGGTTCAACCGCCAGGGCTCGATCCAGCCCATCGGCAGCGCGGTCGGCACGGCGAACGTCGGCGGACGCAGCTGGCAGGTGTGGCGCGGCAGCAACGGTTCCAACAACGTCATCTCCTACGTCGTGCCATCACCGATCAACTCCTGGTCGTTCAGCGTGCTCGACTTCGTCAACGACGTGCGCGCCCGCGGTGCGATCACGAACTCCTGGTACCTGACCAGCATCCAGGCCGGGTTCGAGCCGTGGAACGGTGGCGTCGGCCTGGCGGTCGACAACTTCTCGGCCTCGGTCAGCGGCTGAGCGGGCGGAGCAGGTGGCGGCGGTGACCTGATGACCGCCCCGATTGCGCCAGGGCGAACACGTCATTGCCGAGAACGCACTTGTCGCCACCTCGCTCCCTGCCTAGTTTCAAAGGGAAACCTCATGGCGGTCGCCATTACCAGGCGGCGCCAGAAAAGCACGATTTCGTGTTCGAAAATCAACGCGCGCACATCGGCGATCGTCGTCGTAGCTCACGACCATTCACGAAAGGATCATTCGTGATCGACTGGATGGGGCTCGCCGAGTCGCTCATCTCCTCGCCGTGGCTGTACGCCGTGCTGATCGCGGTGTCCTTCCTGGACTCCTTCCTCCCCCTGATCCCGAGTGAGCCCGTCGTGATCGTCGCGGGCGTCTACGCCGCGACCGGGCAGACCGGCATCGTGCTCGTCATCGCCGCCACGACGCTCGGCGCCTTCCTCGGCGACCTGGTCCCGTACGCGGCAGGACGCCTGTTCGGCACTCGCCTGCTCAAGCGTCTCCCGCCTGGCACCAAACGCCGCGCGGCGCACGACTGGTTCACCCGTGAACTCGACGCCCGCGGCGGCTTCGTCCTGGTGACCACGCGCTTCATCCCGGTCGGGCGTTACCTGGCCACCCTGTCCACCGGGCTCGTCGGCTTCCCGCTCGGCAGGTACGTGCTGTTCGTCGCGTTCGCCACCGCTTCCTGGAGCACCTACACCGCGCTCACCGGCTACCTCGGCGGCGTTCTGTTCCAGGAGAACACGCTCCTGGCGATCGCCGTCGGCGTCGGTCTCGCGTTCGTGGTGACCGGGTTCATCGAGGTCGTGCGCCGCCTGCACCACCGCGGGAGCCCCGCCGCACAGGGCGCCGTCACCGACTGACGCCCTCGGCGGCGATGGCCATGATGTGACGGGCGCGTTCGCGCAGCAGTCGGTGCGTGCGGTCGTGGTGGTTGCGTGGATGCCACGCCATGCCGACAGTCACCGACGGCAGTGCGAGAGGGATCGGGAACGCACGGAGCCCCAACGTGTCCAGCATCCGCTGCGCCAGCCTGGCCGGGGCGATGCAGACGACATCGGTCTCCGAGGCGAGGAACAGCGCGCTCGCGAACGTGGGCACCACGGCCACCACCCGTCGGCTCAGTCCCCTCTCTGCCAGCTGTTCGTCGATCGGACCCCTGGCCCGGCCGCGCCGCGACACGACGATGTGGTCGGCGGCGGCGAACCGTTGCGGCGTCACGGTCTTCGCCTTCGCGAGTGGATGGCCTGGACGCACCGCGGCGATCAGCGTCTCGGTGACGAGCGCTTCCGAGTGGATCTCCGAGTCGCCGGGACGGATGCTGCCGATCTCCAGGTCCACCAGGCCCTCTCGCAGGGCGGGGGTGTCCTCGAGGCTCTCCGGCCGCAGGCGCAACGAGATGCCGGGCGCCTGCTCGCGCAGGTCGTCGATGAGCGAGGGGATGAAGGTCGTGGAGAGCATGTCGGTGACCTGAAGGTCGAACATGCGCACCGCGGTTCGCGGATCGGCGGTGGTGGACGGCGCGAACAGCGCTCGGGCTCTGGTCGCGATCGCGTGCACCTCGCCGCGCAGTTCCAGCGCCCGCGGGGTGGGCACGAGATCACGCCCCGCCCGCACCAGCAGCGGGTCGTCGAAGGTCCGGCGCAACCGGGCCAGGGCACGGCTCATCGCGGGCGCCGAGGTGTGCAGCCGGGCGGCCGCCTTGGTCACGCTGTTCTCGGCGAGCAAGCGTCCAACGCCTCGATCAGATTCAGATCGATGTAGTCCACCCGCCGATTATCACATCCGCAATTCTTCCTTGCCAGAGTTGCACTGGAGTTAATCCGGTGCTGCTCCTACTGTCGGGAACAGGAAGAAATCGTTGGAGGACAAGCACATGACGAGGGAACGACAGTGACGCGAGCTGTGGTGATCGGCGCCGGAATCGTCGGGCTGACGACGGGAATCGCCCTGCGCCGGGCGGGGTTCGACGTGGTGATCTGCGAGCAGGCGCAGGAGATCCGCGCGGCCGGAGCCGGACTCGGACTCTGGGCGAACGCGCTGGCGGCGTTCGACGAGCTGGGCGTCGGCCAGCAGGTGCGCGCCATCGGCAAACCCAGCGAGATGTACTTCCACGACCCCTCCGGGCGTCTGCTCGAGACCCCCGAGTTCGGTGTCGAGGACCACCGGTACCTGTTGGTGCACCGCGCGAAGCTGACCGATCTGCTCGCCGATGCCGTGGGACGCGAGAACATCCGCCTCGGCACGGGTTTCCGCGGCTACGAGGAACACGCTGACGGCGTCACCGTCCAGTCGACCGACGGTGGCAGCACGGAGGCCGACGTGCTCGTCGGAGCGGACGGGGCGTACTCGGCGGTGCGCTCGCGACTGGTACCGGGCAGTCCGGCACAGGAACACCGCGGCCATCAGGTCTGGCGCGCGGTCGTTCCGGCCGACGGCATCGACGTCGAGGGGAACCGGCTGATCCTGGGCGCCAACGGGTGCCGCGGTGGGTACGTGCGCACCTACGACGGCAGCGTCTACTGGCTGGTGAACCAGTTCAAGTCACCACCGCTGACCGGTACCCGCAAGCAGCAGGCGTTGGAGCGCACCCTCCACCTGGAGGACGGCCAGGAGGGCGTTCTGGCCCGGCTGATCGGCGCGACGCCGGAAGAGCTGATCCTGCACAACCAGATCATGCTCGTACCGCCGCTGCCGCACTGGGTCTCCGCACGGGTCGCGCTGGCCGGAGACGCGGCGCACGCGATGTCGCCGCACATCACCGCCGGTGCGACGCTCGGCATCGAGGACGCCGCGCTGCTCGGCGACATGCTCGCCGTGACCGGCGACGTGCCCACCGCACTGGCCGCCTACCAGGCCGACCGGATTCCGCGGTACGCGCGCGTCGCGGAACTGTCCGCGGCGGTTGAGCACGCTCCCACGCCACAGGAGTTCGCGCGGCACTACGCCGCGTTCAGCCACTGGATGATCACGCCCCAGAACGCCGGCCAGGTCCAGGTGCGGGCATGAGGTTCTCCGTCGACGTGGACGTGACCGTGCCGATGCGCGACGGCATCGCCCTCGCCACGAACGTGTGGCTACCAGAAGGTCCAGGTCCCTTCCCCGTTCTGCTGATTCGCACTCCCTACGGCAAGGACGACGCCGGAACGTACGGCAACCCGAAGCTGCCGGACGTGTTCGCGTTCGTGGCGGCCGGATACGCGGTGGTGGCACAGGACGTGCGCGGGACCTCCCGATCATCCGGGACGTTCGTGCCGGGCGTTCACGAAAGCCGAGATGGTGCCGACACCTTGACGTGGCTGACCGGGCAACCGTGGTGTGACGGCACGGTCGGCATGTGGGGCGGTTCCTACATGGGCTTCACACAATGGCTCGCCGCCGTGCACGCCTCACCGGCGCTGCGCGCGATCGCACCCGTGATGAGTTCCGCCGACCTGTACCGCGCGCCGTGGTACTCGCCCGGCGGCGCGTTGTCCCAGGACACCCTGCTCACGTGGAGCACGCTTTCCGCACTGCGCAACCTGCGCCGCGATCTCGCCGACGGCCGCGGCGACCCTGCCGACGCGCGGCAGCTCCTGTCCAGTGTGGACGATCCTCGGCTGTTGCACGATCCGTTGCCGCTGTCCGGGCGGGACGCCGTGACACGCAACCTTCCATGGTTCGGTGACGTGCTCGGCCATCCTGAACACGACGCGTTCTGGCGGGAGGTCGCCCCGATCGGCCACTGCGGCGGCATCACCGTCCCGGCACTCCAGATCGGCGGCTGGTACGACGTGTTCATCGGCGAGACCATCCGGTCGTACCAGATGATGCGCGAGCACGGCGGCAGCGCCGCGGCCCGTGACGGCCAGCGGCTCGTCGTCGGTCCCTGGGCGCACCCCGACGGCGCCGACCTGGGCACGTTCCCGGACCGGTCGTTCGGCCTCGCGGGCAGCATCAAGGCCGCCGAGGTCACCGACGAGCACCTGAGGTTCTTCGACCGCTGGGTCCGCGGCCGGACGGACGCTCCCGACGACCGCCACCGCGTCCGGATCTTCGTCATGGGCATCGACCGGTGGCGCGACGAGGAGGACTGGCCGCTGCCCGGCACCGCCTACACCGACTTCTTCCTCGCCGGCGGCGGTCGCGCCAACACCGCGGCGGGCGACGGAGTCCTGACACGCGACGGCGTGCGGGCAGAGGCGACGGACACCTTCCTCTACGACCCGCGCCACCCTGTCCCCACGCTGGGCGGCACCGTGCTGGCCGGCGCGTCCGGTGACCACCCCGGTCCGGCCGACCAGGCCGCGGTCGAGGCACGGGACGACGTGCTGTGCTTCACCACCGACGTCATGGAGCACCCGGTCGAGGTGACCGGGCACGTCACCCTGGTGCTCCACGTGTCCAGTTCGGCGCCGGACACCGACTTCACCGGCAAACTCGTCGACGTGCATCCCGACGGCAGGGCGATCCTGCTGTGCGAGGGAATCCAGCGCGCCCGCTACCGCGACTCCCTCACCGACCCGGCGCCCATGGAGCCGGGCACGGTGTACGAACTGACCATCGACACGGGCGTCACCTCGAACGTCTTCCTCGCGGGACACCGCATCCGGCTCGAGGTCTCCAGCAGCAACTTCCCCCGCTACGACCGCAACACCAACACCGGCGGCACCATCGCCACCGAGGACGCCCTGACCGTCGCCGTCAACCGGGTCCACCACGGACCGGCGCATCCCAGCCACCTGGTGCTGCCGCTGGTCGAGCGCGCGGAGGTACGGGCGTGAACGCGCTCGAAGAACTGGCCGACCGCGCGGCCATCGCCGATGTGGTCACCGGCCTCGCCCACAGCCAGGACGACAGGGACTGGGCCGCGCTGCGCCGGCTGCTCGCCGACGAAGTGCTGCTGGACCTGTCCACCCACCACTTCGGCACACCACCGGCCACCGTGGCGGCCACCGACCTGGTCGCGCTGGCGAGCAGCACCCTCACCGGCTTCGACTGCACCCATCACGCCACCTCCAACCTGGAGGTGCGGCTGTCAGGCGACGTCGCCGAGTGCCGCGCACACGTGGTCGCCTACCACCACGTCCCCGCGGACCCCGGCGTCGTCGACCACTGCACCATGCGCGGGTACTGGCAGCTGAAGCTGCACAGGCTCGGCGGCCGCTGGCTGGTCACCCACTGGGCCGTGCGGCGCTCCTGCCCGTGGGAAGGGTCCCCGGACGTCTACGCACTCGCCGCCCAACGCTCCGCACCACCATCGTGACGGCCGACGAGGAGAACTCGATGTTCTACGAGATCCGGACAGAACACGCCCGCGCCGGCCTCGGCACCGAACTGGCGCTGTACATGGACGAGACCGTCATCCCCCTGCACCGCGAGATGGGCATGACCGTGGTCGGCTCCTTCACCGTGGCAGGCGACGAGGACAGCTTCGTCTGGATCCGGCGTTTCGAGGACGCCGCGGACCGCGAACGGGTCCTGGACGCCGTCCACGGCCACCCTCGGTGCGCGACAGTCGTCGACACGGTGTCGGCGCTGCTGGGCGGGGCCGAGTCCACGGTGCGGCTGGAACCGACTCGCGGGTCCGGTCTCCGCTGATCCAGCGATCAGGGACTCCCGGCAGGCGGCACGGCCCTCTGCTCCAGTCCCGCGATCAGGACTTCGATCAGCACGCGGTAGCTGTCGTCGACGTCACGGGGCAGACCGAAGCCACCGGCGCTCTCCAGGCTCGCGAAGCCGTGGACCGCCGATCGCAGCGCGCGGGCGGCGTCGAGCGCGTCGGCGTCGCGCAGGCCGAGTCCGGCGAGGATGGCGAACAGCGCTCGCAGCGAGTCGTCACTGACGCGGCGGCCTTCCTCGTCGTCGGCCGCGGGTGCGCGAACGGTGGCCGTGTAGCGACCGGGGTGCGCGATGACCCAGCGGCGGTAGGCGTCGGCGAAGGCGTGGATCGCGTCCGCACCCGCTTTGCCGACGGCCGCTCTGGCCGCCACCTCGCCGAGTTCGCGCTGGGCCTGCAGGGCGATGCCGCGACGGAGGGCGTCCAGGGACTCGACGTGCCGGTAGAGCGAGGGAGCGCGCACGCCGACCCGTTCGGCCAGCAGCCCCATGGTCAGCGCTTCGAAGCCGACCTCGTCGGCGAGTTGCGCGCCGGCCGCGATGACCGCGGCCGGAACGAGGCCCGCCCTAGGCACGGGCGGTCGCCGTGGGAAAGGTCAGCATCAGGATCACCACTTCGCCGGGACGCGCGGGCGGCCCCGCACCGTCGATCTCAGGCTCGCCCGGTCAAGCGCGCCGCGACGGCGTTCACCGCGGCCCCTTGACAGGGTTAGCTAATCGTCTTAGCTTAAGGCTAACACGATTAGCTTTCGCTTCGGAGGACGGCATGACCGAGTACCTGAACATCGCCGGAAACACCATCGCCTACGACGTGACCGGGCAGGGCCCGCTCGTCGTGCTGGCCCACGGCATCGGCGACAGCCGCCACTCCTACCGCTTCCTCGCCCCCGCACTGGCCGCGCGGGGATACCGGGTCGCGAACGTCGACATCCGCGGTTGCGGTGACTCGAGCCTGGGCTGGAACGGCTACACCCGCACCGACATCGCTTCCGACCTGGTCGCCGTCGCCCGCCACCTCGGTGGCCCGGCCGTGATCATCGGCCAGTCGATCAGCGGTGGCGCCGCGACCATCGCCGCCGCCACCGCACCCGACGTGATCACCGGCGTCATCGAGCTCGCGCCGTTCACGCGCGCGCAGTCCCTCGATCTCGCAGGACTGTTGCGCGTCAAGCACTTCCGCGCGGGCTACACCCAGCTCGCGAAGGTCATGGTCGGCGGCAGCCTGGAGAGCTGGAAGAAGTACCTCGACCTGGCGGTGCCGGCCAAGCCCGCCGACTGGGACGCCGAACTCGCCCGCATCGACGCCAAGCTGCGCGAGCCCGGCCGGATGAAGGTCCTCCAGGCCATGTGCAAGACCAGCCCCGCCGACGCCGGTGCGCAGCTGGCCAACATCACCTGCCCGGTGCTGGTCATCATGGGCAGCGCCGACCCCGACTGGGCGGACCCCCGCGCCGAGGGCGAGAAGGTCATCGCCGACCTCCCCCGAGGACGTGGCGAACTGGCGGTCATCGAGGGCGCCGGGCACTACCCGCACGCTCAGACACCCGACGAGGTCCTCGCACTCTCCCTGCCGTTCCTGGCCAAGACGCTGACGCGCGCCTAGGGGCTCAACGGCCGCCGAGCGGCCCACCGCCGAGCAGAATGGATTTTACTTTCCGACGAATTTTGTGTTTCACCTCGCGTTGCGCGCCCACGACAATTTCCGCTTGACATTTGATGGCCCAGAAAAATCTGAACACACATTCTGCTGATCAATTCGGAATTGGTGTAGTGTCGATTTCACCGGGAACACCTCGTACGTGGGCGGTCAAGCCCATGTCGTACCCGGCGAAAAGCTGAACCGGCTGCCTTTCCGGCCGGGGAACGGGAGTCCCGGCGTGACGCCGGCATCACGCCGCAGGCGCACGCCTGACCCGTCCACAGTGGAGCGTCTGCTTCCGACAATCCGAAGGGCCCCGCTTCGTGGTTCGCACGTACGGTTTTCTGAGCACGTATCCGCCCACGCGATGTGGACTCGCCACGTTCACCGCTTCTCTGCTGCGCCATCTGACCGCGGTGACGCCGGGAAGCACGGGCCGGGTGGTCCGCGTCCTCACGGAGCCGGACCACGAGCCGGTCGCCGCCGCGGAAACCCGGATGGTGCACCAGATGACGCCCGGCGCGGCCGAGGACGCGGCCGAGGTGCTCAACCGCTGCGACGTGGCCGTGATCCAGCACGAGTACGGGATCTACGCCGGCCGCGACGGCGAGGACGTGCTCGGCGTGCTCGCCCGGCTGCGCGTGCCGGTGATCGTCGTGCTGCACACGGTGCTCAGCACGCCCACGCCTGGCCAGCGGCGAGTTCTCGAGGAGGTCGCCGGCCACGCCGACGCCGTGGTGACCATGTCGATGGCCGCGCGGCAGCGGCTCGTGGACGGCTACTCCGTCGAGCGGCCCGATGAGGTCGTCGTGATCCCGCACGGCGCACTTCCCGTCGCCCCACCCGCCCGCACTCCGTCCGCCGGCCGGCCGTTGATCCTCACCTGGGGTCTGCTGGGCCGCGGGAAGGGCATCGAGTGGGGTATCTCCGCGCTCGGTGCGCTGCGCGACCTGAAGCCCCGGTACCTGGTGGCCGGTCAGACCCACCCCGAGGTGCTGGCGCACGAGGGTGAGATCTACCGCAGGAACCTGCGCAACCGCGCGGCCACGTTCGGCGTCGCGGACCTGGTCGAGTTCGACCCGGCCTACCGCGAGGCCGACGCGCTGGCGGAGCTGGTCGGCCAGGCCGATGTCGTCCTGCTGCCCTACGACTCGTCCGAGCAGGTCACGTCCGGTGTGCTCGTCGAAGCCGTGGCCGCCGGCACACCCGTGATCGCGACGGAGTTCCCGCACGCGGTCGAGCTGCTGGCGGACGGCGCCGGGCTGCTGGTGCCCCACCGCGATCCGGCCGCCATCGCCGCGGCGTTGCGGCGGGTGCTGACCGAACCGGGACTCGCGGCCGGGATGAGCGAGCGTTGCGCGCGTCTCGCCCCGGCACTGAGCTGGCCGGCGGTCGCGAACCGGTATCGCCGTCTGGCGGAGCGCGTGCTCGCCGACCGAGTCGTGGTGGCCACGTGACCGGCGAGTCCCGCCTTTCGCCGACCTCTGCAGGTGGCTGGCGCATCGGTGAACCCCGCCCGGCGTTCGACCAGCACCCCGACGAGGTCGCGGCGCTCGCCGACGCCCGCGCCCATCAGGCCACCGGCGACCTGAGGTGGCAAGCCGGTGTCCGTCACGCGATCGCGTGGTTCAACCGCGACCAGGGCGCCGAATCGACACTGGCGCGGCGCCGCGCACCCCGTCCCCCTCGCGCAACACTCCACAAAGGACAAGTGAACAGATGAACGAACGGCCAGAGGACACCGCGGTGATCACCAACCGGCTGCACCTCGCCACCGGCTTTCTCGCGAACGAACGCGGCTGGGTCGTGGAACGCCTGGCCGCACTCGGCTCGCGCCTGCGCTCGTTCCACGACGACCAGATCGACCTCGAGATCAGCGTGAAGGACCGCAGCGGCGCCGAGCAGCGAGTCACCCTGGAGTGCTGGATCAACCGCACTCCCCGCCTGCACCTCGTCGCCACCTCGTCCGAGCCGGATCTGGCGGCCGCGCTCAACGAGGTCCGCACCGAGCTGATCCGGCAGGTCGACGAGGCCAAGACGCGAACCGAACCGCGCCACAACCGCGCGCTGCGGCTCGTTCCCGCACTGACTGTGCCCGAGCACGGCCGAACGGGCACCAATGGCAACACGATCGAGTGATGGCACCCCGGCGTGGCTTGCGCGCGGACTCCGCTGATACCTAACGTGCGGCTTCTCTGTCCTCCGCCCGCCCGGACCCCGCGGTCGCCACGGTTCCCCGAGGAGAATCCCGTGAGCACCGTCCGTCTGCCCAGGGCGCCCGCGACCGCCCGGAGTGTCTCCGGCCAACCGGGCCGATCCCCCGGCACCGCGCGATTCACCGTCACAGAGCAGCTCGTCCGTCGAGGGTCCGTCGTGATCGCGGTGCTCGGCGAGGTCGACTCGCGCAGCGGTCCGGTGCTGCACACCCGTCTCCAGGAGCACGTCCGCAGGGCGGGCCCGGATCTCATCGCCGACCTCACCGCGGTCAGCTTCCTCGGCATCGCGGGCCTGGCCACCCTGATGGCCGTGTGGGAGACGACGGTGACCGCGGAGGTCGAGTTCATCGTGGTAGCGCGCACCCGCGCGGTCCTCCGGCCGCTCCGGCTCACCGGATTGGACCGCAAGTTCGACGTGGTCCACGATCTGGCGACGCAGCGGTGACGGATCGGCGAGGTCCGGCCGCTCGGCCATCCGCGGTACCGCTGTCAGGCCGAACGTCTCCTTCTCCAGGCTTCGCTTCCACATCGGTTTGCCCGTGGGAGATGCCGACCGCTTCTCAGAGCCTGTTGGCGAATGGTTGCGCGAGGTCGGCGCCTCCATCGACGCGGCGGAACGGGTGCTGCTCGGCGAGCTGCGCTACCCGAATCAGCGCTTCGGCGTGGAACTGGCGTGGGACGAGCGCGGTCAGCCGCACGTGTCGCCGCAGGCGGTCCCGGTGTTCCCCCGGGTCACCTCGCCAGCGCAGGTGCCGGACGCCGACGGGCGGATGCCCCGGCGACGGTTGGACTTCGAGCCCGATTGTCGGCACGCCCGCAGGCACAGCGAGATCTACCGGCGCGGCGACCGGCCGTGGCTGCGCACGGTCGCGGTGACCGGAACGCTGCTGGCGGTCGGTGGCGCACTGTTCGTCCTCAGTGGACAGTGGCGGGGGTCCCGCTCGTATGGCCCGCAGGTGAAGGAGTCCCACGAATCGTCGAGGGACTGGAACTGCCGCCCCCGCTCAGACCCCCCGTCGCCGCCCCCTCGGTGTTCACCGGCCCGTTCTCCCGCCGTGGCCGGGGCGTCCGGCTGAATACGTCCGACTGACACATATCGGCCGCAAGGCCTACCAGCGCTCCGGCGCGCTGAGCTCGGTCGAGGCCCAGATCACCGAGCCGGATCAGCTCACCAGCGCGACGAGCTTCGACACCAGCTCCGATGGCAGGGGGCGTGCGGCGTTCTCCGCGCGGAGTCGCTCGCACGCCGCCCTGATCTCCTTGTCCTCCAACAGCTTCGTGAGATGCGAAGCGTCCACAGTGGCGTCTTCGAGCCACAGGCCGATACCAGCGTCGCGGACGAGTGTCGCGTTGTCGAACTGGTCGGCGGCGTGCGGAAGCAGCAACTGCGGCACTCCGGCGGCCAGCGAGGTGAAGGTGCTGCCGGAGCCGCCGTGGTGCACGATCGCGTCGCAGTGCTCCAACAGGGCGTTCAACGGGATCCACTCGACGAGGCGCACGTTCTCCGGCAGCTCGCCCAGTTCCGCGACGTCGGAGTCGCCGAGCGCGAAGATGAATTCCGCGTCGATCTCCTTGGCCGCCTCGACGATCTGGCCCAGCGCGCCGACGGACATCAGGCCGACCGCGGTGCCGAGGGTGACGCACACCCTCGGCCGTTCCCGCTTGGCAAGCAGCCACCCCGGCAGCACCCCGCCCGCGTTGTACGCGACGTAGCGCATCGGCCACCCGATCTGCGGGGTGCCGAGCCCCTCGGTGGCGATGTCGATGATCGCGTCGGCCTCGGTCGGCCGCGTCACGCCATGCCGGTCGTAGGCGTCGGTGTACTTGGCGTACAGCGCGAGCTCGTCGGTCCCGCGCGCCGAACCGAAGTTGTGCTGCACGGCGGGAATTCCGAGCTTCGCGGCGATGAACGGGCCCGCGGAGTCCATCTGCTCGAAGACCACCAGGTCCGGCCGCCAACCCTGGGCGGCGGCGAGCATCCCCTCGGTGAGCCGGTCGCCGAGCGCGGCGAACACCCGCGCGACGAGCTCCATCGCCCGCCTCGGGTCCTCCACGAACAGCTCGTTGATCGAGGCGAAGTCCCCGAACCGCTCGTTCTCCCGCACTGTGGTCCCGAAGAACTTCATCATGTCCAGCCCCGGCGCGGCCTCCACCGCGGGCAGCCCAGCTTGCGCGGCGCGCTCGACGACGTCACCGGTGCTGGCGACCAGCACGTCGTGACCCGCGGTCCGCAGCGCCCAGGCGAGCGGGATCATCGGAAACAGGTGGCCGAGCCCCGGCGATGACGAGAAAAGAACTCGCACGACTTCCTCCCTGGGAGTCTGTTGGCGAACGGTGCGGGTTGGTCGTGAGCATGGGGGCATGAAGGTGGGGCTTCTGGCAATCGAGATGTACCAACAACTTGATCATTAAAAGCCCCAGGACGTCTGTCTACCGTGTCGAGGCCGCGAAGGCGAGTTGTGGCGTGTCTGGTTGCGCATGTCGTGACCGGACACGTCGGTATCCGCCTGATCTGACCGATGAGCAGTGGCAGGTGTTGGAGCCGTAGTTGCCGGTCGACTTCCCGCCCTGGGAAGCGGTGTGTGCGTTCTTCGAACGGTGGAGCGAACGGGGCCTGCCGCAGCGTCTGGTCGACCGGTGCGGGGACGCATCCGGATCGCGTGTGGCCGGGCCGAGTTGCCTACCGCAGCGGTCATCGACGCCCAGACCGTGCGCGGTGCCGACACCGTGGCGGCCGACGGCGCCGGCTATGACGCGGGGAAGAAAACCAAGGGGCGTAAGAGAAAAATTGGGCCAAAGCCGTGCTGTGCCTGACACTCACCGTTGCCAAACGCACCGACGACACAAAGGGCTTCGTGGTACTGCCCCGCAGATGGGTCGTCGAGAGGACGTTCGGCTGGCTGACCCGCCGCCTAACCCGAGAACTCTCCGGCGACCCACCACCAGCACGCTGGAGCCAGCCCGGACAACCCAGCTCAACCACGGCATGACCATCTACCAACAGGCTCTCAGGCGTAGTGATCGAACTCGCTTTCCAGCACACCTTCCCCTCGGGTCAGGGATGGCAGTCGGCGTTGCAGCTCACGCACCCGTGCCGCCGGGATGTGTCCTTCAAGGACGGTGGCGGACGTCGTCAGCGCAACGGCGCCGACCTTGCCCAGCGCGGCGAGCACCGCGGCGAGTGCGTCCTCCGGAATCTCCAGCCGGAAGCGGTGCATCGGTTCGCACGTCGCAGTTCCTGCTCGACGCAACGCTTCCCGCAGCACGATCGGTGCGAGGCCGCGGAAGTCGCCCGCCGCGGTCACCGGTGAGGAGTATCCGGAGTGCGTCATCGTGACCGCGCAGTCGTGGATCCGGTCAGCGCGCAACGTGTCGCGCACGGCGTCCTCCGCGGCCCTGAAGAAGGCGAGCGGCAACGAGCCCAGCTCCACCTCCAGCCGGAACTCCTCCGGTCCCGGTTCCACCCGGAACCCGATGGTGGCCGCGAACGGGCTCTCACCCAGGAACCGCACCGCCTCGCCCACACCCAGGGGACGCTCCACGCGGATCGTTCTCGTTTCGCGGAACGTGACGGCAACGCCGTACTCCAGCGCGAGCGTCGCCTCGATGACCTCCTTCTGCACCTCGCCGTACAACGAGACCACGATGTCGTCGCCGTCGAGCCGCAGGTCGATCAACGGATCCTGCTCGGCGAGTTGCCGCAACGCGGAGTGCAGAGCCACCCGATCGTGCGACTGCACAACGGTTTCCAGCGTCGGCGGCGCGATGTGGTGGACCCGGTGGTGGCGAGCGGCGCCGATCGTGTCGCCAATGCGGACGTCGAGGCCCCACAGCTTCGCGATCTGCCCTGCCCGTGCGGCGGCGCGACGTGGCGCCGAGCCGCCCTCGAACACCGCGATCGCGGTGACTTTCCCTTCGCTGTCACCGATCTTCACCCGATCACGCACCCGCACGGTCCCGGAGAACAGCCGTGCGAACGCGATCTTCTCCCCCGCCCTGCCACGTTCGATCTTGAACACCGTGCCGGACAGCGGACCGTCGACCACATCGGTCACCGGCGACAACGACGTGACGCCGGCGACCAGCTCGTCCAGGCCGTCACCGGTGATCGCGGACCCGAAGTAGATCGGCGCCTCGGTCGCCAGCTTCTCGACCACGTCGCGCGCCACGCGCTCCCCGTCCGCGCCACGACGGTCCATCTTGTTCACGAACACGACAGTCGGGATCTCCAGGCGCCGCAACGTGCGCATGAGCACGCGGGTCTGCGCCTGCACGCCCTCCACCGCGGACACCACCAGCACGGCGCCGTCGAGCACGTCGAGCACCCGCTCCACCTCGGCGATGAAGTCCGGGTGGCCCGGTGTGTCGATCAGGTTGACCACGACGTCCCCGACGACGAACGACGCGACGGCGGACTTGATCGTGATACCGCGCTGCCGTTCGAGCGCGAGCGAGTCGGTCTGCGTGTTCCCCGCGTCCACGCTGCCGAGTGCGTCGATCACACCGGCGGCGTGCAGCAACCGCTCGGTGAGGCTGGTCTTACCAGCGTCGACGTGAGCCAGAATCCCCAAGTTCAAGGTGCGCGACAAGCGTCATGTCCTCTAGATAGGCAACGAATACCTTCTGGGTGAACACGAACGCCACGCGCATGTGCCTCTCCTCGTCCGGACGACTGGTCGGGTTCAGTCGATCAGGCCGCGAGCCGCGGCGCAACCGAGATTGTCGTGTCGTCTCAAGCTCGTCCGCACCCTGCTGCCTGTTCGCTCGAGGGTGCGTTCGACGCCGAGCCCGGTGCGGCGGATCAGTCCGACGCGATTGCCCCGCCGGCGTGTCCGGACGAGTCAGTAGTACGGGTTGAGCCATCGGCGCGGAGCCCCTTCTTGAGCAGGCTCACCGCGGCCTGGTGAGCTGGATGCCCCGGCGCGGAGGCCAGCCAGCCCAGCTCGGCGCTCGCCCAGTCGTCTCCGCGCCACGCTCGCCGCCCCAGTTCGTACACGCGGCCGAGACCGGAGAGCACCTCGACCAGCCGCCGGTTGGCCCGCACGTCTCCGCTGTCGGCCGCCATCGCCAGCGGTCCCGTGTCGCCCAGCTCTCCTGCGAGGTTCAGCTCACGCCACCTCGCGTACTCGCACCCCGCTTCCGAGAGGGCCCGAAGCTGCGGCAGATCCTGTTGCTCGGCCAGTCGATTCGCGCGACGGTGCCGTTCAGTCGGGTAGAGCGCGGCGGGCACTGTCAGCGCCGGCTTCGAGACACGCCGCGGCACAATCCGCATGTCCGCGACGTAGTGCCGCGCCGTCGCGTCGCCTGCTTCGGCCATGGCATTCATCAACGACCGCGCCTCGTCGTTGTAGCCGTGCTTCCACAGGGCCAGAGCGAGGTTTCGCCGTTGGGGAACCTCGGCGGCGTCGGCGAGCAGCATGAGGCGGTCGAGGTCTCCGCGCTCGATCAGCAACTCGGACAGTTGAGTCTGTGCGTGCTTCACGCACATGTCTCCCAACACGCAACGGTCATTCAGGTGCTCGAAGTTCGCCAGATCATCTGCCATGCCGTGATCACGCAGGATCGCGATCAGACGCAGGTGAGCCGAGGAGTCGCCGACACGAAGTACGTCGACCGCCTCACGAACCCTGCCCAGCTCGGCCAGGACCTCCCCCAGCCGCACCCGCCACAACCTGCCGTCATGCTTCCCGAGCAGGTCCAGCAAGGCGCCGAGGTCTCCGCGCTGCTGGAGCACGTCCGCCATCCGCCAGGCCGCGTAGTCGTCTCCGGCGTGGACCATCTGCCAGAGCTCGTCCATCGCGTCCACTCGCACCATCAGGTCGACAAGGCGTTTGCGGGCCTCCGGGAAACCCTGGGTGACGAGTTTCCGCAGGCGTGCGAACGCCTCCTCGTACCGGCCCTGCCTCGTCAGCAGCTCCACGAGGTCGTATCCGGCACCGCTGAACCCGTCTTCGGCCGCCTCGGTCAGCAACGGCTCCGCGATGTCGTAGATCAGTCGCGCGCTCGCGCTCCGTCCAAGCGACGCCTTGTCCAGTGACGAGTAGGTGTGGCGGTCCAACGCCTTCCACAGCGCCGGTTCGATCGGCATCATGCGGCGGGACTGCCAGCTGTGTTGCTCGAGGTAGTCGTGCAGCTCGTAACTGTCCGCAGCGCCAGGCAGGCCATCGGAGATCCGGCACGGCAACAGCGCGGTGACACCGTGCGTCTGATCCCGCGCGGCCCTGCGCAGACCTCCCTCGAACCAGTCCTTCGGAACGTCCACCCGATCGGCATCGCTCAGGTAGGTGCCCGCAACAGCTTCCAGCAACTCCGTTTTGAACGGCTGTTGGTGGCCCAGGCGGCGCGCGTCGAGTGCCACGGACACCACCGCCGCGGCGTATCTGTCCACCACCGTCGCCGGCGACTCGAACCTTCGAACAAGCCCCGGCCCACCGACCAGAGTTTGGATCACCGCCCCGTGTGCACCCGCCGTGTTCGCCGCGATCTGGACTCGCGGATCGACCAGCGGGTCGGTGCGGAGCGCCAGCAGCGATTCCTTGCCGAACAGCTCGGCGACGACGACCAGGGTTCCGCTCTCCAGCAACAGCCGCGCGCAGCTGTACGGATCCTCCAGCGACACCGGCTCCGAGATCAATCTCTCCCAGAACTCGGGCCAGAGAGTTCCGACGACGAGCACGGGTCCGACGTCGGAGTCCTCGTTGATCAAAGCGTGCAGCTTCGCGGCGACCGCGCTACCGGAGGACCGGGTGATGTAGTTGTGCATCTCGTTGAGCCACAACACCGTCCTGGGCGCGATCTCGTCTGCCTCCAGCAAGTCGTGGAGTTCGTCCCCGGTCCTCGGGTACCTGAGCAACCACGTCCGGAGGATCGGATGAGAGGAGATCGCCTCCCACAACGCCCGCGTCTTGCCGGTCGCTGAACCTCCGACCATGACGATCAGCTTGCTGCCGCTCAGATCTGCGAGGTCTTCGTCCAACTTGTCGTCGTGCTCTCGGCGCACATATCCCGTCAACGCGGGTAGCGGCTCGTCCAAGCCCGGCACCTCGAGCGGACGGTGGATCTGCAGAGCGAAGGGGTCCCAGCTCTCGACCGGGCGTCCTGCCGGCCGCCTGCCCGTTCGGACGGAGTTGATGTGCACCGCGCCGACCTGATCCGCCTGCACCACGGCGTGCGCGTTCCCTTTGACGCTGTTCGCACTCTTCCGCTTGGCCATGCCGCTGGACCTTCACCTCACAGGACCGGATCACTGGAGACTTCCGTTCCATGACCGTGGTCCAAGACGGCGGACACCGCCACATTGTTCCAAGGCCAATCCCTGGCCAGAAAGCTGACAGTTCGCGTCTGCCAGATCTTTGTCGGCCAACGGGTCGAGCGTGATGCCGCTGGTGTACTGCTTGGTCAGACCGCGCGCGTGGATCACCGGACCATTGGCGGTACCCGTGACGGCGGTGTCGGCCGGAGAGCCACGGCGATGCGGCCGGACGAGCACGGTGGAGTGGGCTCTACCGTCAAGAGGCCCCTTGCCTCGACTGACTCGCGGACCCGCGATTTCTAGCTTGGTGCCATGACTTCAACGGACACGGACGGCGCACGGGCACTGGTCCTTCGCCACCCGCTGATCACGTTCTTCACGCTGGCCTACGGCATCAGCTGGCTCGCCTGGACGCCGTACGTCCTGTCGCTGGACGGGCTCGGCGTGCTGCACTTCCGCTACCCGGACTTCCTCGTCGGCAACCAGCTGACGGCGATCATGCCCGGCGCGTACCTCGGGCCGTTGACCGCGGCGTTCACGGTCACCGCGATCACCGAGGGGCGGGAAGGGTTGCGCCGCTGGCGCAAGCGGCTGTTCCAGTTCCGCGCCGGCGTGCGGTGGTACGCGTTCGCGTTGCTCGCGGTTCCTGTGGCGGTCCTGCTCGGCACGCTGGCGATGGACGGCGCGGAGGAGGCCGTGCGGCTGCCGTCCCTGATGGTGGTGGCCGTCTACGTTCCCGCGCTCGTGGTGCAGCTGCTGACCACCGGTCTCGCCGAGGAGCCCGGCTGGCGCGACTTCGCGTTGACCCGTCTGCAGACCCGGCACCACCCGCTGGTGGCGACCGTCATCCTCAGCGTCCTGTGGGCCGGCTGGCACCTGCCGTTGTTCCTCACCCCGTGGGCCGGGCCCAACACCGGCGCCGAGACGATCGCGCTGTTCTTCGTGGTGGCGCTGGAGATGAGCATTCTGATCACGCTCGTCTACAACAAGGGACGGCAGAGCGTGCCGTTGGTCATGCTCCTGCACTGTTCCATCAACAACTTCCAGTCGGTCGTGTGGTCCGAGGTCTTCCCCGGAGACGACCCCCGCTGGCTCTGGGGTCCCGCGCTCGGTCTCGGCCTACTCTCCGCTGTCGTCATCGCCGCCACCCGCGGCAAGCTCGGCTACGGTTCCGGTGTCCAGCAGACGGTGAGGGCCGAGGCATGAACCCCGGTCACACGCCCAGCTCGTCCTTCTCCCCCAGGCGGCGCAACGCGTCGGCGAGCCGTTGCCTGCGGACGCGTTCCGCACGCGACGCGATCCACAGGCAGAACAGGCCGAGCGGCAGCTCGACGAACAGCGCCTGGGCCCAGGCGAGCGGGCGGTCGCGGCGCGGGCTGGACATCGTGTCGAACCAGGCGTCCACGAACAGCAACGCGCCGGTCACCGCGGCGGGCAGCTGCACGTGGTCGCGCCGCCGCAGGGCCAGCCAGCCGGTGACGACCAGCATCGTCGCGAGCGCGACGTCGAAGACCACCCAGGACAGGATGTACTGGCGAAGCGAGGTGGTCAGGAACGCGCCGCAGCGCACCTTGGTGTCCGGGCAGCGGGTGGGCACGTTCAGGAAGTCGTTGAACAGCACACCCGCCCAGACCAGCGTGATCACGCCGGCGGCCAGGTAGAACGGGCCTGCCCAGCGCGGCAGCCCAGCGCGTTTCCTCTTGCCCTCCACGCCGCCGAGCCTAGTGAAGCTGATCATCTCCCGCTGGCCGGCCGCGGCGGCCACAGGTCGCCGCGGCCGGACCGCCGTCAGACGGGGAAGACGCCGAACGACTGCGAGGCGGTGCCGTTGCAGACCCAGATCTGCATCGCGGCACCCTCCGTGGACAGCCCTCCCGGTACGTCGAGGCAGTGGCTGCTCGTGCCGGCGACCCGCGACCTGAGGGTCACGAAGTCGGGCAGGTTCCGGCTCGCCTGGAACCGCTGGTTGCTGATGTTCGCACAGGGCCACTGGACGACCGGCGTCCCGTTGGTGTTGCTGCCCAGCGCGTCCATGCACTTCAGGGTGACCGCGTTGCGGATCTGGACGACGTGGTTGTTGCGATCGATGAAGTCCCAGCGCTGGAACGCGCTGCCGTTGCAGGAGACCTGGACGATCGGCACGCCGTCCGCCGTCGACTCGCCCTGCGGCGCCAGGCACTTGCCGCTGACAGCGCTCCGGACGGTCACGTCGAAGTGGTCGTCGGCCATGGCCGGAGCGGCGGTGCCGAGCAGACCCGCCACGGCGGCGGTCATGGCCAGCGCTGTGGTGGCGATCCGTTTTCTCATGTGAGCAACCTCCCCTGAGCTCAGGCGCCGAACCCGGGGCCGCCTGAGGTGGTGCACGATGGGTCGTCACGCACGATGGCAAGGCCCGTCGACAACCCGTCGACAGTGCGCAGACAACGGCCCCTCAGGAGGGCTGACAGTTCACCCGGTGTGACTCGTCCTGGCCAGCTGGATGGTGAACGAGGTGCCGGTCTGCGTCATGACGTCGCCCTGACAGACGTAACTCTCCGGCTCCACACCCGCCTCGAGTGCACGGGTCTCCTGCACCACACCGTCGAGCGTTACCACGGTGGTCCCGCTGGCCGTCGGGCTGCTGTACACGATCTGTCCGGCTTCGGTGGTGTACTCGAAGGTGATCGTTCCCGAGCTGACCGATTGGATCGTCTTCCCGTTGAGCGTTCCGGTCGTGACGTTCCCGGTGCCGAAGTCGAGAACCGCGGTGCCGTCCGTCCGGAACCGTTGGACACGACCGGTACTCGTGAACCGCACGTCCACGCCCGCAGGGGACTTCACGTGCGACTCGTTGGCGGTCTCGACCCACGTCCCGACCACGCAGGTGTCCACTGTGGTCTCTTGCGGGCTGATGTCGTTTCCCGCAGGGGTCTCGTACCCGGTCCACCAACGCCAGTCTCCTGCCAGTCCGGGCAGAGGAGCCGTGATCATGACGGCAGCCAGTAGCGCGGTCACCACCACGGCGACAGCGGGCACGTCACGGGCATCGACGGGACCAGGCCGCCGACGCAGGGCACCGACTGCCGCACCGAGCAACGCGCCCGGAACCGCCACGATCAAGCCCTTGACCAGGATCGTGTGCAGCTGTCCGGTGAGGTCGGTGAGGCTGACGGCCGGGACGCAGCTCGCGGGCGCGGTTCCGTACAGGTCGATGCAGCGGCTGAACAGGAGGACGCCGAGCCAGCCGATGGCGGCGAGGGTTCCCGTCAAGGACACCGCGAGCGCGACGAGGGCGGGGCGGTGCCGGCGGGCGCGAGCGGCGACGAGGCCGGCGACGACGGCTTGTGCGAGCACTGCCACGGTGATGTACGTGCACAGCTGCACGTAGCCGAAGTAGGTGGTCTCGGTCGTGAAGCTGGTGTCGTGCCGAACGTTCAACGGCAGGGCGGACTTGGCCACATAGGACAAGACGACACCGATGACCATCACGGCGATGCCACCGCCGAGTCCGGTGATCAACGCCCGGCCGAGACTCACGGCGGGCACCCCGGCCGGAGCGCCGGTTCCGCCGCGACGAAGTGTGATGATGATCGGGACGAGCCAGAGCAGGGCCAGGCCGGGCAAGGTGAGCGGGTTGCCGTCCACGTACTGCAACGGGAGCCAGGTGATGTCGGTCCACCAGGCGAGGGCGCGGTACCAGCCGATGTCCGCACCGGTCCCGGGAACGGATCCGAAGATCGGTGTCCAGAGCGCCAGGTCCAGGCCGCGCAGGACGAACCACGCCGCGAACCAAGGCGCGGCAACGACTCCCGCGGCCGCGACCACCGCGAAGGGCGCCCACCTACGACGCGGCACGGTGGTCAGTGCGAGACGCAGAACAGACTGCGTCCATCCGGCCAGCAACACCCCGCCGGCCACCAGCGGCAGCGCGGTGACGACCACGGCCAGGCCGGTGCCCGAGGAGTCCCACCCGACGCTCGTGTGGAGCAGCGACAGAGATTCGCCGAGCACGAATCCGGCGGCGAGCACCGTCGGGCACAGCAGCCAGGTCCACCGGGGCGGCCGCCGCGCCGGGTCAGCGGCGGCCGCCTGCCACAGCGTGACCGCGAGCAGCCCGCTGAGGACCAGCGCGATCACCAGCCCGACCAGGCCCCGGTTGAGGACGGCGGTCGTCACGAACAGGAAGTCGACCGCGTAGCCGAGATTGCCGGTGAGCATGCCCGCGGCGATCCCGGCACCGGCCAGCACCCACGGGCTCGGGCGTGCCAGGACGGCCGGGTCGTCGATGGCGGCCAGCCGCTGCCGGGGGTCGGGATGCGTGCTCAGCAACGCCCGCCACCGCGGACCGGCCGGTGCCCGGAGCCGGCCGACGAGGCCGCGGAGCGCCCCGTCCGGTCCGTCGTGGACGGCGGCGATCGCGTCGGCCTCCGTTTCCCGGGCGCGCAGGATCGCGTTGCGGGTCAGGTACACCAGCACGGTGAGCACCAGCAGCGAGCCGAGCACGGCCAGCGTTCCCGTCCAGTGACCGGTCAGGGCCGTCACGGGCCAGCCGAGCGGAACGGCCAGCAGCAGCCCGATCGCGAACGGGATCAGGGCGACGACCACGTACGCCCGCCAGATCGCCATGGTCAGGTAGGTCTTGTCCACGTCCCGGTGCCACAGGTGCGCCAGCTCGTGCAGCACCACCGCGCGAAACGCCGCCCGATCGGTGCTGAACAGGACCACCAGGCCCGCGTCGAGCTGCACGTGGCGGCGCCGGACGTGACCGAACGCCCGCCCGCCGGCCGTGAGGTTGTAGGGCGCGAGCAGCCATGCCGGGGGCCGAGCCAGTCCGACCTGCCGGCTCATCTCGCCGAGGTGGGCCAGCAGCTCACGGCTGCTTTCGGCGGAGATCGGCACCAGTCCACGCCGGCGAATGATCCACCACGGATTCAGCCAGTACAGGACGACCGCCAGGCCGAACAGCAGCGCCAGCCCGCACCCCGCCCAGGACACCTCGTCGAGGTACACCGGCGCCAGGCACCGCGTCACGCGTGCGGCGGCCTCCGCACGCGCCGCCACGTCATCCGGGCCGGCCAGGGGCGGCAGACCGGACACCTCCGCGAAGCAGCGCTTCTGGGCATCCACCTGCCGAGCCGAGTTGGCCGGCACCAGCAGGTGCAGGAGCATGAACATGGTCGAGCTCGTGGCCACGACCACAGCGACCAGCAGCGCGAACCGCGTCGTCGTCCCCGCGGGCACACCGTGCGGATCGAGCACCGGTCTGTGCGCGGGGCCGTCCTGGCTTCCGCTCTCGAGCTCCGTGCCTGTCATCGCAGTCCTCGCCCGTCGACCTACGAAGATCGGACGCAGCAGAGCGTTCTCCAGGTCGTTCGGACATGCGAGAGTTTGCGCACTTCTCACTCGATCGTCGTAACACCAGTCCGCTTCGGCAGCGACAGGTGGTCCTAAGTGGACAGTGGCGGCCCGAGTCGTTCGAGCCTGGCCGGTACGTGCTTGTGCCACGGTGTGCCGGCCCACTCGTCGCGGTCCTCCGCAGCGGTGAGCTCGTTGGGAGCGACACCCGTGCGCTCCTTCACCGTGAGCCCGAGGCCGTTGGGAAGCGAGATGTGACCGGAGCGCATGGTGTCCGTGGCGTCCACGGACACCTCCGCGCTGCCGCGCCGCGTCGTGAGCCTGACCCGGTCGCCCGTCGTGACACCGAGCCGCGTCGCGTCGGTGACGCTGATGCGCAGGCGGCCGTCCGGGTCGCGCCGTCGCCAGCTGGGGTCGCGCATGATCGTGTTGGCGGTGAAGGCACGTCGTTCTCCCGCGGACAGCACGAACGGCCAGTCCGGATCCTGGCGCGGAACGGGCCGGTCGCCCAGCGCGGCCACCGCGGCGAGCAGGTCCGGCACGGCGAGGGTGATCCGCTCACCGCGCAGGCGCTGCCACGAGGCGTCGTACTCGTCGTCGGTGATGTGCACGCCGTGCGAGCCGTCGACGATCGCGTCGAAGAGCCGCTCCCCCGCCTCGAACCCGGACCCGTAGCCCGCTTTCTCGACTCCGGCCGGGTTCTTGCGGGCGCACTCGTGCGCGGCCATCCACAGCACCCCGGCCGCCGAGGCGTCGTGCGGCAGCGTCGGACCGAGCGTGCGGTACAGCAGGACGGACGCGAGCCGCCGCTTCGCCGGATCCGCGAGAACGGTGAGGAACGCCTGCGCGAACTCGGCTCGGCCGGCGTGGGCGGCCGCGCGCAGCGGTGCGTAGTCGTCTTCGGTGAGCGCGCCGGACGCCTCGACCAGACGGGCGTGGATCTCCGGTTCGGGCAGCACGCCTTCCGGTGCGGCCACGACGGGGTGCCGCAGGTGGAAGATGTTGCGCGGGAAGTCGAAGTTGAAGAACGTGGCCTCGAACTTCTCGAACTGCGTCGGCGCCGGCAGCACGTAGTCGGCCAGGCGCGCGGTCTCGGTCATCGCGACGTCGATGACGACCACGAGTTCCAGTGCGGCGAGCGCCTCCCTCATCCGGGCCGAGTCGGCCAGCGAGTGCGCGGGGTTCGCGCTCTCGACCAGCATCGCCCGGTAGCGCGCCGGATGGTCGGTGAGGATCTCCTCCGCGATCACGTTGCACGGCACGAGTCCGCTGATGATCCGTGCGCCCGCGACCGGGCTGCGCGGGCCCTCGCCGCCGGCGTGCCCGCGGTCACGGCCGATCGGCACCAGGCTGGAGGGCACGTACTGGGCGCCTCGTTTGCCGAAGTTGCCGGTGAGCAGCCAGACCAGCTTCTCGACGTAGCTCACGAGCGTGGAGTCGCGGTTCATCTGGACCCCGAGGTCCTCGAACACGGCCACGGAGCCCGCGGCGGCGATCCGGGCGGCGACCGCCCGCACCAGCGATTCCTCGACATCGGCGATGGCGCAGTAGTCGCCGACCGGTACCTGCCGCAGGACGGCGGTGACGGCGTCGAGGCCGTCCGCGTGCTCGGCGAGCCAGTCGGCGGCGATCAGGTCCTCCTGCACGAGCACGGCGGCCAGCGCGGTCAGCAGGTAGACGTCGGTGCCAGGGCTGACCTGGAGGTGGAAGTCGGCCAGCTCCGCCGTCTCGGTCCGCACGGGGTCGATCACGATCATCGACCGGGCGGGGTCCTTGGCGATCTCCTTGAGCACCGAACGGGCACGCGGGAAGCCGTGCGACTGGTAGGGGTTCTTGCCGACGAACAGCGCGACCTCGCAGTGCTCGAAGTCCGCGCGGGTCATGTTGCCGAGCATGCGGGCGCTGACCCAGAACTCGCCGGTCTTCTCCTGCGCGAGCGCGGACGAGCGGTAGCGGCCACCGAACGCGGCCATCGTGGCGGGCGAGTACGCGCCGCCGAGGTGGTTGCCCTGACCGCCGCCGCCGTAGTAGAAGATCGTCTCCCCGCCGAAGGTGTCGCGCACCTCGCCCAGCCGCTGCGCGATCTCGCTGATCGCGGTGTCCCAGTCGATCTCCTCGAAGGTGCCGTCGGGCCGCCGGCGCAGCGGGTGCGTGATCCGGCCCGTGTCGCCGTTCTGGTGCAGGCCGAGGCGCAGCGCCTTGTTGCAGGTGTAGCCGGCCGACGCGGGGTGGAGCTTGTCGCCGCGGATCTTGTCGAACGACCGGCCGTCGTCACCGACGAGGATCTCGATCCCGCAGTTGCACTCGCAGAGGATGCAGGCACTGGGTTTCCACATGGGCCAGGCTCCTAGTCTCGTCGCTCCAGCAGGGGCGCGATCTCGACGAGCACGTCGTCGAGCGGGCCCAGGTCACGATGCGCGCGGCAGAGGATGATCGCTCCCTCGATCGCGGACACGACCAGCGTCGCCAGCCGCTGCGCGCGCGGTGCCTCAAAACCGTTGGCGGCCAACGCGTTCGCGAGGCTGGTCTGCCAACTGGCGAAGATCTCCCGCACCACGTCACCGGCATCGGGGACGAGGTCGCGGCTGTCCATGGCCATCGCGGCGACGGGGCAGCCCGCCCGGTAGCCGGTCTTGACCAGCGCCCGCTTCCAGAACTCGACGAGCCGGCCCACCATCTGCCGGACGTCGCCCTCGTCCGCCGACTCGCTGACCATGGCGGCTATGTAGTCCCCGGCCTGGCGGACCGCACCCAGGACCAGCTCGTTCCGGCCGCCGGGAAAGTGGTGGTAGACGGAACCCCTCGGCGCACCGCTGTGCGCCAGCACCGCGTCGACCGTCACGCCGGCCGCGCCGCGTTCCCGCAGCAGCAGCACGGCGCTGTCCAGCATCCGCTGCTTGGTGCCGCGTCTGCCCTGCTCGCTCATGTCGCCCCCTGTTCGGGAGTATGGCAGAGACCATAGTCGGTGTCATCGGCCACGACACGGCCCTGGTGCATCAATCTGGATTGATGTAATTTCCGGGCATGCCCACCGACCGGCCGGTGTCGAGTCCGCCCCCGTTTCTGGGGCTGGCGGGCGAGGCGGTGCGATGGGGCCTGCTGCGCGAGCTCGCCCGGAGCGATCGACGGGTGGGCGAGCTGGCCGCGGCCGTGGGGCAGCCGCAGAGCCTGGTCTCCTACCACCTGCGCAAACTCCGCACCGGTGAGCTGGTGACCGCGCGGCGAAGTTCGGCCGACGGGCGCGACACCTACTACAGCCTCGACCTCGCGCGGTGCACCGCGTTGCTCACCGAGACCGCGAGGGCCCTGCACCCCGGCTTGCGGCTCGGTCCGGCGCAGGCGACCACAGTGGACACCGCCACTGGCCGCGTGTTGTTCCTGTGCACCGGGAACAGCGCCAGGTCGCAGATGGCCGAGGCGTTGCTGGCGGCGCGCGCGGAGCGGGTCGAGGTGTTCAGCGCGGGCAGCCATCCCAAACCCGTGCACCCGAACGCGGTCGCGGTGATGCACGACCACGGCGTCGACCTGTCCGGCCACCGCAGCAAACACCTGAGCGAGTTCGCCGGGCAGCGCTTCGACTACGTGATCAGTCTGTGCGACCGAGTGCGCGAGGTGTGCCCGGATTTCCCCGGCGAGGCCGAGTTCGTGCACTGGAGCATGCCCGACCCGTCCGCCGAGGGCACCCTGCCGGCGTTCGAGCGCACCGCCGCGGAGCTCACGGTCCGGATCGGCCACCTGCTGCGAACCATGGCCCACGACAACGAAAGAGAGGTACCGGAACCATGAGTGAGACCCTCGCCAACGTCCGCTACCTGGTCGACGACGTGCAGGCCTGCGTCGACTTCTACACCACCCACCTGGGGTTCGCGCTGCGCTCGTCCGCGGCGCCCGCGTTCGCCGACGTCGTGCGCGGACCGTTGCGGCTGCTGCTGTCCGGCCCGGCCAGCTCGGCGGGACGCCCCATGCCGGACGGAGAGACTCCGGTCGCCGGCGGCTGGAACCGCATCCACCTCGTCGTCGACGACCTCGACGCCGAGATCGCCCGCCTGCGCGAGGCCGGGGTGCGGTTCCGCAACACCGTCGTCAGCGGGCCGGGCGGCCGTCAGATCCTGCTCGTCGACCCGGCGGGGAACCTCGTCGAGCTGTTCCAGCCGCGCTGACAGAGGCGCGTCCAGCGGCTTCGGCGGACCGCCCGGGCAGGAAGTACAGCTCGCGCAGGCCCACCAGGGCGAACACGGTGGCGGTGAACACCGGGAACGGCAGGCCCTGATCACCTGCCGTGCTCCACGAAAGTGGAAATCGCCTTGGGCCAAACGAGCGATAGGCCGTCAACACGCCCAGGTTCGCCGAAGCCCGGACGTATGTTCCGACCCGTGGTCGATCACATGCCCGACGACGAGCCGTGGCGGGTACGTCTGCTCGACGCCGCCGGCGGAGTCCTGGGCGCGGGCGTGCTGCTCGGGGAAACGCACGTGCTGACGTGCGCGCATGTGGTGCCCGAGGGTGCGGACCACGTTTTCGTCGACCGGATGCAGGGGCCGGTCGTGCGCGCCGACGTGGACATCAGCCGCTGGGTGCCTCCGCTGGAGGACCGCCGGGGTGACGTCGCGCTGCTCGATCTGACAGGGCCTCTGCCGGGGGCGGGGGCGATGCTGCGCCGGACCGCGCTCCGCAGGAACCTGGTCGTGCGCACGGTCGGTTTTCCGGGGCGTGTGCACGACGGGGTGTCGGTGCTCGCGAAGCTCGCGGGGCGGGGCGGGCCCGGTGGCGAGTGGGTGCAGATGAACCGCGAGTCCGCGACTGAATACCCGGTGACCAGCGGGTTCAGCGGCGCGGGTGTGGTCGACGACGCGGACGGGTCCCGGGCGGTGATCGGCATCGTCGTCGGCGAGTACGCCAACGACGTCGCCCACCTCTCCTGGATGATCCCGGTGGAGACGATCCTGCACCACCTGCCCGGCGTGACGCGGTGGACGACCGGGGGGCCGCCGCTCGACGACGGGTTCGCGGCGAAGGCCGCTGCCGAGGTCGAGCAGGTCGACCTGGCGCGAACTTTGGTGAGCTGGCTCGACCGGCATCGCACCCACGACACGGTGATGGTGCTGGTGGGCCGTGACTGCGAGGTGTTGCGCCGCGCGGCCGGTCTGTCCACTGTGGAGTCACGGCCGGTGGTCGCCGGCGCGCCGGAAGGCACCGTGCCCGGCGTCGGCAGCGTCGACCTCGCGATGGACGCGTCCAGCCGGACGGTGGACCAGTTGTCGCTGCGCATCATCGATCGTGCCGGGCTGGGGTCCGACGAGAGCAGCACGCCTGGTGAACAGGTGCGCGCAGGGACACCGCCGATGACCGTGGTGGTGGACGGGGTGGACGACGCCGAGCAACCGGAGGCGTTGCTGCGGGAGGTGCTGCGACCGATCGTCGAGCAGGGATCCCGGGTGGTGCTCGGTTTCCGCAGCGAGTCGTCTCCGAGCCTGGCCGTGGCGCGGTCGTGGGAGCTCGGCTCGATCACCGGGCGGCTGGACCGGCTCGCCGGCCAGATCAAGGATCTCGCGGAACAGGAGGAACTGCTCGCGCGGCACCACCAGCCGGTCAGGGATCGCGCCGCCGGCTTGCGGATGCGGCTGAGCAGGATGCGGCTTGCCGTCACGCGTCCGCACGCGGTCCGGCCGCTGCTCGACGAGACGGAGGACGCGCTGGCGCGGGCCGTGCGGCGGGCCGAGAAGGCGATCGCGACGCTGGACGAACTGCTCGAACGGCGGCGCGTGGCCGTCGGACTGCTCAACGCGTACCAGGCGAAGGCCGATGACGGCGGACTCGTCGAGGACACCGGGCTCGCCGGGCTGTACCGCCGGGCGCACGAGTTGCTGGCGCGCCGGCTCGACGACCTGCCCGCCGCCGAAGAGGCGGTCCAGGCGTACGGGAACGCGATCCGGCACGCGCTCGGCAACGCGGGGAGGGAGCGGCGGTGACGGCGTGCAACCGGCCGGGCTGCACCGGAACGGTGCGGGGAACGGGCTTCTGCGGCACGTGCTTCCGGCGGCCGCTGTCCGAGGCGGAGATGCCAGGGCCGGGTGCGGCCGCGTCGGGCCCGAGTCGCCCGAGCGGTGATCCGCTCTCGTTGCCGGTCTTCGAGTTCCCCGACCCGTCCAGCCGGATCCTGCGCGACCCGGACATCCCGGAGGAGAGCCGCAAGTGCGCGACCCCGGACTGCGGGGCGGAGGTCGGCCGCAGCTACGCGGGACAGCCCGCCATCAGCGAGGGGTTCTGCCCTCGCTGTGGCCACCCCTACTCGTTCCTGCCGAACCTGCACGAGGGCGACCTCGTGGCCGATCAGTACGAGGTGATCGGCTGTTTCGCGCGCGGCGGCCTGGGGTGGGTCTACCTGGCCAGGGACACGCGTCTCGACGACAACCTGGTCGTCCTCAAAGGACTGATCGACCTCCGGTACGCCGCGCTGGCGACGGCCGAGCGCCGCGCGCTGACGATGATGGACCACAAGAACATCGTGCGGATCCTCAACTTCGTCTCGCACCCGGACAGCGCCGGCAAGCGGCGCGAGTACATCGTCATGGAGTACGTCGACGGCCTGACGCTGCGCGAGGCCACCCGGCAGCGCATGCTCGGGGCGGAGCCGTTGCGGGTGGAACACGTCGTCTTCTGCGTGCTGCAGGTGCTGGAGGCGATGGAGTACCTGCACCGGCGCGGCTACCTGTACTGCGACATGAAGCCGGACAACGTGATCGTCCGGCCGGGGCGCCGGGGCGAGGAGGACCGCGTCAAGGTCATCGACCTCGGCGCCGTGCGCAAGACCGACGACCGCGAGAGCGACCGGATCGGCACGAAGCCGTACGAGGTGGACGGCACCGAGATCAACGCACGCGGTTTGACCGTCCAGTCGGACATCCACACCGTCGGTGTCACCCTGGAACGGTTGTACCGCGGCACCGCCGACTGGCTGGACCAGCAGACGGGCAGCACCGACGACCGGTTCGCGATCGGGCTCGAGTCGTTCCAGCGGCTGGTCGCACGGGCGAGGCACGCCGACGCCGATCATCGGTTCGGCTCGGCCGCGCAGATGGCCGAACAGCTCAAGGGCGTGCGGCGGGAGATCGCGTCGTTGCGGGACGGCGTCTCACGACCCGAGCCGTCGGCCGTCTTCGCCCCCACGGCCGTCCTGCTCGACGCCGGACTCGGCGCCGTACCCCCGTTGCACCGGTGGACCCGGCCCGACCAGTACAGCGGCACCGGGGTGCCGCTGCCCGACGGACGGCCCAGCCCGGCGGCGGTCGCGATCGGGCTGCCCGTGCCTCGGGTCGACCCCGGTGACGAGGCCGCCGGCTACCTGGACGCCACCGGCGCGCCGGATCCGTTGCGGCTGCTGAACAAACTGGAGACCGCGGAGCTGAGCACGGCCGAGATCTGGTTCGCTCGCTGCCGCGCACAGCTCGAACTCGGCAGGCTCGACCTGGCCGCGGAGAGCCTGCGCTCGGCACAGCGGCAGGCCGGCGACTGGCGGGCCGCGTGGCACCGCGGGTTGCTCGCGCTCGCACGGGGCGAGGTCGAGCAGGCGGGGCTGGAGTTCTCGGCCGTGTACGACGCGCTGCCCGGTGAACAGGCACCGAAGCTGGCGCTGGGTTTCTGCGCCGAGCACGACGGGAAGCACGACCGGGCGCAGCGGCTCTACGAGGCGGTGTGGCGGGTCGACCGGTCCCAGGGCAGCGCCGCGTTCGGGCTGACCAGGATCAGGCTCGCCGAGGGCGACCGCGCGGGTGCGGTCGCCGTGCTGGACGAGGTGCCGAAGGTGTCGCGGCACTATGACGACGCCGCCGTCGCGGCTGTGATCATCCTTTGTGGACTGCTGCGGTCGGGTGCGCCCACGGCGGCGGACCTGCGAGAGGCGGCAGACCGGTTTCCGTCGCTCTACCTCGACGGCGGCGAGGAGGACGGCGACGCGCGCAACCGGCTGGTCACGATCCTGCGCGAGGCCGCGTTCGAACGCGTCGGCGAGGCGGGCGCCCATCTCGACGGCGGCGCGGTCTTCGGTGCCGTGCCGAGTGAGGAAGGACTGCACTTGCTGCTGGAGGAGTCGTACCGCGGACTGGCCGGCCAGGCGCACGACGAGGACGAGCACGGCATCCTCATCGACCTCGCCAACACGATTCGCCCGAGGACGTTGTTGTGACAGAACGAGCACAACCGGCCTTCACCCTGTCGGTGAGCCAGAACGCCTACCTGTTCGCTGGTGAGACCGAGATGCACGCCGTGCTGACCGTCACGGGGCAGGGTCTCGACGGCCTGACCGGCGGCGAGGCTCCCGAGGCCGCCGAGGTGATCGCCATCGACTGCTCCGGGTCGATGCACAGCCCGCCGACGAAGCTGCTCGCCGCGCAGAGGGCGACCGCCGCGGCGATCGACGCGTTGCGCGAAGGCGCCTTCTTCGCGGTGGTGGAGGGCACGCACTCGGCTCGGGTGGTCTATCCGCGCGACGAGGGACTCGTCGCCGCCACCACCGAGACGAGGGCCGCGGCCAAGCGAGCGGTGAAGCACCTCACCGCCAGCGGAGGCACCGCCATGGGCTCGTGGCTGCGGCTGGCCGAACAACTCCTGGCCGGCCACCCGACCGCGGTGCGCCACGTCCTGTTGCTCACCGACGGCAGGAACGAGCACGAGTCCCCCGCCGAGCTCGACGCGGTCCTGGCCGAGTGCAAGGGGAAGTTCGTCTGCGACGCGCGCGGCGTGGGCGACGGGTGGGAACCGGAGGAGCTGCTGCGGATCGTGTCCGCGCTCAACGGCACGGCGGACGCGGTCCGGGAGGAGACCGATCTGATCGAGGACTTCACCGTGATCATGCGGGCCGCGATGCGCAAGGTCGTGCCGGAACTGCTGATCCGGATCGACACGCCGCCGTTCGCCCGCGTGCGCTTCCTCCGGCAGACGTTCCCCACCCAGGTGGACCTGACCGGGCTCGACTCCCCCGCCGGCGCGCTGACGACGGTGTACCCCACCGGGTCCTGGGGCGAGGAGAGCCGGGAGTTCCACGTCTGCGTGGACGTCGAACTCGACGGCCTGGAGCTCAGCGAGTACCAGATCGCCGAGGTCGGCCTCGTGCCGGTGCGCGCCGGGACCGAACGCGACCCGGTGCCCGGTACCGAGAAGCCGATCGTGGCGCAGTGGACCGAGAACACCGTGCTCTCCAGCGTGATGGACTCGCAGGTGGCCCACGCCATGAACCAGGCGGAGCTGGGCAGGGCGGTGATGGCGGGCTGCGAGGCGTACGACGCGGGACAGCTCGAGCAGGCCGCGCTGCAGTGGGGAAGGGCGGTGGCGTTCGCCTCGGCGCAGAACAACGAGAAGGTGCTCGCCCGCCTGCACCGGCTGGTCGACGTCGTCGGCGATCCGGCGAACGGGGAGGTGCGGATCAGGACGGACCTGGAGCAGCTCGACCTCAAGCTGAGCGAGGTGAGCAGGAGCCACGGCACCCGCGGCCCCGACGAGGCGAGCGATCACCCGGTCGCACCGCCGCAGGCCGGTCCCAACGTCACGTGCGCACACTGCGGGCACGTCTGCCGCGCGGACGCGATCTTCTGCGAAGCGTGCGGCAAGACCGTCGTGGCCACCACATGACGGCCACGCGCTCCACGACCCGTCTCAGCCTGCTCCGGCTCCGCGCGGTCCTGCTGGGCCTGACGCTGCTGGTCCTCATGTCGTCGTGGTACGCCTTCGACGACGTGAACGACACGATCGACACCGTGCGCGACCGCACCGCGCCCGCACTGCTGGAGGCCGCCGCCGCGCGGTCCGCGCTCGCCGAGGCGGACTCGTTGGCCATCAACAGCTTCAGCTCGGGTGAGGCGCAGCTCGTCGGTCCGGGTGACCGCTACCAGAACAGGATCGCGGTGGCGAGCCAGAGCATCGCGCAGGTCGCCGAGGACAACACCCTGGGAGACGCGGGCAGCAAACAGCTGCGCGTGGTGGCAGGGCTGGTCGTCGCGTACACCGGCTGGATCGAGCAGGCCGACGCGCACTACCGGCAGGGAGGCGGCACCACCACGTTGGCCGCTGTCGACCTCTGGTACGCCTCACGCCTGTTGCACGAGCCCAGAACCGGCGTCCTGGCCCAGTTCGAAGAGCTGGCGAAGGCTCAGCAGGACGCGCTCGGCGCACAGCTCGACGAGAGCTCGACGACCTTCTGGCGTGGCGCGCTGGTGGCTCTGCCGATCGTCGCACTGCTCGTCGCTCTCCTGGTGGCACAACGCTTTCTTAGACGACGGTTCCGCCGGGCCTGGAACCTGCCGCTGGTGTTCGCCACCGTCGTGCTCGCCGGCTGCGGCGTGATCACGGTGCTCGGCGTGGTCGCGCAACAGCGGGTGGAGGCCGCGGCGGAGGAGCTGCGGCAGGTGACGAGCACCTGGGACACCAGGACGTCCGCCACCCGCGCCGCCGCGCAGGAGGACCTGAAGGACCTGGTCACCAAGCTGTGTGCGCCCGCTGACGGCGGATGTGGAGACACCGTCGTCCGGTTCATGGCAGACCTTCGCAGCAGTGGCACGCCGGACGCGGTGACGGACAAGGACCTGACCGACGCGGCCAAGAACGTCAACAACTCGGTGGCGGAGACGGACGACTACGCCGACCTGGAGGCGCTCATCCCGATCGGTGCCGGGCTGATCCTGCTGTCCGTGCTCCTCGGTCTTCAACCACGCATCCAGGAATACAGGTACGAGCGACGATGACCCGACTGCTGGTTCTGTTGCTGCTGTTGAGCGGTGTGTCCGCGTGCTCCGGCTCGGGGTCGAAGGGCACGGTCCAGATCATGGCGTCGTGGACCGGCCAGGAGGAGGCCAGGTTCCTCGAGGTGGTGGCGCCGTTCGAGGCCGCGGAGAACATCGACGTCAAGTACGTCGGCACCCGTGCGCTCAGCCAGGTGCTGCAGTCCGAGGTGCAGCAGGGCACTCCCCCGGACATCGCCGTGCTGCCGAGCCCCGGCGAGCTCGCGAACTACGCGCGCAACGACCACCTCATCCCGTTGGACTCGATCGTCGCCTCCGCCAGTGACGAGTACAGCGACCAGTGGCTGAACCTGGAGAAGGTGCGGCAGAAGCGCTACGGCGTCGCGGTCAAGGCGGACCTGAAGAGCGCGATCTGGTTCAACACCAAGGCGTTGCCCGGCCCGAAACCCGGGACCGGTGAGGAGTTGCTGGCGCTGACCCGCACCCTCGCCGACGGCGGCCGCACCCCGTGGTGCATGGGCATGGGCGCCACCCCGGACTCCGGCTGGCCCGGCACCGACTGGATCGAGGACGTCCTGCTGCACCAGGCCGGTCCCGACGTCTACCGGCAGTGGGCGGCGAGCAGGTGGCCGTGGACCTCCCCCGAGGTCCGGCAGGCCTTCACGACCTGGACTCGGCTCGCCGGGGGCGACACCGTGCGCGGAGGCCCGAAGTCGGCTCTGCTGACGGACTTCGGCGACGCGGGCCGGTCCATGTTCGGCCCGCAACCGAGCTGCCTGCTCGACCACCAGGCCTCCTTCATCACCGGCGTCTACGAGGGCTACGACACCGCCCCGAAGGCCGAGCAGGACTTCGACTTCTTCCCGTTCCCCGCCTTCGAGGGCAAGCCGCGCTCGTGGGTGGTCTCCGCCGACCTGGCGGCGATGTTCAACGACACCCCTGCCGCCCGCAAACTGATCAACTACCTCGCGTCCGCACCGGCCCAGCAGATCTGGCCGCGCAACGGCGGTGCCTACTCGGCGAACCGCGGCGTCGGACCGTCGGTGTACGGCGACGCCGTCAGCAGGAAGGTCGCCGCCACCCTGACCTCGGACGAGTCGCTGTGCTTCGACGCCTCCGACCTCATGCCCCCGAAGATGCGCACCGCGTTCTACCGCGCGGTCCTCGAACACCTCGACGACCCGGCCAAGCTCGACGCACTGCTGCAAAAGCTCGAGATCGTGCGCACCGGCGTACCGGAAGAAGAGCGGCTGGAGTTCCCCTGCCGATGAGGAGTGGTACATGACAGAGTTCGCACGCTTCGAACTGGAGGGCGGCGGCTCGGTCGTCGTCGAGGTCGACGAGGAGCCGGGCGTCTCCCGGGCGAGCCGGTCGGGCCGCGTGCTGCGCGACGCCCGCGCGACGTTCGAGAAGGCGCTCACCGACGTGCGCGACGCGGCCGCGACCGCGCTCGACCAGTTCCGCACGATGAGCCGCGCGCCGGACGAGGTCGAGCTGAAGTTCGGGGTGAAGCTCGACGCGGAGGCGGGTGCGGTGATCGCGAGGACCGGGGTGCAGGGGCAGTTCGAGGTGAAGCTCAAGTGGCGGCGTGACGATCTGCCCGTCGAGGAGGAAGTGGTGGAGGAGGCGTAGGTCCGCCTCGCTTCCCTGATACCGGAGTCAGGGCCGGGGCGTCAGCCCGATCCGGTAGCGGTGGTGGTAGTGCCTGCCGGTGAGCCACAACTCCCCCGCCGCGCCCGGCACCGCCGCGATGCCGCCGATCACCTGGTTGCGGCCCGTCGGCACTTCGGCGACGGTGACGGCGGTGAGGTCGGCGTCCGCGGTGACGGTGCCCGAGGCGAGGTCCACGCGGATCATCCAGTCCGTGCCGTCGACGGCGGCCCACACCTGCGGGCGGCCGTCGACACTCGTGCAGTGGAGTTCGCCGAAGCGCGCGGCCGCCCACTCGCGGGCGTCGACGGGGAGTTCGCGGATCAGCTCGGCGGTGTCGCGGTCTCGCAGCAGCAATGTGGTGGTGCCGTCGGACTGCACGAGGTTCGTTCCGTCGTAGCACAGGCCCCACGCCTCGTTGGTCATCGTGGCCCGGCGTCGTTCCGCCAGCGAGCCCGGATCCAGCAACACGGCGGCGACGGAACCGGTGTGCCACAGGCCGGCCGGTGTCAGCGCGGTTCCGCTGCCCTGCGGCACGGTCCGCTGCGCCTGGACCTCACCGGTGGCGGGTGCGACCGCGCGGATCACCGGGCCCGTGTTCTCCACCAGCAGGTCGCCGACCAGTTCCAGGCCTCGCGCGTCGGCCCGGTCGGTGGGGACGCGTGCGAGGACCTGTGCGCGGAAGTGCCGTGAGGTGGATTTCGTGGCCACAGGCACGGGACTGGCCGTGGTCGAGGTGACCTGGGCGACGGGGCGGGGAGCCGCACAGGCGGTGAGGGCCAGCAGCGCCGCGGCCGCCGAGCAGAGGACTCTGTTGACGCACAACGGTTTCACCGCACCGATCGTCGTGAGGACCTGACCTGGGCGCTTCCGCCGTCGTGGGTGAGCCCGCCGGGCCCGTTCATCCGCCGGGGGTGAGGCCGCCCGCGGTGTGCGCGGCCACGCTGGAGGGACGTTCCACTGTGGAGGTTGCCGTGACCGATGTGACAACGCCGGAACAACGCCGGTTCGCCCGGCTCGCGTTCCTGGCCGCGGGAACGGCCGTCGTGGTCGTGCTGGTGGCGGCCGGGGTGCGCGCCGGCGTCGGGCTGGTGCTGGTCGGTGCGACGGGGACGGCGCTGGCGCTGGCGGGCGTCTGGTGGTTCCTCGCCCATCGCGGTCTCGTGCGGTGGCTGGCCGGGGTGCTCGTGGTGCTCGTGCCGCTGACCGTGGTCGTCCTGTACGTCCAGGCCCGCTTGGCGTGGGTGGTCGTGGTGTGCGCCCTGCTGTGGTTGGTCGCGGTGGCCTGCGGACGGCGGGCGCTCGGTGAGGCCGGCGGCCCGGTGGAGTTCGAGGTGCCCCGGCCCCGGCGGCCGTACCTGATCATGAACCCGAGGTCCGGCGACGGGAAGGTCGGGCGGTTCGGACTGGCCGATCTGGCCTCGGTGCTGGGCGCGGAGGTCTGCGTGCTGGACGGCTCGCAGGACGTCGCCGCGCTCGCCCGGCGGGCGCTGGACGACGGCGCCGACCTGCTCGGAGTGGCCGGAGGTGATGGCACGCAGGCGATCGTGGCCGGCGTCGCGGCGGACCGCGGGGTGCCGTTCATGGTCATCTCGGCGGGCACGCGCAACCACTTCGCGCTCGACCTCGGGCTGGACCGCGCCGATCCCCGCCGCTGTCTCGACGCGCTCACCGACGGCGTCGAGGTGCGGGTCGACCTCTGCGTGGCCGGGGACCGCACCTTCGTCAACAACGCCTCGTTCGGCGCGTACGCCGAGGTGGTGCGGAGCCCCGCCTACCGCGACGGCAAGCGGCGGACGACGCTGAACCTGTTGCCCGGACTGCTGATCGGGCCGCGGTCAGCGGCGCTGCGGGTGCGGGCGGGCGAGGACCGGCTGGACGGGGCGCAGGCGGTGCTGGTCAGCAACAACCCCTACGGGTCAGGCGATCTGGCGGGGCTGGGGCGCAGACCGCGGCTGAACGGCGGTGTGCTGGGCGTGCTCGCGGTGACGGTGCGCGACGCGGCGGAGGCCGCCGGTCTGCTGCGTGGCCGGCGGCGGTCGGACGCCGTGTTCCTGCGGACCACGACGGAGGTCGTCATCACGGCCGACACCCCGTTGCTGCCGGTCGGCGTGGACGGGGAGGCGGTCACGATGACGACTCCCGTGCGGTGCGTGGTCAGGCCGGGGGCGCTGCGCGTGCGGGTGCCGCGCCACCGGCCCGGGGTGCCGCGACCGCGGCCGGAACTGGACTGGGCGCGGCTGCGCGGGCTGGCCCTGTCCTGAGCGATCGCCCGGTGGCGCCCGCGAGCACCACCGGGCGATCGCCCAGCGCTGCACTGCCCCGTCCTAGCGGCGCCGGATCACCCGGCGTGCCCTGAACATTCCCGTAACTCCCCCGCTGCGCCGCACCGTACGTCGTGCGGTGCGGCGGGCCACGCGGCGTGAACCGAACATGTCTGTCTCCTCATCGCGTCGATCCTGCTGTTTCCAGGTAGTGCAGTTCCTCGGCCTCCTCCGCGCTCACCAACCCGATCGCGACCAGGTCGAGGGGGCTGATGAAGCCGTCGGACACGCGGAATCCCTTGGCACGGGCGACGGCGTCGCGCAGCGGCACCGCCCAGTGGTGCTCGATGAGCAACAACGCCGCCGCGCTGTCGTTGGGAATCTCGGCGAGCACGTCCCACGCGTCCGCGTCGCTGAACGGGTGGACGCCTCCCTTCTCCCGCACCGCCTCGGCTCCCGCGTCCGCGCCGAGGCCGAGCAGCGCGCTGATCTTGCTCCCCAGCTCGACCGCTTCGGCGGGCGAGAGAGTGCTCAGGTGCTCCACCGCGATGGCGCCCTTCGGATCCTTGTGGACGGCCAGAGCGTCGATCACGCGGACGGTGTCGGTCTTGCTGAGTTCCTCCAGTTCGGCGATCACCTCACCGCGGAAGTCCGGGTGGGTGAAGCCCAGCACGATCAGCTGGATCGGCCCGATGGCCATATGACTTCTCCTCTGCTCGATCGGTTACGTCATCCGGTTCGGGTGGAACGCAGGGCGAACATGGTCACGAGCAGCTCGTAGGCCGCCAGTACCACCAAGATCGACAACAGGGCCGTCCACGACGAGAGCAGCAGCGCGAGCAGAACGGCCACGGCGACTCCACCCACGCGCACGGCGTCGAGGTGTCGTGCGGTCCAACCTGGACCGTGCGCGGCGAACGCCTGCCCGCCTCGGCGGATCGCACCCCAGGCCTCGACTGTCCGGTGGCGCAACCACACCGGTCCTTTGCCTGGTCCGATCGCGTACATCAGCAGGGCGAGCAGGACGCCCGTCCAGAGCATCTGCCAGCCCCGCGTGCGCAGCTGGCTGAAGACCGCTGTCAGCACGTCCGCGGCGCCATCGCGGTAGAGCCCCTCCGGCACGTTCTGGAGGATCTGCTCACGAATCGCGCGCAGCACCGCCGTGACCGCCACGGCCGCGACCACCAGCCACAGGCCGAGTTGCAACGCAGTGCGCCGGCGATCGGGCGAGACGAGCAGGGCGAGCACGAGCAGCACGAGTGTGCTGAGCAGGAACAGGAGGAGGCCTCGCTCGGCCGTCACCACGGCCTGCTGGGCGGCCCACAGCCGCTCGGAGTCGTAGACGGTGAACTGCGCGAAGTTCTCCGGCAGCGTGACGCCGAGCGAGTCCTGCACCCGGACCCTCAGATCAGCGGGGATCTCACCGCTGCTCAGATCCGGCAGCGAGAGTTGCCTGCCGAACAGGGTGGGCAGCTGCGCGCTGAGCGTCCGGAGCACCTCGTTGATCAACGGCAGCAGGTCGATCTCGACCCGGTCCTGGTGGACGGCCACGACGTCGCTGTCGCCCTCGACGACGGTGAGCGCGCGCTGGTGGGCGCGGCGGTTCAGCTCGATCCAGACGCGCTGGAACTGGTCGCTGCCCAGAACTTCGGTCGCCATCGCGCGTACCGGGGCGTGCAGCTGGCTCGTCAGCGGCCCGGCGACGAACGCGGCCTGCTCGGGCAGCACCGCCCGCAGCCGCCGCTCGACGTCGACCGCCTCGAAGAGCTTGACGGTCGCGAAGTCCGCCACCGCCGCGGCGACCTCCGGGTCCTTCGGCAGCGGCGCGACCGTGGCGACCCACCGGTCGGTGTTGAGCGCGGTGCGCGCGCTCCAGATGCCGACGACGCTCATCACGAGCGCGAACGCCGTCACCGCGATCAGCACGGCGGCGCCGATCCGGCGGAGCATCCGCACGGCGGCTGCCCGCCGTTCCCGCCGATCCAGCCGTGCCTGCAGCGCGTACACCTGTGCCCGCAACCGGGACAGCTCGTCGGTCATCCCGATCACCGCGCGGCTCGCGGCAGGAACGCGGCCGCCACCATGCCGCCGAGTGCGACCAGCGCCAGCACGACCAACGCCAGCGCATAGGAGAGTTCGGGTGTCCTGGTGATGCCGGCGACGAGGATCGTGCCCGCGATCGCCGCGCCGAGGGAGGACCCGAGGTTGGACACGCTGCGGGACAGGCCGGAGATCTCGCCCTGCAACGCGTCCGGGAAGCTCGACTGCACGACGTTCACCGACGGCGTCAGCATCGCGCCGATGCCGAGCCCGATCAGGAACAGGCCCGGCAGGAACGTCCAGGCCTGCCGCGACAGGGCGAGCAGCGCCAGGAAGAGCGCGATGCCACCGATCGTGACGGCGAATCCGGTCAGCACGAGGCTGCGCTGGGCGTGCCGGCGCGCGAGGCGCTCGGCCGACAGGGACGTGAGCAGCACCCCCGCCGTGGCGGCCGTGAGGATCAGGCCGGTCTCGATCGCGTTGTAGCCGCGCACCACCTGGAGGTAGGCCGAGACCACGAACGAGATGCCCATCAGCACCAGCCACTGCACGTTCTGCGTGACCAGGCCGAGGTTCGAGGCGCGACTGCGGAACAACTCGGTCGACAGCAACGGTTCCACGCCGGCGCGTTCCTTGGCGCGCACGGAGTGGAAGAACCACACGAGCGTGAGTGCACCGGCGGCGAGCAACCCCAGCATCAGCCAGAGGTCGTTGTCCGCCGCCAGCACGCCCGACACGATCAGGACGAGCCCGATCGACGACAGCACCGCGCCGCGCAGGTCGAACGGGCGGCTCGGGTCCGGTGGCCGCGGATCCCGGACGTACCGCCGGCTCAGCACGAAGATCACCACGACGACCAGCGCCTGGAACAGGAAGGCCACCCGCCAGCTGAGCACCGTCGTGATGAGCCCGCCGATCAACGGCCCGGTGGCCGCGCCGATGCCCGCCATGCCGTTGATCACGCCGAAGGCACGGGCCCGCGAGGCGACACCGGTGAACAGCATCGTCGCCAGGATGTAGACGGGTGGGATCAGCAACGCGGTGCCGACGCCCTCCAGGATCGAGTTGCCGACGATGAGCACGGGCAGGCCGGGCGCGAACGCGCTCAGCACCGCGCCGAGGCCGTAGACGGCGAGACCGGCGGTGAGACATCGCTTGCGGCCGTAGCGGTCGGTCAGCTTGCCGCCGGGGATCATCAGCGCCGCCATGACCAGCAGGAAGATCGTGATCGCGAGCTGGACGCCCTGGACGGTGGTGTCCAGGTCACGGCTGATGTCGTTGATCATCACGTTCATGTTGGAGCCGGCGAAGCTGCAGATGAACTGGGCGAGGGCGAGGGGCACGAGCACTCTGCGCAAGGCGTTGGAGTCCACTCACGCAGACTCCGGCGGCCGCGTCCCGAGCGCTTCACGCGGCGCGGATGAGGTGCCGCGGTGGTGCTCCCCCGCGGCGGGTGGTGTGCCGGCAGCCGCGGAGGTGTTGCGTCGCAGGTGGACCGGAGCCCCACCGGTCCCGTCTGCGGGGAGGTGCGCGATGACCGGTTCGGTGGCTGCGAGGATCGCCGCGGGTCTGGCTGCCCGCAAGGAGGTTCCGCTCGCCGGACACGCGGACCTGCCCGCCGGCCGTGACCGTCCCGGCCCGGTGGAGGTGCTCACCGGGCAGGACGGCACGCGGCTGCCGGAGCTCGTGCCGATCCGGTACGGACGGATGCTGGCCTCGCCGTTCGCGTTCTTCCGCGGCGCGGCCGCGGTGATGGCCGGCGACCTCGCGGCGACGCCGATCTCGGGGCTGACCTGCCAGCTCAGCGGGGACGCGCACGTGGGCAACTTCGGGGTCTTCGCCTCCCCGGAGCGGCGCCTGGTGTTCGACCTCAACGACTTCGACGAGACGCTGCCCGGTCCGTGGGAGTGGGACGTCAAACGCCTCGCGGCCAGCATCGCCGTCGCCGGCCGCGAGAACAGGCTGGGGCGCAAGGCACGGGCGGCCGCCGTGCGCACCGCCGTCGGCAGGTACCGGTCGGCGATGATCCGCTTCGCGGAACAGGGTGATCTCGAGGTCTGGTACGCCCACGCCGGTGTCGACGAGGTCGAGCTCTTGCTCAAGTCACGCGCGAACAAGGCGAAGCAGCGCCGGTTCGCGCACGAGCAGGCGAAAGCCCGTGCGCGGGACAGCCTGCAGGCCTACCGCAAACTGACGTCCGTCGTCGACGGATGCCGTCGCATCACGGCGGATCCACCGCTGCTCGTGCCGGTCGGCCACCTGATGCCCGACGCGGACCGCGCGGACCTGGAGTTCCTGATCCAGGACCTGCTCGCCGGCTACGCCACCACCCTGTCCGCCGATCGGCGTCATCTGATGAACGGGTTCCGGTTCGTCGACATGGCCCGCAAGGTCGTCGGGGTCGGCAGCGTCGGGACCCGGTGCTGGATCGTGCTGCTGTACGGGCGGGACGAGAACGATCCGTTGCTGCTGCAGGTGAAGGAGGCCTCGCGGTCGGTTCTCGCGGACCACCTTCCCGAGGGCGTGCGCACGACGCACCGCAGTGAGGGCGAACGGGTCGTGGCCGGGCAACGGCTGATGCAGGCCGCCGGCGACATCTTCCTCGGCTGGGAGACCGCCGAGGGCGTCGACGGGCTCACCAGGGACTTCCACGTCCGGCAGTTGCGCGACTGGAAGGGCTCGGCCTCGGTCGAGACCATGGACGCGGCTGGCCTGCGGCTGTACGGCGCGTTGTGCGGGTGGACGTTGGCCAGAGCACACGCGCGCACCGGTGACCGGATCGCGATGGCCGCGTACCTCGACGACGGCAGCACGTTCGACGACGCGCTCGCCGAGTTCGCCGAGCGCTACGCGGACCGCAACGAGCAGGACCACCGGCTCGTCGCCGAGGCGGCGCGGACCGGGCGCATCCAGGTCCGAAGTGGACTCTGAGAGATCAGGAACGAAACCCTTCTGAGGAGGCCACATGTGCCGATGGCTCGCGTATTCCGGTTCCCCGGTTCTGCTGGAGGAGCTCCTCTACGTCCCGGCGAACTCGCTCGTCACCCAGAGCAGGCACTCGCGGCTGGGCGTGGAGACCACCAACGGTGACGGCTTCGGGGTCGGCTGGTACGCGACCGCGCCGGGGCCAGGCCTGTTCCTGAGCACCGAACCCGCCTGGAACGACCGCAACCTGCGGGAGCTGTCCGCGCAGACCACGGCGGAGGTCGTCTTCGCGCACGTCCGCGCGTCCACCGGCTCGGCGGTGCAGCAGACCAACTGCCATCCGTTCCGGCACGGGCGCAGGCTGTGGATGCACAACGGGCTCATCACCGCTTTCCCGTTGGTGCGCCGGGAACTCTCGCTGGTGGTCGATCCCTCGCTCTACGCGGAGATCGAGGGGTCGACCGACTCGGAGATCCTGTTCTACCTCGCGCTGACCTTCGGCCTGGAGCACGATCCGCCCACCGCGGTCGCCCGCACCGCCGGGTTCGTCGAGGCGATCGGCAGGAACCACGGTGTGGCTCACCCGCTCCAGATGACGGTCGCCACGACCGACGGCGAGACCACCTGGGCGTTCCGCTACTCCAGCGAACGCCGCTCGCGCAGCCTGTTCCACAGCACCGACATCACGACGCTGCGACAGCAGTACCCGGACAACCCGACGCTGCACGGCCTCTCCCCCGAGACTCGGCTCGTCGTGTCGGAACCGCTGGGCGACCTGCACGGCGCGTGGCGCGAGGTGCCCGAGTCGACCTGCGTCGTCGCGCGCGGCGGCGTCAAGGAACTCCTCCCGTTCGGACCTCTCCGATGACGGCACCGGTGGTGGCCGGCGTCGACGGCTCGTCGTCCGCGCTCGCCGCGGTCATGTGGGCCGCCGACGAATGTGCCCGGCGCAACGCACCGCTGCGGCTGGTGCACGCGTTCTCGCTGCCCGCGCAAGGACATCTCGCGTTCGACGGGACCGGCGGTGACGTCCGGTGCGCGGCCGGGGAGCGGGCCGCGGCGTGCCTGGCCGAGGCCGCCACAGCCGCCCGTGCCGCGGGGCCGGACGTGGAGATCACGACCGAACCGCTCGGCGGTGGCGCGACGACCCTGCTGATCGAGGAGTCCCGGCACGCGCGGCTGCTGGTGCTCGGGGCGCAGGGCCTCGGCAACGTGCGGGGCCTGCTGGTCGGCTCGACGGCGGCGGCACTGGCCTCGCACGGCAGGTGCCCGCTGGTGATCGTGCGCGGCCTGGCGGCGACCGACGGCCCGATCGTGGTGGGCCACGACGGTTCCGCGGCGAGCGAGGCCGCGCTGGGGTTCGCCTTCGCGGCCGCCTCGCTGCGCGCCGCCCGGCTCACGGTGCTCCTGTGCCGGCCCGGCTTCACCGTGGAAAGTGCCTACCGCACTGCCCGGTTCGCCGCGGCCCGCGACGAGGCCGACGACGACGCGCGCGAGGTGCTCACGCGGTGGCAGACCCGGTATCCCGACGTGCGGGTGGAACGCGCGCTGCCACGGGACCGCCCCGTGCGGGCGCTCATGCGGTACGGCACCGAGGCACAGCTTCTGGTGGTGGGCAGTCACGGTCGCGGCGGGTTCGACGGCATGTTGCTCGGCTCGACGAGTCAGGCTCTCGTCTCGCACGCGCCGTGCCCGTTGGTGATCGTGACCTCGGCGGACCGGCGGGCCGGCCTCATCCACTGACGGGGTGCAGGAGGCCCCGTTCCGGCCGACCGGCCGCGAGCCACTCCTGGGTGCTCCGACGCGCGGCGTCGATCAGCTCACGGGACCGGCTGAAGTCGGCCGGTGACACGCTGAGCGGGCACAACGGCGGCACCACGCGGAGGTCGACCTCGTCCCGGTAGCGCTCGACGTCCACCGCGAGCCGGTGGTTCACCAGCAACGTCAACGCGTGCAGCGCCATCCCGAGGGCGCTGCGCGGCGGCTGTTCGAGATCACACGCGTACCCGGTCGGCAGCACCCACACCCGTTCCGCGCCCAGAGCCACCGCGTGCGACACGGGATTGTTGTTCACCGCGCCACCGTCCATCAGGTACCGGCCGCCGAGCGACACCGGCGGGAACACCGCCGGAATCGCGGTGCTCGCCATCAACGCGTCCACCGCGTCGCCCTCGGAGAGCAACACCTCCTCTCCGGACAGCACGTCCGTGGCGCCGACGTGCGCGGGCGTCGGCGTGGTCCCGAGCGTGACGCCGGAGAGGTGGGTCCGCAGCAGGCGCCGCAACGCCGCGCTGGGCACGAGGTGGTCGCTCAGCCCGAAGACACCGAGGAGGCCACGCACCGGCCGGATCGGGAAGACGTCCTTGCGGGACAACGACGTCCACAGCTCCGTCAGGGTGCCGACCCCCTCGGGGCCGGGGTGGGCCGCGTGCCAAACACCGTTGACCGCGCCAACCGAGGTTCCGACGACCAGGTCGGGCTGGACGCCCTCGGCGACGAGCGCCGCGAGCATGCCCACCTCGACCGCGCCCAGACTTCCGCCGCCAGCGAATACGAACGCGGTCTTCATCGAGCCATTCTGCCGCCGGGCGGGGCGGCCCACGAGGGGCCAGTCGCGCGGTGGTGCGAGAGGCCGGTCCCCCACCCGCCTCGCCGAACCACCCCCGCCGGGTGACCCGCCCACACCCCACCCACCACCAGCCTGGCGATCACCTGACGTGCCAACCGAAAGGCGAACGACATGGCCGGTGCGGAGAAGGAAAGGCTGCGAGAACCAGACGAATGGCGGCGCTGGGGCCCGTACCTCGGCGAACGCCAATGGGGCACGGTCCGGGAGGCGTCGAACGGGGACGACGCCTGGACGTCGTTCACCTACGACCAGGCGCGCTATCGCGCGTACCGCTGGGGCGAGGACGGGCTCGCGGGCTTCAGCGACGACCGGCAGCGGATGTGCCTGGCGCTGGCGTTGTGGAACGGGACCGACCCGATCCTCAAGGAACGGCTGTTCGGCCTGACCAACGGCGAGGGCAACCACGGCGAGGACGTCAAGGAGTGCTACTTCTACCTCGACGCCACGCCCACCTCGTCGTACCAGCGGATGCTCTACAAGTACCCGCAGCGGGCCTTCCCCTACGAGGACCTGGTCGCCACCAACGGGAAACGCGGCCGCGACGACCCGGAGTACGAGCTGCTCGACACCGGCGTCTTCGACGACGACCGCTACTTCGACGTCGTCGTGGAGTACGCGAAGGCGGGACCAGAGGACGTCCTGATGCGGGTCACCGCGCACAACCGCGGGCCGGACGAGGCGACGCTGCACGTGTTGCCGGCGCTGTGGTTCCGGCACACCTGGTCGTGGGCGGGCACCACCGAACCCTCGCTGCACACGCTGGGCACGGGCACGGTGCGGGCCGCGCATCCCGAACTCGGCGTCTGGTGGTGGTACGCCGACGGCCAGTTGATGGTCACCGGCAACGAGACCGACGACGAGCGCGTCTTCGGCATCCCCAACACCACCCCGTACGTCAAGGACGGCATCGAACGCGCGGTGCTGCGCGGAGATCTCACCGCGCTCGCCCCGGACGGCGTCGGCACCAAGGCCGCCGCCCACCACGTGCTGACGATTCCGCCGGGTGGCAGCGAGACCGTCCGCGTCCGCTTCACCACCGCCGCCACCGACGAGCCGTTCGGCGGGTTCGACGCGGTGATCTCCGCCCGGCGCGAGGAGGCCGACGACTTCTACGACGAGGTGCTCGGCGGCGATCCGAAGAGCGACGAACGGCTGGTGTGCCGGCAGGCACTGGCCGGGCTGCTGTGGTCGCGGCAGTACTACGGGCTCGACGTCGAGCGCTGGCTCACCGAACGCGGCGCGGACCCGATCGGCGCGCCGTCCGGTCTGTCCAATGAGGACTGGCGACATCTCGTGGCCGGGGACGTGGTCGTCCTGCCGGACAAGTGGGAGTACCCGTGGTTCGCCGCATGGGACCTCGCGTTCCACGCGGTGCCGCTCGCGGTGGTGGACCCGGCGGCCGCGAAACAGCAGGTGGAACTGCTGCTCGGTCGCCGCTACCTGCACCCGGACGGGCAACTGCCCGCCTACGAGTGGAACTTCGGGGACGTGAACCCGCCGGTGCACGCGTGGGCGGCGTGGTTCGTCTACCAGCACGACCGCGACACCACCGGAACCGGCGACCGGGCCTTCCTGGAACGCGTGTTCCCGCCGCTGCTGCGCAACTTCGGCTGGTGGCTCAACCGCAAGGACGCCGACGGTCGCAACCTGTTCCAGGGCGGTTTCCTGGGGCTGGACAACATCGGCGTGTTCGACCGCAACGCCCCGCTGCCCGCCGGCGGGCGGACCGACCAGGCGGACGGCACCGCGTGGATGGCGCTGTTCTGCCAGAACCTGCTGCAGATCGCCCTCGAACTCGCCCGCGAGGACCCGGTGTACCTGGAGCACGCCGCGACGTTGCTGGAGAACCTCGCGTGGATCGCGGCGGCGACCAATCACGTCGGCAACGGGTTGTGGGACGAGGAGGACGGCTTCTTCCACGACGTGCTGAGGAACCCGGACGGCACGTCGACGCCGCTGCGCGTCCAGTCGGCCGTCGGGCTGATCCCGCTCGCCGCCGCCACCGTGGTCGGCGCCGGACTGCGGCACGACCATCCCGGGCTCGTCGACGGCATGCGCGGGTTCCTCGACCGGCATCCCGCGGTGCGCGCCGCGTTGTGGGGCCACGGCGCGCAGACCGACGCCGACGGGCCGGTGCTGTTCGCGCTGTTCGACGAGAGCCGGTTGCGCCGCATCCTCGCCAGGGTGCTGGACGAGAACGAGTTCCTGGGGCCGTACGGCATCCGATCGCTCTCGCGGTGGCACGCCGAGCACCCGTACGTGCTGACGGTGGACGGCGTCGAGCATCGCGTCGGGTACCAACCCGCGGAGTCGGACAGTTCGATGTTCGGCGGCAACTCCAACTGGCGCGGCCCGGTGTGGTTCCCGATCAACGCGATGGTCGTGCGCGCGTTGCTGCACCTGCACTCCTACTACGGGGACGGCTTCACCGTCGAGTGCCCGACCGGGTCGGGGCGGCGCCTCACCCTGGAGCAGGTGGCGGGCGAGATCAGCGACCGGCTGCTCGCGACGTTCCTGCCCGGCGAGGACGGCCGTCGTCCGGTCCACGGTGGACAGACGCGCTACCGGGACGATCCGCACTGGCGGGACCTGCCGCTGTTCTACGAGTACTTCCACGGTGACAACGGAGCGGGCATCGGCGCGAGCCACCAGACCGGCTGGACGGCGCTCGTGGCGTTGCTGTCCCGCGTGCCCGCGAGGGAGGACGTGCGATGAACGGATGGCCGGACCGCCCCGTCGTCCACGAGATCAACACCGCGGTGTGGCTGGGCGAGCTGGCGCGCGCGGCCGAGCGGCCCGTCACGCTCGCCGAGGTGCCCGCCTCCGCCTGGGACGCCGTGACGCCGTCCGGAGTCGACGCGGTGTGGCTGATGGGCGTGTGGGAGCGCAGCACGACCGGGCTGGCGCTCGCCAACGCGCGGAGCGGGTTGCGGGCGACGTTCCAGGCCGCACTGCCGGACCTGCGCCCGCAGGACGTGAGCGGGTCGCCTTACTGCGTGCGGCGCTACGTCGTGGCCGACGAGTTCGGCGGCGACGAGGCTCTTGCGAAGGCACGGGCGGAGCTCGCGTCACGCGGGGTACGGCTGGTGCTCGACTACGTGCCGAACCACGTGGCGCCGGACCACCCGTGGGTGACCGACCACCCGGAGCTGTTCGTCCGCGGCGACGTGGACGACTACGCGGACAACCCAGAACACTGGCTCGCGATCGGCGAGCACATCTTCGCGCGGGGACGGGACCCGTACTTCCCGCCGTGGCCGGACGTCGTGCAGCTCGACGCCTTCTCCCCCGCCCTGCGGGCCGCGGCGGCGACGACGCTGGCCGGCATCGCGGCCCGGTGCGACGGCATCCGGTGCGACATGGCGATGCTCATGACCAACGACGTGTTCGCGCGCACCTGGGGTCGTGAGGCGCCCGAACGGGAGTTCTGGCCCGAGATCGTCGACGGGCTGCGCGACCAGCACGCCGAGACCGTGCTGATCGCCGAGGCGTACTGGGACATGGAGTGGACGTTGCAGCAGCAGGGTTTCGCCTTCTGCTACGACAAGCGCCTCTACGACCGGCTCGTCTCGCGGGACGTCGAAGGGGTGCGCGCGCATCTGCGTGCCGACATCGGCTACCAGGCAAAACTCGTGCGGTTCCTGGAGAACCAGGACGAACCGAGGCTGGCGGCCACGCTCCCGCCGGACGCCGCCAGAGCGGCCGCGGTCGTGATCGCCACGCTGCCCGGCGCCACGCTGTGGCACGAGGGCCAGTTCGAGGGCAGGACGGTCCGGCCGCCGGTGTTCCTGAACCGCCGCCCGGACGAGCCGCTCGACCACGACCTCGCCACCTGGTACCGGCACCTGCTCGCGACCGTGCGGGAGCACCGCCTCCGAGCCGGCGAGTGGTTCCTGCTCGGCACCGAGGGCTGGCCGGACAACCAGTCGCACCGCTCGCTGCTCGCGTGGGAGTGGATCGAGGTCGGCGGGTCCCGGCACGTCGTGGTGGTCAACTTCTCCGACTCACCGGCGCAGGCCCGGATCCCGCTCGACTGGGAGCCGCGGGCCTGGCGGTTCACCGACGTGCTCGGCGGTGAGGTCTTCGACCGCGACCTCACCGCCGAGGGACTCTTCGTGTCACTGCGCCCGTGGGGTTTCCACGTGCTGTCGGTGACGTGATCGAACCCGCGCGCGGAGCAGGGCGGCGGCCCAGCCCGCGCGCGGGTCCGCGTCCACCAGCAGCACCTTCACCAGCACGGTGAGCGGCACCGCCAGCAACGCGCCGAGAGGGCCGAGCACCCACGCCCAGAACGCCAGCGACAGGAACGTCGTGGTCGTCGACAGCCCCGCGGCGTCCCCGGTGTAGCGCGGCTGCACGAGCGACTGCACCACGAAGTTCAGCACCCCGTACACGGCCAGCACCGCCAGTGCGCGGCGCGGACCGTGCTGCAGCAGGGCGAGCGCGGCGGGCGGCAGCACCCCGAGCACGAAGCCGACGGTGGGAACGTAGTTGGTGACGAACGACAACACGCCCCACAGCAGCGCCAGCGGGACGCCCAGCAACGCCAGCGCCACGGTGTCCAGCACCGCCACGACCGCGCCGAACACCGTCGTCACCAGCAGGTAGCGCCGGGTGCGGCGGGCGAACTCCCGCAGCGCCACCGTCAGGTGCGGCCGCTGGTCCGCGATCTCGGCCAGCCTGCTGTCGGTCCAGTGCACCTCGACGCCGAGGAAGAGCAGCAGCGCCAGCAGGAACACCAGACTCGTGGTGAGCCCGGTCAGGTCCGAGAGCAGTCCGGTGATCGACGCGAGCACCTTGCCGCGGTCCAGGCCGGCGAGCACGTGCTCCGCCTGCTGCACCAGCTGGTGGGCCGCGTACTCCGGCAGCATCCCGGCGAGCCGCACACCGGACACGACGACCGTCACCGCGATCGCGCCCAGCACCGCGTACACCAGCACCACGACGGCCGTGGTCGCGAGCCACGACGGTGCGCCCCGGCCGCGCAACCACCGGTGCGCGGGGCTGATCGCGATCACGATCAGCCCCGCCAGCACGGTGGGCGCCACCAGCCACGCGACCGCCTTCAGCCCGGCGACGACGACCACCGCCGACGCGGCGCCGAGCAGAATCGTCAATGCGCGTGGCATCAACGAGATGACGACTCGAGCGTTGCCGCCGCCTCGTTGCCGTGCACCACCACGGCCCAGATCACCACCACGCACAACGTGATGACGATCGTGGACCACACCGGGTGCACCGAGACGAACGCGAGTTGTGCCACGGCGTTCACCGCGGCGAGGATCACCGTGACCACTCTGGCCCACGCGGAGCCGGAGAGCAGTGCGGCGCCCGAGAGCGCCACCAGAACGCCCAGCAGCAGGGTGATCCAGCCCCAGGTGGTGAGGTCGAAGACGATCACCTGCTCGCCGTTGGCGACGTAGTACTCGCCGCGGAACAACCCGACGAGCCCCTCGATGGCGTTGAACGCCCCCATGACGATCATCATGATGCCCGCGAACCAGATCCAGCCGAGCCAGCCTGTGTCCTGCATCGTGCCTCCGTTGTCTCCCGAAGCGTTGGACGGGCTCACCGTGCCCCGGCGCCGGCGGGTGGATCTTCACCCGCCGCGTGTGAGTGCCTGGACACGTGTCCGCTCCGGCGGGTGAAGACCTGGGCCGTTCGGCGGACGAGCGTCGTCGCCATGACCACACCCCCGTACGCGCCGATCGCCGATCACGGGCTGATCGGCGACCTTCAGACCACCGCGCTGGTGTCCACCGACGGCACGGTGGACTGGTTCTGCTGCCCGCGGTTCGACTCACCGTCGGTGTTCGCCTCGCTGCTGGACCGCAAGCGCGGCGGGTTCTGCCGGATCCGGCCCGCCGGGTTCACCGGCACGGGCAAGCAGCTGTACTTCCCGGACACGGCGGTGCTGATCACCCGTTTCATGACCGAGGACGGCACCGGGGAGGTCGTCGACTTCATGCCGCCGCTGCCGGACGAGGGCCCGTCCGAACGGCACCGGCTCGTGCGCCTGGTGCGGTGCGTGCGCGGCCGGATCACGTTCGAACTCGACGTCGCCCCTCGCTTCGACTACGGCCGCCGGGCACACCGGACGCATCTCACCGACGACGGCGTGATCTTCGCGTGCGGCCAGTTCGGCCTGGTGCTGCACGCCGTGCGCGAACCGGGGGACGCCCGGCTGGTGTCCGGGCAGATCACCGACACCGGCGACCTGCGCGCGACGATCGGCCTGGAGGAGGGACAGACCCGCGGCATCGTGCTGGAGTCCGGTGTGGACGGTCCGCCGCGCGCCGTCGCCGCGGCCGAGGCGCGCGAGCTGTTCGAACGGACCGTGCGGTTCTGGCACGAGTGGCTCGCCCGAGGCACCTACCGAGGCCGGTGGCGCGAGGCGGTCGACCGGTCGGCCATCACCCTGAAGCTGCTCACCTACGCGCCGACCGGGGCGATCGTCGCCGCCCCGACGGCCGGCCTGCCGGAACAGCTCGGTGGCGAGCGGAACTGGGACTACCGCTACACCTGGATCAGGGACGCCTCGTTCGCCGTCGGTTCGTTGCTGCGGCTGGGTTTCACCGACGAGGCGGCCGCGTTCGGCGGCTGGCTCACCGAGCGGTTCGTGGAGGGTGAGCCGCTGCGGGTGATGTACGCGGTCGACGGGTCCGCCGACCTCACCGAGCACGTGCTCGACCACTGGGAGGGCCATCGGGGGTCCTCGCCCGTGCGGGTGGGAAACGACGCGGCCGGCCAGTTGCAGCTGGACATCTACGGCGAGCTGCTGGACAGCGTGCACGCCGCCCACCTGTACGGCGTGCGCATCGGGCATCGCGGCTGGCACGCGGTGGTCGAGCTGCTGGACTGGCTGGCGGAGAACTGGAACCAGCCGGAGGAGGGGATCTGGGAGACGCGGGCCGGACGCGCGGACTTCACCTACGGCAGGGTGATGAGCTGGGTCGCGTTCGACCGGGCGATCCGCATAGCCGAGAGCGAGGGCAAACCCGCGCCGGTGGCGAGGTGGCGCTCGCAGCGCGACCGGATCTACGGCCAGGTGTGGGACCAGGGCTGGGATCACCGCACCGGGGCGTTCGTGCAGCGGTACGGCTCGCAGGTCCTCGACGCGTCGTTGCTGCGGATGGCGCAGGTGGGGTTCGTCGCGCCACGGGACCCGGTCTGGCTGGACGCCCTCGCCGCGATGGAGTCACTCGTCAGCGACAGCCTCGTGCGGCGCTACGACACGGACGCGGCACCCGACGGGCTGCGCGGCTCGGAGGGCTCGTTCTCGTTGTGCACCTTCAACTACGTGACCGCGCTGGCGTTGTCCGGACGGGCCCGCGAGGCACGGCTGGTGTTCGAGAAGATGCTGACCTACGGCAACCACGTCGGTCTCTACGCCGAGGAGATCGCGGTGACCGGCGAACAGCTGGGCAACTTCCCGCAGGCGTTCACCCACCTGGCCCTCATCGACGCCGCCGTCACCCTCGACGAGCAGCTCACTCGCGACGGGTGAGGACGTGGCGGCGCCCGCCTCGCACAGTGATCGGCATGGCGACTTTGACCGTGTGGAAGTTCGACACGACCGACGGGGCGCACCGCGCGCTGGACGAACTGACGAGGCTGCAGGACCAGCAGCTGATCATCGTTCGCGACGCGGCCTACGTGTACTGGGACCCGGACGCGAAACGGCCGAAGACCAGGGAGCTCGGCAAGCTCACCGGTGCGGGAGCGCTCGGCGGCGGGTTCTGGGGGCTGTTGTTCGGCCTGATCTTCTTCGTGCCCGTGCTGGGCGCGGCGATCGGGGCCGGTGTCGGCGCGCTGGCCGGATCGATGTCCCGTGCGGGCATCGACGACGACTTCGTGAAGGAGATCCGGGACACCGTCACGCCCGGCACGTCCGCCCTGTTCGTGATGTCCGAGGGCGCCGTCGTCGACCGGGTGGCCGAGAGGTTCAAGGAGACCGGCGCCACCCTGCTGACCACCAACCTCACCAAGGAGCAGGAGGAACTGCTGCGCGAGACGTTCGCGTCCTGACGTCTCGATGATCACGGCGGTGATGGTCCGGTGACGACTGCCGGGGTGCCGATGCCGGCCTGCCACCGCCTGCCGATGAACCGGCCGGAGCACGGAAGACCGTGCTCCGGCCGGTTCCCTCTGTTCACCGTGCCGGGCCCGCCACCCGCACGCGCGCGGCCGCCTCGCCCAGCAGCGAGTGCACGACCCTCAGCACGTCCGCCACGTGGTCGCGGTGCTCGCTGATCACCTCGGCCCTGCGGGTCGCATCCCGCACGACGCTCTCCGCCCGGCGGCGCGCGGTCTCCTCCATCAGCCGCACGTCGTGGCAGGTCTGCTTGCGCCGCAACGCCAACGCCAGTTCGAAGTCCTCGGTGACCTCCGCCCGGTGGCGGGCCGCCGCCTCGTCCAGCGCACGGCGGCCCGCCTCCCCCTCCCGCAGGATCCGCGCCATCCGCACGCGCGTCTCCGCGAGCAGCTCCCGGTGCTCGGCGTGCGTGCGGCGCGCAGACTCCCACGCGTGGTCCTCCAGCGCGGTGGCCCGGTCGGTGATCTCGGCCGCCTGGGCGAGCGTGCGCTCCACGACGTACCGAAGGCGTTCGCCGACCGCGTACGGGGACTGCGGCACGGCGCGCAGCCGGTCGAGCCGCTCCCGCAACGCGCGGTTGTCCTCCCGTTCGGACTCCAGGTGCCGGGCGAGCGCCTCCGCCCTGGCCTCCGCCGCGTCGCGGTCCGCGGTGAGCGCCTCGATGTCCCGTTCGGCCTCGTGGACGTAGTGCCACACCTGGTCGCGCCGGAAGCCCAGCCACGCGACGTCGAACGCGGTGCGCAGCGGCACCAGTTCGGCGGTCACGGCCGCACCAGGGTCAGCGGCACGCGGCACAGCGCGCCAATGCCGTCCTCGGGAGCCTGCCGTGCGCCCGCGTTGATCACGTGCACCCGCGTGCCGCTCAGCAACGCCGCTCGCACGGCCACGTCCGCGAGCAGCCCGCAGCGGCGGCGCGACCCCACGGGCTGGCCAGGAGCCACGTCGGTCGGCGCGAGGCCGTACCAGGCGGTGGCGGTGACGTCCTCCGGCTGACCGACGAACAACTCGTCCACCCGGCCGTCGGCCAGCGCGCCGAGCGTCTCGTCCACGCCCTCCACCCCCAGCCGCCGGGCGCGGCCGCGTTCGTGAAAGTCCTCCAGAACCCCCGCGGTCCACGTGCGGGCGGCCGCGCGCACCTCGTCCTCGACCCGGCTCGGGCTCAGGTCGGTGCCGACCCAGCGCACCGTCGTCTCGCGCCGGACGGGAGCAGGCAGCGCGGCCCACAGCGCGGCCACCACCTCGTCCTGTCCCGCCACGACCAGCAGCCTGGCGTCCTGCCGGACCAGCATCGCCGCGACGGCCGCCGCGACGGACCGCACTCCCTCGTGCCAGTCCCGATCCTCGTAGTGCAGCGACATCCACTCCGCGGAGGGCGTGCCCAGTTCGGCGGTCTCACGGGTCGCGGCGGCGACCACGCACGGCGGCCGTTCCTGCACCCACGCGAGCAACGGCAGCACATGCGCGGGCGAGCTGAACCACGCGAGGTCCAGATGGCGCAGACCGGGCGCGTGGAAGACGCGCGGGGGCACCTCGCCGCCCGCGAACCCCACCAGCGTTCCCGCGGCCGGGTCGGCGTCGTGCGCCCGGTGCAGCGCGCTACCGATCGCACCGACCACGTCGTCGTCCGCTCCGTCGCTGCGCAGCTGGTCGGCCAGACGGCCCCAGCGCGACCGCCACGAACGCAACGGACTCGATCCCATGTAGACGGACGCGACCGGCCGGGCGGGCCGGACGACGTCGATCAGATCCCGCAGCGCGGGCAGGCAGGTCTTGGGCACAGCAGCGACTCCTCTTCCCCGTCGTGGACTGGCCACAGAGTCCGGGGAGGTGGTGATCCGCTTCTTCACCCGGCGCGGATGAACCCGCCTGCCCGCACCGGTGTGGCGCTCGCCCCGTGCGGGGGAAGTCCGCCCCGTGCGCGACGAGCAGCGTCGAACCTCTAAGGAGGTGCGGACTTCCATGAGCCGTCAACCTGATCGTTCCCGCTCCCGTCGCATCGTGCTCGCCGTCGCGCTGTTCGCCTTCATCCTCGCCGCTCCCGGTGACGACGACTGCGGGGAGACCTCTCCGCTCGTCGTCACCGGTGTCCTCGCGGCAGCCGGCCTGTTGCCCAGACTGGTCGGGGTGGCCGGACGCGCGCTGGTGCTGACAGCCCAGCCGGGCAAGGCGATCCGGCCCCCCTGCCCGGCGCAGTGATGCGGTTCGATCGCATGATCATCCACGGCAACTCCATCGGGGAGAGTCATCTTCATGTCCGACAGTTCGGAGTGCGAGCGACCAGCGCACGACACCAGTCCACCCAGATTCCGGGTTCCCGTCTCGGCTGTTCCGCTCGTCGCGAGAGACCAGTTGCTGTCCGTTGTGGACGGTCACGTCGCGGCGGCACCGGTCACCCTCGTCACCGGGCCCGCGGGCAGCGGCAAGACCACGCTGCTCGCGGAGTGGGCCAGACGCCGCACCGGCCGGGTCGCGTGGCTGACCCTGAACGAGCACGACAGCATGCCCGCCCGCCTGCGCATCGCGATGAGGGACACGCTCACCGGCGTCTGGCCGGACCAGGACCACCTCGACGCGATCCCCTGGTCCGAACCGGGTTTCTCCTCGGCGATCGTGGCCGCGTTCGACCACCTGCCCGCGTCCGCGTGCCTGGTGCTCGACAACGTGCACGAACTACGTGACCCGGAGGCTCTCGCCACCATCGACCTCCTCACCCGGCAGCCACCGGACCGGCTGCGACTCGTGCTGCTCGGCCGGTTCCCGCCACCGTTGCACCTCGCCCGGCTGCACCTGGAGGGACGGCTGCGCGAGGTGCTGCCCGACGAGCTCGCGTTCGACCGGGCGGAGACCGAGGCACTGCTCGCCGCGTACGACGTGCCGATCTCACCCGAGGAGATCACCCCGCTGCTCAGCGGCACCGAGGGCTGGGCGGGCGGGCTGACGTTCGCGGCGATGCGGATGAACACGACCGGCACCCGCCCGGCCGACCTGCTCATGTTCACCGGGCAGGACGAGATCGTGAACGGCTATCTGACCGAGGAGGTGCTCGCAGCCCACTCGCCGAGCACGCGCGATCTGCTCGTCGCGACCAGTGTCTGCGACACGGTGACCACGGGTCTCGCGAACGCTCTGGCACCGGAGCACCCGAGTCCCGGCGTCGTGCTCGACCAGTTGGAACGCACCAACGCGTTCGTCAGCAGGCTGAGCAACACACCCGAGTGGTACCGCTGTCATCCGGTGCTGCGGGCGCATCTCCTCGCCGAACTCCGCCGCACCCGGCCGGCCGACGAGAGCGCGCTGCACCGGTCCGCGGCGCGCTGGCACCACGAGCACAGCCTGCCCCTGACGGCGTTGCGGCACGCGGTCGCGGCCGGCGAGGACCAGCTCACCGCGGAGATCGTCGAGCACTCGGTGCTGCGGGAGATGCTCCACGCGGGCGGCGCGGAGGTGCACCCGGTGCTGGGCTCGGTGCCCGCCCACGTGCTGGCCAGGCCCGCGGTCGGCGTGGTCGCGGCGCTCGTCGCGCTCGACGCGGGTGACCTCGCCGCCGCCGACCGGGTGCTCGCGGGAATCGGCGGCGGTTCCCCCGCGCTCCGGCCGGAACGGGTCAGGGTGCTGCACGGCACCGCGCTGCTGCGCCGCGGCCGGTTCGACGCGCACGTCGGCGAGGCGCTCCACATCATGGCCAGGACGACAGCCGGTCTGAGCGGCGCGCCGGACGCGGACGTCGCAGCCCTGCTCGACCGCGGCGTCGCGGCGTTGTCGCGCGGCGAGCACCGCGCCGCCGAGACCGACCTGGTCCGTGCGGCGGCGCTCGCCAGGAAGGAGGGGTTCACCCACGCGGAACTGGACTGCCGGGTGCACCTGGCGGCGCTGGCGAGCGCGATGGGCGACATCGTGGAGGGGGCGCGACAGGCGCGGGCGGCGGTCGAGTTCGCCGAACGCAGGGGGTGGCAGACGCATTTCACCTGTGCCCTCGCCTACTCGTTGATGGGAGTGCACGCCTACCTGCGCATGGAGGACGCGAACGCGACCGACCTGTCCCTGCGCGCGACCACGGCACTGGGCGACCGGCCCGACCTCGGGGTCGGGATCGCGGTGCGCACGCTGGACGCGGCGGTGTCGTTCGCGACGGCGGGCGACCCGCGTGCCGTCGCCGGCCGCCTGCGCACCCAGTGGCAGGACGTCGCCGGGCGCGAGGTGACGCCGCCGGTGGTCGCGCACATAGCGCCCGCCCTGCAACGGATGGCGCTGCGAACCGGTGACGAGCAGTGGGCCGCGGCGATGCCCGGCCAGGTCGAGGCGATGTTCGGCCCCTGCGGAGAACAGGCGGTGCTCCAGGCCGTCCTGCACTCCCACCACTCCCGCGTCAACCAGGCCCGCAAGCTGGTGGAACCGCTGCTGTCGGGCGATCTGCCCGCGGTCGCCGCGCCGACCGTCGTCGACGCCTGGCTGCTGGAAGCCGTGCTGGTGGAGCGAACCGGCGACCAGCGGCGCTCCCACGAGGCCGTCACCAGGGCCCTGGCGGCCGCGGAGCCCGTCGGCACGATCCGGCCGTTCGTCCACGCGGGCAAGCCGGTGCGCGAACTCCTCGCCCGCGGCGCCGGCCGGTTCGGCAGGCTCGACCGGTTCGCCACGACGACGATGACCGCTTTGCCCACGGCCGCAACCACTTCGGCCGGTGTGCTCACCAGCCGTGAGCGCGACCTGCTGGTCGAGCTGCCGTCCATGCGCACCACGGAAGAGATCGCGAGCTCCCTGTTCGTCTCCGTCAACACCGTGAAGACGCATCTGCGCGGCATCTACCGCAAGCTGGGCGTCAACCAGCGGCGTGACGCGGTGCTCGTGGCCAGGCGGCTAGGTCTGATCTGACCGCGATTGGCCCCTTGGGCCCCGGACCCGGCCCTTGCCACACTGGGTCCGCACGGGCCAGTCGCACAGCGCGGCCCGCACTCCGAGCCGGCGACACAATCGCCCGCGGCTCGGTCATCGATCCCCCAGCGGGCACCCCCGACGGTGCTCAGTTCGGCCTGCGCACGGCCGGGTGGGGTGTCCCGGTCGTGAGTGGTTTCCGGTCCCGTGGGCGCACTTTCGGGGTCGCGTGAACCACTCACGACCAGTCCACTGTGGATGGGCGAAGGCGGCCGGATCGGAATTCCGGCGTGATCCGCGCCACGAGGGCAACCAAAACGGTGCCCGATCGCATGGGTAGGGGTGAGGGCACCTGACGAGTGCCCCTGACCCGGCGGAGAGTCGCAGTGCGCAGTGGACAGGTGATCGCGGCGGTGGTGTTCGCACTGGCTGTCGCGGGCATCGTGATCCCCGTGCTCACGCTCGTCGACGTGGAGCGGCCTCCCGAGCAACGACCGACTGTGGTGCGGACCGACGACATGACATGGCGCAACACGCCGTCCTCACGGCCGGGCGAACGATGACGCCGAACTGGGAAACCGAGTTCACGCGGCTCTACGACCAGTGCGTCGACTCGATGCGCTTCACCGCGTTTCTGATGTGCGGCAACTGGCACGAGGCCGAGGACGTGCTGCAGTCGGCGTTCCTCAAGCTCTACCTGGCGCAGCCGGATCTGGTGGACCGCGGCGGGATCGAGGCCTACCTGCACCAGATCGTCGTCCGGACCTTCATCGCCGAACGCAGGCGCGTGCGCTGGCGCCGGGAGAAGCTGACCGACGCGCCGCCCGAGAGCCTGATCGTCAGCCCCGGCGCGGAGGACGGGCTCGTGGTGTGGGAGGCGTTGTCGACCATGCCCGCACGCCAGCGCGCGGTCCTGGTGCTGCGCTACTGGAACGACATGAGCGTGGAGAGCGTCGCCGCCGCGCTCGGTTGCTCGACCGGCACCGTGAAGTCGCAGAGCAGCAAGGGGCTGGAGACGTTGCGGCGCAAGCTCGGGCCCGAGTTCGGCCGGTCGAGGCTGGAGGCGTGATGGAGCACGAGGACACCCTGCGAGCGACCTTTTCCACACTGGGAGGGGAAGTCGCGCCACCGAACTCCAATTCGGCCGCCGGCGTGATCAGGCGCGGCCGGGCCGTGCGGTCCCGTCGCCGCACCGCCGCCGTGATCGGCAGCGCCGTCGCCACGGCCGCGGTCGCGGCGGCGGCACTGGCGCTCCTGCCCAGTGCTCCGGTGGAGCCGGGCCCGTCCCTCCACCCGCCGAGCCAGACGACGACCGGCGACGTGCGCACCACGCCCACCGGCGCGCCCGAGTCGCCGGGAGGGTCGCCGACCACGACCGGACGACCCTAGAACGCCGACAGGATCTGGTGGTTCCACCAGAGGTCGAGCTTGTCGAGGGTGTCGATGTCACCCGGCTTCTTCAGCGTGCCGATGGTGAGGTTCTTGGTGTCGACCCACCAGACCTGGGCGTTGCCGTCGGCGAGGAAGCACGTGGTGAACTCGCCCTCCAGCGGGCCGGAGGTGTCCCGGTAGAAGAGCGCGTAGTGGATGGGGTCCGACTTGGGCCGGCAGCCGCCGCGCTCGTCCATCCGCGGGATGCCCCTGCTGGTCACCACCGCCTGGAAGAACGCGTCCTGCTGGGTGCGGTCGGCGAACAGCCGGAACTCCGCCTCCGCGGGGGGCGGGGCGTAGGGGTCGTCGGACTTCACGTCGCCGCAGCGGACGGTGGCGACCGTGCCGGCGTCCGGCGCGATCGGTGCGCACGTGGTGCTGACGGTCCGGTAGACCGCCGGCAACGCGTCCAGCAGAGCGTTGTCCTGTGGAGTTCGGGTCCTGGTCGGCGGCGTCGTCGTGGTGGTCGTGCTCGGCGTGCTGGACGGAGTGCTGGTCGGGGTGCTGCTGGAGGTCGTGCCCGTGCCGAGGACCTTGTCCTTGTTCGCGATGATCAGCGACGTCACGACGATCCCGGCCACCACCACGAGCGCGCCGACGGCGAGGGCGGCGTGCTTGGCCCGTGACACGGTGCGGGTCGGCGGGTACGGCTGTGCGGCAACGGGTTGGGGGCCGGTCGCGGTGTGTTGGAAGGGCAGTGGGTTCGGCGGCCCGGACTGGGGTGAGGCCGGCCCGGGGAACCGCGGTTGCGGGCCTGTCGTGACGCGGTTGGCCCAGCGGTCGGGAAGCCTCGGCTGCGGAGGAGGACCGGCGGGCGCGACCTGGCCGCCCGGCGGGGTCGAGGGAGTGGAGAGGGCGGGCTGTCCCGCGGACGGCGTGGCCGGTCCGGGCTGTCCCGCAGGAGCGGCGAGTTCGGGCTTTCCCACGGGCGGAGCGAATCCCGGATACCCCGCGGGCGGCGTGGCCGTGGTCAGGGCCTGGGCCGCCGCCTGTGCCAACGCGCCCGCCGTGGCGTAGCGGTCGGCCGGGTTCTTGGCCATGCCCTTCGCGATGACGTCGTCCAGCGCCGCCGGGACCGCCGGGTTCAGCGGCGACGCCTTGGGCGGCGCCTCGTTCATGTGCGCCCAGATCTGGGCGGCGGTGCTGTCCGCGGTGAACGGGCGGCGGCCCGCCAGGCAGGCGAACAGGACGCAGGCCAGGGCGTAGATGTCGGCGCGGCCGTCCACCAGGCCGCTCTCGAAGCGTTCCGGGGCCATGTAGTCGAGGGTGCCGACGACCGAGCCGGACGCCGTCAGGCCCGTCGCCGACGGGGAGACGCTGCGGGCGATGCCGAAGTCCACCAGGTACACGAAGTCGCCGGAGGTCACGAGGATGTTCGACGGCTTCACGTCGCGGTGCACGAGGCCGTCGGCGTGCGCGGCGTCCAAGGCGCTCGCCACCTGGTCGACGATGCGCACGGCCCGTGCCGGGTCGAGGGTCTGGTCGCGGATCAGGTCCGACAGATCGGAGCCCTCGACCAGTCGCATGTCCAGGTAGAGGCGGTCGTCGATCTCGCCGTAGGCGTGGATGGGGATGACGTGCGGTTCGCGCAGCCGGGCGACGATCCTGGCCTCGCGGCGGAAGCGGGCGCGGTAGTCCTCGTCGTCGTGGTAGCCGGGCGAAAGCCTTTTGAGCGCCACGAACCGGTCGTGCGCCGTGTCGTACGCACGGTGCACTTCACCCATCCCGCCGCGGCCGAGCAGTTGCTCGATCCGGTACGGCCCGAACGTCTCTTCCGTCATCGTCCTCGTGTCCCGAGCGCCTTGTCCGTTCGAGTCGACGCACGCCGACCGCTGCGGGTTCCAAGCCTACAAACGCACCACGCGGCCGGTTCGCTCAGGCGCGGTCATCCGTTCGGACGTTGTGCCGGGCGACCGGCTGGGTGAGGGTTCGACCGTGGCGATCAAGAAGCGGCGGACCGGCGGCGGGGTCTCGGCTCGGGTCCGGCGGGGGTGGGAGGTGGTCACCACCTCGCTGGCACTGCTGACCGGCGTCTACCTGATCCTGCTCACCATCGAGCCGACCCGGATCGTGCTGGAGCGCTACGTCGGCAAGCTCGACCTGCAGGGACTCGTCGCGCTGGTCGCGGTGATGCTGGAGATCGTCACCATCGCGATCTACCAGCACGGCAAGGACGTCCGGGCGTTGAAGACCCTCATCACGGAACGGGAGCGGCAGGACGTCACGCACTCCATCACCGACGTGCTGGCGGCCGTGGAGGAGACCGGGGCCGGGCGGCGGGCGCGGCAGGTGGAGGTGCTGGGGCTGACGTTGAACACCACGTGGCCGACGCTGGCGACGTGGCTCACCTCGCAGGCTCAGCCGCACGGCTGGAAGGTCACGCTGCACTGCCTGGACCCGGACTTCATCGCGCGGTCCGGCGAACTGCCGGCCGAGTGGGCCGGTGAGGCGCGGCGCAGCCAGAAGCGCATCCGCTCGTTCCTCGCCGAGGAGGCCGACTACCTGGCCCGGCACCGGATCACCGTGGAACTGCGGGCCTACGCGTGCGTGCCCGTCGTGCACGGCTTCCGCTTCGGCGACGGCACGGTGTTCCTGTCCTACCTGCAGTGGACGGAGAACGGGCGGATCCGGCCGTTCGAGTTCTACGACCGGATCGGCACCGACGACCGCTCACCCCGTGCGGGGCACTACCGGGACCTGTTCGACAGCTGGTTGCACCGGGCCGGCGTCAAACGGGTCACCGGCTGATCCTCACTTGAGCGGCATGACCCGCGACAGCACGGGCACCGTGGCGGCGGCCACGACGGTGTGCATCAGGATCAACGCGATCGAGTTCACCACGGTGGCACCGCCCGCGAGGATGCCCAGGTCCGGGATCCACGAGAGCACGACGACGACCGGGACCAGGACGCGCAGCATTCGCCGCGGATTGCGGGCGAGGCGGCGCACGAGGTACCAGCCGAGCGTGCCCAGCGCGATGCCGAGCACCGTGGCGGGCGCGTACTCCGCGAAGGCCAGGCCCATGCGTTCCGCGCCGGCGGGGACGAACTTGCCCGCGACCAGAGCGATCAGGGCGTTGACGACGATCGAGATCACCGCGGCGCCGAGGAGGCCGACGACGACCTCTCCGACGCTGGGCGCGAGCACGGAGGGGCGAGCGGGGAGGCTGGTGTCGGCCATGTGCCCTGTCCTTCGGTAGGCTGATTTGCAAGCGATCACTTGCAAACAAGGTAGCCATTCGGTCACGCTGATGCAAGTGTCCACTTGCATTGATCGAGGAGGTCGAGTGGCGGGCAGGGTCGCCGACGAGACGGTGTTCACCGCGGCCTTGGCGGTGATCGCCGAGCAGGGCTACGAACGGGCGACCACCCGCGCGATCGCCGACGCCGCCGGGATCAACGAGGCGACGCTGTTCCGCCGGTTCACGTCCAAGCAGAACCTCCTGCGCGAGGCCGTGCGCTCCAACTTCGCGGGGTTCGCGCTCGACCTCGACGCACCGGGCGACGACGTGGCCGCCGACCTGCTCACGATCGTCAGCTACTACTCACGGCTCTACGAAACGCGCGGTGGCGTCGTGCTCACCCTCATGCGAGAAGCCAAGTTCAGCCCGGAGGTGGCGGCGGTGCTCTCCGAACCGGAGACGCTGCTCGAGCGGGTCGACGCGGTCATCCTGCACCACCAGCGCCGTGGCGCACTCGTCACCGAGCCACCGCGGCACACGTTCTTCGCCCTGGTCGGACCGGTGATGATGCGAGCCATCGCGCGGCGGGTCGACCAGCGCGCGACCCAGGCGCCCGCCGATCCCGAAGCCGTGGTGCGGCGGTTCCTCGACGGGCACAGGCTCTAGAGCCAGCCGCTGTCCTCCGCCACCTTCACGGCCTCCGCCCGCGTGCGGGCCCCGGTCTTGCCGATCGCCGCGCTCAGGTGGTTGCGCACGGTCCCTTCGGACAGGTGCAGCGCCTTCGCCAGATCCGCCACCGTGCCGCCGTCCCGTGCGACGGCGAGCACGTCGCGTTCCCGGTCGGTCAACGGGCTGTGTCCCGTGGCCAGCGACTCGGCCGCGAGAGCGGGGTCCACCACGCGCAGCCCCGCGTGCACCCGGCGGACCGCGTCGACCAGCTGCTCCGGGGAGGCGTCCTTGACCACGAACCCCGCCGCGCCCGCCGCCATCGCCCGCGCGAGGTAGCCGGGGCGGCCGAACGTGGTGCAGACGATCACCCGGCAGCTCGGCAGGGCCCGGCGGAGGTCCGCGGCGGCGCTGAGACCGTCCTTGCCCGGCATCTGCACGTCGAGCAACGCGACGTCGGGTGTCGTGCGGCGGGCGGCGGCCACGACCTCGTCGCCGGCGCTGACCTGGGCGACGACCTCGATGTCGGGCTCCAGGCCCAGCATCGCGGCGAACGCGCCCCGCACCAGCGCCTGGTCGTCCGCCAGCAGCACCTTGATCACACCGTCTCCCCTGTCACGCGACGTCGGCGCGCAGCCGGTAGCCACCGTCGTCCAACGGCCCCGCGAGCACCGTGCCGCCGTGCGGCGCGAGCCGTTCCGCCAGGCCCTTCAGCCCGCTTCCCGGGGTGCCCACCCCGGTGCCGCGTCCGTTGTCCCACACCTCGAGCCAGGTGTCGCCGAGGCGCACCGAGCACCGGGTCGCGGCGGCGTGGCGCAGCACGTTGGTGATCGCCTCACGCAACACGTACCCGAACACCCCCTGCAGTTCGGGTCGCACGTTGTCGACCGCGTGCGGCAGGTCCGCCTCGATCTCCGCCGCGCGCAACGCCGCCCGCGCACCCACCACCTCGGCCGCCAGCGACACCTCGCGGTAGCCGGAGACGGTCGTGCGGACGTCGCTGAGCGCCTGCCGGGTCAGGTGCTCGACCTCGCGGATCTCCTCCAGTGCCCGGTCGGCCGACGAGCTCTCCAGCAGCCGCCGTGCCACCCCGGCCTTCAGGGTGATGGTGGTCAGGCTGTGCCCCAGGACGTCGTGCAGGTCGCGGGCCAGGCGGCTGCGTTCCTCGGTGCGGGCCATCGCCGCGATCTCCTCCTGCGCCGCGGACAACGCCATGTTCGCCCTGATCATCCTGCCGACCGCGAGCATCCCCAGTGAGATCGACAGCAGGGTGGCGAGCTGGCCGCCGTCGATGCCCAGGTCCTGTTCGACGTACATCGTCCCCGCCAGCGCCGCCAGCACCGCGCCGTCGATCAGGATCGCCCGCCACGGCTTCAGCACCACCGCGACCGACGACATGATGTAGACCATCAGCCCCGCGTACGACATCCCCAGCCAGTACACGGCCACCAGGCCGAGCACCGTCAGCCCCACGGCCAGCAGCGTGTTCAGGTTCTCGCTGCCGCTGCTCCAGAACCACCGCGGCACCACCATCCAGCCCACCGCGTAGGCCACCAGCAACAGCACCAGCACGACCCGCGCCACCACGCCACGGTCGCTGACGACGACGTCGTAGATCACGGACGGGATGTAGAGCAGCACGAAGATGGCGGCGAACCAGAACCACTTGGTGTTGTCGTTGTCGCGGCGCACGACCATGAACCTAGTTCTGCGCGCGGTATCGGCGCGCGGCGACCACGGACAGACCGGCCACCCACAGCGCGATCACCAGCAGCGCCTCTTTGACGTCCACTCCGGACACGAACGGAGCCTGCGTCAGCTGCTTCACCCAGAACGTCGGCAGCGCCTTCATGATCCCCGCGAGCCAGGCGGGCGCCACGTCGGCGGGGATCCAGATCCCGCCCAGCAGACCGAACAGCATCGACGCCAGACCGGTGATGGCCTGCATGCCGTCCGGGGTCGCGATCAGCCCGATCACGATGCCCAGCAGCACGAACGGGATCGCGCCCAGCCACAGCGTCGCCAGCACGCCGATCCAGTGCACCGCGTCCATCCGCACGCCCTCGACCGCGCCGATCACGCACACCAGCAGGATCCCCGGCAGCCCGACCAGCATGCCCAGCGCGCCCTTGGTCGTCAGGTAACCCGCGCCGGTCAACGGCGTCAGCCGCAACTGCCGCTGCCAGCCCAGCCCGCGTTCCACGGCGATCCGCGCGCCGATCGACAACGGCCCGGCCATCACCCCGAACAACGCCATGTTCATCATCAGCGACGTGGTGACCGGCAGCCCGTTCGGGAACGTGCCCTCACCACCGCCGTAGAGGTTCACGAAGAGCACGAACATCACCGAGGGCAGCACCACGGTGAAGATCAGGTACCGGCCGTTGCGCACCGCGCGCCGCAGTTCCAGGCCCAGGAAACGCGTGTTCATCGGTTGTCCTCCCCCGTCAGCGCGAGGAACGCGTCCTCGAGGCCGAGCGCCGTGATCTCGATGTCGTGAGCCTGCGGATAACGGGTCAGGAGCGCGCGCACCGCAGCATCGGAATCCCCACAGGTCAACGTGATCTGGTCGCCGCGCCGCTCGGCCGCGCGCACGCCGGGCAGGTCCAGATCCGTCGCCCCCGGCACGACCGCGCGCAACGTGCGGCCCGAGACCGTGGCACGCACCTGCGCCACCGATCCGTCCGCCACGATCCGGCCCGACCGCATCAGCACCACGCGGTCCGCGTACTCCTCGGCCTCGTCGAGGTAGTGCGTCGCGAACAGCACCGTGCGTCCCGTGTCGGTGTACGCGCGCATCTGCTGCCAGAACGCCCGCCGCGTCTCCACGTCCATCGCGACCGTCGGCTCGTCGAGCACCAGCAGATCCGGCTCGCACACCAGCGCCAGCGCGAACCGCACCCGCTGCTTCTGCCCGCCGGACAGCTTCGTGCACTTGCGCCCGGCCAGATCCGCGATCCCGGCCTGCTGCAACGCCTGCGCGACCGGCATGGGCCTGCGGTGCAGCGCCGCGATCAGCCCCACGGCCTCGGCCACCGTCGCGTCGTCGAGCAGAGCGCCGCTCTGCAGCATCGCCGAGATCTGCCCCTCGACCACCGCCTCGCGCGGCGACTTGCCGAAGACCCTGATCTCGCCCTCGTCCGGCGTGGACAGGCCGAGCAGCATGTCCACCGTCGTCGACTTGCCCGCCCCGTTCGGCCCGAGCAGCGCCACGACCTCTCCGGGAGAGATCACCAGGTCGACCCCGTCGACCGCCCGCACCTCACCGAACCGCTTCCGCAGGCCGCTCAACGCCACCGCGGCGCCGGCCCGCACAGCTGTCTCCGTCATGCCTCAATGCTCGGCGCCGCACCCGAACGGCGAGGGGCTCAAGCGTCACGACCTCGCCATGACAGATGTCATGGCTGTGAACGCCACGGCTGTTCGGGTGGTTTCTCCTCGCCGCACTCGAAGTTCAGTTGGTTGCTCATTGACAGACCCGGAGCGGACTCGACACTCTGCACCTTCCCTGTGTTCGAAAGGTGCCGCTTGTCATGAAACTCCGTTTCGTCTTACCGGTCCTCGCCCTGCTCTCCGCCGTGGTCGTCACCCCTGCCGCCGCCGCGGAGGCGGACCCGGTGCAGGCCGCCGACGCCTGCTACACCTGGGGACGCACGCTCTCGCAGGGAGCATCGGGCGAGGACGTCCGGCAGCTGCAGATCCGCGTGGCCGGCTATCCCGGCTACGGCGCCGTGCTCGCCATCGACGGACAGTTCGGAGCCGGCACCAAGGCGGCCGTGACCCGGTTCCAGCAGGCCTACGGCCTCGGCGCCGACGGCATCGCCGGATCCGCGACCTTCTCGAAGATCTACGCGTTGCAGGACAACGACTGCACGCCGGTCAACTTCACCTACGACGAGCTCAACAACTGCAACTCCGACTGGTCGGGCGGCAACGTCTCGGCGGCGACCGCCCGCGCCAACGCGTTGGTGTCCATGTGGAAGCTGCAGGCTATGCGGCACGCCATGGGAGACCGGCCGATCGACGTCAACGGCGGCTTCCGCAGTGTCTCGTGCAACAACGCCGTCGGCGGCGCGGCCGGGAGCCGGCACCTGTACGGCGACGCCGTCGACCTGGGCGCCGGGCCGCAGGGCTTCTGCGCGCTGGCCCAGCAGGCCCGCAACCACGGCTTCAACGAGATCCTCGGCCCTGGCTACACCGGCCACAACGACCACGTGCACGTCGCCCACAAGTCCAGCCGCTTCTGGTCCGCACCGAACTGCGGCATCTAGTGGCGTGAACCAGAGCGACGGCTTCCGGACGGGAGCCGTCGCTCACTCATGTGACGCCCGCGGCGGCACCGCGAGCCACTCCAGTTCCGCGGCGAGCACGCCCAGCTGGAACCGCGACTGCACGCCCAGCAACGACTGCAGGCGCGCGATGCGCCGGTTCAGCGTGCGGAGGCTGACGTCGAGCTCGCGCGCGATCGCGCGGTCGGTCGCGCCGGTGCGCATGAGCCGCAACAGGTGCTGGGTAGCCGTCGTGGGTTCCTTCCCCACGGACCCCACGAGCGCGCGCGTCCCTACGGGGTGTGCGACCACCCCCGGTGTTGCGTGGGTCACCGTCATGAGGCGACGGTAGGCGGGACTATTGGCGGCTGTCAATCAAAAGTCGGCGCTTCGCTGTCAAATCGCACCTATCTTCAGGCTGACCGTCGCCATTACTCCGCCAGCTGCACCTCACCGGCGGCGACCTCGTCCAGGCGCGCATCGAGCACCTCGGGCGACAACACGTGCCGCACGACCATCGCCGCCGCGCCCAGTGCCCCCGCGGTGACACCGGCGCCCGACGCGACGATCCGCAGGTTCTCCGTGGCCAGCGGCAGCGAACGCCGGTAGATCGACTCTCGGACGCCCGCCAGCAGCATCTCGCCCGCCTCCGCCAGCAGGCCGCCGATGACCACGAGCGACGGGTTGAACATGCTCACGCACCCGGCGAGCACCTCGCCGATGTCCCTGCCCGCCTGCCGCACGACCCGGCCGGCCTCCAGGTTGCCGGCGCGGACCAGGTTCACCACGTCGGCCGTCGAGTGCGCGGGATGCCCCAGGTCCCGCAGTTTCACCGCGAGCGCGGGGCCGGCGGCGACGGCTTCCAGGCAGTCCGTGTTGCCGCACCGGCACAACGCCTCACCGCCCTCGGGCACGCGGATGTGCCCGAGGTCCCCGGCCGCGCCCGCCGCGCCGCGGTGCAGCACGCCGTTGCTGATCAGACCGGCGCCGATGCCGGTCGCCGCCTTCACCACGATCATGTGCCGCACGTCCGGGTGCGAGGCGGTGTGCTCGCCCAGCGCCATCAGGTTGACCTCGTTGTCGACCAGCACCGGCACGCCGAACTCCGCCGCGATGGCCGCCGGCACGTCGAACCCGTCCCAGCCCGGCATGATCGGCGGGTTGTTCGGGCGGCCGGTCGAGTGCTCGACCGGCCCCGGCAGGCCGATGCCCACGCCGGCGATCTGCGCGTCGTCCACGGTCTTGAGCAACGAACGCCAGGTGGTGACCAGCAGCGGCAGGATCGCCTCCGGGCCGTCCGCCACGTCGAGGTCCACCTGCTCGACGGCCAACAACCGGCACGCCAGGTCGGACACGGCGACGGTGGCGTGCGTGGCGCCCACCTCGGCCGCCAGCACGTGGCAGGCACCGGGGTTGAACCCGAACCGGCCCGCCGGACGGCCGCCGGTGGACTCCCCCGTGCCGCTGTCGCTCACCAGACCTGCCGCCACGAGCAGGTCCAGCCTGGCGCGCACCGTGGACCGGGCGAGGCCGGTCGCGGCCACGATCTCCGCTCGGGTGCGCGGGCTGCCGTCCATCAGCATGCGCAGCACAGCGGCCGGCGAACCCGCCTCTACACCCAAGGTGCTCTCCATCGAACAATTGTCACATCGGCTACAAAAGACAGGGCGCTACCGTCAGCCACCCGAGCTGAACGCGGCGTCGAACGAGGCCGACGGCGGGTCGAAGGCGTTGCGGCGGAGGAACTCCAGCGCCTCGGGCGCGCCGACCAGCCGGTCCATCCCCGCGTCCTCCCACTCGACGCTGATCGGGCCTGCGTACCCGATGGTGTTGAGCATCCGGAACGACTGCTCCCACGGCACGTCACCGCGTCCGGTGGAGACGAAGTCCCAGCCACGTCGCGGATCCCCCCACGCCAGGTGCGAGCCCATCCGGCCGTTGCGGCCGTTGCCGACCTGACGCCGGGCGTCCTTGCAGTCGACGTGGTAGATCCGGTCGCGGAAGTCCCACAGGAACCCGACCGGGTCGAGGTCCTGCCAGACGAAGTGCGACGGGTCCCAGTTCAGGCCGAAAGCCGGCCGGTGCCCGACCGCTTCCAGCGCGCGGACGGTCGTCCAGTAGTCGTAGGCGATCTCGGACGGGTGAACCTCGTGCGCGAACCGGACGCCGACCTCGTCGAACACGTCGAGGATCGGGTTCCAGCGGTCGGCGAAGTCCTGGTAGCCCGCGTCGATCATGGAGGCGGGCGCCGGCGGGAACATCGCGACGGTCTTCCAGATCGACGAGCCGGTGAAGCCCACGACCGTGCCGACGCCGAGCCTCGCCGCGGCCCGCGCGGTCATCTTCATCTCCTCGGCCGCCCGCTGCCGCACGCCCTCGGGGTCTCCGTCACCCCAGTTGCGGGCGGACAGGATGCCCTGGTGCCGCTCGTCGATCGGGTCGTCGCAGACGGCCTGCCCGGTGAGGTGGTTGGAGATCGTCCACACCTTCAGGTCGTGCTTGGCAAGGATCGCGAGCCGGTCCGCGACGTACTCGTCGTCCTCCGCGGCCCGCCACGGGTCGAGGTGGTCGCCCCAGCAGGCGATCTCCAGGCCGTCGTAGCCCCAGCCCGAGGCCAGCCGGCAGACCTCCTCGAACGGCAGGTCGGCCCACTGACCGGTGAACAACGTGATCGGACGTGCCATGTCTCCTCCTCAGGTCGTGTCCTGCTGGTTCGTTCGGTGAGAGGCGCGGGTGAGCGACCCGGAGGCGGTGCCGCCGCAGCGCCCTCATACCGGGCGTGTTCGGGTGCTGCGGCGGTGCCGTCTCCGGGTCCCTCGGTTGCCACTGTCGCCGGACGAGACTTGCAGGACACGACCTAGACCTGCTGCCACGAACCGGATGCCGCGCTGTCCTCGACGGCGGCGAGGACGCGCTGCACCCGCAGCCCGTCGGCGAACGACGGCGCGGGGTTCGTTCCTTCCGCGACCGCCCACACGAAGTCGACGGCCTGGTGGGTGAACGCGTGCTCGTAGCCCAGGCCGTGCCCGGCGGGCCACCACGCGCCCACGTAAGGATGTCCCGGCTCGGTGACCAGGATCCGGCGGAACCCCGCGACGGCCGGGTCCTCGGTGCCGTCGAAGAACTCCAGCACGTTCATGTCCTCGAAGTCGAAGGCCAGGCTGCCCGCCGAGCCGTTGATCTCGATGCGCAGCGCGTTCTTGCGGCCGTTGGCGAACCGCGTGGCCTCGAACGAGCCGAGCGCGCCACTGCCGAAGCGCGCCAGGAACAACGCGGCGTCGTCCACGGTGACGGGCCCGGTCTGTCCGGTTGCGGCGGTACCGGACAGACCGGAGTGCGTGGAGGCGAGCGGACGCTCCGGCACGAACGTCACCAGCGTCCCCATCACCTCGCTGATGGTGTCGCCGAGGATGAACTGGGTGGCGTCGACGATGTGCGCGCCGATGTCGCCCAGCGCGCCAGAGCCGGCCTTCTCCTTGTCCAGCCGCCAGGACAGCGGCGCGGCCGGGTCGACGATCCAGTCCTGCAGGTACTGGGCCCGCACGTGGTGAATGCGTCCCAGCCTGCCCTGGGCGACCAGGTCACGGGCCAGGCCCAGGGCGGGCACTCGCCGGTAGCTGAACCCGACCATCGCGCGCACGCCGCGCTGGGCCGCCCGTTCCGCCGCCTCGGCCATCGCGACGGCTTCGGCGACGGTGTTGGCCATCGGCTTCTCGCACAGCACGTGCTTGCCCGCGTCCAGGGCGGCGACCGCGATCTCGGCGTGCGTGTCGCCTGGTGTGCAGATGTCCACCACGTGCACGTCGTCGCGCTCCAGCACGGACTTCCAGTCGCTGGTCGCCTCGGCCCAGCCCAGGCGTTCGGCCGCGGCCCTGGTGCGGTCGGCGTCCCGTCCGGCCAGCACGGACATCACCGGCCGCACCGGGAGGTCGAAGAAGTGCGGCGCGACCCGCCACGCCTGGGAGTGCGCGGCTCCCATGAAGGCGTGGCCGATCAGCGCGATGCCAAGTTCAGTCACCGTGCGGTCCTCTCGTGTTCTCAGGACTCGAAGGCGGTCGGCAGGTAGCGGTCGACGTTGTCCTTCGTGACGACCGGGGCGTACAGCTGGACCTGCCGGGGCACCTCCACCTCGACCAGGTCGCCGAGGCTCTTGTTCTGCACCGCGAGCCGCGCCAGCCGGATGCCGTCGGCGCCCTGGGTGGACGGGTAGATGACGGTCGCCTTGTGCGGGCCGTTGTCCGCCTTGATCTCCCGCATCACGTTGGCCGATCCCGCACCGCCGACCATGAAGAACTCGCTGCGGCCGGAGTTCTTGATCGCGGCCGCGACGCCGACGCCCTGGTCGTCGTCGTGGTTCCAGATGGCGTCGAGCTTCGGCGCGGCCTGCAACAGGTTCGCCGCGGCCCTCTCACCGCTCTCCACGGTGAACTCGGCCGCCACGCGGTTGCTCACCTTCAGGCCGCAGCCCGCGAGTGCCTCCGCGAAGCCCTTGCTGCGGTCCTGGGTCAGCGGCAGCGAGTCGATGCCGGCGATCTCCGCGACCTTGGCGTCCGTCTTGCCCTTCAGGCGTTCGCAGACGTACGTGCCCGCGGACACGCCCATGCCGTAGTTGTCGCCCAGCACCGTGGACCGCGCGGCGAACGGGCTGTCGAACTGGCGGTCGACGTTGATCACGGTGATGCCGGCCTTCATGGCCTTCAACGCGACCGGGGTGAGCGCCGCGCCGTCGAACGGCAGCAGGACGATCGCGTTCACCTTGTCGTTGATGAACGTCTCGACCTGGCTGATCTGGAGGTTGACGTCGTTGGTGCCCTCGACGACGCGCAGCTCCACATCGGAGTACTTGGTCGCCTCCGCCTTGGCGGCGTTGGTGATCGCGGCCATCCAGCCGTGGTCCGCGGCCGGTGCGGAGAAGCCGATGACGACCTTGTTGCCGGGCTCGTCGTTGGCGACCTTCACACCGCCGCTCTGGTTCCCGCCGCCCTGGGGCTCGGGTGTGTTGCCCGTGCAGGCGGTGAGCGCGAGTGCGGAGGCGGCGACGAGAAGAGTGATTCTCTTGAATTGCATGGGTTCTGTGTCTCCTCGGGTGGCGGCGGTCGTGGATGGCGGCGTCAAGCGCCGCTGCGTCGGGCCAGCCGCTGCTGGAGGAGGACGGCGACCACGATGATCGCGCCCTTCGCGACGGCCTGGGCGGAGATGGAGAGGTTGTTGAGGGTGAACACGTTCGACAGCGTGGTGAAGATCAGGACGCCGAAGACGGTGCCCGCGATCGTGCCGCGGCCGCCGGACAGCAGCGTGCCGCCGATCACGACCGCGGCGATCGCGTCGAGTTCGTACAGGCCGCCGTGGGTCGCGCTGCCGGTCGTGGTGCGGGCGATGAGCATGGCGGCGGCCAGCCCGCAGCACAGACCGAGCAGCGCGTAGAGCAGGACGGTGTGCCGCCGCACGTCGATGCCCGCCAGCCGGGCCGCCTCCGGGTTGCCTCCCACCGCGAACGTGCGGCGGCCGAACGTGGTGCGGTTGAGCAGCACCCATCCGGCCACCGCGACCACCGCGAAGATCACCACGAGCACCGGTACCCCCAGCACCGATGCGTCGAAGAACGCGGCGAAACCAGGCACGTTCACGATCTGGGTCTTGCGGTTGGAGATGATCTCGGCGAGACCGCGCGCGGCGGCGAGGCTCGCCAGGGTCGCGATGAACGCCACGACCCGGCCGTAGGCGATGAGCAGGCCGTTGACCAGTCCGCACGCGCCGCCCACCAGCAGCGCGGTGAACACGATGACGATCCAGTGCGTGTCGTTGGCGATCCCTTGGGTGGCAAGGGTTGTCGCCCACACCGACGACAACGCGACGATCGCGCCGACGGACAGGTCGATCCCGCCGCCGGTGATCACGAACGTCATGCCGATGCTCACGACCCCGATCACGGCGGCGAGCCGCAGGATGGTCAGCACGTTGTCGACGTCGGCGAACCGGTCGCCCGCGGTGATCACCCCGCCCAGGCACAGCAGGACCAGTGCGACCACGAGACCGGTGTTGCGCCCGGCCGGGGAGGCGAGCAGCGCCGAGACGCTCGACTGCCTGGCGACCGGGGTGTGCTGGGGCGCGGCCACTGCGGCGGTGTCCTCGCTCATGCTGCGTGTCCTTCCATGACCAGGTCGAGGACCCGGGACTCGTCGATCTCGTCGGCCGGTCCGTCGTGGACCACCCGGCCCTCGCGCACCACCAGGACCCGGTCGGCCAGGCCCAAGACCTCCTCGACGTCGCTGGACACGACGACGACGGCCACGCCGGAGTCCGCCAGTGCGCGGATGAGCTCGTAGATCTCGCTGCGCGCGCCCACGTCCACGCCGCGGGTGGGTTCGTCCAGCAGCAGCACCCGGCACTCCCGCAGCAGCCACCGCGCGAGCACGACCTTCTGCTGGTTGCCGCCGGACAGGCCGCGCACCACGCGGTCGACGCCGGCCGGGCGGACGTCCAGCGTCTCGGTCAGCTGGGCCGAACGGACGCGTTCGGCCCGCTCGTCCAGAAACCCGAAGCGGGCGAACGACGACATCGACGAGACGGTGATGTTGCGGTAGACGGCCTGGTCCAGCAGCAGTCCCTGACTCTTGCGCTCTTCAGGGCACAACCCCATGCCCGCGCGCACGGCCGCGCCGACACTCCCCCGCCGGAGCCGTTTTCCGTCGACCTCGACGGTGCCTTCGGCGGCCTTGCGCGCGCCGTAGATCGTCTCGAGGATCTCCGAGCGGCCGGACCCGACGAGACCCGCGAGCCCGACCACCTCCCCCGCGCGGACCGTGAGGTCGACGTCGCGGAAGCGGCTCTTGTCGGCCAGCCCGCTCACCTTCAGCACCTCCGGTGCCGCCGGGTCGACCGGTTTCCGTTGCGGGAACACGTTCTCCAGCACGCGGCCGGTCATCAGGCCGATCAGTTCCGAGGTCTTCACCTCGCGTGCGGGCAGGCCGGTGGCGACGGTGCGGCCGTCCTTGAGGACGGTGACCCGGTCGCCGATCTCCCTGATCTCCGCCAGCCGGTGCGAGATGTAGACGACGGCGACGCCCTGCGCGGTGAGCTCCCTGATGACACCGAACAGGACCCGCACCTCGTCGGGGTCCAGCACGGCCGACGGCTCGTCCATGATCAGCAGCTGCCCGTCCAGCGACAGCGCCCGCGCCATGCTCACGACCTGCTGGTGCGCCACGGACAACCGGCCGACGTCGCGGTCGGGTGAGATGTCCCTGTGCCCCAGCCGGTCGAGCAGCGCGCGGGTCCTGCGCCGAGCCTCCGATCGCCGCGTGAAGCCCGCGGTGGACAGTTCGTGACCGAGGAACACGTTGTCGGCCACCGAAAGGCCGGTCACGAGGTCGAGCTCCTGGTAGATGGCGGCCACCCCGCTGCGCATCGCGGCGGTCGGGTTGCCGAACGACACGACCTCGCCGCGCCAGCGGATCTCGCCCTCGTCGGGGCGGTGCGCGCCGGACAGCACCTTGATCAGCGTCGACTTGCCGGCGCCGTTCTGCCCGAGCAGGCAGTGCACCTCACCCGCGCGGACGTCGAAGTCCACGCCCTGCAGGGCCATCACGCCGGGAAAGCGCTTCACCAGGCCCTGGACCGACAGCAGCGGGGCCGTCATCCGGTCGCTCCGGTCCACAGCCGGAAAGGCGCGCGGCAACGCGCGGGCGAGCTCACCATTGAGTCCTCCGGGGCCCCGGCAACCGTTGTGCCATCAGGGGAATTCGGTCTTGCGGACTCTCAAGCTAATTCGCCGGTTTTGCCCGGACAAGGAGGTGGGGGTGGCACATATCGGCCAACTTTTCCCTTGACCGGAGGGGTTCTTCGAGGGTGGGACGGCCGGCCGTCCCACCCTCGGTTCCTAGAGGGGACGGTGGTCCGGGCCACCCAGACGCCACGACGGCTGGTAGAGGCCGCCGCTGTCGAACAGGACGTGGAACGAGCCGTCAGCGGGGTTGTAGACGCCGTAGTCGGAGTTCCCGTTGCCGTTCCAGTCGCCGGAGACGGGCAGGAAGCCGGGGCCGCCGAGCCGCCACTCGGGGTGGTACGCGGCGCCGCCGGAGTCGAACAGCACGTGGAACGACCCGTCCGCCGGCCGGTAGACCGCGTAGTCGCTGGTGCCGTTGCCGTTGAAGTCACCGGCCACCGGCAGGTCACCCGGCCCGCCCAGGCGCCAGCTCGGCTCGTAGAGACCGCCCGAGTCGAACAGGACGTGGAACGAGCCGTCGGCCGAGTTGTAGACGCCGTAGTCGGAGTTGCCGTTGCCGTTCCAGTCGCCCGCGACCGGGACGTAGCCGGGCCCGCCGAGACGCCAGGTCGGTTCGTACAGGCCGCCCGAGTCGAACAAGATGTGGAACGAGCCGTCGGACGGCCGGTAGACCGCGTAGTCGGAGTTCCCGTTGCCGTTCCAGTCACCCGCGACGGGCAGGTCGCCGGCCTGGCCGAGACGCCAGCTCGGCTCGTAGAGGCCGCCCGAGTCGAACAGCACGTGGAACGAGCCGTCGGCGGGACGGTAGACCGCGTAGTCGCTGCTGCCGTTGCCGTTGTAGTCCGCCGAGTGCCGCGACGCGGTGAAGTTGTTCGCCGCGTCCCTGGCCACGTCCAGGTACCTGCGGTAGGTCCCGTTGTTGTAGGTGCTCCAGGCGGTCCAGTTCGTGCCACCGGACGACATGCGGTTCGTCACCACGGCGTTGTAGGCCGGGTCCAGCAGGTTGCCGTTCGTGCCGTTGCGCCACGGGTCGTTGCGGTCGACCTTGATCTGCCACATCCCCTGGTCCGCGGGGACGGGGTCGTCGAAGTAGGTCCTGCACCTCGACTCGGCCATGCCGATCGCGACGGCCTCGACCAGGTCCTCGCCGCGGAAGCCCGCCTTCTGGGCGTGCTTCGCGCACACCTCCGGGCCTTCCTCGCTCGCGGCCGCGTTGTGCGCCGGAATGACGAGCACGGCGGCCACCAATGACAAAACGGACACCACAATGCGTCTGTCCACGCAATTCCCCCAAGTCGTGAATCAAGCCGATCGATGCTAACGCGCAGATCCCTTACTGTGTGGGCTTGTGACGCGAATCAGGCTGCTGGGGGCCGTCGAGACGCACGACGGGGAAACAGCTTTCGCCGTCAACAGGCCGTTGGTGCGCGGCGTGTTCGCGCTGCTGGCGCTGCAGGCGGGGGAACCGGTCGGGGTCGAGCGGATCATCGACGTCGTGTGGGACGAGGCGTCGTCGGACGACGCTCGCGGCCTGGTCCACGGCTATGTTTCGGCTCTGCGCAAAATGATCCGGCCGGCCGGAATCGAGATTTCGCGGCGCGGTCCGGGATATGTGCTCGACGCCGCCCGCGATGACGTCGACGTCCTGCTGTTCCGCTCGCTGGTGACGCGGGGACGGCTGCGGGACGCGCTGGCGTTGTGGCGGGGAGAACCGCTCACGGGCACGCCGCACACGACGTTCTTCGACGGCATGCGGTCCACGCTGACCGAGGAGCGCCTGGTCGCCGCCGAGACGTGGGTGGACCAGGAACTGGCAGGGGGACGACACCGGGAGGTGCTGCCGGAGCTCTCCTCGCTCGTGACCGAGAACCCGTTGCGGGAGAAGCTCGTCGCGGCGTTGATGCGCACGCTGTACCGCAACGGCAGGCAGGCCGACGCGTTGCGCTGCTACGACGTCACCCGCACCCGGCTGGCCGACGAACTGGGCCTGGACCCGTCGGGCGAGCTGCGTTCCGTGCACGAACGGATCCTGCGCGCCGACGAGGACCTGCTGGACCCCGCTCCCCCGGCGCCGGAACCGGTCCGGCCCAGGAACGCGCTGCCGCTGGACGTTCCCGACTTCACCGGACGTGCGCGCGAGCTCGACCGCGTGCTGGACGAGCTGCCCGGCCCCGGTGCCACGGCGGTCGTGCTGGTCGACGGCATGGCCGGCGTCGGCAAGACCACGCTCGCCGTGCACCTGGCGCAACGGCTGCGCGACCGCTACCCCGACGCGCAACTGCTCGTCGACCTGCACGGGTTCACGGCCGGTCGCGAGCCGGTCGATCCGTTCGACGCGCTGGACGTGCTGCTGCGGTCGCTGGGCGTGCCCGCCGCCGAAATCCCGAACGACCTCGACCAGCGCGTCGCCGCGTGGCGCACCGAGCTCTCCGGCCGGCGGGCGGTGGTCGTGCTGGACAACGCGGCCGACTCGGGCCAGGTGACACCGTTGATCTCCGGTGCGCGCGACTGCCTGGTGATCGTCACCAGCCGGCGGCGCCTGAGAACCGTGCACGGCGCCGCCCTGCTGTCGCTGGACGTGCTGCCGGGCGACGAGGCGCTGGCGTTGCTCACCCGGATGCTCGGCGACCGGGTGACGGCCGAGCCCGAGGCGGCGCGCGAGCTCGTCCGGGTGTGCGGTGGTCTGCCGCTGGCGCTGCGGATCGCGGCGGCCAGGGCGCAACACCGTCCACAGTGGATGATCGAGGACGTGGTCGAACGGCTGCGCGAGTCCGGCGAGGCGGAGGTCGCCGCCGCGTTCGCACTGTCCTATCGGGACCTGGGCGCGGCGCACCAGCGGATGTTCCGCCTGCTGGGCCTGCATCCCGGCACCGACTTCGACGCGTGCACCGCCTCCGCGCTCGCGGGCGTGCCGTTCCGCGAGGCCGACGACGTGCTGGAGGACCTCCTCGACCTGCATCTCGTGGAGCAACGCGCCCGTGGCCGGTACACGTTGCACGACCTGGTTCGCGACCACGTGCGCTCGCTCGCCGACCCGGACGCGCCCGCCGCGGCCGCCCGGCTGCTCGACTACTACGTGCACGTCGCGAACTTCGCCGCCGACCTGCTGCAACCGGGACGCCGCGAGGCGGAGCCCGTGGTCGCCTCCGTGCCGGCCCGGCTGCCCCGGTTGCGCGACGACCGCACCGCGATGGACTGGTTCACCACCGAGCGCCCGAACCTCGTCGCCGCGTCCCGGTTCGCGGTGTCGGCGGGGTTCGACCGGGTGGCCACCGAACTGCCGGTGCACACCGGCCACTTCCTGATGATCACCGAACGCGTCGACGACCTCGTGGCCGTCCAGGAGCCGGCGGTCGAGGCCGCGCGCAGGCTCGGCGATCCGGTGGCCGAGTCGCGCGGCCAGTACCACCTCGCGCTCACCCGGTACATGCAGTGCCGGTACCGGGCCGGCCTCGTCCACGCGGACCGCACATTGGCACTGGCCGCGGAACTGGGCGACCGGACGCGGGAGAGCATGGCGCTGGTCGTGCAGGGCATGCTCCGGCACCGGCTCGGCGACCACGCGGGCGCGCTGACCGCCTACGAGACCGCGCTGCCGATCCAGCAGCACCAGAACAACTACCGGCACGCCGCGATCTGCATCGCCAACCAGGGCCGGGTCCACCTCAGCGTCGGCAGGCTGACCGACGCGCGCGAGCAGCTGGAGAAGGCGCTCATCAAGAGCCGCGAGATCGGCGAGCGCCACGAGGAGGGTTCGGTGCTCGCGGCGCTCGGCGCGGTGCACGCCCGGCTGGGTGAGCACGACCGCGCGGCCACGTTGCTCGGCGAGGCGCTGGCGCTGGCCAGGGACACCGGCAACACCCACTACGAGATGCGCGCGCTGATCAAGTCGGCGGACGCGCGCCGCCGCGCGGGTGAACTGGCGGAAGCGGCGGCGTTCGGCGAGCAGGCGATGACGATGCTCGGCCATGGCCGCAGCGCGGACTTCCTCGCCGTCGCGCACAACGTGCTGGGCGACATCGCGTTCGACCGGGGCGACCTGCCGGCCTCGGTCAGCCACCACGCGCGGGCCAGGGATCTGGCCGAGCGCATCGAGTACCGCGCCGAGCTGGAGGCCGCCTGCGCCGGTCTGGCACGCGCCCGTTCCTGACGTCCAGGTTGCTGCCAGGTTCTCACCAGAACGCGTTTCTAGATTTCCTCCCATCAGCCCGAGGGGCTACCGAGGAGGGGACAGAAATGCGATTGCGAAACAAGATGCGCTGGCTGGGAGCGGCCGCGTTACCGCTGGTCCTGGCTCTGACCGGGGCGACGGTCGCGGCCACCGCGGTCACGTCGACGGTGCTGACGGGGGTGGCACAGGCATCCGACGTCGGCGGCCAGATCAGCCGGGACGAGGTCGTACAGCGCGCCAGATTCTGGCTGAACAAGGGCCTCCAGTACGACCAGGGCGGATCGGCGCCCGACTCGTCCGGCAAGCAGTACCGGACCGACTGCTCGGGTTACGTGTCGATGGCACTGCACCTGACCAACTCGCCGAACTCGACGGCCATGCTCACCGACTCGCGGTTCTTCACCATCAACCGTGCCGACCTGAAGCCCGGTGACTTCCTGGTCCTCAACGGACACGCGTTCCTGTTCGGCGGTTACCACTCCGACGGCGTGCACTTCACGTTCTTCACCTTCGGTTCCACGCCGGTCCGCGAGAGCGTCGGCACGTTCACCGGTTCGAGCCTCGACGGGCACCCGACGAGCCAGTACGTGGCCAAGCGCTACAAGAACATCGTCGAGTCCGCACCGCCGAAGTCCCGCGCCGCCAAGTACTCGTCGGACTTCAACGGCAACGGGAACAGCGACTACGCCACCTACAACGCCTCGGACGGCTCGTTCCACGTCCTGTTCGACACCGGCGGTGCCGCCTACCACCCCGAATGGCGCCTCGGCCAGGCAGGAGACCTGCCGATCACCGGTGACTGGAACGGCAACGGCAGCAGCGACTACGGCGTCTACCGGCCGTCCGACGGCTCGTTCCACATCCTCTTCGACTCCGGCGGCCTGTACGAGCCGACCTGGCGTCTGGGTGGCCCGGGTTACGTGCCGGTCGCCGGCGACTGGAACGGCAACGGGAACAGCGACTACGGCGTCTACAACCCGGCCGACGGCTCGTTCCACATCCTCTTCGACTCGGGCGGCCTCTACGAGCCGAGCTGGCGTCTGGGCGGTCCCGGCGACCTGCCCGTCGCGGGTGACTGGAACGGCAACGGGAACTCCGACTACGCCGTCTACCGGCCGTCCGACGGCTCCTTCCACGTCCTGTTCGACACCGGCGGCGCCGCCTACCACCCCGAATGGCGACTCGGCGGATCCGGCTCGATCCCGGTCTCCGGTGACTGGAACGGCAACGGGAACTCCGACTACGGCGTCTACAACCCGGCGGACGGCTCGTTCCACGTCCTCTTCGACTCGGGCGGCCTCTACGAGCCCACCTGGCGCCTCGGTGGCAGCAGCCACCGGCCGGTCTGAGCCCGCGGAGAAGAGAACATGAGATCCGCACTCGCTCTGGGCCTCGCCGTGGCCGCGCTCGCCACGGGCCTGACGCTCACGACCGCGCCGTCCGCACTGGCCTACAACAACCTGCCGTGCGGGCCCGGCAACCCGACGCAGTCCGACCAGGCGGTCGCCACATCGCTCAACGGCAGGCTCAACGGCCGGCTGCGGGCCGGCGTCAACGCCTACCAGGTCTCCTGCGCCCGTGCCGTCGTCGAGACCGTGAAGTCCCGCGGGCTCGACGAGCACGCTGCGGCCATCGCGATCACGACGACGATCGTGGAGTCCAACATCAAGAACCTGGACGGCGGCGACCGCGACTCACGGGGCCTGTTCCAGCAACGGCCCAGCCAGGGCTGGGGCACGCCCGAGCAGGTGGTCGATCCCGTGCACGCCACCAACGAGTTCGTGAACCACCTGCTCAGGGTGACGAACTGGCACGGGAGGCCGATCGGCGAGGTCTGCCAGGACGTGCAGCGCTCCGGCACGCCGGACGCCTACGGCCCGCAGGCGCACGACGGTGAGGTCATCGCCGGCGCGCTGTGGACAGGCGGGGCGCGGAACTCCCGCGCCGCCCGGTACTCGTCGGACTTCAACGGCAACGGCAGCAGCGACTACGCCACCTTCCAGGCGTCCGACGGCTCCTTCCACGTCCTGTTCGACACGGGCGGCGCCGCGTACCACCCGACCTGGCGCCTCGGCCAGGCAGGAGACCTGCCGATCACCGGCGACTGGAACGGCAACGGCAACTCCGACTACGGCATCTACCGGCCGTCCGACGGCTCGTTCCACATCCTGTTCGACTCGGGTGGCCTGTACGAACCG